>JBNKVS010000093.1:0-504262 GCA_050299315.1 Polyangiaceae bacterium
AAGATGGTGATGCCGGGGGACAACGTCACGATGGAAGTCGAGCTCATCACCACGGTGGCGCTGGAAGACCAGATGCGCTTCGCGATCCGCGAGGGTGGCAAGACGGTCGGAGCCGGCGTCGTAACCAAGATCCTCGAGTAAATCGCGCCTGCGCGCGAGGAGCGCCGTGCCCCGAGACTCAAGACGCGCCGCCCGGCCGGCGGGGGGAGGAACTTCCTCTCTCCGCCGCAAGCGTATCGTGCTAAGCTGCGCCGCCTGTGGCGGCCGGAACTACCGTACGACCAAGGCGCGTAGGGAAGGGGCCGAACCGGTCCGGCTGAAGAAATTCTGCAGCGTTTGCAACGCTCACACCGAGCACCGCGAGGCCGTCTAGTTCGCCACTCCCAGGCACTCACCACCAAATCAATCTCTAGGGGCGTAGCTCAGTTGGTAGAGCAGCGGATTCCAAATCCGCGGGTCGCGAGTTCGAGTCTTGCCGCCCCTGCTAGGGAATGGCCTGCGGCCGCGCCCTTCTGGCGAAGCGCTCCATCGGGTCTCACCCCGGCAGATGCCCCGCTCCAATTGGTAGCGGCCGGCCCCAGTCCCTCTCACGCTCCAGTCCCCCTCACGCTCAACCCCCCCTCCCTTTCTTCCCATGAACGACTCAAAAGACAAGCAAGACGGTAGCACCGAGGAGAGCCTCGCTGCCGATCGGAGCCGGGTCGGGGAGGGCGGCGGCGAAGGGCGCGCTGCGAGCGAGCCCGGCGAGGAGCAGGACGACGAGCTCGCGGTTGCGGAGCTCGGGACGGACCGGTACGTATTCGCAGCGTTTTTTGCAGCGGGAATCGGCGCTGCCTACTTGATCGGCAAGACCCTCGCGGCGCTGTGGAACACCCTGGCCGAAACGCCGTCGGTGGTTCGCCAGGTGCCTCAGCTTCTCCGGCTTTCGGAAGAGGAGAGGCCTACTTATACGATTCTCGTCGGTGTCGTAGTGGCGGTCACCTTGGTTGCCGTCTATGCGCGGAAGCCCGCCGTTCGCGGTTGGGCGGACGGGGTGGCGGCGGAGCTGGCAAAAGTTCATTGGCCCGACAAGGAGACGGTGACGAATGGAACCATCGTGGTGATTGCCGCGGGGCTGTTTGCGACGTTCTACATCGGGCTCTTGGACCGGCTCTGGAGTTTCGTGACGATGTTGGTGTACGGGGCATGAGCGAGGAAGCGACAAATCAGGGGTCCGAAGACCGGAAGAGCTCTGCTGGTTCCGGGGGTTCGTCGGAGGAAGAGGAGCGTGCCGCCAAGAAGTGGTACGTCGTCACCACCTATTCGACGTACGAGAACAAAGTGAAGCTGGCGCTGCAGGAGCGAATTCGCCAGCACCACATGGAGGATCGCTTCGGCGAGATCCTGATCCCTTCGGAAACGGTGACCAGCGTCGGCAAGGATGGCAAGACGCGAGCTCGCGCGAAGACCACCTTTCCGGGCTACATCTTCGTCGAGATGGAGATGGGCGAGGAGGCTTGGCACGTCGTCAAGGACACCCCTCGCGTCACGGGTTTCGTTGGCAATCAGCGCCCCAAAGAAGTCAAGCCGCCCCACATCGAGGAGTTGCGGAAGGGGATCACCGAAGGGGCGGTCAAGCCCAAGCCCCGGCAGCAGTTCCAGGAGGGGGACGAGGTGCGCGTGGTCGTGGGCGCATTCGCAAACTTCTCGGGCACGGTTCAGGAGATCCGGCCGGAAAAGCAAAAGCTCAAGGTCATGGTCAGCATCTTCGGGCGCCCGACCCCCGTGGAGCTCGATTTTGGTCATGTGGAAAAGCGTTGAGCGCCAGGTAGGAGGACCTCTCAGTGGCCGCTAGCAAGAAGAAGATTTCGGGATACATCAAGCTCCAGTTGCCTGCCGGCAAGGCGAATCCGTCGCCGCCCGTCGGACCTGCGTTGGGCCAGCACGGCGTCAACATCATGGGCTTCTGCAAGGACTTCAACGCGAAGAGCCAGAAGCTCGGCGATACCGTCGTCCCCGTCATCATCACGGTGTACGCCGATCGCTCGTACTCGTTCGTGATGAAGTCGGCCCCGGCGAGCATTTTGCTGAAGAAAGCCGCTGGGTTGCCTTCGAGCGGAAAGCCCGGCTCGGGCTCGCCGGAGCCGAACCGCAAGAAGGTCGGCAAGGTGACGACGGAGCAGCTGCGTGAGATCGCGCAGACGAAGATGGAAGACCTCAATTCACACGAAATCGAGGCGGCGATGCGGAGCATCGCCGGCACCGCCCGCAGCATGGGCCTCGAAGTCGTCGACTGACGCCGAAGCCCGGCTTCGGCGGATGAATTCTGGGAGGCGCGCGGCGCCCGTTTCGGCGGGTGCCCGAGCCGCATTCACCAGAGGAGTGAGAATGGCAGCTAAGAAAACGAAGAGGCGGCAGAAGGCCGTCGCGCAGTACGATCGCGAGCGCCAACACCCCTTCGCGGAGGGCGTTGATGTCGTGAAGTCGGTGGCGAACGCGAAGTTCGATGAAAGTGTCGACCTCGCGGTTCGTCTCGGGGTCAATCCCCGCCACGCGGACCAAATGGTGCGCGGAGCATTGGTCCTTCCTCACGGAACTGGTCGTTCGGTCCGTGTGGCCGTGTTTGCCCGCGGCGACAAGGAGAAGGCGGCGCTCGAGGCTGGGGCCGACTTGGCCGGGGGCGAGGACCTCGCCAAGCAAATCCAGGACGGCAAGATCGACTTCGATCGCGTCATCGCCACCCCGGACATGATGGGAACCGTCGGGAAGCTCGGCCGGATCCTCGGGCCTCGCGGTCTGATGCCGAACCCCAAGGTCGGCACGGTGACGATGGATGTGGTGAAGGCCGTCAAGGAGGCCAAGGCTGGCAAGGTCGAGTATCGCGTCGACAAGGCCGGTGTGGTGCACTGCCGAATCGGGCGCGTTTCCTTCGAAGCCGACAAGATCGTCGAGAACGGCAAGGCGCTGATGCAGGACTTGATCGCCAAGAAGCCGGCGACGGCCAAGGGCACGTACGTTCGCTCGGTGGCCGTCTCCAGCACGATGGGCCCCGGCGTTCGCATCGACCCGGCCACGATTGACACGCCGACGGAGGAGGTTGCCTGATGGCCCGCGAAGAGAAAGCAGAAGCGGTCGAGACGATCAAGGGCTACTTCGAGGCGGGTACCTCCGCGGTTTTCCTCGACTACAAGGGGATGACGGTGGAGGAGGTTTCGAAGCTCCGGAGCCAGTTCCGCAGCTCGGGCGTCGTGTACAAGGTGCTGAAGAACACCTTGGTGAGGCGGGCGCTCGGCGACGCACCCTACACCGAAAAGCTCTCGGTGGCCCTCAAGGGCATGACGGGAGTGGCGTTCAGCGGCGAGGAGCCGGGCGCAGCAGCCAAGGTCGTCAAGGCTTTCGCCAAGGATAACGAGAAGCTCAAGGTCAAGGCCGGACTGATCGACGGGCAGGTGCTGGACGCGGCGGCGGTGGAGAATCAACTCGCCACCCTTCCGGGCAAGGACGAGGCGCGCGCCATGCTCCTCGCCACGCTCATGGCACCGGCCCAGCAGCTTGTGATGCTACTCAACACGCCCGCGGGCAACTTCGTGCGCCTCCTCAGCGCCAAGGCCGAGAAGGGCGAGTGACCTCTCGAGGGCCCGCCCGGGCCGCGCACCGCCTCTGGCGGATTTCCCCCCCACGAAACCAACGAAATTTATCATTCCCCTCCGCAGCGAGAGCATTCGGCGAAGGGTTCAAGGAGCAACAAAATGGCTGATATTACTAAGGAACAAGTCGTCGACTACCTCTCCGCGATGCCCGTTATGGAAATCGCGAACCTGGTGAAGGAGCTCGAGGAGAAGTGGGGCGTGAGCGCTGCCCCGGTCGCCGTCGCGGGTGCCGTGGCGGGCGGCGGGGCCCCCGCCGAGGCCGCCGAGGAGCAGACCGAGTTCGACGTGATCCTCGCTGGCGCGGGCGCCAAGAAGATCGCGGTCATCAAGGTCGTTCGCGAGATCACCGGGCTGGGCCTCAAGGAGGCGAAGGATCTGGTCGAGGGCGTGCCGAAGCCGATCCGCGAGGGCATCGGCAAGGACGACGCAGCCGATCTGAAGAAGAAACTCGAAGAGGCAGGAGCTCAAGTCGAGGTCAAGTGATCAACCCCCCGTGGTTCTCCATCACGGTTCAATCAATAAGAGCGGCCCGCCGGTTGGCGGGCTGCAAATCTGTCGATTTGATGAGGGCGTGCGTACCGGTGCGCCGCGACTTGCGACAAAGTTGTACAGTCGTGGTGCGGCCGGTTCAGTGCGTCTAGAGGCTGATAGTCTCGGGGCGGGCGGCCTCGAGCGAGTGTAGAGGAGCGCAGATGGCGTCAAAGGTTCAGTCGAACTTCCGGCATCGGACAAACTTGGGGAGGGTCGAGTCGGTCGTGGACTTTCCCGATCTGATCGACATTCAGAAAAGCAGCTACGAGAAGTTCCTGCAAGCAGACGTACCCCCGAGCGAGCGCGAAGACATCGGCCTGCAGGGCGTCTTCAAGAGCGTTTTTCCGATCCGTGATTTCGACGGAACGAGTGAGCTCGTCTTCGTCTCGTACTACCTGGACAAGCCGAAGTACGACGTAGAGGACTGCCGCCAGCGCGGCATGACCTATGCCGCCCCGATCAAGGTCACGACCCAGCTCATGGTGTACGACACCGTGGAGGGAGGCCAGCGAGTCGTCCGAGACATCAAGGAGCAAGAGGTCTACTTCGGCGAGATCCCTCTGATGACGGACACCGCCACGTTCGTCATCAACGGCACCGAGCGTGTCGTGGTCTCGCAGTTGCACCGCAGCCCCGGTGTGTTCTTCGATCACGACAAGGGCAAGACGCATTCGAGTGGCAAGCTGCTCTACACCGCCCGTGTGATTCCCTACAGCGGCTCGTGGCTCGATTTCGAGTTCGATCACAAGGACATCATCTACGTGCGCATCGACCGGCGCCGGAAGATGCACGCCACGGTGCTGATTCGCGCGCTCGGCTACGGCACTCAGGAGATCCTCGATCGCTTCTATGCGAGCGAGGACGTGTTCCTGCACGCAGACGGTACGGTCGAGAAGAGCGTCAATTTCGACTTGCTTGCGGGCCAGCGCGCCACGCAGGACATCAAGCTCGGCGATGACATCGTGGTGCGGAAGAACACCAAGTTCACGCGCGCTGCCATCAAGAAGCTCCGCGCTTCGGATATCGTACGCCTGCCGATCGAGCCGATCGAGCTCATCGGCAAGGTCAGCGCCGAAGACGTGATCGACGCCGAGACGGGCGAGGTTCTGCTCGAGTGCAACGAAGAGGTCACGGAGACGACCCTCGAGCGGATCCGGGAGGCGGGTGTGGACCACTTCAAGGTCCTGTTCATCGACGGCTTGAACGTCGGCTCGTACCTTCGCGACACGCTGATCGCCGACAAGGTGCTGACCACCGAGGACGCGATCATGGAGATCTACCGGCGCCTGCGCCCCGGGGATCCGCCCACGCTCGAGACGGCCAAGACGCTGTTCAACAACTTGTTCTTCAACGCCGAGCGGTACGATCTCTCGACGGTTGGGCGCCTGAAGCTCAACTACAAGTTCTATCGCGACCTGCCCGAGGGGGAGCGGCCCTCGCTCGATCAGGGCACGCTGACGACGGACGACATCCTCAAGACGATCGAGCACCTCATCGATCTGAAGAACGGGCGCGGCTCGGTAGACGACATCGACCACCTCGGCAACCGCCGGGTTCGCGCCGTGGGCGAGCTGATGGAGGTTCAGTACCGCATCGGCCTCGTGCGGATGGCTCGGGCCATCAAGGAGCGGATGAGCGTTTCTCAGGAGATCGACACGCTCATGCCCCACGACTTGATCAACGCCAAGCCGGTGGGCGCCGTGGTGAAGGAGTATTTCGGCTCCTCCCAGCTCTCCCAGTTCATGGATCAGACGAATCCGCTCAGCGAGGTCACGCACAAGCGCCGCCTCTCTGCCCTGGGTCCGGGCGGCTTGACGCGCGAGCGCGCGGGCTTCGAGGTCCGCGACGTGCACACGACGCATTACGGCCGAATCTGCCCGATTGAGACGCCGGAAGGTCCGAACATCGGCCTCATCGCCTCTCTTTCGACCTACGCGCGAGTCAACGAGTACGGTTTCGTCGAGACGCCCTACCAGACGGTCCGCGAAGGTCAGGTCAAGAAGGGCGTCAACTGGTTCAGCGCGCTCGAGGAGGAGGGGAAGTACATCGCCCAGGCCTCCAATCCGCAGGATGACGACGGCAACTTCAAAGAGGGGCTCGTCAGCGCGCGCTTGAACGGCGACTACCGGATGGCCTCGCCCGATCAGATCGAGCTGATCGACGTGGCGCCGAACCAGATGGTGAGCGTGGCCGCGGCTCTGGTTCCGTTCCTCGAGCACGACGACGCCAACCGTGCATTGATGGGTGCGAACATGCAGCGCCAGGCCGTGCCCCTCGTGCGCACCGAGGCCCCTTTCGTGGGCACCGGGATGGAGCGGCGGGTCGCGGTGGACTCCGGCGTGTGTGCGGTGGCGCGCCGCTCGGGCACGGTCGAGAGCGTCGACGCGACGCGGATTGTGGTGCGACCCGATCCGGGCGAGGGCTCGGAGGTGCCGGACATCTACCCGATGATGAAGTTCCGGCGCTCGAACCAGAGCACTTGCTACAACCAGAAGCCGATTGTGCGTCCCGGAGAGCGGGTGGGCACCGGGGAAGTGCTCGCCGACGGTCCCGCATGCGACATGGGCGAGATCGCCCTCGGGCGCAACGTCATCGTCGCGTTCATGCCATGGCAGGGGTACAACTTCGAAGATTCGATTCTGCTGAGCGAGCGAATCGGCAAGCACGACGTGTTCACTTCGGTGCACATCGAGGAGTTCGAGTGCATCGCCCGGGACACGAAGCTGGGCAAAGAAGAGGTCACGCGCGACATCCCGAACGTCGGAGAGGAAGCGCTGAAGGACCTCGACGAGTCGGGCATCGTGCGAATCGGCGCGGAGGTGAAGCCGGGCGACATCATGGTCGGCAAGATCACCCCGAAGGGCGAGACGCAGCTCAGCCCGGAAGAGAAGCTCCTGCGCGCGATTTTCGGAGAGAAGGCCGGCGACGTTCGGGATAGCTCTCTGAAGGTTCCCCCCGGGCAGAGCGGCATCGTCATCGACGCGCGCATCTTTGCTCGAAAGGGCACGGAGACGGACGATCGCGCCCTCGCCATCGAAGATCACGAGCGCGCTCGCCTGGAGCGAACTCGGGACGAGGAAGTGAAGATCCTACGCGACTCCTTCTACCGGAAGATCGCGGAGTTGCTCGAGGGCCGAGCCACGATGGGCAAGGTCGTCGACGATCAGGGCCACGTGTTGCTCGAGAGTGGCGTGACGTTGACCTACGACGTGCTCAAGCCCGTGCCACGCAAGTACTGGGGAGATATCCCCGTGGGCGGCGGCGAGGACAAGATCGCGCAGCTGCTCAAGGATCTCGACGAGCTGATCACGGCCCGCGAGGAGCACTTCAAGGAGAAGATCGAGCGCCTGAGCCGCGGGGACGAGCTACCTCCCGGCGTGATCAAGATGGTGAAGGTCTACATCGCCATCAAGCGCAAGCTCCAGATCGGGGACAAGATGGCTGGTCGCCACGGTAACAAGGGTGTGGTCAGCCGCATCATGCCGGAGGAGGACATGCCTTATCTCGCGGACGGCACACCCGTGGACATCGTGCTCAATCCGCTCGGCGTTCCCAGCCGCATGAACGTGGGGCAGATCCTGGAGACGCATCTCGGTTGGGCCGCGCGAGGCCTGGGGGTTCGGCTTCAGGAATCTCTGGAGAAGGCCAGGGAGCCCGAGCACCTTCGCAAGCAGATTCGAGAAACCTTCGAGCTCAACCAGGACGAGCCGTTCTTGGCTTTCCTCGAATCGCTCGGCGGCGACGAGATCGTCCACCTCGCGAAGAAGCTCAGCAAGGGGATTCGATTCATGACCCCCGTCTTCGACGGAGCGCGGGAGTCAGACATCAAGAACGGGCTCGAGCTGGCGGGCCTGGAGCGAAGTGGCCAGACCATCGTCTTCGACGGGCGCACGGGCGAGCCGTTCTATCAGGAAGTGACGGTGGGCATTACCTACATGCTCAAGCTCCACCACCTGGTGGACGACAAGATCCACGCACGGTCGATCGGGCCGTACTCGCTGGTCACTCAGCAGCCGCTGGGAGGAAAGGCGCAGTTCGGCGGGCAGCGCCTCGGCGAAATGGAGGTCTGGGCAATGGAGGCGTACGGAGCAGCCTACGCGCTTCAGGAGTTCTTGACCGTCAAGAGCGACGACGTTCAAGGGCGCACCCGGATGTACGAAGCCATCGTCAAGGGGGACTACGTGCTCGAGGCGGGTCTACCCGAGAGCTTCAACGTCCTCATCAAGGAGCTGCAGTCGCTTTGCTTGAACATGGAGCTCGTCGAAACCGCGGGTGCGGCTGCCGCCGAGGATTGATGGTCCTGAGAGAATCAGTACGAGCAGCCAGCAGGCTCGGAAGACACCACGGCTGCCTCGCGGCTTCCCAGGGAAGCGGCGAGGCGAGCCCCCGGGCGTGGGGTATGCGCCAATCAAGTACCAAGTATTCGTTGCGCGAAATCTCGCTGCACAGTTTGCCGTCGCATAATTTGTCGTCGCAGCCCGCCGTGGCGCCACCAGCCCGCTCCAGCGCTGCCTCCGACTCGCAAGGAGACCCGATCGATGCGTGATATTTTCTCTTTCTTTGAGAAGCCCAAGGATCCCCTAACCTTCTCGGCCATGAGGATCTCGCTTGCGAGTCCCGAAAAGATTCGAGAGTGGTCGAACGGCGAGGTCAAGAAGCCGGAGACGATCAACTACCGTACCTTCAAGCCGGAGCGGGATGGCCTGTTCTGCGCCAAGATCTTCGGGCCCGTGAAGGACTACGAGTGCATCTGCGGCAAGTACAAACGGATGAAGCATCGCGGGATCGTCTGCGAGAAGTGCGGTGTCGAGGTCATTCAATCCAAAGTGCGGCGCGAGCGGTTGGGGCACATCAACCTCGCCACGCCCGTCGCTCACATCTGGTTTCTCAAGAGCCTTCCCTCCCGCATAGGCAACATCCTCGACATCACGCTCAAGGATCTAGAGCGGGTTTTGTACTGCGAGGCGTACATCGTCATCGATCCGATGGACACCGGTCTCGAGGTCGGCGAGCTCCTCACGGAGGAGCGCTACGCGGAGCTGTACGACGAGTACGGCGAGGATCGCTTCGTTGCCGGAATGGGGGGCGAGGCCGTTCTCGAGATGCTCAAGCGGGTGGAGGTGCACTCCACGGCGGAGCATCTGCGCGAGGACATGCGGACGGCCACGAGCGAGGCCAAGCGTAAGAAGTATGCAAAGCGCCTGAAAGTCTACGAGGCTTTCCGCGGCAGTGGCAACCGCCCCGAGTGGATGATGCTGAGCGTGGTCCCGGTGCTCCCGCCCGATTTGCGGCCCCTCGTTCCGTTGGATGGTGGCCGCTTTGCCACGTCCGATCTCAACGACCTCTACCGGCGCGTCATCAACCGAAACAATCGCCTCAAGCGTCTCTTGGAGCTCAACGCTCCCGAGATCATCATCCGCAACGAGCGGCGCATGCTGCAGGAGGCCGTCGACGCCCTGTTCGACAACGGTCGACGCGGCAAGACGATCACGGGGCCCAACAAGCGCCCGCTCAAGAGCTTGAGCGACATGCTCAAGGGCAAGCAGGGGCGGTTCCGCCAGAACTTGCTCGGCAAGCGCGTGGATTACTCGGGGCGTTCGGTGATCGTGGTCGGCCCGACGTTGAAGCTGCATCAATGCGGGTTGCCGAAGAAGATGGCGCTCGAGCTCTTCAAGCCGTTCATCTACAACAAGCTGGAGGAGCGCGGGTACGTCAACACGATCAAGAGCGCCAAGAAGATGGTCGAGCGCGAGCGCCCCGAGGTGTGGGACATCCTCGACGAGGTGATCCAGGAGCACCCCGTCATGCTCAACCGCGCGCCCACACTGCACCGCCTCGGAATCCAGGCGTTCGAGCCGGTGTTGATCGAGGGCAAGGCGATTCGGCTCCACCCGCTCGTGTGCACGGCCTTCAACGCCGATTTCGACGGGGACCAGATGGCAGTGCACGTGCCGCTCTCCGTCGAGGCTCAAATGGAGGCGCGCGTGCTCATGATGAGCACGAACAACATCCTGTCGCCCGCCAGCGGGCGCCCAATCATCAACCCGACGCAGGATATCGTGCTCGGTCTCTATTACGCGACGCGCGGCCGCATGGGCAGCAAGGGGGCGTACCGAGGTCGCGGCCTCGAGGTCGGTGAGGGCGGTCAGCTCGAAGGCGCCGTCGAAGGGGTGTACGCCTCCCCGCAAGACGTGCAGATGGCGTTCGACCACGGCGTGGTGGACCTGCACGCGAGGATTCGTTGCCGGGTCTCCGACAAGGACGACGACGGGAATCCGCGCACCCGGATCGTGGATACCACCGTGGGCCGGGTGCTCGTGGGCGAGGTGCTGCCGCCGGACATCCCGTTCGACTACGTGAACAAGGTGATGAACAAGAAGAGCCTCAGCCAGCTCATCGACGTTTGCTACCGAAAGCACAAGAACAAGGAGACGGTGCTCCTCGCGGATCGACTGCGATCCATGGGGTTCAGCTACGCCACGCGGGCCGGGGTCAGCATCTGCATGGATGACATGGTCATTCCGGCAAAGAAGAAGGAGCTGATCGACAATGCCCAAGATGAGCTTCAGCGAGTGATCGATCAGTACCAAGAGGGGCTGATCACCGACGGTGAGCGCTACAACAAGGTGGTGGACATCTGGGCCGGAGTCGCGGATCGCGTCACCGAGGAGATGATGGAGGTCATCGGCAGCGCCCAGGTGGTGGACGACAAGACCGGCGAGGACGCGGTCGAGTCGAGCTTCAACCCGATCTTCATCATGGCCGACTCCGGTGCCCGAGGCTCCACGCAGCAGATGCGCCAGCTGGCAGCCATGCGCGGCCTGATGGCGAAGCCCTCCGGGGAGATCATCGAGACGCCCATCACGGCGAACTTCCGCGAAGGTCTGAGCGTGCTGCAGTACTTCGTCTCCACGCATGGTGCTCGCAAGGGCCTCGCGGATACGGCACTGAAGACGGCCAACTCCGGGTACCTCACCCGTCGCCTGGTGGACGTGGCACAGGACGCAGTGGTCAGCGACTTCGACTGCGGCACGCTCGACGGGATTCGCGTCACGAAGCTCGAGGAGGCCGGCGAGGTGATTCAGCCGCTCAGCGACAGAATCCTCGGGCGCGTGGTGCTCGAAGACGTGGCCGATCCGCTGACGGGGGAGTCGCTGGTCGAGGCCAACACTCTGCTCGACGAAGCGCTCGTGCGTCGCATCGAGGACGCGGGCATCGAGGAGGTGGTGATTCGCTCGGTGTTGACCTGCCAAACGCAACGAGGCGTATGCAGCATGTGCTACGGCCGAGATCTGGCGCGCGGCCAAAAGGTCGACATCGGCGAAGCCATCGGCATCATCGCCGCTCAGTCGATCGGCGAGCCGGGTACGCAGCTCACCATGCGGACGTTCCACATCGGCGGCGCGGCGGCTCGTGGCAAGATCGAGCAAAACTCACTGGAGACGCGCACGGAGGGCATCATCCGCCTGGTCAACACCAACCTCGCCCAGCGCGAGGACGGCAGCGTGGCGGTGATGAATCGTCACGGCGAGCTGGTCGTGATGGACGACACCGGGCGTGAGCGGGAGCACCATCGCCTGGTCTACGGCGCCACGCTCCTTGCCAAGGAAGGGCAGCGCCTCCCTGCGGGCACGACGGTCGCCGAGTGGGACCCATTCGCGACCCCGATCCTCACCGAGGTGGGGGGTACGGTCACCTTCAGCGATCTCGTCGAAGGCGTCAGCGTGATCGAAAAGGTGGACGAGGTAACGGGCCTTTCGCGCAAGATCGTGATCGAGTCCCGCGCCGCCGAGCTGCGCCCGAGCATCACCATCGTGGACCCCGAGACGGGGGAGCCGCAGAAGCTCGGCAACATCGATCTCGATGCGCGCTACCTCTTGCCGGTGGGCGCGAACATCGTGGTGCAGGAGAACGACACCATTCACCCCGGCGAGCCGATCGCCAAGATGCCGCGCGACACGACCAAGGTGCAGGACATCACGGGTGGTTTGCCGCGCGTCGCCGAGCTGTTCGAAGCTCGCAAGCCGAAGGATCACGCCATCATCAGCGAGATCGACGGCGTCGTCAGCTTCGGCAAGGACACCAAGGGCAAGCGCAAGATCGTCATCACTCCCTACGCGCAAGATGGTTCTGCCATGACGGATCAAGCGCGCGAGTACCTCATCCCGAAGGGCAAGCACGTGCAGGTCCAGACGGGTGACCAGGTGCGCGCGGGCGATCCGTTGCAGGATGGCCCGGCGAATCCTCACGATATCCTGCGGGTCAAGGGCGAGAAGGAGCTCGCCGCTTGGTTGGTCAACGAAATCCAGCAGGTGTACCGGCTGCAGGGCGTGACGATCAACGACAAGCACATCGAGTGTATCGTGCGCCAAATGCTCCGAAGGGTCCGGATCAAGGATATCGGCGACACGAACTTCCTCATCGAGGAGCAGGTCGAGAAGCACGTCTTCGAGCGGGAGAACGCCAAGGTGATCGCGCACGGCGGCCAGCCCGCCGTTGCGGAGCCGATGTTGCTCGGTATCACCAAGGCTTCGCTCTCCACGGAGTCCTTCATCAGCGCGTCTTCCTTCCAGGAGACGACGAAGGTGCTCACGGAGGCGGCGATTTGCGGGAAGACGGATGATCTGCGTGGGATCAAAGAGAACGTCATCATGGGTCGCTTGATCCCCGCAGGGACGGGCCTACCCGCGTACAAGCGGCTGCAGCTCATCGTCGAGGAAGGGCACCAGCCGGGCGCGCTGGGTACGGGAACCAGCTTCGGCGCGGTGGGTTCACTCGCGGGCGCGGAGTAGGTCGAACGCTGCGCCGGGCGTGGCCGGCGCCTTGGCTCGAGGTGTTGGCTCGCCCATGCTCCGGTGCATCGAAGGTCCTACGGCTGGGGTTGCTCCCCGGCCGTAGCGAGAGTCTGCGCCCCGAGGCGCGTGCCGGTCGTCGTCGAGGTCACGAGCCGGTGGGGGGCGCTTCCCGCAGCAGGGGTGCGTAGCCTTCTCGGAACGTCGGGAACCTCAGCCCATAGCCCAGGCGTTTCAGCAGCCCGTTGCAACATCGCTTGTGCCCACCGCGGCGCAGCGGGGGCGCGTCGGGGGCTGCCGAGGGCACTGGCTTGCCGAGCTGTTGCGCCAGGTGGGTGAGCACGTCGGAATAGAGCGCCGGCTCGTCGTCGCTGACGACCACGTGGCTCGGTAGGTCGCTGCTCGCCATCAGGTGCAACGCGGCGCCGGCCAGGTCGTCACGGTGGATGCGATTGGTGTACCGGTCTTGCGGCGGGAGACGGAGAGAGCCCGCGCGAACGCCATCGACGAGCCGTGTTCGGCCGGGGCCGTAGATTCCGGAGCAGCGCAGGGTCGTCGCGGGCAGGGGCGAGCGGGCGAGCAGTTCCTCGGCCTGCAGGGTGATCCGACCCGAGAAATGCGATGGCTCCGTCGGCGATGCCTCGTCGACCCAGCTGCCGTCCTCCTGCGCATAGACGGCGGTGCTGGAGGTGAAAAAGAGGCGGCGCAGCCGCTTGGTCGCGCGCAGGCCGTCGATGAGGTTCTCGAGCCCGCCGACGTACAGCTTTTCGTACGCTTCGGGGGAGCTCCCGCCCGCGCTGGCGCAGAAGACGGCGAAGTCGACCGCCGGAAGCTGGTCGAGCGTTCGCCGGTCGCCGAGGTCGGCGCGCAGGTGGACGGCTCCGATGGGCACCGGCCGAGGCGTTCGGCTCAGCGCCCACACACGGTGGCCGGCTTCGGCGAGCTGACGCGCCAGCTCCAGCCCGACGTAGCCGGCGCCCGCGACGAGCACGTGGTAGCTCACCAGACGCCCCTCAGGGCGGTCCGCTCGAGGCTGCAGGGGGCTGCGGGTCTCCCGGGGCCCGAGGAGGAGGTCGTTTTCACCCGAGCGAGTGTAGCCGCTCGGCCCGGGGTGTCACCACGCGCGCGCCGAGGCCATCGAGGGCTGCCGCCCGGGGCAATGTGCGCTAGAGTCCGGCCCATGATCCGCGAGCCTCAGGATTTGGAAAGCCAGCTCGAGCGCCTCGGGCGCCACTACGAATCGGTGGGGGATGGCGTGTACCTCGTGAAAATGGGGGCTGACCAGGCGCCTTGCGCGCTGCTGCTCTCCCCTCCGGTGCTGGAGGCGCAGGTGGTGGTCGGGCCGGAGCCGAAGCTACGAGGGGAGGCCGCGGTGGCGTTTCTTCGTCGGCTGCTGGAAACGAACGCCACCGGGCTGATTCACGCCGCCTTCGCCCTCGAGGGGGGCAACGTCGTGCTGACCTCGGCGCTGCCTCTCGAAAATCTCGATCTCAACGAGCTCGACGCGGTCCTTTCGGACATGGAGTTGGCGCTTGCCGAGCACGTGCCGGCTCTGCGGGAGTTGGCGCGCACCGAATCAGGCGAAGCCCTGCGGGATCTCGCTCGCACGACCACCGCGAAGGCGTGAGCGCTGGCCCACTAGGTCGAGTGGGGCAGCGCATGGATTGGGCCATTCACGCAAAGGCAGCCGGCGATACGGCGCCGGCGGGAGCGCTGCAGCGCTCGAGCATCGCGCTCCGTCGAGAGTCGGCGCGCCCGCCAAAGACCGAGCGCGCAAGGCAGACCTCGCGCCCGGAGAACACGGAGCGGTCCGAAAGCGCGGAGCCGCCCGGCAAGTTGAATGAAGCACGGATTATTGGCGGGCCAGCGAGCCCGCGGCTGCGGGCTCGGCCAGCGAGGGTTGACGCGTCCGTGGTTGCGGCTCGGTTCGCTGCAGGCTCCTGACAGGAAAGAGAAGTCATGGGAATTTTTGCGCGCATCGCTCGGCTCATCAAAGCCAACATCAACTCGCTCATCAGCTCGGCGGAGAACCCGGAAAAGCTGCTCGGTCAGATCCTCGAGGACATGACCAAGCAGCTCGCGGAGGCGAAGAAGCAAGTTGCCGTGGCGATTGCGGACGAGAAGAGGCTTCACAAGCAGATTCAGCTGCAGAAGGAAAAGGCGGCGGAGTGGGAGCGGCGCGCGATGCTCGCCGTGCGCGCAGGCAACGACGAGCTGGCCAAGGAGGCGTTGGCGCGCAAGCAGGAGCTCGACAAGACAGCCGGGCAGTACCAGCAGCAGTGGGCGAAGCAGAAGGCCTCCGTCGATCAGTTGAAGCTGGCTCTGCGGGCGCTGAACAACAAGATCGAGGAGGCGCGGCGCAAAAAGTCGCTATTGATCGCAAGGCAGAAGCGCGCCGAGGCCCAACAGAAGATTCAGGAGACCCTCAGCGGGCTGAACAATGCCAGCGCATTCGAAGCGTTCGATCAAATGTCCGCCAAGGTGGACCAGATCGAAGCGCAAGCGGAGGCGACCACCGAGCTGGCGGACGAGATGACCGGAGACACCTTGGAGCAGAAGTTCGGCAAGCTCGAGGCCGGCGCCGGCACGGACGGGGATCTGCTGGCGCTCAAGCGGAAGATGGGGCTCGCGCCCCCCGAGCCCGAGCCGGCGCCGGTGCGCGTGGACTCGAGTGCATCGAGCACGGAAAGTTCCGAGGCGCTGAGCGCGGCAGAAGAAGAAGAGCTGTCCCGGGCACTGGCCGAGCTCGAAGCGGAAGAGAATCGCTCCCTGCAAGCCAAGCGTTGAAGTAGCGTTTCCGCGCGCGTTCGCGGCGTGTGCCTCGGGTCGCTTCGATTCACCTGGGCGCCCGCAGGCCAGTCGCCGCAGCGCAACCCGATCGGGAACGGGTCGCATCGTCTTTGCCATGTGAAGACTTCGCCTTTCCGCCGACCGTGAAATGACCACTAGCCGTGAAGTGGATTTTCGGCTTACATCCGTGCCCGATGCGTGCCGCTGGGCCAGTTTTGCGTTCGGATTTCGCTGGCCTGGTGTTTGGTGCCAGCGTGCTGGCGGGGTCGGGATGTGGCTCGTCCGACGCGGCTTTCGCGGGTGCGGCCGCCTCGGGGGGCGCTTCGCCCTTCGCAACCCAGGAGTCATCGATGAGCGAGATGGTGGCGGGCAACTCACCGCCCAGTTCCGAGCAGCCCGTCGCCGTGGAGCAGCGAGGTGGCCGATACGCGCTCCCCTTGGGGGAGGGGGAGATGGTCGTGGACGCCGCGCTGGGGGGGCGAATCGTCAGCGTGCGGCTCGGGCAGATCGAGCTTCTGACGGGGCCGGAGGTGGTGGCCGCGGGCGACGAGAACCTGCGGAACATGTTCGGCTCCACCTTCTGGACGAGCCCGCAGGCTGCTTGGAGTTGGCCTCCCGAGCCGGAGGTCGACCGCGAACCGTACGAGGCCGTACTCGAGCCGGCGAAGGTTCGCTTGTCCGGCCGCCCCGGTGCGCTGACGGGCTACTCGGTTACGAAGCACTTCTCCGCGGACCGCGGGCTCGGGCGCTACCTCGTCGAGTACGAGTTGGTCAACGAGCGAGCCACGCAAGCCGCGGCTCCCTGGGAGATCTCGCGCGTCCCCAAGCGCGGGTTGGTCTTTTTTCCGGCGCAGAGCGGGCCCACCCCCGAGTCCTCTCTGTCGTCGCGGTCCGTGGAGGGTGTCGCATGGGTCGACATCGCGGGGGCTCCCGCGGGCGATTCGAAGCTCTTTCAGGATGGCAGCGAGGGGTGGCTGGCTTACGCGAGCCAAGGCCTTTTGCTGATCAAGACCTTCGAGAACGTTCCTCGCGGCGATCAAGCGGAGGGCGAGGCGGAAGTGGAGATATTCGTGAGTGGAAATTACGATTACGTCGAACTCGAGCAGCAGGGCCGCTATCAGCACATCGGCCCCATGGAGCGAAGTCGTTGGAGCGTGGGCTGGTGGGTGCGGCGCGTGCCGGAAGGCGTTCAGGAGGCCGTCGGCAGCGCTTCGCTGGTTCGCTTCGTTCGCGACGTGCTCGCGACGGGGGGCCAACCGTGAGGCGCCTTCGTCAGGTCGCCCCGTGCATGCCGCTGGGAGCACTGCCCTCCTGGGTGGCGGGGCTGCGGAAGCTCGCTGCCGTGGTTGTCGCGGCTGTGCTGGTGGTGGCGTGCAAGAGCTCGGGCGGCGAATCGGCGGAGGAGGGAGAGCAGGCTGCCGCGGCGAAGCCCACGGTCCGGATCTGGTGGGCGCAGTGGGCGCCGGCCGACAGCCTGCAGACGTTGGCGAAGGAGTACACCGCCCAGTCCGGGGTGGAGGTCAGCGTCCATCAGATCCCCTGGCCCAAGTTTCAAGATCAGGTGTTCCAGGAGTTCGGCAAGAAGCAGACTGCCTTCGACATCGTCGTGGGGGACAGCCAGTGGCTGGGGCGGGGCGCAACGAAGAGCCTGTACCTCGATCTCTCGGATTGGCTGCCTGGCGCCGTGGACCTCGCCAGCATGCATCCGCTGGCCCTGAAGTACCTCGCCGAGTACCCGACCGGCAGCGGAAAGTACTGGGCCGCGCCTTGTGAGACGGATGCGGTCGGCTTTGCGTACCGCAAGGATTGGTTCGAGTCCCCCGAGGAATCGGCAGCCTTCGAGTCCAAGCACTCGCGCAAGCTCGCCCCGCCGAAGACGTGGGAAGAGCTCAAGCAGATCGCCGAGTTCTTTCAGAGGCCGGACGAGAAGAAATACGGTGTCGCGCTTCTCACCGGCAGAGGCTACGACGAGCTCGTGATGGGGTTCGAGCAGGTCCTGTACGCCTTCGGGGGCTCCTGGGGCGACTTCGAGACTCGCAGCGTGGCGGGTCACCTCGACGGCGACGGGGCCGTGCAGTCCCTGGATTTCTTCAAGTCCCTCTTGTCGCTTTCGCCGCCCGGGGGAACGAAGTTGAGCTTCGGTGAGGTACTCGAGCCGCTGCAGAACGGGACGGCGGCCATGGCGATGAACTACTTTGCGTTCTTTCCTTCGCTTGCCGAGGCGATGGGGGACAAGGTCGGCTTCTTTGCGATGCCGAGTCACGAGGGGCGCCGATTCGCGAGCTTGGGGGGTCAGGGCTTGTCGATCTCCAAAAAGACGGCCCCCGAGCAGCAAGCCGAGGCCAAGAAGTTTATCGCCTGGTTCTTGCAGGAGGCGCAGCAGAAGAAGTGGACTCAGCTGCCCGGCGGGTTCACGGCTCATGCCGGCATCTTGAAGAGCGACGAGTTCAAGGCCGCGGCCCCCTACAATGCCGCCTTCTCCGAGTCGATGGACATACTCCAAGATTTTTGGAACGTCCCGACCTACAACGAGCTCCTCTCCTCCGTCGTTCGCCACGTGGGTGAGAGCCTGGATGGGACCAAGTCTTCGGAGCAGGCGCTGACCTCGCTGCGGGAGGAGCACGAGACCATCCTGAAGAGTATGGCGAACCAGAACCCGCCCGATGGCCAGTAGATGGGTCGACGAAGAGCAGTGCGTGTCGGGCGGGCCTCGCCTTTTTGCGGAGCCGTGCTCGGCTCGCTCTGCGAGCGCGAGGGTCGCTCGCGAGCGCCGAGGTGACCAAGTGCGGGGCAATCCTGAGAGCAAGGGGCCGCGCCGGGCGGCGGGGCGCCAGGTTCCGCGTCGCGGGAGCCCGCAAGGTGGGCATCGGGGCGTCGTGCGGTGGCGCGTGGTCGGCTCGGCTCGGAGCGGTCGGGTCGCCATGTGGCCGCTCGCCTCGTCATCGGGAGTGGCGGGCGGGTCCGAGCGCGGGCGCGTCGCCGAGATCCGCCGCTGGCTCGGGGCCGTCGGAGCCCCGAGCGGGCACGCCCTCGAGGTCGGCAAGGCATGTTCCAAGCGCATTCGCCGGGCCACTTCGCCGACGCGCATCGGGGGCTCGAAATGAAGGTTTCTGCGCGGGGTTGGTTTCCCGCCGCTGGCGCGGCGGGGGGAGAAATCGAGAAGCCAGCGGTGGCTGAAAGCAGCAACACGATCTTCGACAAGGGGCTGCTCTACGTTTCCCCGGCGATTGGCTTACTGCTCACCCTGAGCGTATTCCCTCTGCTGTACGACATCTACCTCTCCTTCACGAATGCCGACCTCTCCGGCGGAGCGGTGGTTGGCGTTCTATCGGCCAACTACACGCGGGTTTTCTCCGAAGGGCGGTTCGGGGAGGCAATCACGACGACGGCACAGTTCGTCGTGCTCGCCGTGGCCTTGGAGCTGGTGCTGGGGTTCTTGTTGGCTCTCGCGCTGCACGGCAAGGTCTTTGGCAAGAGCGTCGTGATGACGCTGCTGCTGATTCCGATGATGCTCTGCCCGGTGGTGCTCTCCCTGTTCTGGAAGCTGATCCTCAATGGAAACTACGGGGTCTTCAACCAGCTGCTGGCGGCGTTCGGCCTTCCCACGCCCCAGTGGCTCACCGACAACGACCTGAAGTTTCTCAGTGTGCTCCTCATCGACGTGTGGATGTGGACTCCGTTCATGATGCTCATTTCGTTGGCAGCCCTCGGAGCCATCCCCAAGTCCATTTACGAGGCCGCAGAGGTGGATCGAGCTGGCACACTCACGGTATTTCGCCGCATCACGCTTCCGATGGTCGCACCCATGCTCGGTCTGGCGGTGTTGCTCCGCGCGACGGATGCCATCAAGCAATTCGACCTGGTGATGGCCATCACCGGGCCCAACGACGGGACGACGCAAACGGTCAGCGCGCTGCTGTACCAGGTCGTGTTCCGGGACTACAAGGTGGGGCTCGGCGCCTCGTACGGCGTTGTGGTGCTCGTCGCAGTGATCGCCGTGGCCACTCTTTCCGTGCGCTACATACAGCACATTCAGGGCGGGGAAGGGTCGACCTGATGCGCGCATTACGCTGGCTCATCATCGCCGGGTACTTGTTCATCGCCAGCGCTCCGCTCTTCTGGCTGACCCTGACGTCGCTCAAGAGTCATCCGGACAGCATCAGCGCCGTGGCGAAGTTCTTGCCGAGCAGTGGGGAGGTTGCGCAGCGCTCGGTGTACTTCGAGCCGACGCTTTCCGCCTATGCGTCGCTCACCGAGCCTGTCGCCGGCACGGAGCACAGCTTCTACCACTATCTCTTCAACAGCGTCGTCATCGGTGTGCTCAGCACGGCAGCGGCCGTTGCCCTCGGTACGGCCTGCGCCTATGGCTTCTCGCGCTTTCCAGTGGCGGGCGCGCAACACTGGCTCTTCTTCATTCTCTCCACTCGCTTTCTTCCGCCGCTGGCCGTCGTCGTTCCGGTGTTGATGATGTACCGGTGGTTCGACCTGGAGAGCACCCATCTCGGTCTGATCATTCTGTACACCAGCTTCAACCTTTCGCTCTCCGTGTGGCTGATGAAGGGCTTCATCGACGATATCCCCAAGGCTTACGAGGAGGCTGCGCTGGTGGATGGCTACTCCCGGCTGGATGCGCTTCGGCGCATCATTTTGCCGGAAGCAAAAACAGGCATGGCCGTGACCGCCGTGTTTTCCCTGATATCGGCCTGGAACGAGTTCGGGTTCGCCATGACGTTGAACAACTTTGCGGCCCAAACGGTGCCCGTGTATTTTGCCGGGCTGCAGGGCAACGTCGAAGGCGTGCCATGGCCTCGCATCGCGGCCGGCATGATGATCTTCGTCGCGCCCATCGTCGTCTTCGTCGTCCTGGTCCGGGGGCACATTCTGCGGGGAGTGACTTTCGGCACCGTGAAGCAGTAGGTGCTCCGCCCCCTTTCCAACCCGTAGAGCTTTGCACTTGTCCAGATCGAAGCCTTCCTCCCGTCGCGAGCCTAGCCGCTCTTCCCAGGAGCCCTTGGCCGTGCGCCGCGCTCGCCGCCTCGATCGGCTGGCGCTCGGGGGAATCGCCATTGGGATTGCCCTGTACGTCGTACCCTGGTTGCCTGGATTCGGCTTGCGGTTGGGATTTTGGATCACGCTGGCGGCGACGTTGCTCCACATCTATTCCTCGCAAGCGGTGGCTTCGGCGCGGGGGGCGGCCGCTCGCTCAGGAGGGGGTGAGCCATGACCATGCTGTCGGTCGAGAAGCTGGAGAAGACCTACCCCGACGGTACGCGAGCGGTGCGCGGCATCGACCTCGCGGTGGCGGAGGGGGAGTTCATCGTTCTGCTGGGCCCCTCCGGTTGCGGGAAGACCACGACTCTGAGGATGGTGGCGGGGCTCGAGCTGCCGACGGGGGGGCGCATCACACTCTCCCAGCGCGACGTGACCAACTTGCGCCCCGCTCGCCGCGACGTGGGGATGGTGTTTCAATTCTACGCCCTGTACCCACACTTGAGCGTGCGCGAGAACATCGCCTTCCCGCTGCGCGCCACGGGCATCCCCGCACCCACCGCACGACAGAAGGCGGAGGAGATTGCCGAACGGCTCGGCATCGCAGCCCTGCTCAATCGCCGCCCGCGGCAGCTTTCCGGGGGAGACCAGCAGCGCGTGTCGCTGGCTCGTGTGATGGTGCGAAGGCCGAAACTTCAGCTGATGGATGAGCCGCTCGGTACGCTGGACGCTGACGCTCGCCAGGGACTTCTGCAGTTCATCGTGGATCGGCAGCAGAAAGAGGCCATGACGACGCTCTACGTCACCCACGATCAGGAGGAGGCCATGAGCCTTGCCGACCGCGTCGTCGTGATGTCCGAGGGCAGAATTCGCCAGCTCGGCACCCCGGAGGAGCTCTACGATCGCCCCGCGGATTTGTTCGTGGCACGGTTCGTCGGCAGCCCGGGAATGAACTTTGCCCCGGGCAAGGTGACCTCCGAAGGCGAAATCGGTCGGTTTCAGTTTCGGGATTCCGAGCAATCCTTGAGGGTCAAGGCACCGGCCGGCAAACGCGAAATGGTCCTGGGCGTTCGTGCGGAGTTCTTGCGGCTCTCGCCCGCCGGGGCTCTCCATGGCACGGTGGCTTGGGTGGAATACCTCGGCTCCAGTCGGAGCCTCCACGTGCAAGGAGCCTTCGGGCGCTGGGTGGTTCGGGCACCGCTCGGTGAGGAGGTGCGAGTCGGCGATACGGTTCGTTTCGATCCCGATCCCGAGGCCGTGCACCTCTTCGACGAAGCGACGGGGAGGCGAGTGTGAGCACGGGCTACTTCATCGAGGCGCGCGAGGTAACGAAGCGCTTCGGGAGTGTGCAGGCGCTCGATTGCGTTTCACTGGGGGCACGAGAGGAGGAGCTGCTCGTGGTGGTGGGGCCGACGGGCGCCGGCAAGACGACGCTCCTTCGCTGCTTGTGCGGGCTCGAGGCCCCGAGCTCCGGGTCGATAGGGCTCGAGGGGCGCGATGTCACGCGGCTCGGCCCGGCCGCGCGCGACCTCGCCATGGTCTTTCAGAACTTCTCGCTGTATCCCCGCTTCACGGTGCGCGAAAATCTCGCGTTTCCGCTGCGCGCGCCCTCTCGCCGGGTGCCCGAGCCGGAGATCAAGCGCCGCGTCGAACAGGCGGCGGAGCTGCTGCACATCACTCGCTTGCTCGGTCGCCCGGCGCTGCGTCTCAGCGGCGGTGAGATGCAACGGGTCGCGATTGGGCGAGCGATCGTGCGCGAGCCCCGCGCGTTCCTGATGGATGAGCCTCTGACGAATCTGGATGCAAAGCTTCGGGAGAGTCTCCGGGTCGAGCTGGTCGAGCTGCGGCGCCGCACGGGAAGGCCGATGATCTTCGTCACCCACGACCAGGCCGAGGCCCTTTCCATGGCGGATCGCGTGGTCGTGCTGGATTCGGGCCAAGTGCTGCAGTCGGGCTCGCCCGCCGACGTGTACGAGCGGCCCCGAAGCCCGCGAGTCGCCCTTCAGCTCGGTCAACCGCGAATCAACTTGTTCGACGTGCACCTTTCGGAAGGGGCCGTTCGAGCGAGGGACGGGAGCACGCTGGGGAGCCTGCCCGAGGGCGGGGCCCCGTGGCTGGTCGACCTTCGTACGCAGTCCCGGGGGGGGCGGGCCACGCTCGGCGTGCGCCCCGAGGACATGGCTCTCACCGGGGGGCAGCAGCCGGCGGAGGTATCGGCAATCCAATACATGGGAGCCACGACGAGCCTTCAGCTGGCGTGGGCCGGCGACCGCGTGAACGTGGCGCTGGAGGGTCGACCTCCGCACGAGGTCGGTGACGTCGTGCGACCGCTCGTGCGTCGCGCGTTGATGTGGGACGCGCCCTGAGCCCGATCCCGAGCGAGCGCCCCGGGGGCGCGGCCGCGCGCCGATCGACGGCGCGAGGCAGAACGCGAACGGCTACCACCCCACCGGGGAAACGAGCGGCGGGAGCCTCGGGGGCGAGGTCATTTCGCGGCGATGTCACGGATGGCGGTGTTGATGGGGGTGAACACGGAGTGGCGGAAGGTGTCTTCGGTGACCTCGAGCTTCGAGAACCCCACCGCCCGCAGCGCGGCGGACGTATTTCGGCACGGATCGCAGACTTTGCAAGAGCCGGCGCCCGGGCCTGCGCAGGGCGCGTCGTAGCCGGCGCCTCGGGCCGCCGCGGGGCCCGAGCAGGTGCTCGAAGAAGCGAAGTCGTCCGCCTGGGCGGCAAGATGCGTCGAACCTCCGCCTGGTCGCCGGGGCCGTCCAGGGCGGTGCGTGTGGCGGGTGCCGCCATGACGCGGGGGGCCATCGAGAAAGCTCGCCATCCCCTCGTCGAGCGGGCCCGATTGTCGTTTCATGGCCCTTCGTTCTCGCGCGCGGGCCTCGCGGACCCCCCGCAGCTGGCTCCGAGAGCTGCGGATTTTCAGAGGGAACCTTGAAGATCGTAGACACCCACCAACACTTTTGGCGCTTCGACCCCGTCGAGTACGACTGGATTGGCCCCGAGCTGGCCCCCCTGCAGAGGGACTTCGTGCCCGCGGACCTGCGCGCGCTGCTGACTGCGCACGGCGATGTGGAGACCATCGCGGTCGAGGCGCGCGGCCACATCGAAGAAACACAGGCGCTGCTCGAGATTGCGGAGCGGGAGGATTTCGTCGTCGGGGTGGTGGGCTGGTTGCCCCTTTGCGAGCGCTCACTCGACGAGCTACTCGACCGTTTCGCCCCGTCGGGCTGGCTTCGAGGCGTTCGGCACGCAATCGGCGCCGAGCCGGATCCGGACTACATGCTACGGGAAGATTTCAACCGGGGGATCACCCGCTTGACGGCGCGCGGCCTCACCTACGACCTGAGCTTTTGGCCGCGTGAGCTCGCACGAGCCCCGAGGTTCGTCGACGCGCACCCCAACCAGGTGTTCGTCTTGGATCACTGCGCCAAGCCTTTCATCGCGCGAGGCCAGATGGAGCCGTGGCGCTCCGAGATCGTCGAGCTCGCTCGGCGGCCCAACGTGTACTGCAAGCTCTCGGGGCTCGCCACGGAGTCTTCTGCCGAGCGGTGGCAGGAGCAGATTGGGCCGTACATGGAGGTGGTGCTCGAGGCGTTCACACCGGCGCGCCTGATGTTTGGCTCCGATTGGCCCGTCTGCGGGCTCGCGACGGACTACCCGACTTGGCTTCGGGCGGTAGAGTGCTTCGTCGGCGAATTGAGTGAGCCCGAGCAACGGAGAATTTGGGCCGGCACCGCTCGAGAAGCCTACCGCCTTTCCCGCTGAAGGTTGCCCGGGGGCTCGAGGCGCCGACTCGGCGCCGAAGGTGCGGGCGCGCAGCGGTGAGCAGGCCGGTTGGCTTCGCTCACGGCTCGGCGTGCCGGTTGACGCTGTCGACGATGGCCGAAACGACGGCGTCCATCTTCTGTCGAATGGTCCCCGCCCGCCAGGCGATGTCGTTGACCAGAAATGAGAAGGCAACCGGCGGCATGGCGCCTGGCCGCAGCACGTATCCGCTCAGGGCGACCGCCTTGTTCAGGGTTCCCGTCTTGGCTCTCACCTGGCGCGTCGACCTGAGCCCGCGCAGGCGAGAGCGCAGCGTTCCGTCCACTCCGCCGATGGCGAGGTGTGCGACGTACTCCGGGTAGATGCGCGTATCCGCGGCGACCGCAGCGAGCATCCGAGTGAGGGTCGTTGCCGATACGCGATTGGCGTCGAAGAGCCCCGAGCCGTTGACGATGCGAGTTTCCTCGGCCGATGCCCCCACCCCCTCGAGCCATCGAGAAAGTGCCGTGGCTGCGGCGCCGCTGGTGGCGGGCTCGCTCGGGGACCTGGCCCCGAGCGCCCGGAACAACATCTCTGCATAGAAGTTGTCGCTCCACTTGCCCGCCTCGTGGATCAGCCTCGATAGCGGCTCGGAACGCTGAAACACCAGCCGATGTCGCACCGCCTCGCCCCCGAGCTGCACCGCCCCACCGACTTCGATTCCCTCGGAAGCGAGCAGGCCTTTCAGCGCGAGGCCCGGTGCGCGACGAGGATCGTCGAGCCTTTTGGCAAAGCGCATGCGAGGCATTCCCTCTGACACGTGGCCGTCGAGGCTCGCGCTGAGCCGCCCCCCGGTGGAGCCCTCGGCCCCGGCGGCGCTCGCATCGGGCCGCAGCGAGAGCTGAATGGATTGCCCCGACCCACGCTTCTTGGTCGCCACCTCGCCCGCGATGTCGACGATTCCCTCGGGCTCGAACCAGCTCTTCGCCGCCTCGCCCGCGGCCGTGGGCAGGACGTTGAGCGTGACGCTGTTCTGGTTGACGGCCACGGCGCTGATGGGCGCGCGAAAGCTCGCCCATTCGTTGGGCTGCTGCTCGAACGCCGGCGGCACGAACTGCGCATCGAAGAAGCTCTGGTCGACGAGGATCTCTCCGACGCTGCGCACGCCCACCGAGGCGAGCGCGTGTGCCAAGCGCCAAAGCCCCTCCAAGTCGAGCGAAGGATCGCCTTCGCCCCGCAAGACGAGCGTTTCGACGTGGGGGCCTTTTTGCTCGCCGTACAGACCCGTGCTGAATCGGTACTCGGCGCCGAGCGTGGACAGGGCCGCGGCTACCGTCACCAACTTCATGTTCGAGGCGGGGTTGAGGGCGAGGGTCGGTTGGGCCTGCGCCCACGTCCGGCCCGAGCCCGTATCCACGATGGCTGCGCTGAGACGGCCCTTTTGGCCCTTTACCCAGGAATCCAGAGCGGCCAGCGCCTGGCCAACCGCAGCGGATTCTCTCGGCGAGGATTTGCCGCCCAGGGCCGCTTTGTCCCCGGCGAGGGCTGCGCTGTCTCCGGCGGCGAGCCCTGCGCTGGAAAAAAACGCGATCGCCAGGGCAGCAACGGGGGCCAGAACGCGACGACGACGAGTATCCACCTTGCTTCCTACCACCGGCCCAGACTACACGAATCGCCTCATGCGCATCCCTTCCAATGCCCGTGCCACCCGGAGCCCCGACCAGGAGCTCGCCGGCGCCGAAGGCTGCGCAGCGGGGCCCGCCGCGGTGAGGGCCAGCTGCCACGCCCCCTCGTCGAGCTCGCGGTCGCTCGAGCACCTGGGTGTCCCGGTACGGGCGCCTGGCGAAGGCCGGACTCGACTTCGGGTCGGAGCGCCGGCACGAGTCTGGGGTCGAGCGGGGGCCTGGGCTCTGGTCGTGGCTTCGCTGCTGTGCTCGGCCGCTCGGGTCCGCGCCGAAGAGCCGACACTCGACGAAGTCGTCAGCGACCCGAAGGCCGTTCCGCCCGAGGGGACCAGCTCGCGCCTCGTCTGGACGGGGGTCGGCTTGGCTGCCGGGTGGTACGCGGTCAATCTCGGGGCGTCGCTGCTCTGGCAAGACGCTCCCGCCAGCTCGGATTGGCGCATCCCCGTGGCCGGCCCTTGGATGGCTCTCGGCGACGTGCGCTGTGGGGAGCCGGAAACCAGCTGTGGCGATTTTCTCCTCACGGCTCGCACGGCCATTACTTTGATCGCTTCCGTGGGCCAGGTCGGCGGGCTGTTTGCCATTGCCGAGGGGCTGTTCTTGAAAACCCCAGCGAACGGTGCGCCTGCCGCCCAGGCGCGGGAGCCGCGCTGGATGGCCATGCCCGTCGCGCTGCCCGGCGGGGCGGCGGTGCATCTGGTGGGGGAGTTCTGAATCGGCCCCCACGAGGCCTGAGCGCTGCCTTCCTCGTCCCGGTTTCCCCTCGCTCGAGCCGAGATCGGGGTCGCTTCGACGCGGCGAGGGCGCGCGTCGTGTCGTCGAACGCGGCGGGCGTGATTGACGCGCGCAAAGGTCGACCGATATCGGACCGCTGCAGTTCTGAGGAGCCCAGTTCTGAGGAGCCCAGTTCCGGGGCGGCCAGCTGCGTGCCGGCGCGGAGCCGTGGCGTCGCACTTCGCGCAGCGCGATTTCCAGTAGCGCTGGCCACGTCCGGTGCGCAACGCCTGCAGCCGCAATGGCCGCAGCAGCAGTGGCTGGTGCGCAGCGCCTCGTCTACAACTTCAACGTCTCGTGCGAAAACCGCCGCCCTCGTGCCCGCGGACATGGCTTTTGTTCGGTCTTTGAGCGGGCTTCAGTCACCGTCGGAACTTCTTCGTGCAACCCGGACGCAATCGTTATAGGGTAGTGCCCCATCATGGAGATGGTGCAGTGAATCGGCGAACCAAGTTCGTTCTCGTCACTGGGGGGGTTGTTTCTTCGATCGGCAAGGGGCTTGCCTCGGCGTCGATCGGTGCGTTGATGGAGGCTCGCGGTCTTCGCATCACGCATATGAAGCTCGATCCGTACATCAACGTCGATCCCGGCACCATGTCGCCCTATCAGCACGGAGAAGTCTTCGTGACGGACGACGGGGCGGAGACGGACTTGGATCTCGGTCACTACGAGCGTTTCACGTCGGTGCGCCTGACCCGCAACGCCAACGTGACGGCCGGCAGGGTGTACCAGTCGGTCATTCAGAAAGAGCGCCGCGGCGAGTACTTGGGCGCCACCGTCCAGGTGATCCCGCACATCACGGATGAGATCAAACGCAACATCCATCGGGCGGCAGAGGGGGTGGACGTCGCCATCATCGAGGTGGGTGGAACCGTGGGAGACATCGAGTCCCTTCCGTTTCTGGAGGCTCTCCGCCAGCTGAAGGTGGAGGAGGGGCCCGAGAACGCGGTGAGCGTTCACGTCACCTTGGTGCCGCACATCTCCACTGCCGGGGAGCTGAAGACCAAGCCCACTCAGCATTCCGTGCGCGACATGCGAGAGATCGGCATTCAGCCCGACGTGCTCTTGTGTCGTTGCGATCGCCCCATCAGCGACGACCTGAAAGCGAAGATCGCGTTGTTCTCCAATGTCTCGGTGAGGAGCGTGATAGCCGCCGAAGACGTGGGGTGCATCTACGAGCTACCCATTCGCCTGCACGCCCAAGGGCTCGACGACCAACTCGCAGATCGCTTGAACATTTGGTCGCGCCCTCCGGACCTCGCGCCCTGGCGCCGGGTGGTGGAGCAGGCCACGCACCCGCGGAGCCAGGTGCGAATTGGCATCGTGGGCAAGTACGTCAACCTGCGAGACAGCTACAAATCGCTGCACGAAGCCCTCATACACGGTGGAATGGCCAAGTCGGTCAGCGTGCAGCTGGACTACATCGATTCCGAGGAGCTCGAGGCGGGCGACGTCGAGGCGCGCCTGGGCGGCTTGGATGGCTTGCTGGTTCCCGGAGGCTTCGGCGATCGAGGGGCCGAGGGAAAGATCGCGGCGATTCGGTTTGCGCGCGAGCGCGGCGTTCCGTTCTTCGGCATCTGCCTCGGAATGCAGCTGGCCGTGGTCGAGTTCGCACGCAATTGTGCCGGCTTGGCGGGTGGCGGCTCGAGGGAGTTCCAGGGTGCCCCAGAGCACCCGGTGATCGACCTGATGGCGGATCAGCAAGGCGTCGCAGACAAGGGCGGCACGATGCGTCTCGGCTCGTACGAGTGTCGCCTGCAGGCGCGCAGTCGGGCGGCGGATCTGTATGGGGCCGAGATGGTGCACGAGCGGCACCGGCACCGATTCGAGTTCAACAACGAGTATCGGCAGCGCCTCGAGGAGAGCGGCTTGGTGCTCAGCGGCACCAGCCCCGACGATCGACTCGTGGAAATCGTAGAGCTGGCCGATCATCCTCATTTCCTCGGTTGTCAGTTCCATCCGGAATTCAAGAGTCGCCCGATGGATCCTCATCCTCTGTTCGTGGGCTTCGTCGGTGCGGCCGTCGCACGGCGCAAGCAAAGCTCCCGCTCTGCGGCCAAGGGCGCGGCGCAGGAGACGGAGCGTCAGGGGCTCACGAGCGCTCCGAACTGAAGAGCTCCGCCCGCGCCCGTTTGGTCACGTGTCGTCTCCCCACTGAGCCTCGTCTCGTCCACTTCGTTTCGCGCATTTTGGCTTCCTCCCTGCTATCAGCCGCTGATGTGTCGCTCCGGCGAGGCGGGGCGGCGCGCGGGTCGTCGCTGGCGGGGGGCGCTCGCTGGCTCCGCGCGTCGTCCGTCGTGCGCGCCGTCCGCTCCAGCCCGTGCGGTGTTGGCCCGTGCGGTGTTGGCGTGGGCGGTGTTGTTGGCGCGGGCCGTGTTGGCGTGGGCCGTGTTGGCCCGGGCTGGGGGGCCCGGTCGCCCGGCGAGCTCGGCGCCGGCCGGTGCACGCGCGGCGGGCACCGGATCCCTCAGCGGCCGTGGCTGGGCGCGAGCCTGCTTTGCGCGGTCTTGCCGCTGCTCTTCGCATGCTTCTCGGGCCCGGCCGCGGTAGCCCTCGAGGGGGACCTTCCGGCGCTGAAGAAGTCCCTCGATGAGGCGCGCTCCCGCGGCGGTTTGGGGCGGGAGGAAGCGCAGCAGCTGGCCCGCGCCGTGCTCCAACGCGAGCTCGTGGCGCTCGACTCCGACAGTGCGTGGGTGCGTTTTGCGGCGGTCGCTCCCTGTGCCCGCCAGATCGAGCCCCTGCTCGAGTCCCTCGCGAGCTCTCCGGGTCCGCGGGGGGTGTTGGCGGCTTGGACCCTGCAGGATCGGCTCGCGGCCGGCGTCGGGTCTTCCGGGTTGGTGGGTGACTTGGTCGGCAGCGATCGAGCGGCGTTGCGCCGGGGCCGAATGGAGGCGCTCGACGAGCACGTCCGCCTGGCCGCCGTGCTGGCGGCAAGGGCCAGCACGGACCCGGGAGACGTTCCGTTCCTGCGCCAGGCCGCGCGGCTGGACCCGAATCACTACGTTCGTCTAGCGGCCGTGGCCGCTCTCGGCGGCATCGGGGGCGAAGCCGCGGAGCGGGCCCTGCTGGACCTGTGGGATACGGGCGATGGGGCGCTTCGGCAGGCGGTGATCGAAGCCTGGGCGCACGCCCCCACCTACCGCGGCGGCGGGCGTCTGCGTCTGCTGGCGGTTGCCGAGCGCGATCCGGGGCCCCTCGGCGTGCTCGCGGCCACGAAGCTCGTGCGGCTCGACGGCACGGGTCTGCAGCCCGTTGCCACGGCGATCCTGCGCGACCGCATCGAGCGGGGCTCGGGTCTGTCCCAGCGGCTCGCCGTGCGCCTGACGCCGGGCTCCGAGTGGGCGGACATGCTACCCAGCCTGCACGCCGCAGCCCGTTCGCAGGACGCCGCGACGGCCGTCGTCGCGTTGGCGCGGCTTTCTCAGCAGGGGGAGCAGTCGAAAGAGGAAGTCCAGCTGTTGCTCGAGCTATCCAAGAGCGAGGAAGAGATCGTTTCGCTGGTGGCGCGGGTCACGCTGGCCACTCTGGGCGATGAAACGGCTCGGAAGTCCCTCGAGAAGGATCTGGCCGCCCCGGCGGCGCAGCGTCGCCTGGTCGCCGCCCTCGCCGTGGCCCGGGCCCAGGGGATCGAGGCGACCGTCGACCAGCTGGCGGACGACAGCCCCGAGGTGCGCACGGCTCTGGCGTGCGAGCTGATTCGAGCCGGCGACCCGGTGGCATTCAACCGCGCCGATCCGCTTGGGTACTTGGTGACCTTGCCCGAAGAGCCCTGATCGCCTCGGCCGGATTTCTCGCGAACTGGTCGCGAGGGTGAGGTGAGCCGCGCTTCTTCGTCCCGCGGCCCGCTGGGCGCGCTCGACGTTCGCTCGCGCGCCCGGGCGGGCGACGGGGCTGACGACCCACTTCCTCCTCGCACGCTCGGTCCGGCGGTCGTGAGAAATCCGGGCTAGCGATTCAGAGCGACCGGCGCGCGCCCCCCGTAGAGTCGGATCAGCTCTGCCGCTCGCTCGTTGCCGGGCTCGGTGACGAGCACCTGACGGAGGGTTTCGAGGGCGCGTTCGACTTGTCCAACCCGTCGCAGCGTTCGGGCCAAGTGGATCCGCGCGGGCGCCGAGCGGTCGACTCTTGCCCAGTGGGTCGCGACTTGGAGCGATTCTCCCCACCACTGGGTGCGGGCCGCGATCGTGGACCAGCCCTGCAGAATGCCTGGGTCGTTGGGGTAGGCCTTTCCCAACCTGCGATACGCTTCGAGCCCGCGAATCCGCTTTCCGTTTTCGATCAGCAGCTCCGCCACGGCGATGCCTCGTCGGATCGATTCCCGCACTTTTCGCTCGTCGCGAGGCTGCTGCGCGCGAGCCGGCTCGCTTGCGGCGGGCTCTCGTGCCTCGGGCTCTTTCGCGGGGTGCGCGGCGGCTGCGGCGTTGGCCACGGCCTGCGTGCTGGCTTCTTCCGCGTCTCGAGCCGTCGCCGTGCGGTCGCCCGCAGCATTGGTCGTCGAGCTCGGCGGGTCGATCGCCGATGCGCTGGGATCCTCGACGCCAACCGCGGGAGCGGCGCCGCCCGGCCTCGCCGTTGTCGGGGAGGGCTTGGAGCCGTCGCCTTCGGCCGTCGGCGCGGCGGGTTCGTCGGCGCCGGCGAGGCCGGGTGCGCGCAGCGCCGCCGGGCTCGTTTCCACGCTCGCCGAAACGGCGGCGGTCGGCGCCGCGGGCACCGGGGCCAAGGAGGCTTCGAGGGCTGCGGCGCTCGCCGCCGAGCGCGCGGGAGCCTTCTCCGCGGCGGGCGACGGCGCGCGGACCGGCTCGGCTCCGGGCGTGCGTGCAGCCGACGCCGCGGCCACTTGCCGGCTGCCGCCCACTCGCGCGGGGCCGGGCGGCGTCGATCGGGCCTCCAGCGGGGCGGGCGCGCGGGGGGCCGGGCCTGCCTGTGGAGCGGTTGCCGAGGGTTCCGCGTGTGGCCCGATGGAGGCCGTTGCGCGGGCCGCGGCCAGGGCGCGGGCCGCGCCCGTCCGCAGGCTCCCCAAGAGCGCCGACGTCGTCTGGGACAAGCGCTCGGGCAGCTCCGGCGCGGTGAGGAACGGGGGAGGGGGCAGCGCGCCGCCGAGGAACAGCGCGGTCGTGGCCGCGACGCCAATCGCCACGCTGGCCGCCGCGACCTGCAGCGGGGAGCGCGCGGGCTTTCGACCGCGCTGCAGGATCCATTCGAGGTCGAGCCGCAGGCTGGCCGCATCGTCGTAGCGGTCATCGCGGCGGGTCGCGAGCGCAGTCGTCAGCACCTTGTCGAGGTAGCGCGGCAGGCGCAGACCGCGCGCCGCCCGGCTCGGCTTGACCGCGCTTCGGCGCATCTTGGCGTCGAGGACCTCGACCGTGCTCTCCCCCGCGAACGGCAGCACTCCCGTGAGCAGCTCGTACAGCACCGTCCCGAGCGCGAAAATGTCCGCCCGGGCGTCCACCTCGCGATCGCCGACCTGTTCCGGAGCCATGTATTCGGGCGTCCCGACCAGAACCAGAGGGCCCTTCGAGCCTTCGGGTTGCTGCTTGCTCTCGGTCGTGCCGAAGTCCAGGAGCTTCAGCGTTCCTCGCCGCGTCATCAGCAGGTTGGCGGGTTTGATGTCCCGGTGAACGATGCCGCGTGCGTGGGCTGCTTCGAGCGCCAAGCAGGCCTGCACGCCGATGTCGAGCACCTCTCGCCACTGCAACCGCCCTTCGCGACGCAGGAGCTCCTCGGCCGTGTCCCCGTCGAGGTACTCCATGGCGTAGTAGGGGCGCCCGTCCTGGCACACACCGAAGTCGTGGATCTGGACCAAGTTGTCGTGGTGTAGCTGCGCCACGGTTCGCGCCTCGCGTCGGAACTGTTGCGCTCCCTCCTCGCTGGCGCAGCGCTCGCGATCCAGCACCTTGAGGGCGACTTGGCGCCCCAGGTCGACGTGCTGCGCCTCGTAGACCGTGCTCATCGGACCGGAGGCGATTTGTCGCTCGATCAGGTAGCGCGTACCCGGTAGCAGTTTCTGCTTGTCCGCGGTGCCTCCGGGCGCCGGGGATTTCGGCCAGGCGAGCGCCGCGTCCCGTTGCTTGCGCGCCCGGCTCAAGAGGTCGGCGAACTCGGCCCGGCTGCGGGTCGGCTCGGCTGGGTACAGTCGTGACATCAAGTGAGCGATTCGCGCCCTGACCCCCCGCTCGCCGGTCGGCAGGCTCGGCGCATGTTGCAGGACCCGGAGCAATCGGGCGGTCGCCTCCCGCGCGGAGGCGAAGCGGTCCTCTACCTTGGGGGCGGTGAGCTTGGCGATGATCGCGTCGATCTCTTTGGGAATGGACAGCCACAAGCAGAGCGCCGGTGGGGTGCGTTCGCCCTTGGCGACGGCGGCGAGGTGCTCTTGCGAGTCGCCCTGCAGGAAGCGGCGCCCCGCGATCAGCTCCCAGAGGACGATTCCCAGTGCATACAGATCCGCCGGCGCGCCGCCCGGCGTGTTGCTGGCGACCTCGGGGGCTACGTAGCCCGGCTTCGCGAAGACGATGCCGTTGATGGTTTGGCAGCGACGGTTTTCCCCCCGCGCGGTTCCGAAGTCGATCAGCTTCGTGTCGCCTCCGTAGCCCACCATGATGTTCTGGGGGCTCAGATCGCGATGCGCGACCTCGAGTGGCTTGCCGTTTTCGTCGGTTTGGTCGTGAACGTGCGCTAGCGCGTCGGCGACCGATGCGGCGATCGCCGTGGCGTCGGCCCACGAGAGTTGCAGCTTCAGGCGCAGAGCCCGCTGGCGGACCTCGGCCAGGTCGCGCCCGGCGATGTGCTCGACCACCACGTAGGGCTGCCCCTCCGGATCCAGCGCGGCTTCCAGAACCTGCGCGACACCCGGGTGGTGCATCTGCGCTTGGATTCGGGCCTCGTCCAGGAAGCGGGCGTGGAACGAGGCGTCGTCCCGGTGGTCCTTCCGGATCAGCTTCACGACGCACGGCCTCTCGGCCCCCTCGATCTCCCCGACCGCCGCCAGGTAGACCTCGCCCATCCCGCCGCGGGCGATGGCCTTGAGCAGCGTCAGGCGTCCAAAAGCGCGCGGTCCGTCGAAATCGAGGAGCGCGCGTCGAGTGGCCGATTTGGGATTGGGCGCTTTATCCTGCGATTTCCGAGCGTTGAGATCCGATTTCGGAGCTTCGGAAGGGGCTTTGAGCGTCATGTTTCCACGGTACCAAGGTCGTCCAATGTGGGCTAAATTCCGAGCTGGGTCACAGTGGAGGGAGCGGATTCGAGCTTGAGCCTTGCCCCGAGCCTTTGTTTCGGTACTGTGTGCAGAGGAACGGATCGCCTCGAGTGAGTGCAGCTCTCCAACAGCCCCGCGCCGCGACTCGCGCGGATGCCCCGCCCACGGAGCGGTCGGCCGCGGTGCGCCCGGGCGAGCCGCGCGCGCGGTCGGGCCTGGCGACGGGGAGGGGCGCGGCGGGCCATTTCGGAGTTCTCTCCGGGGCGTGGGTCGTCGCTGGGCTCGCCGTGCTTCGGGCCGGCCATGTGCGCGCGTCGTTGGCGCTGGCGGTTCGCGCCCTGGCGGAGCGATTCGGCTCGGCGCGGCGCGCGGCGGCCGTGCCCTTTCCATGGCTCTTGGCGTTCGCGTGTCTGGCCTGGTCGTCGAGCTCGCTGGCCTCTGGCGGGGCCGCCGGAGAAGGCGCGAGCTCCCCGGGGGCGATGCCGGCGTCCGAGGCGCTCCCCGAGATCGCGGCCCCCGCTTTCCCCGAAGCGTCTGCAGGCTCGGCAGAAGAGGCACGCGGAGAGGTCGATCCGGTCGCGTATTGCGACCCCCGGTTCGCCGAGTCGAGCCTCCTTTCTCCGCCACCGCCTCCCGTGGAGCGGCGCTGCGTCGTTGTCGAGGAGCAACCGGGGGCCGTCGAGGCGGACGCGGATTCCGACGGGGCGGTGGCTCCCATGTGTGACCCTTCCGGCGCGTCCGTGGAAGCGGTGCCCCAGGTACCCCTGGCCGCGGGCGGCGAGCTCGACGAGCTGCCGTGCGATAGCTGGCGGCTTTGGCGGCACCTGGGCGATTCCCAGGACGAGCCGGGGGTGGTGCGTCGAGGTCAGCCGGAGCGGCCCGATCCGCAGCAGCTTCAGAAGCGCATGGAGGCCGTGGGCATCTCGGTGCGGATCGAAGCGAGTGCGGCGAGCGTTCGTTGCCAGCGCCCCTTTGCGGGCTCGGCGCTCGCTCGTCCAGGTTACGTGCGAGGCGTCTACCGCCCCCCTGTGGCCTAGGCGCTCATCGCCTCGGCGCCTTTCGCAGGCTCTCCGGTCCTTCTCGAGCCTCGCCGTTCATGCGGCGGGTTGGCGCGAGGTGCGATCGGGGTGCATCGAAGCCGCCGTCGCCCCGCGGTTCGTTGGGCTCGCTCGCTTCGGATGAGCGCGGCCCGGACCGACCCAGCGGATGAAGCAATCGAGATCGGCTCGATCGCTTTTCGCTGCGGCTGGGAGGGCTCGAGTGTTCCGCTCCTGCGGCCCAGGGAGGTCGCGGGCCGGCTCGACTTCCAGCACGTCCGCGGCCGCCCATCGCGGCTGCCAGCAGCCGGCGCTCGCGCTTCGTGAGCGGCGGCTGCGCCCCCATCGAACGAGTCGAGACTCGACAAGACGAGTGCCTTCGACCTTCGGGCGAAGGCTCGTGCGACCAAACAAAGTCAGGAGACAATCAATGCAAAAAGGATCAGCCCTCGTCGGCTTCCTCCTCAGCTTCGTGCTTGGGATGTTCGTCATGTACAGCATCCAGGCCAACTCGGGCGGGGGAGTGCAAGTGGCGGCGGAAGCGGCCCCGGCCGCTGCCGCGGGGAACTCGCCCATTCCGGTCACCGAGGAGGACCCCGTCTGGGGCAGCCCCGACGCGCCGGTCACAGTGGTCGAGTTCAGCGATTTTCAGTGCCCATTCTGCAGTCGCGTCAACCCCACGATCGCCCAGATCAAGAAGGAATACGGCAAGGAGAAGGTGCGCGTGGTGTGGAAGCACAACCCGCTTCCTTTCCACAAGCAGGCGCGACCCGCTCACGAGGCCGCGGCCACCGTTCAGGCTCTGGGCGGAGACTTCTGGAAGTTCCACGATCTGGCGTTTGCCAATCAGAAGGCGCTGACGGAGGAGAACCTGGAAAGCTGGGCCGTGCAGTCCGGCGTGGACGCTGCCAAGTTCAAGGCGGCGTACGGCGCCAAGAAGTACGCGGGCAAGGTGGATCAGGATCTCGCGCTCGGTCGGAAGATCGGCGCGCGGGGAACCCCGAACTTTCGCATCAACGGCGTCGAGCTGAGCGGTGCTCAGCCGTACCCGCGTTTCAAGGCGCTCATCGACGAGCAGCTCGCCGAAGCCGACAAGATGGTGAAGGCCGGGATCAACAAGTCCGACGTTTCGCTCGAGCTCACCAAGAAGAACTACAAGCCCTCGGAGCCTCCCAAGCCGCGTAAGCGCGTCGAAGACACGACGGTTTGGAAGATTCCGGTCAACGAAGACGATCCCGTCAAAGGTGGCAAGGATGCCCTCGTGACGATCGTCGAGTGGTCCGATTTCCAGTGCCCCTTCTGCAGCCGGGTCAACCCGACGATCAAGAAGGTACTCGCCGAGTACAAGGATGATGTCCGCGTCGTGTGGAAGGACAACGCTTTGCCGTTCCACAAGCGCGCCAAGCCGGCTGCCTTCCTCGCGCGTCACGCCTACGAGAAGGGCGGCGACGAGCTTTTCTGGAAGACCCACGACGAGCTCTTCGCCAACCAGAAGAACCTCGAGGACGACGGCCTGAAGCAGATTGCCGAGAAGGTGGGGATCAATTGGGCCGAGGCCGACAGGGCGATCAAGGCGGGCAAGTACAAAAGCCGGATCGAGGCAAACATGGACCTCGCCGCCGACTTCGAGGCGCGAGGCACACCGCACTTCTTCATCAACGGTCGCCGACTCTCCGGGGCCCAGCCCTACGAGAAATTCAAGGAGCTGATCGACAGCCGGCTCCGCGAGGCCAAGCAGGTGGTGGCCAAGGGAGTGGATCGCTCCAAGGTGTACCGCGAGGTGATGAAGACGGCCAAGGGCCCCGCCGAGCCCGAGAAGAAGGTCGTTTCGGCTCCGACCAAGGACAACCCCTTCAAGGGGGCCAAGGACGCCAAGATCGTCATCCAGGAGTTTTCCGACTTCCAGTGCCCCTTCTGCAACCGCGTCAACCCCACGGTGAGTCAGATCATGAAGGAGTACCCGAACGACGTGAAGGTTGTGTGGCGCAACATGCCGCTCCCCTTCCACAAGGATGCTCCACTGGCTGCCGAGGCAGCGCACGAGGCGTTCGCCCAGGGTGGGAATAAGGCGTTCTGGAAGTATCACGACCTGCTGTTCCAGAACCAGAAGGCCCTCAGCCGTGCGGATCTCGAGAAGTACGCCCAGCAGGTGGGGCTCGACGTGGCCAAATTCAAGGCTGCGCTCGATTCCCACAAGCACAAGGCTCACATCGATGCGGATGTCGAGGTCGCCAAGAAGGCGGGCGTTGCTGGGACGCCCGCGTTCACCATCAACGGCTACTTCGTGAGCGGCGCGCAGCCCTACCAGAACTTCGACAAGGTCATCAAGTTCGCCAAGAAGGCGCAGGGCGGCTGAGCTCGACCCGCGCCGAGGCTGCCTGATCGCAGCCTCGAGGGGCTCTCGGAATCGGCCGAGGGCCCCTTTTTTCGTGCGCCCAGCAGGGGCGCTGTCTCGCGGGTGCAAGTCGCGCCGAGTGGAGGTGATCCCGATCGAAGCGAGCTGCCTCTGCGGAAGGACGACCGAGCGTGCAAGCAAGCGGGAAGAGAAACCGCGGGCCGGAGCGCCCGTGTTGCCGAGCCAGGCTCCGTCCGGCTGGCCACGTGATCCGTCGAGGCCGGGGAGGATCCGTCTCGTCGGCTCCACTCCAGCCCGGCCGGGTGCGGGGAGGATCGCGCTCGCGTTCGGTGACGCGCCGAGCCGCCTTGGGGCACCTCCATGGACACGTGCCGGGGCGATGGCCCCCGCGCGCGACCGTGGAGGTCCGAGTGCTGCCGCGCGAACCGCGTCTGCGAGCTTCGGGATTCTTCCCCGACTGGTCGATTCCCGGCTCAGCGGCGCGGGCGGCGGCCGGGGCCTTTCGAGTCCTGCGCTTTTCACGTAGAACCAGCCTCGTTCCGAGCTCCCCCGGGGGCTTGGCACGAAGGGAGAGGCAAACCGTGAACAAGATAGGTCGGCAAGAGTGCGAGCGCGGGGTTTTCACCCCGGGAGGCCTCGGGCTTACACGGCTTCTTCCCGCCGAAGGCGCGCTCCGGCTCCGATGACCGCCACGATTCTCGAGGCTCGCACGATCACCAAGCGCTTTCCCGGGGTGGTGGCTCTCGATCGAGTGAGCTTCCGGCTCGAAGCGGGGGAGGTGCACTCGCTGTGCGGGGAGAATGGCGCGGGCAAGTCCACGCTGATCAAGGTGCTCGGCGGCGTGATTGCACACGACGACTACGAGGGCGAGCTGCTCGTCGACGGTCGGGCCGTGCGCTTCGAGTCGATTCGGGACGCGGAGAAAGCGGGCATTGCGGTGATTCACCAGGAGCTTGCCCTGGTCGAGGAGATGACCGTCGCCGAGAACGTGTACCTCGGCAACGAGCCCGCGCGCTACGGTTTCGTCAACCACGACCGAATGTACATCGACACCAAGCGCGTGCTCGATCAGTTCGGGTTGGACATCGACCCGACCCGCAGAGTCGGCGACTTGGGGGTTGGGCAGCGGCAGCTCGTGGAAATTGCGCGAGCCCTTTCCAAGCAGGCCCGCATCCTCATCCTGGACGAGCCCACCTCTGCGCTCACCGAGCGGGAGGTCAAGCTCCTGCTTCGTATCATCGTCGATCTGAAGAAGCGAGGCGTGAGCAGTATCTACATCTCGCACAAGCTCGACGAGGTGTTCGACATCTCCGATCGCATCACCGTGCTGCGAGATGGCCACAGCATGGCCACCATGCCCGCTTCTGAGGTGACGGAGCAGCGGCTGGTCGAAGAAATGGTGGGGCGCAAGGTGGAGGAGCTGTTCCCCGACAAGACGGGGCGCCGGGGCGAGATCTTGCTCGAAGTGAAGGGCCTCAACGTCGCCGAGCAGCGCGGGCTACCGCCGCGCCTGAGTGATATCTCGCTCGAGGTACGAAGCGGTGAGGTGCTGGGCATCGGGGGGCTGATGGGAGCCGGGCGCAGTGAGCTCCTCATGCACCTTTTCGGCTGCTACGGCCATCGCGTTTCGGGCAGCGTCTCTCTCGGGGGCGAGCCTCTCCGAGCAGAGAGCCCACCGGCGAGCGTCAAGAGCGGGATGGTTCTCGTCACGGAGGATCGCAAGCGCTACGGCTTGAGCCTCGAAGCCAGCGTCGGGTTCAACCTTTCGCTTTCCGCTCTGCCGAGCCTGTGCCGCGGTGGCTTCGTCGATGCGGGGCGGGAGGTCGAGAAGAATCGAGAGTACATGCAGTCTCTCTCGGTCAAGGCGGCTTCTCTGGAGGTCGTCGTGGGCACGCTTTCCGGTGGAAACCAACAGAAGGTGGTGCTCGGCCGCGCGCTGATGACCAAGCCTCGCGTCATCCTACTCGACGAGCCGACACGCGGCATCGACATCGGCGCCAAGAGCGAGATTTACGCTCTGATCCGCGAGCTCACCGAGAGCGGGCTGGGCGTGGTGTTGGTGTCGAGTGAGCTTCCCGAGCTTCTCGGCTTGGCCGACCGGATCATCATGATGGCCGAGGGGCGCATCGGAGGCGTGTTCGACGACACGCGAGGCGTCACGCAGGCGCAACTCTTGAGCTCTGCCATGGCTTCGCAGGGCCGAGCCGCGCGCGTGAAACCGCCGCCCGGCGGCTCCGAGGGGCTCGATGCGGGAGCCTGATTCGAAGCGACCCTTCGCCGGGCGAGCGTCCGCGGCGCTCACCACCGTCAGGGCCCGCCGCGCCGCCCCACGGCTCGTGTGGCCGTGCAACGCGCTTTGGACCGGTGCGACGGGGCCTCGCTCGGACCCGGGGCTCGGCGTGTGGAAGTTGATCCATCAGGTGGAGAGGAGGCAAATGTGACGCAAGCAACCGTGGTCGACAGTCGGGCCATCGACGGGCGCAGGACCGCCGTCCCCAAAGCGCTGGAGCGGCGCATTGCGCCCCGGGATTTTTCCCTGCTCATCGCCCTGGTGCTGATAGCCGTCTACTTCTTCGCTCGAGATCCGCGCTTCCTGAGCTCGAGAAATCTCACCCAGCTGGGCATCGAGCTCTCCGCCACGGCCGTGCTCGCGCTGGGCATGTTGTTGATCATCCTGCCCGGCCACATCGACTTGAGCGTCGGCAGCGGGGTAGGGCTCGTCGGAGGCATCGCCGCGGTGCTGGTCGTGAAGCTCGACCTTCCCGCGCCCCTGGCCTTGCCGTTGACGACCCTGTTCGCGGTTGCCCTGTACGCGGCCATGGGGCTGATCATCGTGGTCGAGAAGGTGCCTGCCTTCATCATCACCCTGGGCGGCTTGTTGGTGTTCAAGGGGGCACACTGGCTGGTGATATCCAGCTCTACCGTGCCGGTTGCGCCCGGCGGCGAGCAGAACCTGTACTCGGCCCTCACCACCTTTTATCTGCCCGTGCGCGTCGGGTACGCCAGCGGCGCGGCGGTTCTGGGGCTGCTCGGTTGGTCCATGTGGCGCGCCCACCGGCGGAGACTCGAGCGTGGTTTCGCGACCGACGGTGAACTGGTCTTCCTGCGCTGGTTTCTCTCGAGTCAGGTTCTCGGTCTGTTCGTGCTGGTGATGAACCAGTACAAGGGAGTCCCGCTGGCCGCGATTCTCCTCGGGGTCGTCGCCGTCGCGGTTCACGTCTTGCTGCAGCAGACGAGGCTGGGTCGATATCTGTACGCGATCGGGGGCAACGAGGCGGCGGCCAACGTCGCCGGCGTGCCCGTTTCGAAGGTGGTCATCGGGGCGTTTGCGATCATGGGGACGATCGTGGCGCTGGCGGGCTTCTTGCAAACGGCGTTTGCCGGGGCCACCACGACGACCACCGGGCAACTGATGGAGCTCGACGCCATTGCAGCCTGTGTGATCGGCGGTACCAGCTTGAAAGGTGGCCGGGGCACCGTGGTGGGCGTTCTGTTTGGTGCGCTGATCATGGCGATGTTGCTCAACGGAATGACGCTGCTCGCCGTCAGCCCGGAGCACAAGTTCATCGCGCGCGGGCTGGTGTTGGCCCTCGCCGTGTGGATGGACGTCCGCCTGTCCCGAAAGAAGGAGGGCTAGTGCCCCGTCCGATGAGTCGTAATCACTGATTGTCGGTCGCCGCGGGAAGAAAGTCGTCTCGCCTCGAGCGGCGGACGGGGCACGCTAGAGCGTGCTCGCGCGAGGTCGTGCCAGCGCTGAACGTATCTCTCTCACCCAGTCGGCGTGAAGCTTTGGGCTGAAATGGTGGCCGAGGCCGGCGTACGTCGTGGCCTCGACGGGATACCCCAGCCTTTTCAAGTGTTGGACCGCTCGCGAGGTGGGGGGCCATGGTACGACGTGGTCGGCCTCCCCGTGCAGCGCGCGAATGCCGACTCGCTCGGTGGCGAGCGCCCCGGGCCACAAAGGTTCTGGCAACCAGCCCCCGACGACGACGCTGTGCGCGAGCAATTCGGCGTGGTGCACGGCCAAGGCAAAGCCGAGGATCCCGCCCTGCGAGAAGCCCGTGACTACTGGTTTGCCGAAGTTGTGGGGATCTTCGCTCAGTTGCCGGATCGAGTCTGCGACTCGAGCGGCGGCTGAGGCCACCGCTCGCGAGAGCTCGTCGACGTCTCCGGAAACGCGCACGCCAAACCAATCGAACCCGCGCCCGTAGCGGCGGGGAGCGCGAAACGAATAGACGTGGGCGGGCACCGGAAAGCGCTTGAACAGGGAGGCGAAGCTCTCGGGGCGGTCGCCGAGGCCGTGCAGGGCGACGACCCAGGGCAGTGTCTGGCCGTCGGCGGCTCCGGCCGTGTTCGTCACGACGTAGCGCAGGCCTTCGTCCCGTTGCGGCGGGGGAGAGCCCGCTCGCTGCACCGAAGCGGCGCGGGACTGACCTGAGCCGCCAGAGCCCTGCGGCGAGGTTGCCGTGACCTCCGCGGCGGTGGGCTTCGCAGCCGTGACCTTCGCAGCCGTGGGCTTCGACGGGCACGCGAGCAGCGGCCCGATCCAGAGCGCAACCACCAGCGAGAGGGCGGCGGGCGAGCCACTTCTCGATGGGGCAGCACGGCCGCGAAGGCTGCGGCCGCGCCGCCGCGCCGAAGCCCGACCCCCTGCTGGGCGAGGATCGGGCGCTGGGTTCGGGCCGTGTTTCACCCCGGCACTGTACTCGCTTGGGGCGGTTGCTGCACTACCGTGGTGGCTCTCCGCGCGGCCGATGTGGACCTCGACGGCAGCTCGCGCCACTCGACGCGAAAAAAGGCACGCGAAGCGATGACGGGTGGAAACCCTTTGTGGGTGCTCACCCACACGAAACGCTGCGCCGCATCGAAGAGCTTTCGCCTCCGCCGATCGAGGCCGCGGGCTTCGCCGGAGAGCCGCAGCTGCAGCGCATCCTGACGAAGGCGCTCTGGAAGGATCCCGAACGGCGCCATGCCAGCGCGCCCGAGCGCGCAGAGGCCCTCTCGTTTGCCAGCGGGCTCGTCAACGATCGGGCCCGCCGCGTCACCGATCACACGCGAGCGGCTCGGCGGCAGCGCAACCGGGGCCAGCCCCGTTTCACCAACCCGATTTTTCTCGTCGTTGCGGCGGTGGCCGTCTTGGTGGGCCTGGTGCTGGGGCGCCTCGAGACGGGCGCCTCGCCGTCGCCCGCGCGTACGGGGGCGACCGGCGCCGTTCCCTCGGTGGAGGCGCTGCGCCAGCGGCCGCACGGATGCCAGCCGCCGGGCGAGGCGGCTGCGGCGCGGCGCGGATTGGAGCTGCGATTCCACGCGAGTAGCGAGCTGCAGCGCGCAGCCTTGCGGCCGGCGGAGGCGGCCGAGAGCAGGGCCGGCGCTCGGGTGCTGCGGCACGTCTGGTCCGCGGCGCTCCGCAACCGCAACCCCGGGTCGGCCCCTTCGCTGTCTCTGCAGTGCGCGCCGCCCCTGCGCTGACGGCCGCCGCCCTGGCCCGAGCTCCTTCCGGGAGCGGGGACCGGCGCGCGACCCCGGTTGGGCCGGGCAACGGCGCCGCGAGAGGCGCCGCGTCGCTCGCTTGCCGCGGCTTCGTCGCACGGGGCTTCCGCGCGGGACGGCCCGGCGCGCGGAAACACGAACGAGCCGCACCGAAGGGAGGCCCGTCAGTAGGGGTTGTCGTCGGGCAGCAGGGGCGGCGAGGGCTCCTTCGGCTGCGCGGGGGAATCCGGCTCGGGTTTGCTCGTGGACGGTTTGCTCGCGGACGGTTTGTCGGGCGCCTTTTCTTGAGGCGCCTTCGGCTCGCTGGCGGGTCTTGGCTCCGCCGGAGGCTCCGGTGCCCTGGCCGTCGGCGGTTCGGGATCCTGAGGCGGCTTGGGCTTTTCGACCGGGGGCGGAGCCTTGGGCGGCTCGGGCGACCTGGCTGCCGCGGGCTTCGGGTCTGCAGGTGGCTTGGGCTTGGCGACGACCGGCGGTGGTGTGGCGGTGACGCGCGGCGCCTGCTTCTTGGGCTCGGGGGCTGCCCTTGCCTGCTTCGCGGGCTCGCGCGTAGCTGGCTTTGGCATGACCGGAGGGGCAACGGGCGGTGGCGCGGCCGCGGCCCTGGGTCGAGGGGGGCGGGGGGCCGCGGGCTCGGGCTGGGCCGCGGGCTCGGAGCTCGCCGACGGGCTGCTCACCGTCGCCGACACCCCCGGCGGCTCGGCGGCCTCCGGCGGGCTCTCCGGCGCCGGATCCGCCGGCACGGGGCGCACCTGCGGCTCCTTGGCGGGCGCCACCGCCTGGGGCTCCAGCGCGGCGCTCCCCGATTCGGCGGCGGCCGGCGGATCGCCCCCGAGCGACGGGGTCACTGCCGGGGGCACCACCGGCTGCGCGGCGCTGACCGCGGAGCTGCTTTCGGGCGGCTCGGGCGCCTCGGCCTCCTGCTGCCCTTTGTGGATGAGCAAGGCCACTGCCGCGGCCGCGGCCAGCACGCCCAGCAGCGCGCCCGTGGTGGGCCCGCGCGAGGGCTCCTCCGCCTCGATGGGGCGGGCCGAGCTGCCGCGCCCCTCCGGGGCGCGCGACGAGCGCGGCGGGGCCGCCACCTCGGACGGCGGAGGGCTCTCCTCGCGCCGAGGGGACGGCGATGGCTCGGAAACGGCCTCCACCGCCAGCACCACCTTGCGCTTGTCCGGCGCCTGATCGGGTCGAGCCTTCGGAGGGCTGGAAATCAGGATCTCCGCTTCGCGCCCCGGTAGGTCGCTGGGCTGGGACGCGATCTCCGCCTCTACGGCCACGGCGGCTGCCCCATTTGGGGCGTGGCTGCGCACACCCGCGTCGAACTTGGACTCGGCGCCGCCCGAGGCGGCCACCAGTTGATCGATCAGCGACGCGGCACCCTCGCCCGTCTTGATGAACTTGATTCCCATTCCGGGGGGCGTGTCTGGCTCGGCCCGCTCCGGCTCCCTCCGCCACACCACGCGCCCGACGCCGTGCATCAGCTTCTGGTCCTCGGCGATGCGCACCTCGAACTTCAGCAGAGTTCCCGCGGGGAACGGCGAGCTGGTCTTGATGAACATGCCCCCGCGGCTGATGTCGTGGGAGTGGTTCTCGATGAACTCGTCCACCGTCGCGCTGCGATACCGCACAGTCATGTTCAGCACCCGGGCTCTCGGGTCTTTTCGGTTTCCGTCGGAGGTCGGCGATGGCACGGACATGGCCCCGTTACCCTACCAGGCTTGGAAGGCTCCGCCTAGCAGTCCTCCTTGCCGCCAGGGGTGACGGCGGCGGGTTTTTTTCCCTGCGAGCGGCCCCGACAGCGCCGAACTCCAGCGCGAGCGCGAGCCTGCTTTGGCGCGGGCTCGCCATGGCCGAGGGCGTGCGCGCACCGCGGCGCGATGGAGGCCTGTCCGCCGCCGTCTGGTGAGGTGCGTCATCTGGTGAGGTGCGTCATTTCGAGACGCCGCGGTCCCCGAAGGCTCCTCGGCGGGCGCGTGTCGCCGACGGCCGAGGTGTTTCGCCAGGGCGATGCACCGCGGCGGGAGCCCGCCGCCGCTGCGGAGCTCTCGTCGGCGTCGGAGCTTGGGTCAGCCCGGACTTCGGGTTTCGGGCCGACCGCGGCTACTTCGCCCGCGCGCAGGGCGCAGATCGTGCAATCGGCGGTGGTAGCGTCTCGAACATGCCCAAAAAGAAACGGCGTCGGTCGAAGCCTCAGGCGCCGCCCTTGCTCTTCTCGCGCACCCAGGAGCTGATCGCCAAGCTCGAGGTGCTGCTCGAAGGCCCGCTGCTCTGCTACTGGTCATCGCCGAGCGGCTCGGTGTGCCAAGACGACGTGGTGGTGCTCTACGAGCATTGTCGTCAGCTCGGCGAGATCGAGACACCGCTGAACATCTTCATCAAATCCTCCGGGGGCTCCGGTCGCGCGGCGCTGCGAATGGTCCACCTGCTCCGACAGTACGCTCCGGGGCTGACGGCCCTGGTCCCGCTCGAGTGCGCCTCGGCCGCGACGATGCTGGCGCTCGGCGCAGATGAGATCCGCATGGGCCCTCTGGCGTTCCTCTCGGCCGTCGACACGTCGATCCGTCACGAGCTCTCCCCCACGGACATCGACAACGAGCTCGTCGGAGTCAGCCAGGACGAGCTCTCCCGAGTGATCAAGATGTGGAAGGATCACGCGGGCGTGGCGAAGGAACGCGAAGGCAACCCGGTGGGTGAGTTGATGCCGTTCGTCCACCCGCTGGTGATCGGAGCCGTCGATCGCGCGAGCTCGCTCTCGATTCGCCTGTGCAAGGAGATTCTCGGGTATCATCAAGCCAGCAGCGAGGTGGCGACGCGCATCAGCGACGCCCTCAATTCGTCCTACCCATCGCACGATTACCCGATCACGCTCAACGAAGCGTGCCGCCTGGGGCTACCCGCTCAGCGCATGAGCGCGGAGCTCAACGAAGCGCTTCTCGAGCTCAACGCCGTCTACTCGGAGATGGGCCAGAAAGCGCTGACCGACTTCGACGAGTACAACTACCACAACAACGAAATCGTCACGATCATCGAGCGTTCGGGTTGCATGATCTACTTCCAGAGCAACAAGGATTGGCACTACCGCAAGGAAGAGCGGCGGTGGACCCCGCTCAACGACACGAGCGTGTGGCAGCGCGTGGAAAAGTCCGGCAGAACGACGACCAAATCGGTGCTCCACGTGCGTTGAGGCGTTCACGGGCCGCTCCGCGCTCGCATGCGGCCGATGCGCTCGACCGGCTTCGTGCCTCCCCACTCGCCCGCTCCCAGGGGCGAGCCGTCGGGCCCCCTTCGCGGGGCCCGCTCACTTGCCGGGCGCGAGGGCCACGTCGCAGTTGGCGGCGGCCTGCGGAGCCGCCTCCTCGGCGGGCGCCGTTGCGGGCCAGTGGCCGAACGCCGTTCGGTCGGAAAGCTCCACCACGCCGAGCTTCGAGAGCAGGCGAATCACGAGCCAGGCGGGATCGACCTCGAACTTGCGGCACGCGAAGTTGGGGCTCATCGCGAAGCGGTGGTGGTTGTTCTGGAAGAGCTCCCCGAGGCATACGAGCTCGATGGGCAGCGTATTCCTGGACACGTCGCCCGTGTCGAAGTTCCGGTACCCGTAGCGGTGGCCGCACCAGTTGACGATCGCGCCGTGCACCGGTCCCATCACGAAGTGCACGGGGAGGAGCGCGAACATCCACGGCGAGGTGGCGAACTTCACGTAGAAGGCCGTGTAGGCTCCGATCCAGGCGAGCCGCATCACCCAGCTCTGGCCGATGCGGTCGACCAAGGGCCAACTCGGGGCGCTGTAGCCGAAGCGCGGATCGGGCTCGACCCGCTCGTAGGCGAAATCGTCGTAGCGCTTCTTGGTTGCCCACATCATGGAAAGAGCGCTCTTGTGAAACAGCGGCGAGTGCGGATCTCGCTCCGTGTCGCTGTACGCGTGGTGCATTCGGTGCAGAATCGCGTAAGCTCGCGGGTGCAGGAAGCTCGACCCCTGCGAGACGTAGGTGAGCAAGTAGAAGAACCTCTCCCAGCCTTTCTTCATCGAGAATTGGCCGTGCGCGCCGTAGCGGTGCAGGAAGAAGGTTTGGCAAAAGACCGAGAGCTGCCAGTGAGCGACGAAAATGAGAGCGATGACCACCAGTGCGAACCAATCGTGAGGTAACGAGGACCGTTGCTTCGACAAGCCTACGGGCCCCCGTCGGCGCGTTGGCTCACGCTTCTGTCATAACGCCACGATCGAGGTCACCGTTCCGTCATCGAGCAGCCAATGGGCCGGCGATCGAGGTGTCGGGGCTTCGGGCCGGCGGGGAGCCGGTGGCTTCGTCGAAGGTTGACGCGTGGCGAAACGGCGCGTGGGCTGGCACGGGTTCCGGTCCGCGCCGGTGCGGGGTACCGCCGCGTCACTCGCCATTCCACCGCCGGGCGTGGTCTTTTCTCTCCGAAGGGGAGCGCCCGACACGTTGCAGCATGGTCCCGCGCGGGAGCCTTGGACGGGTCGGAGAACGTGTGCATCGGCCTCCTCGGCAGCTGAAATCCAGCCCCGTGAGCTGCTTGAACCAGTGTGGACGAACCGCGGCCGAGAGGGGAATTGCAGTGATGGCCCGTGACGGAATCTCCTATAAGGAGCCTCATGCGGGGTGCATCTTTGAAGTCTCGGTCCCCTTGTCCTCCGGGAGCCTCTGCACACGTCGGCGCCGCGGTGGTCGGGCCCGGCGCTTCGCAGTCGCCCCGGGCGCGTTGCGATGCGGGGCGCGCCGCCCAGGCGGCCGTGCCGGGCTGCCCCGACCCCGCGGCGAATCGGGCGGCGCCCGAGGCGCCGGGCACCGCCGAATTCGATTCGCCCCCGAGCAGGGTTCGCGCCCCCTCCTCGCGTCGCGAGCCGACCCACCCTTCCAGTCGCCCGCCGTCTTCCGACGAAAGCGGCGAACCTGCTCCCGGTGTCTCGGCCTTCGCGGTCGAGGTGCCTCTTGCTGAAAGCAACTCCGCTGGCAATCTCCCTCTCGAAAACATGGCTCCGGCGCCCCCGCACTCCATGGTGGCCGTCATTTCCTCGGCCGCCGGCCTATCCAACATCCCCCCCCCGTCTACCGAAGTGACCCCTTTGAGCGACCACGTCGTGTTCAACGACGAACGCTTGGCGCGCAAGTACGCGTCCGAGCCGATTCCCATTTCCACGTTGTACGAAGCCTATTTCGACGAAGCGATCGATGTTCCCGGGGATCTCGTCAGCTTCCTTCGCCAGCGCGCTTCGTTCGTGAAACACAAAATCACGCGTCAGCACTTGCAGTGGGCGCTGACCAACTTCGTTCCGGAGATGGTCGCACACTCGAAAGACGCCGACGCGAGATCGGCCCGGGAGCTGTTCGACGATCGGGGCGTGGACTTCTACCGGGCCTTCCTCGGCGAGTCGCTCTCCTTTAGTTGTGGCCATTTTTTTAATGACTCCGACACGTTGGATACTGCTACGAGGCAATCGTACGAGCTCGTCGCCGAGCAGCTCCGTTGGCGCCCCGGGCATCGCGTGCTCGAGCTTGGCTGCGACTGGGGGAGCCTGCTGTCGTATGGCGCGGCAAACCGGGGCATTGCGGGTCTCGGCCTGTCGCCTTCCAAGTCGCAGGTTCAGTACGCCAACGAGCACTTCGGTGCATCGGGCGTGTCGGGAGCCGTCCAGGCTCGCTTCGGGGACTACCGAGACGTGCCGGAGGAGCGCTTCGACTCGGTCGTGTGCCTCGAAATGGTCGAGCGTGTCGGGTTGAAGAATCTGAAGAGCTTCTTCGAGGCCCTGCACCACTGCCTCGAACCGGATGGCACCCTGCTCTTGCAGTACACGGGCCTGCGGAGGCAGCTGCGCCCCGAGGATCTGATGTGGGGCCTGTTCATGAACAAGTACATCTTTCCCGGCGCAGACGCTGCGTTGCCGCTCTCCTCGATGCTGAAGGTCGCGGAGAAGTCCGGCTGGGAAGTGCAGTCCGTTCAGAACCGCAGCCGGCACTACCTTCGAACGCTGCGCCGTTGGCGCACCAATTGGGTAGCCAACGAACGGGCGGTTCAGGAGCGTTACGGGGTGCGCTGGTACCGGATTTGGCTCTTCTTCCTGGCTTGGTCCGAGCTCGTGGGCGAGCAGGGCAGCGCCGCTTGCTTTCAGATCACTCTGAAGCGGAACTTGGATACGCTCGACCGCGCCACCCTAGCTGCCTTGCCTGCGGGGTCCTCCGTGGAGGCGCTGAGCGCTGGCGCGGGCGGCGCCTCCGAGTCCGTCCCTGCTTGACCGCGGCCGATCCCCGGTCAAGGGGGGGCTCGGTCCGACGCCCGAGCCGCCCGACGCCGGTCGGCTCGGTTGGTGGAGCACTCCACGCCTGGGGGCGGCTCGCTACTTGCGCCCGAGGCGGCTGACTTCCTGCAGCATGTCGTCGAAGGCCTGCAGCGTCTTGACGTTCGCCGCGATCTCGTAGCCCGCCTGGTCCTGCCGAACCATCGCCTCGGTCAAGTCGGCGGGGCTGGCCCCACCCGGTGGGCCCGGGTTCGGTGGCGCACCCGCCGGAGGGGCCGCGCGGCTTTCCGCGCTGGCAGCCGGCTGTGGGGTGCGGTTCAAAGGAGGGTTTCGAGCAATCGAGCTGCGGGCGATGTCCGCGGAGGCCGATTCGAAACGCTTCTGGGCGGCACGAAGCGCATGGCTGGCCGCTTCGGCGCCCGTGCTCAGCGAGTGGTTTCCGCCAATGCTTTTCATCAGGCCCTCTGAACGGACTCGGCGTCGGAGCATTGAACGGAAAACTGGGCGTCACGTTTGGGTGCGTTTCGCCGTGGCAGGATGCAACGGTTGGAGGTGAAGCGCCCGCTCAAGCGCCATGGCTTCGCTCCGTTCCTGCCCTTCGCAACCCGAACGAATAGGAGGCAGTCATGGATGACAGCCCTCGAAAAGAGGCAGGGACGCCTCGAGAACGCAAGTACGTGACCGAGCACGAGCTGTACCGAGTTCTCGACGAGAGCTTGTGGCAAATCGAGCGGAGGCGCGTCGACTCCCGTGAGGGAGAGGAGCCTGCTTGAGCCCCGTCGCGGGGCGGCGTCGCCTCAATCGGCGCTGCCCCGCGGCGAGCTCAGTCGAATGCCGCGGGCTCGCCCCAGAGCGCCTGGCGTAGCCCGCTGCTGCGACTGACGCCGTGTCGCACCGCCCCCTCGAGCACTTCGGCAGCCCCCACCACGTCCGCGCGCTGCTTGGCCCGGGTGATGCCGGTGTAGACGAGCTCCCGCAAGAGCAGGCCACCTGCGGTTTGCGGCAGGACCACCGACACGCGGTCGAACTCGGACCCTTGGCTCTTGTGAATCGTCATCGCCAGCACCGTCTCCCAGGCGCCGATGCGGCTGGGCGAAACGAATCGAAGCTTTCCATCCTGCTCGAAGCAAACCCTCAAGTCGCCCGATTCGGTTCGAACTACGACCCCCGTGTCGCCGTTGAAGAGGCCCAGGCTGTAGTCGTTGCGGGTCACCATGATGGGCTGGTTTTCGAAGCAGCCGGGCCCCGGCGCGAGCAGGTTCGCCTCCGACAGCCAGGCCAGCGCGCGTGCGTTCAGCTCCATGACTCCACTCGGACCTTTGCGATACGCGCACAGGATGCGATAGCGCTGGAGTTTTTCCAGCTTCTTCTCCGGGTCCGTTTCCGTCAGGTAGGGGCGATAGCCTTCGACGACCAGCTCGCGGAGCACTCGCCGATGGTGTGCCGGAGGGCTCTCGCCTCGCTGGGGACCGAGCAAGCGGCAATCGCTAGCCGCGTCCATCGCGGCCAGCGTGGCCTCCGCGTCTCCGCGCTGCACCGCTCGGGCTGCGTGTCCCAAGGCGCTGTCCGCGCGGTAGCGGTAGCTGTGGGTCAAAGTTACCAGGCAGTCGCCCAGCCCCGCGGGCCGATCGCTTCGCGGGAGCGAGGTGCCGATCAGCGCGCGGACGGCGTCACCGCACTCGGCCGATAGCCAGCCGCTCTGCTCCTCATCGTAGATATCTCCCAGAATTGCGCCGGCCTCGACCGAGCTGAGCTGGTCTTTGTCACCCTGGAGAATCAAACGCGCGCTCGGTCGAACGGCCTGGACGAGATGGTGGAGCAGGGCCAGGTCGACCATCGAAACCTCGTCCACGAGCACTACATCGGCGCTCCAGGGGTTTTCGCGATCGTGCCGGAAGGCGGTCGCCAACCGGGTGGTGGAGCCGAGGGCGCGGTGCACGGTGAGCGCTTCGGGCTTGATGCATGCTTTGGTGGCGGGGTCGAACTCGAGCTTGTCGAGCCCGGAGGCCACTGCCTCGCTCAGCCGCGCGGCGGCCTTGCCCGTGGGCGCGAGTAGCAGAATCTCCAGGGGGCGCAGGCCCGCTCGCAGCCGCTGCCGCTGCAGAAGGCAAAGGATCTTCACCACGGTGGTGGTCTTTCCCGTGCCCGGGCCGCCACACAGGATCGTGAGCATGTGGAGACAAGCGATGCAGGCGGCCAGCCGCTGCCCCCCAAGCGGCGTGGCGCCGGGCGCCGGCTCCTCGAACAGCTGGTTCAGGTCCTCCCGCAGCGACGCAATGTCCACCTCCGGGTCGCGCCGCGCGCGGCTCAGGAGCTCGCTGGCAAGGTGCGATTCGTATTCGTCGTAGCGCTGGAGGTAGAGTCGGTGGCCTCGGAGCACGAGGGGGGCAGGGTGGCCAGGTCTCCCGACGAGCGCGCTCGCGTACAGCTCGTCGAGGAGCTGCCGCAAAGGGGGCCATCCAGGCGCCTCGACGGGCGTGCCATCCGCGGTGTGCAAGGGCTCCGTCGTGAGGCGGGACAGATCGAGGCAGATGTGCCCCGTCTGCACGGCGCGGCTGGCAAGGGCGGCGCAGGAGAGCACGGTCGCCGTGGCGCTCGTCTCGCGCCGCCCGAGGCACTTGGCGAAATGGTAGTCGATGTGATCGAGCAGCCCGCAGTCCCTCAGCGCCTCGAGCAAGCTCGCGTTCGGCGGAGCCGGCGCGCTCATCGGCGTTCTCCCATCGCCGCGTCCAGAGCGACGATGCGCGAGGGGGGCGGCTTATCGTAGAAGATCCCTCGCTCCTCCTCGCCCGGACCCATCCCTTTGAGGAAGAGATAGAAGGCTCCGCCGAAGTGCCGGTCGTATTCGTACCCAGGGAGCCTGAGAGAGAGGTGCCGGTGCAGGGCGAGCGTGTAGAGATGGTACTGGAGAAAGTAGTGCCCGTGCGCCATGGCAGAGGACAGCTGGTGCGGCCCGTAATCCTGCCGTCGCGGACCCAGGTGGTTCGTCTTGTAGTCCACTACGAAGTACCTGCCGTCGTGTCGATAGATCAAGTCGACGAAGCCGCGCAGGTACCCTTCGAGCGGCGCGAATGCCAAGCGGGCCACCGAGCGGTGGTAGTCCAGGGGCACGGCCCCACCCGGGTGCTCGGCGAAAGCGCGCGCCAGCGCCGTGGCGGAGAGGGCTGCGCCCGTCCGCTCCGATGGCAGGACGGGGAAACAGAACTCGAGCTCCGCCAGCCGATCCTCCCGCGCGAGGTCGCCGAGCTTCACCGGAAGGATCGGCTCCCCGCTCGCCGAAAGCGGCGTCGAGAGGACTCGCTCGATGCACTCGCACACCGGGTCGAGCCACCTCTCTTGCGGGTAGTCGTAGGCGCGCAGCTTCTGCATCGCCAGCTCGCGCAGAGCCCCTGGAGGGCGGTCTCGAAACTCCAGGTGCTCGAGAATGTCGTGAAAGAAGCTCCCGGCGCGCGCCCCGCGCGGAAACTCCCCCAGCGGGATGGCTTCACTCGGGTCGATTTCCTCGGGTTCTTCGGGTTCGCCGCCCTCCCTGGCGTCTCGGTCCAGCAGCGATTCTTCGACGGGAATCGGGCGACTTCCGGCGCGCTGCGGGCCGAGCTCCGTCAACCCGGAGAAGCTACTCGTTCGGTGCCTCTCCGGCGCTCGCTCGCCCGGCGTGCGCAGCGTCAGCAGGCCGGCGGCGGCGGCTGACGACTGGAGCGAAACCTGCTCGCCCCGCGGCAGGACCCGGTGCCGCACGCCGGGGGCGAGCGCGTGCCGCCGCACCTGCTCGCTCATTTCCTCCTCGGAAAGCGAACGAACGTGCGCTCGAATCGACTCCATCGTCGGCGGCGCGGTTGCCTGGGGCGGATGCAGGAGGTACGCAATCGAGGAGGTGGAATAGCTCGCCGTGATGGGGCCAACGACGACGCTGCAGCGGTGTCGCGCGCGCGTCAAAGCCACGTAGGCGAGGCGCAGGTTCTCGGCCAACTGTTCCCACTCGGCTTGCTCGAGATTCTCCGCGAGCCGGTCCGAGCCGATGTCCACGATGATGCGCCCCTGCGCATCGTGCAGCTTGGGCGCTTGGCGGTCGGAGGGGTGAAGCAGCATCCCCGACCACAGATAGGGACAATACACGATCGGGTATTCCAGCCCTTTGCTCTTGTGCATCGTCGTGATTTTTACGGCCCGCTCGTCGCTTTCGAGGCGGATCTGCGCGGCGTCTGCCTCCATACCACCCGCGAGTCTTCTCCTGTGTTGGCTGAGCTGGGAGAGCAACCCGCTCGGGCCGAGGTGACCTAGGCTCGCTGCCGAGTGCAAGAGCTCGATCAAGTGAAGGAGGTTCGTCATGCGACGCTCGCCGTCCGGCAGGGCCAACAACCGCTCCTGGACTCCGCATTGGGTCAACAGCGAGCGGATCATTTGTACGAACCCGATCTGCGTCCACGCGGCCTGCAGCTCGGTGAAACGCCGGAGCCAGAGCTCCCACCGTTCCTCCTCCTGCTCGAGCCGCAATAGATCCGTGGCCTTTAGGCCCAGCATCTCCGTGGCGAGCGCGGCGCGGAGCAGCGCTGCGTTGGTTGGTTGCATTACTGCCGCCAACACTTGCTCCAGCTCCGCCGCCTCTTCACTATCGTACACACTCTTGTCTCCGAGAACGACGCTCGGGATCAGGAGCTCCCGCAGTGCCGACTGGACGTCGAACGCCTGGACGTTCGTGCGGGTGAGAACTGCGATGTCTCCTGGCGAGAGCGGCTCCCCCTTGCAGCGAAGGTTCGCGGCGAGCGTGCGCGAAATGTCGGCCGCGATGAGGCGAGGAAGCGCTTGCGTGGGGGGCGGAGTCGAGGGGCCCCGCTCCTCATCGAGGGTGAGTAGCTCGAGGCCGGATGCGCTCTCGCCCCCCGCTCGTCGCAACTGGTCCGCCTCCGCGTTGGCACGTACGGGCCGAAAGTGAATGTCCGGTAGGAGAAACGGGTGCGCTGCGCTGGAGAAGACATGGTTGACGGCGGCGACCATGCTCGGGTCCGAGCGAAAGTTCGTCGCCATCGTGTAGTGCCGGCTCTCGTCCGTCGCGCGGGCCGCCGAAACGTAGCTGTACACGTCCGCTCCCCGAAAGGAGTAGATGGCCTGCTTCGGGTCCCCAATCAAGAAGAGTCCAGTTTGAGGCGCGTCTCGGTAGATTGCGTGAAAGATGCCCAGCTGTACCGGGTCGGTGTCTTGAAACTCGTCGATCAAGGCGACCGGGTACCGTTGCCGCAGCGAGTGGGAAAGGGCTGCCCCCCCCGAGGCGTGCAGAGCATCATGCAAGCGCTGCAGGAGGTCGTCGAACGAGAGGGCCCTCTTCTCCCGTGTGCGCCGCGGAAGCTCCCGGCGAACGAATTGCACCAGGGCGAGCTTGAAACGAAGTGCATGCCGCTGCAGTCGGCCTTCGAATTCGAGGAAGCGCTCGTGGGCGAGCTGGCAGGCACGTACGAGGGGCGTCTCCAGCAGGTCCTGGCCTCCCGCCTCTTCCAGCGCTTCGTTGCAGAAACGCTCGAACCCCTTGGGCAATGCGATGGCTCGCTCAGGGTCCGCTTCGAAGAATTCGGTGACGGATTGCACCCAGGTAGGGAGATAGCGCCGGTTGTAGATTCGGCGATTGAGCTTGGCGCTCCCGGTGAGCAGCCCTTCCACGTCCGTCTGCAGCCAAACTTCGCGCGCGCGGGCCAGCGCCTGGCAGAGCGGCTCGGCGTCGAGCGCATCGAGAGGCCCCGGGTCGTTCGGCACGACCAGGTTTTGGCCGCCGCGCAGCACGGCGTAGGCCAGCTCTCGTGCCTTGTCTACGTCGAATCGAGAGTCTCCGTCTCCCCGCTGGGAATCTTCGATTCTCAGCAAGTGGGCCATGAGCGACTCGTCTGCTTCGGCCGCCTCGGTAGCCCAGAAATCGTAGACGATTTCGTCGATCAGCGGCCGCGGATCTCCATACAGCTCGCTGCTGAACCCGATGTCGCTCTGGAAGGCGCGCTCGACCAAGGTTCGCTGGCAGAAACCGTGGATCGTGGATATCTCGCAGCGGTCGAAATCTTGGAGGGCGCGCTCGAGCCGGGCGTGGGCCTGGCGCGGGCTGCCCACCTTGGCCAGAATCTGTAGCAGCGTCTCGTCGTGCTGTTCGCCTTCGGCGGGGCCCTCGCAAGCTCGCAAACACTCGAGCACCCGCTTTCGAATGCGGTCTCGAAGCTCGGCGGTCGCTGCCTCCGTGAACGTCACGACCAGCAGCTGATGCGTTGCGAGGTTCGTCTCCAGCAAGAGGCGAACGAACAGGGTCGAGATGGCGTACGTCTTGCCGGTGCCCGCGCTGGCGTCTACCAGGCTGCGGCCCCGAAGCGGGATGCTCGTTACCGAAAAGCTCTTCACCAGCCCTCCTGCAGGTGGCTCCGGAGCGGGTCGTAGATGCGGTGCGCCAGGGCGCCAAAATCCTCTTCCGTGGCGATTTCCACCAAGCGGCGCCCGGCGCCGTAGACCTTGCGCAGGGAGAGGTCCCACTGTAGTTCGACCTCGAATGCTTTTTCCGCGGCTTGCAGGGGGGACTTGCTCTTCCTCTTGGCCGCCTTGGCCAACAGCAACTGACGAGAGCTCTCCGGAAAGAAGGGGATGGGACCCCGTCGCCCCTGCTCGAAGAGATCGAGCAGCTCATCCAGGATCGCGGCCGGGCTTGCTACCGGCGACAGGCGGGCTCGGCTCAGGGAATTGCCGTTGCTCGCTCGGCCGAGCAGTGTGCTGGAGGGTTTACCAGAGCCTGGCCAGAGCCAACAGCACGTGAGGTGTTGCACCCAGAGGCGCAACAGGTGTTTGGCCCGTACCCGGGAAAACTGGTGGCTCAGCAGGCCCTCGGGGAGAAGCCCACCGATACTCCCGGTGAGCTTTCGACCGGAGGGCAGCCGGTGCTCCACGGCGAGTGGCTCGAGCTCACCTCCTTTTCGCGCCGCCAGTACCTCGCGGGCGATCGGGATTGCGCTTTCGGCGAGCCCGCGGAGCTCGAGGTGGCCCACCGTGCCGCGAGGAAGGGCGTGAGTCGCCTCCAGGACGGCTCGAGCCCGAGGCATGTCGAGCTCCCTCAAAAGCAGCGTGAGGAGGTGAGAGCCACAGCTGTAGCGGTCCAGCGGCGAAAGCTTCTGCGGCTCGCGCGGAAGCAGATCTTCGGCTTCGTCGCGCAGCCTCAGGGAGAGCCGGGTTTGAAGAACGTAGGCGGTGGGATTTTGGAGGAAGTTGGCGAGCTCGGCGATCGAAACGCTCTCGGTCGGCTCGAGTGGTGGCAGCTCCGCGTCGAAGAGTGGGCGAAGCGTACGCGGCCCGAGTCGACGCATCTCGGCTCCTCGATAGTGATGCACTTCGTACGAGAACAGCCGAGGGTCGCTCTGATCGAAGTATCGTTCGCTGAATGCTTGCAGGGGGTGGAAAAGCCGCTGGTCCGCGCCTCGCCCGGAGGCGGCCGCCAGGTAATCTCGCAGCTCACTGAGGATGACGCTCCCAGGTAGCTCCGTGTTGTCGCGAATGCTCTGACCCGTGTAGCTGATGAGAAGCCGCTCGCGCGCCGAGAGCAGCGCTTCGAGGAATAGATAGCGGTCCTCCGCCCTGCGGTTCTTGTCTCCGGGCTGTGGCCCTCCCGGGCCGTTGGTCATCAAGTCGAAATCCACGCTCTGTTCGCGCCTCGGAAACTCTCGGTCCGACATCCCCAGCAAGCACAGAATGCGGAATGGAATGGTGCGTAGCGGCACCATCGAGCAGAAGGTCACGCCTCCGGTCATGAATCCGCGGGCGGGCCGCACGCCGTCGAGGTGGGAGAGGAGCAGATCCCGCAGTGCCAGGGGAGCGACTGGCTCTTCGTACCCTGCCGCTTCCGCTCGCGCGGAAAGATCGGCCAGCCCTTTGTGGACCGCCTCGTGCTGCCATTTCGTCGCGCTGTCGCTGACGAGCAGGGCTTCGACTGCGCGGCCCACTTCCTGTTGCCACTGCCGCATCGGCTTCGGCGATTGCATCGCGTCGACGACGCGAAACAGCACCTCCAGGTACTCGGCGAGCTTGCCTAGCAGAACGGCGCGGCTGCCCTCTAGGCCAGAAGTGGGCAGTCTGTCGCAGACGAGTGTCTGCTGCTGGCCTTCGAAGGCGTACCCCAAGAGCAGACGCTCGATGCCTGCTCGCCACGTGTTGTTCTCGTGGCGGGGGTGGCCGTGCGCCTGCTTGTGAGTCGCATCCACGCCCCATCGGATGTTGGTGCTCGCCAGCCAGTGAGCGACTTGACCGAGCTCGCTGCGGTCGATCTCGAAGCGACTGGAGACGACCTCGAGAGTCAGGAAGTCGACGATGTCGGGCGCCGAGAGGCGCGACGTCGAGAGGTCGAATAGCTTGTCGAGGGCGTCGACCACCGGCGCGGCCGCCCGCACGGAGCGATCGGAGATGCAATACGGGATGCGCAGTGGGTCCCCCGGGGGTCTTTCGAACACGGCCTCGATGAGGGGGGCGTATTCTTCCACGTTGGGCATCATCACCACGATGTCTCGTGCCCTCAGGTCGCCGCCCGATGAAAGCAGTGACAAGAGCTGGTCGTGTAGCACTTCCACCTCTCGCATCGGGCTGTGGCACACGTGAATCGAAATCGAGTCATCGGCGGTCGCGCGCAGGATCGAGCCAGGTCGTGCGCCAGAGGTGAGCTCGCGCTGGAGATCGTGAAGCTGGCAGCTCGCGCCGCCTCGCGAGGGGGGAGCTTCGAAGAGGTCGATGCGTCCGAGGGGCTGGCCCTGCTTGCGGCACTCCTCGCCGAGTAGGTGCTCGAAATCCCGTGCGAGTCCGCCGAGTGATGCCAAGAGCGGGCTGTTCTCTGGTGGCCCGGCGCTGGGCGTCAGCTGCAACACGTGGACCGGCACGTGCCGACTCAGCGCGACGAGAATCCTCAAGTAGCTCGGCGGGAGGTTGGCGATGCCGAGGCAGCAGATGCGCGGTGGGAGGGTGGAGAGCCGCTTGCTCCGTTTGAGCGTTCTGACAAAGCGCTTCTGCAGAGCACCACCATGCCCGTCCCCGAGCTCCGCCACGAGCGCACGCCACAGGATGGGCTGCCACTGCGCTTCCGCTTCCGCCTCCCCGAAGAGCGCTAGCTGGGGGCGGTCGACCCGACTCTGCCGCTCCCACTCGAGCAGCATGTCGGGTCGGTAGGTAATGTAGCGATCGAACGTCGCCGCGATTCGACTACACAACTCGAAGTAGCGCAGGCCGGATGGGTCGGCGTCGACGTAGCGTCTTGCGGAGCCGAAGGCGCGGCCGGCAAGCAGCGGGCGCAGTACCTTGAAAAGCGACCACAAGAGCTGTTCGGCATCGAAGCCGGAGGACGTCTGACCCCGCTGCCCGAGCACGCGCTCGAGGGCCCAATGCACGAAGTTCCTCGGGTACAGATACAAGGGGTTCGCCCACACACCGAGGCGCTCGGAGAGGCGCAGGTTGAGCCAGTGCGCGAGGCCCGCACTGGGCACGACCAGGCACTCGGCAGCGAGCGGGTCTGGCGCTCCGCTGGCGACGAGCCGTGCCAGCTCGTCCACCAGCAGCTCCATGCGGTTGCTGCGATACAGGTGGAGCGCCTCCGCCGTGGGCGGGGCTGCGTTTGTCTTGGCTTGGGGGCTCATCGTCGCGGGGCCACATCTCGTCGGAGCGCGGCTTGCCGAACGTAGCGCCCGTCAGATCCCGAAGTCGAACTGGTTGGGCACTGGTTTCGGTTTGGCCGGCGGGGCTTTGGGCCGCCGAGGCGGACTGGCTCCGCGCGTGGAGCGCTTGCGCGGAGGCGGCGATTTGGGTTGCGTTTTGGGCGTCGCCTTTGCCTTGGCCTTGGGCTTTTCTCCCGCGCTGGCCTTCTCTTTTGCGCTGGCCTTCTCCGGAATTTCGTCGAGATCTCGGACTCGATAGGTCTTACGGCTGACCGCGCGGGTGGGCTTGCCGAATTTCTCGCCCCTGTGCGACCGATGGACGTCGCGCGCATCCACGATCGCGCTGCGCCGACCGCCCCCGGCGCTCTCGTCCAAGTCCCCCCCGGCTTCCCCGGTCGGATCCCCGCCCAGCGCTCGGGGGCTTTGTGAGGGCTGAGATGCGGCCGCGGGAAGGCCCGGCGCAATGGTGCGCTCGACCACGGCATCATCACTGGGCCCGAGGGTTGCCATGACAGCAGCTCCGAGCAGTGTGAGGACTCCGATGCCCGCGAACCAGAGGCTGATCGCATGGGGCCTACGGATCATCTCGAGGGTTGGAGCGATCAGCGCGGAATGTGAGGAAGCGGCCGAGCGCGCCGGCGGGGCCGTGCTCGGGGTCGGTGGCTCCGAGCGCGGGGAGAGCGACGGGGTGGGGCTTTCGAGGGGCGCGGCGAACGCGGGCCCCGAAATCGGGGCGGGGGAGCGTAGCGCCGCGGAAGAGGCCATGGCTGAAGCAGATGCCATTGCCGCGGCAGACGCAGGAACCCCGCTCGAGGAGCTCGCCGCGGGGGAGGGCGGCGCGCCTGCGCCCATCATGACGCCACCCGAAGGGGCCATCCCTCCCAGAGACGACCGCATCGCGCCCGCACCTCGAGAAGAAAACCCCCCGCGCGAGGAATAGGCGGCCGCGGAGGCCATGCCTTCGACGGGCATGCCTTCGAACGACATCGCGCCTTCGAACGACATCGCGCCGGTCGGCACCTCCGCCGCCGACAGGCCGCCCGCGGCCATCGCCGGGGGAGCCATCATCGCGGGGTCCGACGAACGCGCCGCCGACGAGGAGAGCTGCGCGACGGGCTCGAATGGCGCGGAGAGCTCCGGGCGCGTGGGGCGCTCGGTAGGCAGCCAGCTGGCGTGCAGCGAGCGATGGCAAATGTCTTCCGTGATGCCGTGGCTCTCCAGCCAATGGGCGAAGGCTTCCCCAAGCCGCTTCGCGCTGTCCCAGCGCTCCGCGCGATCCTTGGCGAAGCCTCGCTTCAGCAGCCGCCAAAGCTCGGAGTCTCCCGCCTGGTAGACGGTGACCGGCACGGGCTCGTCGTGGATGATCGCCCACAGCAGGGCGTTGTAGTTGTCTCCGTGGAAGGGGGGCTTGCCGACCAGGCACTCGTAGGAAACGACGCACAGCGCCCACACGTCGCTTCGCCCGTCGAGATCCCCTTGGCCCCTGGCTTGCTCGGGAGACATGTAGTCGGGGCTGCCGATGAGCGTGCCCGCCTGGGTGAGCTTCGAGGGGGTGAAAGCGCTCTGCCCGCGCAGCTTTGCGATGCCGAAATCCATCAGCTTGGGCAGCAGACCCCCGTCATCCGCTTTCGCGATGAAGATGTTGTCCGGCTTCAGATCTCGGTGCACCACTTGGTGGCTGTGTGCACACTGCAGCGCATCGATCACGGGAAGCAGCGTGCGCAGCAACTCGGTTGGCTCCATCGCGCCGAGTCGGTTGAGCCGTTGCCCGAGGGTCTCGCCCTCCAGGAGCTCCATGACGATGTAGGGCTCCTCGTTTTCCGTCTTGCCGAAATCGTAGACTTGGACGATGGCCGGGTGCTTCAGACGTGCCGCCAACCGCGCTTCGCTCAAGAAACGCTCGTTGGCAACCGGTTCGGCCACATCGGCGCGGATCAGCTTCAGCGCGACATTGGCCGCGAGGTCGATGTTCTCGGCAACCCAAACCGAGCCCATGCCGCCCTCTCCGAGAATCCGCAGCAGGCGATACTTGCTCCCAATGACGTCGCCCGCTTGGTAGCCGGAGGAAGGCGTGGTCGGGGGTTGTTGTCCGCTGAGCATTCGAAATCTTCCGGGGGGGCAGAAGCTTAAGGCGAAAAAGCGTAAGAAGGGGAGCCGGCGTCGTTACAGTCTTTGACTCGGCGGAAAGTTCGAGCCTCGCTTCACGGGCGGGGTCACCAGGCGGCGGGGCGGATCTTCGGGGGGCGGACTCGAGAAGGGCCTCGACGTGTGCCGCGCAAAACCAGGATGACCGGCTTTCGATAGGTCAGCGAGGAGTTGGAGCTTGGGGCAAGATGCGTCGAGCGTGACCCGAAGTTTGCGATTTGTCCCAGCGGCCCGCAAGCCATTTGAGAGGCTTGCAACCGGCCGCATCCCCGTTCGTTTGCATGCGCGAATCGAGCCTCTCCTAGTGGGCCCCGACGAGGAGATCAATAGAGCGAAAATCGAAGGCGTGGTTCGAGGCATCGTTCGAGAAACGGAGGGGTGGAGCGCCGATGGCTCCCCCGCACCGCGGCGTGCGAGGCGGCGCGAAAACGCAGCCGAGTTCAAACGAGAACGGATACCACAACTCTGCCCCGGAACCCAAAGGGAGAGCGCGAGCGTCTCGTTCGGTGGCCGAGCGCCTCGCTCGCCTCGCCTCGCCCTCACGTTCTGCGCCGGAAAGGAGCAGCTGGCTCTGGGGCTGTGATTTTTCCGGCTGTCGCTTTCGGCCGTCGTTTCCTCGGCCGTTGATTTTCAGTCGTGATTCTGGGGCCGTGATCCTCTCGGGGCCGTGATCCTTCGGCGTGATTTGGGGGCCGGCGAGGTGTGCGTGCACGCGCAACGAGGGCTGGTTTTCCGTGAGGTTTTGCCCGCCGCAGCGGCGCGGCACCCGCTGTTTTCCACGGGTGGATTCGTCCTGCTCGCGCGCGTTCGTGAACTGCTCGTTCGGTTTTTGCTCTGCTGTCTTTTCGCCTGGAACGAATTCCTCGTATGGGCGCTGTCGCCCGTTGGTTTCGTTTCGTTTCGTTTCGGCTCGCTTCGGCCCGACGCTCTCGTTTCGAGCCGCCCCTGCGAGCGCGCCATCGAGCGCGCCATCGAGCGCGCCGAGCGTGGGCCCGTTCAGCGAGGCCCGGGAAGCCTCGCCGAGCCCGCTGCTCGCGGCTCGGTTGCCGCGTGCAATTCTTCCCTGCCTTTTGCAATTCGAGCCTTCGGCGAGCTGTCGAACCTTCCAGCGCCCTCTGCCCGAAAGGCCGGAGGGCGACGTGGTGCTACGGGTCGCTCGGCTGGGCTCCCGCCGGCGCGTCACCCCCGGTTGCGGGCGCGTTTCCAAGTGTTTCGGGATCCATGTCGCTTCGCGAGTCGTTCGCTCGGGGCGCCGCCCGCGCGCGCGTCGGATGCAATCCCGCTCGATGTTCGCATCGGCCAGCATGACGGGTCGCCGCGTTGGACGTTGGGCGTTCGGCGCTCGACTTCACCGACACCACAGCGTCCCAGCCCCCGCCCGGACATTCCCTTGATGTTGGTATTATCCATTGATGGTCGATGGCTCGCCCGAGGACCATCGAGCGAGGGCGCGCTGGCTCTTCGCGCCCGGCCACGACGCCCGTCGTCGACTCGGCGGGCGCCGCCTACGGGGCCGCCGCTCCACCGCTGGGTGTCCTCGCCAGGGAGACTCGTGCGCCGCGGCTCAACCCCGGCTCTGCGTACCGTGGGCGGGGCCACCTGCCCGCGCGGTGTACCGTGGGCTGGTCGCCGGCAGGTGTCCCGCGCGGGGGCCTCGTGGGGCCGCCCCGAGAGCGTGCGAGCCTGCGAGGCGCGGGCTCGAGTGGGCGGCGGAGCCTAGCCCGGATTTTTCACGACCTGGTCCCGAGGGTGCGAGGAGTCGTACCTTTCGCCGAGCTGCCCTCCAGCGCGTGCGGGGGAGACAGCAAGTCTGCCGACGCGCGCCCAGCGGGCAGCTGGACTGAAGATCCACTTCCCGCTCGCACCCTCGCTCCTGTGGTCGTGAGAAATCCGGGCTAGAGCTTCTCGCGGCGATACGCGGTTGCGAGCGAGTCGGCGTATTCGTTCCAGCGGTGCCCGGTGTGCGACTTGATCCAGTCGAGCTTGAGCTCGGGCCGGGACCGAGCCAGGGCGTACAGCTCTTTGACCAAGTCCAGGTTTTTGATCTCACCGCCTTTGCGCTTCCACCCGTTTCTCTCCCAGCCGGCCGCCCATTCGTTAATGGTGTTTACGCAAAGCCGGCTGTCGGTATGCACGGTGGCCGATTGGCCATTGGGTACCAGACGGTATCCGGCCAGCAGCGCCGTCAGCTCCATTCGATTGTTCGTGGTACTGTCCTCCGAGCCATAGGCTTGAGCGATGATCTGGTCGTCGACCACATACACGGCGCCCCATCCGCCCTGCCCGGGATTCGGGTGAGCCGCGCCGTCCGTGAAGACTCCCGATTTCGGCCCACTATCGAACGTATCCAGCACCTCCTGGACGCGCAGATCTCTCTCCCGGGTGCTGCTGCTGCCGCGGGTGGCTCCCCCCCCGCTTTCTCGTCGCGTCGGCCGCCGGCCGCCTCCGCCACGGGCCTTGGAACGGCAGGCCATACACTGCTTTGGTCGCCAGGAAGGGTACTTCGCGAGGGTCTCCTCCGGCACGGTGAAAGCCCGCCCACAAAACTTGCACTCGAACGCCATCAGTGGCGCCGATTATGGTCAGCCGCGCTGCGGATCGCGAGCGCTGCCGCGGATTTGATCCGCTTCGGCGGGGTCTGAGCCTTGGTCGGGCCGTTTCGGCGCGGGGCGGCAAAAGGGCGAGCCGGGCCGAGATTTTCGTTCCAGAGGGCCGGTACCGCTCCGTTCTACGCAGTGAGTGGGGGGCAATGAAGCCCCTCGCGCCCGACTCGGGCGTGATTCTCCAGGGAAGGAGGAAGACTAGCGTGTCGTTTTCGTGCGCATCGAGCCCCCGGGCTTCGAGGTATGGCCCGGTGCTGGGCCAACCGACGGCCGTCCGGCGCTGCTCGCCCTGCGTCCCGCCCGTTCGACGGTGATTCCGAGCTCAAGTCCCATTCCTCGCAGTGGGCCAATCAGCTGCTCTCAGCTGGCGTCCGGTGTAATCGGGTAACCGGGCGTGATCGCGACGCTGGCGGACACGGTGCCGCCAGCGTCGCGATCTTGTTTTTTTCTCGGAGCCAGCGCGGCGCCGAGCAGGGATTGCGCGCCGACGAGTGGCCGGCTACGTTGGGTCGGCTAATGGGTTCAGTGTCTGCCGCCAACGCACGCCGCATCGGCCATGCCCGCTGATCCGGACGAGCAGCGGCGGCTCTTGGCGCGCGAGCACGCCCACGAGCTCGCCGCGGCATACGACGACGCGCGCCTCGCTTGCGAGCGACCCTTGTTGCTGCTGGTCCAGCGAGAAGATTCACTGGGGCGTCGGATCCTCGAGCAGTGGCTACCGCGTCCGCCAAAATGGCTGCGTCGCGTGCGTCGGATGGACCCGGAGGCCTTCCAGAGCGACTTTCACATCTTCGTTCGCGAGCTGGAAGAGGTCGCGGCCTGGTTCGTCGATGCCGGGGTCGATGACGCGCTGGGCTCGGTTCGCCTCGGCGGACTGACGCTGGTGGTCGTAGCGTTCGAAGGCGTCAGCGTGTGCGGTGTCTCGCTCGCCGAATGAGGGAGCGTTTCCGCGCGCCGGTGCGCCTCAGCGCAATGTTCTCGGGACGTTGGACACGGGGCGGCTGCTTGTTCGGGCGCTTCCGAGGCGGTATACAAGGGCCCCCCATGTACTTCTTTTCCTTCGTCTCGCCCGCTCTGCGCCCACGCCCGGCGTTGCTGGGAGCGGCCGGCTGCGTCGCTCTCGTCGGGAGCCTCGGTTGCGCCGCGGGAGGGGGAGAGGGCTCGGAGCCCGAGCAGGTGCCAGGCGCCCCGTCGGCCTCGTCCGCGGGCGGAGCCGGGGCCAGGTCCGCGTCGGGCGAGGTGGGGGCGGGCCCCCAGCTCATCGGGCCCGGGCTCGCCGTCGAGCCCGGAGGTGTCCCCGCCAACATCGGCTCGGAAACGTCGTGCGATGGGCTCGACGAAAACAACAATGGGGTCATCGACGACGTCGACGTGGGCCGAGACGGCCTGTGCGACTGCCTGAGAATCGGCTTTTTGGGCGAGCTGGCGTCGGACGCGGGCAACCAGACGGGGGCGTTCGAGGCGTGGTTGGAGGCCCGCAGCGACATTCCGGTCACGCACATCGGCTCCGATCAGCCTCTCACCGAGGCGACCTTCGAAGGGCTCCAGGTGGTGGTCGTGGGCAACCTCTCGCGGCGAGCGAGCTCGGGTGGCTTCGAGGCCCAGGAGGTCGAGGCCTTGCACCGGTGGATTCTGCAGGGCGGAGGGCTCATCACGCTCGCGGGGTACACGGCGCGTGACGCCGATGTGGCTCCTACCGCGCAGCTGCTCACCCCCACCGGCTTGGGTTACGACTACCAGGGTCGGGGCCCCGGCGTGTTGGGAATGGGGGCGCCGCCGGTGCTCGTGGACGGGATTGCTCAGCCCGACCACCCGACTCTTGCGGGGATCGACGTGATGGGGGTCTACAACGCGTATCCCGTGGTGGGTGACGGCGACGTGCTGATTACCGGGGACGGCTTCACGCTGGCGATGGCCAAGCTGCTGGGCGAAGGGCATCTGATCGTCTTCTCCGACGAGTGGATCACGCAGGATGCGCTCTGGAGCGACAACCCGCCGCCGCGGCAGCTCTCGCCCTGCGAGCAAGGTTGTCGGCAATGTGAAATGAGGTGCGAGTCGTGTGATCGGCAGTGCACGGCCTGCGAGATGCAGCCCTGCCAGGGCGGTCAGGATCCCGCGCCCGGTGAGCCGTGCGTGCGGGGCTGCGATCAGGCGTGCCAGTCTTGCAGTGGCCAGTGCGGACAATGCCAGGCCACTTGCGACGCTTGCATTGGCGACGTGGTCATGGGCGAGTTGGACGTTCCGAGGTTCTGGCTCAACTCGATGCGCTGGCTGACGCCGGCCAACGAGTGTCAAGTGCCCGTTCCGACGATCATTCGTTGACGGGCTCCGCGCGCGGTCGGCTTCCGCCGGGCCGCCCCGCGGCGCGGGTGTGCCGCTTCGATGCAGCAATCTCGGCGCGCGGGCTCGGGCGGGCGCAGGCCGTTCTGGCCTTCGGCGTCGGTCGAAGCGCTCGGGCTGCCGGGCCCGGCCTCGACCGAGGCGGCCCCGTGCGAGGCGGCGTTTGGATGGAAGCTTTCGGAATTTCCTGGGTTTGCGTTGGCGGTGGCTCGGCTCCGTCCCGTGGCGCCTCTGTGGGCAAGGAGTTGCCGGTCGGATCGCTCCTTTCGCTCGCACCGTCCTGATCTCGGCGGAATTTCGCGGGGAACTTCGGTTGCCGCGCGGTCGTGCCGTTTTCCCTCTTGGTAGCCAGCCCAATGTCCGCCGAACCTCCTCCCGACCGTCCCGAAGGTGCGCGCGCCAATTCCGAGTCGCCGCGCGCGAAATTCGCTGTTCCGCGCCCCGGACGCCGCGAGGAATCCTCTGCGAGCGGGCTGGCGAGCAACGGAAGCCCGACGGCGAGCGAGCCACCGGCGACTCCGCGCGTCGAGAGGCCAGACCGGTTCGCAGCCTCGATGGAATCCGAGTCGCTGTCCGGGGGCCGGCCGCGTGTCCACCGCGCTCGCGCTGGTCAAAGCCCCTTTGGCAGCGAGCCGTACGAGGCACCCGTGCCGAGTGATCCACACACCAGCAGCCCCCCCGTGTCGCTCGCTTCGAGCGAGGCAGACAAGGATGAGATGCTCGCCGGGGAGGTGCCCGACGGCATCCTTCGCCTGAGCCTGCCCCCGCGTCCTCCCGGGGGCGAGATGGACGACCTCGGGTGGGATGCATCGCCGGAAGAGGCGTCGACGCGTACGTTCACGGCTCCGGCGGAGTTGATCGAGCTGGCGCGCCGCAAGCAGGAAGAGCGCAGCCCCGCCGACTCCCGTCGGGAAACGGGCAGACCGACCGCCCCCGCCCCCGCCGACCGGGGCGCGGCGGAGGCCGTCGAGCCGTGGGATGAAGAGCCCACGTCCTCGGGCCACAGGGCGGTGGCGGGGACGAAAGGCGGTGCCCTGGCGACCGGCGCTCCTCCCGTTTCCGCCAGCGCGGAAGCCGAGTCCACGCCGAGGCGCGGCGCGTTGAGCCACGCAGACTGGGAGCTGCAGGCGGCCGACTCCAAGGCATTCCCGGTGCGCACGGTCGGGTTCCTGGTGCTTGCCGTTTCGCTCGTCGCCGCGGGCCTGGTTCTGTTCCGGATCCTGGGCTGACCCGCGCCCTCGAGGCCGCGCCTGCGGCGCTCGGGCGGCGGGCCCTCCTATCCGTTTCGTGCGCGTCCCGCCGGGCGAACGACTTCCGCTCGGCGAGGGATGGCGCGCGCCCGGCCTTCGCGAAAAGCGGACGGTCGTCGCGCGCCGCTCGAGCCTGGCCCCCGCGACGCTCCCCGCCGGGCGGCGGCCAGCGCGTCTGCCGACGAATTCCCGTGAATCTCGCCTTGCCTGCGTCCGGCACGCCGCTTGCTGATACCCGGCGCACGGCCGCGGCATTTATCGCGGCGGCGAAGGAGACTTGTATGAAGCAGCAGCGAGAAACAGAGGGAAAGGCAGCCACCAAGGCTTCGGCCAAGAAGGCCGCCACGAGAGAGCAATCGATGGATCACAGGCTGGGCGAGCTCGTCGCCCACGTCCGCAAGGGATTTGGCGAGGAAAGCATTCGGTTGTTGGATGGTAGCCAGGAGCAGCGGGTGAGGTTCATCTCATCGGGCTGCATCGCCTTGGATCGTGCACTGGGTGTCGGCGGGTATCCCGAAGGCCGCATCGTCGAGGTCTTCGGGCCCGAATCGAGCGGAAAGACGACGCTCACCTTACACGCCGTGGCCGAGGCCCAACGAGCCGGCGGCATCACGGCTTTCATCGACGCAGAGCACGCGTTCGACCCGGCGTACGCCCGAGCCATCGGGGTGGACACCTCGAGCCTGCTGCTCTCTCAGCCGGACAGTGGCGAGCAGGCGCTCGATATCGTGGAGGCTCTCTCGGCCTCCAAACAGCTGAGCCTGATCGTGATCGATTCCGTGGCGGCCCTGTTGCCGCAGGCGGAGATCGACGGAAGCATGGGGGACAATCAGCTGGGGCTGCAGGCGCGGCTGATGAGTCGTGCCCTGCGCAAGCTCGCCGCCGTCTCCGGGAAAACCAGCACGACACTCCTGTTCGTGAATCAGTTGCGCCACAAGATCGGCGTGATGTTCGGCAGCCCGGAGACGACGCCCGGGGGCAACGCCCTCAAGTACTATTCGAGCATTCGGATCGATGTGCGGCGAGTGGGGAAGGTGGCCAGCGGGGACACGGTGGTGGGCAATCGCACGCGAGCACGCGTCGTGAAGAACAAGTGCGCGGAGCCGTTCCGAGAGGCCGAATTCGACATTCGCTGGGGGCGGGGGATCGACATCCACGCGGACCTGCTCGACGCCGCCGTACAAGCCGAGGTGGTGAAGCGAAATGGCTCGCACTACTCCTTCTCCGGTGCCTCACTCGGTCAGGGGCGCGAACGGGCCCGAGAAACGCTGGAGGCGGAGCTGGAGGTGCGAGGAGTCGTCCTGCAGCGAACCCTCGAGTCGCTGTGGGGGCCGCACCCGCCGAGGGAGGCGGGCAGCGCGGCTGCTTGAGCCCGGCGCTCCCGGTCCCGAGCTCGGATCGAAGGTTCGGTCGTTCCGGCTCCGCGCGCTGAAGGGCCCCGCTCGCGGAGTGCCCGCGCGCTCTCTCCGCGGCGAGATCGGCTCGTTTCCCGCCGGCACTCGCCGCGGCGATCGAGCCAGCGCGGCGCGGCGGCCGCGGCAACGACGGCGAGGTGGGCAACCCGGTGAGAGCGCCGACGGGCTCGGGCTCCGAAACGGGCCCGCTTCGGAGCCAAAATTGCCCGCACTTTGGTATATGCTCCGCTGCGGAGATACCCGATGGATCAGAGCACGGTCGTCCAAGCCCTGAGCTGGGCGGATTTCGCCGACAAATACCTGGGGTCCCTGGGCGAAGGCCGCCGCTGGCTCGCCGCGGGAGAGCCGCGGGAGGTGGAAGAGCAGTGGCTGCTCTACGCCGAGATCCGCCTGAAGGCGGCCCGCGAGGTGCTCGACGAGGCACTTTCGGCGGCGATCCTGCTTCCCGAGCTGGAAGTGCTGCGCAAGCGAGAGGTGCGCTCGCTTCGCGCCGCATGGGTGGATTCCATCGAAGCCTTGCGAGATGGCATTACCGAGCACACGGGGCCCAATGGTCCTCTGCTGGAGGTCTTGTTCGCTCATGGCAAGCTCGAGAAGCTGCGCAAGGGTGGGCCGTTCGCGGAAGCTTTTCACACGGAGTACGCGCGACGCAGCCGCAGCGCCTACGTACAGCGGCTCGCCGGCGAGCCCGAGCATCCGTACCTGCTTCCGCTGCTCGACAGGGTGGACGCGGCGCGCCTGCGGTTGGAGGAGCTCGAGGTCCCCAGGCCGATGGAAGAAAGCCGTGCGGCGGGGCTGCGCTCGGTCATCGCGGGGGCGGCGGATGGCGTTTGGCTGCGCTTGACGCAGGCGCGCTGCCTCGCCGAGGCGGCGTTTGCCGAGGTCCCGGAACGCCTGTCGGAGCTGGGCCTCGAGGCGAAGCCGCGCCGGCGTGCGCTCAAGAGTGGGGTGCCGCCCCCCCGTTCGGTCGCGCCGGTCGAGGGAGAAGCCGTCTCGTCGTGAGGTGGCCGCTCGGCGAGAGCTCGTTCCAGCGGTGTATGCCGGCCGTGGCTCCCGCCCTCAGTCGTCGCGCGTGCTCGATCGGGCTTCCTTTGCGATCACGTCGTGGGCGCCGCCCTCGTGAATGCTCACTGCCGAGGCCACCGTCAGCCTCGCCGTGCTCTGCAGCTGGGGTATCGTAAGCGCTCCGCAGTTGCACATCGTCGAGCGAAGCTTCGCGAGCGTCGTGTCGAGGTTCTCCTTCAAGGTTCCCGCATAGGGCACGTAGCTGTCTACCCCTTCTTCGAAGGCGAGCCCGCTCTTCTGCTTGTCGCCCAGGTCGTACCTCTGCCAGTTGCGCGCCCGGTTGCTTCCTTCGCCCCAGTACTCCTTGACGATGCTGTTGTTGAGCCGGAGCTTGCGCCCCGGCGCCTCTTCGAAACGGGCGAAGTACCTTCCCATCATCACGAAATCGGCGCCCATCGCCAGGGCCAGCGCGAGCTGGTAGTCCTGCGTGATACCGCCGTCCGAGCAAATCGGCACGTACGTCCCGGTCTTCTCGAAATACTGGTCGCGAGCTTGGGCAACCTCGATGACCGCGCTCGCTTGACCACGACCGATGCCCTTTTGCTCGCGTGTGATGCAGATCGACCCGCCTCCGATGCCCACTTTCACGAAGTCGGCCCCCGCTTCTGCCAGGTAGAGGAAGCCTTCCCGGTCCACGACGTTGCCGGCTCCGATCCAGACCTCGGGGCCAAACGTCGACTTGACGTAGTCGATCGTGTCTCGTTGCCATTCGGAGTAGCCGTCCGAGGAATCGATGCAGAGCACGTCCGCGCCGGCCTTCAGCAGGGCGGGCACGCGCTCCTCGTGGTCGCGCGAGTTGATGCCGGCGCCTACGATGAGGCGCTTCTCCGCGTCGACGTTCTCGAGGGGGAACGCCTGGTGGGCGTCGTGGTCTTTGCGAAAGACGAGGTAGTGAAGGCGACGCTCCTCGTCGATGATGGGCAGGCAGTTGAGCTTGTGCTTCCAGATCAGGTCGTTGGCCTGCTGCAAGTCGATGCCGAGGCGCCCGCAATGCAGCGAGGACTGCGGAGTCATCAGCTCCGACAGGCGGGTCTGCGTGGTGGTCTTTTCCGGCCGATAGTCGCGCCCGGTGACGACGCCCAACAGCACTCCGTGGGGGCTGCCGTCGTGTGTGACGGCGATCGTGGAGTGGCCGGTTTCCTCGGTCAGCGCGATGGCCTCCGACAGCTGGGCGTCGGGTCGGAGGTTGCTGTCGCTCACGACGAAGCCGGCCTTGTGCGTTTTGACCTGCCGGACCATCGCGGCCTGGCTCTCGACGCTCTGTGAGCCGAAGACGAACGATAGGCCGCCCGAGCGAGCCAGAGCGATTGCCAGCTCGTGCCCCGAGACGGACTGCATCAGCGCCGACGTGATTGGAACGTTGAGGCGGAGCGCAGGCGCCTGGCCGCGCCGATGCCGCACAAGAGGGGCGGAAAGATCTACGTTCGACGGCACCATGTTCTTTGCCGTCAGGTTGGGGAGGAGGAGGTATTCGCCGAAGGTTCTACTTGGCTCCTCGTAGATGAACGCCATGGCGTCCGTTAGTTGAGGGGGCGTCGGCTGTCAAGGATCGAGCCTGCGGGCAAACCGCCCCACGCGGGCAGCCCCTGGATCTCACGGGGAAGCTGGGCTAGGTCCGGCACGTGCAGAGACGACGAACCGCGCATCCGAACTCGCTGGAGGGCAATCCGTCGCCCCGCCGCTCGCTCGCCCGGGTCCTGCGCGGGCCGAGCGCTCGGGCCGGGGCGTTTCGAGCGCAGGTCGCGGGGCTCGTGGGCCTCTGGCGCGGCGGCGCCGGAGGCGCCCGATGGCGCTGCGCGCTGCGCGCGGCGATCGTCTCGTCGGCCGCCGCCCAGCCCGCGGCCGCTCACCTCGACCTGACGAGCCCGGTGCCGAGGGAGTCAGGGCGGGTGGTGATTGGCTCGGAAACGAACGGCAACCTCAAGGAGGGGCCGTGCGGTCAGCTGGAAAACGGCCGCACCGAGCGCGTGAACGTATTTTCGCCCGGGGAGACGATTGTCGTCGCGTGGGTCGAGTACGTGAATCACGACAGCTACTATCGCGTCGCCTTCGATGCGGAGGGGGACGACGATTTTCCGGCCTTTGCTGGCCCGGGGGTGGCAGCCGAAGGGCACGACCCGCGCGCCTACTGCCCCGTGGATGGCCACACGATCCTCGCCTACGAGCTCGAGGATCGCCGCGGAGGAGCGTACGAGATCGAGGTGACCCTGCCCGATATCGAGTGCGAGCGCTGCACGTTGCAGGTCATTCAGTACATGTACGGTCGCGGGCGCCAGCAGCCGTACTACTTCCAGTGTGCCGATCTGGCACTGCGGCGCTCGGCGTCGCGAGCCGATGCCGGCGCCGACGCGGCGGTGCCCCCGGCGCCCCGGGGCTCCCTCGATGCCGGGGTCGAGCTCGAGGACGCGGGGGGGCGGGATGCGTCGACGTTTGCCGCGGTGGCCGCGGAGAGCTGCTGGCAGGCTTTGCCGCCAGGCGAGCTGCCGCCGTTGGCGCCCCTGCCGGACGCAGGATCGGGCGCCGGAGGGGGAGGGGGCGAGCGCTCGAGCGAAGCACCGCCCGAGCTGCGCGACGCAGGAGGGCCGAGCGTCGGCTCCGAGGTGGGTGGGGCGGCGAGCGGGGGGTGCGGGTGCCGCGTCGGCTCGTCGGGCGGTGCGCCGCCGGCGGTGGCGTGGGTTCTGCCGTTCCTCGCCCTGTGCCGCCGGCGTTACGCCCGCGGGGGGTCGGTGCTCAGGCGCGAGCAGACCACCAAGTCTTGAAACGCTCCCCCGAAGAACCCCAGGGCTCTCAGCACGCCCTCGCGCTGGAATCCCGCTTTCTGGAGCACGCGAAGGGAGGCCGCATTTTCAGGGACGACCGAGGCTTCGACGCGGTGCAGGCCCAGTCTCTGGTGCGCGAACTCGACGACGGCCGCGAGGGCCTCCGTGGCGTAGCCCTGCCCCCACGAGGACCGATGCAGCTCGTAGCCGACCGACGCGCGCTTGGCCGGCGCGTAGATGTGGTTGAGCCCGATGCTTCCGACGAACCCGCTGCCTTCCTTCGAGACGATGACCCAGCGAATCCCGAGCCGCTTGGTTCGCCTGTGAAACATTTCGGCGATGAATCGAAGAGCCTGCTCACTCGTCTGCATCGGCGGCAGGTCATGGTACTGTGTCACGCGCGGGTCGGAGAGCATGGCGAGCACCCAAGCTGCGTGCCGAGCCGTGAGCTCCTGGAGCCGAAGGCGCTCGGTTTCCAGGACCGGAAAAGGCTCAAGGGCTTCGAGCTGCACGGCCGTTACTGCGACGCTAGATTCTCGGATTGAAGATACCCCACGAGGGAGTCTTCGCTCTTTTCGCGTAGCGCGGCGCAGCGGCTGGTGCGTTCGCGCGCGCTGTCGATGACGCCATCCATTCCTTCCAGCTTTTGTAGGCGGGGCGCGAAGAACGCCTCGATGTCGTCGAACCCCTCCAGGGTGCACCTGGCGATCGCGTCGTCGATGAAACGCCGCAACGAAAATAGCGGGATCCGATCCACGAGCTCGTCGAAGTGCTCGACGAACCAGGGGTAGGTCTTGCTCCGAACGTATGGAGAGGAGAGCAGTGGCGGGATCAGATAGCGGTAATCGGACACGGTGACTCTGCCTTCCAGCACCCAGGTGAGTAGCTGCACCGCCTGGTCCGGATCGCGCGTCGCCGAGGCGGCCTGCAGCGCCAGAGTCCGGTGCTCGGCGGCCGGCGAGGAAGCGATGAAGTCGCTCAGGGCCGACAGCCGCTCCCCGCTCGAGAGACTCCCGGCGATCGGCAGCGCCCGCGACGCGTCGTCTCCTGCCACGCTCTGAGGATCCTTCAGGAAGCGATCCGCCTGCTCGGCGGCCCACTGAAGGACGAGCGGATCTCGCGCGAGCCCGCCGGCTGCCCAGGTGAGCGTGTCGCGCTTCAGTCGAACCGAGTCGGCGTCGCCCGGTTTGGAGGTCAGCCCCAGCAGCGAGATCTTCGGAGCCAGCAGGCGACGCAGCCAGCCCTCGAGCAGCGGGCGCCTTTCCGGCGGTAGGAAATCGTCGTGCATCCAATGAGCCGTCGTGGCGAACTGTTGCCAGCTCGCGCTGGGGCGCTCGCCTCGAGCGAGAAAGACAGCGCTCTTCTCCAGGTAGTCGGGCGCGCCCAGCTCGCCGGCTTCGAACATCGCCCCCGCGTCCACCATCCAACCGATCGACTCGCGTGGCGAAAGGCCCGGTGCGCGACTGAGCGCGCCCAGGGCTTCGGCCGTCAGCGAGCTGTAGTAGTAGCCATTGCGGTCCGCGTTGGGGGCGACCCAGTCCGGGCACTGGCTCGTGGGCACGGTCCAGTGCTGCTCGGCTTGCGTCAGCAGTGTGCAATGGATGGCGTTTTCTTCCCCCTCCGGGTACCCGATGCAGACCGGGATCTTCCAGCGGCGTGTCGGATCGGGAGCATCCACTCCGAGAGGCACGTAGGGGCGCTGGCTCGAGTCCACTGCGATCCCTTTCTCCTCGCAGCTCCAGCGCAGCTCCACCAGAGGCACGCCCGGTTGGGAGGTGAACGAATCCATCACCTCCCCCACCGGGTGAGCTCCCGACCCGAGCGCCTCGAAGAGGTCGCTCGACGTCGCGTTGCCGAACGCGTGCTGCTGCATGTAGGAGCGTACGCCCTCTCGAAATGCGTCGGGGCCCACCCACTGTTCCACCATCGAGAGCACGCCCGCGCCTTTCGCGTAGGTGATGCCGCTGAAGGCGCGATACGCGTCCGTCTGCGTGCGTACCGCCTGGCGAATGGCGCGGGCCGACGGCGCGCTGTCCTGATCCATTGCAGAGCTCAGCCAGCCCAGGAAGTTCTGCCGTGCCTCCAGCTCCGGGCGCCACTGGTTGACGATCTTCGTCGCCATCCACGTCGCGAACCCCTCGTTGAGCCACAGGTCGTCCCACCAACGCATGGTGACGAAATCCCCGAACCACATGTGGGAAAGCTCGTGGGCGACCACGCCCGCGACGCTGCGAATCGCCGGAAGCGAAGAGTCCGGAGTGACCAGCAGGCGCTCCTCTCGAAACGTCACCAGACCGGGGTTTTCCATCGCGCCGGCCGCGAACTCCGGCACGGCCACGATGTCCAGCTTCGGGTAGGGGTAGCTGTGCCCGAAGTACTCTTCGAGGAGCGCGAGATGCTCCACCGCCATCTGCAGAGCAAGGCGCCCGCGCTCGCTCTTGCCCTGGGGGGCGAGCAGGCGTGTGGGAACCCTCTGTTTTGGGCCATCGCCCTGGCGGGAATAGGGCAGAACGTCGAGGGGGCCCGCCGCAAACGCCAGCAAGTAGGTCGGCATGGGCGGCGAGGTGGCAAACTGCAGGGTGGTCCAGCCATCCGCTTCTCGGCGCTCGACCTCGTTCATGTTGCTGAAGCCCTGCTGCCCGCTCGGCACGCGGAGGGTCACCGTGAAGGGAACCTTTTGGTCTGGCTCGTCGAAGCAGGGAAAGGCACTGCGAGCGTCCATCGGCTCGAACTGGCTGAAAGAGTAGTAGTGATCGCCACTCTCGACGCGGTAGAGGCCTCGCAGATCTTTGCGGTACTCGCCCACGAAGGGCAGCGTGAGTGTCGCCTGCCCCGAAAGCTCGTGCTCGAAGCGCAGCTCCAGCACGTCGGGCTCGGCGCGGGGATCGGCACCCGTTCGCATTTGGGTGGAGGCGGCGAGGTGGGCCCCGTTTGCCGAGGCCGTGGCTCCGTCAACGCGAAGGCCCCGAGCGTTGAGGAGGATCACGCGCGTGGGTTCGTCGATGGCTACGTCGATGTCGACGCTGCCTTGGAACTCGGGGGAGGCCGGGTCGAGCTCGAGGGTCAGGCGGTACTGCTTCGGCGAGACGCCGCGCGGCAGCCGCCACGCCGGCGCGGCTGCCGCCGCTTCCGCCGGGGCACGCGGAGCGACGGACGCGGAGCCCCCGGCGCCGCACGCCGAGGCGAGCAGGGCTAGCGCCACCCCGGCTCCGCCCGCGCGGCCTCGCGCGCGCGGCCGGCGCGGCCCGGGCCCAGGTCTCTGTCCCGTCGGGCAAAGGTCGAGTGGGGGGAGCTGATGATTGCGCTCATTCATGCCCTCTGCATACTACTCGCGCCGTTGGGTCCTGTCGCTAGCGAGCCGGCGGGCTCGGGCGGCGTGGTGCTGCCCCGTTGGGGGGCCGCCGACTTCCCTTTTCGTTTGGTCCGAACCTCCTCGGCCGGTTAGATGGTCCAGGCGTGGTACTTCCGGAAAATGGCAGACCGTGGACGCATGGCTCGGGGCCGAGTCGTCTGGCGGAGAGTGAATTGGCCGACGAGCGGGCGCGGGCAGGGGCACCGCGAAGGGCGGGGAGCCTTCGTGGGGAGCGGCGGGCCACACGACCCGCGCGGGGCCGCGGTCGAGCCGGAAAGGTGGCTTGGTGCGAACGATGAAGCAAGAGCGCGGAATCAATTCCCCCGCGGCGCAGAGCGAGCCCTGGCTCGCGCTGCTGCAACTCGCCGCGGCGCAGCCCGACGCCAACCTCATCGTACGAAGCGCGGTGGCCATCGCGGAGGTGCCCGGACCCTTGGTGCTCGCCGGCGTCGGTAGGTGGCTGCGCCTCGGCGTCGAGGGAGAAAGCCACCTGCATCTGGATCGCCGGGCCATTGCCGGGCTGCGCTTTCTGGCCCCCCGGGATCGCAACGCGCACGTGTGCGTCGTGGGCCATCGCGGTGAGCTCATCTGCCGAATCGCGTTTCGAAAGACGAACCCGGCTCGCACTCCCTATCGCGTCGAGCGCCTTCGAGAGCTCTTCCTACGCTTTGCTCCGATCCGCTGCTTTCCTTCTTGTCAGTCTAGCGCGTGAGCGGCGCGTGGACGGGGGGGGGCTCGTTTCACGGAGCCATTGGCGCGATCGAGGGAGAAATCATCCGCTCTGCAACTGCTCGCGTGCTACAACGATGACGTCCGAGGGACGTGGCCACCCTTGGCCCGAGGGTTCTTCGATGGGCTTGACTCGCACTCCTCCAGAGACTCCCGCTGCTTCACCGCAGGCACTGGAAGGTGCGACGGGCGAACGCAGCTATGAAGCGCTGTGCGACCGCTACTTGCTGCTGCGCCCGATTGGTCGTGGGTCGATGGCGGAGGTGTACTCCGCGCGAGATTGCATCAGTGGGGAGATGCGCGCCGTGAAGCTGCTGCATCGCGAGTTGGTCGGAATCCCTCGCGTTCGAGAGCGCTTTGCGCGCGAGGCGGAGGCGATGCGGAGGTTTTCGAGCCCGAACGTCGTGCGCGTCGTGGATGGGGGCGAGGCCCACGACGGGACCCCCTTTTTCGTCATGGAGCTGCTCGCCGGCGCAGACGTGCGGCAGCGGCTGATGGGCGGTCCCATCGCGGTCGAGCGCTGCGTACCCTGGCTGATTCAGGCGTGCCGAGGAGTCCAGTGCGCCCACGAGCACGGGCTCGTGCATCGGGACTTGAAGCCCGACAATCTGTTCATCGCAGAGGGCGCGCGCGGGGAGCAGTGCAAGGTGCTCGATTTCGGCGTCGTGAAGGTGGAGATGCTGAGCACGCTGCGGCGCGGTCGCGGGCTGGTGGGAACCTTCCGCTACATGTCGCCGGAGCAGGCCCGGGGCGAGCGGGTCGGGCCACCCACGGACGTATTCGCGCTGGGCGCGATCTTGTTCGAGTGCGTGACGGGCGATTTCGCGTTCGAGGGGGAGGAGCCCGCGGCGATCCTGAGCCGCCTCGCTTCGGCCGAAATCCGGGTGCGTGAGCCTCACTTGCCCTTGTCGTCGGAGCTGCGGGGTCTGCTCGCCGAGGCCATGGCCGCGGACCCGCGCCGGCGCTTGCCGACGGTCGATCGGCTTCGGCGCCGATTGGAGGGTTTGTCGGCCTCTCCGAGCGGACCACCGCGCGGCCGCGCGCTGGCGGCTTCGCCCCGTCCGCCGCGCCCCGAGCCGCGCCCAGCGGGGGTCGAGCCGTTGGCACGTGGCGCCATGTCTCGCGTCGAGCCCCCCAGCCGTCGCGCGCCGGGCTCGTCGGGCTCGCCCGTCGTGGAGCACTGCGATGGTGGCCTCGGCGGCGATGGTGGCCGCGGTGATGCTGGCCGCGGCGGTGCCCGGCTCGGTCGCGTCCTCGACGAGCCGGGAAAGAGCCCCGAGGGAAACGGCGAGCCGGGCCTGGGTGGGCCGGGCGGGGGTCGGGCGCTTCGCGGAGCCGACGTGGCGTCGGTTTCCCCTCCGATCCTTCCGGTATTCGCGTCCGTTCGCGCGGAGGATCAGGCGCTAGCCCGGATTTCTCACGACCTGGTCCCGAGGGTGCGATGAGTCGTGTCTTTTCGCCCAGCTGCCGGCCAGCGCGTGCGGGGCAAAACGCAAGTCTGCCTGCCCGCGCCCGGCCGGCATCTGGACTGAAAATCCACTTCCTCCTCGGTCCTGCGGTCGTGAGAAGTCCGGGCTAGCAGGCTTCGAGGCGGATGCGTCGAAGCCAGGGGGCCCCCGGCGCTCCGCCCGGTCGCGCTCGACCTCACGGGGCGAGCGCGAAAATTGGCGTCGGCCCCCTGAACCGTCCGACTCCCGGGAAGCACCACTCCCTGCACGGATGCGCCCCTTCGAGTCGAAGGGGATCGGGTTGCGGCCCCGCGGCGTAGCCGCCAAGATCAAACGTTGGCGGCGCCGTCGCGATTTGCGGATGGACTCGCTCGCGAAATAGCCCCACCAGGAGCCGCAGCCCAATGCCCCGTCCCAAGGTCATCCTCGCGAACTGCGCGGAGTACGACGTACAGTTGATTCGCTCGATCGTTCGGGGAGGCTTGGAGCAGCTCGGGCTGCGCCCGCGAGGCAAGACCCTCGTCAAGCCGAACGTCGTCACCGCAGGGAGGCTGTTCGAGCACGCATACACCCGCGCCGAGTTCGTCGAGGGGGTTCTGTTGGCTCTGCGTGACCGAGACGAGGGCGCGGTGAAGGAGCTGGCCATTGGCGAGCGGTCGGGCATCACCATTCCCACGCGCTACTGCTTTCGAATGGCGGGGTACTACCCCATGCTGCGGCGCGTGGGCGGCGTCGAGGCGTACCATTTCGAGGAATCCTCCCAGGTCGAGGTCCCCTTGTACCACGAGGGGCGCCTGCGGGATTCGCTGTTCACCCCCGCACCCGTGGCGGAAGCGGATTTCTTCGTCAACTGCCCGAAGTTCAAGGCGCACCCGTGGACGACGGTGACGTTCAGCATGAAGAACTACATCGGGATCCAGGACGACCCGCACCGCTTGCTCGACCACGATCATCTCCTCAATCGCAAGGTTTCCGATCTGCAGTACGTGACCCAGCCGCGGTTCATCGCGGTGGACGCCATCGTGAGCGGGCAGGGGCGCATGCTCACCCCCGTGCCGTTCGACATGGGTCTCGTCATCATGGGAGACAACCAGGTCGCGCTGGATGCCGTGTGCTGTCGAATCATCGGCCTGGATCCGCGCAGCGTCGAGCACATCGAGCTGGCCCGGGAGCGAGGCTTCGGACCCACGGATTTGGACGACATCGAGCTGTTGGGGGACGTGACGCTCGAGCAGGCGCAGCAACGTAGCGAGGGCTTCGCCAAGGGGTTGATTCGGGTCGAGGACTACTTCCGGGGCTCGAACATTCGGGCTTATGCGGGGCCACCCCCGGGAGAGGACCACGAGTACTGCTGGGGGGGCTGCCCCGGGGCGTTGGAGGAGGCCATCGAGATCCTGCGGGTTTTCGACAGGCGGACCGATGAACGGCTGCCGCCGCTGCATCTGGTGTTCGGCAACTACCGGGGCCCGATCGAAGCGAAGCCCGACGAGAAGGTCGTCTTCATCGGAGATTGCGCGCGGTACGAAGGCAGCATCGGCGACCGCCTGGTCAAGCTCGACAGCCTGTACGTCGACCGGAGCCAGAAATCTCCCTGGGATGCCGCCGGGGTCGACCTGTTCGGCAAAGTGGTCGGGGTCGGCGTCAACCTCTGGAGGAATCGCAAGCAGCAGGTCATTCGCCTGCGCGGTTGCCCGGTCAGCGTCGCCGAGCAGGTGCTGACGCTCGTGAGCCTCGGGGGGCTGTCCAACCCGTACTTCGACCCACGCACCGCCGTCGATTTTCTCCCCTGCTACTTCTCTTCTCTCACGCGGCGCGCGATTGCGCGCGCCGTCGGGCGCCCCTACAACAGCCCGACCCCCGCGGTGCGGGGCGAGTGCCGCCCACCCCAGAATCTCCCCCCCCCCTCCGAGGCCGTCTGAACGAATCGGGCTCGCGCGTGGCCTCGGGCGAGGAGCTGCCCGCTGCGTCAGCGGGCCGCGGGCCGGCAGCGCGCGACGACGCGCATGCGATCGGCGCTCGGGAGCCGCCAGGCCAGCTCCTGGGCCTCCTCGCAGCGGCCGCGTGCGGCCAAACCGTGGGCCCGCGCTCGCAGGAAGTGGGTGGCGCGAGGATCTTCGGGATGGTCGCGCAGGAAGCGGTCCGCCTCCGCCGCGATGGCCGCGTCGTCGCCGACGGCCACGTACGCCCGCAGGAGCAGGACGTCCACGGCACGCGCAAAAGGGCCTGCCGGGAAACGCTGGCGGTGGCGTAGCAGCAGCGCCTTCGCCTTTTCGTGCTCGCCCAGCCCGTGGCGAATGCGCGCTGCCGCGAATAGCGCTGCCTCCGCGCTCCGTTCGGAGCTCGACCCGACCTGCTCATAGAGCTCGGCGGCTTCCGTCAGCGCTCCCTCCATCTCTCGGCGGCGCGCCCGCGCGTAGGGGCTCGGCGCGGCGCGGCGAACCGGGCGAGCCCGCTGGGCTCGCCGCGTGCCCGCGGCCGGCGCATTGCTCGCGGCGGGGACTTCGGCTGTGCCGGGCTGGGCGCGCGGCGGCTCGGCCACCGCCGGCGCGGGCTCCGCCAGGCGCCCCGTCGCCTGGAGGCGACGGATGTCCTCCGCCGTGGCATGCAGGCGACTTCCCAGCTTGCCCCAGGCCTGGCCCGCCTCGACCTCGTGGCGCTCTCGGCCGCGCTCGAGCACCACCGAGCCTTCCCAGACCACCAAGCCCGTAAGCGAGCCGTCGCCTGCGGTGACGCCGAACACCGTACCCGTCACGCGTACCTGATGTCCCCCCGCGTCGATGCGCAAGCCCCTCGAACCGTGCTTCGGGACGTGCACGAGCACCGTCCCCGAATCCAGCCGGCAGGCGACCTCCGCCTCGCCCTCTTCACAGGAAAGGCTGCTGCCCGCTCGCAGCAGCACCAACGTCCCCCCGGCGAGCTGGTGCAGCGCATCCTGCTGACCCGCGGAGAAGCGTTGCCGCGCGAGCGGTGGCTCCGCCGGCGGCAGCGTCGAAGGGCCCACCGCGGGGCCGCGCGGGTCGTCGAAGGAGCGCGTCGGGAGCGACGCCCACAGCCCCGCTGCGCAGGCGACGGTCGCCGCTGCCCACACGGCGCTCCGCAGCCCGAGCCGCGGTCCGCGTCGGCGGCGCCGCCCCAGCCGCGCACGCACCCGGGCCTTGGCGGCGGCCGTGTCGGTCGGGGCGGGGAGCGCTTGCTGAAGCAGCCCTGCAAAGGAGCGTTCGCGGTTCATGGCTCTCCTTCTCCGCACCGAGGCTCGCCCCGGCTCGCTCCGCCTGCTTCGTCGCTCGTCGACTGGAGCTCTGCGTGGTCGCGACCCGTGCGCCCACCCTCCCCACGACCGTGGCCGAGCTCTCGGGCCAACTTTTCTCGTGCGTGGTGCAGGCGACTGTAAACCGTGTTGACCGGGATGCCCAGGGCCGCAGCGATGTCGGCGCAGGGCCACTGCTCCAGCTCGAACAGGACCAGGACGCTGCGGTGCTCGAGGGGCAGGCGCTCGATCCCGCGGCGCAGGGCCTGAATCTCTTCGTTTCGTACGGCCCCGTCGGCAGCGGGCAGCCTGGACTCGTCGCGCGAGAGCAGCCCCAGGGCGCGCCGCTCCACGCGGCGCTTTCGCAGGTAGTTGCCGAGCACGTGATAGGTGATTTGAAAGAGCCACGTGCTGAGCCGCGCCGCACCGCGGAACTCGCCCAGCTTTCGGTGCACCACCAGGAAGACTTCCTGCGCGATGTCCTCGGCATCCGCGTGGGGGGCCAGACGTGCCGCCCAACGGTAGACGCTGTCGAAGTGCGCTTCGTAGACGTCGTCGAAGGCCGGCGGCGCGTCCGTTCGACTGCGCACCGGGAACGTCACGACGTTGCCGGCCGTGGTCGTCTGCCGCGCCGTCGTCACCTACATCGCCCCCCGGACGCTCACCAGCATCGCGCCGTCCAGGCTCGTCATCCCGATTTGCGGCGCGTCCGAGGTCTGGGCGTCGAGCGCCTTCGCGAAGGGCAGCCACAGCGCGGGGGCCGCGACGAACGCCGCGCCGAGCATTGCCAGCTGCCGGGCGGGCCGTGGTCCGCCTCCGTCGATCGCCAGCGTGCCCGCCGCCAAAAGAGCCCCCATGGCTGCGGGCGTTGCCACGGCCCACGCGTTCGGGGCGTCCTCTGCTCCCACCAGGGCGCCGCCGAGGGAGAGCGCCGAGCTACCGAGCGCGCCCGCCGTGAGGGCGGTGCCGATCATGGTAGCGCGTGTGCCGCCCTGATCGAGCGAGCTGACGAGCGCGCCGCCGGCGGCGCTCAGCCAGTAGCCCGAGAGCCACAGCGCCTCGCGCGTCCGGCTCTCGACGAGGTAGCCGGAGAGTCCACCGATGAGGGCGGGCGCCGCGACGTAGGCCGCGAACGTTCCCGACCTGCCCTCCTCCGACAACCGCGAGGTCGCCAGCGGCCCCCCGATGGCGATCAACGCGCCGGTCACCGTGGGCAGGTGAAAGCTGGAGGCTGCGCGCGCTCTGCGGCCTTCGACCGATCGCTGCTCGTGCTGCATCTGAGCGACGGAGCGCTCCATTTCCAGGCACGCGCTCACGTCCTCCGAGAGCTTGCGGATCCCCCGCCCGAGCTCGACGCCCTCTCGGCCCAGCTTGAGCCACGTGCCGCGTCGGCAGCGCCCGTCTCGTCCCTCGACGACGAGATCCAGCCCGGAGGCAGAATAGCGTACGCCCACGTCCATCGGCGCGGGGCCTCCCAGCTGCGCTCGTGCGTCTTCGAGCAGCTCCCGAAGCGCGGAATGCTCGGCTTCGAGCAGGTTCGCCTGCGTCGCGGAAAGGAGGGAAACCGCGGCCGCAACGATGGCCTCGGTCGTGGTCTCACAACTGCTGGTTTCGACGGGTTGCTCCAGCGGCGTGGGGGCCGGATCACCGAACCAGCGGTATAGGGGATCACTCTGCAGGCCCCAGGCCTGCAGGACCAACCCGCCGCTCGCCCGCCGGATGCGCAGCAGGGGCACCGGAGAGCGGGCCGGCTCCTCCACTTTCGGCGTAACGCTCGGCAGGAACGGCCCCGCGTTGCGAATGCCCGCCACGAGGGCGTCCGTGCTCACGCAGTTGACGCCGCTCGTGCGCTCGACCAACACGGCCTCGAGGGGCGTGGACATCACCGCTCGCGTCGGCGTCGGACCCGCCGGTGCAGCCGCGGCCGCCGGGGCCGTGAGCCCCAGCCAGCAAGCCGCCACGGCGAGCCTCCGGGCAGCGCTTCGCAACCATCCGGCCACTTCTCGGTGGCGCTCCCTCCGCCCAGCGCGTGGCGCGCCCGGCAGCGGCTCTCGCGGCCTGCTAGGCACCCGCCACGTTAGCACGTGGTCCTCGCCGCGCGCGGCCCCACCGCCGCGGATCGAATCCAGTTCATCTCGCCCATGGCTGCTCCTCCTCGATTCATTTTGGGATCAGCGCCCGCAGTATCCGAGCGTGCAAAGAGGCCCCTGTTCGCAGCCCACGCAGTCGGTGTCGCCGAGGCAGCGTCGTTGGCAGCTGCCGTCGACGCAGTCCTCCCCGAGCACGCAGTTTTCCCCGAGCACGCAGCTTTCCCCCAGCATCTCGACCGGGCGACAGAGACCCAGAAAACAGGCCTCGTTCGCTTGGCAATCGGTGTCGTCCTCGCAAAATGGCAGGCACCGGGCGTTGACGCACAGGGCCTGTCGGCAATCGGAGTTGCGAAAGCACACGATCGGAGCGCAGCTGCCGGCGTCCACCGAGCAGGTCGCCATGTCCGTGGTGGACGGAGTGAGGGAGTTGGGGGTCTGCCCGCGCGTTGCGGGCGTGGGCGGCTGCGCGGTCGGGCTCTCGCGTGAGGCCGCAGACGGACTGCCGACCATGTGAATCGTGGGCCCGGCCGAATCCTGGGGTGCGTTCGGAGGTGCGATGGACGCGTCGTCGGGGGCTGGCTCGGCGGGGGGCAGGACGCCGACGAATTCGGGCGGTAGCCGAGGGGACGCAACGTCCGTTTCCTCGTCTTCGAACTGCAGCCCGCAGGCGGCGAGCATCCCCGCCACGGCAAGCAGCTGCCAGGCACGTCCCCTGGTGCGGCGCTTCGAGCCGCTGGCGAGCCGAGTGTGTTTCACGTTCACCACCTCCTACCCGCGGCGGTGCGCCGTCGGTCGTGGAGTGAGTGTTGCGATGGGCGACCCTCCTTCACACCCTTTCGAAAAAAGTGCGCGAGCTCTCGACGAACGCCCGAGTGTCGGCGTTTCGCCGTCGTCTCCGGTCCACTCGTCGCACAAGGACAGTGCGGTGAGAAAGATCTGACCGTGTGGGATACTGGCCGGGGAGTTCGCGAAATATTGGTACTTGTTTGCCGTTTGCCCTTCGGTGGAAACACCCCGGCTCGTTTCGCCCTGCTACGGCACCGACTCCTCTTCACGGAGCAACAGGAGTTCTTGACACAATGCGAAATGACTTTTCCGCACGTACGCTGACCGTTCTTGCCGCGCTGGGGGTGAGCGCCTGGGCAGCTCCCTCGATTGCGCAAGAAGCGCCCGAGGAGAAGCCGGCTCCCGGCGTGTCGTTATCGATGTTCGCGGACGCTTACGTGGCGTACCAATCCGGGGAGCCCGGCAGCGTCTCGACGCTTTCGGGGCACCGCTCGTACGCTTGGCAGGGCCCCAACGGCCTGGCGGAAAACGGGTTCTCTCTTTCCTTCATCGGACTCGACGCCGGCTACGACAACGGCAGTGTCGGGGCGACGGCGAGCCTGCGGTTCGGGTCGTCGGTGCCCATTTTCCACGGCAACGACCCGGGCGTCGGGATCGACAACATCACCCAGGGGTATCTCACCTGGCACGCGGCGCCCGCGCTCGACCTCGACGTGGGAATGTTCGGCACGATCTTCGGCGCCGAGGTGGCCGAGAGCTGGCAAAATCTCAACTACAGCCGTGGCGCGCTCTACTACTACGGGCAGCCCTTCTGGCACACCGGCCTCAGGGCTTCGTACCAGGTCAGCGACATGATCGGGATCACGGCCATGGTCGTCAACGGCACCAACAACATCAGTGAGACCGTGCAGGAAGACGCTGGTACCGATCAAACCCCGACGCTGGCCGCCCAGATCAGCGTCGCGCCGGCCGATGGCATCTCGATCGTTGCCGGCGGCATGTTCGCGGTCAACAGCGACGACAACGACGATTTCGGCTTCGACCAGTTCTTCGACGTGGTGGCCACCGCGGAGTTCGGCGCGCTGAGCCTGGTGTTCAACGCGGACTACATCGGCACCGGTGGCGGCGTCGACCGGACGTTTCTCGGCTTCAGCGGCGCGGCGGGCTACGCCATCTCGGAGTCCTTCGGAGTCGCGGCGCGCGCCGAATACCTGACCGATGACGGCGGCGACGACGACAGCTGGAACCTCACGACCGTCACCGGCACGCTGGACTTCAAGCCGGCCCCGAACTTCATCGTCCGGTTCGACGCGCGCGTGGAAAGCAGCAATGACGAGGTGTTCGGTGTGATTCCCGGCGATCCGCCGGACGCGGGAGACGCCACCGGCACCTGGTTCGGCGGCGTGCTCGGCCTGGTCGTCACCACCGACCCCTGAGCGGTTTCCGCGCTGCGCGGACGCGAGCTTGCTCGGATCCGGGCAACGACCCGGCCGAGTGTCGCCCTCGCGGGAAGCCGGCGTCGCCCACCCGGCTTGCCTTCGGGTGGGCGGAGCTCCCCGCCCCAGCCGCCGGGCGCGTCAGGGCATCATGCGCTTGCTGACCCAAGAGGCCGTGCGAGTGTTGTAATAGGTGTGTCGGCGGCCGTGCTTCTCCTGGTGCTGCTCGCACCAGAGCTGCTCCCCGTGCGATTCTTCGCGCGCGGCCACGCACCGCGGGCACGGCGGCTCGATGCTCGGAACGGCGTTGTGGTGCTCCTTGGTGCGCGCGACCAGGACAGGGCAGCCGCAATCGCGCACGACCGCTTCGGCCACGCTGCCCACGATCAGCCGCTCCATTCCCTTGCGTCCGTGTGTGCCCACGATTACGAGATCGGCCGCAAGGTCGCTCGCCAGTTGGACGATGCTCCCGGCCGGTGTGCCGTGCACCAGATGAGCCGACAGCCGGACGCCCTCGGGAGCGCCGCCCTCGGCGGCCAGGTGGGCCTCTAGCCATTGCTGCAGCGCGTTGCGCTGGCTATCTCGTTGCGCTTCGGAATTCTCGGAGCCTTTGGCGACATGCACGAAGTGCAGCTCCGTGACGCCGGTCGAGCGCGCCAGCTGCAAACATTGGCGCACTGCGACGGTGCATAGGTGGCCGTAATCCACGGCGACCAGCACACAATTTCGGGTTTGGCTCGTCATGCTTCGTCTTCCTTTCTTTCGTCCCCCCCACGCGGGGCCGGTCGCGGCGCGGCTCGCCGTTGACCGCGCCGGGCGCCCTTTCTGGCGCTGCCGGCCGCGGAGAGCGGCTGCCGCGCCGTCCGTTCGAGGGGCGGGCGGGGTTCACTCTATCAGTGAACGGGCGGCCCGGAGCAGGTCGACGTAGCTGACGATCCCGATCAGCCGTTGCGTTTCGCCCTCGACGACGGGGAGCGCACCGATTCGCTGGTCGATGAGCGTATCGATCGCTTCGCCGACCTCGGCCTCGGGTGCAATCGTCACCAAATCGGAAGACATCAACTGGGCCGCCGTTACGTCCGGCAGCCCGTCGCTCTCCTCCCATCGGTACGGGGCAACGTCTCGGTCGCTGATGATACCCTTGAGCTGACCGTCCTCCACGACGGGCAGATGGCGCACGTCGAGCTCGAGCAGAAGCCCCTCGACCTGTTCCAGGGTCGCGTTGGGCGGTACGCTGATTGGGTCGCTGGTCATGATTTCTTCGACGATCATGTCGCGAGCGATGCAGCCTCCATGCCATGGATGACCGGGTCCCCTGCGCGCTCGCGGTGGCCGGCGCTCGGGGCCCCCGGCCACCGCCGGGGCGGGAACGCTGGCGGCCCGCGGCGGCGCCCGAATGACCGGGAATCCTCCTGCAATTCACCGCGATGAACGCCTCGTTTCGCGAGGTGGCGGCGCGGGTTTCCCCGCTCTCCGGGGCCCGCCGAGTTCGCGCAGCGCCTGCGTGTGCCGCCCCCCAATCCCGCAGAGCCTGCGTTCGGGGCCACGAGGTCCGAATAGTCTGCGCTCCTCTGGCACATGGCCCGTTTCGGAGCTCGGCGACCCCCGTGGTAGGGTCGGGGCGGGAAGATGAACTACGAGACTTATTGCAGCATCTGCGAGTACGTCGGTTTCGGTGGGGAGCAGGCCGCGCGCCTGCGCCGGCTGCGAGACGGCTTGTCTACGAGATTTACTGCAATCGTGTCCGATTTCTACGCTACCATCCGACGGCACCCGGACGCGTACGAGGTCATCGTCGGGGGGCGGGAACAAGAGAAGCGGCTCGAGGAGAGCCTCCTCGTGTGGCTGGAGAGCGTCTTCTCCGGCCAATACGATGAAGCATACGTTCAAAAGCACAGCCGTATCGGCCGCGTGCACGTCGAGATTGGCTTGCCCCACCACTTCATGTTCAGTGCCGTCAACCGCATCCGAGCCGGCCTCGTGCAAGCGCTGCGCGAAGCGCACGCCAATGTGTCTACTCAGGACGAGGACGCCATCCACGCGATCCTCGATCTCGAGCTCGCCGTCATGCTGGACACGTACCAGCAGGAGTCGAGCCGGCGCATCCGCATGGGTATCGACCAGGCGAGCGCTCAATCGAGGCTGCTGCGCGAATACGAGCTGATCAGCCAGAAGCTGCGCGAGTCCGAGGCACGCACCCGCGCGATCATCGACGGAGTTCCGGCGTTCGTCGCGGCGTCCGACGAGGAGGGCAAGATATCCTTCTGGAATCGGCGCCTGGAGTTGGTGACGGGGTACGGCGCGGACGAGATGATCGGGCGCAGCGCCGAGTCCGTGTTGGGGCTCGAGGCCACGGCCCGGCTGTCTCTGAAGAACGGCGGGCATCGTCTCGCCCAGTGGCAGTACACTCGTGTGCGGCGAGACGACGGCGCCGAGTCCGTGTACGCGCTGGGCCTCGACGTGACCGAGGAAGCGGAGTTGGCGAGGCGCACCGCTCGTGCCGAGCGCCTGGCGGCGGTGGGCACGCTGGCCGCGGGCCTGGCCCACGAGGTGCGAAACCCGCTCAACTCGGCCTCCCTCCAGCTGCAGATCCTCCGCCGCCGCATCTCCAAGCGGCGAGCGCCCGAGGAGCTCGCCCCCATCGTGGAGCGCGTCGAGGAGGAGATTCGCCGCCTCGACGGTCTGGTCGGGGAATTCCTCGCGTTCGCACGGCCAGGTGCCCTGCAGCTCGCCGACACGGATTTGAACGAGCTGCTCCGGGACGTGATCGAGTTGCTCTCGCCCGAGCTTGCCGCGGCCAGGGTGGAGGTGGCGGTGGAGCTGGCGCCGAAGCTCGGCCGGCTGCGCCTCGATTCGGGGCAGATCCAGCAGGTGGTGCACAACCTGCTGCGCAACGCCCTTCAAGCCATGACGGACGGGGGCACGCTCCGGGTGTGCACGATTCCGGCGGACGATCGCGCCGAGGTGACGCTGGAAATCCACGACACCGGGCCAGGGTTTCCCCCTCAGGCGCCCATCTTCGATGCCTTCTACACCACGAAGGCGGGGGGCACCGGTCTAGGGCTAGCCATCGTGCACCGCATCATCGTGGAGCACGGCGGGACCATCTCCGCCGACTCCCAGCCCGGAGGCACCGTTTTTAGGATTCGCTTGCCCCAGCCGCAGAGCGATTGAGTGGCCCGCGGCGAAACGCGAAAATGTTGCAGTAGTTCGTCTGGGGGTCGGCAGGATCTGCAGGTGCGGCGAGGCAGCGGGCGGGCCGAGCTCTGCGTGCAATCTACCCGGGCGCGTCGGCGAGGCCGCAGGCGCCCCCGCTGCGGGCAACGGGAGACGTGCACAAGTCCGCGAGATTCCTGGCGAGGGGCGTCTCGAGCCGCACGCTACGGTGCGCGGTGAGCCCCCCGCTGGGAGAGCGGCCCTAGGGCCGCTCAGCGGGAGTCGAGGTTGGTACGAAGTGTGCTCAGCAGGGGGCAGCATGACCCGAGAAAGCTCAAGAATCCTGATCGTCGACGACGAGGCCAACGCGCGCAATGCGCTGGCCGAGATCCTCTCGGAGGAGGGGTACTCGACCAAGACCGCGGCTGATGGCTTCAAGGCTTTGCCGAGCCTCGCCGACTTCGGCCCCCACCTGGTGCTGACGGACTTGAAGATGCCCGGGATGGACGGGCTCGAGCTGCTCAAGAAGGTCCACGAGCACGACCCGGAGGTTCCCGTGGTGATCATGACGGCCTTCGGCGAGGTCTCGACGGCCGTGTCGGCGATTCGCCAGGGAGCGGTGGATTACCTCACCAAGCCCCTCAACGCCGAGTCCCTCTTGGTCGTGGTCGAGCGGTCCTTGGAGCATTCGAGACTGCGTCGCGAGGCTCGGGATCTGCGCGAGCGCCTCGACACACGCTACCGTTTCGACAACATTCTCGGCCACAGCCCGCAGATGCAGTCGGTGTTCAAGACGGTGGGCCAGGTGGCCAAGAGCCGGGCCACCGTGCTCATCACGGGTGCCTCCGGCACGGGCAAGGAGCTCGTCGCGGCGGCCATTCACCACAACTCGACCCGGTCGGGTGGCCCCTTCGTGAAGCTGCACTGCGCGGCGCTCGTGGACAACTTGCTCGAGAGCGAGCTGTTCGGGCACGAGCGAGGCGCCTTCACGGGAGCGGACAAGCGCCGCGAGGGGCGCTTCGAGGTGGCCAGCGGGGGCACCTTGTTTCTGGACGAAATTGGCGAGATCCCGCCCAGCACCCAGGTGAAGCTGCTGCGCGTGCTCCAGGAGCACGAGTTCGAGCGGGTGGGGGGCAGCCAAACGCTGAAGGCCGACGTTCGGCTGATCGCTGCGACCAACCGGGACTTGCGGGCCATGGTCGACGAAGGGACGTTTCGGGAGGACTTGTACTACCGCCTGAACGTGGTCAACATCCAGCTGCCCCCGCTCAAGGAGCGAACCGGGGACGTGGCGGCGCTCGTGGATCACTTCCTGCGCAAGTTCGCCAAGGAGAATGACAAGGGGAGCTTGAAGATTTCCGATGACGCGCTGCTGCGTCTTTCCCGGTACCCGTGGCCAGGCAACGTGCGGCAGCTCGAGAACGTCATGGAACGTGCCGTCGTGCTGTGCGAGGGGGACACCATCACGCGCCACCACTTTCCGGGCGAGATCATGGTCTCGGAGGATTCGGGCGAGCCGACCATTCCGGGCAGCTCGCTGGCAGATCTGGAGCGGTTCGCGATCCTGCGAACGCTCGAGCACTGTGGGGGCTCCACGAGCAAGGCGGCCAACCTGCTCGGCATCAGTGTTCGGAAGATCCAGTACAAGCTGCAGGAGTACGGCACGGCGGCCAAGAGCGCCCGCCCGGCCGTCGTGGCTCACTGAGCTCGTCGGGTCCCTGTGTCGCCGGTCCCTGTGTCGCCCGTCGAGGAGGCGCTGGGGTTGCGCTCGTCGCCCTCCGCCGCGTGCGGCGGCTGCCCGCCAGGTGTCCGGTCTCGGTGCGAACCCGGCGGCGCTCTTGGCACGTCCCCCTCGCGCCCAGGTCGGAGCTCTCCCCCCGTCTCGCACCGCGGCCCCGAGGCGCCTCGCGCCGGATACCCCGGGGGCCGCTCTGCTCCCGAGCGAGCGCCACACCCGGCCTCGGCGCCGTTCGCGCGCACGCGGGGGGCCGACCCCGAGCCACGGGTCCTCTCCCGGCGATTGCGACCCGCTCGGGCGGCCGCGTGAGCGCCGCGGCATTTCATCGCGGCACGCGCGGAGCACCGAGGGCGAGGGGGGCGTTCTGATGCGCAGCCGGAATTTCGAGTGAGGTTCTCTTTTTCCGGGAGCCTCCCCCCGCCGCGCACTCCCTGCCGGTGTTGCACGAGAGTTTTGCAAACACTTCGCTTGTTGGGTAGCGGGCTGCATGGGATAGGTTCCCCACATCAAACAAGAAAGTCCTCGCGCTCCGGCTTGCGCTTGCCGGCGTCGAGGAGATGCGACGGGAGTAGCTGGATCCCGCACGACACCCGAGCTCGGCCGATGGGGCTTTGCGAAGATGTTGCGCGAGGGCGGGATGGGTGCCTTCGTCTCAAGCGTGTGTCTCGTTCGCGGTGAGGGCTCGCCGCGAGAAGTAACAATCTCCAGAGGGCGGAAGCGTGCCGCGTGGGCCGCTTCGGCTGCGCCCGACCTGCGCGCGCCGCCGGAGCGACGCATCGCTTTCGGGAGATCTAGCTCAGTGAGGAATCAGACGATGATGAAAGTTGTGAGGTCCCAGCGGCTGACCGCCCTTGGTGCAGGAGCGTGCTTGTCGACTTTGGCCGTGGCCTGCTCCTTTGGGAGCGTGGACGACACCGCCTACGAATCCCCGGGCCCCGTGGACCCGAGCGATTCCGAGTTGGATTCGCCCGCGCAAGGAGACGAGGTCGTGTCTGCCGAGGATCCCGCCGGGCCCGCGTCCGGTGACCCCGGCAACGGCTCGCCGACTGCCGATCCGCTCGCCGACGACCCCGGGATCATGGACCTGATGGCGGACCCTCAGTTTCAGACGGACCAGGCACAGCAGGTCCTGGGCGTGCTGGACGCGAACTGTTCGGGTTGCCACAGCGCGTCCGTTGCGCTGGGTGGCGTCGCCGATATCCTCGACTTCCAGAGGCTGATCGACGGCGGCAAGCTCGTGATGGGGAAGAAAGAGGATTCTGCGATCTTCACTCGCATGAAGATCGGGACCATGCCCCCCGCCTCGAGCCAGCAGCGGCCCACCGCGGGCGATGTCGCCCTGGTCGGGGATTTCATCGACGGGCTGGTCGATCCGAACGCCGAGGAATGCGCGCCGCTCGATTTCATGACGGAGGACGAAAAATACGCCTTGCTGCTGCGTGACATTCTCGCGCAGGACGCGGAGGACCGACCCTTCATTCGCTACCTCGGCGCCACCTACTCGAGCAATGCGGGGGATTGCGGCAGCGACCTTCAGCGCCAGCGCTACGCGCTGTTCAAAATGATCAACAGCGTCTCGCTCAACTCCCGCATCGTCCGCCCGCAGCCGATCGACAGCGACGAGCTCATCTACCGGATCGACATCCGCGACTACCGGTGGGATCGACCGATCGATCTGGAGGACGACGGGGTCGTCGACTTCGACGACGCCTGGCTGGCAACGATCGATCAGGTGGCCGAGTACGCTGTCGAGTTCGCGGGGGACGAGGCCGACGAGGTCAAGCAGCAAACGCAGACGGCCGTGCCTTTTCTCTCGATCAACGCCTGGGTGCAGGACGCGACGACGGGTGACCTCTACTACGCCCTGATCGACGGCCGGCAGAACATCAAGGCCACCGAGGCGGATCTCGGCATCGACGAAGAAGAGAGCGTCGAAGAAGGGACGCTTTGGCGCGCAGGCTTCAAGACCTCGGGTGTCTCGAAGCAAGATCGCAACCTGACACGCCAGGAGATCGGCAACTACCAGGGGAGCTACTGGCTCAGCCAGGATTTCGCGGACGTGGCCAGTGAAAGCTCGTTTGCAGACCCGCTCGGATTCGCCTTCAACGGGGGCGAGGCCATCTACAACTTGCCGAACGGGATGCAGGCCTACTACGCGACGAACGACGATGGCGATCGCGCCGTCGAGGTCCCGGTCAACATCGTCATCGATCCCGCCCAGAACAACGGGGTCGTCACCAACGCCGCCTCCTGCCACAGCTGCCACAACAGCGGGATGATTCCCTTCAAGGATACGGTTCGGCAATACGTCGAGAGCAACCCCCTGGCCTTCGATGCGGAGACGTACGAAGGCGTGATGGAGCAGTTCCCGCAGCAGCCGGATTTCGATCGCGTCGTCGAAGAGGATAGCGAGCGGCACTTGGCGGCCGTGGAACGGGCCGGCGTTCCGCGGGGCACCGCGGACCCCGTTTCCCGCGTGTTCCTTCAATTCCAGCTGGGCGGCGTGGATGCTCGCACGGCGGCCGGTGAGCTCGGCGTTTCGCTCGAGGTCTTCCTCGAGAACCTGGAGCGGCTCGACCCGGTGCTTTCCCCGCTCGCCATCGGGGGGCAGGTTGAACGGACCCAGTTCACGGCCGTGTTCGTCGATTCGTACTGCATCATGCAGAGCTCGTCGCAGAACCGTCCCGCCAACTGCCAGTAAGCGCTTCCCGGGGGGCTGCGGCAGCCCGCAGCGCGACGAGAGCGACCTGCCTTTCGCGGGTCGCTCTCGGTCATTTGCATCGACAGGGGGCGGGCTCGGCTCGGCAACCTCGGCGCACCGTCGGGCGAGCCGAGGCGATCCTCGATGGGTCGTTCGGCCGTCATTTCAGTATCGTATTGCTTTAGTGCAGCGCCTTGGCTAGAGGCCGCCTCATGACGGTGGCCCCATGACGTGGTCACCCCGGGGGACGCGTGGGCCGATGGGGGTCCGCGCCGCCTCCGTGTGCGACTTGGCACAAGTCGGCAACGCTCCCGAAATTGAATTGGGGGGCAAGCTAGAGGCACGATGCTCTTCAACGGCTATGACCCCGAGAACGGTCCGTTCTTCGACGAGATATTCCTATCTCCCGGTGTTCCACGGCCGGACCTCGAGCCGCTCGTCTCGCTGATCGAGGGGTTGGGCGATGGCGTGTTGCTGGAGCGGCAGCAAGCCGCCGAGGGGGCGCTCATGAGCCTGGGGATCACCTTCGTGATCAACGGAGACGAGGCGAACGAGCGGATTTTTCCGTTCGACGTGGTGCCTCGTGTGATCACGGCGCCCGAGTGGGCGCGCCTGGAGCGAGGCATCCAGCAGCGCCTCCAGGCCCTCAACGCGTTCCTGGCCGACGTGTACGGGCCGCGGCGTATCGTCGAGGCGGGAATCGTGCCCGGCGAGCTGATTCGGAGCTGCAAGGACTTTCGCCCGCAGTGCGCCGGCCTTCGGCCCCCGCACGGTATCTGGTGCCACGTGTCGGGTACCGACCTGGTTCGCGACAAGGACGGCGAATTCTACGTGCTCGAGGACAACGTCCGCTGTCCGTCGGGGGTCAGCTACGTGCTCGAGAACCGCGAGCTCATCAAGCGAACCTTTCCAGCGCTGTTTCAGCGGGTGTCGATTCGCCCCGTCTTCGACTACCCGCTGCGGTTACTCGACACGCTCCGCTACCTGGCTGCCGACCGCGTGGAAGATCCGCGTGTGGTGGTGCTGACGCCCGGCCGTTTCAACAGTGCCTACTTCGAGCACTGCTTTCTCGCTCAGCAAATGGGAGTCGAGCTGGTCGAAGCACAAGACCTCGTGGTGGAGAACGGCTACGTCCACATGCGGACCACGCGCGGTCTGGTGCGAGTCGACGTGATCTATCGCCGGGTCGGCGACGATTTCCTGGATCCAGAGGTGTTTCGACCCGACTCGTTGCTGGGCGTCCCCGGTTTGATGGGTGTCTACCGCAACGACCGGGTCGCGCTGGCGAACGCGCCCGGGACGGGCGTGGCGGACGACAAGGCCGTCTACGCGTACGTCGAGAAGATGATCCAGTTCTACCTTTCCGAGGAGCCCATCCTCCGCAACGTGCCCACGTACGTGTGCAGCGACGAGAGCGATCGCCGCTACGTGGTGGACAACTTGGAGAAGCTCGTGGTGAAGGCCACCGACGGCGCGGGGGGCTACGGCATGTTGGTCGGGCCTCACTCCACGGCCGATCAGCGCAAGGAGTTTGCGGGTCGCATCCAGGACAATCCTCGAGGCTACATCGCCCAGCCGACTCTCTCCCTTTCGCGCGTGCCCACCATCATCGATGGGCGCTTCGAGCCGCGACACGTCGATTTGCGCCCCTTCGCGCTGTGCGGCAAAGACATCTACGTGCAGCCTGGTGGGCTCACCCGCGTAGCCCTCAAGCGAGGCTCGCTGGTCGTCAATTCTTCGCAAGGGGGAGGCAGCAAGGACACGTTGGTCCTTCAGTCTGCGTAGCCCCGAGAGAGTTGGCCGGCCAATTCGCCTACAATCTACCGATCCATCCAGTCGACCCGCAAAGGGGAACCAACAGTGCTGAGCCGTGTTGCAGAGGCCATCTACTGGGCCAGTCGCTACGTCGAGCGCGCCGAGAACGTCGCCCGGTTCATCGGCGTCAACCTGAATCTGATGTTCGAAACGCCCCTGCGCCAGCGTCCGAGTTGGGAATCGCTGGTGATGACGACGGGGGACGAGGCCCTCTATCGCGAGAACTACGGGGACAGCGGGGCCGATTCGGTTGGTTGGTTTCTCACCTTCGACGCGCGGTATCCCAATAGCATCTTGTCCTCGCTGGCCCTGGCGCGCAGCAACGCCAGCACCGTGCGCGAGGTGATATCCCGCGAGATGTGGCAGGAGCTGAACGACTTCTACCTGATGGTCAAGTCGGCGAGCAGCCAGCCTTTCTCGGTCGAGGAAATGTCGCAGTTCTACGAACAGGTGAAGCTGCGCGGGATCCACTACGAGGGGGTCACGAGCGCCACGTTGAGCCGCGGGGAAGCTTGGTCTTTCACGAGGCTCGGCCGGCTCCTGGAGCGCGCCGACAAGACGAGTCGCATCCTGGACGTGAAATACTACAGCCTCCTACCCAATTCGGGCGGCGCAGGCAGCGTGGTCGACCAGGTCGGCTGGGCCGCGCTGCTCAGCTCCGCCAGCGCTCTGCAGATGTATCGGCAAGTGTACCACGTTACCGAGCCGCAAAACGTTGCGCGATTCCTACTGCTGAACCGTCGCTTCCCTCGCTCGATTGCCTATTGCGTAACCGAGGCGCAAGCGAGCCTGCATTCCATCACGGGTACCCCGCTTCAGGCTTGCGAAGGCGAGTCCGAGCGCCTAATCGGCAAGCTCCGATCCGAGCTCGCCTACGGGCGAATCGAGGAAATCACCCGGCACGGGCTTCACCAGTACATCGACCGCCTACAAACCTCTCTGAACGAGATCGGGGATGCCCTTCAGGCGGAGTTCTTCCACTGCGCGCGCTGAGAAAGTGATCCGCCATGGCCATACGAGTCTCCTTATCCCACGTCACCGAGTACAAGTACGCGCGTCCCATCCGGATGGGCGCGCAGATCCTCCGCCTGCGACCGGCGCCCCACAATCGCACGCCGGTGCATCGCTACTCGCTGCGGTTGAGCCCTTCCGAGCACTTTCTCAACTGGCAGCAGGACCCGCACGGCAACTACCTCGCGCGGGTGATCGTGCCGGAGCTGACCCCCTCCTTCAAGGTGGAGGTCGGCCTCGTGTTGGAGCTCGAGGCGTACAGCCCGTTCGACTTCTTTCTCGAGCCGAGCTGCGAAGAGTACCCCTTCGCCTACGACCCCGAGCTGAAGCGAGAGCTGTTGCCCTACTTGGAGCAGCTGCCGAGTGAGCCGATCTTCGACGAATACGTCGAGCGCGTCGACCGGCGGAAGCGGCGGACGGTGGACTTCCTCGTCGACCTGAACCAACGGCTTCGCGGGGACATCGAGTATTTGATTCGTATGGAGCCGGGCGTGCAGACGCCGGCGCAGACGCTCCAGCTCAAGCGCGGCTCGTGCCGGGATTCTGCCTGGCTGATGGTCCAGATGCTGCGTCGCCTCGGCGTCGCCGCTCGCTTCGTTTCGGGCTACCTGGTTCAGCTGCGGCCCGATCGCGTGCCGGAGGAAGGCCCGAAGGGACCCTCCGAGGACTTCACGGACTTGCACGCTTGGTGCGAGTGCTACGTTCCCGGCGCCGGCTGGATTGGGCTCGATCCAACCTCCGGCCTGTTCGCGGCCGAGGGGCACATCCCGCTGGCGGCAACGCCTTTCCCCTCGGCGGCGGCGCCCATCACGGGTGCGACGGAGGTCGTGGAGACGGAGTTCGGCTTCGCCATGAGCGTGGAGCGGATCATCGATCGCCCCCGGATTGCCAATCCCTACTCGGAGGAGCAGTGGCAGGATATTCTGCAGCGCGGCGATCAAGTGGACGAGCGACTCGTCACCGGCGACGTACGCTTGACCGTCGGTGGTGAGCCGACGTTCGTGAGCGAGGAGCATCCGGATGCGCCCGAGTGGAACACCCAAGCTCTGGGTGGCAGGAAAGAAGAGCTCGCCGACCGCTTGATGCGCCGGCTCTTCCCCCTGTGGGGGCCGGGCGGTGCGCTGCACCACGGGCAGGGCAAGTGGTACCCGGGTGAGCCGTTGCCGCGCTGGGCGCACTCCTGCTTCTACCGCGTGGACGGCGTGCCGCTGTGGAAGGACCGATCTCTTTTCGCGCGCTCCGGGATCTCACTCGGGCACGACGAACACGACGCAGAGCGCTTCATCAAGCGCTTGATCGTCAACCTGGGCCTCGAGGGCAAGCACGCTCTGTACCCGGCCTACGAGGACGCGTGGTACTACATGTGGCGGGAGCGCAAGTTGCCCTCCAACGTGGATGTGTACGAGTCGCGGCTCGAAGACAAGTCGGAGCGCGACCGGATCTCGCGGATCTTCGAGCAGGGGCTGACCAAGGTCGTCGGGTTCACGCTTCCGCTCGGCTACTACTTCGGCTGGCTCAGCGGCAGCTGGTTTTTGCGTCAGGAGCGGATGATGCTGATTCCCGGGGACTCCCCCATGGGTTTCCGGCTGCCGCTCGACTCCATCTCGTGGGCGTTGCCGCACGATCGGGACGCGCCGGAGAGCCCCGATCCGTTCTCACCGCCCATGCCGCTGCCCTCCTCGTTTCGGCTCCCCCCGGTCGCCCCGGGCCAGTTCGGCGCTCCGCTGATGCGTCAGTTCGCCTGGGACAGCCACGGAGAGGACAAACCAAAAGACGCCGACCAGGCGCTTTCTCCGCTCGACCGCGTACTGCGCCGAGAACCGGAGCAGTTCGATCGGGACGAGGCGGCCAAGCGGCGGATGAAGGCGGCAGAAAACACGCCCGCGGATCCGTTCGTCCGCCCGCTTGCGCACGAGTCGGCCCTCGGCATCGTCCGGACGGCGCTGTGCGTCGAGCCGCGCGGCGGCATTCTGCGCGTGTTCCTCCCTCCCGTGCCCACCGGGTACGCGTACGCCGAGCTGCTGGCGGCCATCGAGCAGACCTGCTCGGAGCTCTCGATGCCAGTGCAGCTCGAGGGGTACCCCCCTCCGCTGGATCCGCAGATCCACGAGTTCAAGGTGACGCCCGACCCGGGGGTCATCGAGGTGAACGTTCCGCCCACTGCTGGTTGGCGGCCTGCCGTGAGCCAAATGGAGGAGCTGTACGAAGCGGCAAGGCAAGAGCACCTGGTGGCGGAGAAGTTCGACATCGACGGCACCCACGTCGGTTCGGGGGGAGGCAACCATCTGGTCATGGGCGGCGGGACCGCCGCGGACAGCCCCTTCCTGCGCCGCCCGGACGTGCTCGCGAGCCTCCTGCGCTTCTGGCACAACCACCCGTCGCTCTCGTTTCTCTTCGCGGGTCGATTCATCGGGCCGACCTCGCAGGCCCCACGGGTGGACGAAGCGCGGAACGACTCCACGTACGAGCTCGAGATCGCGCTCGGGGAGCTGCAGCGCGGGGGGTCCAATCCCGCGCCCTGGTTCGTGGATCGGGTGCTGCGCCATTTGCTCACCGACGTGACCGGCAACACCCACCGCGCCGAGTTCTGCATCGACAAGCTGTTTTCGCCGGACAGCGCGACGGGGCGGCTCGGTCTGGTCGAGATGCGCGCCTTCGAAATGCCGCCACACGAGCGCATGAGCGCCGTGCAGCAGCTGCTCGTGCGCACGCTTCTGGCCGTGTTCTGGGAGCGCCAATACGAGGCGGAGCTCGTCAAGTGGGGGACTCGCCTACACGACGAGTTCATGTTGCCGTTCTACGTCTGGAACGACGTCGAGCAGGTACTCTCGGAGCTGCAGGCCTGGGGGCAGCCGATGCACAAGGAGTGGTTTCTGCCGCACTACGAGTTCCGGTTTCCGCGCTACGGCGAGGTCTCCCTCAATGATGCGCTGCTGGAGGTGCGGGGAGGGCTCGAGCCGTGGTTGGTTCTCGGCGAGGAGGCCACGGCGGGCGGGCAGGCTCGCTACGTCGATTCGTCCGTCGAGCGGCTCCAGGTCTCTACCAAGGGTTGGGTCGGTGAGCGCTACCAGCTGCTCTGCAATCGCCACGTCGTGCCGCTGCAGGCCACGGCGGAAAACGGCGGATTCGTTGCTGGAATCCGCTACCGGGCCTGGCAGCCGCCCTCGTGTCTGCACCCCACGATTCCCGTCCACGCCCCGCTGCGCTTCGATATCTACGACACTTGGAGCGAGAAATCGGTGGCCGGCTGTACGTACTACGTCGCCCACCCCGGGGGCCGCAGCGCCGAGGATCGACCCGTCAACGCGGTCGCCGCCGAAAGTCGTCGCCTGGCGCGCTTTAGTGCTTCTGGCCATACTCCCGGCACCTTCGAACCCGTGCGCGGTGCGGTGCATCCGCACTTTCCACGCACTCTTGACTTGAGGCGCAGCGCACCTGAAGTATAGCCCGTGTCATTGGGTCCAGACGTGTCGGGAGGCTCTCCCGGCTTGGTAGCACCGGCGCTGCTCGTGCCCGCACCGCTGTCTGGATGTTTCGACGAGTTTTCGGGCTCCAGCGGGCAGCCCCGAGAGCATCAGGTGTTGCTCTCCCAGCACCTGCAGAGCCTTTCCCCGACTCGTCTGCAGCGCCTGCGCGTGGCGCTGCGCGAGCGCATCTCCGCCCACGAGGTCACGTTCAACATCCTCGGGGCGCCGGGGGGGAGCGATCGGCCGTGGCCGCTGGATCTGCTGCCGCTCGTCATCGAACGGCAGCGCTGGGCAGCCCTCAGCGAGGGGCTCTCGCAACGGGCGCGCTTGATGAGCGCCTTGTACGCGGACGTGTATGGCCGCCAGCAGCTGGTCAAGCAGGGCACCATTCCCGCGCAGCTGATCCTCGGCAACCCGCAGTTTCATCGCTCGTGTGTCGGGTGGACGCCGCGCGGGGGCCATGTCGTTCACTTGTTCGTGTGTGACGTGGGCGTGGGGCCCGAGGGGCGCTTCGAGGCCTATGCGGATCGGGCCTCGGCGCCGGCGGGGTGGGGCTACGCGCTCGAGAGCCGGCTGGCGCTCGGCACCGTTCTGGGGAGCCTGTTCAACCGCTATGGCGTCGAGCGACTGCGAGGCTTCTTCGCGCACGTCCACCAGACGCTCCACTCCCTCGTCGACGCTCCCCCGGAGGAGACACGGGTCGTCGTGCTCAGCCCCGGGCTGGCCGACGAGAGCTCCTTCGAGCACGCCTACCTCACTCGCTACCTCGGCTATGAGCTCGCCGAAGGCCGGGATCTGACCGTCCGTGACCGCGTCGTCTACCTCAAGACGCTCGCGGGGCTGCGCAAGGTGAACGTGGTGCTGCGGCGGGTGCACGATCGATGGTGCGACCCGGTGGCTCTGCGGCAAGATTCGGCGCTCGGCGTCGCCGGGCTCCTGCAGGCGGCCGCTGCCGGCAACGTGGCGCTGGTCAATCCCCTGGGTGTCGGGGTGATCGAGTCCCCGGGGCTCAAGCCGTACCTCGCCGAAGCGTGTCGCGCCTTGCTGGGCGAGGAGCTACTCCTGCCTTCGGCGCCGAGCTATTGGTGCGGCGATCCGCAAGCGATGGCTTTTGCTCTCGATCATCTCGATGGGCTCGTGTTCAAGCCTTCCATGAAAGAGCGCAGTGAACCGCCGATCCGCCCGGCGGAGCTCTCTTACGAAGAGCGCTCGCAGTTCGTCGAGCGCTTGCGAGCCCAGCCCGGGGAGTTCGTCGCCGAGGAGTGGAGGAAGCTCAGTGTGGGGCCTTACGTGGGGCCCGACGGCACCCTCCAGCACGGGCATCTGTCCATTCGCACCTTCCTGTGTCGCTCCGGGCGCGGCTACAGCATCATGCCCGGCGGCATCGCCCGCGTCAACGTTCCGCCCGACGGGCTATTCTTGTCGATCGACGAGGACAGCTTTCCCAGCAAAGACATCTGGATCCCATCGGGGCAGTCCGTCGGCAGTCGGCCGCCACCCTCGATGCCGGATCGGCCCATCGAGCTTCGTCGCGGCGGGCTGGAGCTGCCGAGTCGGTTGCTGGACGACCTGTACTGGCTCGGCCGGTACATCGAGCGTGTGGACGCCACCGCGCGCCTGCTTCGCGCCGGCTTCGAACGCTTGCAGAGCGAGGCTTCCGACGAGGCGCCGCAGGCGCTCGAGCGTCTCGCCGAGGCGCTGTGTCGCCTCGAGGTGATGGTGAACAAGCCTCAGCCAGGCCGTGGTGGCATGGAGGATTGGCTGCGGGCGGCGTTGTGGGGGCCGCGGATGCACAGCAACCTGCAGGGGGTGCTCGGCAGCCTTCGTCAGCTGACGCAGCGAGCGCGCAGCCGCCTGTCGCGAGATGCCTGGCGTCTGTTGCGTCGGCTCGGTGGCGCGCTCGGCCCGAATGGCCCCCTGGAGGAAGAAGATCCGATCGAGTGCCTCGAGGAGGTGCTCGCGCTGGTGGCCTCGATTCAGGGCTGCGCGCTCGACAACATGGTTCGCAGCCACGCCTGGACCTTTCTCGACATGGGGCGGCGCGTGGAGCGCGGCACGACGCTCGCGCTGTTGTTGCGCTGCATGCTCGAGGCGGGGGCCTCGCGGTCGCACATGGAGGTACTTCTGGAGGTCGCGGACAGCTTGCTGACTTACCGCGCTCGCTACTTGAGCCGGTTGCAAGTCATGCCCGTGGTCGATCTCCTCCTGACGGACGACACGAATCCACGCTCGGTCGTGTTTCAGGCCATATCGCTCCGAGACCACGTTGCTCAGCTGCCCCAATCCGGCGAGGTAGCGCGCAACGAAGCCGAGCGCTGCTCGATCCAGCTGGAGTCGATGCTGCTGTCCGTCGACCTCGAGAAGGCCTGCGCCGGTGCCGGGGACGAGCTGTGGGCGCTGCTCGAGGAGGCCGTCAGCCGCCTGTGGAGCCTCTCGGATGCGGTCAGCCACTTCTGGCTCTCGCACACGAGCCCATCGCGGGCGCTGGCGGCACCGGCCTGGGTGAACCAGGAGCTGGAGGAGGCCCGCTAGTGTCGGCTCCGGGAGGTGGCAGCCGTGTGCCATCGTCGGCGACCCCAGGAGGCTCGGCTCGCGCGGGCTCGTGCCGGAGGCTCGTCTCGGGCAAGGCGCCCCTGGGCTTCTTCGGCGCCGACGTGCCTCCCCCATGCTCGACCAGCGCTCACTCTCCTATCACGGACGAGCGAACGGCGATGACGACCTACCGGGCGGGGCGCTAGTGGCCACCGAAGCCGAAACGCGAAGAGTTTACCGGGTCAAGCACCGAACCACCTACGTATACGGCGCTCCGGTCGCCCACGCGCACCACCTGGCGCACCTGCGACCGCGGCAGATGCCATTCCAAGACGTTCGTCGTGCGCTGATCGAGCTTCGGCCGGGGCCGCTCGAGCAACACCAGGAGCAGGACTATTTCGGCAACCAGTGCGACTCGTTCGAGATCCTGGCCCCCCACAAGGATTTCGAGATCGTCGCCACCAGCGAGGTCGAGCTGAGCGTCCGCGAGGGCATGGTCGGCGTCGGTGTGTCCGAAGAAGAGCAGGCCGTGTGCTCGAGCGTACCGGTGGGCGCCAGCTGGGAAATGGTGGCGCGGCTCGTGCACCAGGAGCTCGCGCTGCTTCCAGTTGCCGAGTTCTGTTTCGATTCGCCCCTGGTGCGCTCCCACCCGATGTTGCGCAGCTATGCCGAGCCCGTTTTTTCCCCGGGCCGCCCGCTGCACGACGCGCTTCTAGAGCTCAATCAGCGCATCCACGACGACTTCCGGTATGAGCCGCTCTCGACCGACGTGAGCACCCCGCTCGCGCGAGTCATGCGTGAACGCCGGGGCGTGTGTCAGGATTTCGCGCACGTCATGGTGGGGTGCCTGCGCTCGCTGGGGCTTCCGGCCCGCTACGTGTCCGGCTACCTGGAGACGGTGCCGCCACCGGGCCAGCAGCGCATGGTCGGCAGTGACGCCTCGCACGCGTGGATCGCGGCCTTCGTTCCGGAAATCGGCTGGCTCGACCTCGACCCCACGAACGCTTGCAGCCCGGAGCTCGCGCACGTGACCGTCGCATATGGGCGAGACTTCAGTGACGTGAGCCCCCTCAAGGGGGTGGTGCTGGGGGGGGGCAGCCACCGGGTGAACGTCGGCGTCGACGTGCAGCGGGTGGAGCGCTGACGCGCCGACGGCTACGCGCTTGCCGGCGGCTGCGCGCGTGCCAGCAGCCGCGCGCTTCCCGCTTGCCGCGCGTCTCGCGCCGAGCCGTGTCGTCAGCGCTCTCGCCCCGATCGAGCCAGACCCCGCCGCTGGCGGTCGGGCGTGCCGAGCCGCCTTGCTGGGGGCTCCACGGCGCGGCCCACGGCGAGTGGGCGCTGGCCGCTGCGAGACGCGTCCGGAGTCTTGGTCGTCAGCGCCCTCGCCTGGCTCGCGCACGACCGTTGCCGGTGGGCAGGCCCGTCAGGCGTCTCGCTGCCCACCGACTCACGGCAGCGGGTGCAGCGCGTCAAAGGCCTGGTAGCACTTCGACAGCCACAGCTTCGCCCGACGCCGTTCCATGGCCGAGAGGGCTTGCTCGCCCCCCGCGTTGTGGATGGCCCCCCACAGGCTGGAGCCGGTCCGGTCGATCTTGTACATGGTGGCGGGGTCGAGGGCTGGGAACTTGATGATGTGCCCGCCCGATTGGCGCAGAGCGGCAACGGCCGGGGATTCCTCCAGCTGGCTGAAATCCGTCGAGCGTCCCTGGTTCTTCACGACCACCACCTCGACCGGCTTCCCCGACTTGACCGCCCCTTCCGACTCCTCTTCCGCTCGGGGCTCCTCCCCCTCGGCTTCTTGCGAGGCGGTCAGGGCCACGAGTTCGTCGAGCAGATTGACCGAGTCGAACCCACCATCGCTCACGTGCCAGAAGACCAGCCGGAGGCCACTCTCCTTCGCGAAGGCGAGCACGTCGCTCTCTGCGAGCCACGCCTCGAGCGAGCGCGCGCTTTGGGCGGGCATGTCGATGACCACGCGGCGCCCCGCCCCGAGCGCGCGATCGATGATCTGGTCGGCACTTTGGAAATCCGTCAGGTCGACGGATTGTGCATACTCCGCGTACGAGCGGAGCAGCGAGCCATGCGAGCGGTCCGCGTCGGCCGCAGAGAACGGAATCTCGCGATCGATGTAGTATTGGCATAGAGCCCGTGCCACGACACTCTTGCCCACTCCGCCCTTCTCACCACCTATCCAATGGATCGTTCCCACGGCCGCACCTTCTCGGGGTGCCGGCGGCCGGTCAAGCATCATCCGTGCGTGCCCACACGCTTTGCCTGGGTGCCACCGAGGTGACCTCGGCCGGCCGTGGAGGGTCGAGCCGCGCGGCCGACGCGGGCGCTGCTGATCGCCGGGCGGGTGAGGCGGCGGCGCGTGGCGGGCCGGGCGTGTGCGCTCCGCCGTCGAGCGAGCGCCGGGAGAGGTACACATGACTCGATCGGTTCGGCACGGCATTCGGGTGTTGACATGGAACATCCACAAAGGCGTCGGGGGAATGGATCGGCGCTTCGACTTCGAGCGGGTCGTCGAGGTCTTGCGCCATTACGAGGCGGACGTGATGTTGCTCCAGGAGGTCGCGCAGGGGATTCCGCGGCTGCACCGGACGGATCAGGCCGAGCTGCTCGCGGCCGAGTTCTCACCCTTTCATTGCGAGTTCCATCCCGAGCACCAGTTTCGGGTGGGCGGCTATGGCAACATGATCATCAGCCGCTGGCCGCTCGAGGACGTGCAGCACGTGGATTTGACCATCCGGTGGCGCAAGCGGCGCGGAGGCCTCCTGGCCAGCGTGAAAGGGCCCGGGTTGCGGCGGCGTGGGCTCGCCGTGGCCAATCTGCACCTGGGGCTCGCCGGGAGCGAGCGCAGTGAGCAGCTCGAGCGATTTCTCCAGGCCGACTGCGTCGGCCGTCTACCGTCTGCCGCGCCGATCGTCGTGGGCGGCGACCTCAACGACCTGTGGGGGTCGCTGGGGCCCAAGCACTTCCACGGGCGAGGGTTTCATCGCGCGGGCACCCTCGTGAGAACCTTTCCGTCCGCTCTGCCCTTGCGACCGCTGGACGCCATCTTCTACCGCGGCCCGATCGGCAGCTTGCGGTGCTTCGCCGCAAGGGCTCAGCTGGCTCGCGCGGCCTCTGACCACATCCCGTTGGTCGCGGACTTTCAGATCGGCCACTGAGGGAGCGTCGCCGCGAGCGGCTCGGGCGGTGGTCAAGCCGCTACAGCCAGCGCCGCAGCCCGTGGGCGAGCCCCTCGAGCGAGCGGGCGAGCCGACCCCGCTTCTCGAAATCTTCGAGTCGAATCCGGTTTTCTGCGGTCAACCAGCGCTCGAAGTGCGCCTCCACCTCCTGCGCGAGCTCGTCGCTCTCGACGGAGAGGTTCAGCTCGCGGTTTCGCAGGGCGGAGATATAGTCGAGGTTGAAGCTACCGACCGTGAGCCACTCCGAGTCGACCACGGCCGTCTTGGAGTGCAGGACACTGGAGCGGAACTCGTAGATCTCGACCCCTGCCGCGAGCAGCGCGCCGTAGGTGGCGCGGCTCGCGTAGCGCACGAGCGGCACGTCGCTGCGCGCAGAAAGAAGCAGCCGGACCCGCACTCCGCGGCGCGCCGCCGCCAGGAGGGCCCGTTTCACCCGGAGCGTGGGCACGAAATAGGCATTGGCCAGCAGAACGGTGCGCGAAGCCGCGCGGATGCGCCGCAGGTACGTGCGCAAAGTGTTCGCCCGACCCCGCAAACCGTGCTGAGCGAGGACCGCCACCCGGCACGTGCCGCACGGCTGGCTGCGCGCGAGCCTCGCCAGCCGCGAGCCGCCGGCCGAGCGATAGGCGCGGCGAAACCCGGCGCGCAGGCGTGCCACCACCGGGCCGTGCACCTGCAGGACCTCGTCTTGCCAGCCCGCCCCACCCAGCGAGGGGGCCAGCCACTCGTCTGCGATGTTGACGCCGCCGACGAAAGCGACCTCGCCGTCGATTGCGACCAGCTTTCGATGGTTGCGGGTCATGATGTCGGAGAAGCGCAGAGCCCACAGGGCCGGCAAGAGCGGCCGAAATGCGATGGTCGAGATACCGGCCGCTCGAAGGTCGTCCAGCGCCCCTGCGCGCAGGGACAGCGAGCCGAAGTCGTCGTACAGCACGTGGACATCGACCCCGCGCGCCGCAGCTCTTTGCAGCGCTTCCGCGTACTTGCGCCCCACCTGATCGCGGTCGAACCAGTACATTTCGATGAGGATCTCCCGTTTGGCTCCGCCGATGCACTCGAGCATCGTCAGCAGGGCCAGCGAGGCGTCGGCGTGGAATCGTACGCGGTTGCCTTCCGTGAAATGCTCGGACGAAAAGGCCCTCGCCAATCTCGAACGGGCGCCAGCAGGCACGGCTCTCAACCGCCTCCCTAGCCCGGATTTCTCACGACCTGGTCCCGAGGGTACGATGAGTCGTTTCTTTTCGCCCGGCTGCCCGCCAGCGCGTGCGGGGCAGAGAGCAAGTCTGCCTGCTCGCGCCCGACGGGCATCTGGACTGAAAATCCACTTCCTCCTCGCACCCTCGGTCCTGCGGTCGTGAGAGATCCGGGCTGGGACTCGTTCCCGGCGAAGAATGTCGCTGCGAGCCCGAGCCCCCCCGGGGTGAGGGTCTCGGGCTCGCGCTTTTTGCGGCATCTTTCGCTCACGGCTTTTCTCTACATTGGTTCCCATCCCCTTTCGTGGATGGGAACTACGACTCGTGACGGCGGCGGGCCGCTTCGGCGAGCAGCTGCTCGAGTCGATCCGGATCGCTGCGCGCCAGCGCCAGCGCCGTGCGCGCGGCCCGAGCGCGCTGTTCGCTCGTGGCGGGCACCAGCCAGTCCCCCTCCAGGGCCTCCACGCGCAGGGTGCGTAAGGTCTCGAACGTGCACAGGAAGGTGCGCCCGCTCTTGGCGTCGAGTACCACGCTGACGACCCGGGTGCCCTCGATGTGCGGCTCCACCACGACGTCGCCGGCCTCCAGGGGCTCCCCTTCCGTGGCGGCCGCCGCGCCGGGGTCGGGCTCAAAGGTCTCCGCTCCCGCCGGCTGCTCCTCGTGGCTGTGCCCCAGCCGCGCCACCAGAACGGAGCACTCCGCGTCGCTCGCGACCTCGCTCGCCACGGAGCCGAGCAGCAGCCGCTCCACCCCGCGCCTCCCGCGGTTGCCCACGACGATCGCGTCTGCGTCCAGCTCCTTGGAAAACTCCAAGATCTGGGCCGCGGGCTTGCCGTAGCGGACCTCCCCACGGACTTCGCACGGGACCACCACCAGATCAGACCTGCGGGAGCGCACGAGCTCCTGCAGGTTCTCTCGCAAGCGCGCGATCAGCTGATCGCTAGCTTCCACTGCTTCCGGAGGGCTGGTAGTCGGCCCGCCGGGCAGCACTAAAAGCGCCCACAGCGTGCCGCCGCCTCGCCCACTGATGAGGGCCCAGGCCTGTTGGATGGCTTCGATCGAGGCGTCGGAGTAGTCGACGCCCACGATCACGCGAGTCGGGTTTTCCTTCATTTCAGGATATTGTACCTCAGATCCGAGCCGCGGCGGCCTCCGCTGAACTCGCGGATGCTGGCCAGGGTGGTCGAGGCGATGTTATCCAGGGCTTGCCGGGTCAAGAACCCCTGGTGGCTCGTGATGAGCACGTTGTTGAAGGTCATCAGCCGGGCGAGCACGTCGTCCCCGATGCCGGTGTTGGAGAAATCTTCGAAGAAGTACTCACTTTCCTCCTCGTATACATCCAGGCCCGCCGCGCCCAGGTGGCCCGATTTCAGCGCCTGAATCATCGCTCGGGAGTCGACCAATCCGCCGCGGCTGGTGTTGATCAGAACCGCGCCGCGCTTCATTTGCGCGAAGCGGGCCTCGTCGAGCAGGTGATGCGTTGCGGCGTTGAGAGGCGCGTGCAGGCTGACGATGTCGCTTTCGTGCAGGAGCGCCTCGAGCGAAACGAGCTCGATCGTCACGCGGTTGGCATACTCGAAGTCGGGCTCGGGGTCGTAGGCCAGCACACGCATGCCGAACCCTCGCAGGATTTGAGCGCAACAACGGCCGATCGCGCCGAGCCCGACCACGCCCGCCGTGCTGCCGTACAGGTCGAAGCCGACCAACCCGTTCAGGCTGAAGTTGCCCTCCCGCACCCGGTTGTAGGCGCGGTGTGTCTTGCGGTTCAGCGCGAGCAGGAGCGCCAGGGCATGCTCGGCGACGGCGTGGGGCGAGTACGCCGGCACGCGGACCACGGCCAGGCCGAGGCCACGGGCCGCCTCCACGTCGACGTTGTTGTAGCCGGCGCAGCGCATGGCGATCAGCTCGACGCCGAGGGTGGACAGGCGCTCGAGCGTCGACCGCGAGAGCTCGTCGTTGACGAACGCGCACACCACGCGCTGACCGGCCGCAAGCTCCGCGGTCTCTGGGCCGAGGCGGGCCTCGATCCAGCGGAGCCGGAGGTCCGGCTCCGCGCCCGTGTCGAACGCGGGGCGGTCATACGGCTTGGCGTCGTACATGGCCACGCCCAAACGTGAATCGCTTGCCGACTTCGCACCAGCGGAGGCACTGGTCATCGAGGCTCCCTTCTCCCAGCAGCCGCGGCCTCTGGGCAGCAGCACTCTTGCATGTTTCCTCGACGCTGGCGACGTCTCAGCCGGCGCCGGCGCCGGCGCGCATGGGCACGACGAGCACGGGGCAGCTCGACTCGCGGACCACGCGTTCCGCGACCGAACCGAGCAGCAGGTGTCGCCACCCGGTGTGACCGTGGGTCCCCATGACGACCAAGTCGAACGCCTCTTCCTGGGCCAGCGCCAAGATCTCCGCCGCAGCGGCTCCGACGAGGCAGCGTGTATCGACGGTCAAGCCACGGCTTCGATAGTCCCGAGCCAACTCCACCAGCCGGGAGTCGAACTCCTGCGTCGACGTGGCGGGTGGAATGGGCATGACATCGCCGAAGGCGGGCCCCGTGACGATTGGTTCGTGGACGTGCAGTAGGGTCAGCTCACTGCCCAGGGGTTGAGCGAGCTGCACCGCCTTTTCGATGACGACTTCGCTGTGCGTCGAGAAATCGACGGGGACCAGAATCCTACGAGGAAACACCGTTTTTCGTCCTTTCGATCGGGAGGGACCACGAGCGTGCTTCGGCGCGGTCGTGCCACGCCACGACCCGCGGCGCCGGAGCTTTGCTCCGAGCGGGTGATGGGTTTGGATGGCCCCCCCGAAACGCGCGCCGACTGCCGTTCGAAGCGCTTCGCTCCGTGCGAAAATGCCTGTTGCGATGGGCTCTCGGCAGCAAGCCATTCGAGAACCCGTCAAACCTCGGTGAAGCACGACTCGTGCCAATCGAGGGGGGGCAGGTGCGTACCGCCGCCCGCGGCCGCGGGGCGCCGCGCAAGACCATGCCCCGCTGCGGCGCGCGGGCAGAAAAGCCCGAGGGATACCCGGCTCGCGCTCCCCCGGAAGGGGGCGGTGTCGCCTGCGCATGGGGCGCCCGTGCGCGGGCGAGCTTCGGCGTGCGGCGCGCCAGGTCGCAATCGCTGCGCCGCTGCGCCGCCGACCGGCACGGGTTGCGCTCGCCGCGACCCCCGCGTGGCGCGCGTTTCGCGCTCGCCGCGCGGGTGGGTACGCGTCGGTTTCCTGGCCATTGCGCGCAGGGGTCCGTTTGCGGAGCCAGCCGAGAAGCTCGTCCTCGGAGGCTGCGGCGTGCGCTTTTCCGCGCGACTCTGCGTCCACGACGCCGCGCTCCCGTATACCCTGCCGAGGCCGTGTCATCGATCCTCGACTGCGTAGACCCCTTCATCGGCACCGAGCCCTTCGCCCCGGAGCACTCGGGCCCTCTCGCCGACACGTGGTGGCGGCCGAAGCCGCCCATCGGCAACACTCACCCCGGCGCCTGCTTCCCGTTCGGGATGGTTTCCGTGTGCCCGTACTCCGGCGCGTACCCCACGGGGTACGGTCGCTACGAGCGCTGCACCGAAGGCATTCCCCGGCGCATGTTCGAGCGCAGCCAGGCGTCGGGCTTCACGCACTTCCATCAGTCCGGGACGGGTGCGATTCGCAAGTACTACAACTACTTCCGGGTCACCCCGCTGATCGGGGGCCTGGACCCAATCGGCATGGCCTGGCCGCTGCACGAGGAAGAAGCCGGTCCGGGCTGGTACTCGGCCCGCCTCGGGGACTCGGTCCGGGTCGAGCTCACGGTGGGGCCCAAGCTCGCGGTGCATCGCTACCGGTTTCCCCCCGGGGCGGACGTGAAGTTGGCGGTCGACTTCTCCTGCGGTGGCCTGGCGCTCGAGCGAGCGCGCACCGTTCCCACGCGAGCCGATCTCGAGCAGCTCGGGGGAGGGCAGGCGCGCGGCAGCGTGGTGCTCGAAGGCGTGACGCTCAGTACCTATCTACGAGCGAGCTTCAGCGGAGCGACGACGGCCGTCTGGTATGACCGTCGTACCGTCGGGGGGGGCACGCGCCTCGTCTTCGACCACATCCGGGAGACGACCATCGCGCCCTTCGGCGTCGTGTTCTCCGGCAAGGCGCCCGCGCACGGCGTCGTCGAGCTCACGATGGGCTTTTCGCTTCGAGGTGTGGAGCAAGCGCAGCGAAATGCGAACATCGAGCAACATGCCGGCTTCGACGACGTGAAGGCCGCTACGGGCCGCGTCTGGGAGGAGCACCTCGGCCGAGTTCGAGTCGAGGGCGAGCCGCGCCAGCGGCGAATCTTCTACACGGCGCTCTACCACTCCATGATCAAGCCGTGCTTCGCTCAGGACGAGAGCCCGTTTTGGTCTCACGGAGGGGCGTTCGTCTACGACATTTGCACGATGTGGGACATCTACAAGACGCAGGTTCCACTGCTTTCGGTCTTGGTGCCCGAGAAGGCCTCGCAGCTCCTCACGAGCCTCGTGCGGGTCAGCGAGGAGGAGGGCAACTTTCCGATCGGATATCGAATGTCGCGCGGGGCGGACCGTTTCTTTCGCCAGGCCAGCGCGCTGGCACACGTGGCCCTGGCGGATGCCCGCGCGCTGCGGCTGCCGGGCATCGACTGGGAATGGGCGCTGTTGCACATGCACAACGACCTGTCGCGGACCTATGGCGAGGATTTCTTCGAGAAAGGCATCGTTCACCCTCTCACGCACACGCTCGACCTCGCCTACGGGTGTTTCTGCACGGCACGCGTCGCTCGCGCCCTCGGGGATATGGCGCTGGCCAGGCGCCTCGAGGGGCATGCCGAGAGTTGGGTCAAAGCCTACGACCCCGAAACTGGGCTGCTGCGGGATTCGACCTACTACGAGGGCACCCGCCACAATTATTCGTACCGGCTTCTGCACGACATGGTGGGCCGAATCGCCCTTGCGGGCGGGGATGCGGCTTTCGTCGAGCAGCTGGACGAATTCTTCGGGTTCGGAGCTCCGCCGGTCAAGCAGCTCACCAGACCTCCGTTCGGGCGGGAAATCGAGGAAGGGCTGGCCCTGGGGCGCTTCGAGGGCCTGAACAACGAGCCCGACATGGAGGCTCCTTTTGCCTATCACTACGCGGGGCGCCCGGATCGGACGGCCCGAGTCGTCGAGGAAATCCTGCGCTGCCAATTCGGCTCCGGCCCCGGCGGCTTGCCGGGCAACGACGACTCCGGGGGGCTTTCCTCCTGGTACGTCTGCGCCTCGCTCGGTCTATTTCCGGTTGCGGGTCAAAACGTGTGGCTGCTCTCCCCGCCAGCCTTCGAGCAGGGCAGCATGAAAGTTCTCGACGGGACGCTTGAAATTCTCACTCGAAACAAATCGGAAAGCCACAAGTGCATTTCGCACGTCACTCTCAATGGCGAAAGGTTGATGAGGGCCTACCTCCGCGGTGACGAAATCACCGCGGGCGGTCGGCTAGAGTTTCATTTCTCCAGTGAGCAATCGTCCTGGGGGCAACGGCAGAGGCCCCCGTCGGGTGCGGAGCACAGCCCGCTTCCCTGAGCGCCCAGGTCGACGGCGGCGGTAGCGGCGGCCGCCAAAAGTCACGAAGCCACGGCAGCGGGGCGTCGTTCGAAAGGATGTCGATGGGAAAGACAGAGTTGCGATTGGTAATCGTGGTACGAGCGGACCCGGTCATTTGCGGCCACGCGGGCGAGGCCCGCCACCTCGCAGAAGCCGCCCTGGCCCAGGGGTTCTCGGATGTTCGGATCCTCACCTGGCCCCTGGAAGCCATCTCGGCCTCGGGCCTGCCAACCAAGCCCTTCGACTCGGTACAGCCCTACTCGCCGGGCATCACCGTGGAGCGTCCTCCGCCTCTAGGGGACTACAAGGTCGTCGATGGGCGCTACGTCTCGGGTCTCACCGGGCGTCTCGTGGAGCTCCTGCGGGATGACTACGAAACGGCCGTCATGTCGATGTACCTTCATCCCCACATGTGGGTCGTGGAGGACGCCGTTCGGACGGCTCGCCGCGTGGGCACGCCACATCCCGTCCATACCGTGGCGGAGGCCGTGGGCTCGGACATCACGAACGTCGTGCGGTCGGCGATCGAGGAGCGCCGATTCGGTGCGGCGTTGCAGCTACTCGACACGTATCTCAATCAGGATCTGCCGCTGGCCGTTTCCAACTACACGCGGCAGCTCATCGTGGAGGCGGCCGAGGCACTCGACGAGCACGCGAGGACGAGCTTCGCACGAAAGTGCGAGGAGCGAATCCTGGTCAGCTACCCCGCCGTGGATGCCGCCAGCATGGTCGACCTCGATGCAGAGCAGGTGTCTCGTACGCTCGAGGCCCGAGGGCTATCGCCCGATTCGTACCTGCTCTTTCTCTCCCGCCTGGCGCCAGCCAAAGGGGCCGACGACCTGATCCGCGCGTATCGCAGCAGCCGCTGCCATGCCCACAGGCGGCTGGTCATCGCGGGCAACGGGCCCCACCTGGCCGAGCTCGAGCGGCTCGCCGCCGGCGACCCGAACATCCTCTTGCTCACGGACGTGGGGGACGATGAAAAGCTCGCCCTCATGCACGGCTGCAGCGCCTACGTGCTGCCGAGCAAGCCACAGCCCGAGTTCGTCGAAACGTTCGGCATCGCGCTGGTGGAGAAAATGCTGGTCGGGGGCGGCGGCCCCGTCATCACCACTCGCACCGGCGGGATTCCGGAGGCCACGGGGGACACGGCCCTTTTGGCGGCAGCCGGCAACGTGAGCTCGCTCGCCCGCCAACTCGACCATGCGGTGTTCGAGCTCTCTGAGCTCGAGCGCTTTCGTTTGTCCCGGCAGGCGCGACAGTACGCGATGCGCTTCGACCGCAAGCGCATCTTCGCGCGTATCTGTGCCAGGCTCCCGCTGCGCCGAAGGGTCGAGCGAGCTTCGCTGGATGCGGAGGCATTGCACGTCGTCTGAGCCCGAGGGCCGGCAGAGCGAGAGCCGACGGCGCCCGCTCGCGACCGGCCCCGTCCATTCGGCCCGCACGCGACGCGCGCGCGGTGTCGCGAAGGCCCTTGGGCTCTTTCCGCTCAGGCGTCGCCGCCGAGATCCAGCTCGTGGGGGAGGTGCATCCGTGGGGCGCGCAGATAGGCGTACGGGGTGTAGTCGAGCAGGTTGGAGACTCGGGACATGTAGACGTCGGCGTAGCGCTCGATCTGGCGGGCGAGGTGGCTCTTGTCGTTTCCGCAGCGCATCAGCGGCCCCCAGCGAGAGTTGCCGAGCTCGGAGGACTGCTTCGCGAGGGGGGCGATTCGTTGATCCAGCTCGAGCAGGGGCGTGCGCACCGCGCGGATCGCCGCCTTGGCCGCCTCGCCCGCGGCCCCGCCGTCCCCGTTGGATGTCATGTGGCGCAGCCGTACCTGAGAGAGCTGATGCTCCAGGAGGGCCTTCTCGTGCATCCACTCATCGAGTTGACGCTGGGTGGCGCGGAACGCCGTCAAGGCCTCGAGCTCCTGCTCCAACTCGCGGACGATGAGCGCGGTGCGCCAGCGCAGGAGATCCTTGCTGACCACCACATCGGCGAAGATGTGATCTCCCAGATACAGGATGTGGTCGGGGGCGACGCCCAAGCTCCTCTCCACGAGCCGCGCGTGGCCGCCCAGGTACACGTGCTCCGCCGCCAGCGGACCCATGTGGGGCGTGTATTGGTCGAGGTCGTCCACCATCCGAAAGGCTGGCGCGTCCCCGGAGAAGAACGACGGCTTGCGCGCCTGAACGATCACGATGTCGAACAGGTCGCGCCAGGTTTCCTTGCCGAGGAATGGATCGAGCGCGTAGCTCATAAGGCGCCGCGTGTAGAACCACTCCGAGTTGGTGATGAGCAGGAGCTTCTTGCCTGCTGCGCGCAGGTTCAGCAGAGCCTGGGGCAACTGCTCGTCGAGAACTACGTAACGAGCCGGGTCCGCCAGGATTTCGCGTTTCAGCTCTCCCTCGAGGTGGGCCGCGTCGAGCGCCCCGCGGACGGCGTGGTACAGCTCGCGATAGCTCATGCCGGGCTCGAGTTGCCCGGCGTCGAGCAGATCCACGAGTTGGACGAACAAGCAGGCTTCGGAAAGGGAAAACAGCGTGTCCATCACCTGCAAGCTGGCCTCTCCCAAGTCCACGGGTGCCGTTCCGTACTCGCGCCGGTTGGTCTCGAAGTCGAGCATCGTGGTTCCGTGGCAGGCCGCGCGCACGTAGCCGAAGCGATTCACCTTGATGAGGTTGCCGCGCTCCAGGTCCATTACGAGCCCGAGGGACACCAAGTCGGAATCGAACGTCAAGTCCGATATCGGCCAGCCTCGTTTGGCCACCAGCGCGGTGCGAGCGTACTCGTAGGCGCGCGACTCCCAGCGCCGGGTGTCGTAGTGCACGAGCGTGTAATCCATGTCGCACCCCACGACCTGGATGGAGCGCAAATTGAGGGTGCGGTTGCAGAAGACACGGCGCGGGAGCGGCGGCAGCCGAGCTCCTGAATCAGAGCCACCGCCCGGGGGAAGAGAGACCATAGGCGCAGGGCTAACGGCGCTCTGGGCAGCGCGCAAGCAAAGTCGCGAGCGCCATTCGAGGGCTTCCGCGCCCTGCACGGGCCGGCCCGCCGCCGCGGGCGCGGGCCGGGTGGGCCCGGACGATTGCCTTTTCGGGCGGATGCGTCGGTTGCGTCGTTTCCGCCGAGCGAGCGCCGTGGGTCCGGTCGCGCCGGGAGGCATCGGTGCGGTTGGCGGGGAAGCGGGGGAGGGCACGGCCTTGCCGCGGCCGCGGCGCGCGGATACGATCGAGGCCCGATGATTGCCCCGAGTTTCGCCGAGCGAATGGGCGGGTCCCCGCCGGCACTGCAGCGCGCGGGCCGGCGCGGCGTGGCGTTGGGCGGGCGCTCCCGAAGCGCCGCGCGGGAAGCGGGAGGCTTTCGTGGTCGAGATTAGCATCGAATATCGTGGGGGGTTGCGCTGCGAGTCCGTGCATGGCCCCTCGGGTGGCCGCCTCGCCACGGACGCGCCGGTGGACAATCACGGGCTGGGGGAGTCCTTCTCTCCGACGGATCTGGTCGCTACCGGGCTGGGCACCTGTATGCTCACCACCATGGGAATCGCCGCGAAGAAGGCGGGCTACGCGTTCGAGGGGGGGCGGGCGGTGGTGGTGAAGCACATGACGAAGGCGCGGCCCCGGCGCATCGAGCGCCTGGAGGTTTCGCTGCGCGTGCGCGGCCAAGGGCTGGGGGCCGACCAACGCGCCGATCTCGAGCGCGTCGCGCGCACTTGCCCGGTAGCGCTCAGCCTGCTCGATGCCATCGACGTGTGCCTCGACGTCGGATGGGAGTAGGGGCGCCCTGGCGGCTCACGGGGGAGCGCCGAGGGGCTGGGGCGCGCGGCCCCTGCGCGCTGGTGGCGGGCGAGCGGAAAGGGTGGCTCAGGCGAGTGCGGCTCGCGATGCCGAGCGAGCGATCAGCTCGTGCACGACGGCGAGAACCTCTCCCGAGGTCCAGGGCTTGCGAAGCAGGCGCAAGCCCGGCCGTTTCAGCTGGCTGATGACCTCGTTCCAGGAGTAGTCCATGTAGGCGCTGCAGATGGCCACCTCGAGGTTGGATTGCACGCGCCAGAGCTGCTGGATCGTTTGCACGCCGTTCCACCCCGGCATGCGCATGTCCACGAACGCGAGGGTGTAGGGCCGCTGCATGGTGTGGGCCCGCCGCACCGCTTCGAGGGCGAGCTCTCCGCTCTCGGCGAATGTCGCGTCGTACCGCCGCGCCTGCGAGCGAGATTTTGGAGTGCCGAACAGGTCTTCCTCCAGGGCCTCCAGCGCGCAGCTCTCGTCGCGCGGGCACAGCACTTTTCGAAAGTCGTTGAGGACATCCGCGTTGTCGTCGACCACGAGGATGCGGTGCGGAGAAGGGCAGTTCAACGACGAGGTCATGCCAACTCCTGAATCGAGGCCCTCTCGCTCGGGGGCGCCGCGTTCTGGCTCGGCCGGCGGGGGCGCGCGGGCACGAGCGGGAGCCTCAGCGTGAACGTCGCGCCCAGGCCTCGCCCCTCGCTGCGGAAGCTCAGCTCACCTCCCAGCTCCTTGGCGGTGAGAGCGCTCATGTGTAGCCCGAAGCCGTGTCCGTCCGGGCGTGTGGTGAAGCCGTGGCGGAAGAGCAAGGGCGCGTGCTCTGTGGCGATGCCGATGCCGTTATCCAATACCTGCAGCTCAGCGAAGCCCTCGCCTTTGCGGCGCAGCTTGGCCGTCAGCTGGCGATCCTGTCGCTGGCTCTGTGCCAGCGCCGACATGGCATTGGTAATCAAATTGACGAGAATCTGCAACACCCGGTGCTTGTCCATGTTGGTCGTGGGAAGATCTTCGTAGTCGCGCCGGATCTCGATGTAGTTCGCCTTCTCGGAGTGGCGTGCCAGCATCAATGCATCGTCGAGCAGTTGGCCGAGATTGCACGGCTCGACGGTGTTTGGGCGGGCGTACTCTTGTTGGCGGCTGACGATTGCGCCGACGTGAGTGAGGTGGCCTTTGAGCTCTCCCAGCTCGCCGACCAGTCGCTTCTGACCCTCTGCGAGCGAATCGCTGCAGCGCCGCAAGTACTCGCAGAGCTTCTCCGCTCGCTCGTCTGTCGCGAAGAACTCCGCCAGGCTTGCCTGGCCTTCGAGCAGCGTCACGCTCTGGCGAAGGCCCTCGACGGGAAGGATGTCGACCTGCCGCTGCGCGACTTCCGTGCAGACGTTGATGCTGTTGAGCACGTTGCCCACGTTGTGCAGGATGCCGGTAGCAATTTCCGCCATGCCGGCCTGGCGAGAGGCGCGAGCGACCTGCTGTGCAGATTGCACGAGCTTGACCTGGGTGGCTCTCAGCTCCTCCAGGCTGCCGTCCAGCTCGCGGTTTGCGAGCTCCAAATCCTGGCGCTCGGCTTTCAGGCTGGAGAGCAGGAGGCCGTTGTTGAGTAGCGCCGCCGCGTGGCTGCAGAAGATTGCGAAGTGATCTTGGTCAGTCTTGGTCAGTCGATGAAACCTGGTCGTGCGTTCGCTGAATCCGGCCATGTATAGAAAGTGGCTGCTTCTCGCGCTCGGCAGGCAGGCCCAGCGATACTTCACCATGTCGAGCTGCCGGGCGAACGCAGACATGGGGGTGTCCGTCGCTCGTTCGCAACTGCCGGCGGGCTCGCTGGCGAGAAACAGATACAGATCCGGGCTCAGCTCGAGGTTCTCGGGGAGCTCGACCGGGTCCACGGCGGCTTCGATGAAGTGCCCCCGCCCGTCCAGCTCGAAGGTGGCGGCGATCTCGTAGCTCAGCTCCCCCACGAGCAGGTCGGCCACGTGGGCCATCTGGCCTTCCGTCTTCTCCTGGAGCTGGCCCGGCGCGAGCGCGTGCACGGCGCGCAGCCAGTGTTCGGCGCGGGCGCGCGTGTGGCGGAGCTCGTAGACCTCCCGCTCCCGCTGGAGAAGGAGCCGAGCTCTGTCCTCCGTGTTTTCGCTCGCCATCGAAATGGTTTGCCTCCTCGGGTGACCGCTCGAAAGCTATTCAGAAAGTGCCAGGACCGGGAACGCGTAGTTGTGGAAACTCGTCTTACCTCCGACGGGATAGATTTCTCCCCACCCGATCAAGCCGCAGTATGCGGCCTCGCCCAATCGAGCTTTCAGGCTGCCATTTTCCTGGTTGGTCGCCTCGGTGCCCAAAAATGGCAGCGTTCGACCCCCGCACTCGAAGCCCAGCACGGCCTTGAGACTTCGTCCCTGGAGCTGAGCGGCCAAGTCGTCTCCCAAGCGCCGAGACCCGTCGAGCACGTCCTCTTGGGTGCGGTGGTAAAAGTGGACGACGGCGCCCTCTGGGGCTGCCGTTTGTAGCATCACGCCTTTGTCCAGCCCGAGAACGAACGCCGCTCGGATCATGTGCTCTTTGCTCCCACCTTCGACGGGTAGTCCGAGCGCGAGCGCGGCGTTGGCAATCGGATCCTCGACACCGTCGTTCCCGGTGACCTCTTTCCACACGTCGATCGCCGGTCGCCCGTCGAACTCCTGGATCATGGTGCCGCTGGCCTTGGTGATCTTCATCGCCAAGCCGACCGGAGAGACACCGCTCGAGTTGGCCAAGTGGACCCCGAAATCTCCCGCCAGGCTCACGGCCACGGCACCGTTGGAAAATACCTCGGTACCGAAGTACTGGTAGGTCGTCGTCATGGTGGCGGAGAAGAAGTGGGCGGCCGCGCCTCCGATGACGGCGCCTTCGAGGCCGCGATCGAGCTCCTGGAGAAAGGGCGACATGTCGGCTCCCGCCAAGGGGTCGTAGTAGAGCAGGGTGACTCGGCTCGGCTCTCCCCCGAGGCCCTCGCGCAGTTGCTTGGCCAGAGCGCGGCCTTTTTCCTGCGTGTCTTCCTGGATCGCATCGATGCGCGCCGTGGAGATGCGCAGCGCATCCCCGCCCAGTGCGAGCGTCGAGGCGGCGTATCCTTCTTCCACGACGGTTCCGCCGCCCATCACGCCCTGTCCGGAGCAGCCCAACAGCGGGATATCGGGCCCGAGCACCGAGCGAAGCCCTTCCAGGAATCGGGGCTGCCGGTGGTTCACCGTAAGATGGGCGAGCACCACCTTTGGTGGCGCAGTGAGCGCCGCTCGTATTTCCTCCGCCGCCCGTTGCCCGCCTTCGAAGGACTTTCGGTGGCGCGTCATCACGTTCTTCGCTTCAATCGTCATGGGCTGTCGTCTGCTCCGGGGGGGGATGCGCGGCCCCCTCGTCGGAGAAACGACATTCCGCGAGCGGACTTGAGAGGTTGCTGAGCATGCCGTGGGCCGCGCGCGCCGCGGCCGGGCTTCGTGCCCCACACCGTGTCGAGCGGGCGCGCCAGCTCCCCGTGCGACACACCGAGGGGAGCTCACGGCGAGCCGGTCGGCGCCCGGCGTCCCTTGTCCCCTCCTGGCGCCGTGCGCAGCGCACGGCGGCCGCGGGGCACCCCGCGGCCGCCCTCGACTCGGAGGCTCGAAACGGCCCGGGTCGCCGCGGTTTGGCCGGCAGGGCGCCGCGGGCTGCCCTCGCTCGCGCACACCGCAGCCCCCGCTCGCAGCTGGGGGGCTCAGGGGGGAGAGGCCGCGAGCCAGCGGGCGTCCACGACGTGCTCGCCCGGCGTGGGCAGCTCGATCACCCGACTCTGCCGGGGCGTGAGACGATAGCCCCGAATGGCGAGCGGCGCCGCAGCGCCCTCGGGCACGGCCTCGGCGAGCCGGCCCTCGTTTTCGATCGTGAGGTCGCGCAGCACCACGGTGGCGTCGGGGTGTGCTCGGACCTCCAGCTCCCCCTGCAGCCGGACGCCCTCGAAGCGCACGCGGCCGGAGCGAACGATCAGGCTGGAGCGCGCGCTCATGTGCAGGTGCTGGCTGTCGACGGAGGGCTTGCGGCCCGCCTCCGCGGCGCGCAGCGGCGCGTCGAGCAACATCTCGGCGGAGAGCACGACGATTGGAAACAGCGGGACCGGCACGCCTTGAAAGTCGAGCGGGGGGGCGGCTTCGAGCCGGGCGCCCGCATCCTGCAAGATGCGGCGGTGCAGACTGTACAGGTCCCCCTCCGCGCTGCCGGCGCTCTCCGGCGGGAGCCCGCGCGCGGCTCGCCTCGCAGCGTCGGAGACCGCGTTCTTCACCGCCGAAAAGCACACACTTCGTTCGAAGCTGGTGAAGCCCACGACGCTGCCCGTCGGGAGCGCTCGTGGATAGTCTTGCATCATGCACTCGAGCCGTGTCGGCTTGAGGAAACGCGTACGCGTCGCGTCCGCATACTTGGGGTTGACGAATTCAGGCACCCCGCCGCCCGTTTGCTGCAGCGTGCGGACGTAGGTCTTCAGGTCGACGATCAGCGCGTTGGTGTTGCCCGGAAAGGGAGAGAGGCCCGATTCGTCCCCCACGTCTCCCTCGGGGCTGCCCGTCGCTCGCAGCAGGGGATCCAGCTGGTTGTATTCCACGTTCACGGTCAGGTCGCACGGAGCCCCTTCGGCGCTGGCTCCCACGAGGCGGGCAATCCCCCCCACGGCTTCCCCGGCCTTGCGGGGCACCGTGATCGTGTTCATGGCGAAGTGGCCCTCGCGAGCCACGGCCAGTGAGGGCGGGATGGCGTGAAACACGAGCGCATTCGTATCCTGGAAGAAGACCACGAAATCCAGCCCGAGCTCCGCCCAGCGCAGCGCCGTGCCCGTGGAGTGCATGAGCGCGTGGACGTCCCCGTGCCCGTGTGGCTTGGTTTGTATTTCGAAAGGGTCGTCGTCACTGATGATCAGGCTCGGTCGATCGTCGGCGAGGGCAGCGACTTCCTCCTGTCGCATCAGGGTGACTTGCTCTCTCGTCATGCCGAAGAACGCGTTCTCTTCGAGCAAGGCGCTGGTTGCCTCGTGGGTTTGGCCGGAGGTCATGAGCGCCAGCGGCAGGGGCCCGGGCCCCTTGCTGGCCTTTTGAAGCGCGAGAATTTGCTCGATGTAGTACTGCAAGTAGCAGCGCCCGGTGGCACACTCCACCGGCAGGCTGAGCTTGATACCCGGGTAGCCGAGCCTCTCCCCCATCCCCCCGGCCACCAGCACGAACCCCGTTCTTCCCGCGAGCTCGAGCCCTTGCCGGTGAGCCCGGGCGAATTCCGGCGTGCCCCACGCGAGGTGCGTCCCGCTCGGCACGGTGGGGGTGAGCCCGGCGTACGGATTGTGGCCCGTCCGGGCCGCGGAGAGCAGCCCTCGAGCGTTCTCCAGGTAGCGGGCCAGGCCCCCGGGGTAGGCGCGATCCAAGTGGACCCACTGCGCCAACAACCGCTTGCGCCCGGCGAGGGGAGCCGATGCCCCTCCCGCTTCCAGCAGGTGCGATTGTTCGAGCTCGACCAGTTGGGAAAGCGCGGCTCTCTCGTCCTCTCCAAGACTCTGCTGCCAGGCGGCGACCAACTGTGGATCGACCCGATGCTTCGATTGCGACATCTTCATCAGTATCTGCAATCGCTGTCGCCGTCTCAAGCTCGTTGTTTTTTGCGTTCGCTGCTCGAAGCTTCGGGCGGCATTCGACGCCGCGCATGGCCGCGCATGGCCGCGGGACTGCGGGACTGCGCGGGCAAGCGAGGGCTGCGGTGCTGGAGGCTCGAGCCGCGCGAAGGCGCGGGCGGCGGTCGCGGGGGGACCGGCCCTGCGCCGTCGGGTCGGAGGCACCCATCGAGCTTCACGGCCCGGCCGCTCGGCGCTCGGCGGGGGCTCGAATGACTCGAGAGCGCGCGCCGCGCGCGCCGTGTTCGACTTCCGGCGCGGGGCAGGCCACCGCTTTTCGGCGCTCAGCGGAAGCCGGCGCGTGCGAGCGCTGCCTCCGCCAGGCGGTCGAGAATCGGTCGTGACTCGTCGAGGCTCAGGCAGGGGTCGGTGATGCTCTGGCCGACGACCAAGGGGCGGCCGGAGACCAAATCCTGGCGGCCACCGACCAAGTGGCTCTCCAGAATCAACCCGCGAATGCTGTGGCTGCCGGCCTCGAGCTGCGCCGCCACGTCGAATGCCACCTCTCGCTGGAGCTCGGTTCGGCCGTCGCCGTGACTTGCCCGGACCAACACCACGGGCGGAAGGCCACGCGCTGCGAGCGCCGCAGCCGCTCGCTCGACCCGCGCTGGCGCCGCGGGGCCGCCGGCGGGAGTGCTGCCGCAAAGCACGAGGTGCGCCGTGTCGTTTCCCCGAGTCTCGAGGATGGCGGGCGCGCCCTCCTTGGTCAGAGAGGGGAACAGGTGCCGATGCCGGGCGGCCTCGATTGCCTCCAGCGCGACCTCCACGTCGCCATCTGCGCGGCTCTCCACGCCCACCGGCATCGAAAGACCGCTGATGAGCTCGCGATGTACGGGGCTCCCGGCGGTGCCGCCTCCGATCGCCCCCCAGCTGATCGCATCCGCGTAGAATTGCCCGAGGGTCGTATCCAGAAACTCGGTGGCCGCGGGCATGCCGAGGGAGGTGATGTCGATGAGCAGCTGCCGCGCCACTCGCAAGCCCTGGTTGATGTGGTAGCTACCGTCCAGATCGGGGTCGCGGATGAGCCCTTCGTACCCCCCGGCGGTGCGGGGCCGCTCGAATTGCACGCGCATGACGACCAGCAGCGCGGACTCGAGCTCGCGCGCCACGCGCTCGAGGCGCCGCGCCAGCTCCACGGCTGCGTCCGGTTCGTGGATCGAGGGCGGCCCGACGATGACGAGCAGGCGGGAGTCTTCGCCGAGCAGGATGCCTTCGATCGCGCTCCGGGCCTCTCGGGTGACCGCGGCGCAGCCTTCGGAGAGGGGGATGTCCTGGGCGAGCACCGCGGGAGAGAGCAAGGGGCGCACTTTGGCGATTCGCAGGTCGTCCGTACCGGGCTTCATCTCCCGCAGCATAGCGAACGGTGGCTTTCGCGTCTCGCGTGGGTCGCGCTCGTGCGGGCGCTTGCTCGCGCCGGGCCAGTGCGAGCGGCGCCCCGCCGGCACCAACGCCGGGGCTGCGATGTCGTCTCGAGTGCGCAGTCTGGCTCGAACGGCCTCGAAATGAGCCGCCCGTCTTGCGCGGGCGCGCTTCGACTCGCGTTCCCGTCGCTCGCACCCGCGGCGATTCGGGCTCGACCGAGGCGCCGCTCGACGACGGCGTCGTACCCGTGGGGCTCCCGATGGAGGTCGGCTCGGGCTCCCACGGAAGGAACGCCACCATCAGCTGCCGGTCGATCCATGCTGACGAGAGCGTCGCCCCCTCGAACGAGGACACCGACCGGGCTCATCGGCTACGGGGCGCCGTGACGAAGCCCCGCTCCGTTGCGGCCCCGTGGGGATGACGGGCATCGAGGCAAAGGTGTCGAACGACGACGGCGAGTTGACTCGCTGAAGCTCCTTTTGCCGGGCGCTGGCGCTCGAGCCGTGAAGGGGGGGCAGCGCTCGGCGGGCCCGGGAGCGCGCCGCGGCGACCCAGCGCCCCGTGGGGGCCGGCTCCGGCGTGGGCCCGGCCGAGGGCGGCTACGGCGCCGTCCAGGTCAGCGTGCCGCTGGGCACGCCGTCCACCGGGTCCAGCAGCGGTTTCAGATCGAGCGTGCGGATCGCTTCTTCGCCCAGGGTGCGGATGGCCACGAAGGCGTTGAACTGGAATTCCTGCCCGAAGAATGCGATCGCGCGGCCATCCGGCGAATACGTGGGAGAGGAAAGCCGCGCCGCGCCCGCGGCGACCTCCGTGAGGTTGCCGCCATCGAGGCCGATCTCCCAGATGCGCTGGTTGAACTCGAAGACGACCCGCTCCGCCGTAGGGTGAACGCGCGGCCCGAAAGCGGACCCATTCAGCTGCGGTCCGCCCACGGTCTCGACCTCGGTCATGGCCGCGTCCAGCACGTACACCCCGTCGGGGCGGCCCAGCACCAGCCTCCCGTCGGGAGCCCAGGCTGGGTCCCAACCGTCGAGCTCTGCGAGCACGTTCTGTTCGAGATCGAAGATCTGGATGAAGTGACGGTAGTCCGACTCGAGGAAGAAGATCGCCTCGACCGCCAAGCGGGTGCCGTCGTACGACAGGGAAGGGTTGAAGTAGTTCGTCGCGAAACAACAGCTGGGGTTGGGGACCTCCGAGCTGCAGGGCGTGAGCGCCATCAGGCGCGTGCCTCGCTCGTCCGCCATCGCCACGCGACCGACGCCCTCCCCGCATGCCTCCACGAAGACGGTTTGCCCACGGTTCGGGTGCCGAGCGCCGTTGCGCCCGCCGAGAAAGCGCCGCACCCGACCAGACGGCAACTCGACCTGCACGACACCGCCATAGTCCTCGGCGATCCACTTGTACTCGTCGAGCGTCAGCAGACCTTCGTAGCCCGCCGCGCTGGGCGCGGGCGCCGCGGCGCCACCGCGGAGCGAGCCGCTCTGCTCCTCGCCGGCGGCCCGGCCGCTGGCGGTCGCCTCGCCCGCCGTGCCCTTCGTGCTGCACGCCGGTGCCACCAGGGTGGCGAGCGCGAGGCGTGCAACGCCCGACGGGAGCGCTGGGCAAGCAGACATGCGGGTCCGGTTCGAACTGCCCAGCATTTCCCCTCAGTGAAGGATAGGGTCCCGGTGGCGTCAAGCAACTTCCAGCCACGGCCCGGTCTGACCGTCGGGGGCCGCGATCCGACCTCGGGGGCCGACCCGCTGCCCTCCGAGGCGGCTTGGGAAGACCCCGACCCGGGGGGGCGAGCGCCTCGGGGGGCCGCTCACCGCGGAGTTCGAGATTGGAGAGCGGCCCCGCGTTGGCGATGAATCACGCGTCGGCGCCGCTCTCCCGCGCGACCTGCGCGCAGCATCGGTGTCCTTCGAGCCATGAGCTGGCGAGCAGACGACTGATGCGCGACGAGCCTCCTCGTGCTGGCGCTCGGGTGCGGTGGAATGTCGCTCCTCGTCGCCCGCCCCGCCGTTGCCGCATCCACTGCGGCTGGGGCAGGGCCCTCGCACCATCCTCCGCCCGCGGCGCGCGCTTCTTGGCTCGCGCTCGACGTCACGGGGAGAGCCTCGGGCCTCATTGGCCGCGTGAGCGCGCGCGCCGAACGGGCCGCGCCGACCGTTCAGGGAGCGTGACGACCGAAGCCTGGCTCGCGGCTCCCTCGGCTCGGTCGAATGGAGGCGCTTCGGCGCTCCTCGCTCGCCTTGCCGTGGGGCACGGACCGGCCCCGCGCCGTGACGTGGGACGCCCGGAGGAGAGATTGCCCAGCGCTTTCGAGAAGTAGCCCCTCCCGGGCTCGAACCGGGACATCCTTTCGGACCGAGGATTTTAAGTCCCCTGCGTCTGCCATTCCGCCAAGGGGCCCTGGAGCAGAGACACCAGACGGTTGAAAACCACAGGCCCATCCGTTTGGCAAGCCGGGGCCCGGGCGCCCGGGTTTCAGGGGGCTTCGCCGTAGCTGCACCGCCCGCTCCTCGGGTGGACCAGCTGACCTGACGCCGACTTGGCCGTTTTGGCCGAAGCGGACTGCGTCGGTCGCGCGGGCCTCGGGCGAGCCGCGCCGGTGGAGCGCGCGCATCGCTCGGAGGGCCTGCGGTCTGCGACGGCCGGGGGAAAGCCGCCGCGAGGGTGCCGGGCGGTGCTCGCCTCGGGTAGCCGCGGCGCCGCGGTCACGGCAATTCCCGGGCGAGCTTGCGCCGGCGAGCCGTCTTCGCCGACGGGCGGCTCACGCGGCGCATTGGTCAGCGTGCCCATTCGGCAGTGTGCCCATTCGGCAGCGCGCCCCATTCACCGGCGGCTCTGGTCATCGTCCCCGTCGCCATCGACGGGTCCTCGGATCCCTAGGGCGGGGGGCGTTTACCCCCGGAGGGGGAGGGGGAGCTTGTCGAACCCCCTAGAGGCGTGGATCAGATTCGAACTGACGTATGACGGTTTTGCAAACCGTTGCCTAACCACTTGGCTACCACGCCGAAAGCCGGGCCAGCTTCCTGGCCTGACGCGGGGTCCGTTTCTACACCATGGTTCACGCCGAAGCCAAGCCCCCTCGCAGGCTCGTCGCACGGCGCGGCCGTCCGTTTGGGGAGGGCCCGCCGCCGTCGCCGCGCAGGGGTGACTTCCGGCGGGAAAGCCCAGCCCGGATTGGTCACGAGCTGGTCCCGAGGGTTCGAGGAGTCGTGTCTTTTCGCCCAGCTGCCCGCCGGGCGTGCGGGGCAGACAGCATGGCTGCCTGCGCGCACCCGGCGGGCAGCTCGACTGAAAAACCACTGCCTCCTCGCCCCCTCGGTCCCGCGGTCGTGAGATCCGGGCTAGCTGGAGCCCGAGGGGTCCCGCTTGCCCCGGCGAGACGCGGGGCGACGCACCGCTACTCCCCCTTGCTCGTCGCCCCTTTCGCGTTGGCCGTGAGGTACTCCAGGATCGCGTCGTCCAGTCCGTAGGTCCGGCTCGCGCCGAAGAGCGAGCCCCCCGCCGGGTCGACCGCGAGCCTGGGCGAGGGGCGGCCGCCGGGCTTTCTGCTCGACGGAGGCGCCGAGCCACCGGTGCGTGGGTCGACCGGCGCCGAGCGAGAGGTGGCGGGGGTGGTCGCCGAGCCGGCAGCCGCCGGCGAGGGTTTGGAGCCAGGTCGGCGACTGGGCGCCTTGCTCCGCCGCTTGGCTACCTTGCCGCTTCCCTGGCTCGCCGCCGACCCATCCGCCGAACAGTGGGCCGATGGCGGCTTGGATCGAGAGATGGTCGAGCCGGGGCCTCTGCCGTGCGAGGCCCCGGGGCGTGAGGACGCGGAACCCGGTACGGACTTCCCCTCCTTGCGCACCACTCGGATCAACGCGCGCGGGGTCTCCGGGGGCTGCAGAGCCGCGGCAGCCGCTCGGCCTCGGCGGCGCCTGGGTTGGCGGATTGCGACTTGCTCCTGCGTCTCCGCGGCCGGAGGGGAAGCGCGCAGGCTCGTCATCGTATCGGATGGAGGCCGATCGCTCGCAGACGGCACCTCCGAAATCCGGCGCTTCGCCTCCGCGGTCGGCGGGGGCGCCCGAAGGCTGGTCATCGTATCGGGAGCGGGTCGATCGCTCGGGTAGAGCCCCTCCGAGATCTGGACTTCGGGTATCCGCGCCGGAGGCGGAGCGTGTACGCTGGTCGCTGCTGGAGGCTTCGGCGGGACGGCGCTCCGCAGCAGATCGGGTCGTAGACCCGAGGCGAGCTGCCCCAAGTCACTGAGGGAAGATTCCTTGCCGGGAGGCGCCTCGCTCGCCGGCTTCTCCTGACGCGGGATCGCGCCCCGCAGCTCGTCGATCACCTCGTCGAGTCGTCCGCGCCGCAGCGCCAACGCCATCGCCTGGTGCTGCTTGAGCATCATCATTCGGACGGTGGTCACACGGGCAGGACTGTCTACGTGCTCGCTGTAGTCCCTACGTATGCTCTTAATTATGTGCCCTCCGTCGACGAACAGATGTGTGATCACATGTGGGTGCGCGACGCCAGAGTCCTCGGTCTGAATATGGAATTCCAGACCGCGATAGCGGACGTTGTTGTTGAATCCCACGAGGGGAGGTGGAACGAACGTCACGTGAGCTTCAGTATCTCACAATCCAGCGACCTCTCAAGGGGCGCTCGGTGCCATGATGAGGGTTTGCGTGGCGCAGCGCTGGAAGGTGGGTGAAAGCCACCCGTTCCGGGCCCCCGGACGCTGTCCATGGGCGCCGGCCGCTCTTGCATCGGCGGGCGCTCGGGGCGCCGCTGGGTTGCCTCAGGCCACGCCTTCGTCGAGGCGGCGCATGCCTTCCAGCAGCAGGCCCTCCGGGCTTTCCTCGACCACTCTCTGGGGGGCCTGAAAGCGGGGGTCGACCGAGAACCTGCCCTTCTGGATCGTGCACATCGCGTAGAAAGCCTCCGCCCCCCGCGTGCGCCCGTACATGGCATTGTAGATCAAGCCCTCCACGAAGTGGATCTCGCCGCTTGCCTCGGGTCCCACGATCTCGAGCGAGCCGGTCTTTCGCCCGTGCCACAGCACTTGCACGAGCTCGGGCAGGCCCATCTCCTCGAGGGAGCCCGTGACCCCACGCGCCGTCGCTCCGCGCCCCTTGCGCTGCAAGATTTGTCGCACCTTGGTCACCAGCAGATCCGGGCTGATGGGCTTTGCGACGAAGTCGTCTACCCCGAGCTCGAACGCTCGGTTGGCGTCCTCCCGTCGGCTGCGGGCCGTGACGATGACCCACGGGAGATCCTTGCTGGTGGCTCGCCCGCGCGCCTCGGTGAGTAAGGCCAGTCCGTCGCGGCCCCCCAGGTCGAGCTCGCTGACCACGATTTCTATTTCCCCCCGCGACAGCTCCTGCAAGGCTTGCTCCGGCGTGCGTGCGATGCGCACGTCGAAGCCCTGCTCGATTAGCCGCAGCTCGAGCACGGTGGTCTCCTCCGGGTCCACGTCGACCACCAAGGCGAGATGGCGGCTCTCGAGCAGCTTGGCCTTCAAATCGTCTCCGGTGACGGTGAGCCGAAGTAGCTGCACCAGGTGGGGGTCGAAGAGCGCGGGGGAGTACTTCTCCAAGACCTTGCAGGCTTGCTCCGGCTCGAGGACCTTCGAGAAGGGGTTGTTGGGGTTGCGCGTCAGATCGGCGTACGTGTCCGCGATCGCGAGCAGGCGCGCTCCGAGTGGGATGTCCTTGCCCTCGAGCCGATTCGGAAAGCCCTCTCCCCCGAAGCGCTCGTACATCGCCTGGAGCGCTTCGAGCGTTTCGTGCGGCAGGCGCACGGCCTCCATCAAGCGCGCGGGCGCGCCATGGGTCTGGGCTGCCTTTTGCTTGTGGCCCTCGTGGATTCCGGCGTTGAGGGCGGTGAGATGCTGCGGCCCCATCTTGCCGAGATCGTGCAGGTGGGCGGCGATGCAGAAGGCCGTTTGCTGGCTCGGAGTGACACCGATGCGCTCCGCCAGCTTGCCCACCAGGCGCGCGACCGACGAGGAGTGGCCGCGCAGCTCCGCGCGGCCGGTCTCCAGCAGGCTCACCAAGACGTTGAGGGCCTCGCGGAACGCCCCTTCACCCAGGGCAGGGTCGCTTGCGCCGCTTGCTTTCGTCAGCTGCTCTGCCGTGAAGGTGCGCTCGTGGGGCCGCTCCTCCGCCAGGGCGACGGCCATGCTCTCTTCGCTGACGAGATTGCGTTCGAACACGTCCATCATGCTCGAGAGTTGCTCTCGCGCTGCCCGGTCGAGGCGCGCGAAGGCGTGAATGTCGCCTCCATAATTCTTGGCGATGGCGGCCCGCACGGCCATCGGCCTCGCGACGAACGCGTGCACCTTCGAGGCCCCCGACACCATCTTGACCTGACGCAGAATGCTCTGGTCGTCGGCGTCGGCGACGACCACGCTCAGTGTCTTGGTGTTCGTATCGAAGGTGACGGGAAACGCGCTGCACTGCTCGGCTAGCTTCTTCGGCACTCGTTCGAGCGTCGCCCGATCGATCTGGGCCTTGGCCAGCTTCTCGGTGGACACGAAGCGCGTCTTGTATGTGGAAGCCAAAAATTTGAGCAGCCGCGGCTCGTCGATCGCGCCCGTGTCGAGCAGGGCTTCCTCGATCCGTCCGTCGAGCAGGCGCTGCTGATCGAGCGCCGCTTCTCGCTGCTCGGGCGTGATGAGTCCTTTGGAAACGAGCCAGTCGGCCAGTTTCGGGTTTCCGGTGGGGTGCATGGGGTGCGTGTGGGGCGCGGTCGTTCGGGTAGGGGCGCCTTCCGTGTGCAACGGCCCATCCCCCGATCGGCACAAGCTCGCGCGGGGGCCGCCATTCTTCCCACCTTTCGAGGCCTCGGCTCGAGCTCGCCTCTGGCCGGGTCGGTGAGGGCGGGCTCGGGGCGCCCGGCCCGCCGCGAATCGGCTTGTCCGCTGGGTCGCTTCGGGCCACACTCCCGCCGCGCCGCGAGCCAGGGTCAAAGCCGTGCCTTTTTTTGGTGAGCTGGGTTTTGGGCCGGTGGCTCGCCGTTGCGGCATGGAAAACCCCGAGGGGTGTGCCGCCTTTGCTTGACGGGTTCACCGGATGCCGCTAGAAGCGCCGCTCACCAAATCGCTGGGAATCATGCGCACGTTCGTTGCTAAGCCAGAAGCCGCCGCCAATGACCGCAAGTGGTGGGTCATCGACGCCAAGGATCAACCCCTAGGGCGCGTCGCGTCGCGTGCAGCTACGCTGCTGCGCGGAAAGCACAAGCCTACCTTCACCCCGCACGTCGACACGGGTGACTTCGTCATCGTCGTCAACGCCAAGGAGGTCAAGATGACGGGCAACAAGGCGGATGACAAGATGTACTACCGCCACAGCTTTTACCCTGGCGGAATCAAGGGGCAGAACTACAGCACGCTGGTCGAGCGCAAGCCGGCCGAGCCGCTCACCAAGGCGGTGAAGGGCATGCTCCCCAAGAACGTCCTCGGTCGCGCCATCTTGAAGAAGCTCAAGGTCTACCCGACTGCGCAGCACCCACACGCGGCGCAGCAGCCGCAGGCCTTCAATCTGTAATCTCCTCGGACGGATCGGATTTTCATGTCGGAAAGCACCGCCCACTACGCCACCGGAAAGCGCAAGACGGCGATTGCGCGTGTTTGGCTCTCGCCCGGTGGTGACGGCACCATCATCGTCAATGGCAAGCCGATCGACGAGTACTTCGAGCGGGCCACGGCGCGCATGGTGGTGCGCCAGTCGCTCGAGGAGCTCGAGCTCAACGAGTCGTACAGCGCCCGGGCCACGGTCACGGGTGGCGGGCACAGCGCCCAAGCCGAGGCGATGCGGCATGGAATCGCGCGGGCGCTCATTCTCGAGGATCCCGAGCGGCGGCGGACGCTGAAGAAGGCCGGCTTCCTCACCCGGGACGACCGCGCCAAAGAGCGCAAGAAGTACGGTCAGCCCGGCGCCCGCAAGCGCTTTCAGTACTCCAAGCGCTGAGTCGCTCACGCCCCCCGCCGTGGTGCTCCCGTTTGCGAGTGGCGCCGCGGCGACGAGGCGCGGCTGCGGGGTCCACCTGGGGACGCCGTCGCGCGGCCCCGCAGCTGCTGGAGGGCGCGTGCGTCGCCCAGAGGTCTGCGAACGCCTTCGCACGCACAGCTCGCTCCTGGGAAGGGGTGGCCGCGGCCGGTCTTGGACCGACCGCAATCGCTCGCGAAGGGCGGCGGTTCATCGGCAAGTCGCCGAGCGTGCTTCGCGGGGGCATCGTATGGGCCGTCGCCGCCGAGCTGCGTCGCGGGTGGGCGCTCGCTCACGGCCCGAGCTCATCGCGCCGCGATCGGCGCAGCGCCGACGCCCCGCATCAGCCCATTCTCGAGGGCCGGTCGTGGCGCGCGCTTGGGCTCTTACCAGACCTCGGCGCGTAGCCTGCGGGCGCCAGCCGCGGAAGCCCCGCGGGCTCGGGGGCCCGCAGGCGCGGCGAGCTGAGCGCGGGTGCAGCCAGGCGGCCGCGCGGGCCGGTGGCCAGCTTCCGCGTTTCCCGATGGGACGCGTTCTGAGCCCGTTGCCGCGTTCGGGGCACTTTTTGGGCCTCTCGCCGAGCCCTTGAACCCGGCGGCCCGCCGTTGGATGATCGGTAGATCATGTCCAGGTTCCGGTTGCGCAGCGATTTCAAGCCGAAAGGCGACCAGCCGAAGGCGATCGAGTCGCTCGTGACGGGGCTGCGCGAGGGAAGGAAGAAGCAGACTCTGCTCGGCATCACGGGCAGCGGCAAGACGTTCACCGTCGCCAACGTGATCGCCGCCTACGATCGGCCGACGCTGATCATGGCCCCGAACAAGACGCTGGCGGCCCAGCTCTACGGGGAGATGAAGGATCTCTTTCCGGACGCGGCGGTCAGCTACTTCGTGAGCTACTACGATTACTATCAGCCGGAAGCCTACATACCGGCCAGTGATACCTTCGTGGAGAAGGACGCGATCATCAATGACCAGATCGATCGCATGCGCCACGCCGCCACCCACGGGCTGCTCTCTCGAGACGACGCCATCATCGTAGCGAGCGTCAGCTGCATCTACGGCATTGGATCGGCTGAGAGCTATCACGGGCTCCTGATCGAGATCGTCGTCGGGGAGGAGATGGGGCGCGATGTGCTCCTGCGTCGATTGGTCGACATTCAATACCAGCGCAACGACGTAGACTTTCATCGCGGGACGTTTCGCGTGCGCGGCGACGTGGTGGAGATATTCCCTGCCTACGAAGAGGCGCAGGCCGTTCGCGTCGAGTTCTTCGGGGACGAGGTCGAGGCGATTCGCGTAGTCGACCCGTTGCGCGGTCGCATTCTCGGGAGCTTGAACCGCTACGCGGTGTATCCCGGCTCCCACTACGTGACTCCCAAGGAGCAGCTGGGGCGCGCCATCGACGCGATCCGGCTCGAGCTGAGCGAGCGGCTCGACTATTTCGATCGCGAGGGGCGCTTCCTCGAAAAGCAGAGGCTTGGCCAGAGGACACTCTATGACCTCGAGATGATGGAGCAAATGGGCTTCGTGCAGGGCATCGAGAACTACTCTCGGCACCTCTCGGGGCGCAAGGTGGGCGAGCCCCCGCCAACCCTCATCGACTATTTCCCAGAAGACTTCTTGCTGGTCATCGACGAGTCCCACCAGACGATCCCGCAGATTGCGGCGATGTATCGGGGTGATCGCTCGCGCAAGGAGACCCTCGTGGAGTATGGGTTTCGGTTGCCCAGCGCGCTCGACAATCGCCCGCTCACGTTCGAGGAGTTCGAGACGCACATTCGCCGCGCGATTTTCGTCTCGGCGACGCCGGGTGAGTACGAGCTCGCCCACCAGGATGGCGCGGCCATCGAGCAGGTGATTCGCCCCACGGGGCTGATGGATCCGATCATCGAGCAGCGCCCGGTGGCGGGTCAGGTCGACAGCCTGCTGGACGAAATCCGGGTGCGGGCCGAGCGGGACGAACGCGTGCTGATCACGACGCTGACCAAGCGCATGGCCGAGGATCTGACGGAGTACTACTCGGAGCTCGGCATTCGCGTTCGCTACCTGCACTCGGACGTCGACACGCTCGAACGGATCGAGTTGCTGCGCGATTTGCGCTCTGGGGCATTCGACGTTCTGGTGGGGATCAACCTGCTTCGGGAGGGGTTGGATTTGCCGGAGGTGAGCCTGGTGGCCATCCTGGACGCGGACAAGGAGGGGTTCCTGCGCAGCCCCCGTTCCCTGATTCAGACGATCGGCCGTGCCGCGCGCAACGCCGGGGGGCGCGTGTTGATGTTCGCCGACCGTGTCACCCCCGCGATGCGCGTGGCGATCGACGAGACGGAGCGCCGGCGTGAGATTCAGAAGAGCTACAATGAAGCGCACGGCATTACGCCCACCACGATTCGGCGCGCAATTCTGAATGTCGTGGAGCAGAGCGGCGAGCGGGACTACCTCGCGGTGCCCAGAGGGCCGGCCCGCTCGAAGGCGGCGGGCTCGTCGGCGCCGGCTGATCTACCGGAGAAGATTCAGGAGCTCCGCCAGGAGATGTTTCTGGCCGCTGAGAACCTCGACTTCGAGAAGGCTGCCCGATTGCGCGACCAGCTCGCCAGGCTTTCTGGGCAGCAGCCTCAGCCAGAGCCGGACGCCGGCCCCGCCTCTCGCGCGAAGAAGGCGCGCCGGGCGGCCAAGAAGAAGAAGAGAGCGCGCCGCGCCTCCCGTTAGGCCGAGGAGCGGGGCTGCATGCCCTCCGTGGCCCCCTCGCGCCGGTCGAGGCTGCGCCCTCGTCGTGGACCCCGACGGGCGGCGGAGTCAGGGCTCGGCTGCGGCCAGGTAGGGAATCGTCATCGGACCCTCGGGCAGCACGGCGATCCGCCCGCCCGGGCCGAGTCGGGCGAGCTCGTCGTCGAGCCACGCCTGCGGATCGGCCACCGGCTCGAGGTGGGCTTGCCGGACTGCCTCCGGGTTCAGCTCGCTGAACAGCGCGACTCGATGCTCGGCGCAAATCGCCGCGAGCAGCTGCGCCTGCCACTGGTCGTGCTGGCTGAAGCCCGGCGCACAAATGGCTTCGAGCAGCTGCCGAGGGCTTTCGTAGCCCTGCAGCAACCGCTGGAAGTTGCCATTTGCCGGGAAGCCCGCGCTGCACTGAACCGCTGCCAGGATGCTTCCCCCCGGCGCGGCGACTTGGGCGGCGGCGGACATGCCCTTCACGCCCTGGTACAGGTTCTGGTCGAGCGGATAGCCACCGTTCGTAGTGACCACCAGTGGGTACGGCCGCGGGCACGGCACCATCGAGAACTCGCGCACGAAGTCACACCCGGCGCGGTGCGCGGCGCGCACCTCGCCCGCGAAGACGCCCGTGATTTGCCGATCTCGATTCAGGCTGACGTTGACACAGAAATCGGCGGCCAAGAGCGAGCCGTGGCTGTCGACGATCTGCGCGGTGGGGTTGCCCTCCAGCCTGCCCCACGTGCTTCGCGGGCTGCCCACGACGGAGGCCCGGTGGTAGCGCATGATCGAATCGATGTCGGCGATGCCGGGAAAGATGCCCTTGTGCCCGCCCGAAAAGCCCGCCATCAGATGCGGTTCGATGAAACCGACCACGATGCGTCGGTGCGCCGCGACGTAGTGTCGGTTGAGCAGGACCTCGTGCCCCTCGACTGCGCCGACGGGTGCCAGGGTGGCTCGGTCGTAGGCGTCGTGGTTCACGACGCGATACGCGTCCGTGATTTCTGAGCCTAGGAGCCTTCGCAGCTGCTCGGGAGTGTTGCCTCGGTGCGATCCCGTGCCCACCACGATGACCACGCGGCTCGGCTCGGGCCCACCGAGCTCGGCGAGCAGCCAGGGCAGGATGCGGTCGCTCGGCAAGGGGCGCGTGCCGTCCGCCACCACGATGGCGAGCGTATCCTCGGCGCTCAGGAGCTTGGCCAGGGGTGGGCCGGACGATGGCGCGCGCGCGGCCCGCAAGAAGCTCTCGCGTTCGTCCTCCAACCCGGGGAGGAAGCGTGGCGCGAGCACGTCCGTCCGGGCTTCGGGGAGCTCGACGGGCAGCGTGGACGTGCCGTACTGCAGCTCGACGATCACGGAGCGCCCCTCACAGCACCTCCGGCTGGTGCATTCGCAGTGCTTCGACCACCTGGCGCACGTCCTGCGTGCGCTCGCGCGGTAGCACCAGGAGCGAGCCCCGGCTGCGGACGACACACAGATTGGCCACGCCCACCAGCGCGATCGCGTTCGGCTCACCCGAAAGAGCTGCGCCGTCGAGGTCAAATATCAAGTTGTTGGACGAGTCCACGAGCACGGTGGCGCGGTTGGACGCGTTGCCGCTCGCGTCCTTTCTCGAGAGCTCCCAGACGGCCTGCCAGCTGCCGAGGTCGCTCCAGCCGGCAGCACACGGGACCATTCGAAGACCCTGCTCTCGCTCCATCACGGCATAGTCGATGCTGATCGAGGTGCACTCGGCGAAGAAGCGCTGCACGGCTCGCGCCTCTGCCTCGGGGCCCTGGGCCGCCGCGCCGGCGACCGCATCGACACCGCGGCGCAGGTCGGGGGTGTGGCGCTCGAGGGCCTCGAGCATCACGTCGGCGCGGTAGACGAAAATGCCGGAGTTCCAGAAGTAGTTGCCGCTCTCGAGGTACTGCTCGGCCGTTTTTCGACCCGGTTTCTCGACGAAGCGGCTCACCTCCCAGGCGCCCCCCTCGGTTGCAGCGCCTCGCTCGAGGTAGCCGTAGCCGGTTTCAGGGTGCGTGGGCGAGATGCCGAGTGTGGTGATGTGCCCGGCTCGGGCCTGCTCGAAGGCTCTGCGCATGTCGCGTTGGAACGCTTCTTCGTCCACGATGTGCTGATCGCTGGGGACGACGGCGATGACTCCTCGTGGATCTCGCTGCGCTACCTTCACGGTTGCCCAGGCGATCGCCGGCGCCGTGTTCTTGGCCTCGGGCTCGCCGAGAAAGGCATCGGCCGGAAGCATCGGCAGGGCGGCCCGAGTACCAGCCAGCAAGTGGACGCCCGTGGCGACCAACGTGTGGTCGGTCGGGCAGAGCGGCGCCAGCCGCTCCACCACGGCGGTGATGAGCGGGCGCGTGTCGTTCGGCGCGACGGCGAGCAACTGTTTCGGCACGGACCGACGGGAAGCGGGCCAGAAGCGAGTTCCGCTGCCGCCGGCCAAAATGACCGTGAAGGGCGAGCTCATCTCGGTGACTCTCCTACTCCTGCAAAGGGGGGCGTGCCGACGCCGCGAGAGCTGGCGCTCGGTGCCGCCGGGGAGGGCGTTTCGGGAGGCCATGCCTTCGCGAGAGCGAGCGTGGCGATCGCCAGCGGCATGACCCACAGGGCGAACCACGCCAGGTGGCCCCGAGCGACCATGCGCCTCAGCAGCGCCAGCGCCAGGATCCCGACGCCGAACGACACGGCGGCGCCGAGCAACAGGGACAGGCCCCGCCCGGTGGTGGTCGCCTCGCTGCCCGCGAGCTCGAGCACCACCGCACCCAAGACGGCGGGGATGCTGAGCAGCATCGAGAGCTCGAAGGCGCGCTCGGATCGAACCCCGAGCCACAGCGCCGCGATGATGGTCGTGCCGCTGCGCGATACCCCGGGGAAGATGGAAAACCCTTGCGCCAGCCCGACCAAGAGGGCTGTCTGCAAGGCGGGGGAGCGCTCGGTGCCGCCTCTCGCCCAGTGAGTGGAAACGAGAATCACGGCGGTGGCGATGAAGCCCACGCCGACCGCCCTCGGGGAGCTCGTCCACTCCTCCACTACGTCGTGCAAGACCAGGCCGAACAGCGCCGTCGGCACGGTCGCCAGCACCACCCACAGCGCGTCGCGCCCGGGGCTGTCGGCGAGCGGCAGGCGCCGCTGCCGCAAGGCGTATAGCAGGTCTGCGCAGATGGCGGTCAGCCGCTCGCGAAAGTACAACACGGTGGCCAGCAACGTGCCCGCGTGAAGGACCACGGTCAACGTGAGCCCGGCGCCCCGAACCCCGAAGAGGGTCTGTGCAAGCGCCAGGTGGCCCGAGCTCGAAATCGGCAGAAACTCGGTCAGGCCTTGCAGCGCACCGAGGAGCGTTGCCTGCTGTAACGGCTCGTCCATTCGTTTCCGGTTGATACTCGAAAAGTCGCTTTCGAGTCCAGGGGTGCGCCGAAGGCCCCGGGGTGCGGCCGCCCGGAAACCGACGGCGCGCGGGCCCCAGCAACCCAGCGCGGGGCAGCGGCGCGCTGCAATCCACAGGCTGATGCCGCCCGTGGCGGCGCCGGCGAGGGGGGGCCCTGCCTCGCTGGCTACAGCCCCCGAGCCTCCCGGATGGCCCGGTCGAGCTGAGCCTCGCTGAGGATGCGCGACGCCACGTCCGTTATCCGACCCTGGCCGTCGACGAACACCAATGTAGGTAGGGTGTGCGCTTGGTACTGGTCCGCCACGCCCTCGGTGTCGAGCACGCTGGGATAGGGGGAGTTCTGCTCGAGCGCGAACTGCTTGGCGCGTGCCGGATCGTCGGCGGTGTTGACGCCCACGAAGACGACTGGATCCTCGGAATACTTGCGCGCCACCTCGTGCAGAATCTTGGATTGAACACGGCATGGTTGGCACCAGCTCGCCCAGAAGTCCAACACCACGACGTTGCCCGCGAGGGCGCTGAGCCGAACGCGGCTGCTCTCTTCTCCGCCGGCGATGACGGGCAGGCTGAAGTCCGGCGCAGCCTCGCCCACCAGCGGGCTCACGGGCCCGAGGCTCCCGCCGAGCCGCGGCAGGACGAAGAGCCCGAGCGCGAGGCTGCCGGCCAGGATCAGGACGGTATTGAGGGAGGATCGCTTTTCTGTTGAGCTCATGGTTGCCTCGCGACAGTTGCCGGTCCGCCGCGGGGCAATTCTACGGCCATTCGCGTGCCGCCGAGGGGACTGTCTTGGATTTCGACCCGCCCCCCGTGCTCGATGACGATTTTTTTCACGATCGCCAGCCCGAGCCCGGTGCCGCCGGGAGTGTGGGTGACGTACGGATCGAAGAGCGTGCTGCGATGATCCTCGGCGACTCCGGGGCCGTTGTCGTCGACGTACAGCCGAAGCCCCCCATTTTCGCCCTGCTCCGCGCTCACGACCACGCGCCCGCTGACTCCGTCCCGGCCACAGGCCTGGGCGGCATTGTTGACCAAATTCACGAGGGCCCGGCGAAACATTTGTCGGTCGAGCCGAGCGGGGGCCAGCCCGTCGGGCACCTCGAAGCGCAGATCGACGTTGTCCGCGAGGCGGTCGGCCGGGTCTGCGTCGGCTTGTGCCGAATCGATTACGCGCAGCTGGTCACGCTGGTCCCTGAGAAATTGAAAGAGATCGTCCTCGGTGAGCTCGGCCTTCGGCAGCCGAGCGAAGTTGGAAAACTCGCTGACCAGGCGGCGAAGCGTGCCCACCTCCGTCTCCACGATTTCGCGGGTCGTCTCCACCAGGTTGCGATACGACTCGTCGTCCCCGCGGTATCTCATGTGCAACTCCTGCACGGCGAGCTGAATCGGGGTGAGCGGGTTCTTGATTTCGTGGGCGAGCCTGCGAGCCATTCCCTGCCACGCCGCGAGCCGCTGTAGATACTCGATGCGGGACCGGTTCGTCTCCACCTCGCGCACCATCTGATTGAACGCTCTGGCGAGGTCGCTGATCTCGTCGTTGCCCCCGACGCGGACGTGCAAGCTGAAGTCGCCTGCGCCCACTCGCTTGGTGGCGGCCGCCAGGCGGCTGACGCGATTCGACACGCCGCGGGCCAGCGCCCCGCCCACCCCCACCGCGGCGATGATCGTGATTCCGAGCAACGCGGCGAAGGCGTAGAGGTAGGTCGCTTCGTCGGCTTCGCGCCGAGCGGCGATCTGCTCGTAGGCGTGTACGAACCGGCTCATGTCCTCCATTTCGTCGAAGCGAGCGCGCTCATGGGCGAACACGGTCACCAGCTCCCCGATGATTTCTGCGTCGCGGGGCGAGAGCACGGGCGTCGAAACGCGCAGCTGCAGCTCGCGAAGTGGATCGACGGGCCTGCCGCGGTCGACCCTCGCCACGGGGGTTTCGTCGGCCGAGAGCGCCTCGAGGCTGACCAGACCCTCGTCGGCGGAGAGCTGGCCTCGAAGCACCGATAGCAGCCGTTCGGCGTCCCGGCTCTCGAGCGCGGCGGACAGCCCCGCGCTCAGGGAGAGCGCGAGGGCTTTCGAGCGCATGCTGGCCTTCACGGACGAGGCGAGCTCCCCGTACAGCTCGAGGGATTGCTCGAGCCGTGCGCCAATCTCCGGAACGAAGAAGCGGTCCGAGCTTTGCCGCACCAGGCTCCGCGACAGCCAAATGCCGGCCAGGACGGGCGTGAGCGCCGTGAGCACGAGGGCCAGGGCCAGGCGGCGTTGGATCCTGCCCCGCATCGCCCCGCACTACAACCGCGCGCTTCGGGAAGCAATCTTCGCGGTGGGGGGCGCGGCACGACCCGGCCGGCGGCGGTCGCCCCGATCCACGAGCGCGAAGAATGGGCCACGCCCGTCGAGGGAAGGGGTCCAGGCGGGACTCGGCCGAGGTCGCGCGGCCCCGGAGGGCCCGCAGCTTCGGCGGACCCCCTCAGGCGAACAGCCCGAGGCCCCTCGAGTCCGGCTTGGAGCGGGCGCGCGCGTATATGGAAGCGGCGGGCTGCCGCAGGAAGCTCGGTCCGAACGAGCGCCCCGGTGAGACACTCTGCGGTTGCCGATCGTCCGGCTCGCGCTTCGGTGGTCGGACCGCCAGGCCGGGTCCCTCTGCCCCGCCTTCGTCAGGCTTTTCGGTGCCTTGCGCCTCCCGCATCAACTGTTGGCCGTTGGCGTAGCGCTTGGCCGCGAGCTCCGCTCGGGCGCGCACCGCCAGCCGACTCGCCTGGGCCGCCACGTGCCGGTCGGCACCCGACGGGCTGGCGGGAGCTAACGCGGCGCGCCGCACCACGTCCATTTTGCGCAGAGTGGCCTCGGGGTCGCCCTTCACGGGCGAGACGTCGATCGGAACCGAGCCGGCTACGGCGTAGCGCTTGCCATCGGGTCCGACCTCGTACTGCAGGCGAATGCTGCCGGTGTGGGCGCCGCCCGCGGACTTGTGCGCCTGCTCGTGGGCGCGCACTTCGCGGTCGCGGGACCGCATCTCGTCGACCTGGAGAGCCTCCTCCTCCGAAAGGTCTTGGGAGCCGGGAGGCGCGTTGGATTTCTCCTCCCCCGGCTCGGCGCCTCCCTCGTCCTGCTCTTCGCCTGCCGCGGCCTGCGCGGCTTCGGGCGTCTCTGCGCCCGCTGGCGCCAGAGGGCGCTCGGAGCCAGGCGATGCGCTCTCGGTGGCTTCGCGTTTTGCGCCGGGCGGCTCCGTCGTGGGCCGAGCCAGGCCCAGGGCCTCCTTGCCGAACTGCACCACCGCCGCGTCCTGGTCGCTGCTCGGCCCTCGGCGCGACGGCAGCGCGGCGGGCGGGCTCGACGGATCGCGCTTCGCGAGGTCCCCGTCGGCGCCGCGCTGCACCGCGCGGGCACGCGTGACCGCGTCGGTCTTTTCGACCGGGTGAGCGGCGACGCGGAGAGCTGCTGGGATGATCATGGGGACACGCGGGATGGATCTCGCTCGATGCAAACGGTTGAACGGTCCTTCTCCCTGTGGGTTGAAAGAAAAAAGACCGAAGACCGAACCCGCTGCCGGTGGGGACGCGCGGGAGACTCACGGGCAGCTGCCAGTCCTCGAATGCGCGGGCCACGGGCCGCGTTTTTGCCCCACCGCGCCGCTGCGCGACTCGCGCCTCAAAAGCTCGCCAGCGTGGCGAAGGCCGCCAGGGCGAACAGTCCCAGCGTGAGACACAGGAGCAGCGGCCACGCCCGGGCCGGGCTCTCGCCGAGGTGCTCCGATCCGTGCCGCGTTCGGGTCTGGTGCAACATCAAGCCGAGCAGAGCGAGAGTACAACCAAGGGCGATACCGGCGCCCCAGCCCCTGGCGCGTCGCTGCCTCCGGCGCTCGCGCGTTCGAGCTTCCCCGAGGCCGTCGAGCACCAGGGAATCTCGCGCGAACAGCGGCGGGGGCGCGGCGGGCGCCGCATTCGGGAGCGGCCAGGCGATGGCTCCCGATGAGCTCTTGTCCGGCTCGCTCGAGAGGACGACCCAAGTTGCCTCGGGCAAACCACTCGGCGGCTCGATCGAGCCCCGCGCGAGCCCCTCGCGAGTCGTCTCCAGGTGGACCACGGCACCCGCCAGCCGGCGCCGCTCCGAAATGAAGCTGACGAAGGCGATCTCGCGGGGAATGGGCGAGAGCACGTCGAGCGCAGAGCCGTTTCGGCGCAGGGCCATCGCGCCCGGAGTGACCGGCACCGGTCCGTAGAAGCTCCCGTGCCGCGACTCGCGGCGCGCCTCGATCCGCAGGACGATGGCGTGGTGCTCTGGCACGATTTCCGTGGTGGCGCGTCCATCCCCGTCGGTGACGAGCGCGAGCGGGGGGCGGTCGGCGCCGACGAGGGTCGCCCCGTCGAGCTGCAGCGAGAGCTCGGCGCCCGCGACCGGGCGCGCGGAGGTCGCCTCTTCGACCTCGATCGTCAGTTGCTCGGAAAACGGCACGGCCAGCGTCCCGGCGGGGAGGCTCGCGTTGATCTTCAGCTCGCCCTCTCGCTTTCCGGGCAGCTGACGGGTGCCGCGTCGGCCCCAGGGCGCTTGCCCCACGGCGAGGCTGGCTCGACCCAGAACGGCACCCTCGGAAGCCTCCACCCGGAGCTGCAGCACGGACCGGGTCAGCGGCGCCTGCAGCGCGAGCGCGACCTCGGCGAAGCCCTCGGGGCCCGTCTCCCCTTGCCAGCGGCCCAGCTCCCGCCCCGCCTGCGAGACGATCACGCGCGTGAGGCCCGGCGCGGCGGGGTGGGGATCGCCACGCAGGGTCGCCACGCGCTGCAGCAGCCAGCTGGCGTCCGTCTGGCCCGGTCGATTCGGGCCGCCGAACAGCCGCGCGGCCTCCACCGGGCGCGGGGCGCCCGCGATCAGGACGGCCCACCCGACGGCGAACGCCGCCAGCGTGGGGAGCACCAACATCAGCGCGCGCAGCATCGAGGACCACTCTCTCACGCCCCCCGACGACCGACCAATTTGTTCGGGGGCCGGGGCACCTGCACGCTGGCCGCGGGCTTGCATGCTCACCCATTGGGGAAACCCGGACGGTCGAAGCGATGAGGAGCAGGTGACGAATGGAGACGCGTAGGGCTGATGGGTGTCGGGAAGGCGCGGGCTCGCCGAGTCGTCGCCGGGTGGGGGCCTATGCCCTGGTGCTGACGACCCTGGGTTGGGCCTGCACGTCGGAGCTGCACTGCCGCGACGCGCGCGACGTGGAGCCGGGCGACAGGCAGTGTATCGGCAGTGGCGGCGCGGCGGAGGCGGTCACGACCGGCGTCGCCGCCGGGGCCATCTGGGTCGCCGGCGGCGGGTGCAAGGTCGGCGGCTGCCACCCCACGCTGGTGTGCAACCAAAGCTCCGGCTACTGCGAGCGGCCGCGGTGCGGGGAGGGCTCCGGGCGCTGCCCGCTCGGAACGGAGTGCAATTCGAACACACTTCGGTGTGAATGAGCGGCACGCCCGGGCCGAGCCGCCCGGGCGGAGCAACCCGGCGGTCGCTCGCGAGGCTTGCCTGAGGCACACGCCGGCGGGGTCGTGTTAGGTTCGCGCGCATGTTGACCGCTGCACTGCAGGAAGAGCTGTTCGTACCGACGCCGCAGACATCGGGGACGCTTGCTCGAGTCGTCGGAATGCTCGGGTCGGCGGCGCTCGGAGCCGCCGTCTACGGGGCCCTGAAGACCGACTACGGCTCGGCCGTCCTGGCGCCGCTCGCCTTCGGCGGGGTCGGGGGGTTGATCTTCGGCCTTCGGGGGCCGGCGCCGGGGGTGTCCGTGCGCGTCGGTCCGCTGGGCGTGGCCGTGGACGCTGGAGACGGCCTGCGCCGCGCCGGCTGGTGGCAAATCAAAGGGCTGAGCGTCGTCGGCGAGGAGCTGCGGCTGGCCGCGGAGGCTGGCACGCTGAGCATCCCGCTGCTCTCGCAGCGCAGAGCGGCCGCGCGCATTTGGGCCGAGGCCAAGCGTCGCATCGGCGATCTCGTCGAGCTGCCCGACGAGCCGCCGAGCCCGCTGCGCGACGGGGGGGCCGCCCCGGGTCAGCTGGTGAACGTGCTTCGAGCGCAGCTCGTCGGGCAGCGTTGCTTGGCCAGCGGCGAGCGGATCTCGCTCGAGCGAGACGCGGCCCCTTGCAGCAACTGCGCGGCTCCGTACCATCGGCGTCAGTCGCCCGAGCGGTGCCTCCATTGTGGACGGCCGACGCTCGCCGCCGAAGCGGACCCGGCGCCGCCTCAGCGTGCAGCGCGGCAGGCCGCGGCGCGAGAGCCCTCGGTGAACGCCTCCGAGTAGCTCGCAAGAGCGGCAATCCGGTGGTTCGCCGCGACCACGCGACGCGCCAGAGCGTCGAATGTTCCGCACGCACCAGGCGGGCGCCCCGGAAACGCCCCGCCGGGCGAGCGTTTTCCGCGTGGCCCCAGGCCTCCGGCGACCCGTTCGGCAGGCTCGCAGCGCCCTACGGTCCGGGGGGGGCCCGCGCCCGGGCCGTCGTCCCCGGCGGGGCCGTGCCCGGGCGGACCTTGGCGCGTCAGCTCTCGCCCAAAACGCCCGCGATGGCCGCCAGCAGGCGATGGGGCGTAATGGGCTTGGGCACGAAGTGGACGCCTTCGTCAAGCACGCCGCGATGGACGATGGCTCGATCGGTGTAGCCCGACATGTACAGAACGGCCAGCTCGGAGCGCTGCTGCGTGAGGAGCCGAGCCAGCTCGCCCCCGCTCATTTTCGGCATGATCACGTCGGTCAACAGCAGGTCGATCGGGCCCTGGTGCTGCCTCGCCAGATCCAGTGCCTCGAGCGGGCTCGCGGCAGCGAGCACCGTGTACCCCGCTCGGCGCAGCACCGAGGCGAGCACTCGGCGAAGTTGCGCTTCGTCTTCCGCCACGAGGACCACACCACCGCGGCCTTTCGCCCGCACCGGCGCGGCGAGCGGCTCGGCCACGGGCTCCTCGTGGCAGCTGGGAAAGTAGGCCGTGAACGTGGAGCCAGCCCCCGCGTCGCTCTCCACGCACAGGCCTCCCCCGCTCTGCTTGACGATTCCGAACACGGTTGCTAGGCCCAGCCCCGTTCCCTGGCCGGGTGCCTTGGTCGTGAAGAACGGCTCGAAGACCCGCGCCTGCGTTTCGGCGTCCATTCCCACGCCGGTGTCGGAGACCGTGATCACGGCATAGCGGCCCGAGGCGACGTCCAGCTGCGAGGCAAGCGGCCCTTCCTCGAGCACGGCAAGACGACACTGCATCGTCAAGGCGCCCCCGTTGACCATCGCGTCGCGCGCGTTGATGGCGAGGTTCAGCAGCACCTGTTCGAGGTGCGTGGGATCGACCTTGACCCGCACCGGCAGATCGCCCATCCGCAGCTTCACGTCGATGTCTTCTCCCACGAGGCGCCGAATCATGGGAGCCATTCGGGTCAGCACCGATCCCACGTCCACGATCGTGGGCCGCTGCACCTGCTTGCGGCTGAATGCCAGTAGCTGTTGCGTCAGGCCCGCGGCGCGCTGGGCGGCGCCGATGATCTCCACGAGCTCCGGAGCCCCCTTTCCTTCGGGGCCGATCCCCTCCAGCGCAACGTACGCGAAGCTGAGGATTGCGGAGAGCATGTTGTTGAAGTCGTGGGCCACGCCTCCGGCGAGGCGCCCCACGGCCTCCATCTTCTGCGATTGCCGCATGCGTTCTTCGAGCTGCCGCTCGCGCGAGATGTCGCGGGCGATCGTCGAGAGCAGTACCCCTTGCCCGTCCCGCATCGGGTGCGAAAGCAGCACCTGCGACATCGCGACCAATTGGCCGTCGTGCCGCAGAAACTCCGTTTCTCCGCGCCACGATCCCTCCCGAGCGGCCCGGGGAACACACTCCTGCCAAATGCGCTCGAGCTCGGCGGGGGGGTGGGCCACCAGCAGGTTGCGGCCGGAGATGTCCTCGTCCCGCCCGATGCCGAGGAACTCTCGGCCGGTTCGATTCAAGTAGATCAGGTCGCCGTTGGCGTGCGTCATGGCTACGAAGTCGGTGCTCGCATCCAGGATTTGCGCGCGCTGCTCATGCTCTTGCTCACTCTTCCGCCGGGCCGTGATGTCCACGACCGCCCCGACCGTACGGGCCGCCACGCGCTCGCCATCCACCTCCGTGAAGTAGGTGGAAGAGCGAGTCATCAGCCACCGGAGCCCGGCCGTCGGGTGCAGGTAGCGATGCTCCACGTCGTAGTAGCCGTCGCCTTCCGGGTCGTGCGCTCGAGCGACGGCCGTGTGCAACGCGGGGATGTCCTCTTGGGGCACGCCGGCGAGCAGCGTGGTCGCCGACCCTGGCTCGTCCGACGACACGCCGAGGATCTCTCGGAAGCGCGGCGACCAGTAGACGTTCTCGGCGGTGGGGTCGTCCACGTGGTTGTGGTCGAAGATCCCGAACTGAGCACCGCGCACGGCCTCTTCGAAGCGCGCTTCGGAGCGCTGAAGCTCTTGCGCAATTTGCACGCGCTCCGTCACATCCACCACGGAGCCGATCGTTCGCTCGGCGGCAAAGCCCCGATTGCTGTAGTGAAACCTCGTCCGCGCGCGGTGATGTAGCCACAAATGCTTGCCGCTGGCGTGTTGCACGCGATGCACTATGTCGAGACGGCCTCCGAGCGCGGGGTCGAGCATCCGCTCGAAGGCGGCCTGCGTCTTGGCGCGGTCTGCGGTCTGGACGACGGCCCACAGCTGTTCGGCGCGGGCGGGCACCGGACCCTCCCAGCCATACAGCTCGAACAAGCGCGGTGTCCCCCCGACCAGGTCGTCGTCGTGCCGCCACTCGTAGATGCCGATACCCCAGGCATCGACGGCCGCCTGGAGCTGCTCGACGGCGGCCGCTGTGTTCGGCATGACGCTCGCAATCTAGGAGTTTTCGCGGCATCTGTCGAGCGGCCCCCCGCTGCTTCGCCCTCGTGTCTCGTTCCCGGGTGTGCGGCGGCTTGCCTCGGCGGCTGGCGCATCGTGAATCCGCTCGGGCTCGTCGGGGCTCCGTTCCAGCTCCGCGTCTGCGCGAATCCTGCCTGGACTGGCAAAGTGGGCCACCGTCGGGCTTCAAAATGGGCAGGGGCGACTCGTCGCGGCGTGCGCGCGCGGGGGGCGCGCCTGCGACGTGTCGGATCGGCCACTCGCGTCGCTGCGTTCGCCGCGCTGGGCGGATCCCTCTCGCGGTGTGCGGTGGCGGAGCGGGTTCGCTTCAGCCCGACGTGTGTCGCGCGCCGTTCGCTCACGGCGGCTCATCTTCCAACGTGAGCGCACGGCCTGTCGGTGCCGGAGCGCGACTGGCCACGATGGGTCACTGCCCTCCTGAGCAGTCGCGCCGAGCGGCTGGGCCCGAGGCCGATCCGTTCACGCCCCGGCGGGCTCGACCCGCTGCCTTCGAGCCGCCCTCGCGACGCTCCGGCGGCCGCTGCAACGAAGCCACGGCGAACGGGTCGTGTTGGGCGCGCCCCGTTCGATCTCGTCGACGGGGCGGCGCGCTGCACCGCTCGGGCGGGCTCTCCGCTGCGTTGCCTCGACCCTCGAGGGACAACCCGGTCCGGCCCGGCGTCGGGCTGGCCGTGCATCGGGAGTCGGTCGATGTGACATGGCTCGTTTCCCGCCTCGCTTGACGTCGTTTGGCTTCCGAAGTACCGGCCGATGGAGGGGGTCACCAATCCCAGGGAGGTATTCTCGTGATTCAGCGCATCGTCTCGCGGAGTGGACATCGCGTGACCCGGACGCGGCGGCCCTTCGTACACGTCTGGTGGGCAGCCCTGTTCGCGGGGGTGCTGAGCCCCGCGGTTTCGGCGCAACCTCGGGGCAGCCGCCCGCATCGCTCCCGGAGCGAGGGGCCTCGCAGGGCCGCCCCCGAAGCTCCTCGGGTGGATTGGTCGCGGGGGGGGAGGGATTGGGAAAATACGAGGTCGAATCCCTTCGAGCACCGAATCGATGCGCGTACGGCGAATCGGCTCGCCATACGCTGGGCGCTGCGCACGCCGGGTGAGGTATCGGCGACGCCGGCGGTCACGGGCGGCGCGGTGTATTTCCCCGATTGGGCGGGGTACCTCACCAAGGCCGATGCGCGCACCGGTGCCTTGATCTGGTTGCGCCACATGGCGGAGTACACCGGGCTGGCGGGCAACATTTCGCGGGCCAGCCCCGCGGTGGCCGATGGCGTGGTGTACCTGGGCGACCAAGGGGGCTCGGTAGGCGCCGGGGCGCGGCTGCTCGCGGTCGATGCGGAAACGGGAGACCTGATCTGGAGCACGCTGGTGGACGCCCATCCCGCAGCGCAGCTCACCCAATCTCCGGTCGTGCTCGACGGGGTGGTCTATCAGGGGGTCTCCTCCGTCGAATTCGCGCGCGCGGGGGAAGTTGGCTACGAGTGCTGCACCTTTCGCGGCAGCGTGGTGGCCGTCGACGCCCGCAGTGGCGCCATGCTTTGGAAGACGTTCACCGTGCCGGAAAATGGCGGGCAGCCCGGAGGCTACAGTGGGGCATCCGTCTGGGGCGGCACTCCGGCCATCGACCGCGAAAGGCGGCGCCTCTACGTGACCACTGGTCAAAATTACACGGTGCCGAAGCAGGCGAAGGATTGTCAGCTCGCTGGAGGAACGCCCGGCGAGTGCCTGTCGCTGGACGACCACAAGGACTCGATCCTGGCGCTGGATCTGGATACCGGTGCGATCGACTGGGCGGCGGGGCCGCAGATGTTCGATGACTGGAACGGTGGGTGTCTACCCGGATTCCCTCCGGACAACTGTCCCGAGAGCGCGGGGCCCGACTGGGACTTCGGCGCGGGCGCGCAGCTCTTTCGAGTGCGAATCGACGGTCGTCTGCGCCGCGTCGTGGGCGCAGGCCAGAAGAGCGGACGGTATTGGCTGTTGGACGCCGGTAGCGGGGAGATTTTGTGGAGCTCCTCGGTGGGTCCGGGGGGAGTCAACGGCGGGATTCAGTGGGGCACGGCAACCGATGGGCGGCGCATCTACGTCGCCGAAGCCAATTTCGAGCGCATCGAGCATACGCTGCCCGACGGGGAGACGATCAATTCGGGGTCGTTCGCTGCGCTCGACGCGGCCACGGGAAGCATTCTGTGGCAGGTTGCCGATCCCACCGACGGCATCGACACCGCGGCGGTCACGGTAGCGGGCGACGTGGTCTATGCGGGCTCTCTGACGGGGCGCATGTTCGCTCTCGAGGCGAGCACCGGCGCGATCCTGTGGGAGCACCAAGGCGTGGGCCCTTCGGCGGCGGGACCTGCCGTCGTCGAGGGTACGGTCTATTGGGGCAACGGCTATCCCAACCGCCTGCTGATCCCATCCATCCCGTCGCCGAGCTATCTGTACGCCTTCAGCCTCGGCCCGCGCTCGAGCCACTGAGCTTCCGACGAGACCCCGGCTGCTGGGTCTCGCCCGGGCAGCGCGGCCGCCCGCCCCGAGGGCGAGGTGGTCGCGGCCGCTCAAAGGCGCGGCTCGGCTGCTTCGACGTCTCTTGCTCGCGCGGGCTGGGAGTTCGGCGCGATTCGAAACTCGATGCGCCGATTCTTCTGCCGAGCCTCCTCCGTTGGCTCGGTGGCGAGGGGCTCGTCGGGCCCGGCTCCGCGTGTCGTGATTCGGTCTGGCGATATGCCCGTTGCCACGAGGCGTGCCTTGACCGCTTCGGCGCGCGCGAGTGAGAGCTGCAAGTTGTGCTCGCGAGCTCCGGTATCGTCGGTGTGGCCCACGATCGTGACGCGCAGGTCCGGATACTCTGCGAGAATACGCGCCGCCTCATCGACGACGGGCCGTGAGTCTGCTCGGATGCTCTGCCGGTTCACGTCGAATTCGATGCCGGCGATGACGCCCGAGAACTCTCGGACCGCCTCCGGCAGCTCATCGGGGCAGCCATCGTCGTCTTCGAAGGCATTGACCGTTTCCGGTTCGAAGGGGCAGCGGTCCCGCGGATCGATCAGGCCGTCGCCGTCCCCGTCCACTGGGCAACCCAGCGGAGCCGGGCCGAAGGTGGCAGGGCAGCGGTCTTCGCGATCGAACACGCCGTCGCCGTCCCGATCGGCGCAGCTTGCGACGGAGACGCCTGGCTGCTCGGGGCAGTCGCCTGGGCCGCGCGTCGCCTCGTCGCGACTCGCGTCCCCTGGGCCGCAGCCACCCGCGGTGGGGTGAGGCCCGCTGGGGCATCCGGCGGCGGGCTCCTGCTCTGCAGCTGGTGGCGGTGGGCCATCGCGGCGAGCCCGGGCGGGTCCGCTCGGGCGCAGTTCGGTCGGGGCCTCTGCGCGCTCGGGTGCGCGATGGGCTCGAGCCGCAGGCTGCCCGATGACCCAGCTCGCCCCGGCCAAGATCTCGACGCTGTTGGGGTGGCCACCGATGGCTCGCCGGTTCGTGATGGTGTCTCGTACGTCGAGGCGGAGCGACCAGCTCTCGGTGCCCGTCAGCTTCAGCCCGACGCCGAGATGGAACGCGGGGTCGGTGTCTTCTCCGGAGGCTTTGCTGATGACCTGCCAGTAGCCGGCTCCCGCGGTCGCGAACGGCACGACGCGCCACAGCGGCGCTTGCAATACGACGTGCGCGCGGGCGCCCAGCACGGAGGCTGCGTTGCCTCGGTCGGTGCGCGCGCGCGCGGCCATTGCCTCGAGCTCGGCCCCGAGGAACGAGAGCGGAAAGTAGGCTCCGCGCAGGCCGAGCTCGGCGGCGGGTTGCTCGAAGGTCGAATACGGCTGAAACACCGTGCGTCCCTGCTCTATCTGGGCGGGTCCTCGAAAGCTGTTTCGATCGGAGAGGTAGAGCAGGCCCGCGTACCCACCGACCTCGAACGAGCCGAACGCGGGGGGGAGACGGGGCAACAGGGCTTCGAGGAAGCCGCCCTCGTCCGAAGCGCTCGGGCCGGACTCTTCGGCTCGAGCTTCGGCCCCGTCGGGGGCGCTCGAGCGCTGGGCAACCGCGGATGCTCCGGGGGTTCGAGAGAGCGATGGCGAGCTGCCCAGGGTAATGATCCACAGCAGCGCTCCCGACAGCTTGCGGGCCGCGTTCCGTCTCGCTCGCATGGTTCTTCTCCGGAGGCTCGGGTCCTGCTCAGGCATGGCCAACGACCGTCGCGTGCCAACGAATTAGCTCCATTCTCCGCCGGACGGCTCGGGCGCAGGAGGTCGTAGTCGAGCGCCGACGGCGCGCGGTCGAGGTCAGCCGGCTTTGGCGCTTCGGTAGCACCCTGATTCTGCCATCGGCAAGTCAGCGGCTCGGGCGCGCGGTTGCGATCGCATTGAACGTTTCGAGAGACGTTGTGCAGACCCATCGAGGATCGGCTGCCCGCGGGCATGCCGGGCGTTGCGGGCTATTAGCCTGGGTGGAAGTGATCCGTAGTGCAGGGTGACCCGTCCCCGGGGCTCGCGGTGGACGAAGCGCGAAAGAGCGAGCCGAGGGGGGACGTGCGGTGGGCGCCGACACGGTCGAGCTGAGGGATGGACTGCGACATGATGCGAGTTTCAGCGCTGGGTTTGTCGGGCTTGATGTCGTTCGCCTCGGTTGGATGTACCGACGCAGGGGTCGCGTACTTGACTCGTATCGGCGACGGCGGGACCGGTGAGAACTGCGCGGAGGGCGGGCAGGTTCTCGAGTTCGGGGCAGATGTCGATGCCGACGGTGTGCTGTCGGACGAGGAAGTGACGGCCAGTACGTACCTTTGCAACGGCGGGCGAACCCCTGCCGTGACCGTCACCCAGAGCGCGGTGGAGGTCGGCGACGAGGATTGCCCCACGGGCGGCTATACCTTGACGGTCGGGCTCGATGCCGACGGTGACGGGGTGGCCGATGCCTCGGGCGCGGTGACCCACGACGTTTGCAACGGCCGGGTCGGGGAGGCGGGCCCCCCGGGCGAGCCCGGACTCGACGGCGAACCCGGCTCCGAGGGAGCGGTCGGTGCCGACGGGCCTCGAGGCGCCATCGGACCTCGGGGGGATGCGGGGGCGCCCGGGCCCGCGGGGCCGCCGGGAGGGGCGGGCGCGCGAGGCCTGCGGGGCGACGCGGGCCCCCCGGGCCCTCCGGGCCCCCCGGGCCCCCCGGGCGGCGAGGGCGTCAAATCGCTCATTGCGCTCTCCGACGAGCGCCCGGGGGTCAACTGCGGTGCCCCCGGCACCCGCATCGACGTGGGGCTGGACGACGGCGACGGCGGCGGGCTGCCGGGCGATTCCATCTTACAGCCGGGCGAGATCGACCACACCGCCTTCGTTTGTGACCCCCTGCCGAGGCTCACCGTGGTGAGCCTCGAGGATAGCGGTTGCACCGTAGTGGACCACCAGGCGACCAGTGGAGACGACCGCGGAGGCATCGCCATCGCCGGCAGCACGGCGCTGTATACGGGCGACTCTGCGACCGTGCGCTTCGACACGCCCGGCCTCGGGCAGACGGCCTTTGCCGAGCGTATCGACGGGCTCGTTTCCGACCTCCGCACGGGCAAGCTCTACAGCATTGCCTCCGGTAGCGACGTTCCCTTCGCCGCCCAGACGGACTGTGCGGCGGACTCGGGGAGCTTCGACCGCCTTTTGCAGCTCGACCCGATCGACGGCAGCGTGATCGAGGCAATTCCTCTCACGGGCGCAGTGAGCATCGACAGTTGTGGCTTCTTCTCGAACAATGGCATCTTCGCCGGTCGAGGCCACTTCCTGTTCGTTTCCGAACGCGTGGTGCGCGTCGATTTCGTCAGTGGTCGAGTCGACGAGATCGCAGCGCTCCCCGACTCGATGAGCCTCCCGCGTCAGTGCGAGAACTGGGCCTACTGGGGGGTCTCGGAGTTCGACGGCTCGGACTACGCTCTCGTCTACGTCACGGCCGGATCCGAAGTCGCTCGAACCACGGTGGCGGGTAATTCGACGACCGTGCTCGCGTCGTTTTCCAACCTGGGAGACATGTGCTCCATCACCGTTTCACCGGACCAGCAGCGCTGGTATTTCCATCACGAGGGCGTTGGCCAGTTCGGGGGCGGAACCGAGACGTTTGGTTTCTGCGACGCCACCATCGAGCTGCAATAGCCTCGAGGCGGGCCTGCGTCGGCCTGTGCGCTGAGTCAAGGGCGGGGCCTGTGCCCGTGCGAACCCCGCGCTGAGGAGCGGTCGAGCCGCGGCGCGCGGCGGGCGTTGCGAGGCCGATATCGCCTGGAAAAAGGGCACCCACCGGTGCTGACCCGGATTGGGAGGCGGGTTCGTTGCCCGTAGGATCTGCCGCGCCCGGGCGTGTCGGCCTGCGCTCCGCCGCGCGCCCGAGCGCGCTTGCGCGTGGCGTTTTCGACGCAAATTCGCGCCGTTCGCTGCGTGCTGCTCGTGGGAGCCGGCGCTCGCGTGGTCGTGAAATCGGCTCCCAGCGACCAGAGTTTCCGTCGGCGTCGTCTACCAGCAGCTTTTTCGGGAGAATGGGGCACTGGGTGAGGGAGGACTGATGGTCATTCAATCGTAGCCAATCGAAAGGAGAAATGAATGGACGCGAGGGCAGAGTACCCCGAGGAGACCGACGAGGGCGCGAACGAAAGCGAGTTCGACGATCTCGAGAGCCTGACGCTGGATCAACTCGACGAGGCCTTTCAGGCAGGAGCCATCGACGCCGCGACACTGATTCGCTTGCAATGCTCACCGTGGGTGCCCGCCGACCCTCATTGGTAGTCAAACGAAGCCGCACCGCATTGGGGCGGCGCTCGGCTCGTACCCAGCCAACCGAGCTTCCGTGCGCGGCCCTTCTTCCACGGAGAAACCGCCCACCTCACCCCGTCGGTGGTGGGCGGTTTCTCCGGCGTGGAGGTTACGAGGATACTCGAAACCGACGGGGACTCCCCCGTCGTCGATTTGGTCTCGGCGCCGGAGCGAGTGCGGGGTGCCGCGCGTGGACAAGGCGTCCCGCGTGCTGCGCTGGCCGTCGGCAGTGAGCGCACCGGGCCGATTCCGTCGAATCGGCCGAGCGATGCCCGGCATGCGCCGCAGGCGGGTTGGGTCGCCGGCGGCCGCGTGAGTCGCGAGCCAGCGCGCGGCAGGCGCCCGGCGGGCTCGGCTCGAACGCGAGCCCACGCTCAGGCAGACGGCCCATTCGCCGCCTTCCCCCGCACTCCACCCGCATGGGGCGCCGGGGCCTGCAGCTTCTGACGCGGGGCCACGACCGCCGGATCGAAGTGCACGTCGCGCTGCGGGAAGGGAATCGTAACTTTCTCTTCCGCGAAGGCCGCGACGATCGCGTGGCGTAGATCACTGCCGACACCCAGCGCGCCTTGGGGATCATCCAGCCACACGCACAGTTGAAAGTCGAGTGAGCTCTCGCCGAACCCGACGAAGAATACGCTCGGCGGCGGCTCGGTGAGGACGGCTCGACAACCGCTCGCCACGCGGAGCAACACGTGCTCCACGTTGCGCGTGTCCGACCCATAGGCGACGCCGACGTCGATGCGGATGCGATAGGTGGTGGTCGGCTCGCTACGGTTCTCGACCACGCCGCTGATCAGTTTGCTATTGGGTACGATCATGGCGATCTGGTCGAACGTCATGATGCGCGTCGCGCGAATCGAGATTTCGTCCACGATGCCGAACGTGTTGTCCACGATCACCACGTCGCCCTTCGAAATCGGCCTCTCGAAAAGCAGGATGAGCCCACTGATGAAGTTCTGGGCGATGTTCTGCAAGCCGAATCCAAGCCCGACGGCGAAGACAGCGCCCAGAGCGGCGAGCGAGGTCATCGAGATTCCGACGTTTTCCAGGGCCAGGAGCGCGCCCGCCACGGTAATGGCGTACTGGGAGATGCGTGCGACGGCGTATGCCGAGCCTTCGGATTGGCCCTCGGATCGGTGCAGCATCACGCGAATCAGAGCTCGACGCGCCAGGCGACCGAGCGCCACGGACGCCAAGATGGTGGCCATGAACAGCACCAGGCGAAGCGGAGTGATATCGACCCCGTGAACCGTGAACAAGGGACGATCGAGGACACTCAGCAGGCTCTCGAACGCGTCGTTCATCGCCGTGCCGCCGCGGGCTTCCCCGCCGAACGCGGACCTGTAGCTCGAAGAGGCCATGGCTGGGCAGTCTCGCAGGTTCGCCGGGCGGGAATCAAGCCACCCTCCGGCGCTTCGCGGCGCCGGGACCGAAGGGGCTCGCGGCCCGGCCCCACGTCAGTCGTCGCGGCCCGCGCCGGCGCGTCGGGAGGGCGGTGAGGTCCGCGCCGGACGAGCCGGCCGTGCCCGCCGATCGATGCTCGGGAGCTCGCCGGAGCTTTCCCAACGGCTTCCGCGAGTGCCAGGAAAGGGGACATGAACCACGTCCATCGAGACAGGATGCGCTTCTCTCGGAAGCGCCCCTCAATCGCCACCGGAGCGCTCTCGAGAGCTGCCGGGTCGGGTCATTCTGCCGCGGTGTGACCGTCGCGTGTGGGCGCCCTCGCGCCGTTCCCCGCGGGAGCCACTCGAAGGCTCGGCCGCCTGCTCGCAGGCTCCGCGGGGCGCATCTCCCCGGCCTGCTCGGTGAACGTTGGGTTCGCGACGGAGGGCCGCCGGGGAGCGGGGCATCGACGTGCGTTTCAGGCCGCTGGCGAACGCAGGGCGACCACGGCCGGCGCGGTGGGCATGGGCGAGCTTCCGGCTTCGCCGGCGGGGCCGGCTCGAGCCCCAGACGAGGAGGCCCCTGCGCGCGGTATCGGGCTAGCTAGAACGGGCTAGCATGGAACTGCCAGAGAAACGTGGGGTCGAGCCGCGGGCGGTCGCGGGGGCCTCGCTGCTCATCGGACGCCGTGCATGGGCGCCGCGCCTTCGAGGGGGCGCGCGTTCGAGCTGCGAACGCCTCCGTGTCCCGCTTGTGTCGCGGTTTCGAAATGTGATGTCGACTCGAGGGGACACGCCGCGCGACGGGTTTCGCCGCCAGGCATCGAGGCCTTCGGCGATCGAGCAATTTCGAGCACTGCTGCCGAATCGAGGTCACACTAACGATGTCGATCGGGGGCCCCCGTGGTTCGTGGCCCGATCCCGATCCTGAGTGGGACCATGGCAAAAGGAGTGAGCGGGTGGAGTTCGACACGATGAGCGAAAGAAAAGGATTGCAGCCTCGGGGCCTCACGACGCACGAGCGGCCGCGTTCGTCGGCGGCTCGGGTCGGGGGCGGCCCGCGCGTGGCCGCGGTGGCGCTGGTGATGGGAAGCTCCCTGTCGGGGTCGCTGGGTGCCGCCGAGCTCGCCCACGCTCACGAGCCGCCACGCCGTTGCTCCCCGGTGAGCTTTTCCGTGGCGCTCGACCCCGCACAGCCGGCTACCTACGAGCTGAGGGGAACGCTGTGCCAGCCGCGTACCGGTCGCGCGCGAGCGCTGCAAGTGCTCGTGCATGGCGCATCGTACAACCAGCAATACTGGGATTTCCCGTTCCAACCGGAGACGTACTCGTACGCGAGGAGAGCGAACGATGCCGGCTTCGCCACTCTCGCCATCGATCGACTGGGCTCGGGCGAAAGCGAGCGGCCGCCGCCGGAGCTCGTCACCGTGCACGCTAGCGCGTACACGCTGCATCAAGTCGTCGCCGCGGTGCGAAGCGGTCACCACCCGGATGAGCGGGGTCGGCCGTTGCGCTTCGACCACATCGTGCTGGTGGGGCACTCCTTCGGATCGAACATCTCTTGGACGGAGGCGGCGCTCTACGGTGACGTCGACGGGCTCGTCTTGACGGGTATCTCACACGACCCGGCTCCCCCCGGGGCCCCGCTCACCGAGCTGTACGCCTACCCCGCGATGTTGGATCCGGCGTTTGCCGGTTTGGGGCTTCCACCCGGGTACATCACCACCATCGTCGGGTTTCGAGACGAGCTCTTCTACCATGTCCCGGGGGCGGATCCGGACGTGATCGCCGTGGACGAACAAACGAAAGACACGCTGCCCGTGGGAATGCTGTTCGATCAATTCACCACCTACGATCTCACGGCAGGCATCGAGGTTCCGGTGCTGAACGTGATTGGGGATTTCGACACGCTGGCTTGCCAGCTGCCTTCGTGCACGGAAAGTGGAAGCGTCGAGCAGGAGGGGCAATACTTTCCCGCCGCCGAGAGCTACACGCAGCTGATCGTGCCGGACGCCGGCCACTCCTTGAATTTGCACCAGGGCGCCCCCGAGTGGATGGACGCGGCGCAATCGTGGATCGAAGAGCAGCTGCGACCGCATCCCGGCTGCGGGCCTGGGCACTGAACCGCGAGCTCGGCTCACCGTCTTGCCGAGAAGCGCTGAGTCGAGCCACGCCGCCGCATCGGGGGCGCCTCCCGGGCGGCGCGGCGCGCACCGGTGATGCGCCCCGCCGTCCCTCGCCGCCGGGCCGCCCGTCAGGGGCCGGGGCGGCGGTGCCCCTCGCCGCGCCCCCGTCCTCGGGTCGAGGCTCCGAGCGCGCTCTTCGGTGTGTCCCCGTGTCGGTGCTCGAGCCCCACCCATCGAGTGGGGAGGGAGCGCTCAGTCGGAGGCCGACCGATGACGAGCGATGGCTCTGTCGAGGGCGGCCTGAAAATGGGCGCGGTTCGCGGTCGGCTGCAACTTGCCCGCCGCGGTCAGATTGGACACGGCGATGCCCATCGCCACCAGGCGAGAACGCACGAAGACGCTCACCTCCCCGAAGCGAAGGTAGTTCTTCGCTCCCCATCGTGAAATCGCGCGCCGATACTCGGAATCGTAGCCCTTCATTCTCTCGAGATCGATGAACAGATCCGGCACGACGCCGCAGGAGAGCACTCGGTTCACGGATTGCTCGATGAAGGGCACGGCATCAGCCGTCACGCGGCCGTCGTACGTGAAGACGATCACCCCCGGCGCAGGGTGGGAGATCGCTAGACGCCCCTTCGGGCACTCCCACAGCTCGGTCGGTCGGTCGCAGTTCGGATGGCGCGCTTCGCGCTCAGGGTCGGAGGGCGACACGAATCACTGCATACCACGCCGCGCGCGAAGGCTCAGCCCGGGGCGGGGAGAATCAGCGAGAACGTGGAGCCCGCTCCGGGCTCGCTGATTGCCTCGAGCCGACCCCCGAGGGCGGCTGCGAGGGTTTGACAAATCGCCAAACCGAGGCCCAGGCCGTCGCCCTTCGTCGTGAAGAAAGGCTCGAACACGCGACGAAGCCGCTCGGGCTCGATTCCTGGCCCGTTGTCCGAGACCGAGACGGAAAGCTCCGATTCGCCCTTCGGTTGCACGCTCACCACGATGACGTTTCGATGGAGATCGGCGCGGTCGAAAGACTCGGCGGCATTGCAGAGCAGGTTGAGCAAGATCTGCCCGACCCGAGACGGGTCCGTGGAGATCGGCGGGACCGGACGAAGGTCGCGCTGCACGCGCGCGCGCGCCTGCAGCATGTGCTCGAGCACGTTCAAGGCCGATTCGGCGACTTCGGGCAGATCCACCGGCCAGCGCGGCTCGCCCGAGGGAGCGGAGAGGCTGCGCAAGTCTCGGACGATGCGCCCCACCCGCCGCAGCCCCGAGCGCGCCGCTTCGACCGCCGGGAGGCTCTCGTTTACCACGCCGGGTGGGGCGCAGCGATGCAACTCGCGCACGATCGCTTCGACGTTGAGCGTCGCGTAGCCGAGGGGGTTGTTGATTTCGTGGGCAACTCCCGCCGCCAACATGCCGAGCGTCGCCATCCGGTCGCGAAACGCGAGCCGAGCCAGACCCATCTTCCGCTCGGTGATGTCCCGCAGGAAGCAGAGCGTGGCCGGCTGCCCTTCATGCTGGATCGGGATGGTGCGTGTCTCGATGTCCACCGTCTGGCCGCCGGGGAGCAGCAGGTGATGCTCCAGGGGACCTTCGACGGGGCCCCCTTCGCCCTTCGGCGCCACGATCTGCCCGACGGACTCGCGATCCTCCAAGGGTACGAAATCCGTCACCGGGTGCTCGATGACCGCACTCGCGGGACGTGACAGCAGGCGGGTGAACGCGGGATTGACGAACGCGAACCGGCCTCCCCGGCACACGGCGATGGCGTCCGGGGCCCCCTCGATGAGCTGGCGAAAACGCTGCTCGGATTGTCGCAGAGCGGCTTCGGCCCGTTTGCGCTTTCGAATGTCACGAAGGAACAGGACGAGGGCGGGCTCGCCGGCCAGGCTGACGGCCGAGGAGACGAGCTCCACGGGCACGAGCGTGCCATCTCGACGCTCGAGCTGCGTCTCGATCGGCGCGGTCGTTTGGTTGCCACACGGTTGCGCTGGCTCCAGGAGCGGCTCGGCTCGAGCATCGACCCGGAGCACGCTGCGGGTGGCAAGGCCAGCCAACTCCTCCGCTCGGTAGCCGAGGATGGCTGCCGCGGGCTCGTTGACGTACACGAGGCGCGGACCGCTGCCTCCGTCGAAGCTCACCGCGATCCCGAGCCCGGCCACTCCCGCGGCGTCGAGGACGGCCTCGGCGAGAGCCTGGACCTCGTCGAGGCCGGCGAAGGGGTGCTTCGGGGGGATGCTCATCGCCCGCCCAGTGTGTCTCCATCGCCCTTTCATGCCCAGTCACCCATTCGGCGCAGTCGACCCATCGCGACCCGGCGTTCGTTTCTCGGGGCGTTTCACGAGCCCCGCGCCGCTCGAATGCGCCGCGCCGACGCCCTGCCGGCGGCGGAGCGAGCGCGCCCACCCCATCGCCGTGCGGAGCCGGACCGCGACGAATCACGCGGCCGCTGGGAGGGAAAGGTTTTCTCTCGCGCGCGGAAGGCCGCGCTCACCCGAGGGGGCCGCCGCGAGTGAGCGGGTCGGTGCGGCCGAGCCTCGAGGAGCGCGATCGATCGGCGCGTTGCGCGATCGATCGGCGCGTTGCACGATCGTCCACGGTAGCGCACACACGGGTGGCGCTCGTAGCCTCGCCGGTCGCAGGCGCGCAGAGCCGCGGCGGCTCGGACCCGCCTGGTGGTCAGGCGCGCAAGATTTCGACGTGAACCGTGGGGCGGCGACCGATCCACCGTTCCAGCCGCCAGCTGAGAAAGCGCTCCAGCTCGCGCTGTGGCTCCAGGCCGCGTCGACGCCACTTCTTGCTGTTGCGGCGCAACCACTCGTCGGCCTCCCGGCAGAGCGCCTTGCGATTTTCTTCCAGGTCGAAGCAAGGGACCCCGAGCGTGAACACGCGGGCGGGGTGCAGGGGTTCGTCCTCGGAATCGAGCGTCACCAGGAGCTGAGCCAGCCCGGCGCGGCCGAGCTGCGCGCGCTGGCGAAGGATCTCCGGCTGCAGCGTGTGGCTCCCCAGATCGATGTAGACGCGGCCGCTGGGGACCTCGCCAGCTCGCGTCAGCCGCCCCCCGGCAAGCTCCGCGATCTGACCATTTTCGATCACGAGCCTCTCGGTCACGCCGCACTCGGCCGCCAGCTGAGCGTGGCTGTGGAGGTGATGGCGCGTGCCGTGCACGGGGATGAAGGCCCGCGGGCGAACCAGTTGGAACATGTGCTCGAGCTCGGAGCGAGTGGCGTGGCCGCTGGCGTGGATTTCTCTTTGCCGCTGCGCCGTGTGCAAGTCCACCTCCAACCGAAGTAGCGCGCTCATCAGCTGCGAGACCTTCCGATCGTTTCCGGGGATGATGCGGCTCGAGAGGATGACTCGGTCACCCGGGGCCAGGCTCAGTGAGGAGTGCGCGGCTCGAGAGAGCCGCGTCAGCGCGGCGCCCGCCTCGGCCTGCGTGCCACCCGCCAGCAACAGAAGCTCGCGTGAGGGGCAGTTCGAGAGGTGATCGCCCAGGACGCGATGCTCGCTGCCCCACGAAAGGTGCCCGAGCTGTTGAGCCGTCTCCACGTGCGTTTTCAGGCTTCGCCCGAGCAAGCCGATCCGTCGACCGTGGCGGCGGGCGATGTGCCCGAGGTTGATCAGCCGCTGTACGTTGCTCGAGAACAACCCGACCACCACCCTCTGCTGGGCCGTGGCGACGAGCTCTTCCAGCGCGCGCGCGACTTCTGCTTCCGAGGAGGACCGGCCGAAGTTGTCGACGTTGGTGCTGTCGCTGAGCAGCAACGCGACGCCCTCGTCTCCCAGCTCCTCGAGCCGCGCTTCATCCGTTCGCTCTCCGTCCGCCGGCTCCGGGTCGAACTTGAAATCTCCACTGTGCAGCACGACTCCCGCGCTCGTGCGCACGGCCAGGGCGGTAGCCTCGACGATTGAGTGGGACACCCGAATCGGTTCCACTTCGAACGGGCCCACGCGGTATCGTTCGCGCACGCGGGCCGCGCGCAGGTCGACCGAGGCGCGAGCCCGATCGGGCGTTCTATCCTGCAGGCGCCGGCGGACCAGGGCCAGCGCGTGAGCGGGCCCCCACACGGGGACCTGCAGCTCCCGCAGCAAGTAGGGCAGGGCCCCGATGTGATCCTCGTGCCCGTGAGTGAGAAACACCCCGCAAACGCGATCTCGATTTTCGACCAAATAGCGGAAATCAGGGTGGACGAGGTCGACGCCGCGATCTTCGTCCGGAAACGTGACGCCGCAATCCAGCACGAGGATGGCGCCCTGCTCTTCGAGCAGCAGGCAGTTCATCCCGACCTCGCCCAGGCCCCCGAGAGGGATCACTCGCAGCACATCTTGCGGCGCTGGCGCCGCCCCGGGGGAGCGGGGGCTCGGACCGCTCGCCGAACCGTCTACCGGCATCGACCACCGGTCGATCCCCACCGCGACCGGGTAGGGGAGGGGGGCAGGTCGTCCGGGGCGTGCGCGTGCTCGCGGATCACGGTATGAAACTCGAGGTGTTGGACGGACTCATAGTTTCGCCGGAGGCGGCGCAAAAGCTACTCGATCAACAAGGATATACCTTGCTCGACGTGCGCAGCGAGATTGAATTTGAGGCGGGCCATCCCCCCGGCGCCTGGAATTTTCCTTGGGCACTGGCGGAGGGCGATCGGCTCGTGGAAAATCCGCGATTTGTCGCGGCCGTGAGGGCGCATTTTCCCACCCACGCTGGCTTGGTCGTCGCGTGCCATTCCGGCGGGCGCTCCGCGAAAGCCGGGGTCGCCCTGCGCGCTGCCGGCTACGATCGGCTCGTCGAGCTGCGGCACGGGTTCTTCGGCAATCGTGATGCGTTCGGGCGCAAGTTGCCGGGCTGGGTCGCTGCCGGCCTCCCCATGCAGGTCGATGGAGCTCCAGCGCGATGCTACGCCAGCCTCCTGGAGCGGGTCGGGCTCGACGCCGCGCCGGCGCGGCGGTCATGAGCGCGGGGGAGGCAGCGCCCGGGGGGAGCCGCGTCGACGGGCTCCGCGCCGTGGGCGGCACCCGGGGCCCCGGGGGTCGCTCCGCGCGGCACGGCTCGTACGCGTCCGGCTGGTTTCAAGCCGCCGACTCGGCGCTGTCCCAGTCCACCGTCTGCGCGCACAGCGCGGTCATGATGAAATCGTGCGTGAGCTCCGTGGCCTGCAGATCGGCGCACTCGACCGAGATGACGACCTCGGCCTCGGCCTGCGGCGCGTGCTGGCCCACCAGAGCAATCGTGTGCAGACCCTGCTCCCGCGCCTCGCTCAGGAGCGACGAAGGGGCGTCCCCCACGGCGGTGACCAGGAGCAGATCCCCGGCGCGCAGGTTTCTCGGCAGGCGGGTGGGATCGACCATGCTCACGGCGCGGTGCCCCGCGGCTTCGAGCCGCCGCTGGTGCTCGTCGGCCGCGTCCCCCGCGACCCATACCATGCCCTCGCGCCGGGCCGTCTTTTCCAGCAGGCGACCCGCCGCGGTGACCGCCGCTTGCTGCTGGGAGGCGACCTTCATGGCGGCGGCGCTTGCGTCTTGCAGCAAAGAGAGGGCACTGCGGGGAAGGTCGAATCGTTGGCTCGGTGCCGGCTCCTCTTCGGTGGACGAGGTCATGATGAACTGGGACTCCCGCGTGATGGCGTGTGGGCCCAAGCGTACGCGCCGCGGGGGGTACGGGAAATTCCCCAACGCCGTCTCGGCGCTTTTTCGCTTTCGTGCTGGAAGGCCGCCCGGGTCGAGCGGCCGTGGCGGCCATCTCGGCGGCTCCTCCTCGGTCGGGGGCCGTGGGTGGCCGGTTGGGGCGATCGGGGGGGATCGGCGGAGGCCAGCAGCGGCCCCCCGCGCGACGAGGGGTCGCCACGCTGGGCTCCAGCCGGGCTGGACTCGATGAGCGCGGCGGTGCGCGTGGGGAGGATGGCCCCGAGCCCGACGGGATGGCTGCACCTCGGCCACGCCCGCACGTTCGCGCTCGCGTGGGCTCGAGCGCGCTCGATGGGTGGGCGGATTCTCCTGAGGCAGGAGGATCTGGATCGCTCGCGCGTTCGACCCGAGTTCGAGCGCGGGGTCGTCGAAGATCTGAGCTGGCTCGGGCTCGACTGGGACGGGCCGGTGCTCTCTCAGTCGTCGCGGCTGGCGGCGATGCGGGAGCAAGCCGAATCGCTCGTCGATCGCGGGCTCGCCTACCCCTGCGTTTGCCGCCGCTCGGAGCTCGCCGGCGCCCTGGCCGCGCCGCATGCGGGCCAGCTCGAAGCACGCTACTCCGGCCGCTGCCGAGGCCGCTTCGCTTCGGTGGCGCAGGCGCGCGCGCACGCGGGCCGCGAGCCTGCGATTCGGCTTTCGGCGGGCGAAAGCGGCCCCACCGAGTTCGAAGACGGAATCGTCGGCACCCGGCGGGTCGATGTGGCTCGGGAGGTGGGCGACTTCGTGATCCTCAACCGGGCGGGTGTTCCCTCCTACCAGCTCGCCGTCGTGCTCGACGACGCCCAGCAGGGCGTGACGGAAGTGGTTCGCGGGGACGACCTGCTGTCGAGCACGGCTCGGCAGATCCTCGTATACCGCGCGATCGGGGCGCCGCCGCCTCGCTTCTTTCACTTGCCTTTGGTGGTCGATGGCTCCGGCCGTCGTTTGGCGAAGCGAAGTGACGACGTGAGCTTGCGTCGGTTGCGGCAAGCCGGGGTCGCGCCCGAGGCCGTGCTGGGTTGGATCGCCGAGAGTCTGGGGTTGGGGCTGCCTCGGCGCGTGAAGGCTTGCGAGTTGTCAGCACATTTTTCCGTGGCGGCTTGCCGCGGGGCCGTGTGCTCCGTGGGCGAGGACATCGCCCTGCGCCTGGCGGGCCGCGGCGCAGGCGAGGCCGCCGCCGAGCCTCCGGCGGGCTCCGGCGAGCCCGATTCGATCGACGAGGGGAGGTAGATGCCGCGCGGCCGCGCAGGTCGCGAGCGGCATCGCGAGCTTGACGGACTGGCGGCTCGAAAATAACGTCGCGCGCGTGACTCGAACTAGCGACTGGCGCAGCCTCATCAGCGTGCGCTCGACACCGGCCGGCAAGGGCGCGTTCGCGCGCAAACAATTCAGGAAAGGGCAGTCCGTGGGCGAGATGCGGGGCAAGGTCATTTCGGGGGACGATTACGACCCGGACTACGTCGTCGACTTGGGGGAACTCGGCGTGCTCGAGCCCGCCGCCCCGTTTCGCTTCCTGAACCACTGTTGCGAGCCGAACTGTGAGCTCGTTCAATGGGAAACGGAGGGGGGACACGAGCCGCAGATCTGGGTCCACGCGCTCAAGACGGTGCGCGTGGACGAGCAGCTCACGATCGACTATGGCTGGCCCGCGGAGGCTGCCATCCGCTGCCTGTGCGGCAGTGAAAATTGCCGGGGCTGGGTGGTCGATGCCAGTGAGGTGAAGCGCGCCGAGCGGCTCGCGCGTCGCAGGTCGAAGGCCAGCGCCGGGTCGCGGCGGTCGGCGTGAAGCGCCACGCCCCGGCGGCGTTGCGCAACCGCGAGGCGATTCTCTCGGTTCTCTCACCGCTATTGGGCGAGCAGGCGGCCGTGCTCGAGGTGGCCAGTGGCTCCGGGGAGCACGCGCTGCACTTCGCCTCGAGGCGGCCCGGCTGGCGCTTTCGACCGAGCGATCGCGACGACGCCGCCCGCGCGAGCATCGAGGCGTACCGCGCCGAGGCCATGCTGCCGAATCTTTTGCCGCCTTTGGCTTTGGACATGTGCGCCCCCTGGCACCACCCGCCGGTCGACCTCGTGCTGTGCATCAACATGATCCACATCTCTCCCTGGGAGGCCACCGTGGGGCTGATGCGGGGGGCGGCGGCCACCCTGGGCGCCGGCGGGATCCTCGTCACCTACGGGCCGTATTGCTTCGGGGGCGCCTTCACGGCCGAGAGCAATCGCGACTTCGATCGCAGCCTGCGCGAGCGCGACCCGAGCTGGGGCGTTCGAGACGAGCACGAAATCACGCGCGTGGCGGGTCGATTCGGTTTCGAGCGGGAGCGCGTCGTCGCGCTCCCCGCCAACAATCACGCGCTCGTCTACCGGCGAAACGTTGGCGACTCGTGAGGGGGCTGTGCGATGCGCCGAGGGGCGCCCCTGCGCCCGGGGCCGAGGTGCCGGGCCTTCCGGAAAGGCAGGGCGAGCGGTCCAGCCCCGCATGGGCAACCCACGATCGCGGCGGTGCCGTCGCTCGGCCCGTGGTGCTCGCAACGCGTTGGAAACGATCTCGAGCCCCCCGAGTCATGCCTTCCCGGTGCGAGCTAGATCCCATCCACGAAAGGGGATGGGAACCAATGTAGAGAAAAGCTGTGAGCGAAAAATGCCGCAAAAAGCGCGAGCCCGAGACCCTCACCCGTTGGGGGCTCGGGCTCGCAGCGACATTTTTTGCCGGGAACGAGCTCGTCCCGTCGCGCCACTCGACGCGAACCCCCACTCGAGCGGGCCGAAGGCGAGCCAAAGCGTCGCACGGCCGGAGTCCCGCCAATCTCCGAACTTCCCGAGGAGCGCCGTGAGTCACCCCAAGCCGCCAGTCTTTCTCTTCGCCCACGGAGCGGGAGCTTCCAGTGAATCCGCGTGGATGAAGCGCTACGCCGAGCGATTGCGGCAGGTCGGAGTCGTGGTCCCCTTCGACTATTCGTACATGCGCGAGGGGCGGCGCGCCCCCGATCGTCTGCCTCGGCTCATCGAAACCCACCGCGCCGAGCTCGCCTCGGTGCGCACGAAGTACGCGGGGCATCCGATTTTTCTCGCGGGCAAGAGCATGGGGGGCCGGGTTGGTTGTCACGTGGCACTGGAGGAGGATGTGCGAGGAGTCGTGTGTTTCGGCTACCCGCTCGTCGGACAGAACGGTGCGCTTCGCGATCAAGTGTTGCGAACGATTGCCAGCCCCGTACTATTTATTCAGGGGACGCGGGATCGCCTGTGTCCCTTGGATCTCCTGGAGGAGGTTCGGAGGGGGATGCAAGTCCGCTCGCAACTACACGTCGTCGACGGCGGTGATCACTCGCTCGGGGTGAGCGCTCGTGCGCTCAAAACGCAAGCTACGACTCAAGAGTCGGTCGAGAGTTACGTAGTTTCCAGTGTTGAGGAATTTGTTCAAGCGAGTCGCTAGCGTAGAGATTGCTTCCCCCCCCTCGCGAGGGAAAGCGGCTCTTGGGAGAAGCAGCATATGGTAGGTTACGCACGGATGGGCGACCAAACCGCGGCGCAGTCCACACCAGCTCAGGTGGTAGTGGCTAGTCAGCACACCGAGTGGGCCGCAACGGTATGTAAGGTCTTCGAGGAGCTGAAGCTCGAGGTGGAAGCCTGCCAGGAGGACAGAATCTCGGAGGTCGTCGGCTTCGGCTTCCAGGGGTTGCTCGTGCTCGTGCAAGGTCCCAAGCGGGACTCGGCCGCTCAACGCGTCAAAAGCCTCCGGCAATCTGGCAAGCGCTGCCCAGTCCTGATTCTCTGCGCGGACAACGGCCCTGAGGCGGCGGCGGAGTTGCTGGAGGCCGGTGCCGACGACTACGTATGCCTACCATTCAATGGTCGCGAGCTGGCGGCGCGGGCTCGCGCGCTGATTCGACGCAGCTCGGATCAATGGTTGATCCCAGGGGCGCGAACCGAGGTGCGCATCGACCCGGACAAGCGCGTCGTTCAAGTGGGCCCCAAGTCGGTCAAGTTGACTCCGACCGAGTTCGCGATCTTCCAGTACTTGGCGGAGAGGCCCGGCATGTGGATCTCCAGCGATCGGATCATCAGCGAGGTGATTGGAACGCACCACGCACCGCGAACCGCTCTGGTGCGTGTGCACGTGCACCACATTCGCCGCAAGCTGGGTGATTGTGGTTGGTGCGTGCGGGCCGAGCACGGCCGCGGCTACATGTTGAGCGTCTGACCTGCGCGCGGTCGCGCTGCGTTCCGCCCCTCCGAGGCGAGAAGAACGGCTCGTCGATGGGCCGTGCCCCCCCGGCGGCGCGACGGGTCGCGCCGCCGGCGCAACGAGCAGCGGTCCGGGCGGTGAGGATTCCCGAGGTGAGCGCGCCGCCACGAGGGCGTGCGTTCGACCGAGCCGAGAGACGGACCTCGACCCTAGCGGCCTGCTGGTGGGTGCTGGTGTCGGGCTTGCTTCGCCGCCGGAGGGACGGCCCCCCTGCGGGGAGATCCTATTCGGAGGTTGACTCGGAACCCCCCGGGGTCAGCTTCAGGGAGCTGTCCTCGGTGGCTGGCTTCGCGTCGGTCCACGTCAGCTTCATTTGGAACTTGCTACGCCGCCCCTTGCGCTTCGCTCGGAGCTCGAGCCCGAGGAGCCCCTTGGGTTCCAGCACGACCTTGGCCCGCTCGTCGCTCAGCTCGAGAGTACCGCTCTGCAGCCCGTCGATGAGGGCCTGCAGATATTGCACGATCGAACGAGTATCCTGGAGGGATTCGTGCTTGAACTCGTCGCTATCCATTGTCTTTTTCCGGGGCTGAGGCTCGAGTCGAGGGGGCGCCGCCCGCCGGCAGGGCTGGCCGAGAAAGGGGGGGAGCAGCGGTGCTGGGGGGGGGCAAAGCGGATTCGGGCGGGGTCATCTCAAATCAGGGACAGCAAGACCTCCGTGAGCCGGACGGGATCCGCGTACGGTGCGCTCTCGGGGCTGACGAGGTCGCAGGCCAGTAGCTGTACGCCCATGGCCTCGACTTGCTCTCGATCGATGTTCATCGAGTAGTGCGTGCTATCTCGGTCGACAACAACCAAATTCACCACCGCGTCGATCGGAACGTTCGGTCCCGCATCCCGCCGAACGTACTCGACCAGCCGTTGCAAGCTGGTCGAAAGGGTCATCCCTCGCTGTTCCGGATCGACACCCGCGTTGGGAATGTATACGCGAGGGCAATTCGCCGCTGCGATGGCCTGCCCCACGCCCTTGGGCAGCAGGTTCGCGATCACGCTCGTGTAAAAGCTGCCCATGGGGAGGCAAATCAAATCGGCGGCCTCGAGGTGCATTCGGATCTTGTCGCCGATGACCACGTTCGCGGGGGTCGGGCGGTCCAAGCCCTCGACGAGGTGCAGGTTGCGCACCGCCGATTCGATGGGGCGGACTTCCTTGCCCGTCAGGCGGTGCTGGCCCACGACCTGTTCGGCATTCTCGAGCTCTGCGCACAGGTGCAGGTCCACATCGACGATCGGGTGCACCGTTCCCCGCACCTCCAGGAGCTTGGAGAACAGGAAAAGCACGGAATCGAGGTCGCGGGCGTTGGCCAGGTAGCCTCCGGCCAACATCAGGTTCCCGATGTTCGCCCCCTTCAGGTCGAACCCCTGGGGCATCCTCTCCAGGAAGAAACGCAGGTGGGTGCGGACGATCTGCCGCATCGGCGGGTCGGGGATGTCCTCCACCAGGGGGTGGGCGCCGGAGACCAGATCGTGGAGCTCTCGACGGAGCGCCTCCGGGGGCTCCCCAGACGGGAGCCGATAGCAGAAGAGCTTGTAGATTTGGGGGTTTCCACGCACGCTCTCGTCGGCGAGCGCCACGATCCGGTTGCGCAGGTCGCCGATGGCCGGCATTGCGAACGCCTGTCGCAGCTGGGCAGAGCTGCCGCCCGAGTCGAAGGCCGTGATCAAATGAACCGAGTTGTGGGTGTACTGCTTGAGGACGCGGCTCAAGGGGCGTAGAGCGCTGCCGCCGCTGAAAAAGAGCAGGCGCGGGCCGAGCTCGGGCGCGCGGAGGCTGCGCGCGACCCGGAGCCGGTCCACGATCAGCGCCGAGCGAGAGAGCCGCACCCGCACCGGCGTTTCACTCATTGCAATATCAGCTTTCGGCACAGCTCCACGGCCCGGGGGAAATCCGCGTAGCCCGTGGCCTCGATCACGCGTACGTTCGAGAGCTCATCGAGGTAGGGCTCTCGGCGCAGCGTAAGATCTGCCAAGGCCGCCCTTCCTCTGGGATCTCGGTGAAACACGCCGGGCGATTTCATGACCAGGTCCATCAAGTCCGGGCGTTCCGCAACCGCCACATCGGCAAAGCCCGTCGGGGCGGTCGAACCGGAGGACCAGTTGAGCACGAGCAGGGCGATCATCTCGGTGTTGAAAACGCAGCGCCCCGGCCCGAAGGTCTGCTCGATCATCACATCGTACTTCTCTTCGAGGTTCCACAGCTCCTGCTTGTCGAGCTTGCGGAGCTCCCGCTCCCGCTCGGGGGGCAGGATGCCGGCGAGGTCCTCGTTGTTGAGCAGCGTGCCGGGGTTGACGCGCGGCATCTTGGGGATGCCCGCCATTCGCGGGCCTTCTTCGGTGCGGCGAATCAGCACACGGTCGTTGCTCACGAAGTCCAGGCCGCTGCTGATGAGGTGCAGGGCGAGCGTCGATTTTCCGGCCCCGGCGCGAGCCGCGATCACCATCCCTCGCCCCCCCTTGGCCACGCCCGCCGCGTGGCACAGCTGCCAACCCTCGTGCAATTTGCTCGAAACGTACTGAGAGTTGATGAAATTGACGATCTGGTTGTCGTTGTCGAGGCAGGGGCCGACGGCGACCAGATCTCGATGCCCCACCAGGAAATGCATTCCGGTTCGCACCTTCTTGACGATCCTGCCGTCTTCGAAATCCGCGAAGGCTTCCTTCTTGCCGACCTTGCCGGCTTCCCGCGGCCAGTCCTTGAAGGCGTAGGGAAATTCCTCGACGCCGCCCTGCAGCGCGCAGAGCTCGATGTCTGGAGCCGGAGCCCCCTCGGTGTCGATCGCGACGGTCCCGAAGTAGCTCCGCAACCTCTGCACCAGCTCGCTCGAATTGGTGCGGAGCCGGAGGCTCACCCCCCCGATGAGCAGCGCGAGCTGATGCTCGCTCGGCGTTCGCGCACGTAGCTCGGCGGCCAGAGCGGCGATGTTGCGCTCACTCACTTGGAAAGCTCCTTGACCGCGTACTGGGCATACATTTGGGCGGCGTCGATCCCCAGCGCGTCCTTCATGCCTCGAAATCCGCCGAAGGCGGACACTTCGAAAACCCGGGGGCCTTCCTCCGTTTCGACGACGTCCACGCTGGTGATGTCCAGCTCGAACAGAGCCTGCGCGCGCCGCGCCAACTCGATCGTCGCCTGGTCCGCGTCGTGCTTGTCGTAGTGGCCGCCGTCTCGCGTGGTGGTATTCCAGGAAGCATCACTCTTCACGCGGGCGTACGTGCCGACGTGCTCACCCCCCATGAAAACGACTCCGAGATCGCGCCCGGGGATGTTCACCTTTCGCTGGATGTACATCACCGGGTTGCCCGCCTCACGAAAAGCTCGCACCCGGGCTTCTACGTCGGCTGTCGTGTGGGAGTCGATGAGCTCCATTCCACGCGCCTTGGTCGAGTAGAGGGGCTTGAGGACTGCCGCTCCGTAGCGCTTGACCATCTCCGTGCCGCGCGCCACGTCCTCGGTGATCGTCGTCTCCGGAATGGGGATCCCGGCTGCCGCCAGGGTGACGGTACAGCTGAGGCGATCGAGCAGGCGGAGCATGCTGTTGGCGTTGGAAAAGACTCGCACCCCACGACTCTCGATGAAGCGCAGCAACTCGAGCCGGTCGAGCATGTCCTGGTTGTACGCGGTGCCAATCTTCTTGACGATGAGCCCGTCCAGCTCGCACAGGTCCACGTCGCGGCACCAGACGCGACCCGCCGAAAGCTCGGCGCAGCATTCCCGCATCTCGACCAAGAGCCGATACCCCGTCGCCCTCTCCACCGCATCTGCCAGGGTTTCGGACGACCATCCGCCGGCTATTCCGACGACACCAATACGCAACGATTTACTACTCAACGAGAACCTCCCGGGTTAGCTCTGCGGCGCAGCGGCCAGGGTTGCCTTCTGCCTCGATCAGCCGCTCCAAGAGGTATCGGCTGCGGAGAAACATGTCGCGCGCGAGATTTTGGTCCAGCACGAACCGAGTGGACGTGGCCAGCGAGCGAGCCATCCCGAGTGCGAGGCGGACGTGGAACGTGCTGTCCCCGATTCTCTCGGCGTGCTCGCCCGCGAACTCGTAGAAGCGGCGCATCATGCCACGGATCCGCCGGCGGGCAGGGCCATCGAGGACCTGCAAGCGAAAATGCGAAACCAGGAAGACGGAGATGTCTTGGGTGTAGTCCATCATCGTCGATCGGTGCAGATCGATGAAGCGCACGGAATCGTGTCGAGCATCGTAGATGACGTTGTCCACGTTGAAATCTCCGTGGATGAATACCGAGAAGGGGGCGGCGAGTCGATCGTCGAGAGCGCGCAGCCCAGACATCAGCGTCGAGAAGGACTTCACCGAGAAGCCACCGATTCGTGCATTTCTGTCGTCGAACTCGGGGTGGACGGCCAGTACGTCGTCGAAGCGCTTCTCCAGCTGCGCGATGAAGCGTGGTTTGGCGGGCTCAGGACGCCTCGTGGTGTTCCACACTTCGACGAGTTTTCGTTGGATGGCGTCCAGCGCGCGGTGAACCTCCGCTGAGGGGCGACCGAACAACATCGATTCGAAGGTACGACCCGAGAGGTACTCGAATAAAATGGCGCCGTCTTCGCCGGCATCGTGAAAGGAGTAGATCTTGGGTGCCAGCCCGGGCATGAGCTGCTCCCAGCGGGTGATGCTGTCCCGCTCTTCGATCAGCTTGTTGGTCTTGCCCTCCTTGAAGATGACCGAGCGCGCCGCGCCGCCGCGCCGTCGTGTGGGCCCGGAGCCGTCGGCGTGTGCGGAGGCGCTGGCTTCCGGCGAGGGTCCCGCCTCCGGGGGGGGCTCGTCGCCGCGGGGGGGGCGAACGGAAAGCGAGGCAACGCGGGCTCCGGATTTCGTCTCCCCCATCGCGTTCAGCCGCAGCCGCCCGAGATGCGAGTCGATGTCCGTCTTGTCGAGGGACCCCTCCAGGGTCCGGAGTTGGTCGATCTTGATGCGCTCGCCCAGGTGCGACGAAAGAATCGCCTCGCCGATGTTGAGGAGCGAATCTCCCATGCGTTCTAGGTAGTGAGCGATGAAGAGCACGGTCACGAGGGTCTGGGTCTCTTCACCCTCCTCGTCCGTCTTCAGTTCCGAGAGAATTTGCCGGAATGCCTTGGCGTACATCTGGTCCAGCGTGTGCTCGGTCCGGCAGATCGAGAGGGCCAGCCGCACGTCTCGCTGGAAAACCGCGCCTTCGATGAGCCCGACGCCTCGCATCACGACGTCGATGAACGGGTTGAAATCGTAGCGCTCCCGCACCGAAGTTCGGTCGATGTGGCCGACCTGGTCGAGCACCTTTTCGCAGAAGTCGGCGATGCGTTCGAGGTTGGCGGCGAGCGCCTCGAACGTTCGCATGTAGTCGACGCTCTGGTCGCGCTCCCCGAGCGCTTCCGCTGCCGCGGAGAAGGACTTGCGCTGGATGATCGTCTTGAGGTTGTCGATGTAGTCGTCTGCGGCCACCACCTTGCGCGCGAGCGCCTTGTTCGGGTTGCGCAAGTAGCGCGCCGTGCGTTCGAGCTGCTTTTCGATCTCGATGATCAGAAAGCGCAGGTTCTCGTGGATGCCTTCGTGGGACCGCATTGCGACTTCTTTCGCTCGCTGGGATCGGGGAATGGTGAAACGTCGCCTGCTCCTGGTCGACACGACGGTGACGGAGGCGCCCACGTGGGGAGCCCCGCACGGTCAGCTCGACCGAGGAGGGAGTCCGCGCAAGCCACTCGCCAGCACGCCGCCGTCGAAAGGGATCGGTCGGCGGCCGGAGTGGGAGGGAGCTTCGCCGACGCCCTCGCCCAGACCTCGTCAGGTCTCGATGTTGAAGGGCCCCTCGCTCGAAGTTCTCCACTCGAGCTCGAAGCTGACCTTCTGCCGGTCGCCCTTGACCGACGCTTTCAGTTCGATCGCTACTGGGCCCGAGGGGTCGAGCTCCAGACTCTCCTCGCCTTGCTTGAAATGCAAGTGGCCCGTCTCGAGGCCATCCACGAGGGCGCGGAAATACGTAACCGCTTCCTGGCGCTGCATCGTGGACTCGAATTTGATCTTGCCTTTGGCCTTCTTCTTCTTCTTCCCGTCGACCGATTCTTCTTTGTCGCAGGGAGGCGGAGCTTCGAGGGCGGTGGCCTCCGAGCTCTCGCCGGAGCCGCGTTCGGTCGGTTCGTCCGGTTTTGGAGCCGCTTCTGGATCCGTCTCTATCGTCACGCTTTCTCCTCCTTCGCTTTCTGAAGCGTAGTCAGCTCGAACACCTTCGAGGGGTCGAACCTTCGAACGAAAGGGTAGTCCGTGCTCGTGGCAAACAGTTGACCGTGGGGGTGAAAAACCATCACGGCGCCGCCTGGGCCCGACAACCGCTCGATTTTTCGAGTATTTCGGTCCACCGAAGCGTCACATTCGAAATTCAGGATGCCCGCGCGCAGGGTGATGCGCTGGCCTCGCAGGATGTTTCGGTGGCCGTGCACCACCGCGTAGATTCCGGAGGCCCTGAGATCCTCGAGCCCACTCGGGGTCAGTGGAAAGTCGATGTCCCGGTACTTGGTGCGGAATGCGTTGCCGACCGCGCCGTTGTACAGATCGAACAGGTTTTCGCGCTTCAGGCGAAAGTACTGCTCATTGACTCCTTCGATGCCGCTCGCTCGCAGCACCCGGGCGATCGTGTCGTCCACCCCCGCATGAACGAAGAGAAATGAACCGTCGCGGTGCGCCAGAGTCATCCGCTCGAAATACCAGGCGAACTCACCGCTCGGTTCGAGGAACATCTGGCGGGCCTTGGCCAGCGCTGCATGCACGTCCCCGAGGCGTAGGCCGAGAGCACTGCACATGCGTTGCAACTCTTCCGACTTCTCGCGGATCCGGTTGAGCTCCTTGCGGACGCGAGGCTCGGGCATCAGCCCTTCGACCTCGGAGGCGAACTGGCTGTACCACTGCTCGCTCGGAAAGAGCTCTCGACGAACCTGGTCATCGCTCGCAACGTCGCCCGGGAGCTCGCCTCGCTCGCGCATCTCCTGATGAATTTCGTGAAACAGGGGTATCGTCTTCTTCCCCATGCGCACGAATAGATGCTGGAATTTCGTTTCCCGCCGCCCGGCGTAGGCCAGGCCCAAGTGCGTACGCAGATCGTGGTTGCCGGCCAGGATCGTCACCTCGGCGCCGCGCTGGATGAGCGCATGCAGGCAACGCAGCAGGCGCAAGTTGGCAGGCCCTTTGTCGAAGCAATCGCCTCCGATGACGAATCGAGCGGACTGGCCTTCCGGGGTCAGCTCGAAGTCGGAATCCCCCGGACCCGTCCGCTTCACGCCGCGGGAGGCCTGCAAGGAGAGCAGAAAGGCATCCGTGTCCGCGTGGATGTCGCAGAAGAAGTACGTTCGGCGTGACGGCCACAACCAGGGCTTGCCTCGGGCGTAGGAGCGGACCTCTTCCAGCGAGACGTCTTCCGGATCGGCATAGGTCGCGGCCTCCTTCTTCCGCGCGGGCAATGGCCAGCGTTGAACCGTTTTGGGGAGCCATTGTGTGCTCGGCTGGGGATCTTCTTCGTCCAAGATCAGGGCCTGTGTCATGACGTTTTCGATGCTTGGGGTGTTCGGGAGGGAGCCGGTGCTGCCGCTGCGGCGCAAAAGGCGTCTCCGCGATGGCAAGGGCCGTGCGTGTCAGTCGTAGGTTTTCTTCGAAAAGCGCTGCTTCCAGTTGCCCCCGACCTGTACCATCGGCAAGGCGCTCTGCGCTTCCGCCGGAGCCGCAATGTCCGCGAGCGAGCCCTTCGGCGCGAGAAAAACGGGCCTTCCATGAAACATCGACAGCTCGGCGACCTGCTGCCGACTGAGCACGCCGCACACCAGTGCCGCGTGCCGAAACGCTCCCCCGTGCCCCACGCAGATGGCGAGCGTTCTTTCCGGGCTCTCCCGCAGCCGCCGGGAGAGGTGTGCCGCGACGCGCTGCCCGGCCTCCATCAGCGATTCGGCGCCCTGCAGCGGGACACGGTAGTCCGGGTCGCGCTTCCAGCCGGGCGGAGGCGCTTCGAAGCGCGGATCGGCGCGGATGATTCGCTCGATGGCCTCGACGGACAGATTGGCGGCCGCCCCGAGGCACCGCTCGGCCAGCGCCGCGTGCTGCACCACCTGCAGCCGCTTGCCCAGCCTGGTGCTCAGCTGCTCGGCAAGGATGGTCGCGGTCTCCCAGGCGCGCAGCATCGTCGAGCAATCGACTCGCTCCGACACGGTCAGCCCGCGTTCCTCGGCGAACTGCAGCAGCTCGGTGGCGGCCGCGCGCGCATGATCGCGCCCCTGCCGCGTCAGCGGGTAGGGCAGGTGAGCGCTCGGAACGCCTTCGGGCTGCTCGTACTGCCCGTGGCGCACCAAAGCCACGGCAGACGTGGCGGGCTCGGACGCCCCGTGGTTGGTCTCCCTAGCGGGCTCAGTCGCGGCGGCCATGCGGGATTACTCCGGATTGTGGCGCGTATAGCTCGATGGCGAGCTGCGCACGGGTGACACTTCGGTGACAGATTCCTGGGGAAGTTGCAATGGCTAGCGAATTCCCCGGGGAACGGTGACTCGTTCGCCGCCGGTCCCGTCGGTGGAGGGCCTCGGCGCGCGTCGGGCTCCGCCTCGCTCAGTCGCAGGCGAGACCCGTGCCCCACAGCTCGAGCCCCCCGGCGCCTTCCACCAAGAATAGCGACAGCAGTCCCTGGTCGACCACAGCCAGTCGGCCGCCCCGCGCGCGGAGGTCCGCGGGGGAGACTTCGATGGACTTGCCGAGGGGGGCGAAGCTTTCGTCGAGGGTCAACGCGCGAACCCGGGTCTTGCCGGGTTTCCCTTCGGTCCATTGCACCAGCCAGCGCCCTCCGCTGAGCGCGACCACCTTGGGCTCCGCTCTGTCCGCCGCACCGGTCGGTGTCAGCGCGGGGACTTCTACCTCGCGAGAGGGCCGGCGCCAGCGTGCGGTCGCCAGGCGGGCCGTCCAGGGCGTCTTGTCGTCGAGCCGCGTCGCCGCCGCCACCAACGCCCGTCCATCCCGGATGGCCAGGCTCGGCTCGCCCACGTCCCGACCGGGAAAAGGCAACTCGCTCAGCGAGGAGCGGCGAAGTGTGCGGCCGTCGACCCACCCGATCACGATGTCGCCCGACAGACCCCCGCGGCGGAACACGACGCCGTAGCGCTTTTGGGCGTAGCGCTCCACCTCGGCCCGCGTCAGCTCGTCCCCGGCGTCCACCGGCCACAGGTGGACGGCGCGGTAGTCTTTCTGCCGAATCAGGTGCACCCCGTAGTTGGTCCGGGTCAGCGCCAAGTCGAGCGGGCCCGGCAGGGAGCGCCACTCCCGGTGGCCCCCGATGCTGACCCGATCGACGCGGAAGGCCACCTTGTCGCCATCGAACCGCGGAACGACGCCCAGCAGCGCGCGTTTGCTCAGATCGCGAAACACCTCGCGGGATTCGAGGGTCGTGGCGTTCAGCTCGAGCCCGAGCGCCGTCATGCCGTCTTCGGACGCGCCCAGGTAGACCATGACGGAGTCTGGCACCGGCAAGGTAGCCAGCTGAAAGCCGCGGGGAATGTGGTCGCGGATGCGGCGCGGCTCGAGCTGCCTTGCGCAGGGGCCGGGCGGCAGGCGCCGAGCGTCCTTCCACGGGTCCTCCCCCGCGGGGGGCTCGTCCTCGTCCTCGGCTTCCGGGGCGTCGGCCTCCGTGCCGGCACGGTGGACCTCTCGGCCCGCCGCGGGGGCGGCGGCGGCTGGTGTGGCGGCCGCGTCGGGGGGAGACGGAGGCGGGGCCACCGGCGAGGGCAACAGCCAGAGGATGAGCAGCGCCGCGGTCGTGGTCGAGGCCAGCGCAGCCGCGACCAGTGGCAAGTGCTTGCGCAGCCAGCGGGTGGTGCCGGCCAGCGGCAACGGCCGCACGAGGCCCGCCACGGATTCGACTTCGCTCTCATCCGCCTGGCCGTGGGCGCTCCCCGGGGGCTGACGATCCCGGTCGACCGCCGGTGAGTCGGCCGCCTGAGGCTCGGGGTCGTCGTCGTCCTCGCCCGAATCGTCCTCGTCCGAATCGTCCTCGTCCGAATCGCCCTCGTCCGAATCGTCCTCGTCCGAATCGTCCTCGTCCGAATCGTCCTCGTCCGAATCGTCCTCGTCCGAATCGTCCTCGTCCGAATCGTCCTCGTCCGAATCGTCCTCGTCCGAATCGCCTTCGCCCGACTCCTCTTTCGCCTCGCCGCCGCCGTGCTCCGACTCTTCGTCCAATTCGTCGGTCGGCTCCTCCGCGTTCGGACGATTGTCCGAGTCGGGGTCCGGCGGACTGATGTCCGAGGCTTCGTCGTTCGGCTCCGCCTGGTCCGACTCATCGTCGCCGTTGGCCGACTCGTAGTCCGGCCCATCCTCGCCCAGCTCCTCGTCGTCCGGATCGCCCTCGGCCGCCCCATCGGGCTCCTCGTCGTCGTCCTCCTCGTCGCGGTCCTCCTCCTCGTCGTCGTCCTCTTTCGAATCGTAGTCGACCCCGTCGTCGTCCTCGTCGGGCGGGTCGTCGTCGGACTCGTCCAGCTCGGAGGAAGCCTCTGGTCGGTTTTCGCCTGGCTGGCCGGTACCTGCGCCGATGACGTCTGGCAAGTACCCCTCGATCCGGGGCAGCGGCGGGGACATCGGCTCGATGGCCGTCGGTTGAAAGAGCCGGGCAGCCCCTCCATCGTCGTAGTTCGCCTCCCGGATCTGTACCGGAATGGACGGGCGCGCCAACGCCGCCACGGAAGGCGGCGAAGACGCTCCGTCGTTTTCGACGGAAGATGGCGCGAGCGAGAAGCCGAGTGCTTTCTTTAGGTCCATTCCCCCGAGGGAGGGAACGGCGCCGCTTCGGTGCCCCCAAGCGATTCGGCGTGCTGGCGCCGAGCGCCGCGTCGATGCCGGGGGCGCGCCGTGTGCGCCGAGCCGCTTCGCACGAACGGGTACACGTCGGGGCGTCCAGCCCGCCCGCCGCGCAGGGGGAAACTTGCCTCGGGCTACTCCGCCGGGGCCTCGCAGGAGGCGGAGCGCGTCGTCGCGCTGGGCGCCGGGGGGGGGAGGCCGCGACCCATCTCCGTGCGCGGCGCCGGGCAGCCCCGGGCTCAGAGTTCCTGCTGCGGCGAATCCATCAAGGCCGCTACCATTCGGAATTGCACGCTGTGTTCGAACAGGATCTTGACCACCATCGTCAGCGGCACGGAGAGCAGCATCCCGATCGGTCCCCACAGCCAGCCCCAGAAGATCAACGACAGCCAGACGACCAGGGTGGAAAGACCGAGCTTTCTGCCCATCACGCGCGGCTCGATGGCGTTGCCGAAAACCAGATTCACCGCCACATAGCCAGCCACGACGACGAGACCCCGGCTGAAGCCGTATTGCACGGTGGCCAACAGGCACGGCGAAATCGCGGCCAGAATCGAGCCGATGTTCGGCACGTAGTTCAGCAGAAAGGCCAGCACTCCCCACAGCAGTGCAAAATCGAGCCCCACGGCCGCGGTGAACAGGCCCAGGGCGACGCCGGTGCCGGCGCTGATGTAGGTCTTGAGGACGACGTAGTCTTTCACGTCTTTGGAGATCTTCGCCAGCTCGCTCAGATCCGCCGAGGGGTTGCCGAGGGCGCGCCGGAGCTTGCGGGGCAATCCCGCCACCTCCAGCAACATGAAAGCCACCGTGAGTACGATCAGCAGGGCGTCGGAGAGGCTGGAGGCCAGCCCCCGCAGCGTGGTTCCCGCCAGCTCCAGGACCGCGTCCGGGTCCGCGACGCGCTTGAGGCTCTCGCGGGAAAGCCCGATCGGCTCGAGCGCCACGAACCAACTCGACATCGCCTCGTCGAGCTGTGAGCGATACTGGGGGAGCGTCGCGACGAAGCGGTTCACCGAGCTGCCCACCAGCGCGCCGAAGCCGAACAGGGCTGCCAGAATCGAGACCACCACCAGTGGCACTCCGATCACGTCGGGTAGCCCGCGGGCTTGCAGCCCGAGCACGGCCGGTGCGCTCAGCATCGCCAGGAACGTTGCGAAGACGAGCGGTACCAACAGCGGCTCGCCTTCCTTCAGACCCCAAATCACGACGAAGAGGGCGGCCGTGCTGACCAGCACGTTCCTTCGGGAGCCAAGCGGTGCGATTGAGTCGGACATGGCCGGCGAAGCATAGGCAAGAGCGGGGAGGTCACCCCACAAAACCTCACTCCGGCGACTCGACAGGCGAAGCGAGACCGGCTCGGGGAGGCGGTTCGTGGCGTCGCCGGGGAGCTCGCTCGCGCGGTGGACGCCGCGCGTTGGCGGCGATCGGCACCTGGAGCTCGTGTGGGTGGCGCGGCGTGGATGAAGGGATCGGTGCCACGCATCTGCGAGGCGCGGCCAGTTCCGTGCCCACTTTGGGGCGGCGCCGTCGTAGAGGTGAGAAGCCCGCGGGCACGCATTCGGGGGGGGGCCGGGACGGTGCGCCGGCGAGCTGGGCGATGATGAGCGATATCGAACGAAAAGAGGGGCCAGCGGGTCGAGTTTGCGACGGGCCGGTGCCCCTTCGGCGCGCCACCCGGGGCCCGGGCCTGGCGGGGCGTGAGCCGCCCGGCGCCGGTCGGCCCCCGCTCGATCGGCTCGCCGCGCTTGCCGTGCACGCTTTGCCCGCCTCGTCGGGTTGCGAGGTGCGCCCCGGCGAAGGCGCGTTCGAACTCGCCGCGCGGCGCCCCGAGCGACGTGCCCAGGAGCCGCTGGTCGCGCGACCGGCGGGTGAGCGCTTCGACCTGAAGGCACGCCAGGCGCAGCGCCTGCTCGTGCAGTTGAACCCACGCGATCCGCGCCTGCGGCTGGTCACGATGGCGCTGCTGCGGCGCGACGAGGTTCTGCTCGACGCCGTCGTGCGGCGGCTCGCTTCGGGGAGGGCTCGCCCGCCCGCTCGCCGCGGTTGAGCGGCCCGGCCACCCACACCGACGTTCACGCGGGGCCGAGGGAGGGGCGCCTCGCTGCGCCCCGCACCCCGGGCGCGCCCCGGGTTCGCCCCAGCCGAGGTCGCTGCCCCAATTCGCCTCTCTGGAAGGTCCCGGTCGGGCCGTTCACAGGGCGGTATGCCGGTGGGCGATTCCCCGAAGAGCGCTGGCGGCGGCCGAGCCCACAGGACGCGGCCGGCCGCCACGCGTGTGCTGGTCACGTTCTTGGTCGCGGCCCTGTGGGCCGTCAGCGGCACGGCCCAGGCGGCGCTCTCGCTCCGAGGCGCAAAGGTGCTTGCAGGTCAGATCGAGCCGGTAGACGACACCCACTGGGTCGCCTCCACGGAAGGCGCGGCGATATCTCTGGGGCATGGCGCGGTGCTGCGCGCCCGGCCGGGGGCTCGCTTCCGCTTCGGTCGCACGGTAAAGCTCCCTCTGCGGGCGGGACCCGACCCGATGGTGTTCGGTCGGTCCGTGGTGCTCGACGAAGGGCGGCTCGATATCTCGATGCCCGAGCAGGAGCCGCTGCAGTGGGCCGTGGTCGTCAGCGCACCGCTGGACGTTCGACTCATCAACCGCGGGGGCTCCTCTTCGATCCGGGTCGCCGAGGATCGGGTGTCGATCGCTGCCTGGCAAGGGACGCAGCTGTCTTCGAGCGGCTTCGGCTGGATGCGGCTGCCCGCGGGCAACACCCGGCTGTATTCGAAGTATTATCCCAAAGGGTACAAGCGCGCGCTGATCGAGCCCCCGGGGGCGCTGCGGGCCGACCGCCGATTGTTGCGCGATTCCGGGGGGAAAGCGGATTTGGCGTCGCTCTCCTGGGAGGCCGTGAAGGGCGCCTCGAGCTACCAGATGGAGGTCGCGCAGCAAGCTGAGGCGTCGCCCCTCCAGACCCGGAACCTCTCCGAGACCACCGCCGAGGTGCTGGGCCTGCCCCCGGGCGCCTACGTCGTCCGCGTTCGCGCCATCGATTCGTCCGGCTTCGCAGGCGCCTGGTCCGAGCCTCTCGGACTCAACGTCGTGGGCCTGCGCGTTCCGCAGGGGGCGGCCGTCGCGCGAGACGGGACCTTTCGGTTGCCACGGGGCATGCGAGTGGAGCTGGTCGGTGCTGAGGGGCTCGAGATCGCCTACAGCGGCATCGATGAGTTTCTCCCGGCGCCCCACAGCCTTGGCCTGGTTGGCCAGCGACCCGTTACCGCAAAGCTGCGCCATCCTCAGACCCGCGAGGTGCTCGAGGTGAGCATGGCGCCGATGAACATCTTCGCCCGCGTGCGGATCGACCCCAGTCCCGAGCGCTGGCCCCGTGAGGGGCTGGCGGTGAGCTTGCGCCTGGAGGACGAAGCGGGCTTCGCGGTGCCCGACGACTTTCGCTTCGAGGTGCGTGCGTCGGTCAATCTCGTCCCCGTCGAGCCGAGCTGGCGCCGCGAAGCGGGTCAGCTCGAAACGCGATTGGGCCGCCCTCCCGGAAGAGGACCCTGGGTCGTGCGCCTCTCGGTGTTCGACGCTGCCGGGCAGCGCATCGGCGGCGACGTGCTCGACGTCGGGTACCGCTCCGCCGCCCGATAGCTCGTTCCCGGCGAAAAATGTCGCCGCGAGCCCGAGCCCCCCCGGGGTGAGGGTCTCGGGCTCGCGCTTTTCGCGGCATTTTTCGCTCACAGTTCTTCTCTACATTGGTTCCCGTCCCCTTGGACTAGCTCGGGGCGGACGAGAGCTCCGCTCGTCGGCGACGCTCAGCGGACGGGTCGCCCGGGCGGAGGAAGGGGGCTCCGCTACCAGCGCACCGTCACCGTCGGGGGTTGGATCTCGATGTCCACCTTCGCGAGGTCCACCTCGACGTTCCGCACGGAGGAGCCGTGCCGCTGGTCCTTGAAGTCGATGTCGGCCAGATCCACCCGCGGGATCACCACCTCGTCTCGCAGGTCGTTGATCACTTCGGGCGGGCCGGTGATGGTGATATCGACCCGCCGCGGGTCCGTTTTCGCTCGCGACGGCCCGACCACGCGGACCTCCTGTTTGGCCAGCTTGCGCTGGATCAGCTGCTTTTCGATGATGACGGAGACGTGCGCGGTCGCGGGCCCCAGGTACTGGGTGCGCGGTGGGGGGGCATCGAGAGCCAGCATGTGGCGGTGGACCCCGGCCGTTTTTCCGGACACGTCGAATGGCTCCAGGCGCACGAACTGAATCACGTCCACCAGTCGGCGCGGACCTTCGACGGCGATGGTTTCCGGCTCCACCCGAGAACTCTTGACGACGTGCCCGGGGGCCACTTGCCCGATCATCGAGGTTTGGATGGGCACCTGGCGCACGACCACGTCCTGCCACTCGAGCTCGATGGATGCGGGGTCGATGATGTTGACCTCGACGCCGGGGGGCATGGAAAACATGCTCCGATCGAACACGATCCGGGTGGTGGTGCCCTTGCGTAGGTCGAGCTCGACCGGGGGCACGCCGGACTGCATCAATTGGTCGAGTGCCGTCATGCTGCCGCGAACCGTGACGTGAACGCTGGGAGGCACCAGGGTCATCAGCTCGCGCTGCACGTCCGGAGCCGGCAGCCGGGCGACCACGTCCACCGGTACCGTCCGCTGCTGCTCGTCCTGTGCGCCGCGCAAATAGGCGGTGAGGGCCAGAGCGAGCACGAAGCTGAGCAGCTTCAGCCCCAGGTTGCCCGTCAACGCCGCCCGCAAGAAGCCCTGCTCGCGCCGCTTGCGACGGCTCGTCGCGTTCACGTGGACTCCTCCTGGGCGGGGCTCTCGCTCGGCGGACTCGCCGCGTCCTTCGAAGCGGGTGGCTCGGGGGAGGTCACGACGGGGGACTTTCTCAGGGGCCGGGCCGGGGCCGGTATGCTGCTCTTGGGCGACTCGCTGCTGGGGCCAGGCGCGCGCAGCCGCACGGTGGCCGCCGGGCTCGTGGGGCCCTCGGACGCCGGCGGCTTCTTGCCCTGCGCGCGGCGGCTCGGCAGCCGCCGGCTCGCGGGCAGTAGCGAGGCCGGAACGAGAGACAGCCAGCGGCCGCCTTTCTTGGATTTGACGTTTGCCCGGGGCGTGAAGACGCTGTCGAGCGCGGCCCGCAGGCGGGGGCCGTCCAGATCCGAGACGATGTTACCGTTGAAGCAGAAGCTGATCGAGCCGCGCTCCTCGCTGACGACCACCAGCACGGCGTCGGTTTCATCGGTGATGCCCAGGGCCGCCCGGTGGCGGGAGCCGAAGCTCTCGTCGACCACGCGGGTCCCACGCTTGAAGGGGAAGAAAACCCCCGCTTTCGCGATGCGTAGATCTCGAATGATGACGGCTCCGTCGTGCAGCTTGTTCATCGGCTCGGGCAGGAAGAGCGACACCAACAGCTGGCTGGAGACGGCCGCGTCCAGGGTGACGCCCTTGTGGGTGCCGACGAATTCGTCGAGGTTCGCGTCCTGCTCGAAGGCGATGATGGCGCCGGTGCGATGGCGCGCCAGCTCCGTGGCGGCGTCGATCACCTCGTCGATGACGCGGGCTTCCTGGGTGTGTCCGGAGCCCACCCAAGCTCCGCTGCCCATGCGCATCAGACCCCGGCGGATGTCGTCCTGGAACACGACGACGACGATCAAGATGGCGCTCGGAAGCACCGCGCCGAGGATCGCGAAGACGGTGCCCAGCTCGAAGTACTTGCTCGCCACGTACAGCAGCAGCAGCACCACCAGGCCGACCCCCGCCTGCATCGCGCGCGTGCCCCGCAGAACTAGCGCGGTTCGGTAGATCAGGTAGTAGGTGATCAGGACGTCTGCCACGTCCCGGAGCAAGTCTTGGGGGGCCCGGTCGGTGAGGTAAGAAAAGAAAGCCTCCATCACCGGCTACTCCTCGGGCGCAGCCGCCTTCGTGGGCAGGGGGGAAGCGTGGGCCAAGTCGATTGCGTGGTCGATGGCAAGGGCCTGGCGCAAGGGGAAAACGTCGTGCACGCGCAGGATTTGGACGCCGGCGCGCGAGGCGTACAGGGAGGCTGCGATCGTACCGCCGAGCCGCGCCTCCGCGGGACTGCCGTCCACGCTCGCGATGAAGGATTTGCGCCCCGTGCCGAATAGCCACACCGTGCCCTCGGCGACCAGCTCCCGGCAGCGCGCCAAGAGCTCGACGCAGTGGCGCGCGTTCTTGGAAAAGCCCAGGCCCGGGTCGAAGACGATCTGGTCGCGGGCCACGCCCTGTTTCACGGCACGCTCGCGGGCGGCATTGAGGTCCGAAAGCACCTCGGCCACCACGTCCGTGTAGGCGTCGTCCGGCCAACTGGAGAAGCCGGGCATGTGGCTCTGGTGCCCGCGGCTGTGGCTCAGAATCAGGTAGCCGCCCCGGCGCGCGACGGCGCCGGCCAGCTCGTCGTCCTCGAGACACGTCACGTCGTTGACGATGTGCGCGCCCCGCTCCAAGGCGAAATCGGCAACCTCGGCGCTGGCCGTGTCCACCGAGACCAGCGCGCCCCGCTCGAGGGCGCAGCGCACGGCGGGGCCGATTCGCTCGATTTGCTCTCGAGCGGGCACGGCCGCCGCGCCCGGCCGGGACGACTCCCCCCCGACGTCGACGATGTCGGCACCATCGGCCAAGAGCTGCGCGACACGCGTGGCGATCGCCTCGAGCCGCTCGTAGCGCCCGCCGTCGTAGAACGAATCCGGCGTGGCGTTGACGATGCCCATCAGCGCGGCGGTTCGCTGACGTGCCACGCGTGCGAGGAGGTGGGGCACGCGATCCACTGGACCGCCAGCATTACCAAGAGTCGGCTGCGGCGGCAAGAAGCCCTCTTCGGCCCGAGCGCGGCCACCGCTGGGAGGGCAGTCGCCCTCAGCCGCCTCGCGCGGGGGCAAGACGCCCGAGGGTCGCCGCTGGATCGCGCAGGCGCCGAGCCGCCCGCCCCGGGCGCGCCCGGGGCGCGGCCTGTCGGCGGGGCCGCCGCCGCCCCGCGCGGGGCGCGCCCCACGGCCCCGGCGGCTCACGAGCGCCTCACGACGGGGCCGGCACGACGTCCACGATCCAGCCGCGCTGGGCCCAGCGCGAGAACCAGTGCCCAACATGGCGCTGAAGGCTCTCGGCCCCTTCGGGGGCTTGGGCCAGCGCGTGCTCGCAAGCGGCGACCAGACAGAGCCCGCGCTGCATGCCTTCGAGCAGCGCGAACGCCTCCGGGGGAACGGGCCGGTGATACAAGCCGCGGTCCTGCCCCCGATAGAGTACCAGCTGGGCGGGCGCCGGCTCCGGGATGGCGAGGGGCTCGGATGCGCCGCCCGAGCCCGCTGCCGCTGCTCGTTCGATCAGCTGGCGGCGCAAGGTAGCCACGGGGTACTGCACCGAGAGCAGGGCGAGCGCCGGGTGAAGCACCACTCGACCCTTCTGGATCGCCTCGGGGGCGAGCGCGGCGAGCTTGGTCGAATCGAGCGGGGGAGCCTCCGGCGCGTCGAACAGCTCGATGAAATGCCACTCCAGCCGTGCCATGTCGGTGCACAGGGCGCGGTGCGGCAGGTCGCCCTCGCGCGCCACGTAGTCCGGCAGATGACGGCCCAGATCCCGGAGCGTCCAGCCTTCGGGGGGATGGGCGCACAGATAGCCCTCCACCAGGCGTTGCCACTCGCCCTGCCCCAGGATTCCGCCGAGCCCAGGAAAATCCTCGACGAGTGAGCTGGTGTGGCGCAGCCAAAACTGTTGCCGGTAGATGTCGAGCTGCTCGACCGGCAGCAGACGGTCGTTGCCCGTCAGGTGCGAGGCGGCGGCCCGGCAGGCCTCGGGCTGGTTGCCCAAGGCGCGCGGGCTGCGAATCCAATCGGCCAGGAGTGCCTGCATCTCGCTGAGCCCGGTGCCGCTCGCGGGATTCATCCCGACACCGCCGCGCCGAGGGCGCTGGGCTCGACACCGGCCAGCTCTCGCGGCCCTCCGTGGCTCGCCCCGCCGGCTGGCGCAATCGTCGCCGGCGCCGCGCGGGCGGCCGAAGGCTCGGCGAGCGGCGCCGCGGCGCTCGCCGACGAGACGCCGAGCGCTTCGTCTCGCACCCGGCGGGCTCGCTCCGCCTCGCGCCTCAGCTCGGGGAACACCGGAATCGCGTCGTCCCACTCGATCAGCGTGGACACGGAGCCCGCACGCCGGATCGTGCGCCGGTACAGCTCCCAGACGGGCTCGATGATGGGCCCTCGGTGTGTGTCGATGATGTACTTGTCGAGCCGCGTGTGTCCCGCGAGGTGAATCTGCACGATGCGGTCGGGGTCGATCGAGTCCACGAACTCCTCGGCGCTGAGCCCGTGGTTGTGCGCCGACACGTAGACGTTGTTCACGTCGAACATCAGCCCGATGTCCGCCCGCTCGGCCACCTCGGAGATGAACTGCCATTCGGTCATCTCGCTCTGGCGAAACGTCATGTAGCTCGAGGTATTCTCCAGGGCGAAAGGCACCTCGAGGAAGTCCTGCACCTCGCGGGCGCGCCGCGCGACGCGCTCGACCGCCTCCCAGGTGTACGGCAGCGGAAGCAGGTCGTGCAGGTGGCTGCCCGGGGCGCCGCCCCAGCAGAAGTGGTCGCTCAGCCAGGCCGGCTCGACCTTGCGAACGAGCTGGCGAAGGCGCTTCAGGTAGCCGCGGTCCGGCTCGTCGGGCCCGCCAATCGAGAGCGAAACGCCGTGCTGGATGAGCCGATAGGTCTCCATCACCCGCTCCAGGTGGTAGACGGGCTTGCCCCCTTCCACCATGAAGTTCTCGCTGATGATTTCGAAAAAATCGACCTCCGGGCGGTGGTCCAGGATGTAGCGATAGTGCGGAACGCGCAGCCCCACGCCGATGCCGAGATCCGGCAGGCCCAGCCGTGGTCGAGTCATGCGCGCCACTATGGCAAATTGTGGCAGATTGGGTGGGTGAATGTCTCCGACCCCGTCCCGGGCGAGCCCGCGTTGCCGAGCTGGCCCGTCCCCAGCCCTCCGAGCGCCTTTGCCCAGCGGCGAAAGCGCCTCGGCCGAGCCTTCGCCAGCCCCGTGCTGCTCGCCGCAGGGGGGCCCAGGCCCCGCAACTTCCCCCACAACCCGTTCGAGTTTCGGGCGGAAAGCCACTTCCTCTACTTCGTGGGCCGGCCTCTTCCCGAGGCGGCGCTGCTCGTCGAGGGGGAGGCGGCGACCCTGTTCGTCGCAGTGGCCGATCCGGACGACGCCGTGTGGCACGGTCCGACGCCGTCCGCAGCCGACCTCGAGCAGGAGCTCGGTCTCCCCGTGCGGCCCTTGGTCGAGCTGCCCGAGGCCGCCGGCATCGCCGGCGCATCCACGATCGCTCCGCAGGATCCCGCGGCCCGCCGTTGGCTCGAGAGCGTCCTCGAGCGCCCCGTCGGCGGCGGCGCCGATCCGGCCCACGCCGGGGCAGACGAGCAGCTCGCGGAGGCCGTCGTCGAGCTGCGGTTGGCGGCCGACGAGGCCGCGCTCGCCCAGCTGCGGCAGGCCGCGCAGCGCACTGCGCGCGCCCACCGCCTCGGCATGGCCGCAACGCGACCCGGGCTTCGCGAGGCGCGCGTATGCGCCGCCATGGAGGCGGAGATCCGGGGCGCCGGCATGGGGCTGTCGTATCTGCCGATCGTCACCGTGCGAGGCAACGTCCTGCACAACCGCGAGCACTCGGGCCTGTTGCGCGAGGGAGACTTGCTGCTGGCGGACGTGGGGGCGGAAACCCCCGAGGGCTGGGCAGCGGATATCACGCGCACGTGGCCCGTCTCGGGGCGGTTTTCGCCGACCCAGCGAGCCGTGTACGAGGTCGTCGTGGCCGCGCTGCGCGCCGCGACGGCGCAGGCCACCGCGGGGGTCGCCTATGGGCAGCTGCACGACGCGGCCCAGGCGACCATGCTCGAAGGCCTGCGGGAGCTGGGCATTCTGCGCGGCTCGCTCGAGGAGCTGCGCGCGGCCGAGGCCTCCACGCCGTTCTTTCCGCACGGCGTGGGGCACCTACTGGGCTTGGACGTGCACGACATGGAGGATCTCGGCGACCTCGCCGGCTACGGCCGGGGGCGGGCGCGCGAGCCCAGCCGGTCGCGGCGCTTTCTGCGCCTCGATCGGGTCCTGCGCCCCTCGATGGTCGTCACCATCGAGCCCGGCTTCTACCAGATCCCCGAGCTGCTCGGCTCCCAGGGGGTCTTCGGCGAGCGCCCTCACTTGCTCGATCGCTCGCGCCTGTCGCAGTTTGCCGACGCGGTGGGGATCCGCGTGGAAGACGACGTCGTCGTGACCACCTCCGAGCCGGAAGTGCTCAGCGACGCCGCCCCGCGCAGCGCCCAGGCCGTCGAGGCCGCCATGCAGGAGGCCCGGGGCTAGCCCGGGCTGGCCCGGAATCCTCACGACCTGGTCCCGAGGGTGCGATGGGTCGCGTCGATTCGCCCAGCTGCCGGCGCGCGCGCGGGCGGGCAGCTGGACTGAAGATCCACTTCCTCCGCGCACCCTCGGTCCTGCGGTCGTGAGAAATCCGGGCTCGGTCGACGGGTGCGCGCGAGGCGGCGGGCGTGCGCGCCGGCCCGCGCTCGGCGTCAGGCGTGCGCGTCGAGCGCGAGGAGCTCCGTCCGCTCGATCATTTCCCGCCAGCTCGGCTCGACCGGCGCCACGAGCTCGACCACGGCCTCGGGCGATGCGCCGTCGAGCAGAGCCAGTCGAGCCTGGCTCGAGCCCGTCAGCAGATCGAAGGCGGGCGTGTCCTCGAACTCGTACGGCTCGGTTCGGAACCGAAACGCCTCGGGAGCCTGGGCGCGGGCGAGCGCGATCAGCGTCAGGTAGGTCGTGACGGGGCGAAACAACGCCGGGCGTGTCACGTGCAAGCACACGCCGTGGCACAGCTCGCCCGCGTGCTTCTCGAAGCTCGGCCGGAAGCTGTGCGGGCGCGCGATCACTCCCGGCAGCTGCGCGTCCCTCAGCGCCCGGGTCAGCGCCGCGGCGTCGAGGAAAGGCGCGCCGACGCACTGAAACGGAATGGTCGTGCCACGGCCTTCGCTCAGATTCGTGCCTTCGATCAGGCATCCGCCCGGATACACGAGAGCCGTTTCGGCGCTCGGCATGTTGGGGGACGGGGGCACGAACGGCCGTTCCCAGCTCTTCGCCGTGCGGTGCCGTTCCCAGCCGCGCGTGGAAATCACCGAGAGCGCGCCGTCGGGGCCGAGAGCCTTGCCGTCCTCCGAGAAAAAGTGCACCAGGATCTCCGCCAGCGTGAGGCTGTGGCGAATCGGGAGCTTCTCCAGCCCCACGAACGAAGTGAAGCCGTCCTGCTGCGGCATTCCTTCGATCACGGCGGGGTCACCCGAGATCGGGTTCGGGCGGTCGAGCACGAGTGTGTGAACGCCGGCATCGGCCGCGGCCCGGGCCGAAAGCAGCGCCGTCCACACGTACGTGTAGTAGCGACTGCCGACGTCTGCCAGGTCGACCGCCAGCACGTCCAGCCCGTCGAGCATCTCCGCCGTGGGTTGCAGCGAGGCCTTGTCTTCTCCGTACAGGCTGATCGGGCGCGGCGGCGTCGAGTCCGCCGCGAGCGGTTCGCCGTCGGGCTCGTCGGCATCGGGGTCCTCGCGGCGGTCCGCCTGCCCGGAGGCTCGGTGCGACAGGACGATGGACTCTTCCGCTTGCGCCGAGCCGTCGAAGCCGTGCTCGGGAGAGAAGACCGTGAGCGGGCGAATGCCCAGCTCCTGGAGCGCCTCGACGCTCGGCACGCCGCGCCGATCTACCGCCGAAGCCTGCGAAAGCACACCAATTTTGCTCGTTCGAAGGCGCCGGCGGGTGTTGCCCAGCTCCCCGACCACGAGCCGATCGATTCCCCAAAGCATTACGAGTGTACCCACCTGGCTCGCGACATTTGCATGCGGATACTGGAGTCGCTGCGCGGACTCAAGTTCCCGGCTTTGTCCCGACCTCGCCGCCCGGCTCGGAGCCTGCCCGGAGTGGGTGGCTTTCCGCCAGGGCGCTCGTCCAGCGACGGTGCAACCGAGTTGCCACTCGGGCCGTTTCGTCGTGGTACGGCGCGGGACAATGGCAGGGCCGCCCGCCGCCCGCCGCTCGCCCCGGGCCCGCTCCGCGGCTGAATGCGCAGGGGCCCCCGTCAGCCGTCCCGGGTGGTCGGTGGTGAGGCTTCGGTGTACCCTGGAGAGTATGGTATTCGCTTATGTGGCGCGCGGGGGAAAGGTCACCTTGCGGTCCCGTCGCCCTTCCTCGGAGGAGGCCGTGCCCAGCCCCTCCGCGCCCGTCGGAGACCCTTTTTGCCACCTGGCCGCCGGCCACGATTTGCCCGCCCGAACGCTGCGCGCCGGCGAGGCTCTGCTTCGCTCCGGCATCGCGCCCGACTCCGCGGGGGCGCAGCGCTGCCGGGGCGCGCGAGCGGGCGGCGCGCTGCTCGCCGCGGGTCTGTTCGCGTGCTCCATCGGGGACGACGTCACGCCGCCCGCCGTCGTCGCACCGGCGATGCCGGCGGCCGGAAGCGGAGGGCAGCCCTCGGGGCGGCCGCCGGTGCTGGGCTCGGGCGGCTCGGGCCTCGATGGTCTGGCGCAGAGGCCCCCCGAGCCAGGCTGCGGCGATGGCGAGCTCGGCGAGGGGGAGCTGTGCGACGACGCGAACAACGAGGACGGCGATGGCTGCTCGGCCAACTGCCTGATCATCGAGGTCGGCTTCGCGTGCCCCACGCCCGGCGGGCTCTGTGAGCGCGCCGCCGTGTGTGGGGACTCGGTCATCGTGTTGCCGGAAACCTGCGATGACGGCAATTCGGGAGGCGGCGACGGCTGCTCCGAGAACTGCTTGGAGGAGGCCAACTTCGTCTGCCTGATGGCGGGCGCGCCCTGCGTGTCCACTGTGGAGTGTGGCGATGCGTTGATCAGCGGCCCCGAGACTTGCGACGACGCCAATCAGCTCGCCGGGGACGGCTGCAGCGACGCTTGCCAGGTCGAAGACGGCTGGGATTGCCCCATCGTGGGGGCGCCTTGCGATCCGGTGTGCGGCGACGGGGCGATCAACGGGGACGAAGCGTGCGACGATGGCGGCACGGCCGCTGGGGACGGGTGCTCGCCGAATTGCCTCGTCGAGCCCGGGTTCGTCTGCGAGGGGGCCGGGGACAGTTGCCGGTCGACCGTGTGCCAGGATGGCGTGCGGGAGGGGAGCGAGCAGTGCGACGACGGCAATGAGGCTCCTTACGACGGGTGCACGGCCGAGTGCTCGAACGAGCCTTCGTGCGGCGAGGTGGGGGGCGTGTACCAATGCGCGGCGGTGTGCGGGGACGGCATGAAGTTCCCCGAGGAGCAGTGCGACGACGGCAACACCGTCAGCGGCGACGGCTGCTCTGCCGAGTGCACGTTCGAGCTGGGCTTCGATTGCCAAAACGAGGCCGCCGACCTGGGAGACGTGCTGGTGCTGCCGATCATCTATCGGGATTTCTCGGCCGCTCACCCGCAGTTCGAGATCGATCCGGTGGTGGACGAAAGAATCCCCGGCATCGTCCAGAGCCAGCTGGGTGCCAACGGCAAGCCCGTCTACGACCCCGGCTTCAGCTTCACGGCGCAAGACCAGACCCGCCCGTGGACGATGGATGGTCCCGACGACGGCTCGGCGAGCCCCCCCGCAACGGCCGACGCCACGCTCGATGCGGCGGCCATCTCCGCGGCGTTCAACCAGTGGTACACCAACGTGCCCGGCACGAACGTGGCCCTGATCGACACGCTGAACCTGGGCCTGCTGCCCGATGGCTCGTTCCAGTTCGCGGCCAGCCTCAACTCCGCCGTTCCCCAGCAGTTCTTCCCGATCAACGGGCTCGGCCTCGGCAACGAGGGGCTGGATGGCGACGGAGTGGCGCAGAATTTTCTCTTCACCAGCGAAGTGCGTCAGTGGTTCGAGTTCCAGGGTGGGGAGCGGCTCGAGTTCACCGGGGACGACGACGTGTGGGTCTTCGTCAACGGCCAGCTCACCGTGGACCTGGGGGGCATTCACGGAGAAATCGCCGGTCGCATCGAGCTGAGCGACGACGGCGAGGATTCCGAACTCTGCCACCAGGAAGCGGGCGACGACCCCGACGATCCGACCTGTGTGAACATCGACGTGCCCGTCTTCGAGGAGGGGGTGAACGAGATCGTGGTGTTCCAGGCCGAGCGCCACGTCACGCAGAGCAATTACACGCTCACGCTGCGCGGCTTCAACGCGCCCGTCACCAGCTGTGTGAGCGTGTGCGGAGACGGCGTCCGGACTTCCGACGAGGTCTGCGACGACGGGGAGAACAACGGCGCTGGCTACAACTTCTGCGGCGAGGGCTGTTTTCCCGGCCCCCGCTGCGGGGACGGCATCGTGGATCCGGAGGAGCAGTGCGACAACGGCGTCAATCGCGACGTGTATGCGACCAGCTCCGCCGCCTGTGCGCCCGGCTGCGTCTTGCCTCCTTCTTGCGGCGACGGCTTGCTCGACGCGCGCGAGCAATGTGACGCCGGGGAGGATGGCGACGGCCGCTATGGCGGGTGCAACCCCGACTGCACCCTCGGGCCCCGCTGCGGCGATGGAGTGCGCAACGGCGCCGAAGGCTGTGACGACGGCAATCGCATCAATGGCGACGGCTGCGACGTGGGGTGCTTCGTCGAGGGCGTGCTGCGCTGAGCGTGCGGTCGGCGCAGCGGCGAGCCCCGCCGCTCCGGTTCGGAAGTCCCGCGACGTTCCGGCTGGCGTGCTACGGCGTATCGACCTTCACCCGGCGCTGGGCACGGGTGATGGCGCGCTGAGGTCGCTGGGCGAGCGGCGCCGTCGCTCGGGGAGCGGCGCCAGGGTGCGTCAAGCGCTCCACCCGTCGCCTCGCTCGCCTCCTCGGCGGGCGTCCGGCGACGGTCGCTGAATCCCGCCGCTTTCGTGCCGTTCTTGTCGGCATGGGCCCCGAGGCGTTCGACGATGAAGAGCGAGAGGCCGCGCCGAGCCCGGGCGTCGAGCAAGAGCCGGACAGCGGGGTCGAGCCGGTTCATTTCGTCGGCAAGACGGTGGGCAACTATCAGATCGTGCGCCACCTGGCCAATGGTGGCATGTCGGACGTGTACGTGGCTCGCCACCCCGAGCTGGGGCGAGAAGTCGCGGTCAAGTTCCTCGCGCTCGACCTCGCGACGGACGACGATCTCAACCAGCGCTTCTTGCAGGAGGCGCGCGTCACGGCCACCCTGCGTCACCCCGGCATCGTTCAGATTTTCGACCTCGGGCGGCTCGAGGGGCGCCCTTACTACACGATGGAGCTGTTCGAAGGGCAGGATCTGGCCGCCCACCTCTGCGGCCGCGGGCGGCTCAGTTCGGAAGTCGCCGTCGACTACCTGACGCAGATCTGTGACGCGCTTTCGGCAGCCCACGAGGTCAGCATCGTTCACCGGGACTTGAAGCCCGCCAACATCTTCGTCATCGACGCGGAGCGGCCGAGGCTGAAGCTGATGGATTTCGGCATCGCCAAGGTTCGGGATCTGCGCCGAGGCTCGGGCACGATGCACGGCGAAATCCTCGGGACTCCCACGCACATGGCACCGGAGCAGGCGCTCGGGATGGTGGAGCGCATCGCGGTTCCGACGGACATCTACGCCGTGGGAGTAATCGCCTACGAAATGCTCACGGGGCGACTGCCCTTCCTCGCCGAGCTGCCCCTGGCCTTGATGGGCATGCACGTGCGCGACCCCGTGCCACCTCTTCGCCAGTGGGCGCCGGACGTGCTGCCCGCGCTCTCGAAGGTGGTCGAACGCTGCCTTGCCAAGCGACAAGACGAGCGCCCCCAGTCCGCTCGAGAGCTCGCCCGGGAGCTCGCCGAGGCGGTCGCGGCCCCTTTGCAGCGGCCTTCGCCCGAGCCCCGGGCCACCGCTGGCGAACCGAGCCCTGGCCCGGCGGACCCGCCGGCGTCGAGATCCGCAGCCGTCGACTCCGAAGGGCGGGCGCGCCCCGGGGCGCCCGGGGAGAGAAGCCCTGCCCGAACGCGCAAGAGGACTCGCAGCACGTCGCAGGCCCGCCTGCCCGTCGCCTCGGTCGCGCCCCCGGCGCCCGGCGCGGTCCGCGCACCGGGTCGCCGCGACGCGCCCTCCGGCTCGCGGCACGCGGTCGCGCCGCGCGCGTCCCAACCGCCGCCCCCACCGAGCGCGCCGCAGGGGCCCGCCGCTTCCGCCTCCTCGCCCGACTCGTCCGCCTCCCCCTGCAGCTCACGACACGCCCGGCGCGAGGACGCCGAGCCCCCGGCGCTGCAAGAGGGGCCCGCCTCGGTCCAGAGCTCGCTGCTGCTCTCGGACGTGACGGACGACGCGCCCACCGCCGACGGGCTCGTCACGCTCAGCGCCCAGGACAAGCACGCCCTGGAGCGCGTGCTGTTGAAGATGCGCACGCGGCCGGATTTTCCCTCGTTCCTCAACAACGTCAGTGAGATTTCGGCCAAGGCGGACGCCAACCGAGAGTACTCCGCACACCAGCTGAGCGAAGCCATTCTCAAAGACTTCGCGCTGACGGCGAAGCTGCTGCGGGTCAGCAACATGATGTACCCCAACCGCTTCGGCGGGAAGGTCTACAGCGTTCATCAGGCCGTGGTCATCCTGGGGTTCGACAGCGTGCGGTCGATGGCTCTGGGCGTCAGCGTGTTCAAGATGCCCGGCAGAAAGGCCGGACTGCTCAAAGAGGCGCGCGGTCCCTTTCACGCCGAGCTGGCGGAGTCCGCCGTCAATTCGCTCGTGGCGGGCGAGTTGGCCCGCGTGCTCTCGGAGCGGGCCGAGGTGGCTGACGCCGAGGCGGCCATGATGTGCGCCATCTTCCGCAGCCTGGGCCGCCAGCTGCTGATGGAGTACCTGCCGGGTGAGTACGCCAAAATCGGGGAGACGATGAAGCGCACGGGGGGAAGCTTCTCGGAAGCCTCGAGCCGCGTCCTCGGTACCTCGGTGCAAAAGCTCGGAGTCGGCATCGTGCAGCGCTGGCACCTGCCAGACCTGGTCCAGAAAGCCATGGTCGTCGAGCCGCGCCGCAACCAAGATTTGCTCACCCAAGCCGAGCGGATCAGCTCCCTGTCGAGGTTCGCCAACGATTTCTGCTTCGTGATCTCCAGCACCAAGCGCCACGAGTGGGATGCCGCGCTCGCTCGCCTCGCCCGGCGACACGAAAACCTGCTTTCCCTGGACAAGAAGGAAATCGGCGGTCTGCTGGGGCTGGTGTGCAAGTCGTTCGAAGAGCGCTACTCGGTGGTGTTCGGCCCGTACTCGCGCCGGAGCCGATTTCTCGAGAGCGCCCGGTCGGAGTCGGGGCAAGGCGCTCCGAAGGCCCGCGAAACGCCGCAACCGCTGAGCGAGGAAGAGCGCCAAAGGCAGGATGCGTGCACCCAGGCGCTCGTCCAGGCGATGGAGCAGAAGGGCGAGCCGAACGCCCTGCTCTCTGGCGCCATCGAGCAAATCGCCGAAACGCTCTCGGCTCGACGCTGCATTCTGCTGGTAGCGTCGAGTGACCGCCAGCACCTGCGAGCGAAGCTGGCCGTGGGGGAGGACGCCGAAGCCATGCCGCAGCAGCTCTCCGTTCCCGTCTCCCGCGGCCAAGATTTCTTCAGCCAGGCGTTTCGCACGAGCCGCACCGTCGTGGTCGGCGACGCGCTGGCACCAAAGGTGATGCGACGGGTTCCGCAGCGCTACTACGAGGTGCTCGGCTCCGCCTCGTTTGCTCTGTATGCTTGCGCCAGCCGAGGCTATCGGACGGCCCTCTTGTTGGTGGACGATGACGGGCCGCAATTCCTCCCGCCGGAGGATCGGGTCGCTGCCACCAAGCCGATGCGGGAGCTCGTCGCCAAGCTGCTCGAGCGCACGGGCTGAAAAGCAGCTGCATCTCCTGAAGACACCCGGGCGTATCGCCGTCCATGCTCGCAAGATGGCTCCGGTGGTGGTGAATGCTTTGGCGAGGGGCGATGGGCGCCAAACGAGGCGGGAGAGGTTGGCCACGGTCGCGTGCGGTCTGCTCATACGCCGGGTGCCGCGCTTGGCTTCGGAGGGCGTCCTTGCGTAGCCGGCGAAAGCGGAGCGCCACCGCGCTGCTGGCATCCGGGCTGCTCTCCCTCGGGTGCTCGGCCTCGCCGCTGCGCTCGCCGGCCCCTTCGGCGAGCCTCCCCGTGACGCGGGTCGTGCTCTATCAAAGTGGCGTCGGCTACTTCGAGCGCGCCGGCACGCTGTACGAGCAGGAGCTGCAGCTGCAGGTCCGCCCCTCGCAAATCAACGACCTACTGAAGTCGCTCACCCTGGTGGACTCCGGTCGAGGGCGCCCCGTCAGTGCATCGCTTCCCCTCGAGCAATCCGCCGATCGCGCGCTCGGCGAGTTGCCCGAGCCGGTGCGCAACGCCGGCGGTGTGCTCGACCTGCTGCGCCTGCTCCGCGGGGCGCACGTGAAGATATCCGGCGGCTATCAGACGAAGGTCGAGGGGCGAATCGTCGGCGTGGAACGATTCGAACGAAGGGCTGGCGCGTCGGTCGTGGAGGATCACCGCATCACGTTGAAGGCGGACGACGGCGAGGTCATCGTGTACCCCGTCTCGGATCTGCAGTCGATGGATCTCGAAGACGAAGCCCTGAGCGTCGGGCTCGATCGCAGCCTCGCCGTCTCGCTGGGGGAGGGGGGGTGGAAGCCGATCCGTGTCACGGTGCGGCTCGCGGGGGAGAGCCCCCACCGCATTCACGCGAGCTACATCGTGGAGATGCCGCGATGGAAGCCGGCGTATCGCCTCGTGCTACGAGACGATCGGCCGGCGCTGCTGCAAGGCTGGGCCGTGGTCGACAACGTGTCGGGCGAAGATTGGTACGACGTGCAGCTCAGCCTCGTTTCCGGCAACCCGCTTTCATTCCAGTACAACCTGCACACGCCGCAATACACCAAACGGCTCGACCTCACTCCGGCCGGGATGCCGCGGGCTTCCGCGCCGCCCCCGGGTGAGCGCCCGGGCTACGCGCCGATCGAGCCCGTGCTCGAGGAAGCCGACGAAGAAGACATGGCCGAGTCGGAGGAGGCACCGAGCGGTTTTGCCGGCGCGCCCACGGCCAGCCGTGCTCTGCGCAGCAAGAAGGCCCGCCCTCGGCGTGAGGCGCGCGGGCCGTCCCGGCCCCCGCCGCCGCGCGCGCCCTCGATCGCGGAGCTGCAAGCCAGCGGCGAGCAGGCGGAGGGGGAGCGTGCCGGGGTGCTCTTCCGCTACGACATCGCCGACCCGGTCACCATCCCGGACCGCTCCAGCACGCTCGTGAACATCGTCAACAAGCGCATTTCGGGAGAGCAGGTCGCGTACTTTCGTCCCGAGCTGGGGCCGACCGGGGGGGAGCTTCACCCGTACCGCGCGGTGCGGTTTCAGAACGACACGGGGTTGACCTTGGAAAAAGGGCCGATCACGGTGCTGTCCGGGGGCACCTTCGTCGGCGAGGGCTTCGTCGAGCGGATGCCCGAGGGGGCCACGTCGTTTCTGACGTTCGCCATCGATGAGCGGCTCTCGCTGGATCAGCACGGCGGAGCCCGAGACGAAAAGTACCGGCTCGTACGGATTTCGGGGGGCCTGCTGGTGGTCGAAGCCCAGCGTGTGCGCTCCACGCGCTACGAGGTCAAGAGCCGGGCCGATCTACCCGTGCGCGCGTACATTCGCAGCGCTCGAGTCCCCGGCTGGGAGCCAGAGCCCGTCCCCGCCGGCAGCGTCGAGACGGCGGATGCGATCATCGTGCCGCTCGACGTGCCTCCGGGGCGAGCCGCCGAAATCGAGGTGGCTTTTCGGCAGCCCGTGCAACGGAGCTTGCGCGTCGACACCGAGGAGGCTCGCCAGCTGCTGCAGGCCCAGCTCGAGGGGGGCCACCTTCCCGCCCAGGCGGCGGCGGCTCTGCGCTCGGTGTTCGAGCTGACCGAGCGCATTGCTGCGGCGAAACAGGAGGAGCGGCGCGTGGGCGCCGAGCACGCCGCCCTCGGCCGTGACCAGGATCGGGTGCGGGCGAACCTGAACGTCCTGCGCAAGACGCAGGGCAACGCCGCCCTGCAGCGCGAGCTCGCAGACAAGCTCGCCGCGCAGGAGAAGCGGCTGGGGCAGCTGTCTGGCGAGCGGGTCCGGCTGTCGGAGCGGATCGCCGCGCTGCAGGCCGAGCTCGGCGAGGCCATGGCGGGCGTTTCGCTCGAGTAGCGACCCGGCGCGGCGGGCGGCCGCGCGGGGCAGCAAGGGGGCCGCCCTGGGTGTGTCGATTCGCACCGCCCGCCGGGGGGCGGAGTCTGTCGGGCGCGCCCCGCGAGGGCGGTGCGACGAGCTCGGCGTTCGCGGGGCATCGCCCCGCGAGCGGGCGCTCCGGGCCGATCGGCGGAGGCCGCGGCCGAGGTCCTTTCGGGGCGTCGCCCGGGCGTCTTTCGCTCGGCTTCGCGCCGGATATGAAAAATCCGCTTGCGGGCCATCGTCAGGGCCGGGCGGCAACTATTGCATGCAGTCGGTGCGCCCCGGGCGTAGGCTGTCGGCTTTGCCGTTACGGAGGAAAATGTTCGGAAGACGCTGGCAATTGTTCCCGACGGCTGTGCGGCGGCCCTCTTCGGTGGCGGGCTCGCCCGGGTCGCGAGCGGCGCTCGCCTTTTCGTGGGCCCTGGCGTTTGCCTGCGGGCAGGGGGCTTCTCCCTCTTCGCCGGGGGACGGAGCGGCCGAGCAAATGGCTTCGGCCGGGGGGGCTGCCGGGGTCGAGGGGGGAGCCGCGGGAATCGGCGGAGGGTCGGCGGCAGGCAGCGGAGGCTCGGCGGGCGCCGCCGAGCCGGGCAGCATGGTTTGCGTTGTCGGAGCTCGGCGCTCATGCCTGGGTGAGGCTCGCTGCCAGGGCGAGCAGGTTTGCCTGGATTCGGGCGCTGCCTTTTCCACCTGCGAATGCGTCTCGCAGGTTCAATTCCTCGACCCCGCCACGGGGCGCTCCGTCCAAGCGGCCTCCGCGGAAGGCGTCATCGGGGAGGAAGAAGAAGCGGAACCGCAGCCGGCCGAGGAAGCCCTCGAGCCGCCTCCGCCCAGCGTGGGTGCCGCCTGCAGCACGGATGCGGACTGCGTTGCGGGGCTGACCTGTCTGACGGCGGAGGGGGACGGGTATTTCAGCCTCGGCGGCCCAGCCGGCGGGTATTGCACGATGCCCTGCACCGAGCTCGAGCAGTGCCGCGCCGTCGACGCCCAGGCGAGCTGCTGGCTCGATGCGGCCATCTGCGTTCGGGATTGCTTCTCGAAGAATCCGGAGCCAGGCGAGGCGAAGTGCTTCGACCGCTCCGACGTCGTGTGTCACTCGTTTGCTGCCAGCGGCGCCGAGCCCTTCACCACCGCGCGGCAAGGAGGGTACTGCAGGCCGCTGTGCGGGTCGGACGCCGACTGCCCGGGCAATCGGATTTGCCACCCCCGCGTGGGATTCTGCGTGGAGTTGGAGCTCGAGCCAAAAGGCGAGATTGGCGACGCCTGCAGCGTGGACGAAGATTGCCAGAGCAACCTCTGCGATATCGTCGGTCCGCTCGGCGTCTGCTCGCAGCTGTGCGTCTTGGGTCAAGTTGGCGGCTGCGGATATGCCGCCTCCGACTCCGAGCGGCCGGCGGCGTGCCTCAACGCGTTCGTGCAACAGAGCCGCTTCGCCGAGGGCATCGGGGACCTGGGCATGTGCCGGGAGGTTTGCGACGTGGACGCCGATTGCCGCCAGGTCGACGCGGGGTGGGCGTGCCGACCGCTGTCCGCCGGGGCGGCGGACTTCTTCGGGCGCCCGGGAGCCTGCATGCCGACGGAGGCGGCGCTCTGAGCGGGGGCGGGAGTCGCGCGGGGGCCCTGCCGCCAGCGCGCCCGAGGGGGCCGGAGCCGCCCATGGGCCGGGCGGACGGCGCGACAATCCGTTTGCACTGCCCCTCCGCCTGATTTACGCCCGGCGGCATGAGTCGCATCTATCGAGAGCTGCCCCCCCAGGGCACGAAGCTGGGCATCGCCTACTCCGGTGGGCTGGACACGCGCTGCGCCGTGGCCTGGCTCTCACGTCAGGGGCTCGAGGTCTACACCTACACGGCAGATCTGGCCCAGCCGGACGAAAAGGATCCGGCCGCGATCCTGCCCGTGGCCGAACAGCACGGGGCTCGAGCCTCGCGCCTCGTGGATTGCCGAGAGGCGCTGGCGCGCGAAGGAATCGTGGCGATCCAGTGCGGCGCCTTTCACTTGATGACGGCGGGGCGAAAGTACTTCAACACGACGCCCCTCGGTCGCGCGGTCACGACCACCAGCATCATTCGCGCCATGCAGCAGGACGATGTGCACGTCTTCGGGGATGGCAGCACCCACAAGGGCAATGACATCCAGCGCTTCTACCGCTACGGAATTCTCACCAATCCGCGCTTGAAGATCTACAAGCCGTGGCTGGATCAGGCCTTCGTGGACGCCTTCGGCGGCCGCAACGAGATGAGCCACTACCTCGAGAAGCTGGGGCTGCCGTACCCCGCCAGCGCCGAGAAGGCTTACAGCACGGACGCCAACGCGCTCGGAGCGACGCACGAGGCGAAGGACCTCGAGCAGCTCAGCGTCGGCGTACGCATCGTCGAGCCGATCATGGGAGTGGCCAGCTGGAAGTCGGACGTGAGCGTCGCGCCCGAAGAGGTGACGATCGATTTCGAGAGCGGCATTCCGACCGCGATCAACGGCCGGCGCTTCGAATCGCTGATCGACGCGATTCTGGAGGGCAATCGCGTCGGAGGGCGGCATGGCCTGGGCATGAGCGACCAGATCGAGAACCGCGTCATCGAGGCCAAGAGCCGCGGGATCTACGAGGCCCCGGGCATGGCGCTGTACCACATCGCCTACGAGCGGCTGCTTTCGGCCATCCACAACGAGAACACGCTCGATCAGTACGTCACGCTGGGGCGCCGCCTCGGCCGCCTCCTGTACGAGGGGCGTTGGTTCGACCCCGAAGCCATGCTGCTCAAAGATGGCCTCACGCGCTGGCTCGCGCCCAGCGTCACGGGCTCGGTCGTGCTCGAGCTGCGGCGCGGGGAGGACTACTCGATCCTCGACACGCGAGCGGAGTACATGAGCTACGATTCGGAAAAATTGAGCATGGAGAAGGTCGCGGACGCGGCCTTCGACCCGGCGGACCGCATCGGAGCGCTGGAGATGCAGACGCTCGGGGTCTCGGACAACCGCGACATGCTGCTGCATCACCTCGGCAGTGCTTCCCGGCTTCCTCAGGGCGAGTCGCTGGTCGGGCTGCTGGGCGCCGGGGCACCCAAGAAAGAGGACTGACCGCACGCCGCGCCGACAGGGGGGCTGCTCGGTCCCGCCTCGTTGCGGCGGGAGCGAGCAGCCCGCGGCTCGTTTGCTTTTTGCAGGGGCTCCCGGCGCGACGCGCGGACTGCGCGGGTCCGCACGCGACGCTGCGGGGTATTGGAGCACCGGGGGCAAGCCTTCGCCCGGACGAGCTCGCCGCAGCCGGCCTCCGCTCGTACTACGAGGTGCGCGCGTGGCCGCAGCCGGGCGCTCCCCGACATGGCACGCGGCTCGTCCCGAGCCGAGACCAGCACCGCCGGGGCCGGAACCTTCGGCGAGCGCGGCCGCGCCGTTTGCTTCCGCTCAGAACCGGCTTGCTTGTCCCGACCGAACGCATCGTCGCCGGATATCGAACGTTCGGTAGCCGTTCGGCTGCGCTTCGGTGGGAGCGCTTCGAACGGATTGCTACGCGTGCGCCGCGCAACGAAACCCGCGACAACGGTGCCCGCTTTGGGCATCGGGAGAGGCGGAGGGGGGCCGCTGGTGTCGAGAGCCCGTGTGGCACTTTGGTTGCATCGGGCGGGTGACGACGCCCGAGTCGACCGCGCGTGAGCGGGAGCGGGCCGGCGACCAAACAGGAGAAAACGAGATGTTTTGCAACAAGCTGGCGATGCGGAGGCTTTCGATCGGCGCCCTCGGGGCAACCCTGGGCTGTGGTAGCGTCGAGGACGGGCACCGCGAGCCTTTGGAGCTCGGTGTTGCTCGGCAAGCGCTGGGCTCGAGCGAGCAGGTGACGACCGTCAACAGCCTCCGGGAGCTGCGCAACATGACGCTCACGGGCAACTACCGGTTGGGCAGAGACATCGACGCGCGCAACACGTCGCGCGTTGCCTTCGAGCCCATCGGCGATCGCTTCAATCCGTTTCGCGGGACGTTCGACGGCGACGGCCACACCATCCGCAATCTCCGGATCGACGGCGGCGCCGATTCGACCGGCCTCTTTGCGCGCACCGAGGGTGCCCTGATCCTGGATGTGCATCTGAGCAATCTGGAGGTGCGTGGGCACCACGAAACGGGTGGCTTGGTGGGCACCATGTGGTCGAGCGAGATCCACGGCTGCTCGGTACAGGGCCGCGCGACGGCCGATTTCGATTTCGGGCCATGGATGGGCGTGGGGTTACTCGTGGGGGTGGCGTACGGCGAGAACTTGATCGAGCGCTCGTGGACGGTCGGCACGGTGGACGGCAACATTGTCGTGGGAGGGGGGCTCGTCGGGGGCGCTTTCGGTCTGTACGACGGCTTCGGCCCCTCGCGGCCCGTGCTGCGTGAGGTTTTCGCCAACGTCACGGTCGACCTGCAGGCGCAGAACGGAAACGCCAAAGCCGGGGGCATCGCCGGGGAGGCGGAGGGCGCGGACCTCATCTCCGTGAGCGCGCGCGGCAGCGTTCGCTCCTACGGCTACGCCGGCGGCCTCGTCGGGGAAGCGGTCGTGAACCCGAGCTTCACCCCTCCCGGCATCTTGCGTGAGGCCTTCTCGCGAGCCAGCGTCGAGGTGGTCGGAGTCGCCAACCGAGCGGGGGCGATCGGCCATCACAACAACACCTTCGCTTGGTGCGGCGCCCTGTGGGATAGCACGATCGACCCGGGCAGCCCCCCCGCGGGCTCGGATGGGTGCCAGGAGGGCTTCGATTCGCGGACGTTGGCACGGCCGCGGATGAACCCCAACGATCCCCTCTACTTTCCGTTCATCTTCGGCCAGAAGCGCGAGCCCGGCGAACCCGGGTTCCCCAATGGCAGCGACGGCGCGTGGGACTTCGGCATTTGGGATCTGCGCGATCGCTTACGACAGACCATCCTGAAGAACATCCCGTCCGACGTGCAGGTGAAGCGGTCGCGACGAGCTGCGGGCTTTCCACCGCCGCGGCGCGCGGGCTCGACGTCGCGACCACGACCTCGCCGAGACCTCGACGCTTTGTGAAATCCGGGCTGGCCGAGCGGGCCGCGGCTCCGGCGAGGCGGCGCGAGCCAGGTTGCCCCGCCCCCCGTCGCAACCCGGGCGTTCAACCTCGATGGGGCGCCAGGCGCTGCGGCACCGCGGCGCTTCGGGCGGCGCCCTTCACCGCCGCGATGTCCAGAAAGTCCTCCACGCGGACGGGCGGCTCGAACTCCCTGAATCGCGAGCCGTCGGGACCGACGGCCACGAAGGGAACCCGCAACCTGCGGGCGGCGTCGGCGTCCCAGGGGGCATCGCCGAAGTAGACGCTCGCTTCTGGCTCGCAGCCGCCGTGGGTGATCGCGGCGAGCAAGATCTCGGCGCGAGCGAATGAAACGTCGGCGCTGAACAGCCGCAGCGAAGCCGCGTCGATGCCCGCGGCCGCGAGCTTGATTTCCGCCGCCCCGAGCCAGTTACCGGTGACGATGCCCAGGTCGAAGCGGGAGTCGCACGCGAGGGAGTTCAGGCACGCCGCGGCGCCGGCTCGTGAAGCGGCCAAGTGGCAGTGCTCGCGTAGGCACTGATGGTAGCGCTCCTTCACGCGCGCGATCTCCGCCTCGGTCGGCGGGCGACCGCGGGCCGAGCGCACGACGTGATCGAGAATCCCGGAGTCCGTCGAGTGTGGGTACTCCCCCCAGCGCTGGTGCATGCGCAGGCCGAGTTCCTGCTCCAACGTGCGGGCGAACAGGCCGTCGAAGGCGTGTGAATCGCGGGTGAGCGTCCCGTCGATGTCGAACAAGAGCAATCGACTCAAGGCCGGCTCCGCCCGCGGGCTGCCCAGGGCGCGGCCGCGGCGGGGCCGGGCGCGGTCACCGCGATCGGACCGACAATCCGGGGCCCGCCGCAGGGGGCCGGCCGTGCTCGGCCAGCCATGAGGGCGGCGGCTGGCCGCCCCGATCCGCCCCCTCGGGCGCGAGATGATTGAGAGATTGTCCCGGTGGAACCCAGGGTGGGGGTGCTGTACCTACATCCGCAACCCTTGCGCGTCATCGGGCGGTACGGTAGCATTTTTTGCATAGTGCGACGCATCCTGGTTGTCGACGACGAAGAAAACATCCGCCTCGTGCTGCGGACCCTGCTCAAGCGGCACGGCTACGAGGTCGAGACGGCACCCGGGGGGGAGGAGGCGCTGGCCTTGGTCGAATCCTTCGGGCCCGACGTGCTGCTCACCGACGTGCGCATGCCGCGTATGGGCGGAATGGACCTGCTCGGCACCCTGCGCGCCAAGGGCAACGACGCAACCGTCATCGTGATGAGCGCGTACGGCAACGTCGACCAGGCCATCGAAGCCATCAAGGCCGGGGCCTACGACTACATTCAAAAGCCCTTCAAGCCCGAAGAGATCGTGCTGGCGCTGCGCAAGGCGGAGGAGCGGGAGTCGCTTCGGCGCGAGAACCGCGTGCTGCGCGAGGAGATCCGGCGCGAGCATCGCTTCGAGAACATCCTGGCCAAGAGCGGAGAGATGCAGGGGATCTTCCGCACCATCGCCAAGATCGCCAACTACAAGACCACCGTGCTCATCACGGGCGAGAGCGGCGTTGGCAAGGAGCTGGTGGCACGTGCCATCCACCAGCGCAGTGATCGCGCCGGCAAGGGCTTCGTTCCCGTCAATTGCGGCGCCATCCCGGAGAATCTCCTGGAAAGTGAGCTTTTCGGCCACAAAAAGGGTGCGTTCACCGATGCTGTGTCGGAGCGTCACGGGCTCTTCAGCGAGGCAAACGGCGGCACGCTCTTTCTCGACGAGATCGGGGAGCTGCCGCTCGGGCTGCAGGTCAAGCTGCTGCGAGTCGTCGAGGACGGCAAGATCCGCAAGGTGGGTGATTCGCGTGATGAGGCCGTGGACGTTCGCATCGTCGCAGCGACGCATCGGGACCTGCTCAGCGAGACGAAGAAGGGGCGCTTTCGCGAGGATCTCTTCTATCGCCTCAACGTCCTGCCCATCTTGGTTCCTCCGCTGCGGGATCGCCGTGAAGACATCCCCGTTCTGGTGGATCACTTCATCGCCCGGAACAACGCGCGCCTGGGCACCGGTATCCGCGGCCTCGATTCCGAAGCGCGCAGGCTGCTGTACGAGCACGCGTGGCCGGGCAACGTGCGAGAGCTCGAGAACACGATCGAGCGGGCCATGGTGCTCTCCGAGGGTGAGAAGCTCACCCCGGCCGATCTCCCCGAGCGCATCCGCGAGGCGCAGAATCCGGTGCAGATGCAGCTCGCGAGCGGTGAGCTGAGCGTCAAGAAAACGACGCGCATCATCGAGGAGATCTTGATTCGGCGCGCCCTTCAGAAGACCAAGGGCAATCGCACGCGCGCGGCGGAGCTGCTCGAGATCAGCCACCGAGCGCTGCTCTACAAGATCAAGGACTACAAGGTCACCGACCTGTGAGTGGCGCCGCCTGGGGCCCCGCCTTTCGGCTCGCCCAGTCGCCATGCTCCACAGGCCCGAGTACCAGCAGCGTGCTCTCGGCAGGGACGGGGAGGGGGGCAAACGCTCCCGCCCGGCTCGGCCGCACGAAGGGCCCCCGGGGCTCACGGCCCGAGCCGTCCGGCGGCAGCTCCGCGCCGGGCCGCCCCCGGCGCCGTTTGGCGGCGCCTCCCGGCGAAGGCTTTTCGCGAGGCCGGCCGTCTTCCGCCGTGCGTTTCCGCTCGACGCCGCCGCGACCGGGGCTGCGAGCTGGACGGATTTGCTCGTTGTGACTTGCTGGGTCGGCGGCTAGAGTCCGGCCATGGATGGTCGTCGCGGCAGGGGCTCCCCGGGTGCATTGGCTGGTATTTTCGCGCGCGTCGCACGCGTACCGGCCGGCCCTCACGGGCGCCCGGTCGCGCGTGGGTTCGAGCCCGCGCCTCGACGTGGCTCGCGGCCGTCCGGGTTGCTCGCGTCTCCGGAGCTTCCCGGCCGTCGTCTCGAGCCGGGGCGGCTCGCAAGTTCCGCGTTCCTCGCGGGGGCGCTCGTCGCCGGCTTTCTGGGGTGCGGTCCCCGCTACGACGAGAGCACCATCAAGACGCCCCAGCAGCGCATGCTTGAGCAGGAGGAGCTCGCGTACAAGGAAGAGCTCGAAGCCCGCGAGCGCAAGGACGAGCCCGGCGCAGCGGTCGAGATCGACAAGCCGGGGGCGTTCGACGAGCAGCAGGCCGAGCTGGAGCTGAAGAGAGCCACGCTCTCGGCCGAGACCTGCCCCGACGTGGTCGGGGACCCGAAGATGCCGACGGGCAACACGACCGTGACGCTGACCTTCGCGCACGACGGCTCCGTGTCCGAGGTGACGATTCCTCCGCCGTTCGAGGGCACGCGCCTCGGCACCTGTGTTCTGAACGCGTACAAGGGCCTGTTCGTGCCGCCCTACACGGGCGAGGATCAGGTGATGAGCTGGGAGGTTACGCTCGACGGTCCGTCGGACTGACGGCGGCCCGTCGGACGGACCGCACACTGAGCACGCCGCGGCCGCGCGCCGAAGGCGCTACAGGAACCACAGCCCTGCCACGACCATCAGCGTGGCGATCACCACCGAGATCATCGCCGCGATTTCCCACGCCCCGTGCGGAACCCGTGGCCCACGCTCCACGGGGAGCCCCAACTTGGTCGCCGTATCGAGCTCTTCGATCCCTCGCAGCTCCACCGAGGCGAATCGGCTCGTGGAGCGCTCCGTGCGGCCTCCGAGGGCCTGATTGGCAGCCTGCAATGCGGTTTCGTGATCCACGTGCGCCTCCCGGAAGCATCGGGCTCGACCGCGGGAGCCACCGCGCCGAGGGGGAAGCCTCGAGGCCCCGCCACTAGGAGCGGTCCGTTTCGCCACCCGATGAACGAGTGGCAAGCCTATCACCCGGGTGAGCGCCAAGCCAGGCGAAGAGCGGCGCGGCGCGGGCCTTTCGGCGTCCCGCGCACGGGGACTCTCCACGGCCGCGGCGCGGCGCGAGGGGGTGACGCGCCCGGCGCGCAAGCGGTGTGTGGGCTCGCGCTCAGGCGTAGCGCCCGAAGCGCTCCGCGCCGACGGTGTCCCACCAGTGTCGGTAGCGCGACGTGGCGCTCGCTCGCTCCTCGGGGCTCGCGTCGGCTCGGTATCCGAAGTCTTCTCGCACCTCGCGCCGCAGTTCATCCGCCGCCGCCTTGCGCAGCCGGATATCGTCGTGTTCGAGCGCGGCGATCATCCACTGAAGCCGGTGCTCGCCGCGGTGGTCTTCCCACCACGGTTGCCAATCGGCGGGGCGCGGGCCGAAGTCCTGGCGCGTGATCACCGTCAGCGCCCAGAGCACTTTGTGTCGCGCGGGCTCGGGGCCCTGATCGAGCATTTGGATGAGCCGGGGCACGCTGGCCCCGTCGTGCAGCTTGGCCACGTGCTCCAGCGTTCGGAGTCGGAGGTTCGTCGGCGTTTCGTCGCTCTCGGCGACCTCGAACAAGGCTTGTCGGAACAGCGCGGCGGAGCTGGAGCGGAGCAGCAGCCGGGCCGCGTCCAGGGCTGCTTGGTGCACGCGCGGAGCCTCGTCCCCGAGCCGGCGGACGACCGCGCGGCAGGCTTCGGGGCTCGGCAGCTCGCCGAGTAGCAGGGTGGCCCAGCGGCGCACGTGGTCGTCCTCCGAGCTGGAGAAAGTCGTGATGTCCGCGGCCGCGGGCGAACCGATGTTGGCCAGGGCGCTGAGCAGCGGACCGCACTCCGAAGCGCGCGAGTTGGGCCCCGCCCGCTCGGTCACGACGGGGCCGGGGAAGCGCGTCATCAGGGCAGCCACGCCCGCCCCTCCGAGGCGCGTCAAGTGCTGACCGGCCTCCAGATCTCCCTGGCACAGCCGCTCGACGAGCCCACTGACCTCGGAAAGCGGTTCCGTCGGCTCGGGCGGAGCGTCGCGCGGCACGGACGCTTCGGCAGCGGACGCGGCCCCTGCGGGAACCGGGGCGGCCTCCTTGGGAACCGCCGGCTGGGGCGGCACCGACCGGAGCGTGAATGGAATCAGATCCGCGCTCATGGCGAGCAGCTCCCGTGCGCTCGGAGGCGTCGATGCGCTGCGCGGCGGACGGCTTTCGGGCGCTTCGAGCTCGCCGTCGCTCGGGGCGCCGGCGCCGTGGAAGGGGGATGCATCGGCCGACGGAGGCTCGCTCGAGGAGCCGTCGCTCGAGCTCGCCTCGTCAGACGGCGTCTCGTCCGGCGCCGCGTCGTCCGAGGCGGCGAGACTCGATGCTGGCTGGAGCGGGGCAGGCTGGATCGAGGCGGGCTCGCCTGCGGCGCTCGTCGGATGCGCCGATTCGACCGGTGGGGCGCCGCGGCCCGCGGGCCCCGATTCGATCGGCCGCGGTGAGCCCGATTCCGCCGCTCCGGTCGAGACGCTCTCACCGCCTTCGGCGTTTCGCCGGTCGGCAGGGGTCGCGCGCTCGCCCGCGCGCGCTTGCTGGATGGCCGCGTCTCCTGCGCTCGGGGGGGGGGCGTCGGGGGCGGTGGGCGCCGCGGGGCCGATCGCCTGGGGGATTTCTCCCTCGGCCGGGGCTGAGACCCCCGGCGGTCGTCCCGCGCCGAGATTCCGGCCGGGCGACGGGGTGCGGTCGATCGTCACCTCGATGTCGAGCCCGTCCTCTTCCGCGGCCCCCGGCGAGCCCGTGCCCCCGTCGACGATGATTTCGATGTCCACCTCGCCGGTGGGGGCAGCGATTGCTCGATCGCCCCTCGAAACGTCGCTCGCGGTCGACGTGTCGGGTGCCGGTGGCGAGCTCGGCTCGTCTTCCCCGTCGCGTACGATCACGGAGGGCAGACGCTCGTTGTGGCGCCGGGGCGGCGGGTAGCTGACCGACGCCACCACCACCGAGCGGGGCGGGGCGGAACTCGGCTTGGCTCGGTCCAGCAGAAAGACGGGATCCCCGGGGAGCCCCGCAGCGTTCATGTCATCGTCCGGGTCATCGGCTGGCTCGACCGAGGCAGATGCCCGCCGCCGCTCGCGCAGCGCAGCGTCTTCTTCGAGCGGCGGCGGCGCGGCGGAGGCCTGGGTTGCGGGCGGCTGGCTCGCGTCCCGCTCGCGGCGCGGGGCGAAGGGCAGCGCCTCCGAGCGGGGGAGCGCGGCGGCCTCCGGCGGCGCCTCCGCCTCCGGGCTCTGCAGGTCTGCGTTCGCCGGCCCCACCGGCGCGTCGCTGACCTCTGCCGCGCTCCGCTCGGTCGTCGCTGCCGCGTTCGGCGGAGGCGCGGAGCCGGGGGGCTCCGCCGGATCCGGCAGGGCGTCGCCCACCCCTTCGGCGAGGGCCCCGTTCCCGACGGAAGCGTCGCCGAGGACGTCGCGCGTCGGGTTCACGACGGCGCTCGGCGGGGGCGGGTCGATCGAAACGAGCCGGTGCCCCACCACGGCGCTCGGCTCGCTCGCGGGAGGCGTTTCGGGCCCCCCCGTGGGCGCTACCGACGGGATCGTCGCCAAGCGGAGCGATTCGTTCTGCAGAGGAGCCAGACGAGTCTGGGCTTGGTGGATGTCCGGGGTCGTGGGCGATCCCACGGGCACCGAAGGAGGCTGCGTCGGCGGAGCGGGCTGCCCGGCCGCGGCGGGGGGCGGGGGGGACGCCGGCGGCGTGCGGCGCGGGGTGTGTTCGGCGGGCGGTGGGGTCGTCGAGGCACGGCTCGCAGCGGCCAGGCTGACCCGCTTGCGGTGGAGGATGATGCGCTCGAGCGCCGCCGCCACGTCGGACGTGATTTTCGAAACCTCCTCGGTGTCTGCCGTCAGCGGATCACACTCGCCCGAGTCCGCGTACAGAATCAGCACGCATCGCCCTCGCACGTGCACGGGCAGTAGCAGCGCCAGTCCGTTGCCGGGGCGCTTCAGGTCTTCGAGGAGGCCGGCATCCAGGCCATCCGCCCCGAGCGGAGCGAAGCGGGGGGCGCCGGTGCGCGCGACCGCCGCAAGCGAGCTCGGCAGGTCGAGCGGCACCCCGATGCCGACGACGGTTTCTTTCGAAGCGCCGGGGCCACGCGCTTCGAGCCCCTCTGCGAGGCTGTTGTGCACGCCGAACAGCGCGGAGTACTCGAAGAACTGCGCCGCGAAATCAAAGAACGCCGAAAGCACTTCGTCTCGCGACTTGGCCTCGCGCAGCTCTTGTCGGGCCCGGGCGGCGCTGATCGGACCGCGACGGCGCCGCTGGGCGGGGCGGCTGCCCCGCCCGGGGCGGAGCCGCGCCGGCGGTGGGGTGGGGCTGCGCGGGCGCAGCGGATCCGTCGGCGGTTGCGGGAGGCTCGAGAGCGTGGCCACGGGCCACAGCCCGGACGGAATGTGCTGTGAGGTGCCGCGCAGATCCCCCTCCAGGCGCGAGATGCCCCGTTGGTCGCGCTGCGACAGGGAAGCCCCGTAGTCCCTCGCGATGGCCTGCCGGATGCGTACCTCGAGGGCGACGTGCTGGTCGATGCGAACGCCCAGCGCGAACGCGAGCTCCTCGCGTACACCGGGATCGAGCGGCTCGGCCACCGCCAGCACGAGGTGCCGCTCGGTGCCCTGCAGCGGGTAGCAACAGTAGCGCTCGGCCACCTCTCGAGGCACTTTGGCGCGAACCGCGGGGTCGACGACCGGCAGCAGCCCGACGCGGGCAGACGGCAGCGCGTAGCAATCGCTGAGCGCCGCGCTGAGCTGCGCTTCGTCGGCATTCACGAATTGCAGCAGGCTGGTCGTGAGGTCGCCGCCGTGCAGCTCGCAGCGCGCGATCGCCTCGGACATTTCCCGCGCCGTCGCAATGCCGCGCCGAACCAGCAGCGCGTCGAGCGCCGGTCTCGGGTCAATCGCCGGAGCGCTGGAGGTGGGTTGAGACACGGTGGCTGGAAGAATCTTACCCGCCGGCCCGGCTGGGAGCAAAACTCCCCGTGGGCTCTGGCGCAACGGCTCACCTCGGCCGAACGGTCTGGCCGCGGCGCGGTCCGGCGGCGGGGCCCAGCTCGCGAGCGGCTGCTCGGCTCGGGAGACCGACTCGGAGCGCGGCGGGTCGCCGTCCGGCGCCTCGCCCCCTTTCGGCGCCTCGCCCTCTTCCGGGGGCGGCTCGAGGTCAGGCAATCGAAAAGCCAAGCAGCACCTGCGCAAGCGTGAGGTAGAGAACGATTCCTAGCACGTCCACCACCGTCGCGATGAAGGGGGTCGAGCTGGTCGCCGGATCCACTCCGGCTCGATGCAACAACAGGGGGGCCATCGCGCCGGTGACGCAGCCCAGCACGACGAGCCCGACCACGGTGGTGGCGATCAGGGCCACGAATCGCAAGGACTCTCCCGCCAGGATCACCCGCACCATGCCCAGCAGGGAGAGCGCGCCGCCGAGCACCAGCCCCTGGCAGGTCTCGCGCCGCAGTACTCGCAGCCAATCGCCGAGCGAGATGTCGCCGACGGCGAGGCCCCGGATGACCAGAGTGGACGACTGGGCGCCGGAGTTGCCCCCGGCCGATATCAGCAGCGGCAGATAGAAGCTCAGCTGAGTCATGCTGGACAACGCGCCCTCATAGGCCTGCAGCGTTTGGGTGGTGATGAGCCCCCCGCAGAAGAGCACAGCGAGCCAGGGAGCGCGTTTGTGCAGAAAGACACCGAACGTCGTACTGAAGTAGCCCGCGACCGGTTCCACCGCGCCGAGCTTGTGCACGTCTTCACTCTGCTCCTCCGTCAGCACGTCGAACACATCGTCGGCGGTGATCACACCCAGCAGTCGCCCATCGTCGGCCACGACCGGCAGGACCCCCAGGTCGTATTTGGCTAGCTTGTGTGCCACGGCCTCCTGATCGAGCGTCGGCGGCACGGAGATCACGTGGCGGTTCATCACGCTGCTCAGGGAGTCGCCAGCTTCGGCGAGCAGCATGCGACGCAGGCTCAGCACGCCGCTGAGTCGTCCGTCGGAGGCAGTGACGAACAGAGCGTCTACGGATTCCGCTTCCTTGGCCCGCCGGCGCAGCTCGCGAATGGCTTCGGCGATGGTCAGTGTCTCGGAGACGGAAATGTACTCCGTCGTCATCAAGCCACCAGCGGTCGTATCCTCCCAGCGGCTGAGCTGTTGCACCTCTCCGACCAGGTCGGGGCGCGCTGTTTCCAGCTCTTCGAGCAGCTGCCGGCTCATCTCCGGGGGAACCACGGAGAAGAAGTCCGCGCGGTCGTCCGCCGCCATCTCGATCGTCAGCCTGGCGGTGGTTTCCGGGCCCATCAGCTCCGCGAGCGCGGACTGCTGCGGTTCCTCGAATCGTTCGAAGACCTGGGCGGCGTAGGGAGCGGGAAGTTGCTCGAGCATTCGTGCGGTTTCTCCTTCGGCTTGTCCGCGCAGCACGTCGGCAACGTCCTCGGGGTGAATGTCTTCCAGCGCCGCGCACAGATCGGGCTTGGGCTCGCCCAGCAGCTGTCGCAGGTGGTGAGAGGATAGGGGCGCGGGACGCATCGATTCGAGCTCGGGGGAAAGTTCGCTGCGTGGTCGTGGGCGATGATCGAGAGCCGGATCGCGTCGCTACGGGTCACTACGGAGCCGCCCGCGGAGAGCTTCACTGCCGCTGTCGTTTTCCTCGTCACCTCGGACGTGCTCCTGGGTCACCAAAGGCGTGATATGGCGCCCCCGCTTGGTTTGGCGGTGTGCGCTTGAACGTCGATGTAGGTGTTTATGTGGACTCCGGGTGACGGGAATGTGGCTGCGTCATGTGTAGTGAAGGTGGGTATGCTGTTGGCAAGTTGGGCATTGCGCTTGACGGGGCCGAGTCGCGATTCCATGATGGGCTCCGTTTTCGGTTCGCCCCCCTCGATGAACCAATTTCCGTTGCTCGGCCGAGTACTTCAGGGTCGGCGCTGGCGAGGGTCCGGGTCGGACGGGGAGAGCTGAGTGAGGCGAATGGCACGCGGGTTCGATGCATCTGGGAGTCCTGTCTTGAGTAGCGACGAAGAAACCACGGTCACCTCGACGGACATTCGGCTCAACCCCGAGTACGAAGCCAGGCTCCTCGGGTCCGTGCGGCGCGCCCGGGCGCCCCGGGAGCGCAGCCCCGAGCTGCGCGCCGGCGAGGCGCGTGCCGGGTCGTGTCTGGTGATCGGCGAGTCGGGGGCCAACTGGGCGGCGGGCATCGCGGCGGCTCGCGAGTTCGGGCCGAACCTCGCGCTCGTCACCCAGTGGGTGGGCGAGTCGCCCGCACACTTCGGGCGGCGGGTCATCTCACGCCTCGCCAAGCGGCACGCCTTCGACGCCGTCGTGCTCGTCTGCAGTGACGACTCGACGGACGAGTGCGCTGCGGCTCGTCAGGCGATCGTGCTGGCCTGTGACCGTGCGCTGTTGGGCCATGGGGATCGGCACCTCCTGTTGTTGTGCAAGCCCAACGGGGGCGGGGGCATGCCGTCGTGGGCTCCGCGGGTTGCGGAAAAGCTCTTGGCCAAGACCTCGTCGCTGGTGTTGCGCGTCTCCCTGGCCGACGAGAGCGCGGCCTAACAGCTGGAGCGGGGTCGGGCTGCAGGCCCGCGGCACGGGCACGACGGGCCGCCGGTGCGTGCCGCGTCGCCCGAATTCGCTGCACGCACGCGGCGTTGCAGCGGTTGGAGTGGGAGCCGCACCAAACGCCGGCCTGGACCGACCGGCAGCCGAGCAGGGCCGACCGAGTCGGCTCGAGCGTCGGCCGTCGCCGCGGCTCGCCTGCTCTCTCGCGGTCCTGGCCGAGCGACTCACCAGGTCGAGCGGTCCCGCCGTATTGTGGTCGTTGCGTTCGGTCGGCGCGCGGCCACCCGTTTGGGCGCTCATCGGCCGGTCATTGAGCCCAGACGGCGATTTCGGTCCGTCGCACGATGCCCGGCCGGTCGGTGCTCGCTGTTCGGCCCGCCGTTATGCAGCGCGGAGCGATGCGCCCTCGCCCCACCCGGCCTGGCGGGTGGCGAGGCCGGCACGCAAAGGGCTCCGGGGGGCCGAGGCGGTGAAGTGTGTTCTCGCGCTGGCTGCCCTTCCCAGAAGGCGCGCGCGTGTCGTTGGCAGATGAACAAGAGGCTCCATGCTCACCGACTCGACGCCCCCCGGGCCGCCCTCCGCCCCAGCCGACTCCCGATCCACCTCTTCGCAGCTGACGAGGCCCATGCCCCTACGCTTTTCGGCGAAGACCGACACGGGCCGCGAGCGCGACCACAACGAGGACAACTACCTCGTGGACAAGAAGCTGCGCCTCTACGTGGTGTGCGATGGCATGGGCGGGCACGCCGCGGGCGAGGTGGCCAGCGCCGTGGCGGTGCGCACGCTCAGCGACGAGGTGAGAAAGTCGCGAGATCTGCTCGATGACTACCTCGCGGACGCGACCGGGGGCAGCAAGGTGAGCCGCCAGGACATCACCAACATGCTCGCTTTCGCAGTCAACTGCGCTTCTCGGCGCATCCACGCGGAAGCATCCTCGGACCCGACCAAGCGCGGCATGGGAACCACTCTCGTGGCGGCCCTCTTTCTCGGGCAGCAAGTCTTCATCATCCACGTGGGTGACAGCCGCATCTATCTGCTGCGCAACGGGCGGCTCGAGCAGCTCACCGAGGACCACAACGTCTACAACGAGTTCATCAAGAAGCGGAAAGGCGATCTGTCGAAGGCGGCGCGGATGGCGCCGCAGCAAGCCATCACCCGCGCCGTCGGGGTGTACGAGCACTGCGAGCCGGAGACGCTCGTGATGGACGTGGCACCGGGGGATCGCTTCCTGCTATGCACCGATGGGCTCTCGGGCTACTTCGAGGCGCCGATGGGCAGCCCGGAGGAGCTGGCCGAGAAGCTCGAGGCCTCCGACCCCGAGCGCGTCGTCGCCGACCTGGTCACGATCGCCAACGGGCGCGGCGGCAAGGACAACATCACGGCCGTTCTCGTTTCGCTCGGTGGCCTCGACGCGGGGGACGAAGAGCGCTTGGAGCGGCTCGAAGCGCAGAAGCGAGTCCTTTCGGAGACTCCCCTGTTCACCACGCTCAACGCCCGAGAGCTGCGACAGGTGCTGCAAGTGACCGAGCTGCGCTCGTTCGCGGACGGCGAGGACGTGGTGGTGCAGGGCGAGCAGGGGGAGGAGCTCTTCATCGTGCTGAGCGGCGAAGTGGACGTGATGCGCTCCGGCGCTTCCGTCGCCCGGCTGCGCCCGGGCGAGCATTTCGGCGAAATGGCGCTGATTCGCAACCAACCCCGGTCGGCGACGGCCCGCTCGATCGGGGAGAGTGAGCTGATGGTGGTCCATCGTAAGGACTTTTTCGACATCCTGCGCAGCGAGCATCGCCTCGCGGTCAAGCTCCTTTGGCAATTCACCGGCGCCCTGGCGCAGCGGCTGGCGGACACCACCCGAAACCTCGGATTGGCCCGCGAAGAGCTGCTCGGTGAAGACATCACCTGCGAGATCTTCGGGGAAGGGGACGAGGCCGTGACGATGGAGATGCCGGCGGTGAAGAACAAGATGGAGCCGTGAGGGGCCCCTGGCCCTGGCCCTGGCTGTGGCTTGCCTTGAGCGCCTCGGGGCTTTCGTGTGAGAGGCCCAAGGCCGGCGGCGAGCAGCCGGGACGGCCGACGAACGCCGGCTCGGAAATCGCCGCCGCGGGCCAGAGCCCAGCCCGCTCGGCGATGCCGGCCGAGCCGAGCTCGAGCGGCTACGTGGCCCAACAGTGCCGCGTCGCTCACCTGGTGGGCAGCGCGCGGCGCGACGGGGGCGGCGCGCTCGCGCGCGGCGACGTGCTGTCGGGTATCCGCTGGCTGACCCTGCCCGAGGACGCTCGCTTGGTGGTCAAGCACCCGCGCAGCGGCCGAGAGCTGAGCTTCAGCGGCCCAGCTCGGCTTCTCCCCTGCATCGAGGGTCAGGAAGAGGTGCTGCTGGCGCGCGGCAGCCTGCGTGCCATCGTCGGCCCCGGAACGCGCCCCGGCGCCGAGGTCGTCATCGGCACGCCCTACGGGGCGCTTCGCTATGCGAGCGCCAACGCGACCGTCTCGGTATCGCCCGCGGGGCTCGCCGTGTCCGTAGCCGCCGGGGAGGTCCACTGGCTCGGGCGCGCGCCGCGCGCCGTGCTCGCGACCTCACCCCTGGTCGTCGAAGCCGCGGGTCGCGTCGATTTCGAGGCGAGCGGCGCCGCCTGTCGCGTCTCGGCGGGGGAGGCCGAGGCGCTCGCCCGGGCCCTGTTGACCCAAGGGCCGAAGGGCTTGGGGGAGCGGGCGAGCCGGCACCTGCAGGCGCGCCGGCGCGCTCGCACGGACTGTGCCGTCGCGGCCGCCGTGGCGCTCGACGGCGAGCCGGAAGAGGCCCGACGGGCGCGTCTGCTGCGCCTCGACGGCTTTCGGGAGAGCTACCTGCGCGTGCCCGCCGCGCCGCGCTGAGCGCGGGGGGCCGAGCCGGCGGCACCGGCCAGACAATGGGCAGTCGGTCGCTCGGAGCGCGCTCTTCGCGCGGCGTTGGCCGCGAACGCTTCAAATCGACTATCGTGGGAGGCGCTCGGCGCTCGTCGGCCGATGCCGTGGCGCAAATGTGTTTGGAATCGTGGTGAGTCGAGGGTCGTGGGTCTCGCGGGGTAGCCTTCGGCGGCACGATCGGGCGCGCGCTTTTCTTCTGGCTTGCCTCGTCTCACTGGGCGTGGTCGCCAGCCCTCGCTCTGGGCGCTGCGCCGAGCCCCGCAGTGTCTCCGAGCCTCCCCTGCTCACGGAGCCCGCGCGCTTCACCGACGTGCCCGATGGCTTTCAAACGCCGGGGCGTTTCGACTTCAACGTCTCCCTGGGCTATCGGCAAAAATACCGCCGCGCGGCTCTGCGCCGCGAGCGCCTCGCCGTCGCGCCGGGCGAGGGCGTTCTTCGGGGCTCTCGGCGGGTAGCGACGTACGAAGAGAACACGACGCGGCTCACCCTCAGCGCGGAGATGGGGGTGTGGAAAGACGTGGCTCTGCGCGCGCGCCTGCCGGTCGTTCTCTCGCACAGCCGCTACATCGACCCCGCGTCGTCCTCGAGCGAGCCGTCGGGCGCGCTGGATGGCGCACCGGGCCAGCCGCTCTTCGCCGTGCCGTTCAAGTCTCCCATCCGCAGTGGTGTGGAGTACCTCGGCGTCGGGGCGGATTTCGGTTTGCTCAACCAGAACGAAAGCCCGCAGTTTCCGACGCTGCTCGTCGGTGTGGAGCTGCGGCTGGCCGTCTCGGAGCCGATGCGGGCCTGCGAAGACGAGTTTCGATGCCGTCAGCCGTTCGATCCGCGCCGCGAGCTGGCGGCGGGCGGGCGAGTGGACGCGGAGACGGGGCCCGAAGGGCGCTCGGCCGGCGTCGGGCGGGGTACCAACGGCGTCGAAGCGCATCTGCGCATGTCTCGACGAATCGGGGAAATCGAGCCCTATTGGGGCATCGGCGGGCTGCTGGAGCTCGACACCGAAGAAAGCGAATTTTCCTCCAACCGGAGCTGGAACGACGCGCCCCCGTGGCAAGCTCGTCTCGACTTGGGCGTCGAGATCATCCCCTGGGAGATGCTCGAGAATTTTCAGCGCTTCAGCTTCGATGTGCGAATCACCGGGCGCCACGTGAGCGCCGGCCAGGACTACTCCGAACTCTTCGACGCTCTGGGCAGCAGCGCCGCCCCGACCTACCGCCTGCCCCAGTATGCGGCGACCATCGAAAACGAGAATCCAGCCACCGCCGAGGAGACACCGCGGGTCGTCGATCCGCAGTCGGAGCGAGTTTACGCGACCGGTCTCACGCAGGTGGCCGCCCACGGTGCGCTCGAGCTCGAGCTGGGAGGCCACTGGCGAGTGGGGCGCTACGTGCGCTTCGACTTCGGCGGTTCCCTTTCGGTGGTGCAACGGCATCTGATCACGGCCGGCGGAAGAGGCCCCTCGTTTCGCGTCGAGACGGACACCCCGGGGCGCCGATTCTCCGTCGACACATCGCCCGGCATCGACGGCTGGGTGCGGTCCACCGTCCTATTTTGATTGCCCTGCTTTCGGATCCCTCCATGCTGCATCGATTCCTCGCGCCCTCGCTCTGCGCCGCCGTGCTTTCCGGCGGGCTGCTGCTTTCATCTGCCGCCGCTGCGGGCCCGAGCGACGCGGCGCTGGTCCGAACGCGCGCCGAGCCCGGCGAGGCTCCGGTGGACCTCGCGCCCCTGGCCGCGGAAATCGACGTTTTGCTCGAGGAGGCCGTACAGGATTTCGGGCTCTCGCCCCAGCACTTCGCGCCCTGCGCAGGCGAGTCGGCGTGCGAGGAGCCGCTGGAGGAGGCGCTCGTGGCCGCCGCGCGCGAAAGCGTGGTCTTCTACCCGAGGCTCACGACGGCGCGCCGGGGAATCCGACTTTACCTCACGGTGGTGCAACGCGGGCAGGAAACACTACGGGTCGGGTGGGCCGACATCTCGGCGGAGAACTACGCCGTGCGCGTGCTCAGCCTGGTCCGCGAGTTGCTCTCGTCGAATCGCTCCGAAGCGCAGTACGCCGACGAGTACCCGCTGCTGCCCGAGCCCCAGGCGCCTGCGAGCAAGCGCTCCTCGGGGCGGGCCGTGCTGGCCTTGCACGCCGCCGCGCTCGGCGGCTACGTCGGCCTTTCCCTACAGCGGGCTTCGGGCTCGACCGACGCGCGACTGACCTACCCCCTCGCGGCGCTGGGAGCGGGGGTCGGGCTCGGCTCCGCCGTGGTGGTCGCAGACGAATGGGACATCACCACGGCCCGGGCCTGGTACCTCGGGGCCGCTGGGCTGTGGCCAATCGCCGGCACGCTGCTCGCGTTGGAGGGCCGAGACCTCGGCTCCGAGGGCAATCGGTACCTGTACGGGCTGCTCGCCGCCACCGGCGGGCTCACGTTGGCCACGGTCGGCCTGAGCACGGGGGAGATCGGCGAAGGCGGGGCCGCGATGGCTCACTCCGGTGCTCTGCTCGGGATGGTCTTGGGAGGGCTGACGGATCGCCTCGTCGCCGGCGACGCCGATGGTCCGCCCAGTCGCGGGATGGGCTGGGGAGCCCTGGCCGGAGTGGCGCTCGCGGGAGGCGCGGCGTCACAGCTTTCAGGCCCTTCTGCCAGCGACTGGTTGTTCGTGGACCTCAGCGGGTTTCTCGGGGGGCTGGCGGGCGCCGCGCTCGCATCCCCACTGCTCGTCAGCGCGGAACGCAGCCGATCGAGGGATCGATTGTGGCTCACGACGGTGATGGTGACCACCGTGACGGGAGCTGCCGTGGGCTACGTCGTCACGCAGCCCGCCGCTCCTTCCGGGGGGGCCGCGTCGGGCGATTCGACATCGCTTTCGATCGTGCCGCAGCTGGGCTTCGGGGATCGGCCCCTCATCGGGCTGAGCGTGTCGGGTCTCTGGTGAGCGAGCGGCAGCAGTGGGTCGTCGAGGCGGAGCGCGCGGGCCTGCGGCTGGACAAGTTTCTGGTGGCATCGTGCCCTGGGTTGGGCCGGCGTCGCGCCGCGTGGTGGATTGATCGGGGGCGAGTCCTGGTGGGTGGGCGGCGCGTCTCCAAGGGGTACGGGCTGCGAGTCGGCGATGTGGTCACCGCCCCCGCCGGGCTGCAGGAGCAGGTCGTGGCCGAGCTGGGCGCTCCGCTCGCGACGCTGCTCGAAGCCGTTCACTACGTCGTCGTCGACAAGCCCGCGGGGCAGCCGACGGCGCCGCTGCACCCGCAGGAGGAAGGAACCTTGGCGGGGGCGCTCCTGGGGCGGTACCCGGAGATGGCGGGCATCGGTCACGGGCCGCGCGAGCCGGGCCTGCTCCACCGCTTGGACACCTTCACCTCGGGAGCGGTCGTCGCGGCGCGCACCTCGGTGGGCTTCGACCAGCTGTGGCGTGCGTTGCAGGCGGGGCAGCTGCAGAAGCGCTACCTCGCCATCGTCGCGGACCGGGCGGTCCCCGACCACGCCGTCGTGCGTTCCGCGCTGCGTGTCGGCCCGGGGGGCAAGGTCATCGTCGTCGAGGCCGAGCCCTCCGCTTTGGAGCGAGAGAGCCGAGTCCGCGTCGTCGAGCGCAGGGGGGGCCGGGCGCTGCTCGAGGTCACGGCGAAGCGCGCTTTCCGCCACCAGGTTCGCGCGCACCTCGCGCATCGCGGCTGGCCCCTGTTGGGGGATATCGAGTACGGGGGAGCTGCCGCTCCACGGCTCGGGCGGCGCCACGCCCTGCACGCCAGCTACGTGGCGTGGGCCGGTACGGACGAGGTGCCCGGCTTTTGCGTCGAATGCCCTTTGTCGCGCGACTTGAAGGAGTTCTTCGAACGCTGAAGGCCCGGGGCGTGGACGGCGAGAGGACGGCTCGCGCGATCCAGTACCTGGTCGATCAGGGCCAGCGTCAGGGTGACGGTCGGGAGCCGAGGCCTCAGCAGTGCGGCGCGCTCCGTCGAGGTGCGCCCCCGAGTCCAGGCGACGGTCCGCGGCAACGCTCGCCGGCAAGCGCCGCCTTCCGCGGCGCGCACGAGGAGCACCGGAGCGGGGAGGTTGCCGGCCAGCGTCTCATGACGCTCCACGGCGATCTCGAGGGCGATCAGGCCGGCGATCGGTCGCTTGGGAAGGATGACGATTCGCAGCTCGTCGAGCTGCGCTTCGTCCCGAGTGGCGCGACCGATGAGTCGTGTGGCGTACTCGCTCTTGTCGGCGCAGGCTCGCGAGAGCTCGAGGAGGATGCGCCGAGCGGATTCGACCCGCCCCCGCGAGGCTTCGTCGGGGCGCCCCGTGCAGAAGAGCGGCAGGAGCGCTGCGCCGGCGCACAGGGCGCTCGCGCCGAGGTAGGGCGAGGTGGGAAACAGTCGGGTCGCGCCGTAGGCTGCCCCGCCCAGGGCCGCGGTCAACAGGGCTAGCCCCAGCGGGCTGCCGGCGTCGAGCCACGCGCCGGGCGGCGCCCCCCGCCGTTGGTCTTCGATCTCGTCCGGCTCGAGCGGACGCCAGCGCCCGGGGCCGCGAAGCTCCTCGCGCAGCTCTCCCGACCGGTGCGTCGCCAGCAGCATGGAGGCGATCAGGAGGGCCGCACCCACCGCCGGCTGGTTTCCCCACAGCACCGCGGCGGCCGCTCCGAACACGCAGGCTCCGGCCAGGCTCGCGCGAACCCACGCCGGGGCCAGCACCAGCGGGCGACAAGTGGGCTGCCTCGCGGCCGTGCGCATCGCCCGCGACTTGACCAGCACCAGCAACGCGTAGCCGAACCCCGCCAGAAGGCTCCAGAGCAGCTCATCCCGTGGGGGGGCGCTGGGCAGGCGTGAATCGCTGGCTTTCGAGCGCGGCCGGACCTCGGCGGTGCCTCCCCGCGCCGCCGCGCCGGTTGGCCCGTCCTCGAAGATCCTTGCGTCGAGCTGCACCTGCCACGTCATGCGCTCTCCCCGGGCCAGGTACGCGCGCACGAGCTCCAGCTCGTCCGTGCGCTCGGAACGACGCAGGGTGTTCATCACGATCCCGAACCCGTCCGCTTCGGAGCTGGGCGCCACCCGCGGCGGCCGCTGCGAGGACGGCGCTCGCACGATCACGGTGGCGGAGTCGATCCCGCTGTCGAGCTGGGGGCCCTGCCACGCCAGACGGCTCCACTCGCCGTGGTGTTGCAGCGCGCCGCTCTCGAGCAGGTTCGTTCGATAGCCGAACTGCAGCAGGAAGTCGCTCCCCGACAGCGAGCGACCGTTCGGCACGCTCAACTGCAGCTTTCCGTCGGATGCCACCAGGCTCAGCGGTAACGGCAAGCTCCTGGCGCGGCCCGCCCGCACCCGGGCAATGGTCCCGTCGGGCAGGGGCTCCGCGTCCGGATCGATCCCTTCCAGCGTCATCGACCGGAGGCGCTCGCCACGGACGCTCAGTCGCAGCTCGTAGTGCACCTTTGCCGACCCGTCCGGCGCCACCTCGACAATCGTGGTGCACGACTCGATGGTGCGCTCGATCCAGGCGTCGCTGCGCCGGGTCACGCTGGTGGCGAGGCAGAAGAAGCAAAGAGCGAGCAGCCAGCTGGCTGCTCTCGAGAGGTGGCTGCGCCGGCAGCTCGATCCGCGTCGGCGCCGCGCCGGCACGATCGCGCCCGCTCCGCTGCCGGTCCATCGTCTTCGCCTACATCGGCTCCTGCCGCCCCCGGAAAACCGGGATCCGCGGGAGAATCGGCCATCGCATCGAGGCATGGTCGACCTGCACTAGCATCGGTCCCGAGGGGAGGGACAAGTTCTCGGATGCCGGCTCTCGGGCGCCGACCCCTGCGATCGGCGCCGCCCAAGCGCTGGCGGCTGCCCGCCGTCTGCCTCGGCGCGCGACGACGGCCGCGCACGGCACGGCGCTCACTGAGACAGCGCCCCGCCGATGGCCGCCAGCAACCGGGCGGGCACGGCGATGCGGTAGCGCGCGGACACGCCGGGCTGCTGCAGCTGCGCGTCCAGGAGGTACGAAATCGGCACCGATGCCGCGGCGGGCCCCACCTGCCCGGCCAAGCGACTGGCCTTGGAGCTGCCCTTGGCGGCCGCGATCTGGTCCAACACGGCGGCCAGAGTCCAAACCCCCTGGCAGCTCGCCGCCGTCGTGCGAAACGGAGCCAGCTCGGGCCGCGCCGCGAGGGCATCGGAGCGCGGCCCCGGGGAGACGGCCTCGGCGAGGCGGGATTGCAGGAGCTTCTTCGAGGTGGAGGCCCCGAGCCAGCTCGTACCGTTGGCGTGCAGGCTGGCGAAGAAGAGGGAAACGGCGGGGGCTCTCGCGCCGGCGGGGCTCGGCTCGTCCTCGGCCTCCCCCAGCAGCTCCGGCGGTATCGGCAGCTCGTAGAACGTGGAACGGGCCAGTGGGCCGCTCCCCTTGTCGCGCCGTAGCTGGGGGAGGCTGACGCCTTCGCCCTCGAGCCGCCGCTCGAGACCCGCGCGCAACCCCGGGTCTTCGTACGACCCGGCCAGCGCCTCGACCAGCGCGCCGATCGCGTTGCTTTCGTCCTTCTCGAAGCCGACCAGACCATAGGTGGGCGGCTTGCGGGGCGCTGAATCGGGGGGCGCTTGCGCCGGGTTGCTCGTCCCTTGGGCGAAGACCACTGCGCCTTCGAGCTCGCTCGCGGCCTCGATCGCGCGCGACAGGCGCGCGGTCGGCTCCGACGATGCGCCGGCGAAGGTCAGCGCCGCTTGCACCGAGCGAGTCAGGTGGTGCGTGAAGGTCTGCCGCGCCACCGGGGCCGTCGAGTTGCAGTACAGCACCTGCTGGGCGCTGCCTGGCAGCTGCCAGAAGAGCGCGGGCGCCGGCGCCTTCCGCTCGGCGGCGCTGGCGAGCAGCGCGGCCAGGCCGGAGCTTCGATCGCGCAGGCGTGTGCTCAGCTCCGCGATGAGGGCCTGCTGGGGTTGGCTCAGCTCCAGCGCCAGCCGGATGCGATCCAGGTCCGCCAGGATTGTCACCAACTCGGTGCCCGTGGCGAGCGCCGCTTCGCGAATCGCCGAGTCGAGAGCCAGATCTCCCGTGGAGAGTTCGCTCAGCAGCAGGGGCAGACCGCGCTGCAGCAGAGGAGCCTTGTCCTCGAAGAGCTGCCAGGCGAAGGGAGCGACGACTTCGAACGTCGCGTCGACCGCGTCGGCGCCCGGTGGGCGCGCGCCGCGAGCCAGGTAGGGGTGCAGCTGTTGCAACGCCTCGGCGGCATCACTGCACACGAGCTGATCCCGGCCGCCGAACGTGGCCGCGCTGATCAGGCACTCGAAGCGGCCGTCGAAGGTGAAGGCGTACACGCCGGGCTCGACGAACCGAACGGGAACCTCCTGCGTGGCGAGGGCCTTCACGGTCGCCTCCGCCGAGCTCAACCCGAGCGCGCCAGCCACGAAGAAGCGCGGGCGCCCGCGAGCTTCCGGATCGATGGTGACCACGGCGTCCACTGGCGCCGTCCAGTCCACGAGGGGCAAGAGCGCTCCCGCGGGCCCGTCGAGCCCCGACAGCAGGCTCTGCCAATCCAGCGGCAGCCCGCTCCAGGACAGGGTCGTGTCGATGGTCTGGCCGGGGCGGGGAATGCGTCCCCAGGCCACCGTGTTTTCTGGGATCGGCACGACCTCGCGGGGCGGCGGCACGACCACGGCGAGTGGGGCCGGAGCGCTGTCCGCCGCGGTCGCCGCGGACTGGGCGGGAGGCGTGCCGCCGCAGGCGAGCAGCAGACCGACGCCGAGCAGCCACCGCTGCCGCCGACCGCCGCGCCCGCTCGGCTGGGGCCGCTCGATCGCTGCGCGCGCAAGGCTGCCGCGGTGGCGAAGCAGCTGCGGCTCGAGCGAGCCGAGCTCCGGGGTTGGAGCAGAGCCTTCCCTCATGGTCGCGAGGCTAGCGGCTCGCCGCGGTCGAGGCGAGAAACTTGATGCGAGCCCGCCCGGGGCCCACGCTTTTCGCCGCAAGGCGGGCCCCCCGAGCCCCGTTGCATCCTCGCCGCACCGATCCGACCCCGGCGGCCGGGGCCGGTGCCGACAGGGCGCGTGCGCCGCGGTCTCGTCGTGGCGCTCGGCAGCCGCCGTGCGATCTCGGCGCCAGGCCTGGTGTCGCCATGACGCGCCACGGGGACCCTTGCGCCGCTCCACCTACATCGGAGCCCGTGCAGGCAAAGCGGCGGCGGGTCGGCTCACGACAGCTCGAGCATTCGGTCGAGCGGGCCCTTGGCGGCCAGCCGCAGCGCCTCGGGCATCTCCAGCGTCGGCCCGAGATCTCGAAGCGCGAGGTAGACCTTCTCGGGCGTGTTGAGGCGCATGAAGGGGCACTCGTTGCAGTGGCAGTTTTCCTCGGGCGGCGCGGCGATGAGGTGCTTGTGGGGAGCGCGCTTGCGCATCTGGTGCAGGATGCCCGACTCGGTCGCGACGATGAACTGCTCGGTGGCGTCGCTCACTACGTAATCGAGCAGAGCCGTGGTGGACCCGATGAAATCCGCGTCATCCAAGAGCGCTTCTTCACACTCGGGGTGCGCGATCAGCTTGGCCGCCGGGTGCTGGGCACGCAGCTGCACCAGCTTCTTGTAGCTGAAGGTCTCGTGCACGATGCAGCTGCCGGGCCACAGGGTCATGTCCCGCCCCGTTTTGCGGATCAGGTAGCGCCCCAGATTCTTGTCGGGAGCGAACAGGATCTGCTTGCCCGCGGGCACGGACCGGACGATCTTCTCCGCGTTGCTCGAGGTGCAGATGATGTCGCTGGCGGCTTTGACTTCGGCCGAGCAGTTGATGTAGGAGATGGCCACGGCGCCCGGGTGCCGAGCCCGCCACGCCAGGAATCGATCCACGGGGCAACCGTCCGCCAGCGAGCAACCGGCTGCCATGTCCGGCACCAGGACGGTTCGGGTCGGGTTGAGGATCTTGGCCGTCTCCGCCATGAAGTGGACGCCGGCGAACAGGATCACGTCCGCCTGGCTCTCGCGCGCTTGCCGGGCGAGTTGCAGCGAATCTCCGATGAAGTCGGCGATCTCCTGGATCTCGCTTTCCTGGTAGAAGTGCGCGAGCACCACGGCATTGCGGTCCTTCTTGAGCTGGGCGATGCGTTCGTCGAGGTCGAGGTGGGCCGCGTCTACGGACGCGGCGGCTGCGGCCCCCGCCGGCATGGCGGATGCGGCCTCGGCTGCATCCCGAACGAAAGGAAGCGAGCGCATCACAACAGCTCCGCCACCTGCACGGCGTTGAGCGCGGCGCCCTTGCGCAGGTTGTCCGCCACCACCCACAGGTTGATGGCTCCCGGCAGCGTCAGGTCGCCGCGAACCCGTCCCACGAACACTGGATCCTTGCCTGCGGCGTGGATCGGCTGAGGCGGGTTGCCGGGCGCGTAGGGCGCATCCACCAGCACCAGGCCCGGTGCCCTGCGCAGCAGATCACAGGCTTCCTCGGCGTTCATGGGGCGCTCGAACTGCAGATGCACCGACTCGCTGTGCCCCGTCTCCACCGGCACGCGAACACAGGTGGGGGAGACGGCGAGGGTCGGGTGGGCGAGGATCTTGCGACTCTCCTCGATGATCTTCATCTCCTCCTCGGAGTATCCGCTCTCGCCCGTCGTCCAGTCGCTGAGCACGTTTTGGGCGATTTGACCCGGGAACACCCGTTGGGGCAACGGCTGTCCCTCGACCAGCGCGCGCGTTTGGGCTCGAAGCTCCTCCACGGCCGCATGCCCTTTGCCGCTCGTCGCCTGGTAGGTCGACACCACCATGTGCTTGAGCGTCGCCGCGTCGTGGAGCGGCTTGACCGCCACCATCAGTTGCATCGTTCCGCAATTGGGATTGGCGATGATGCCCTTGGGCCGGTGGCGCGCGGCCTCGGGGTTCACCTCGGCCACGATCAGCGGGCACTGCGGATCCATGCGCCAGGCGCTGGAGTTGTCGATCACGGTGGCGCCGGCGGCCGCGGCGATTGGCGCGAACTCTCGCGATACGGAGGAGCCCGCGCTCATCAAGGCGATGTCGACCCCCTCGAGCGCCTCCGGGGTCAGCTCCTGGACCACCAGCTTTCCCCCCGCCGAGCCGGGCCCGCCGTAGGAAATCTCGCGACCCGCGGAGCGCTTGGAAGCCAGCGCGATCACCCGCTTGGCCGGGAACTCGCGCCCCTCCAAAATGCGAAGCATCTCTCGACCCACGGCGCCCGTGGCGCCAATTACCGCAACTACGCTGCTCATTCCTCTACTCCCGGTGGCCGCGAGACCATCTCTCGTCACGATTCCGCGTCAATACTGGGCGCCGCGGCGCCCGCTGTCGACCGCCCCGCCCGTTGTCGGGCGTTCGGCAGTGGGCGCTTCCGGCGCCCGGTGGACACTACGGTCCGCTCAGCTCGCTGCCCAGCGTCGCGGTCATTCACGTTATGCTTCGCGTCGCGCATGGCAAGGTGCTCCGGGGCCTCGGCAGAGAGCCACGTCGCCGGGTGCCGCGGTCGATGAAAAGGCAACATGAAGCAGGACGATCAAAAGGGGCGCCCGGGCCTTTCGAAGTGTGAGCCGACAGGCCGGAATGCCCCGTCGAGGCGGCCGATTCCGGGCTGGGGTTCTAGGCGCCGACCCCGCCGACCGCAAGCCAATCCGAGCCGAAGGGCTGGGCCGTTGGCGCGGTTCTTTCCGCTCGATGCCGCTCGATGGTCGCTCTGCACGGCCCTGGCGGCGGGGGTCGGGCTGGCGGGGTGCCGACGGCCGGCTCGGCGCCCTTCCGGGCCGACCGGCTCCGAGCAGCCCGCGGGGCCTGTGCGGGCCGCGTTTCGGGGCTGGACGGTGGCGGCCCGCTCGCTTTCGCCCTCTCGCTATCCCGCGCGCCCCGACGGCAGTCGGGAAATCCTGATCCGCGGGCGTCGCTTCGAGCAGCGCCCCGACGGCTCGCTGGTGGCTGCGCGGCAAGTCTTGCCGGACGAGGACGTCACCTGGTTGGCGCTTCCCCGCCGGCTGGGCGGTGGCTACCTTTTCTCCGTCGTCGAGGACGGGGTCACGGCGCTGTGGCGCAGCACCGGATTCACGGGGACCCTCGAACCGCTCACGCGCGTCGAGGGGGCGGTCGAAGAGGTCGTGCCCGGAATCGACCGCCTGTACCTTCGGCTGGCGCCGGCCGGCGAGCTGAGCGCGATCGATGCGGCCAGCGGCGCACCCCTCGGGCTGGCGCCGCTGCCCGTGGCGGCCACGTATGGGCCGATCGTGTTTGCCGACGCGTGGCGCGGGGTGGCGGTGCCCTCTCTGCGCGGCGCCCTGGCAACCTTCGACGCGGGGGAGAGCTGGGAGCCGCTCGGGCTCGCCTCCGAAATCGAGTCCCTGTCGGTCGACGCCGAGGAGGCGATCGTGCTGGAGACGGGCGACGGGGCTCTGCGCCTGGAGCCCGGTGGCCAGCTGACGCGCCGGACCGCGGGGGTGGGCGCGGTATTTCGCCAAGGCGTCGTCCCATCCGCCGCCCTGCGAAGCGCGGAGGACGACGGCTCGTCGGGCGAGCAGGAATGCTGCCGAGTCGGCCCCCTGGGCGCGCGGCCTCTGCGCGACGCCCTGCTCGCCGGGGTGCCCGACACGCCGGACACGGCGGTGGTGGTCGTTGGCCGTTCGGTGGGTCGCATTAGCCTGGCGGACGGGCGGGTGCTCTCCTCTCAGCCCTACGACGGCGCGTTGCCCTGTCGCGGGGTCGTCGTCGGCAAGGGCGTCGGCTTCGTGTGTGGCGGCTCGCGAGGCGCCGCGGAGGTGTACGAGTACGAGGCGGGTCGGATGCGTCTGCTGCACCGCTGGGATCGACCGACTGCCATCCGCCCCAGCGGCAGCGGAGCCCTGGTGGCCGAGGGACCGTGCCCGCGGGAGCCGGCCTCGCAGGCCTCGGGGGGGGCTCGGTACTGTGTGGTGCGCGGCAGCGGCCGCCTCTCGTCGCTGCGCACGGAAGGGCGCGCCGAGCGGCAGCGAGTGGTCGCGCTCGCCGACGGCCGCACGGTCGTCGTCCGCGTGCCCTCGGGGGGGGAAGGGGGGACTCTGCGCGTGTTCGGGCCTGGCGGCAGTAGCTCCACCGTCCCGCTCGAGCTGCACGGCGGAGACGCCGAGCTGACGCTGGCGGGCTCCGGCTTGTGGATCGACGACATGCGAGAGATCGAGCCGGACAAGCTCGGAACCTGGGTCGTCGGGGCGCGTGGCTTTGCCGGCGTCGTACTCGGGATGGACGGGTCGGTGCAGGTCGGTCCGCTGCAGGAGGCCGTGGACGAGGCACTTCTCTCGGGGGCCGCGGCCCTGCACTTCGCGGGCGCTTCCAGCCTGCGGGAGAGCCTCGATCAGGGGCGAAGCTGGTCCGTTTCCGAGCTCCCTCCCGCCGTGCTGTCCCCCCTCGGCGAGAAAGCCGAACGCGAGCGCGGCTGCTCGCTCGTGGGCTGCGTGTACGACGACTGGGGGCGGGTGGGCTTTCGCGGCAACGCGCCCCCGATGGAGAGCCAGCCGGAGCTGCCGGAGGCGCTGCCTCCGGGCGGCTATTCGTTTTCCGTTTGGAATTTGCAGTGCGCGCCGGCGGGTGGGGAGATTCGTCCTCCGCCTTCCACGCCCATGCGGCTGCCCGAGCGGTCTGCCCGCGAGAGGTGGGGAGGTCAGCAGGAGGCACTGGCTCCGGAGAGCAGCGGGTGGTCCGGCCTTCTGGGGCTGCCGGCGCCCCGCCTGCCCGAGGGGTATCGCGGCTATGATCTGAGCGAGGTGGGGGCGCGGGGCGCCTTTCGCGCCTATGCGTGGGGGCCTCCCGGCGGGCCGTGGACGGCTTCCGGAGGTTGGCTGGCCCGCGTCGCCGACCGCTTCTCGCGCAGCCCCCCGTGGTCTACGGGCATCGCGCCGAGCCCCTGGGACAACGCCGCCGAGGCGGCCACTGCTTTTGGCCTGGAACCGACGGTGGGGGTCGACTGGCGGCTTTCGTTGGCCAGCTCGGGGCAGGCGGCTCTGTTGCACGTACGCGTGCGCGCCAAGAAGTGGTTGCACCTGCTCGAGCCCGGTCGGGCGCCGATCACCACGCGGCTGTCCGGTGCCGCCGAGATCGGCCGCATCGAGGAGGTCGCCAAGGTGGGCGAGGAGTGGCTGCTCGGGGCGCTCTCCGCGGAGGAGTACCACCTGTACAAGGTTCGAGAAGGCGAGCTGCGTCTGTTCGCTACCTACCCCCGAGTGGACCGGCTGCCCCTGGAGCTGGTCACCACGCCCGAACGCGACCGCGTCGCCCTGCTGCAGAAGACGGAGACCCGCGGCTGGATGCTCTTCCCACTCGATCTCACGACGGGAGAGCTGGGGGCGGCGATCGTCATTCCCCGCCGGAGCCTCCAGCGCGTTCCACCGCGCTGCCAAGGCGACGACGCCTTCGGCTACGAGATCCAGAGCGGGGTCCCGCTGTCGGCGCTTTCTCCCGGCGAGTCGAACGTCGTCGTGGAGTTCTCCGGAGGTGCGGAGCCATTTCGGAGCAAGCGTCTGGTGGCCCGCTTGGTGGCCGGCTTCGAGCCGCCTTGCCTGTCCGAGGTCGCTGCGCTGGTCGAGGGTGTTCCCAGCTGGGATTTTCGGCTTTCTCCTGGGCCACTGCGCGAAAACTCGGTCCCCTTGACCGCCACCGAGAGCGTCTCCGAGCGGCGCTGGCTATTCCGTTGCACTCCGTGAAATTCGCGCGCGCTTCGGCGCTGCGGCCCCGATGGTTGCGTGGCCGTCTGGGAGGCCGCTTGAAAACGGCGGTGTCACAAACGGACCAGCTGGGCGGCACCCTGTTGCATGTGCGCACGCAAAGCGTCTCTAGTCGGTGCCTCTTCTTTCAGATCTGAAATGCCCATCATCCACTAACGAAAGGCGAGTGAAACTTCGGCAATCGCTCGATGTTTTCGGTTTGCAATTCACGTCACTTGAGGTACTTCCTCCCTGTCCGCGCGGAGCGAGGCTGTCCCCCCCCGGCCCCTCTGCGCGGACTCTTTTTTTGTCTGGCGAGCTCTATGTGTCTCGCCGGTGATGCAGCCTGCGTGGTGCGCCGGCTTCCCCTTCGGCGCCCAATGCGCTGGCGTCGGGCCGCGACTGCCGATGAATCACGCAAGACTTTTCGCTCGTCGTGAGCCACGCGGCGATTGTCCGAGGCGCGCGGGCAATCCGGGTCGTCGGTTCGACGAGCCCGGGGGCTTCGGGCGCCGAGCGACTTCGGTGATTCCTAGCGCTGCGCCAAAGAAGTGAAACGAGGGTGTCCCACCGGCGGGTCGTATTTTCGAACGCGCGGCGGAACCGCGGGGTTCGTGTCGAGGCGCCGGCTCCCCGGGCTAGCCCGGCGAGTGGGAGCGCCGTCGCCTGGCGCCGCGCGGGCTAGCCCTGGCTGGATCGCCGAACCGGTCGTCTCCGCAGCTGCGAGCCCCAGAAGACGCCCGCCAAAGGCCGGTGAAGGGGCGTTTCCGGGGCCCCTGCTCGACGCCTGCGGCTCGTTCCGGGCTCTAGGTCCGTTGATTGGTCGTGGCAATCATCCTGATTGCCGCTCTAGGCGTTCTTGCCGAGCTCGCGAGAACGAGCGCTGGCCTGCACCACTGCGCTCGCCGTGGCGTGGCGAAAGTTCCCCTGTTCGAGCGCCGCGAGGCCGGCGGCAGTCGTGCCCCCGGGGCTCGTCACCCGGTCCCGGAGGACGGCCGGGTGCTCGCCGCTCTGGGCGGCGAGCTCGGCGGCGCCGAGCACCGTTTGCACGCTCAGCCGCAGCGCGATGTCACGGGGGAGCCCGCAGCGGACGGCCCCGTCCGCCAGTGCCTCCAGGAACGTCAGCACGTACGCGGGCCCGCTACCGCTCAGACCGGTGACGACGTCCATCTGCGCTTCCCCCACGCGCACGGCGATCCCGACCGACTCGACCAGGCTGGCCGCGAGGGCCATGTCCTGTTCGGTCGCGTTCGGACCCGAGCAGATGGAGGTGGCTCCGGCTCCGACCAGGGCGGGCGTGTTGGGCATCGCGCGTACGATGCGCACGGGAGGGCTCAGCGGCCCGGCCAGCGTGGCGGAGGACAGGCCCGCCACGATGGAGACAATCAGCGACTGCCCCCCGAGATGCGGGGCGCACTCTTCGAGCACCTGCACGGCCACTTGCGGCTTGACCGCGAGAAACAAAACGTTCGCCCAACGGCACAACTCGGGATTGCTCGCCGCCGCGCTCAGCCCGGCCCGAGAGCAAAACGCCGCGAGCTTTTCGGAGTCCGGATCGCTCAGCTGCAGCTGGGCAGCCGGAACGCGGCCCGAGCGGAGCAGCCCGCGCGCGAGCGCCTGCGCCATGTTACCCGCGCCGATGAACCCGATCCGAACGTCCTGCATCGGTGGCCACCCTGGCCAGTCGCCGCCTTTCGCGCAAGGGGAGAGTCGATTTCTCATCGGCCCCGAATTGTCGAGAGGCGGGCCGGCAGCTACGCTGGAAGATCATGGTCGACCCCGAAGACGAGCCACTCGACGAGGAGCAGGAGTCCATCGAGCTGGTGGTGCGATATGAACGGATGAACACCTTCTTCGCGGACTACGCCAAGAACATTTCCCGAGGGGGAACGTTCGTCGTCACGGATGAGCCGCTGCCGCGCCACACCGAGTTCGTGTTCGCGCTCGGGGTGCCCCAGCTCGAAAGCCCGCTGCAGCTGCGCGCCAAGGTCATGTGGCTCACGAGCCCCGACGAGGCCACCGCGGACAGCCCCGCCGGGATGGGGATTCAATTCCAGTATCGCGACACCCACGAACGGGCGGATCTCGAGGAAACGATCGAGAGTCTCATGGTGGAGCAGTTGGGTGAGCGCCACGCGACCCACATCCTCGGGCGCCCGCCTCAGGGGGGCGCCCGAGCCGGCTGAACGGCGGCGCCGCGGGCAAAGCCCGTTCGCCGGCGGCTCTGGCCCCGAGCCACCGGCGGAAGGCAGCCCCGAAGCCGGCCCCCAGCGCCGACTGGGGCAGCGGCGAGCGCGCCCCGTGGGTCGGCCGAGGCCCCGCGACTCGCGAACCGTCCGCCCGAGGTCGCGGATTCCCTAGCGCCAGCGTGAGGTCGGCGCTTTAGGGGAGCTGCACGTCGCTCGGTAGCGGCGGCGTGGGCAGCTGCTGCCGGCCGGCGATCAAATCCCGTGCGATCGTCACCTCTACCAGCTGAATGGCCTCGCTCGAGGCGACCTCCTGCAGCTGGTTGAGCGACTGAGGGGTGCGCGGCCCGGACATCGCCAAATAGAACATCGCTTCGACCTTCTCGGTGCGATTCTCCGCGCTGGAGAGCAGCTGCTCGTCCGTCAACCGACCGCGGCCCCAGGCGGTGAGCTTCGCGATCCATCCCGTCTCCGTGTCGATGCTCGCCAGCGCCTCCTCCACGGTGCCGTCACTCGTCACCCCCAGGCGTTTCTCGACGAGCTTGAGCCACAGCGCCGCATACACGGTGTCCTCGTCGGCCAGGTCGACCGAGAGCGCGCGCCGCACCGACTCGCGCGCCGCGCGAATGTCGCCCAGCGTCAACGCCCGGCGCGAGCTATCGAGCACGGTCTGCGTCATTTGCCGCAGATCATTGCGAGAAGCCTCGTAGGCCCGCTTCCCGGCGCGATGGGCGGCCTCATGCTCGCCGTAGTGCTCCAGCACTCGGCCGACCACGCGCTCCGCATAGGCGAGGCTCGGACGAGTCCGCGCCTCGTTGCGGGCCTTCAGGCCCGCCTGCAGGGCCGCCAGCAGGCTCGAGGCGGCCTCGTCCGGCTTGCCCATTTCGCGCAGCAGCTCGAAGCGAAGCCGCAGGGTTTCGGCCCGGGAAGCTGGGTCTTCGCCCTCCAGCGGCATGGCGAGCACCCGATCGAGCGCGGCCAGGGCAGCCTTGCGGTCTCCGCGCTGCCTCTCGATGGAAGCCAGAAGCCTCAGGGCCTCCGTCGTCGGGCTGAGCTCGATGGCTTTTTGAAGCAAGGGCCGAGCCGCGTCCAGCTCGCCGGCGCGGGCCTCGAGCGAACCCATCTGGTAGTACAGCCGACTCGGGGACGGCTCCACTCGCCCGGCGAGATTGGGCGTCACCGCGAGCTGAAGCAGCGTGGCCGAGTGCTGGAACGTGCGTCGGGCGCCTTCGAGATCTCCGAGCGCCTCGGCCCGCCCGATGCCCTCGAGCACCAGGCGCATGGCCCAGCTGGTCGCCTTCGGATCCTGCACCCGCGCCAGGGGCGCCTCCAGCACCAGGGGCGCCACCTCCGACAGGCCGTGCGAGAGCAGGAGCGCGGCGAGTGGAACGGCGTCGTTCAGATCGGCGGGGTCCGTGCGGTACAGCTCCAGGGCCGCTCCCCAGCTGGCGGCGCGGGCGACTTCGTCGCTGATGGCCGAGCCCGTGGCGTCCGCCTCCTCGGCGCTCTCGTACAGGCGAAACAGCTCGACCCATGCCTGGGGGTCGCTGTCGTCCCCCGCCCGCTCGAGGCGCTCTCGCAGGCTCGGCGCCGTGATGCGGGCCATCTCGTCTTCTTCCACGGCGCGCAGCGCGCCCAGGGCGTCCCCTTGCCGCAGGTACAGGCCGACCAGCGTGAGCGCCGCCGTGCGCACCGCGCGGAAGGCCGCGATGGTCTCGTCCTGCTCGAAATGGGACCGCGGGGGCGTGCGATCGCCCCCGAAGGTCAGCGCTTGAGAGACCCACGCCCGTGTTTCCTCGTGCGCCTTGGCGAGTGCCGTGGCCGATGGATCCAGCAGGGCGCGGTGCAGCGCCGTCTTTTGGGCGGCGGCGCGCGCCTGCATCGAGCCGGGTCGGCGGGTATCGCTTTGCCAGCGCCTCAGCGCGCTGAGATGCTCGGCCGCGTCGCCGCGCTCGGGCCCTTCGGGAGTGAGCTCCACCAGCATCGTGTACAGCGCCTCGGCTTGCCCTTCGCTGCCGCGCCGGGAGAACACGTCTGCCGCCTTGGCCAGCGTCGAGGCGTGGCCCTCGAGCATTTCGGGGCGCAGCTCCCCGCTGCGCAGCGTGTAGAACGCCGCCCGCACGCTGTCGAGGCCGACGTCGTCGTGACCGGCGTCGAAGTAGGCCCGCGCTCGCTCGAGCTGCCGCCGCACCACGCTGACCAGCAGCCCCAAGCGGTGGGGGCTGGCCGCGCCACTTTGGAAGACCTCTCGGGCCGCGCCGGCGAAGGCCTCCGAGCTGATCGAGACGGCCTCGATGGGCCGGCGCGCTTCCGAGGCCGGATCTCGCGCCGGGCTGGTCGGCGTTCGAGTGCAAGCGAATTGGGCCACGCACACCGCGACCGCCAGTGACCTAGATACCCGCATTTCAGAGGCTCCCGCCCGCGTTTGGCAAACTCGGCACGAAACCCAAATCTTTTTAGTACCGTGCCGCCTTGATGTCGATCGAATGCACGGCCCGTGGCACTCTTGGGGTCACTGGCCGGTCGCCGCGAGCCATGCCCCGCCTTCGATGGGAGCGGGCCCTCCACGCGGCGAGCAACCCGGCGAGGTGAGGCGAGCCATTGCAGAGCAACGATCGTAGAGTAGGTGTGGGCAAGAAATCGGCTCGAGCGCGGGAGCAGCGGGCCCTGTCGGGGCGGCGCCCCGGCTCGCTGCGGCATGATTCAGTGGGAAGAGTTACGGTCATCTCGTGATTTCGACATCCTCGAATCCCCCGGCGCCGCCCAGCGGCTCGCAGCGCGGAGAGATCCCGATGCGCTTGGCGGACTTCGAGCTGGTGGGCAGGCTCGGTGCGGGGGGCATGGCCGAGGTGTTCCTGGCCAAGCGACGAGGTGCCGAAGGCACCTACAAGCTGCTGGTCGTCAAGCGCATTCTTCCCAAGCACGTCGCCTCGGACAAGTTCCGAGCCATGTTCGCCGAGGAGGCCCGCCTCGCGACCTTGCTCAATCACCCGAACATCGTCCAGGTCTACGACTTCCAGGACGCCGGGGAGAGTGGGCAGCTACTCAGCATGGAGTACGTCGAGGGGCCCGACCTAGGAAAGGTCGCGCGCGTGGCGCGCAAGACCGGGGACCGGCTCCCCCCCTACGTGGCGGCCTTTCTGGTCAGCGAGGTCGCGCGCGGCCTGCACTACGCCCACGAGCGCAAAGACGAGCGGGGACGCCCCCTCGATATCGTGCATCGAGACGTCTCGCCGCAAAATATCCTCATCAGTGTCGATGGCGCCGTGAAGATCGCCGATTTCGGCATCGCCAGCGCCAACGTGCTGCGCGAGGCGCGGGGCGTGCTCAAAGGCAAGGTCGGATACATGTCGCCCGAGCAGGCGCGAGGCCAGCGCGTCGATCGGCGCAGCGACATCTACTCGCTCGGCATCGTGCTGCACGAGCTGCTCAGCGGCAGACCTCTATTTCCTCGCGAGGAGGGCAAGAGCCAGATCGACCGCGTCCGCGGCGGTGCCGTCGAGGCGCCGAGTGTCTTCGTGCAGGGGGTGCCGAGCGAGCTGGAGGCGATCGTGATGCGCGCTCTTTCGCGGGACCCCGACGACCGCTTTCAGACAGCGCGTGATCTGGCGAGCGCCATCACCCGCAGTTTGCTCGAAAAGCAGGTGCTGGTCGACTCCGACGTGGTGGGGGAGGTGATCGAGCGCTTCGTCCCCCGCGTGCACATCGAGCCGCTCGCGCCGCACTCGGAGCCGGAGGTCGCCCACTCGGCGGCTTCCGTTACCGGAGACGAGCACAGCGAGGTGGGCGGAGAGGGCACCGGGGGCGCCGCAGGGCACAAGCGCTTCCAGGCTCGGGCCGGGCGCGAGGTGCGGCACGTGGCGATCGTGTCGCTGGCCCTTTGCCGCCTGGAGGGGCTGCGCAGCGCGGTCGGGGAGGTGCGTACGACGCGGCTCGTCGAGCGGCTGCGGGCGACGCTCAACGAGATCGCATTCAAGCGCGGTGCTGCGTTCAGCTGGCAGGAGCCGGAGGACGGGGAGGGCGCCGCGGGCAAGCCCTCCAGCTCTCGCGCGCAGGCGGTGGTCGGGCTGATGGCGAACCCATCCTCCGCCGCGGCGAGCGCCGCCTGGCTGGCCGTGGACGTCCACGAGGCTATCGAGGGGGCCTGCGACGGGCTACCGATTTCAATCTGCGCCAAGGTCGGGATCGTGCGCGGCATCGCCGCCGGTCAGCGCGATGCCGCGGGGCACCTGATTGATCACACCCTGCAGGGTCCGGGCACGAGGCTCGCGGGCCTGTTGGCGGAGAAAGCCCCCGAGGGTCAGACCTGGGTGGCGGGCGGGCTGTACCGCCTGGCGCGGCGAGACTTCGTCTGGCAAGACGTGCCCAGCATCGAGTTCGAAGTGCCGAAGTGGTCGCGGCTGCCGCGCAACATGCACATCTACTCGCTGGAGCGCCCGCTCACGCGCGAGGAGAAGCAGCAGCAGCAAGCCGTCGCGATGCGAGAGCTGGTGGGCCGCGACGCCGAGCTGGCCGATTTGCACGCGGCCTACCACCAGGCGGTCGCCAGCGGTCGAGGCGGCGGACCCGTCGTTTCGCGCGTGATCACCGGCGAGCTGGGCATCGGCAAGACGGCCTTGGCCAACGCGTTCGTCGCCGAGTTGCCCCCCAACGCGCGCGTGTTGCGCGTCGAGTGCTCCCCCGCCCGCCGCGAGATGCCCTTCTCCAACACCGGGCAGTGGTTGCGTGAGCTCACGGGCACCCGAATCGACCAGCCGCTCGCCGAGGCGCGCGCGCTGGTCGAACACGCGCTGGGCGAGGCGCTCGATGGCCCCAACCGCGAAGAGATGATCGAGCACATGAGCGCGCTGGCGACGGGGCATCTCGCGCGCGCGGATGACGAGGCCGACGTAGCGCGGCATCGGCGCCTCCTGACCACCGGCATCCGCCGGGCCTTCATGCGTCTCGCCGAGCACGGCCCGCTGGTGATCGTGCTCGACGGAATCCACTGGGCAGATTCGCAGAGCCTGGAGCTGATCTCCAATCTCATGCGTCGCGTCGACGGGCTGCCCGTGTTGACCGTGCTCGTCACGCGCCCGGACGACCACGTGGCGTCGGTCATCGACGGTATCGTCACGATCGAGCTCGGGGGCGTGAGCCCCGACAACCAGCTTCGCCTCGTGCAGGATCACCTGGGAGTCTCCGACGGGGTCGCCGAGGTCTGTGCGGACCTGATCCCGCGCGCCGCCGGCAACCCCTACTTTCTCCTCGAGATGGTCGACGCTTGGCTCGAGCGAGGGACGGTGGAGTTCGTCGAGGGGTCCGAGGGGCACCCTCGCTTGCAGCGCGTGGAGGGCGCCGCAGAGGGCCAGCTCGCGCTGCCCTCCACGCTCGAGCAACTCATCGCCGATCGCCTCAACGAGCTGCCGCCGGAAGAGCACCGGGTGCTGGCCTGGTTGGCCGTCGCCGGGGGCCCGTTGCCGGTCTCCGAGCTCGACGTTCTGTTCGGGCCGGAGGCGGAGGAGGCCGTCGCTCGGCTGTGCGCCCGCGGGCTGTGCGACGCCCGGGCGGACGCCGTGGATCTGCGCCATCCACTCACGCGAGACGTCGCCTATCTCGAGCTGGACGACGACGACCGGCAGCGGATGCACTGCCTTCTGGGAGAGCGGTTGGCCAGGTCGCCCGTGGCCAGCGGGCTCGGCGCCGCCATCATCGCGCGCCATTTCGCGCGCGGGGGGGACCGGGACCGGGCGGGAAAGTTCTACGTGGAGGCAGCCCTCGCGGCCTGGGGCAGCTATCAGCTGCAGCTTGCGACGCGCTACTTCAACCGGGCGTTGACCGTCTTGCCCGAGCGGGGCGAGGGGCGGCTCCGGGCGCTGCAGGCTCTGGAGACGATCTGCCGCATTCAGGGGCGCTGGAGCGATCGACGAGCCCACCTCACCGAGCTGCGTCGCTACGCGACGCAAAGCCGCAACGCCTTGTGGGGGGCGACGGCCCTCATCTGCAGCGCCCGGTTCGATCTGGATTCCGGGCGCCTGGCTCGCGGTTTGACCCTGGCGCAGAAGGGCGAGGTCGCCGCTCGCTTGGTGGGGTCGGCACCCCTGGAGATCGAGGCCCAATCTCTGATGGCCGAGATGCTCCGCGATCTCGGGGACATGCAGGGGGCGCTCTCGGCGTGCGATCGCGCGCTCGACACCGTCCGCCGATCCGGCACCGCGCTTCGCTCGCGTGCCGAGGTGTTGCGCGCTCGCGGAGCGCTTCTGCTGCGAGTGGGGCGCGTTCAGGAAGCCGTCGATGCACACGCTGAAGCGATTGCCGTCTTTCAGCGCAGCGGGGCGCGGCGACCCGAGGCTCGCGCCAAGAACTCGCTGGCGGTCGCCATGTTCGTGCTCGGCCGCTTCGAGGATGCCATCGCGCTCGCTCTGGAGGCGATCCGCATCGACCTGAGCATCGGCGGGCGCTTTCAAATCGCCAAGACACTGAGCAACATCGGGCAGTGCTACTGGCGGTTGGGTGACACGTCGCGCGCCACCAACTACCTGCAGCGGGCGTGCGAGGCCCACGAGCGCTACGGGGACCAAGACGGGCGCGCCGATACGCTGCTGGCGAGCGCGGAGGTGTTCATTCAGACGGGAAGTCAGGATACCGCAGAGGCATTCATCGCAGATGCCGCGGCCCTGAGCGCTGCGACCGGAAACGCCTATGACTCGGTGCACGAGCGCATCGTGCGCGCCCTGCTGGCGCGCCACCGCGGAGATCCGGGGAGCGCGGTGATGCACGCGTTCGACGCGCGGCAGATGGCCGAGGCCCAGGCCTACGTGGCGTTCCACTTTTACGCCATGGCCATCGAAGCCGCAGCGCGCGTCGACATCGGCGAGCAGCACACCGGCATCCTCTTGGCCACGACGGCCATGGGCGCGATCGAGACGATTCAGGGGTCGGAGTACGGTCTAGAGACGCGGGCCCTGTGCTGCGAGGCGCTGGCTACCGCCGGCTCCCCCCAGGCCGAAGAGCTGCGCTCGCGCGCGGCCAGCTACGCCACCGAGCTGCGTGGCCTGATCCGGGATTCGCAGCTCAAGGAGAGCTTTGCCGCCCGACCCCTCGTGGCGGGGCTCTTGGGCGAGCTGGCGAGACCCGCCCACCGAGAAGAGGGCTGAGGGCCGGCGTTCACGCCGCGGCCCCGCGTGGGATGCCATCCCCCGGCAGCCCCTCGGGCGGTCGAGCAGGCCGGGCGCGAGAGGCCCGCGGCGGGCCCTCATCTCGGTCGAGCGCGCCCACCCCGGGGGGAGCCGCGGCTCAGTCGCACTCGGCGAGGGCTTCCTCCAGCTCGCCGAGCGCCTTGCCGTCGGCCTTCGCGCGCGCCAGCTCGACGCCCTCCTCGAGCCAGCGCCGCGCCTCGGTGGCCTCGCTTCGCTCGAGGAAGAGCTGCCCCGCCATCAGGTACATCGGCAGGTAGTCCGGGAACTTCGCTCGCAGGGTTCGAAAGGCTTCGACCGCCTGCTCGGCGCGCCCTTCGCGGCGGTACTCCATGGCGAGCCCGTACCAAGCAAACGCGTCGGCGCTGCCCGACTGCGTCATTTTCTCCAGTAGCGCGAGTCTCTTGTTGGTCACGATGATCCTCCTCTGGCGCGAGAAAGCGACCCCGGCCGCACCACGGCGCCGGCCCCCGCTCGAGCAGCGGGCCCGCGCTCACCCGCCCGGCTGAAGCTCGAGGTACTCACTCAGCACTCTTTTTTGCCCGAAACCCTTGAAGCGAGCAACGACTTTACCGGAGCCCTCGCAGGCCTCGACGACGCCGCGCCCGAAGCGGCGATGGTACACGGCCATGCCTCTTCGCAGCTCCGGCGTGCGACTCGCCGTGTCGTCGAACGCCTCGTAGTCGATGTGGCGTGACCCCTGCTCGGCTTCCTCGGGCGGCTCGGGGGGGGCCGCCTCGTACGTCGCCCGCTGATCGAAGTCCTCTTCTTCGACTCGTCGACGGGGCTTTTCACGGCCGTAGCCGTAGCGCCCGTAGCCTCCGCCGCCCCACGCCGCCTGGGCCTGGCGAGCGATGCGCTCCGCGCTCGAGGCCCGCGCCTGCCAGCCCGTGAGACCGCGGTGCTCGACGACCTCTTCGGGCAGCTGCGTCAAGAAGCGGCTGGGCGCCAGATACTTCGTCTGCCCGAAGATGGTTCGTGAGGCGGCGTACGAAATGTGCAGCCGCCGCCTCGCTCGAGTAATCGCCACGTACGCGAGCCGCCGCTCCTCTTCCAGCTCGTCGTTGTTCTCCGACTGCAGGCCGCGATAGGGAAATGTCTCTTCCTCCATCCCGGTCAGCAACACCGTGTCGAACTCCAGGCCCTTGGCACTGTGCACCGTCATGAGCAACACGGCGGCTCCTTCCTTCACCGCATCCACGTCGGCTATCAGAGCGACTCTCTCCAGGTATTCATCCAAGCCGGGCGCTTCGTCGCCTCGGGTGCGTTCCGCTTCGTACTCCTTGATCGAACCGACCAACTCGGCCAGGTTCTCCAGCCGGGCGTCCGCCTCGGCCGTATTCTGTGTGCGCAGACTCTCCTGGTATCCCGTCTTTTCCAGAATCTGCTGCGCGAGCTCGCTCGGGTAGCACTTGCCCGCCTCCGCGCGCAGCTGCAGGACCAAATCGCGGAAGCTCTGCAGGCGCTTCTTGGCCGCGCCGGCTATCTCTCCGAGCTCGAGGCTGGCCTCGATCGCCTCGAACACGCTGCTGCCATCGGAGCTCGCTCGAGTCAGCAGTCGGTCCAGCGTTTTGTTGCCCAGTCCGCGCGTCGGCACGTTGAAGATTCGAACGAGGTCGGCATCGCTCTTCGGGTTGCCGATGAAGCGCAAGTAGCTGAGCAGGTTCTTCACCTCGGCGCGCTCGAAGAAGCGCATCCCACCGACGATCTGGTAGGGGAGGTTCTCCATCCTCAGCGCCTCTTCGAGCACGCGGGACTGGGCGTTCACCCGGTAGAATACCGCCAGCTGCCCGGGCTCCACGCCTTGCCGAATGCGCTCCCTCAGTGCCGAGACGACCGTTTCGGCCTCGTGCCGCTCGTCGCGGACGGCGTGCAGCAGCACCTTGTCTCCCGGCGGCTCCTCCGTCCACAGCGACTTCTCCTGTCGATCGGCAGAGGCGGCGATGACCTCGCACGCGGCCCGGACGATGTTGCCCGACGAGCGGTAGTTCTGCTCCAGCTTGACGACCTCTGCGCCAGGAAAGTCCCGGCTGAAATCGCGGATGTTGCGCACGTCCGCTCCGCGCCAGGAGTAGATGCTCTGGTCGTCATCCCCCACGACGCAGAGGTTTCCCGTCCGCGCCGAGAGCGCTCGTACCCAGCGGTATTGGATGCCGTTCGTGTCTTGGAACTCGTCTACCAACACGTGGTCGAAGCGGCTGCGCAGCTCCTGCCCCGCGCCCTGCGGCGCATCCGAGGCACCTGCCGGCCGCTCGAGGATCTGCACCATCAAGGCGATCAGGTCGTCGAAGTCCACGGCATCCGCCGCCCGCAGGGCCCGCTGGTATTCGGCGTAGATGCCCTGCATCTCGTCGTCGAAGGCGGGGCCGAGCTCGACTTGGTCTGGCCCGATGCCCTCGCGCTTCTGGGCTTGGATGCGCGAAAGGCAGAGCTTTGGGGTGTACACGCGCTCGTCCAGCCCCGCCGCCTTGATGACCCGATTGACGATCGCCTTCTGGTCGGAGTCGTCGTAGATGGTGAAGCGCGAGCTCAGTCCCACCTCCGCGCCGTATCGCCGCAGCAACCGCGCGCTGATGGAATGGAATGTGCCGACCCACAGGTCCCTGGCGATGCCCTCGCCGGCCAGCCCCTCGAGGCGCTCCTTCATCTCCTGGGCGGCCTTGTTGGTGAACGTCACCGCCAGGATGCGATGAGGAGGCACTCCCTCCTCCGCCAGCAGGCGCGCGATGCGATACGTGATGACTCGCGTCTTTCCGCTGCCGGCGCCGGCGAACACGAGCAGCGGCCCCGCCCCATGGAGAACGGCCTTTCTTTGGGGCTCGTTGAGCTGTGACATCTTCCCATCGGTAGCGCCGCAGCCTCGGTGCCTCAACTGCTTTTGCCGCGCGATCGGCACCCCGAGGCCCCGCGCGGGGGCCCGGCCGCGCCGGATTGGCTCCGCCGGGGCGGCAAAGGCCTTGACAGTCCTCGGGCCGGGGAGGCCAGGATTTGCTCCGTGGTTTGCTTCAGCCGAGAGATTGGGGTCGTGTTCGGAGCGCGGCGGGCGATCGCCGCGTTGCCCGGGGTCTGCGGCAGCTGTGGGCAGGTCGCCGAGCCCCGCCACGCGCTGGCTGCAAGCGGCGCAGGCGCGCCGTTTCGCGTTTCGTATTGTGTCGGCTGCGACCTGTGGCTGGCTCGACGCCGTCTGCTTCACACCTCGGCGGCCGGGCTCGCCGCGCTGCTCACCGCCCTGGCGACGGCGGCGGTTTTCATCCTTTCGCCCTGGCTCGGGTGGTTCGCGCAATGGGGGCTCGTGCTCGCCGCGGCGGGGGCTCCGTTCGGTGCCCTCTGCGTCGCCCATCTCGCTCGGCCGGAGCTGTCGCGGGTCGAGGGGGCTCGCCTGTCGGGGGCCGATTTGCTGGGTCACCCGGCGTTCGTTCGCGTCGTGGCGCAAGCCAGCGGGCTGCCGTGCGGGACTCGGCGCGCCGCGTCGCCCTTGCTGCTCGCGGGGATCGGCGGCGTGCTGCTGACCGGTGTCGCGGCGTGGGCGAGCAGCCTCGCCCTGCACCCGGTCCTGGTCATCGTCAACGTGAGGCCCGTGCCGGTGCGGATCCTGGTCGACGGTCGGAGCGTGGCGAGGTTGCCCGCGGGCGGCTTCGAGAATGCCGCGGCGACTCGCCGAGTCCGAGTCCCGGTCGGCCTTCGGCGATTGAAAGGGGTCGACGAGGAGGGCCACGTCGGCGCCGAGTTGATGGCCCGATTCGCCCCGGGCAAGGTGCACCTCTTCGCTCCGGGGCGCAGCGGCCACTGTTTTTGGCGAGAGGTCGATGGGTACGGTCGCGTCGCGGGGCGGCGGGTAGAGCCGATGAGCCTCACCCAGCAGTTCTGGGTGCTCGACGGCGTCGACTCCTGGTTTTCCCCGAACCCGGCGAGCGTCGGGGACCGCTGGTCGTCCGGGGGGGTGATGGTCGCGCTTCGCCACGCGCTCTGCGATCTCGCGCCGGGGGGGGCTGCGGCGCCTTCGGGGCCCCGTCCCCCGCTTCCGAGCTGGCGGTAGGGCGGCGATCATCGGGTCGAGTGCCGCGACGAATCGACCAGCGACCGCATCGAAAGGGCAGTCCGGGCCGCTGGAGCCTGCAAACGCCTCCTGCCCACCGCTTGGCGGGTGTCCTGTTGGCATTCCCGGCGAGCGGCCGTCACGGTGAGCCCGGGGCCGCGGGAGGGGACCTCGGACCGGCGCGGATCGGGGCGCTTCTGACTTTTGACCCCCCTCTCCAGGGGCTGCGGCGCCCTCCCCCGAAGGGGAGCCAGGCTTGCCGGCCAGCAGGCCGTCGGCGGGTGGTTGCGTTGGACCAGCGGGGGCGATAAACGGCGAGAACCGTGAGCACCGACACTGACAAGTCAAACGAGCGAGCCGCCCAGGAGAACGTCGGCCGGGGCCAGTCCGAGTCCAGCCAGGGGGCTCGAGAATCGACCGCTGCGAGTGGGTCGGGACAGGTGCCTGCCTCCGGCGAAGCGAGCGCCGCGGATGCCGACTCCGAAGCGGCCGAGCCGGCTCCTCCGACGGCCGAGGAAGAGCTCGCGCGCGTTCGCGACCAGCTGCTGCGCACGCACGCGGACTTCGACAACTACCGAAAGCGCGCTCGTCGAGATGTGGCGGAGGCCGAACGTCGCGTGCAGGAGAGCTTGATTCGTTCCCTGTTGCCGACGTTCGACAACATCGAGCGTGCGTCGGTCCACGCCGAGTCGACTACGGACGTGAAGTCGCTGGCGGAGGGCCTCCAGATGGTCCTCCGGCAGTTCCAGGACACGCTCGCCGGTCTCGGGATCGAGCGCGTCGCGAGCGCGGGGCAGGCCTTCGATCCGTCCCTGCACGAGGCCGTCCAGCACGTGGAAACGTCGGAGGTCCCCGCGGGCGCCGTCGCGCAGGAGCTACAGCCGGGTTATCGCTGGAATGGGCGGCTGCTCCGTCCGGCGATGGTGGTCGTGGCCAAGACCCCCGCCGAGGCAGACGCTTCCTGACCGAGGCGCTCCCCGCTCGTGGGGGGGGCGCACACACTCTGCCCCGGAGGTCGGTGGACCCCTCCCGGGGGGCACGTGTCGTACCGGTTCGGAGCACCTGCCAGGCTTCGGCTGGCCCCGTGGGCTACCCGGGGTTGTGCCGGGTGCCGTAGTGCCTAGGGTCGACGGTCTTTTTTCGAAGCCGGCGGCGCCGAGGCGGAAATGGCAAAGACGATTGGGATCGATCTAGGCACGACGAATTCTTGTGTAGCGGTGCTCGAGGGCATGAACGCCGAAGGGCGCCCCGAGGTGAAGGTGATCCCGAACGCCGACGGGGCGCGCACCACGCCGTCGGTGGTCGGGTTCACCGACTCCGGGGAACGCCTCGTGGGGCAGGTTGCCAAGCGGCAGGCAACCACCAACGCGAAGAACACCGTGGTCGCCGTCAAGCGCCTGATGGGTCGTAAGTTCGAGGACCCGGACGTTCGCCGCCACGCCGAAAGTGTCCCGTATGCGGTGCATGGCCACGACAACGGTGACGCCTGGATCTCCGTCGTGGACCGCAAAATGTCTCCGCCGGAGGTTTCCGGCATCGTGCTCTCCACGCTGCGGGAAATCGCCGAGAGCTTCCTCGGCGAAGAGGTCGGTGAGGCCATCGTCACCGTGCCAGCGTATTTCGACGATGCTCAGCGCCAGGCCACCAAGGACGCCGGCAAGATCGCTGGTCTCGAGGTCAAACGGATCCTCAACGAGCCGACCGCGGCTGCGCTCGCGTACGGGCTCGACTCCGGGGAGTCGGAGTGCGTGGCCGTTTACGATTTGGGCGGCGGTACCTTCGACATTTCGATCCTGCAGATCGAGCAAGGGGTTTTCAGTGTCAAGGCGACCGGTGGAGACACCCACCTCGGAGGAGAGGACTTCGACGTTCGGATCATCGACGAGCTCGCCGAGGAGTTCAACAAGAAGAACGGTCTCGATCTGCGCAGTGATCAGATGAGCTTGCAGCGCCTGCGCGAGGCCGCGGAGCGGGCGAAACACGAGCTCTCCTCTTCTCTCGAGACGGAGGTGAACGTTCCCTTCATCGCCACGGGAGCTTCCGGCCCCCTGCATTTGGAGCGGACGATCAAGCGCAGCGAGCTCGAGATTTGGACATCCCAGCTGATCGAGCGAACCATCAAGTGTTGCCAGCAGGTGCTGACCGATGCAGGGATCACGCGTGATGGCGTCGACCAGGTCGTTCTCGTCGGTGGCATGACGCGGATGCCCGCGGTTCAGCGAGCCGTGGAGGATTTCTTCCAGAAGGCTCCCCACAAGGGCGTCGACCCGGACGAGGTGGTGGCGTGCGGTGCCGCGATTCAGGCGGCGGCCATGTCCGGCGCGATCGACGAAGTGCTCTTGTTGGACGTCACCCCGCTCACTATCGGGGTAGAAACGGGGGGAGGCGTTTTTCACCAGCTGCTCCCTCGCAACACGACGATCCCCACGGAGAAGAGCGACATCTTCACGACGAGTATCGACAACCAGCCGCAAGTGCCGATCCACGTCCTGCAAGGTGAGCGTGAGATGGCCGTCGACAACCGTAGCTTGGCTCAGTTCGACCTCACGGGGATCCCGCCTGCGCCCCGCGGAGTTCCCAAGATCAAGGTCACCTTTCGGGTGGACGAGAACGGTCTACTCTCCGTGGAGGCGACCGATCTGGGGACCAATCGCACCCAGTCCGTCGAGGTACGCCCCGCCAGTGGCCTGAGCCAGGATGAGATCGACGATCTGATCGACGAGGGGGACCGCTTTCGAGAGACGGACATGCTGCGTCGCGAGCTGGCCGAGCTCAGCAACCAAGCGCAGACGCTGATCTACACTTCGGAGCAGGCTCTCGAAGGCTACGCCGATCTGATTGGAGAAGAAGCCGCCGACAACGTTCGACAGCATGTCGAGGTCTTGCAGCAGGCGCTCGACGGCGGCGGGGATCTCGATCAGATGCGCCGAGCCTACGCTGATCTCGAAGCGGCCACGTTCGCGATCGCGGAGGCCATGTACGGCGCCGACGAGGAAGCGAGCTGAGCGGCGGCGGGGCCCACCTGCGCCGACGCGGACCCTTGCTGCTTGCCGTGGGGTCCACGCGCGATTCGCGGCCAGCCGGGACGCAGGGGGGCTGCCGCGCGCGGGGGCCACGGCGCGGCGCCCGGGGCGGGGCAAGGTCGCCCGCGCGCGGGGCTTGGCACGCGCGCGGCGGCACGCATTGCGTACCCGAGCGCATTGGGAGGAGGGCCGGCGACCGGCGGTGGACTGCGACCGACGGGAAGGGCGGGTCCTCGCCGCGCCGCCGGCGAGTTGGCACCGCGCCGACCCGACGGAGCGAACGACCCGGGAGCTGGGAGCCAGGCTCACCCGCCGGAAACGAGCTGCTCCTCGATGGCCTTCAGGTGCGCGTTGACTTGGGGGTCCTGCCGCCGTAACGACTCGACGCGGCGACAGGCGCTCATCACGGTGGTGTGATCCCGGTTGCCGAAGGCCCGGCCGAGCTCGGGGAAGCTGCACTTCAGACGCTGCCGGCAAAGATACATCGCCACCTGACGGGCGAAGGCGACACTCTTGTGTCGATCCTTGCTGAGCAGCTCCGCGTTGGTCAAACAGAAGTGGTTGCATACTGCCTTCTGAATGTCCTCCACGCTGCTGACTTCCGGCTTGACCGGATTGACCAGCGAGAGCTCGCCGCGTGTGAACTCGAGATCGATCGGGCGCCCCAGCAGAGAAGACTTGGCAGCCAAGCGAATCAACGTTCCCTCGAGCTCGCGTACGTTGCTCTTGATCGATTGGGCCAAGAGCACGGCCACGGGATCTGCCAGCGGAATGCCTTCGAGCGCCGCCTTCTTGCGCAAAATGGCGACGCGCGTCTCGAGCGCCGGCGTCTGCACGTCCGCGACCAGCCCACTGGTGAAGCGAGATATCAGTCGCTCGGGCATGCGCTGCAGCTCTTGCGGGTACTTGTCCGAGGTGACGACGATTGGCTTGTCTGCGTCGCGCAGGGCGTTGAAGGTATGGAAGAACTCTTCCTGGGTCTGCTCTCGGCCTGCCAGGAACTGGATGTCGTCCACCAGCAGCGCGTCGCAGAAGCGACGGTAGCGCTGGCGAAACTCCTCCATTCGGTGGTGCTGAAGCGCCTCGATGAACTCGTTCGTGAAGCGCTCGGCGGAAACGTAGAGGATGCGCGCGTGTGGTTGATCCTCGAGCAGCCGGTGCGCGATGGAGTGGGCGAGGTGGGTCTTGCCCAGGCCCGTTCCGCCGCAGATGAAGAGCGGATTGTAGCGCGGCCCGTCTGCTTCGGAGCAAGCCACGGCGGCGGCGTACGCCAGCTCGTTGGAGGGGCCGACGACGAAGTTCGGGAACGTGTGCTTGGGGTTGATTGGATCTCCCGCGCGTTGGGGAGGCGGCGGCGCTGCGCGCAGATGAGCCGACCGCGAAGGACTTGGGGCATCGGATCCGCCGCCCCACGGTGCCCGCGGGGAAATGGGCCCCACTCCGGATCGCGGAGCCGCCTCGTCCGTGGCCTCCGCGGCGGAGGGGACCTGAGCGGTGGCCGAGACGGCTGCTGCCGAGGGAGCCGGACGCCCCTGGGGGCTTCTCCAGTCACGCTCGCCGCCCCCGGCTCGACCGTTCATTGAGACCGTTTTGCTCGCCAGCGTCTTGCCCCTGATCGTTTCCGGCATCGAGGCCACGGGCCTCGAGATGTCACTGGAGATGTTCCAATCCACCACGATGCTGCTTTCCGTGCTCTCCGGACCCGTCAGGTCGCCCATCATGGCCGGGAGGAAATGTGTCTTGACCCAATCGCGCACGAACTCGTCGCGGGCCGTCAACCCCAGGACCCCTCCCTGGAAGCTCTCGAACTGAATGCTGGAAAACCATTGATCGAAGGTAGCGGGCGAGCGAAGCCGTGCGTTGGTGATGGCACGCGTCCAGCTTTCGATAGCTTCGGAAGAGAGGTCCATTCGATGAAGCAACCAAGATGAAGGGGGGTGATTGGGAGGGGGAGAATCGCGGCTGCGAGCGAGCGTGAGCGCGCGAGCCGTGGTCGATGGCAGTGGGGTGCGGGGGGGCACTGTTGGAAGGCAAGCGCAACGGCGGAGAGCGGTGCCTTCGTTAGAGTCTTTGACAGCGATTGAGCGAAGACGAGAACGCGCCCGTGGGGTCAGGGCACGAGGGGGCTGGTGAGTTTGCTAGATTCCGAGCCTCAATAGATACCTTTTGACGCCTTTCGCTTCTTGGCGATGGCCGTCCAATCGGTTGCGATGAGGGCTCGGAGAGCGAAAAGTCATAACCTTCGCGCGGAGACTGGGGTTTGGCGAGACGACCGGGCAGGTGTGTCTTGCTGACTTCGGTTCGAGGTGCCACGGCGCGCGCCCTGCACACATGGGAGTACCCTCTGCGCACCTGCCTTCGGCAGCCATTTCGCGACTGCGCAATGACGGTGGACGCCGGGGCGATGCGTCGCACGCTTCGCCGCCAGCAGAGCCCAACCCGCGCGATACACCGAGCGGAAATGCGCCGGGCGGAAATACACCGAGCGGAAATGCGCCGAGCGGAAATGCGCCGGGTGGAGAAGTGGCCCGCGTGCACCATCGCGTGCGAGCCGCTTCGCGGCGTTGCGCATCCGCACGCGGCGCGGGTCCAACCGGGCGCCCGTGAGGGGCGGGACGGCGCTCGGCCCGCTGCGTCGGGGCGGCTCGCCGCGCGGCGTTTGCGCCGTGCAACACCTCGCGCGCGGCTCGTGCGTTCGCGCCGGCTCGCAATATTGGGCGCTTCTGCGTTCTGCAGCGCGCCGCGCCCCACCTGGCGCGGTGCGCAAACGCCAACCCTTGCGGGCCCGAGCGCCCGTGCGCCAGCCGATTGCACGATTGCCACCGCCGAACCGGCTGCGGCGCGCAAGACCCGTCCGGCCGCGCTCGCCCCGGCCGCGCTCCGGGCCCCGTCGATCCGAGAGCACCAGCGTCGGGAGCTCGGGCCCGGAGCGGGGTCATCTTGGTTGATGCCGTGGCCTCGCTCGTCATGGCCTCCATCGTCATCGCCTCGCGTGGCGCCGCGGTTCGATATCTCGGGCCGAGCACGCCGACTCCCCGGATATCGGCGGGGCCGACCCGCGCATCCACGATTCGCACCCATCGCGCTCATCGAGTTGGCACCTCTCGAGACCGCACTTCGCAAGATCGCACTTCGCAAGACCGGGGGGGGTAAACCATGGCGCGGGGAGACGCGGCAACGGGAAGCGACGAGGTGAGGCAAAATCCCTCGAGCGGCAAGGCGCTCGCGTGAGATGGCTCCGTACGACGCGCAAGCCGTGGAGGCGGATTTCACGGGAGACCACTGCGCGCAAGAAGAGGGCGCGTAGGCCAAGGGTGCAGAAGAGAACGGCGCGCAAGCGGGTCGCGGCGACGATTCTCGCCGCCCCGGGCGACCAGCAGAGCGGCTGCCGAGCGCTTCGGCATGCGGGCACGGAGGCCCGTACAGTTGCTCTACGAGCAAGTCGGAGTCGGACCCGAGGCGGACGAAGGCGCGAGACGAACCGTTCCATGCGAAGGGCGCAGGTCGAGTGGGCTGCGAACTTGGCTGCACGCATGGTGTCTGCCCTAGACGGCTGGCTCGTTCAATCACCCCGCTGGTCTGGACGACTATCCTACCGATGCACGACACCCCCAGCTCGCTGCCGAGGCACTGCTCCTGCTCACGCGCGCACGTCGCATCACGGCGCAGCTCGCGCAAGTCCGACTCGCGGGAGGGCAGCTCCTCGACGCGCTGCGCACGCTCGCGCGCCGCGCAGGGGGACGGTCGCCGGACGCGGGTGTCGTGAACGCCGGCCTCGAGGGCACGCGGCTCGCCGGACCGCGCCGCCGTTCGGCGCTGATCCGGCTCCCGTGCGGGACGAGTCGGCCGCGAGACGGCGCCACGCGGCTCGGCCGAAAGCTCGGCGGACTTGCCGACGACCCCGGGACGCTTTTGCGGTCGATCGCATTCCCGAGCTTGGCATTCCTTGCGATCACTGCCGGCGCCGGAGCTCGGCGGAGTGGACCCGTTGGCTGCGGTCGCCGACCCATCGCGTCCGCGGCTGGCAGGCCTCTCGCGACGACCGACGGCCTCGCGCCGCGCCGAGAGCCCGAGCGAGATGGATGAGAGCTCCGAGGAGGGCGCGGGGCGCAGGACGGCAGCGCGGGGCTCGAGGCCCACCCTGTTGAAACTGCCGAAACCCATCCTGCCGAAACTCAACGGACCGAAACCCAGCAAGACCCAACCTCAACCTGTCGAAAATCAGCCCGCGGCCCCAAAGCTCGTCGAGGCCACCGATGAGGAGCCAGGCGAAACGCTGGGGGCGCGGAGCAGACGCTGCGAGCGGCGGCGAAGCGAGACGCGAGGGGACCAGGTAACACCGGTCCGGGACGGCCTTCAATGGACGATTTTTGAGGGTGAGACGATCCAGCAGCAAAACACTTCCAGAAAAAATCGCGTGGGTCGCGGAGCCCCTTGCGCCGGAGCGTAGCCCCCCGTGGGGGGTTTTCCTTCACCCGCCAAATTGCCCTGAAGGATGCGCTGTGCGGAGGCGTCAAGACGAAAAAGGCGCGTGAATCATCTTTGCTCCACCGGCACACCCGGCAGGCGACGAGCGGCCGGTGGTGCCCTCGCGCGCGGCGTTCGTCCGTCGCGTCGGAAACGACGCGTGCGTCCGGGCGCTCGTGCCGACCCGCCTGCCGCCTCGACCCGCCGGGTGCGTTTCGAGGGGCGCCCGAAGCGCGAGTCGCGAAGCCGGGGCGAGGCGCCGGGCGGCCTCGTCCGCCGAGCGGGGGCCGGCTTGCTCGAGCCGTCGAATGGCCGTGGTGCGCTTGGATTTCTTGGCCGGCCGTGGCGATTCGCGCTACTTCCTTCGGGCCGTGCTGCGTGTCCGCGCCCAGAGCCGAGTTCAGCGAGCCTTCGCCTGGGGGGCGATGGCCGTCGGCGGTGCCCTGGCGTGGTCGATTCGCGCGAACGCCGAGCCCAGCGATTTGCCGCCTCAAGTCGGCTACAACTATTCGCAGATCGAGACCGCCCGGACGGCGGCACTGGGAGGGGCTGGCAGGGCTTTCGGCAGCTCGATTGATGCCTTGCATAGCAACCCGGCAAACATGGTGGCGTCGCGCGTTTATCACGTCGCGGGGCTCGCGCAGTTTTGGTCCAAGGCTCAGCAGCAGACCTTCACCGTCAGTGTCGTGGATTCCGTGGCGAGCCGGTCGAGGTTGGCGGGGGGCATCTCCGTGTCCTGGCTCTTTCAAGATCCCGACGGACTCGATCGCAAGGCGCGCGACGTCCGGGGCGCGCTGGCTCTACCCGTCTCCGACAGAATTTCCATCGGCGTGGCGGGCCGCTACCTGGACCTGAGTCAGTCGGGCTATCCGCGCACCCGCGGTGTGCTCCCTCCCAGCGTGGCCTCCAGCGGGCTGCGCGGAGAGAGCATGCTCAAGGAGTTCAGCGTCGACGCCGGCGTGACGTTGACCCCGGTCGACAACTTTCGCATTGCTCTCGTCGGAACCAATCTCACCGATCCGGGCCACTCGCTGTTGCCTCTCACGTTCGGGGGGGGCGCGGGATTCGGAACGGGTTTGTTCACGGTGGAGGCGGACTTTCGCGCAGACTTCACCACGTACGACGAAACCACCTATCGATCGGGGGGCGGCCTCGAGGTATTGGCTGCCGACCGCTACCCGTTGCGGATCGGCTACGGCTTCGACCAGGGTCAGGAGAGCCACGCGCTGAGCGCTGGAGCCGGCTACGTTTCGCGAGAGTTCTCCGTCGATGCGACGTATCGGTGGGCGCTCTCGGAGACTGCCCCTTCGGGCTTCTTCCTGGTGCTCCGCTACCACGCGGAATCCATGGGCCTCGGCCGTTGACGAGGCCGCGCTCGCTACTCGCTCAGTGATTCGAAGAGCGCTGTCGAGACGTAGCGTTCGCCGGCGTCTGGGCACATCACCACGCAGCGTTTCCCGGCGAAACGCTCGTCCTTCGAGAGCCTCACGACGGCCGCAAGGGCCGCTCCCGAAGAGATGCCCGCGAGCACGCCGTCTCGGCGCGCCAGCTGGCGGGCGGCTTGCAGAGCTTCGTTTTCCGTCACCGTCACGATCTGGTCGATGAGGCTGCGGTCCAGCACGGAGGGGACGAAGCCAGCTCCTATTCCTTGAATGTAGTGCTGCCCGGGGGGGTGCCCGGACAGTACGGCCGCTGCGGCCGGCTCCACGCCGACGATCTGGACCTGTGGCAGCTTGGGCTTGAGCGCCCGAGCCACACCCGTGATGGTTCCGCCCGTGCCGATGCCGGCGACGAAGAGGTCGAGCTCGCCCTGCATGTCCTCGAGGATCTCGGGGCCCGTGGTCGCGGCGTGGGCCGCAGGATTGGCGGGGTTGTCGAATTGCCGCAGCAATACGGCGCCGGGGGTCGTCCTGCCGAGCAGCTCCGCCTGTGCGACCGCATCCCGCATCAGCGTTCCGGGGGTCAACACGACCTCGGCTCCGTAGGCCTTCAGCAAAGCGACACGCTCGCGACTCATGGCCTCCGGCATGGTCAGCTGGAGCCGGTAGCCGCGCGCGGCGGCCAACATCGCCAGTGCGATTCCGGTGTTGCCGCTGGTGGGCTCGATCAACGTTGCGCCGGGCTCGAGCCGCCCACAGGCCTCTGCATCCTCTACCATCGAGCGAGCGATGCGATCCTTCACGCTCCCTGCCGGGTTGCCCCCCTCGAGCTTTGCCCAGATCTGAAGGCCCGTCGTTTCCGAGAGAGTGCGGAGGTGGAGCAGGGGCGTGTTGCCGATGAGGTCGCTGATACTCGAGTAGCGCGCCATGATTCCTTCACGAAGCGTACCACGGCCGAGCGAGCGTGCCCGCGATCAGCACGGCCGTCATGAGAATCAACACGGTGAGGCCCCGGCGCAGGGTCCGCACGGAAAGGCTTCGAGTCAGCTGAACGCCCAGGCGGGCGCCGACCCCGGCGCCCGTGAGCAGCACGAGCGCGAGGGGAAGGCTCACGCGCGCCGCGTTGGCGTGCAGCACGGTGCCGAAGACAGCCGTCAGAAGCGTTACGGCGATGCCGGTACCCGCGGCGTGACGAAATGGGAAGCCGTAGCCGTAGAGCAGAATCGGGACCAGCACGATCCCCCCCCCGATGCCGAGCAGGCCGCTCAAGAGGCCCAGCAGTAGCCCGGCGTAGGATATTCCCATCGCGGAAACGTGACTCATCGGGAGGCTGGGTAGGTCGATGTACGGACCGATGGGAAGCTTGACCAGGGGGCCGCGACGGACGAATTCCAGCACGTCGAAATCTCCCCGGCTCTGCAGCCACATCACGGTCGCGATCGATACGAGAAAGACGATGTAAACCGAGAGCAGCACGAAATTCGCTGCGGCCACCTCGCGGCCCGCGATCGTGACCGCGCCGATGCGATCCAAGGCCGCGATGATCCGCGAGCCTGCACCCACGCCCAGCAGGCTACCCGGGATCATCAGCAGGGCGAAGCGGGGCTCGCCGTGCCCGAGCTCTCGGTACTTCAGCCACGCCACCGCGGAGCTTCCGACCATCATGCACAGGCCCGTCCCGACCGCGATCGGCATGGGGATCTTCATCACCACACCGAGCAGGGGGGTCAGCAAGAAGCCGCCCCCCACACCGAACATGCCCGAAACGATGCCGACGGCCGCACCCATCAAGACGAGAGGCCAGAGGCTGATCTCGGGGCCGAGGTCTTCCAGTCCGATCCAGCCGTTCAAATCGAGTAGTCCACGGGGGGCTTATCGTCTCGATCGAACTGCCGCCGGCGCCGTTCCACGTAGCGAAACACGAAGTGTAGAGCCACACTCCACGCCGCGGGAACGGTGAGGCACAGGAGCGTATACAGCCAGTTGTTCACGGCAGTCGCTCCGCGCGTTTCACGGCTGCTGGGCTCCGCGCGCGTTGACGAACAAGGAGTACAACGAGGTCGTCGCCGTGATGAACAGGCGGTTTCTCTTGGGTCCCCCGAAGGTGAGGTTTGCCACGGCTTCCGGGACTCGGATTTTGCCGAGTAGCTCCCCATCGGGGCGATGGCAACTGATCCCCGCCTTGGTGCTCGTCCACAGATTGCCTTCGGTGTCGAAGCGAAACCCGTCGTACACGCCCGCGTCGCACGTCGCGAAGACCCGCGGCTCACACAGGGAAGCCCCATCCTCCGAGAGATCGAAGACTTTCATGTGCCGCGGCTCCCCCGAATCCGCCACGAACAGCCGTCGCTCGTCCGGCGTGAACGCGATTCCGTTCGGCTTGTCGAAGCCGGTTCCCACGCGCTGCACGGGCCCGCCCCCGGGGGGGATGCGGAAGACGTAGTTCCCGTCGAGCTCGCTGGGCGACTTCTTTCCCTCGTAGTCGCTGAGGATTCCGTAGGGCGGATCCGTGAACCACACGCTGCCGTCGGACTTGACGACCACGTCGTTCGGGGAGTTCAGCCGCTTGCCCTCGTAGGCTTCTGCCAGCACGGAGATGCTGCCGTCCCACTCCGTACGAGTCACCCTCCGGCTCAAGTGCTCGCAGGTGACGAGCCTGCCTTGACGATCGCGCGTGTTGCCGTTCGAGCAATTGGATGGGTGCCGGAAGACCTCTACCCCCAGACCTTCCGTCCACCGCAGCATGCGGTTGTTGGGAATGTCGCTCCAGACGAGGTAGTCCCCGTCGCCGAAGTAGCAGGGGCCTTCCGCCCAGCGGCAGCCGGTGTAGAGCTTTTCTAGCCGGCAATTGCCGCACAAAAGGGAGCTGAAGCTGGGGTGGATGATTTCGAAGTCGGATTGCATGGTCGACGACTCTGGTTTACCCTGAAGCGCGATGCACCACCAGGAGGTGATTGGTTTTTGGTTTTCGGAGCTGAGCCCGCAGAACTGGTGGCAGAAGGACGACGCGCTGGACACCCGAATCTCCGAGCGGTTCGGCGAGCTCCACGCGAGCGCCGTGGCCTGCGAGCTGTACGGCTGGAGGAAATCGGCCGAGGGGCGGCTCGCCGAGATTCTCGTGCTCGATCAGTTCTCGCGAAACATCTTCCGGGGCACGCCCCGCGCGTTCGCTGCGGATCCGCTGGCCTTGGCTCTCGCGCAGGAGGCCGTGGCCGGGGGCGTTGGCGAGTCCCTCGAGGGTAGCCAGCGCTCCTTCCTGTACATGCCTTACATGCACAGCGAGTCCAGGCGCATCCACGAGGTCGCCGAGCAGCTGTTCGCGGGCTGCTCGGAGCAATCCCTTTCCTTCGAACGCAAGCACAAGGCGATTGTCGATCGCTTCGGGCGCTACCCCCACCGCAACGAGCTACTGGGTCGACAGAGCACGCCCGAGGAAGAGGAGTTTCTGAGCCAGCCCGGGTCGAGCTTCTGAGCTCGGCGCCGCCGCTTGAATGGGAAGGCAGCGCCGGGGGGGGGCGCGAACGGGCCCGCGGCACGGCGCGCCTCAAAAGTTGTAGCCCGCTCCCGCCTGAAACACGTGGTGAGAGTTGAACGGGCTGGACGCGAAGTGCTTCGCGATGCGGCGCTCGAGAAGCGCCTGCGCCTCGGCGGTGGGCTCGCCCCGCCCCGCAGGAAACCGAGCTCTGGAAGCAGCCGTCCAGGTCGACGGAGCCACTGGACGGGGTACGGGCCTGAGCTTCCGAGCTGGCCAGGGCACGCGCCGCGGCCATTCCGAACGCGGTCGCAAGTCCATGAAACATCGAATCCTCCTCGTGTGGGGTGATTCGAGAGTGGGGGGAGGCGCGGCCCGACTCGTCTCATCCCGACGGCCGCGTTGGATCCAGCCCGGATTTCTCACGACCGCAGCACCCTCGGGACCAGGTCGTGAGAAATCCGGGCCAGGTGCCAGGCGTGTGAAGTGGCTGCTTCCTCGCGACGGAACCGGGCGCCGGCGAACCGCGGAAGCCGGCGCCGCGGAAGCCGGCGCCGTCGCAGCTGGTGCCGTGGAAGAAGCTGGTGTCGTTGTCCGCCGCCGTTGCTCCCCGCCGGACGTTGCCCCGTCGTTGCCGTGGCCGGCGCGACTGCGGGGGCTCGCCCGGCGCGACTGCGGGGGCTCGCCCGGAGCGGCTACGCCCTCTCCCCGGGGATCTCGCGCCGGAAGGTCGAGGGCGCCACTTGGTGCCGCCGCTTGAAGCGCCGGCTGAAGTGCGAAGTGTCGGCGAGGCCGCACACGGAGCCGATCTTCGGCACCGAGAGCTTGGAGCTCGTCAGGAGCCGGTGTGCTGCGCGGACTCGAAGGTCTTCGACCACCGCGGAGAAGCGCTTCCCCTCGGTCGAGAGCGCACGCTGGAGCGACCGCGGTTTCATCCCCAGCCGATCGGCCACCTCCCCGAGAGCCCAGGTGCGCGCCAGGTCGCCCCGCACGACCTGCCCGATGCGATCGGCGACGGTCGCTTTCTCGCACAGTGGCGGGCGAGCCTCGGCGGAGAGGAGCCGCTCGTCCAGCCCCGGCGTGGGCCGCCGGCGGGGTCGAAAGCGATCCCAGCTCGGCGACCACACGTCGCAGCGCCCCGGCGCCGGCTCGCGACACTCGCCATCGTCGAACACGAGCCGTGCTCGCCCCCCGATGTTCCCGCGCCGGCTGGGCTCACGGCCGCGCCCGGCCCCTCGCAGGAAGCGCCAGCCGCGGGCTGGGGGCGCACTCGGGCTCCCCCCCCCCTTTGCCGTAGCAAGAGACGCGGCGCGGGCCCCCGCGGGGCGACGCCGCGCGCGGGTCGAGCCCCCGCCGTATGCCCCGCGTGCTCGGCAGAAACCGAAGCGCCGCCGCTACGCGACGTCGATGAACACCTTCATCGTTCGATCCCGCTGCTCCTCGATGTAGTGATAGGCGCTCAAGTACTCGTCCATCGGGAAGTGTTTGCTCATCAGCGGGGACGTCTGGATCGCTCCCGACTCGATCCAGGCGACGGCCTGCTCGTAGTCCGGCCGCTGATACATCAGCGTGCCGGCGATGTTGAGCTCGCGATCTTGCACGAGCCCGAGGTCGACACGCGGCTTTTCCCCGAACACCCCGACGACGATCAACAGGCCCCCCTTCGCCAGGTTGTCGATCGCGTCGGTGAGCGTGGCCTCCACCCCGACGCACTCGAACGCCAGGTCGAAGGGCTCGCCGGAGAAGGCGCGCCCAGCTGCCTCCTTCAGGGATTCTTTCGAAGGGTTGCAGGTGTGCTCGACACCGCACTGTCGGGCGACGTCGAGCCGGTGTTCGCTGAGGTCGGTGATCATCACGTGAGCCCCCGCCGCCCGAGCGGCTTGGGCGACGAGGTTGCCGATCGGCCCGGCGCCGAGCACTACTGCCCGCCGCCCTCGAATTTTTCCGGCCCGAGCGATGGCGTGCGCTGCGACGCTGGCGGGCTCGACCAGCGCCCCCTGCTCGAAGGAAAACGCATCGGGCAGCGGCACCAGCTTGCTCGCATCGGTGACCCAGAGCTCCTGCGCGCAGCCGGGGGCCTGGAAGCCCTGCACCGCGAGCGCGTCGCAGATGTGATCGTCACCGCGCTTGCAGGGGGGGCAAACGCCACAGACGATCTGCGGCATGGCGGTGACCTTGCTGCCGACCCGCACGCCCTCGACACCCTCCCCTAGCTCTTGCACCACCGCAGAAAACTCGTGCCCCTGCACCACGGGGTAGCTCGTGTAGGGATGCTGCCCGTGGAACACGTGAATGTCCGAGCCGCAGACGCCGATACGCATGATCCGCAAGAGCACCTGCCCGGGCCCGGGGCGCGGGGGACTGTCTTGGGTGATTTCGATGGCCCCGGGGGCCGTCATCGTCGCTCGCTTCATGACGGTTCTTCTTTCGCTGTCGGAGACGTGCATCGCTCGGTTGCTGGTCGTTGTGCTCCCCTTGGCTCGGCTCGGGAGCGCCTGCCCGACGACCGCCCGCCGAGCGTGGAGACCGCGCTCTCAGGCCACACTGCCAAGCCAGCCACCGTCGACGTAGTACGTGGACCCGACGCAGTAGCTGGCCGCCGGAGAACACAGGAACACGAAAAACTTCGCCAACTCCTGCGGAGAGGCAAAGCGACCAATGGGTGCGTTCTCTTTGGCAATCTGGTCGAGGTGCTGCTCGGCCGTTTTTTCCGTGCCGGCGGTCAGCTCGGTCGCCGTCTTGACCCAATCCGGGGTGAGCACCAACCCCGGGTTGATGCAGTTGACGCGGATGTTGTCGCCGATGACCTCGTTGGAGAGGCACTTGGAAAACATCATGAGCGCCGCCTTCGTGACGTTGTAGATGGGCTCGTAGCCGAGTGGTTGCTTCGCGCAAATGGACGCATTGTTCAGGATGACGCCACCGCCGCGTTCTTTCATCATCGGGATGACGCCTCGTGCCAGCCGTACGGCGGCCATGGTGTGCAAATCCCAGTAGTATTGCCACTTGTCGTCCGGCGCCTCTCGAATCGTCTCGTTGCTGCCCGTGCCGGCGTTGTTGATGAGGATGTCCGCGCCTCCGAACGCATCCGCCGCCGCCTTCAGAGCCGCGCTCACGCCCTCGGCGGTGGCCACGTCGGCTGCCACTGCCGCCACGCGGACACCGTGGGCGGCTTCGATCGCGCGTGCCTTCTCGTGCACGCGCGCTTCGTTGCGGGCCACGAGCACCAAGTCGACTTTCTCCTCGGCCAAGGCCTCGGCCACCGCGAGCCCGATTCCGACACTGCCGCCCGTAATGATGGCCACCTTGCCACCCAGTCCCATGTCCATCTGTGCTGAGCTCCTTCTCTCTGCTAGGGAGCGCGATGCCGAAGATCACCGTGGCAGCCCGACCCTGGGGGGCGCCGCTCGCGCCGCGGCCCGGGCTCTCGGCTCCGAGCCGTCGATCCGAGCTGGGCCCTCGGGGGGCCGCGGCTCGGAGCTAGGGCTCCGGATCCATCTCGAGTGGCACGAGCTCGTGCTCGACCACTTTCGGCTTCCGCGCAGGTTTGCGAGTGTACTCGACTTCCAGGGGGCTCTGCCGGAGAATCAGGCGAGTTTCGTCCGGGTGCTCGAAGTTGATGTCGACTTCCAGAGTGGCGCGCCCGCCCCGCAGCACGAAGCTGCTGGGCCCATTCGGCACCATGCGCACCGCTCCACGACCGGCGGGCTTGAAGAACAATTGCTCGTCGTTGAGGAAGATGCTCACCGTTTGCATGGCGTGTACCACCTTGGCTGGGATTTTTTGCGCCTCCAGCTCGGCAAGCGCTTCCTCGCCCAAGAAATACGCCCCGCGGATTCGCTCGGCCGTGTCCGGGTCGAGCTCGTATTCCGCTCGCGGCTTGAGCGGCTCGACAGCCTCGCCGAGCGCCGCGCCGAGCGCCGCCTGGGCGACGGGCTGTGCGTCGAAGCCCGTCGAGTTGCTCAGAGCGATGACGGAGAGCTCGAGCTCCGGCACCAGCAGCACGACGCTGCGAGGCCCCATCGCGGAGCGGGACCCGCCCCCGATGACGATCACCCGTAGCCCGCGGTAGTCCGTCGTGTCGCCAATCAACGAAGCCTCGCTCCGGCTGCCCACGAGGCGCGCCTTCTGCTCGTCCGAGAGTGCATCGCTGCGCGTGATGGCGCGCAGCCAGCGACCGGTGTCCAGGGCGCTGGCGAACAGCCCTTCGGCCGCCGGCACGAGATGCGGCTCGGGGAGGCGCTCGCGCTCCCCGTCGCGTGCCGAAACGCCGTAGCGCACCGCCGCGCCTTCGGGCTCGCCGCCGCGGTAAAAGCTCGAGCTCTGGAGGCCGAGCGGGCGGAGCACGTTCTGGTCCATCCAGTCCGCGTACTGCTGGCTGCTGACCTTTTCCATGACCGCCTGCAACAGCACGAAGCTGGCGCGTGGGGCGCGGGAGGTGGGGGCCCCCGCCTTTCCGATCGGCTTCGACTGTTCGCAGATCTGCTGCGCGAGAGCGCGCAGCTCTTCGGGCGTCTGCGCCTGCTTGTACGGCCCGAGCCGACCCAGCCCCGCCTGGCCTTCCACGAGGGCGGCCAGGCTCGCCTTTGCTGCGGGGCCGCGGCACTCGGGCAAGTGCTTGCCGAGGCGATCGGAGAGCTCGAGCAGCCCCTGCTGCTCCATCACCACCAGGCCGGTGACCGTCAGCGCCTGGGTGATCGAGCCTAGCGCGAAAGGCGTGTCGAGCGCGTTGGCCCGCCCCTCCGCGTAGTTCGCCCGCCCGAAGAGGTGGGTGAGGAGGCGCTGGCCCGAGGCGGTGACCAACAGCGCTCCGGTGGGCTCGTACCCGCTGCCCCATCCTTTTCCGATGCTGGCGACATAGGCCGGGAGCTGCGCTTTCAGGTTGTTCGGCTGGATGCGCGAATCGAGCTCCCCGGCCCCTTCTTCCTCTTCGGTGTCGGGCTCCTCTTCGAAGGGCGCCGACGGCTGGGAGCTGCCTGGGGGCATTGGGGGATTGCGCGGGGCCGGCGCCGCCGACGTGCAAGCCAGCACCAGGACGCCGAGAAAAGGGGCGCAGCGCGTCGCGACCTTCAGCATACGCGCCGCACCTTAGCACCGCCGGCTGTGCCCGGGCGGCGAAGGATTGGCTGCGAGGAACGGTCACTTGGCCGAGGGAACCGGGGTCGATGGCGGGTGGCCCGGCGCGGTCGAGCGCCGGGACGAAGCCGCCCGCGCCGCACGCCGCCAGCGCGCGGCTCGCTCGGCCCGCGCGGATGGGAAGAAGTACGGGGCTGTCAGCACGGGCCCCGCGCTGCGCCGCCGAGCCGCGAGCTGCGATCGATGGCTTTCGAACGCTCTGCGGCGGAGCGCACCCTCGGACGCGGACCGACGGGGCGCCTCTCGATCGATCGGGCGTGCGCTGCGCGGCGCGCGTGGGCGCGACCCACGGTGCCCCGCGAAGGGGGGGAGCAGCGGGCGCGAAGCGGCAGCGGCGGGAGACGAGCGAACGCTTCGCGGCGCGCCGCAGCGAGTTGCCCGTGTGGCGCTCTTGCCGCGTCGGCGCTCCGCGCGCCCACCGAATCGTGCGCGCGCGGCCCGGCTCGGAAGGGAAACGTGCCCCCGAGCGGCACGCGGTGTTCCAGAACGGCCGCGAGGAGCGACGCGCTTTGCGCCACCCGCACCGAAAAGAGGCTGATGCGTGGCGTCAACCGCCGGCCATCTTCACAATTTTTGAGTTTGAGATCGCTTTGTGCCTATCCTCCCCGCCGGCTTCAACCCCCCCTGCAAACGTCCCAAGGGTGATAGATGAAACGAACGAATGTGAAACGATGGTGCTTGCTTTGCGCCACTGGCGCTGTCGTGGCGCTCGCCGCGGCGAGCTGTGTGGAAGAGGGCGAAAAGGCACCGCCCCTCCTCGGTCAAGAGGGGCCCACGCAAGAGCTGCCCATGGGCGGCGCGGGGGGCACCGGTGGCATGGGCGGAACCGGTGGTATGGGCGGAACCGGTGGTATGGGCGGGAGCGGCGGCATGGGCGGCTCGTCCATGGCCGGCGCCGGCATGGGTGGCAGCGCGGCTGGCTCCCTCATGGATGCCGGTCCGGACGGCGGCTGAGCGCCGCTCTCTTCGTCTCGGCCGCCGCGGGAACCCGGCAGGGGGGGGCGCTCGGCTGTGAATTGCAGCTGCGCGGCGACGCTCGGGAGTAGGCCGCCGGCGGGAGCCAATCGATGGGGCGTCCCTCCCTCGAGAGGGACGCTCCGCGCCCCGGTTTCCGCGTAGCGAAATGCGCCGCGACTCCCGGTCGTGCACCGTCAGCGTGCGCGCGGAAACACCTGATCCACCAGCGGCTCCCCCGCCCGGTATCGCGCCAGGTTGCGCGAGAAGTGCAATACGAGCTGGTCGCCCTCGTCGTGGTGACCGCCCGCCGAGTGGGGTGTGATGAAACACCTTGGAGTGGTCCAGAGAGGGTGCTCCGGGGGCAGCGGCTCGGGGTCCGTCACGTCCAGCCATGCCGCCGCCAGCGCGCCTTTCTGCAGCTGCTCGGCGAGCGCCAGCTGATCCACCGTGGTGCCTCGCCCCACGTTGTAGAAAATCGCGCCCGGCTTCAGCGCCTCGAGGCGAGCTCGGCTGAAGAAGCCGGTCGTCTCGACGATCCCGGGCAGGAGATTGACGACGTGATCGGCCTTGCCCAACGCGGCGATCAGCCCGGGGTCCGTCTCCGCCAACATCGGGATGCCCTCGTCGCCCCGCGGTGTCCGCCGCACGCCCGTGATCTCTCGAGTCAGCGGCGCGAGGAGCTCGACCAGCCGCTGGCCGATCGAGCCGTAGCCGACCAGCAGCACGCTCTGGCCGCGCAGCAGCTTCGAGGTGCTCCGGATCGGCCCCTGCGGCCAGCCTCGATCGCCGCGCTGGCTCTCCAGCGCCAGCGGCAACTGGCGCGATTGAGCGAGCATGAGGGCGAGAACGTGCTGAGCGCACGGCTCGGCGTACACGGCGGAGCTCTTGGTCACCGCCAGGCGCCGTTTCTCGAAGACAGGCCGGGCGTGTGCTTGATCGTAGCTTCCATAGCCTGCGCTCGACAGCTGGACCCAGCGGATCGACTCGCTCTCGAGCACCTGCGAAAGGGGAGGCTGGCCGAACGCGATCTCGGCGCGGGCGAGGTGCTCGGCGTCGGACGTCTCGCGCGCCAGGATCAGCTCGCCACCGCCGGCGGCCTCCCGGATCCACTCTTCTTGCTGCTTGCTGAGGCCCTGGTTGCACCAAATGATCGGCTCCGCCATGGCTGCCCCATATCACACGATGGTGCCTTTCCAAACGGCGGCTGGGCGGCTGGGGCGGGATTCTGCGACGCTCCCGTCCGAGAAAAATGCGCTCTCATCGGCCGCGGGGACGCCGAGCGAGGCGAGCTCTCCGGCGCGTGGGGAGCGGCCGCGCCGAGCTCAATTGCGCTCGCTCATCGAGTGCCCCGTCCGATGAGTCGTAGTCACTGATTGTCGGTCGCCGCGGGAAGAGAGTCGTCTTGCCTCGAGCGGCGGACGGGGCACGTCGGCGCCGAAGGCGCCGCAGAGAAAGAGGGGTGCCATGTCCGAGACGAGCTCCCAGCGCAAACCGCCGCGGGCCGCCACAGGCGGACCGGCCCGCGGTGGTTTGTGATTGCGACTTGGCGGACACAGCACTAGTGGGGATGGCGATGATGCAGGTCGGGCAGGTGGCTGTGCTCGTGCTCGACTGACTCGTGGCGGTGCTCGTGGCTGTGCCAGCGCGCCGAGGCGAGCGGCCGCTGTCGCGGTGTGTCGTGATGCCCGTCGTGGTGGCCGTCGTCGTGGCGATGCCAGTGCGTGTGGACCACCGGCTCGTGGCGGTGGCGGTGGCTGTGATTTTCGCGGCTCCAGAGCCAGATTGCGGCGGCCATCAGCGTCGCCGCGACGAGCTGGGTCTTGGCCAGGGGCTCCCCATAGGCAACCCAGCTCAGCAGCAGACCCCAGGCGGGTGCCGTCGAGAACACCAGCTGCGATCGCGTGGCGCCGAGGAGCTGGGCCCCCGAGACGTACAGCACCAACGAGGCTCCGTAGCCGAGCCCGCCCACGATCAGAGCTTGTGCGGCAGGGCTCGGGGCCAGCGGCTCGGTGTCGAGGAGCAGCGCGAGCGCGAGGTTGACGCCAGCGCCCACCACGCCCTTGGCGAACGTGACCTGCGCCGGTGTGTACTCTCCGATCAGAGAGGTGAAGTTGTTGTCGAACCCCCAAGCGAGGCAGGCGCCGGCGACGAACAGCGCTCCGAGCCAGGCGTCCGCTTGCCCGAGCGAGAGCAGCGCGCTGGCCGTGACGATCAGCGCGACGGCCAGCCACGTCGGGGCGTGCAGGTGCTCGCGGAACCACATTCGAGCCAGCAGCGCGGTCGCCACCGTCTCGAGGTTGAGCCACAGCGCCACGTCGCCGGCGCGCGACAGGCTCAGGCCGACGACCAACAGGACCGGCCCGACCACGCCGCCCAGCGCCAGCGCGCCGAGCAAGTAGCCGCGCTGCCTCGGCTGCTGGCTCCCCGCGGCCCAGCTGGCGAGCCAGGGCCGGAGCGCCCACGGGCTGACCGCCAGGGCCGCGCCGGCGTAGAGCAGCCCGGCGATCTGAAACGGACCCAGCAGGGTGGTCAGAGATTTGGTCGCCGGGGTCGAGGCTCCGAACAGGACTGCAGACACCACGCACGACAGCAGCGGCAATCGGCTCGGATTTCGCTCGGCGGGTTGACAAGGCGGCATGCGGTCCTCGCTGGCTTCGGGCGGCCGAGTGCCCCTGGGGCATCGCGGCAAAGGGAGCTCCCGGGCACCCCGGCGGGGGGACCCTCAAAAGTACGGGTCGCACAGCGAAGCTACTCGATTTGCCAGCGCGGCGCTCGCGGTGATGCCCGGAGATTCGATGCCGAGCAGGCAGATCAGACCCGGCTCGCCGTGCTCGGCCGCGTCGACGAGCAGAAAGTCGCGGGGCGGCTCACCGGGGCGCTGCAGCTTCGGGCGAACTCCGGCGTAGTCCGCGCGCAGCGCCGCGGCCTCGATCCCGGGCAGGTAGCGCCGGGCGGCTCGCGCGAAGTGCGCGCGCTTGGCGTCGTCTACCGCGTACGAAAGGGTCGAGACGTATTCCGTATCGGGTCCCAACGTGAGCCGCCCGCCGAGGTCGAACGTGATGTGGATGCCGAGGCCCGCGCCCGCGGGAACGGGGTACACCAGGTGGCGCACGAGGCCCGAGAGACGGTCGTCGAGCGCGAAGTAGTCGCCCTTGCACAGCAGCTGACGATAGCCGAGCGCGTCGATGTCGAGGCCCGCCCACGCCGCGAGTCGATCGGCGAACAGGCCCGCCGCGTTGACCACACAGCGAGCCTGCAGCGTACAGGTCTCCCCGGCGGAGAGCGCTTCGACGCTCCAGTCGTCGGAATCTCGGCGCAGGCCCGTCACCTGGCTGCGAAAGGACAGCGTCGCGCCGTGCTCCACCGCCTCGCGCTGGTAGCTGTAGAGCAGCTCGTGAACGTCGACGATGCCGCTCTCCGGCGACCACAGCGCCGCCTCTGCGGCGACGGAGGGCTCCAGCTGCCGTACCTCGCCTTTCCCCAGCAGGCGCGTGGCGCCGGAGTCGTTTTCGCGCGCCCGCTCGAGCAAGGCCTCCAGCTGATCGACCTCGGCGGCGTTCGTGGCCACGACCAGCTTGCCCGTGCGCCGGTGACCGATGCCGTGGCGGTGGCATCGCTCGTACAAGAGGCGGCGCCCCTCGACGCACAGGCGGGCCTTGAGTGAGCCCGGGCCGTAGTAGAGGCCGGCATGAATGACCCCGCTGTTGCGGCTGGTGGTTTCTTGTCCCGGGCGCCCGTGGCGTTCGAGCACCAAGACGCTCCGGCCGTCCCGCGCCAGACGAGCGGCGCTCGCCAGCCCGACGATGCCCGCGCCGATGACAATCGCATCGAAGTCGCCCATGGGTCGGCAGTTGTAGGCAAAAATGGTCGCCCGGGGGCGCGCCAGCGCGAGCCACCCCGGCGGGCGTGCGAAAAGGCCGCCGGGCCAGGGGCCGGCTCACGGGCAGGGCCGCCGCTCGCCGCTTCAGCGCCCGCCCGAGCGCAGCCGCCGCAGCAGCGACCGCGCCAGCAACTCGACGCCGAAGGGAGCGCCGTCGATCAGGTAGCGGCGCCCCAGGCGCTTGGGCTCTTGCCAGAGCCGGTGGACCCATTCCAGCCCCGTCTCCTGCATCCAGCGGGGCGCCCTCGGCATCTCTCCGGTCGTGAAGCTGAAGCTCATGCCGACGCCGATGAACCAGGCCGACGGCAGGTGCCGCCTCAGCCGCTGGATCAGCCACTCCTGCTTCGGCGAGCCGAGCGCGACGAGCACGATGTCGGGTCGCACCGCGTCGAGCGCCGCCACGGTCGGGCGCACCGACTCTTCGTCGGGCTCGGTGGGCAGCCAGGGGCTGCTGTGCCCTGCGATCTTCAGCCCGGGGTGCCGCTCGACCAGAATTCGCCCGGTTTTCTCCGCAGCGCCCTCGTTGCCGCCGAGCAGATACAAGCTGCGCTTCTCCGCGCACGCTCGCGCGGCCAGCGGAGTGAGCATCGACGAGCCGGCGATTCGCTCGGGCAGGGGCGTGCCCTGCAGCGCCGCGGCCCACACCAGTGGCATGCCATCCGCCACGCGCAAATCGGCCTGCGCGTACAGGCTTCGCATTTTCTCGTCTCGATCGGCGCGGCGCAGGAAATCCAGGTTGGCCGTGACCAGCCATCCCCCTCGGCCGGCGGCCAGCGCCGCGAAGAGCGCGTCGAGCAGCTCGGACTCGGAGCAGCGTGCGATGCTCATGCCGAGCAGATCGACGACCTCGAGGGCTCGCGGGGGGGCGGGTTGCGGCCGCGTCTCTCGAGGCGGGGTTTCGGGCGCGGGAGGCTGTGCGGACATCGAGATCGGGTGTAGGGGCGCCGAGGCCTCGGCGCCGCCGGGCAAGCATAGCTCACGGCTCGTCGGGCTCCCACTTCCCCGCGGCTGCAGGGCCGCCCGGCGCCGCGCGCCATCCCTCTGGTGCCGCCGCGGGCTCGAGGGCCCCGCCTCTCGACCCGTCGTCGTCGCCTGCGGCGCTGCCTTCGGCGAACCCGGGTCGGCGCCGGCCGGCGGCCGGAATCACCCCGCCTGCGGCGGCGCGCGACGGCCGAGACCCGAAATTTCCTCCGGTGTGGCGCCCCAATGCGCGCTAATGTTTCGTAAAACATGAGCATGTCTGCTGTTGGGGCCGCGTCGGAGCCGATTTCGGAGGACGCCGTCGGGGTCGTCGTCATCGGCCGCAACGAGGGGGAGCGCCTGAGGCGCTGCTTGCGCTCGCTGTTGGATCAAGGGGCGGGGCCCATCGTCTACGTGGACTCCGGGTCCACGGACGGGAGCGTGGAGTTTGCTCGGTCGGTCGGGGTGTTCGTCGTAAATCTCGACACCAGCATCCCTTTCACGATGGCTCGCGGCCGAAATGCCGGCTTCGAGCAGCTCAGCCGTTCGTTCCCCTCGCTGCGTTGGGTGCAGTTCGTCGACGGGGACTGCGAGGTTCATCCGGAGTGGATCGGCGTGGCGCGAGAGGCCATCGGCCAAAGCGAGGACCTCGCCGCCGTCTGCGGGCGCCGGCGAGAGCGGCACCCCGAAGCGTCTCTCTACAACCTTCTGGCGGACATGGAGTGGGACGCGCCGGTGGGAGAGGTCGACGAGTGCGGTGGCGACGTGCTGTTTCGCGTCGCGGCGTTTCGCGACGCGGGCGGTTTCAACCCCGGCATGATCGCCGGCGAGGAGCCGGAGCTGTGCGTGCGGGTGCGCCTCGGGGGGCGGCGGATCGTGCGCTTGGACAAGGAAATGACGCTCCACGACGCGGCGATCCATCGCTTCTCCCAGTGGTGGACACGGTCGGTGCGGGGCGGCCACAGCTACGCCGAAGGCATGGCCATGCACGGCGCCGGCCCGACTCGCCACAACGTTCGCCGCACCATCAGCTCCCTCGTGTACGGTGCGGCCTTGCCGGCCACCTTCGGGGCCGCGCTCTTCTTCTCGGCTGCGGGCATCGGGTTCGGGGGGGCCCAGTTGGTCGCGCTGGCGGTGCCCCTGCTGTACGTGCGGGCAGCGCTCGGCGCGTACCGCTTTCGTCGCGGCCGAGGCAGCTCTGCGAAGCACGCGGCGCTCTACGGGGCCTTCTGCATGCTGCAGAAATTCCCCGAGACGGTGGGGATCGCAACCTACTGGCTCAATCGTCTGCGGGGGCGTTACTCTTCGCTCATGGAGTACAAGCAAGCCGGGGCCGCCAGCGCGGAGTCTGGCGCGTGAGAGTCGAGGCGGTCAAGCTTCAGCAAGGAGCCGCCCGCTTCGCCCGCCGCGCCGCCGCCTGGGCGGCGCCTTGCAAGCCGTTGGCGCGCGACGCCGTGGCCAGCGCGCTCGCGCTGGCTCGTCTGACCCGGCCCGCGCGTTTTGCGCGCGGCTCGCTCACGGTGGTGACGTTTCACCGGGTGTTGCCGCGCGCGCTGCTCGAAAGATATCCGCTGCCGGGCCTGGCCGTCACTCCCCTGCAGCTCGAGAGCATCTGCTCCGAGCTCATGCGCCATTTCTCCTGCGGCCCTTTGATCGAAGCCTACCGCGTCTTTCGCGACGAGCCCCAGCGGTCGCCGCCGCGCCTCGCCATCACGTTCGACGACGGGGCGCTCGACAACTTCGAGCATGCCTTGCCCGTGCTCGAGAGCCTGGGCCTGAAGGCCAGCTTCTACATTCCGGTGCACATGGTGGAGGCGCGGCAGCCCCCGTGGCATGATCGGCTCGGGTTCGCCTTGATGGCAGCGGCCGCGGCCCTGCAGGCAGCGCAGCCCGCGGCGGGCGCCGTGGCCGAAGCCCTGCCGCCGCTCGCGTGCTCGGCGGCGCGCTTGAAGCGCGCCACTCGCAGCGCCGACCTGCAACGCCTGTGCGAGGCGGGGGCCGAGGCCGCGAAGGCGCTGGCGCCGAGCGAGCGCGAGCAGCGGCTCGCCGCGCTCGAGGAGGCGCTCGGCGGCGCGCAGGTTCCCCAGTGGGCCGGGCTCATGTCTTGGGAGCAAATCCAGCAACTGTCGGATGCCGGGCACGAAATCGGCAGCCACTCGATGACCCACCCGCTGCTGCCGGACTGCAGCGCCCAGCAGATTGCGCACGAGGTGGCGCGGTCGCGCGAGCGACTGCGCGAGGTGACGGGGGCAGCCGTGGCGTCGTTCTGCTACCCCAACGGCAGCTACGATCGGCGCTGCGTGCAGGCCGTGGCGGAAGCGGGCTACGAGTGTTCGGTGACGACGCGCTGGGGCCGCAACTCGCCGAGCACCGCTTCTCACGAGTTGTTGCGGTGTGACATGGATGCGAAGCGCATGGTCGATCGCGCCGGAAGGTTCTCCCCGGATCGCATGTTGCTCCGGCTCAGCGGGCTGCAGCCGGGCCTCCGCTGAGCCGCGGCGAGGGGCCGCCGCGCCGGGGCGCTCGCGAATGGCTACCCGGCCGCCCTCACGGACGACTCGAACACGCCAGGACGGAGCCACGCTCGTCGACGACGAGTCCTCGCCGCCTGACGGAGGACGGTTTTCTTGTTGGTTTTCTTCGGCGACGGTGGCAGCGTGCAGCCCCGGCGCACGGCTGCGTGCTGCGAGGCGGTGAAGGAGATATGAAAGTTCATGCGATGGTCGCGGTCGTAGCGGCGCTCATTCTTTCCCTGTTTGCTTGCTCCGCCAGCCAGCCCTACGTGTGGGTCAGTCGCTACGGGCAGCAGGAGGAAGAGCCGGAATGGCGGCTCGGGCCCGGGGACGTGATATCGGTGCTGGTGGCCGATCAACCCAAGCTCTCCGGCACGTTCACCCTCGGCGCGGATGGCCGCTACGTGCAGCCGGTGGTCGGCACGGTGGCGCTCGGCGGCTTGACGCTGGCGCAAGCCAACGCCCAGCTCGCGGCCAGCCTGAAAGGCATTCTGGTTCGGCCCCAGGTCACCGTCTCGCTTACCACTCGTCGTCCGATCGTCATCTCGGTCCTGGGCGAGGTAAAAGCGGCTGGCCGCTTCGAGGTGCCATACGACGAGGGCGTGCTCTCGTTGCTGTCGCGCGCCGGGGGGCTCACGGAGTTTGCCGACCGAGATTCCATCTACGTCGTGCGGCGGCGGCCCAGCCTGCTCCGAATTCGCTTTCGCTTTCGGGATCTCGCCGCGCCCGACGTGGTCGCGTCCTCCTTCCGCCTGCTGGATGGCGACGTAATCGTCGTGGAGTAGGCGCGAGCGTTCCCCATGCCAGGCCCTGCCGCGCTCTCTCACGTTCTGCTCGCGCTCACGAGCCTGGGGGCTACGTCCTTCAGCGGTGGTACGGGGGCGGAGGTGGAGGCCGCGGCCGGTGTGGCGCCGCAGTTGATCGGTTCCGATCCGGAAGCGGCGTACGCGTATCGGGTGACACCGATGGTGGGCGTGCGCCTCGCGACTCAGCGCCACACGCTGAAGCTGAGCTACTTCCCGCGGATCTTCCGCCGCTTTCCGAACCTGCGAGGCGTGGCCGATTCCGGTGCGGACGGCGTCGCCCTCGACGAAGAGGAGGTGGCGAAGGTGGAAGTGAATCGCCCCCTGCTCATGCACCAGGGCTCGCTGAATTACGAGGGTCAGGCCTCGCGAACGACGCGTATTCTCGGAAATTTCACGCTCAGCCTGGGCGACGCGGATTACACGGCCACGCGCGATCTGCTCGGCACGCGGCAGCAGGCGCGCGTGCTGCGCGCGCTGGTGGTCAACCTGTATCGCTACCGCGCCGACATCGCGTGGCGCGAGGTCTTGAGCCCGAGCAGCCGGCTCGAGGTGCAGCTCGTGGGCGAGGCGACGGGGCCGAGTGGCGACACCTGTGACCTACTGGTGGAGGCCGAGGATCGAGAGGACTGCGATCAAACCGACGGGGCGGATCAGGCGGGAGACGTGACGGGGGCCCTGCTGCAGCCCACACGCACGGCCGAGCTGGGGGTCACTTGGACCAACAATCTCAGCGCGGAAGACGAGTTGGGTTTGGTGGGGCGTGTGGGCTATCAGTTCCTCGACGGAGCGGGCAGCTACCTCACCGCCAACCCGGAGCTCAGCTTCACGCGCCGCCCGACCCCGACCTCCGCCTACTCGATTGCCGCCGGCTTCGTGGCGCTCTCGCACGTGGCCCTCGATCCGGACACCGTACAGGAGGGAGGCTTCGAGCCGACTCGGCTCGAAGGGTTCGACGCGAGCGGCACGGCGAACTTCGCCGCCGGAGGCCGCCTCTTGCAGTCTCGCGGCACCGTGGTGGACGCGCGCATGGCTGGGGGGTTGAATTGGCTTTTGGATCCCATCTCGCGTTCGTTCTCGCCGACGGTGTCGTTCAACGCGGCGCTCGGCATCAGCGACGGCCGGAAGCTCCGCGTCGACCCCAACTTCGTCTTTTTCACGCTGCTGCGTCCCCCCACCGTGCTCGAGGACGAGGCGGGCCAGCCTCTCGCCGTCGCCAACTACGATATCACCGACCCCCCGGACGCGACACTGTTCGGTCTCGACGTTCCCGTCACCTATGCGGTCACCCGGGCCGTGACTCTGCGGGTGGGCGCGCGGACGACGCTGCGAAGTCGCCGGCTCGCCTCGCCCAAGTACGACTTTGCCGAGCAGCCCGAGGCGTGGGTTTACGCCGGGATGACGGTTCAGCTCTTCTCCGAGCGAACGGAGGAGCCGTGGATGCAGCCGCCGGATCAGGACGCCTTGACGGACCCGCGCGGCAGCACTCGGTGAAGCGGCGGTGCCTTCGCCGCGCGGTGGCGCAGCCAAAGCAACCCTCGGCAGCCCACGGGCCGTGAGGACGGAAGGGCGCGAGCACGCCGCGAGGATGGCGGTGCTCCTGCCCGAGCCGAAGCGATGGGCGCCGAGCATCACTGTCTCATGGGAGCCAGCCCACCGCGGCCCGCTCGCAGCGGACCGCGCCCTCGCGCTCGCTTCAGGCGCCCAGCAGGCTCATCACGTTCTCGAGCGCTTCCTCTTCGCCGGCGTCCACCAGCCGCTCGATGGCGCGGTTGGCGTAGAAGCGGGCCAGGGGGTGGTCCGAGTTGCGCGAGGTGTGTAGCCGAGTGGCGATCCGCTTGCGGACGGATTCGGAGCTGGTGTTGAGGAACGCGTCCACCAGACGATCGTACGTCTCGGGCTCCGACTTGTCCCCCGTCTCCGTGGCCGGGTCGAGTGACTCGGGGGGCAGGTCGTGGAGCGGAAGCGGAGGCGGGGTGCTGCCCGATGGCGGGGGACTCGAGTGCAAGGAAACCGGGGGCGGCTTGGACCGCGGAATCGACGGGGGCTTGGCCGCGCGAGCTCCGCTGTCGGCGGCCGGCATCGTCTGGGGCACGTCGCGCCTGCGGAGTGGCGGCACCTCCCCATCCGAGCCCGACGAGGTCTCCCCCGCCGCTTGCGACTCTTCGTTCGAGAGCAACGCCACCTGCGGCCGGCGGCTGATTCTGCCGCGCCGGCGCCCCTTGCTGGGGGCGTTCGGCTGCAGCGAGCCCGTGCGGGACGGGAGCAGGTCTAGATTGGCGATGTCGCCCAGATCCAGGCTGCTCACCGCACGGTTCAGCTTCTCGCGCAGCGTGTTGCCCTCTCGCTGCGCATCCGAGACGATGCTTTGGATGCCCTCGGGCAGGGCGGGGGTCGAGGCCAGGATGCGAATCGTCGCGGGGGCCAGATCCGCCATCTTTTCGTTGCGGTAGACGCCCATGTAGATGCCGGCTCCCGAGGTCTCGGTCTTCAGCCGCTCGCTCACCTCGTTGAAGAAGGTGAAGGGTGTGTTGGAGAGCAGGGCGGCGGAGGCCTCGATGACCAGGCCGACGTAGGCGAGATCCGACATCCCGAAGCCTGCCGGCATGACCTGGCTCGCTCGCAGGGTTTCCGCCACCCATTCCAGCACGGACTCCACGGTCAGCTCGTCGAGCTGGCCCGCCGCGTAGTTGACCACGCCCGTCGACATCAGCAGGGTGCGCAGATCTTCGCCGTCGAGGGTGCGGATCGGGTGCAGGCCGTCGCGCCCGTTGAGGTGGTTGAAAGCGTCGAGCGGGTCGACGATGATCTCGTTGACGCGCTGAAAGTACTCGTCGAGGCGCACCTTGCCGTGCAGCTGCGCCAGCCGGGCGTTGTCCGCGAAGATCATCCCGAGGTCGGGCAATTTGACGAGCTCGCTGACCGCGCGCACGGCGTTGACCTTGGCGATGCCGCTTTCTTGATCGCTCGGCAGCGTCGTGAGCGTGACGAGGGGCAAGTCGAGCGCGTCGAGCGTCCTGACCAGCTCGGCCACTGCCGACCCGGTGCCTCCGCCGAGACCGGCGGCGAGCATCACCACATCGGCGCCCTCGGTGTGGCGCGCGACGGCCTCGCGGATGCGCTCCGAGCTCTCCGACACGCACTCGCGGCCGTAGTTGAGGTCCGCGCCGGCGCCGTCGTACCCATCCAGCCCAATGTAGAGGCGCTGCGCTTCGGTCAGACCGTGGCGCGGAGAGTTGCCGAGAGCCGTTAGATCCGTGCGGGCGGTGTTGAGCGCCATGGCTCGGTAGCCCCGCCGCGAGAACTCTGCGGCCAGGTTGCCGCCGGCTTGTCCGAGTCCGATGACGGCGATATCGAGTGAGCGGTCCGACGGTTTCATGGTCTCTCCGTTGAGTCCTCTTGGGCAGCTGGCGGTCAATCACCCACGTGGGCCGGAGAGACCTGAAAGCTTCCTCTCCGCCCGGCGCGTGGACGGGTGGAACGCTTCTTTAGCAAAACATGGCCGACGGGGGGGAGGCCGCTTGCGCGCACCTGCACGCTTAGGTCACGGATTCTCCTTTTGAGCCCCGCGGAGCGGCCACTTAGCCGGGAAGTGTTGCGCCAGAGAAGCCCCCGATTGGAAAAACGTCGCGGTTCCGGATCGCTCGCGGGGCGCCGCGCTCCGGGCTTCAGTTCGCCTTGGCTCCGCGTTATGGGGGGGATCATGCCAAGTCCCCCACTCGACATCAAATCGGCGGACGCCGCCGCCTACGACATCGTGAGCCTCGGCGAAGTGATGCTGCGGCTCGATCCGGGCGAAGGTCGAATTCACACCGCGCGGACGCTGAACGTCTGGGAAGGGGGCGGGGAGTACAACGTGGCGCGTGGGCTGCGCCGCTGCTTCGGGCTGCGCGCCGCGATCGTCACGGCGCTGGCCGACAACCCCGTGGGTCGCCTCGTGGAGGACCTGATGCTGCAGGGCGGCGTCGATACTCGCTGGGTCCGCTGGGTGCCCTACGACGGTGTCGGCAGGCGAGTTCGCAACGGGCTCAACTTCACCGAGCGAGGCTTTGGGCCGCGCGCCGGGCTCGGGTGCTCGGATCGCGGCCACACGGCGATCGCGCAACTGCAGCCCGGGCAGGTCGACTTCCGCGACTTATTTCGGCGCGAGGGGGGCGCCCGCTGGTTGCACACGGGCGGGATCTACGCCGCGCTCTCCGAATCCGCCCCCGAGGTGGCGCTGGAGGCGATGCAGGCGGCCCGGGAGGGGGGCGCGCTCGTTTCCTACGACTTGAACTATCGATCGTCGCTCTGGAAGGACAACGGGGGGCAGGAAAAAGCGCGCGAGGTCAATCGCCGGCTCGTTCCCTACGTCGACGTCCTGTTTGGGAACGAAGAGGATTTTTCCGCGGCGCTCGGATTCGAGGTCGAGGGGGTCGAAGGGGACTTCAGCAATCTCCAGACCGGGGCTTTCCGATCCATGGCCGCGCGCGTGCGAGAAGCGTTTCCAGGTTTGAAGCTCATCGCCACGACGCTGCGCGAGGCACACTCGGCGAGCGTGAATGGTTGGGGGGCCGTTTGCTCGGCGGCCGACGGGTTCTGGGAAGTGCCCATCGCAGACATTCAGATCCTCGATCGCGTGGGCGGGGGAGATTCCTTCGCGTCCGGCTTTCTCTATGGGCTGCTCTCTGGCCAGGGTCCCGAGTGGGCGCTTCGCTGCGGGGTGGCGCACGGCGCGCTCGCGATGTCCACGCCCGGGGACACCACGATGGCGACCCTCTCCGAGGTGTTGCGCGCGATGGAGGGCGGCGGGGCCCGGATCGATCGGTGATGTCGCCCGCTTCGAATCGCCCGAGTTCGCGGCTGACGAGCCGCGAGCGAATCTCTTCCGCCCGAGAGTCCCTCTCGCGAGCGGTCCGCGGCCTTCGCGAGCGTGCCGCGCATCGGGAGCGAGCGCTCCTATCCCCTGTCGAGGTTGGTTTTGATGTCTGAGGTGTATCAACAATTGCGGGCGAGCCGCGTGGTCGTAGTGGTCAAGGTTCCGGATGTCGCATGCGCGCGGCCTCTCGGCGAGGCGCTGCTCGCCGGCGGTCTTTCGTGCGTGGAGGTGACTTTTCGAAGCGAGGCGGCCCAGGGGGCGATCGAGGCGCTCGCCGGCGTCGAGGGGCTGCTCGTCGGGGCCGGCACGGTGCGAAGCGTACGCCAGGCGGACGCTGCCCGAGAGGCGGGCGCGCGCTTCGTCGTCGGGCCCGGCACACAGGAAGAGGTGGTTCGGCATTGCGTGAAGATCGGTCTGCCGATTTGCCCGGGTGTGTGCACTCCGAGCGAGGTGGAGCGAGCCCTGTCGTTCGGCGTCGAGGTTCTGAAATTCTTTCCGGCCTCGGTGTTCGGCGGCACTGCGGCTCTCAAGGCCTTCGGCGCGGTGTACCCGGAGGTCCCGTTCATCCCCACCGGCGGAATCAACGCCACAAACTTGGCTGAATACCTTGCGTTGAAGAATGTCTTGGCGTGTGGTGGCAGCTGGTTGGCAGAAACGAGCCTGCTGGTCGAGCGCAACTTCGACGAAGTGCAGCGGCGCGCGCGCGAGGCGAGTGAGCTGGCGCGCGCCGGGGGCTGAAGCCGCTGCGCCGAGCCGCAGCCGGGCGGCGGGAACCGAGCCGAGCCGCACCCGGTCCCGGCTTGGCCGTTCGCGGCCGATTGCCGGCCGGGCTCGGTGGCCGCGAGGGGAGCCGCTCGGCTCCGCGCGGCGAGCGGCTCGGCGGGTCACGACGATCGATCTCAGATGGCGAAACGCATTGCGGAAACGCTTCGACAGCTTCCTTTCCTCCGGCGGCGCCTCGGGGCGGGGGCCCGCAGGTCTCGGGCCGCGAGGCTTCGCCGCGCCGACGTCTCGCCGACGGCAGGCCAGCGACGGCCGATGGCCGTGACGCACGCGGCGCGGTGCGGGCCGCGGGACGGCACGACGCCGGGCCTTCGCATGTTGGGTGCCGTCGCCTTGGCTGTCGCCGCGGCGGCCTGTGCTCCGCCGGCCTCGCAACCACCGGAGCAGCCGGCCCCTCCTCCCCCGGTGTTGCCGCCCCCGCGCCCGACCGCGGGGGAGCCGCTGGCCGTGTCGGCCGACGTGATCGTCCTGGGGAGGATCTCCGACCCAGGCGCGGCGCTGGGCCAACTCGGAGGCTGGTCCGTCGGCGCCGCATCCATCGAGGTGACCCTGCGTTCGCGGCTGGCCGCGACGACCGTCCCGGTCGACTTGTCCAAGCCATTCGAGTGGTTGGTGGTCGCGGCTCCGGAGGCGGCGGAGCTTCCGCGCTTGCGCTGGGCCGTCAGTCTGGCGTTGCGCAGCAGCCCGGGCCAGTCCACTGCGCTTGGGCCCGTGGCGTCTCCGTTGGGCCTTCATTGTGAGCAGCGGCTCGCGCTCGGCAGCGCCTCGCATCGGGTCATTTGCAGCCCCAGTCGGCAGGCTCTCCAGCAGACCCTGCCGATCGCGCTGCGGGCGGCCCCGTTGGCACAGCTGCCCGCCAATGACGTGGCCGTTCGCTTCTTTCCGCTGCCGCTTCCGCCCGAAGGGCGGCGCGCGCGGGCGCAGCGGATCGCCGAGCACCTGGCGCGGCGGCTCGGGCTCGAGACGCGCAACCAAGCGATCGACCAGGCGCTCGCGCAGTTCTCGACCTTGCTCGAAGCGGAGGCGGAGAGCCTCCAGCAGGATCTGCGGGGAGCTCTGCTGCGTGCGGCGCTCTCGGCCCCAGACGGAAACGAGCGCTTCCTCGACGTGGCCCTCGACGTACCGGCGCTGGCGCCGCACTCGCTGACGCTGCGCAGCCTGCTCGGGGAGGGAGCCGACGGCCTGGCCCCGCAAGAGTTCTGGAATTTCCCGATCGGCGCGCAGAGCGCGGGTTTTTCCTGGGCGAGCCAGCCTCGCCAGTGGGCGAGCCTGCGCGGGCCCTTTGCCCGCCTAGTGGCCGGAATCTTCGCCTTTCGGGGGCTGCCGAAGCGCTTGCAGATCCGCGCCAGCCACCTCGTGGAGACGTTTCCGCTGCCCCCTGCGCCCACCGCGTGGGCCGAAGGCCCGTGGCCTGCGTCGGCTCGGGGCGTCGAGTCCTGGCTGACCGGCTCCGGGTGGAAAATGGCGAGCTTCGGCGCCGGATTGTCGGAAATTCGCTACTACGTCCGCAAGCTCGTCGAGAGCTATCGAGATCCGATCATCGGGCCCCAGTGGGGCCGTTTGCTGCGCGCCTCGTTCGGTCGCCGCGCGACGCCCGTTTCGCTGCACCAGCGGGACCTCGGCGGGGGGGTGCCGCGCGGGAGCTTCGAGTTGGAGATTCGATTTCCTCCCCAGCCACCCGACGCGGCTCGGAACTTCCCGACGTTGTTCGTCCTCTTCACCCCGCAGCCGGACGACGGGTTCACGATGGCTTGGGGGGCCGATCACCGCGCGCTCGTCGAGCTCCTGCAGCCTCGCTCCCGCGTCTCGGCTCTCCAAACGCTCGCCGGTCGTCCGGGCTTGGGGCTGCTGCATCGCCAGCGAGTGTACCGGGGCGGCTTCACGTCGTGGCTCTCACTTGCGCACACACCGGCTCGCGATTGGCTTGGCGATTGCAACTGCGATGGCGGCCTCGGCGCCCTCCTGGCTCGACTGCCCCCGCGGCGCGTCACCGAAGCCCCGAATGGGGGACTTTCACCGGTGATATACCTGGCGTCGGCGGCTCCTAGTGGCGTGTCCGTGTTCGCGCGTTTGTCGCAAACCGTCGTCCAAGATTTGGTGTACCTGCTCGGGGGGACCTGAGCGCAGCAGCCTGGCGCGCCCGCGTTTCGCCGGCTCGATGCGGGCTTCCGCGGCGCGGCGTCGCCTCGCTCCCGCCTCGCTCCCGCCTCGCCCCCGCCTCGCCCCCGCCTCGCTCCCGCCTCGCTCCCGCCAAGCGGTATCGGCGCGCCTTCGAGCGGCGACGGTGCCGGCGATTGCGTCGCGATGCCGCGTGTTTCGGCGAGTCGACGGCCAGTTGACCGGGGTGAACAAATGCAGGAGCATGGCCATTTTATTGCCGCCGGTTCGACTAGTCGGCCCAATGTGGAATGATTCTCGTTGCTGATGGGAATCTTCCAACCCGGGTGCCTGGTTATTTCGCGCGAAAATCGGCTCACCAAAGCCAAGCCGCCTCGGCTCGGGCTATCATCCAATGCTTCAGGGTGCGTGTGCTCGCCTTCCTCGAGTCACCGTCCGAGAAGCATTGGTGATTGATGGCGTTGTCAGCAGGGTCGACAGTTTTTTTGATGGGTTTGGCGATGGGTGCCACCGCGCTCGGGGCCGCCGAAGCGGGCGCCGCCGAAGCCGGCTCGACTGAGGCGGGAGCGGCCGAGGACCGAGCGGCGGATCTGGCTCCTTCGGCCGCCGCCGGAGCCGAGCCGACGAAGGCACCCGGCGAAGCTTCGTCGAAGGCTGCCAAGAGTAAGCCCGACAACCAGTCCGAGGGGAGCGAGAAGGAAGTCGCCGGCGTGCAAGGCAGGGCGGCCGAGGGCGGGGCGCCCTCGCAAGACGCGCCCTCGAACGGTCCCGACCCGAGCGCTGTCGAATCGAAGGCTGTCGAATCGAAGGCTGTGGAATCGAAGGCTGTCGAATCGAACGCGGCCCTGGACCCGTCGAAGGTCGATGCGCCCAGCGGGGCCGTGCTGGCCGGAGCGGGCACGGCCGGCGCCGAGGCAACGTCGCCCGCGGGCGGCGCGCCCGGCGCGGGCGCGGAGGATTTGGCCGCGCCCGTGCCCAGCGCCGGGGAGCCGGGCGCGGTCGCGCAGGCCTCGCCCGAGCCGTCGCCTGGCCCGGCGAGCTCCGTGAGCGGCGGCGCCGCCGGCACCGCGCCGGCCGCCGACGCCCAGAAGGACAAAGCCACCGGCGAAGCCGAGCGAGACGACAGCGAGGATCTGCCGCCTGGGTCGCTTCCGCAGCCGGGCGGGTTGAGCGTGAACGTCGGCGGGAGCGTGCTGGTCGGCCAGAGCACGTTTCAACGGGCGAGCTACGCGCGCAACGCGCTCGTCGCCTGGTCGGGCGGTTTGGGCGTCGGCTACCGGCTGCCGGACAGCACACGCATCGGGGCCCGCATCGGTGTCAACCAGGAGCTCACCCTCTCGGACGGGGACGACGATCCGCAGACGCTGCTGCTGGGCGACACGGGCCTGAGCGTCGCGCGCTTGCTGTACAATTTCGAAGATGGGCCGCAACTGTTCGGCTCGCTCTCGGCCACGATCCCCACGAGCAAGGCTTCGCGCGTGGCCACGCTGGTCACGTCGCTGAACGCCGGGGTTTCCGCTTCTCAAAACGTTGGGCCGGTGGCCCTGACCTTCGGCACTCGCTATCGCAAGAATTTCCACCGCTACACCAGCTCCCTGCGAGAGCGGGAAGGTGGCACGTTCGTCGGAGAGGATGGAGTGGAGCGGCCGATTTCGACGGGCTACGAGCCCATCGGCACCGGGCTCATCGATCCCGCCACGGGCCTGACGAACGTCGGCGGCAATCAGCAGATAGACGTGGAAACACTCGCCAACGAAGGCTCGAACAACACGTCGATGAGCTGGAGCAACTCCCTCTCTCTGTTTTACATGGTGGAATCGCTGCCGGGCCTGGGCCTGTCGGCCGGCTATAGCCTAGGGCACTCCTGGGCCTACGAAGGCTACGCCCGCGACGAGCTGAGCGGTGTCGGGGCGGAGAGCGGAGTGGCCCGGCGCGACCGCCACGGAGGCTCCATCGGGGCCCTGTACTTTCTGGGAAGGGTCACGCTTTCGATGGGAATGTCGACGGGCGGACCCACCCGCTCGAACGACAACAAGCGCATTCGCTTTCCGTTCTTCAATTTCGACGGGCCCGAGAGCAACATGACGACGTTTTCACTCGGTGTGACGCTGACCGAGTCCATTCCGCTTTGAGCGCCTAGCGAGCGCAAGTGCCAGAGCCAAGTGCCAGATCCAGTTTGGAGGACCCCTTGATGAAGAAACGATTGAACCGAAGACTAGTGTCGAGCTGGGCCGGCTTGCGCTACGCGACGCTCGCCGGCGCGGCTCTGGCCAGCGTCGGCTGCGCCGAGTCCGTGGGTGATCTCAACCGCGTGCAGCCAGACCTCATCTCGAAGGACCACTTCGAGGGTCAGTGGTTCATCCGCGAGACGGTCGTCGACGTGCCGGGGACCCTGCCGGGGGCCTTCGAAGGGCGCGAAAGCCGGATGGAAGCCATCGTCTGGGATATCCAGGAAGACTGGCTCGTCGGCTACCGCTCCTACGAGCTCGTGCCCGGGCTCGATGGCAGCGCCGAATCGGATCTGACCAACCCCAACGTGCAGCCCACCTCGCCGGGCCGAGGCGACGGCCGCAACCCGGATCTGTACAAGGGCAACCCGATCGTCGCGTTCCGTATCGCCACGCACGCGGACGTGCAGCGCGGCTACAACTCGCGCACCGGCGAGCAAAACAACATCATCTCCGAGAACACCAGCGACCGCCCCTGGTACGAGCGCGATTACATGCGCGTGGATTGGCAGTCGAGCGGGGTGGACAACATCATGATGTTGCAGCCGCTGTTCGGTGCGTTCTCGACCATGTCGAACTTCGTGCCCGCCAACGAGGGCGGTCCCGATGCGTTCCGCGTCGAGGTCGACGAAGAGGGCCGGGCCAACTACATCGACTTCACGGTCCGCCGCACCATGATCCCCTCCGTGATGGGGTGCCTCTCGGCCTATTGGAACAACACCATCGGGGATTGCACCGGCGAAGAGGTCAAGATCCGCACCTCGATGCTGAAGATCGACCCCGAGCGCGAGCAAGACTACGTGCCGATGGTCTACAACGACCAGCGCATGGGCGAGTTCGGCATGTTCCGCGTCGAGCGGCCCACCTACGATCGCAAGCTCGGCAACACGTTCGAGGGCTTGATTCAGCTCGCGTATCGCCATGACATGTGGCAGGGCAGCCGGCAATCGGACGGGGAGCCGCTCGACTTCGAAGCTCGTGCGCTGAGCCCCATCACCTACACGCTCTCGGAGAACTACCCCGAGGAGATGCTCCCGGTGACGCGTGAAATCGCGACCGAGTACGACGGCGTGTTCAAGCAGATTGCCTCGGCCGCGCGCGGGCAATCGATTGCCGAACTCGAGGCAGATCTCGAGGCGGACACCGGGGGAAGCTGCCTGTTCTGCCTGAACGAGAATGTGGACGACTCCGCGCGCATGGGCGATGTCCGCTACAACTTCATCTACTGGGTGGATGACGTGCAGGCTTCCTCCCCCCTCGGGTACGGTCCATCTTCGGCAAACCCCGAAACGGGCCGCATCGTGAGCGCCAACGCGTACGTGTATGGACATGGCGTGGACCGCTCCGCCGAGACGGCGAAGCAGATGATCGATCTGATGAACGGTCAGATCGAAGAGGACGACATCCGGGATGCGACCTACGTGCGCAACGCGTTGCGTGCCGACCGCAAGCCGATCGATCCTCGCGCCACTGCGGCTCGCCTCGACGGCCTCGTGGGTGAGGCCCGCCACCGCGCGCTGCTCGGTGATGCGGCGTTCGAGCGTTTCGAAGCGCTCGAGCCGCTCGGCATCGACGCGCTGGCACCGGCTACGCCGGCGCTCGACCAGGCGCGCATCGACGCGCTGGTGGACACGCGCATCGAAGACGCGATGATCCCCGAAGAGTGGAAGCTGCTCGACGAGGCGAACGCGCCACAGGCCATCTTCATGCGCCGGCTCTACGAGAAGCGTCGGCAGGACGCGCTCGACGCGGGGGAAGAGGTCGGGCCGGAGCCGCGCCTGGGCTACATGTCCGTCAAGAACTGGATGGGGGACAACTTCGCCAGCGAGCTCGAGGAGCGCCAGCGCATCGCCTCGGAGAACAATCTCTGGCTGCAAGAGTTCTCCGATCCCGTACTGGTCGGCCTCGCCCGAGAGATGCGTGATTCGCAGCTCACGGGAGACGAGCTCTACCAGGAGCTACGCGAGCGCATCTTCCGTGGTGTGATGCTGCACGAACTCGGCCATACCCTCGGCTTGCGTCACAACTTCAGCGGTAGCGCCGACGCGCTCAACTTCCACGACGAGTACTGGGAGCAGCGCGTGAAGTCGATCGAGCCGGTGGAGCAGTACATCAACGGTGGCCAGCCCGTCGTCGATGCGTTCCTCCGCAGCAACTGCTCGCTTCCCGAGCCGCTCGTGACGGTGAACGGGGACGTGCTCGAGGAGACGGGCACCGAGGCCGCTTGCCAGGAGCAGCGCGAGAATCAGATGGTCGAGTACCAGTACTCCACCATCATGGATTACGGCGGTCGCTTCAACTCGGACAACCACGGCCTGGGCTACTACGACCGTGCAGCGCTGGCTTCTTCGTACGGCGATCTGGTCGAGGTGTTCGATGAGGAAACGATGCAGGGCATCGCCCAAGCCTCGGGTGAGCTCGGCGTCAACATTCGCCGCGCAGCGCTTCGTGCCAACGAGGTCCGCACCCCGGTGCGCTACCAGGGCATGGACGTGGCGATGATGTACGAGGGCCAGAACGGCGCGATGCACAGCCATTACACCAACTTCCCCAAGTTGTTCGGTGGCTACGAGAACTTGTCCAAGCGGCATTTGATCCCGCGCTCCGAGTACGTCCAGAGCCTCCGGGCCGGTGGGGATCAGTCTCTGGTGCCCGTGAAGGTGCCGTACCTGGCCTGCTACGACGAGTTCGTCGACACCGTGGAAAACTGCCACCGTTGGGATCTGGGCGCAGACCCCTACGAGATCGTGCAAGACAAGCTGAACTCGTACGAGGACTACTACGTCTTCAACTACTTCCAGCGCGATCGCATCGGCTTCACCCCCTGGGACGTGGGCCGCAGGACCCTGTTCCGGTACTTCGCGCCGGTCAACAACATGTTCCAGCACTGGTACTGGGGTGCGGCGGTCACGCGTCTGGCTCCTCTCGAAACGCCGCGCGGCGAGTTGGGCCTGACGGCTGCGGTGCAGGGCTTCCAAAAGCTGCTGAACGTGATGACCACGCCGGACTACGGGGCACACTTCTACGACCCGAACAGCGGTGTGTACGAGCCCGTGGGCGCCGACGGGTGCCCGGAAGGCATGGGTGACGTGACCATCCCGATGGATGGCAGCCCCGGCAACTTCGTGCAGATGCCCGGCTGCGTCAACATTCCGCGCGGCCTCGGCCGCTCGTACTTCTCGCGCTACGACGGCAGCGGGTACTTCATCTACCGCCGGGTGATGGAGGCAGGTCACTTCTACGACCAACTCGCAGCGCTCTCCGCGCTCGACCGCTCCAACGCGACGGTCGTGGGTATCGGGACCGACATCGCCGCGACCGATCAGCGCACGTTCCGCTTGCCCTACAACCTGCTCTTCGAGGACGACCTCTCGGGTCTGTACACGTCGATCTATGACGAGACGGACATTTCATACGGGCGGCACGTTTTCCGCGCCAGCGAGCGTGGTGAGGGTGTGGTGCTCGGTCGTGACGTGTTTGGGCCGGTCAGCGACGAGGAGATGGCAGAGTTGCCCGCGGTGCGGGCCACTCGGACCTACCAGACGCGAGTGTTCTCGCTCGTGAACGGTATGCGCATGTTGGACGGCTCGCTCAACCCCAACTACGCCATGAAGGGTCAGATCTCACTCGCGGGCAGCGGGGAGGAACGCACGGCGCCGCCAGGGTTCGTCACGGTCGAGCTCACCAACCCCATCACGGGCCGCTCCTACATCGCCTATCGGGCGGAGGACGGCGCTGACGGGCCTTGGTACGCCGCCGACCTGCTCGATGAGGCCCGTCGGGTCGTCGAGGATCCGGCCGCTAGCGAAGGGGCCATCGGCAACGTGTTCGGGGACATCGAGCTGGTTCGCCTCGCGTCCAGCGTCCTCGGCAACTGACCGGTAGCCGACCGAGAAGGCGCCGCGGCCGCGGCGCCGCACACGGCCCTCCGATTCTCGGGGGGCCGTGTCGCGTTTGGGGGCCGTCGCGGGCGCGGAGCGGCGCCGAGGGTTCGAAGGGAAGCACCGGAGGCCGCGCGAGCAGGGGAGGCCGCGGAAGCACGGGAGCCGCGGGAGCAACGGGAGCCGCGGGAGCAACGGGAGAGGCCGCGGCTCGGAGGGCGACGGGGATCTCGGGTGCCGCGTTGTCCGCGCCAGTGCGCCCGTGAGCCACCTCGACCAAGAGTCGTTGCCTTGCCATGAGCTTGACGTCGCGGGTGTCAAACGACTCGCCGTGGCGCTTGCGGGAGCCGGGGCAGGTCCGCGAGCACCCGTGGGGTGCGCGCAGGGCTTCGCAGAGGCGCCTCGAGGGGACGAGCGGCGCGGGGTGAAGCAGGGCGGCGGAGGTCCCGCGCCAGCGCGCGGCGTGGGGAAGCCTTGGTCACCCGGGTTCACGCGCCGCCGCCGTCGCATCGTCCGGCGCCCGGCAGCCGTCGCGGCGGGCCGATGTGGGGAGTCAACGGGGCGCCAACGGGTGGGCGGTCGATGGGCGTGCGGGCGCCCCCGAGGGGGCGGATGTCTGCGGCGAGCGATTTGGCCCGGCGATTGCTTCCGACGCAGTAGTGGAAGCAGCGGGAAAGGCGGCTGACGGTCGGCACTGGTCCACCGACTTGGCCTTGCCGCTCGGGATGGTGGCCATCGTCTTGATGATGGTGCTGCCCATTCCGGCGTTCCTCATCGACCTCCTGTTGGCGATCAGCCTGGCAACCGCGATTGGGGTGTTCCTGATTGGGCTGTTCATGGAGGAACCGCTCGAGTTCAGCGCCTTCCCCGCCGTGGTGCTGGTGGCCACGCTGCTGCGCTTGAGCGTCAACGTGGCCACTACTCGCCTCATTCTGCTCAACGGCGCAGACGGGCAGGGGGCCGCGGGGCAGGTGATCGAGACGTTCGGGCGTTTCGTCGTGGGCGGCAACGTGGTCGTCGGTCTCGTCGTCTTCCTGATTCTGGTGGTCATCAATTTCGTCGTGATCACCAAGGGCGCAGGGCGCGTTGCCGAAGTGGCCGCGCGCTTTGCGCTCGACGGGATGCCCGGCAAGCAGATGGCCATCGACGCCGATCTGAATGCGGGGATTGTCAACGCCGAGGAGGCGCGCGACAAACGGCGGCTTCTGGAGCGCGAGGCCGACTTTTTCGGTGCGATGGACGGCGCTAGCAAGTTCGTCAAGGGCGACGCCATTGCCGGCCTGCTGATCACGGCGATCAACCTCGTCGGTGGGCTGCTGCTTGGGGTGGCGGCGGGCCTCGAGCTGACCGACGCAGCGGAATCGTTCTCGATTCTCTCGGTGGGCGACGCGCTCGTCTCGCAGATGCCCGCGCTGATGATATCCACCGCGGCCGGTCTCGTGGTGACCCGATCGGCCACGGGCGAGCAGTTGGGTCAGGCGCTCAGAACGCAGCTGTTCGGCAGTCGTCGCGCCGTGGCTTTGACGGCGGCGGTGATGGCCGTGATGGCGTTCGTGCCGGGCATGCCAGCGATCCCCTTTCTCTCCTTGGCCGGGGGCCTCGCCTATATGGCGCGCCGCGCGCAGCTGGAGGCCCGGGCGAAGCAGGCGGCGGACAGGCCCGAAGAGGGAGCGCCGGCGGAGCAAGCCGAGACCATCGAATCGGCTCTGCCGCTGGATGTCTTGAGTCTGGAGGTCGGCTACGAGCTGATCCGCGCCGTCGACCCGAGTATGGGAGGAACGCTCGTGGAGCGCATCACCGGGCTGCGTAAGCAGGTCGCCTCGGAGCTCGGGATCGTGATCCCTCCCGTTCACATTCGGGACAACCTTCAGCTCGAGCCCGGCAAGTATCGATTTCTCCTGTTGGGCACGGAGATCGCTCACGGCGTGACGCGTGCGGGCAAGCTCTTGGCGATGGACCCTACCGGCTCTGCGCCATCGATCGCCGGTGAATCCACCGTGGATCCGACCTTTGGCACGCCAGCGCGATGGGTTGCGGCGCGAGATCGAGAGCTCGCTGAAGCGCTTGGGTACACCGTCGTGGATCACGCCACCATCATCGCCACTCACTTGGCGGAAGTGGCTCGCAATAGCGCCGACCAAATCCTCGGTCGAGCGGAGCTTCAGTCGCTATTAGACGTGTTTTCGAAGACCACTCCCAAGCTCGTCGAAGACTTGGTCCCCAATTTGCTTTCATACGGTGAGGTATTGAAGGTGATGAGAAATCTGCTCCGAGAAGGCGTTTCGATTCGGGACCTCCGCACACTGCTCGAAGGGCTCCTCGAAGCGGCGCCGAGCACGAAAGACCCGGAACAGCTCACGGAGTTGGTTCGCCAGAAGCTCTCCCGGCAGCTCACCGCCGCTCACCGTGGCCCCGATGGTTCCCTCCCCACGCTGCTGCTCGACCCCGAAGTCGAAGCGATGTTTCGCCGTTCCCTTTCGGAGATTGCTGCGGGAACGGGGGGAGCTTTGGACCCGGAGAAGGCTCGAGTGTTGGGAGACAGGCTGGAGGCAGGAGTGGCGAAGATGCAGGGCATGGGCTTTGCCCCCTGCCTCATCACGAGCCCCGAGCTCAGGCGCTACATTCGCGCGTTCGTCGAGCGCCGTTGCCCGCAACTGGGTGTTCTTTCTTTCCGCGAGATGGATCCGAGCGTGGCGATCAAGCCGATTGAATCGATTGGGTTCGGCGCACGAGCTGCCTGATAGGAGTTTACCACTGCACCATGGAGTATCAGACCTTTCGCGGCGCCAACGTTCACGAGGCCCTGTCCAATGTGCGCCAGGCCTTCGGTTCCGATGCGCTCATCGAGTCCACGCGGCACGTTCGCACGGGCCGCGAAGGGGCTCTGGGGGGATCGTTCGTCGAGATCGTCGCGGCTCCGAGCCTGGCGGGGAGCATCTCCGGATCTCCCTCGCTGCTGCGAGAAAGAAGCAACGGCCCGCGGGCGCGATCACGCGCCGAGCTGAAGGCGGCGCTCGCGGCCTCCGTGCGCCCGGGCGCTGCCGACCCACCGCTCGAGGAGACGCAGCTGGGCAGGGAGCTCATCCAGTTGCGCCTGATGATCGACGAGCTCAGCCAGGGGCGGCCGCCCAAAGATCGGACGCGGGCGTTGCTGTGCGCCGCGGGCTTCGAGGGCACTCTGGCGCGTAGCCTGGGTACTGGAAGCACTCGTGCCGCCCGGGCGGGCAGCACCGAGCTCAGGAGGTGGCTGCGCGAGCGCGTCGCAAGCAAGCTGACGTGCCGTCCGCGCCTATTGGAATCCGACGGTCGGAGACTAATCGCTTGCGTCGGGCCGACGGGGGTAGGGAAGACGACCACACTGGCCAAGCTGGCTGCGCGTGCCAGGCTTTCATTAGGCAAAAGCGTGCGCGTCGTCAGCCTCGACACGTTTCGAGTCGGGGCGGTGGAGCAGTGGCGCCGGTATGCCGAATTGATTGAGTTCACCTTCGACGTGGCCAGCAACGCTGGGGTGTTTCACCGGATCGTGCATAATAGTCAAGAGGAGATCATCCTCGTGGATACAGCGGGTCGTGGGGTGTCGGACGAGGACGCTCTGCTCCGCGGGTGTGTGCGTGGGCTCAGGAACATCGCCTCGGATGTTCTGTTGGTCTTGCCTGCATGGCTCAGGGCGCGCGACGCGGTGCGAGCCCTTTCGGGCTACGAGGTGCCGGCCGCAACTGGAATAGTGATCACTAAGTTGGATGAAACAGATCAGGTCGGTGGCGTGATGCATGTCCCAATGGAGACGGACTTGCCCGTTACCTATCTGTGCGACGGAGCTCGGGTTCCCGAAGACATCCACGATGCCGTCTTGGACGATGTTCTCGACGCAATCTTCCCGGAGAAAGCATGACTGTCAGCGATCCCCAGGACAGCGCCGTCGAGCAAGCCACGAAGCCGACGGCCGAAGGTACGCCTGCCAGTGACTATCGCTCACAGCGAGAAATCTACGAAAAGTATCTGCCCATAGTCCGCCGCATCGCGATGCGCACGGTTCGTTCACTCCCGCCATCGGTGACCATCGACGACGTGATCTCCGCCGGGTGGCTCGGAATGGTCGAAGCACTCGGGCGCCGCACGCCCGACATGACGGATGATCACTTCGAGGCGTTCGCCTCGTACCGGGTTCGTGGCGCAATCCTCGATCACCTGAGGATGCTCGACCCGATGTCTCGCAAGTTGCGCGGGGCTTCCCGCAGAATCACACAGGTCGCTAGTGAGCTGGTCGGGAGGCTCGGGCGAGCCCCCGAGCAGGAAGAGGTGGCCGCCGAGCTCGGGATGCCGCTGGCAGACTACCACAAGCTTCTGACGGAGATCAGCGAAGCCGGCTATGCTCGACTCGAGCTGAACGATTTCGGTGAGCCCTCCTCCCTCGAATCTTCCCCCGAGGCCGTGGCGACCCGCAGGCAGCTGGTGGGGACCGTCGCGACGGCCATCGACGGCTTGCCCGAGCGGCTGAACCTGATCGTCGGCCTCTATTACCAGGAGGAGTGCAGCTTCCGTGAGATTGGCGAAGTGCTGGGAGTCACCGAGTCCCGCGTGTGTCAGTTGCATTCGGAGGCCATGCACCTGATTCGGGCCATGGTGGAGGGGCGGCCGATCTCGCGGCGTCGGCGCGGCGGCAGCGGTTCGTCGCGCCGCAACGGGGTTCGAGTTTGAGCACGGGCATCTGGGTTGCTGCGTCGGGAGCCTCGTCGCAGATGACGGCCCTCTCGGCGACTTCGAACAATCTGGCGAACGCCACGACTCCCGGCTTCAAGGCGCAACAGACCCGCTTTCAGGAGCACCTCATCCAGGCGCAGTTCGCCGGCAACGCCCGCCAAGAAATGCGCTACAGCGGCGTGCGGGAGGTTCGCTCGGATCTCTCTCCGGGCCCGCTGCGTGTCACCCAGCGGGCCCTCGACGTGGCCATCACGACGGACGCCGGGTTCTTTGCGGTGCAAACCCCCCAGGGCGAGAGGTATACGCGCGCCGGAGCGTTTCACATGACGCCGACTGGCGCCTTGGTGACGGCCGAAGGCCATTCGGTGCTCGGGGAAGCGGGCCGCCCCGTCGAGGTGGGAGCGATCGAGGGGGAGGTCTCGATTGCGGAGGATGGCACGGTCCGCGTCGGCGACGAAGACATGGGGCGTCTTCGAATGGTCACCTTTCAGGACAAGACGGGTCTGTTGCCCGAAGGCGCCCAACTATTTCGTGCATCGCCCGAGAGCGGAGCTGCCCAGAGCACTCAGGCGAGCTTGCACGTGGGTGCGGTCGAAATGCCGAACGTGTCGGTCGTCAAGGGCATGACGCAGCTGGTGTCGGTGAGCCGAACATTCGAGACACTGCAGAGAGCCGTCGAAGTGTTCAGCGAGCTTGAGCATCAAGCCGCAACCGAGATCACGAGGGCCCGATGAGCCTACTTTCCGGCCAAAATAGTGGCTCGATCACGGGAATCTCGCGAGGCGGTCTCCGATTGGCATCGCGCGTGCATCGGGATCGCAGCAAGAGCACTCCGGTGCTCGGGAGTCCACGGTCGTGCAGCGAACGGTAAGTCTTGGTCTGGCAGCTGGAGATCGGTGCTGGCCGACCGAGCCGTCTCGCTTCAGGGGTCGCGAGTAACGGCGGCTCGGCGCAAGGGGCTACGGGAGTGATGGAGATAGAGACGACACGCTTTGGAGTGGTGGAGGTCACGGAAGCTGACCTGGTCCGCTTTGAAGGAGGCATCATCGGCTTTCCCGGCGAGAAGCGCTTCGCGATGATCCCGCACGGCTCGTCTCCGCTCATCGCCTGGCTCCAATCCGCGATCACTCCAGACCTGGCGTTTCCCGTGGTCTCCGCGCACGGGCTGGCCGAGGAGTACCCCGACGTACCCCTCGGGCCCCTCGCCGAGAAGGCCGGCATCGGTGGGGATCCCGACGATCTCGCGGTGCTCGCCGTTCTGTGCGCGCCGCGCATGCAACCAGCCACGGTCAACCTGTTGGCTCCGCTGCTGATCAACTCGGAGGATCGGCGGGGGGCGCAGGTGTTCCTGGAAGGGTCTCGATTCGGCACTCGGGAGTTGTTCGTCGTACCCGCGGAGCCCGAGAGAGCGGAGATCCCGGCGCCCAGGCGGGCCGAGGAAGAGCCCCCGGCGTCCGGAGCGGCGAAAGCCAAGACGGGCTGAGCGCGGGTTCGAGGGCTGGCCTCGCCGCCACTGCGAGTGGGACGGGCGTGCGCCTCGTGGTGCCTGGTCGAGGGATGGCCTCGCTGGCATCCCGAGTGGGACGGGCCCGTGCCTCGTGGTGCCCGGGGCCCGCGATGCCGGTCAGGCTTGGGAGCTGGCCTGGCCCGGGTCGGCGCCGTGCGCGGGGGGGAAGCTGGATGGTCGGCGCGGTCGGGGCGGGTTGGGATTCGCCCCGGCCGTCGGGCTACGTACCTGCCACCATTCGGCCTGCCTCTGCCGACTCCACTTGGTGTGCAGGTCGAGGGCGGCAATGGCGTCACCCATTTCTAGCGCCGTTTGCGGGCGATGATCGGGGTTCTTCGCCAGGCATTGCACGATCAGCTCGGAGAACTCCTCGCTGATGGGCATGCTGCTCCGGCGCGCGGGGGGCACCGGGCGCTGGTGAGCGTGCATGACGAGCATGTCCGCTCGACTTTCGGCGTCGAAGACTCGCTGCCCCGTGAGCAACCAATAGCCGACGCACCCCAGGGCGTAGATGTCTGCACGCTGATCCACGGGTGCATTGAAGCGAACCATCTCGGGGGCCATCACGGCGGGAGTCCCGATCAGCCCCTTCTGCTCGAGCTCTTCGGCGGTCGGCCGCCGATCCATCACGAGGCCGAAATCCAACACCTTGACGAAATCCAGGTGCCCTCCATACCGGCAGGCGAAGAGGTTGGCCGGCTTGAGGTCGCGGTGCACGAGATGGTGCTCATGCGCCTCGTGCAGCGAGTCACAAGCCTGGATGAGCAGATGCGCCACGCGTTCCGATGATTGGGGACCAAACTCCTTCACGAGCGTCTGCAGGTCGAACCCGTCGAGCAGCTCCATCACGTAAAAGAAGGTGCCGTCGAGCGTGACTCCGAAATCGTACAAGTGGATCGTGTGAGGCGAGTTGAGATTGGCTGTCGTCTGCGCCTCTCGCTCGAAGAGGCGAAGCAGCCGGCGTGATTCTTCGATGCCATGGGAGGCGAGTACCTGGGGGCGGATCAGCTTGATGGCGGCTGGCCTCGCGAGCAGCTGGTGCCGCGCGCGCCAGACTTCACCCATCCCCCCCACGCCCAGTTGGTACTCGAGCTGGTAGCTGCCGACCTCCCGCGCCTTGCTGATGCGCTCGGTCAGGCCGTACAGCAGCTTGGAGCACAGGTATGCCACGGCGGCCCCGGTCGCTGGCGAAAGCGCGAGCAGCAGCGTCTGCAACAAGTCGGGCCGCTGCCCCGACGATTGCAGCAGCTGAAGCGTCAATGGGTCCATTGCGGCCGAGAACACCGCTGCGGTGAGGATGTCCGCGGGCCGCGCGGGCACCAGCGCGCCGTAGATGATCAACAGCAGCGCCACAGGTGACCAGCTGCGCAGGATCTCTCCGGATGTCCAGGGCAGCGCGTGCCTGAGCGCACTCAGGGCGAAGCTGAACAGCACCAGGTATATGAGGCTGACTCGCAGCCGCGTGTGGGCAGATATCGAAGTCTGCTTCGAGATCACCCACATGATCATGTTGAGCGCCATCGCAGGCAGCAGGCAGCGACTTGCCGCGGGCATCACCTGCTCTTTCAACACCTCATCGTGTGTGGCTGCATAGGCGACGATTGTGAGCACCGCCCCGAGGGCGACGCTGAATCCGAGGGTCACGCTCGCCAGCCGTTTGACTCCGGCCGCCAGCACGTCGGAGGGCAGCTCCCCGCGAGCCGTGCTCTCGAGCACGGCTCGCCCCGGTCCCTGGGTCACGTCGAGCAGATGAGCGTCCGCTCCGGCCGTGCCCGTTGGTCCGAGTGGTTGCCGGGCTAGTGATGGATGACTTGCCAAGTGACTCCAGCTGTGGAGGATACCCGAATATGCTGCGCCTTTGCTTTGTTTGTCTGGGCAATATTTGTCGTTCACCGACCGCGGAAGCCGTCATGGTGAAGCTCTTGGAAGGGGCGGGGTTGAGCGAGCTGCAAGTGTGCGTGGAGAGTGCGGGGACCGCTGGGTATCACGAGGGGGAGCCGCCGGATCGTCGGTCGGCGGCGGCGGCTCTGCGGCGCGGGGTGCGCTTGCGAGGCACGGCGCGCCAGTTCGAAGAGGCCGATTTCGGGCGTTTCGACTACGTCTTGGCCGTGGATGAATCGACGCGGGCGACTCTGGCGTCCCGCGCGCCGCGGACGGCTGCCGGCAAGTTGCATCTGCTGCGCAGCTTCGATGCGGCCTCGCCCGGGGGGGCCGATGTTCCCGATCCGTACTACGGAGGAGAGGGCGGCTTCGAGAACGTGCTCGATCTCTGTGAAGCCGCGTGCGCAGGCCTGCTGAAACACCTGCGGAATGCGCATGGCGAGCAGCTGGACTGAGTCGCGGTTCGAGGTGCGGCGCTTCGTGCGCCCACCGAGTGGGCGCCGAGCGCGGAAGTGCTCGTGCGCTTTCGTGCCCGGCGCGTATGGCAGCGGTCCGGCACGCTTTGCGAGCCGAGCCGCCGAGCGCTCGATCCGTTCTTCGAGCAGGCCGTGTGGCGGCGCCAAGAACCCACGGCTCGTGAGATTTGCCAGCCCGGATTCCTCGGGGCCGCGGGAGCGACGGCGTGGAGGGCGACGCGGACGGTCGATGCGGAGAGGGAGTCGGGGGTGCGCGCAGCCAGACGCGGCGGCCCCCCTTCGCACGCCGGGAACGGCTCCGCACCGGAGCGTCGAAGAAACAGCACGCGCCGGGTAGGCTCGCCGCAAAGCGTCGGTTCGGCCCGCTCGGCGGGCGTTTCCCCGCGCCGAGCCTCGGACGAGCCGGTTCGGGGCTCTAGCCCGTGCTAGCCCGGAAATCCGGGCTAGTGGGGGCAGTGGGCGCGACAGCCGCCCCGGCCTTCGCAAGCGTTCTTTCCGGCGCAGGCGTGGGACTCGGGCACTGCGCAGCCGCCCCGGCCACGGCAGGGGTTGCGCCCCATGCAGCAGTCTTCGCCCGCGGCGCCCCCTGCGGCCTTCGGCCTCTCCACTTCCGCTGCCACCGGGCTACTCCCCCCGGTTTCTCCGAGGCTCGCTCTGGGTCGCTCGCAGCCGGCGAGCATCCCCAGGACGGCGGCCGTGGCCATCCACCGCGCCAGCTCCGGCCTCGCGGCGGGGTTGCCCGCGGGAGGTTGCGGAGCTTCGAGAGGCGCGCGCGAGGGCTGCGCGCCACTTCCCGGGAAGATGAAGTTTTCGGGCGCGTCCGAGGCCGGGTGCGGCCAACTGACCAGGCTCAGCAACCTCAGGCGCCGAACCGATTGAGGACACATCCAAAAAAGACGCTCTTCCTGCAGTTGTTTCTTGAGCAATAGGCGCGGCCCTGCCACAGAGCGATACTTAGCGGGGGATGCACTCAACGGTCCAGGCAGGGTGTTTCGCTGAATCCCAGCCCAGTCGACGCGCGAGGGGGATGGTAGGAAGGTTACGAGCCAAGATGAGTGACATGACACGCGAGCTACCGAAAGCGGAATCCGGGGATCCCGATGGCGTGCAAGTGGCGCTTCGCGCCGCGCACAAGCTGTGGTCCTACGGTGATACGAGCGAAAGCCTGCGCTGGCTCAAGCGCGCCGCGGAGACCGCTTCGGACGAAGGCGCCGACCGGCGCTCGCTGCAGCTCGCGAAGGCCGCCGCGGAGCTCCGAGCTTATTTAATGGGCCAGCGCAGGGCCGAGTCGAGCCCCGTCGCCGGCGGGCAGTTCTCGATTCCGGCGGCCAAGCAGACGTCGCTCGCATCTCCGCCCGCCCCCTCGCCTGCGATGGCCGTGCGCCAGGGACGCGCGCCCTCGGCCCCCTACTCGCAGCCCTCGCGGTCGCTCGGCGTGTCGTCCCCGGGTTCCCCCCCGCCGCCGGCGGACCCGGTCTACGCAGAGATTTCCAGCTTTGCAGGAGGGGCGGAGGCTTCTCGGTCGGCCTGGGGGTCCGAGCCGCCCAGCGCGCCACCGCCCCTGCCGGCCCCCAACGGGTCGTCCGGGGAGGACGACGAGCTAGAAGCCGAGGCCCTGCCGGACGACGCGAGCGACGACGAAATGGTCAACGCCACCGAGCCCCCACTATCGGCGGTACAGCGCTGGCTCGGGGCCACCGCGGACGAGCCTTGGGCGGCCGAGGCCGTCTCTCAGGCCGCGGAGGCCTTGCAGCCAACGCCGGACCCTTCGGAGGTGTCCGCTCGTTCGGTTCCGCCGCCCCTGCCGCCCCGCACCGCCGGCGAGGCCGCGGACCCGGCGACCCCTCCGCCGGCTTCGTCCCGGATCGCCTCCGCTCGGAGCGCGGGCGCCGGGGATTTGGACGACGAGCCCGCGGAGGAGGTCGACGAGGACCCCCTACGCGAGGAGCGGCCGCAGGAGTCCCTCCGCCAACCCGACAGCGAACCCGAGGTGGCCACTTCGCCCAGTGCCCCGACCGGGGAAGCCAAGTCCCCCTCCACGGGGCGCCCGGTCGGTGCCGGTACGTCGGCCGATGGTTTTTCTCCGCCTCCCAGCGGAATGGCCCGTTCCTTGGGCTCCTCGCCCGCTGGCGCGGCGGGCTCGAGCGTGCGCTTCACCGCGCGGGTGCACCACCAGGCGGTGCGCGTGGCCGTGGCGGTCGACCCGCAGCAGGAGGGTCGATTTTTCATGCGCCCTCTGCGCGAGGGCGAGGCCTGTGAGGCGTCCGAGCGGGTGGCCCTGCTGGTGGCACTCGAGCCGGGCAGCGCACTCGTGTGAATTTCCATGCGCCGAAGCCATCCGAAAAGGTGCACTAGGCGTTTCCATGTCAGTGTGGGAATTGCCAGAGAGGGGGGCCCTCCCCATGGGGGCGATTGCTGCTGTAGCGGGATGTGCTACAAATCCGGGGTGATCCATGTCTAGTCAAGCCCGCCAGCCATCGGCGCCCGGCGCCTCGGAAGCGCCGGCTCGCGCCAAGTCCGATCCGGCAGCCGCGCCAGGCCGGCTTCACAAAGACGCGCCCACCGTTCAGCTGCCGCGGGCGCCTTGGATGGACAATCCCGCGCCGCCCGAAGAGCCGCCGCCCGTGGCCTTCCAAGCGGCAGCACCCGAGCCGAGCGGCTCCGAGGCGGACGAAAGCCCGCCCACCCAGGGCGCTCCCCGGCCCATCGCGTCCGAGCCTCGTGAGCTCCGCGTGCCGAGACCTGGGCAACGGCTGGACGCGGCGCGCGAGTCCTCGCCCGCGGTGGCTGGCTCGTCGCCTGTGGCTGGCTCGTCGCCTGTGGCCGTGTCCGGGCCAGTGGAAGTGTCCGGGCCAGTGGCTGTCCCTGGCTTCTCGCCCGGTGCGGCTCCCTCGCCAGCGGCCCCGGTGCCGCCGCGGGTGTCCGAGCCCGTGCCCGTCACCGAGCTCCCCGAGCCCGATGCGCTGCGCGGTCGAGTGGTCGCGAATCGCTATCTGGCGGAAGAGCTCTTGGATGAGTCTCCGTCGGGTCTCACGTTTCGAGCGTATCACTTGGGGCTGGATCAAGCGGTGCTCGTGCAATTCCTCCCGCGCGGTCTGGCCTGCGCCGAGGCCGAGGCGAAGCAGGTGGCTGACGCCGCGATGGTGGCGCGCCGCTCGAACGAGGAGAACATTGCTGAAGTATTGGACTTTGGCGTGTCGGGGGAAGGCTGGCCATTTTTGGTCACCCCGAAGCTCGAGGGCAATCTGCTCTCGCAGCTGCTCGCCACCGAAGGCAAGTTCGTGCTGCGCCGCGTCTTGCACGTCGGGCGCCAGATCGCTGGTGCCGTCGCGAGCGCTCACGAGCAGGGGGTGGTGCACGGCCACCTGAAGCCGGAGTTCGTGCACATCACCAATCCGGGCACTCCCGCCGAGGTCGCGACCCTTTCGGGGTTTGGGCTCTCCCTCGCACGTGGCGGGTCGGTGTGTCCGGCGCGAAGCGGGGTGTACGGGGTGCCCTACTACCTCTCGCCACGGCAGGCCGGCTCGCACCAGCCGACGCCGAGCTGCGACGTCTATGCGCTCGGTGTGCTGCTGTTCCACATGATGACTGCGAGCGTTCCCTTTGCCGATGGGGATTTCGGCTCCGTCCTGTGTCAGCACTTGGACGATGCGCCGCCGGCACCCTCGTCGCGGCTTCGTTCGGCAGGAGCTCTCGCCAAGGCGCTCGACGCGATCGTGGCGCGCTGCTTGTCGAAGGATCCGGGGGATCGCTATCCGAGCGTGGCGGAGCTGCTGCGAGATCTCACCCGCCTCGAAGACGCGGCGGCGCGCTCTCGGCGTCGTCCGATGCATGAAGTCGAGCGCCCGCAATCGACGATCCACTCGCCCGCTGCGTCGCGAGTCGACGCGGCGCGCGTCGAGCCGAACGCGAAGGTCATCGTGGGCGGCGCCGCGAGCGGCCCGGGACCGGTGCGTCCGCGGCGAGTGTCGAGGTTCCAGGAGACGGTCAAGATCTCGGCGGGAGACGTCGAGCGCGCGATGGCTCGCCGCCGCGGTGGGCTGGCGCGCGTTCAGGTCGAGATCTCCATCTTCGGCAACCGCGTCCGCGCGCTGCTGACCCGTCTTGCGCGCTTCGTGGCTTCGTTGATCGCGCGTCCTCGAGGCAGCGGTGAAAAAAGGCCGCCGAGGGCTCCGTCCCCGTAGGCGGCCGATTGCCGCGAAGGCGCGGCTCCCCTTTCCGGGAATACCGCGGAGCGACGTCGGCTCGAGCCGGATGTGCGCGTTTCGACGCGGCCGTTGGCGGTGGAGCAGGGCGTCGACCCGCTCAGCCTTCGCACGGTGTGGTGGCGACGTCCTCCCGGGGCGCCGTGGGCTCGGGGCTGTGCGGGGTCGTCCCCCGCGGCGGGCCTTGCTCGATCCGGGTCCCCGCCCCGCGGGAGCGCTCGCGCCGCGCGCCGGAATCCCGGTTTGCGTTTCGCGCGGGTCGGCGCGCGGCTGCGCGAGCGCCGGCGTTCGCGGGTCGCTCGTCGTCGCCGTGTGCCGACGAGAGCCGCGAGCGCGAGCGGGTGTCGTGCGGGAAATCGATGCGGCGCGTCGCAGTGGCTCGAGCTCGGGCTCGGGCACCGCTCGCGAGAGCGCGGGCCTGGCGCGCAGGTGGGCCAGTGGAGCCACGGTGGGTGGGCATCGCAGTTGCCGTTATCGCCTTTGTGGGAACCGGGATGGGAATTGTCGGCGCCATGCGCTAGCCTCGTTCCGCTACGGAGAGACCAAATGCTGAATAGAATTGGATCGTTGACTCGCAGATCGACGCCCGTCGCGGGGCTCGTCTGTGCTTTCGTCCTGGCGTGTGGGGGCGATGATGATGGGATATCGTACAACCGCGACGTTCGGCCGCTGGTCGATGGGCGCTGCAACATCTGCCACTACACGGGGGGGCCCATTGGAGTGGACATCGAGGCGCCCTTCGCTCAGGGATCGGGGCTCGTCTTCTCCCCCAATTCCTGGGCCGAGGCCTATCCCGGCGAAACGGATGCACGCAACGTCGTGCCCGGAAACCCCGCGGAGAGCTTCTTGATCGACAAGCTGCGCGGCAACCTACCGGCGAACGGGCACGGCGGAGACCCGATGCCTCCCGCGATTCCACGGCTTACCCCCGAAGAGGTAGCGACGGTTCGCGCGTGGATCGCCGACGGCGCCACCGAGGCGGACTACCTCGCCAACGTTCGAAGCATCTTCGGGGAGGGCTCGGTGGGGCGACCCGGCAAGTGCAGTCTCTGCCACTATTCGGGAACCCCGAATCCGCCGGATTTGGTCAATCCCTACAATCCCGCCCGCCCCGAGGAGGGCATCATCGACGTGCCGGGTCGCTATCGCTCGGACCTGATGCGGGTCGCCCCGGGCAATCCGGACGCCAGCTTCTTGATGATCAAGGTCACCGTCGAAGAGTCCGGATCGGAATACGGCCCGACCATGCCGTACTCGTACAACCCGTTGACCGAAGAAGACATCCAAGTCGTCGAGGAATGGATTCTCAACGGCGCGTTGGAAAACTGAGGCCTGCCCGTCGACTCGCTGGACCGCCGCGTTCCTCGACGAGCGGCGGCGTCCGCGGTCGCCCACTTTTCCCCATCGGCGAGCTTCGCGAGGGGGGGCGGCTGGCAGCGCCCGTTCGGGTGCGCGCGCCGGGGGCCCGCCAACGCGCGAGGGCCAGGAGCGCAGGGCTCGGGCAAGCGGACGGTTGCTACCCCGACGAGACGGGCGCGCTCGGTGCCGCTTGCGCTCACGGCTGGGGCTCGAGCGGGTCCATCCGATCCCCCCGTGGCGCGCGGCCCGCTCCCGGCATCGCCGTGGCATGGCGAGCGCGGCTCGTGGCCTGCGCGGCGCGAGCGCGCCCGACGCGGTCAGCCCTCAGCCCCAGGCTTCCGCGCGTCGCGCTGGGCGGCTGGGGCGAGCCACGGCCTGCTGCGCGGCGGCGAACGCCGGCTGCGGTCGCGAAAGAGTGCGTGCCGCCCCGAGCAACACGCCCGCCAGCAAGTACGGGAAGTACGTGAACAACCCATTGGGGAGTAGATCGGCGATGTTCATCGCCGCCACGGCCGCCAGGGTGCCGAGCAGCAACTTGTCCTTCCGATCGCGGACTTTCTTGAGCCGGCGCCATGCCACCCAGACGGGCCAAAACAGCAGCCCGAATCGCGACAAGAAACCGACCAATCCGCTCTCGGCGTACGCGATGACCCAGGCTCCGTCGATCACGTTTTGCCCGGTTTCGCGGTCGTAGACGAAGATTCGATCGAAGCCACCCCAACCGAACAGTGGGCGGTGTGCCAGCACCCGGTTCAACACCAGACTCTCGTTCGTGAGGCGAAAATCCAGAGACTGAGCTCGATCCTGGCTGTGGGATGCGATCCAATCCACGAGCTCCTTCAAGGGTAGGGTGTCGCTCGCTCGGAAGAGGGGATACAGCATCACCAGGGAGACCATGCCCAGGGCGGCCCGGACCTGCCACTTGGGGGAAAACCACCACAGCAGCGGGAAGAGGGCCGCGAGGAAGATGAAGGCGCCGAGGCTGTGGCAGAAGCGCACGAGGACCGCCAACAGGATGGCCGGAAAAATGGCGGGAACCCCGAAGATGCGCACCTTCTGATGCTGCAGACCCACCAGGCATAGCGTGGCGGTCGTCAAGAAGAGCGTGAGCGCCAGCCCGTGCTCCATGAATACCATCGGGCGGTATCCCCCTTCGCGCACCAGCTGCAGCCAGTCGTGCTGCATGTAGCCGTACACCCACACGTGCATCTGCGGGCTCAAGCGCAGCTCGATGAGCACGAAGGGGATCATCGCGAGGCCCCCGACGCAGAACACCTTGAGCAAGTCGATCACCTTGTCGCGATCGCGAAAGAGCGTTGCACCCAGGTAGTACGGGGTGACGATCACCAAGACGTGCTCGAGAATGAAAGTGATGGCCGTGTGTGGCTTGATGCCGTCGATGTAGAAATCGTTCATCACCACGGCGTCCGTGTTGCGGATCGCCCGCATCACGTCGGTGAAGAACATGACCCCGAACATCACCCAAGGCAGGCGCCCCAGGTTGGGTTTGCGCATCGCGCGGGAGGCTCGCAGCATGGCCGGTACCAACACCCAGGCGCAGGCGATGGTCTTTTTGTCGATGTCCGGCAGAAGCTTCACTTCTATCGTCTGCCGCTCCGGCAGCAGGATCGCCGCGGCCACCATCAAGACAGCCACGGCCTTGTGCGGTTTCATCACCGAGAAGGCGACGATCGACACGGGCACCCATAGGAAGAGCGCGGCGACTGCCGTCAAAGTATGCGGGATGGGCTGCACGAAACGTCCGGCTCGGCGGGGGTGTCTTCCTGCTAGTGAAGACAGGACGCCCGGGCGAGGGGAATCGTAATCGCTGCCCACTCGGCCTCCCAGTATGGCTGCTGACCAGCCAGTCGAACGTCGTCGGACGGTCGTCCGTCGAAGGGTTCCCGCAGCGGAGCACGCGCCGGGCTCATCGCCGGGCAGCCCGCTCGAGGCGGCCACCGCCAACCTCCCGGCGCTTGGCCGAGCAGGCGCTCGCGTTCGCGGTCGGACCGATGTCGCGTCGCGCGTGCGTCACCGGCGCCGCGCGCCCGCGACGCCGCCCAAGAGTCTCGACGCGAGTTTGGGCGGGTCGCCGTTTTCGACTTGATCGGGGGAGCACTTGTGGCCGCATGCGCCGTGCATGACGATCTCGAACGAAGGTCGGGCCCACGGCGGGCTGCCCCCGCGGAGCTCGCGGGGGGGGCGACACCGACGCGCGGCGAGCGGCTGGGCGCCGGGCCCGGGCGAGTCGTGACCAGGGGCGGCGCGATTGGACGGGTGGCCGCGGCGCGACCGGGATTGGCGCCGGGTCGCGCTCGAGGCTCCGCGGGGCGAGCGGCACGCCCCCGAGGTCGATCGCAGTGGTTTGCGCCGGCGATCGGTCTGTCCCGCCGGCGTGCTTCATCCGGGTCGAGGCCGGGCGTGGGGGCCCCGCGGCGGGCGCCGTACGGGCCCTCTCGCGGCCCCTCGGGCGCGGGTGCGGGCCTCCGAGGGGCGTGCGTGCTACTGCTGGCGCTGGGGGCTATCGTCGCGTGCCGCTCGTCCGCCGAGCAGCAGTCCAGCGGAGGTGCTCCCGGGGCGCTCGAGCCTGCGGCGGGCTCCGCCTCGGCGCCAAGGCACCGAGTGCCCGTCCGCGCGAGCGCCGCGCAGGCCACGCCGCCGACGCTGCACCAGCACGAGCGGTCGTGCCTGGGCACGCGCTGCACTCTGCTCGCCTGGCACGCCGAGGCGGCTCTCGTGCGGGAGGCGTTCGACGCCGCGCTGCGGGAGGTCGAGCGGCTCGATCGAATGATGACGACCTGGTTGCCCGACTCCGACGTTTCGCGCATCAACGCCGCGGCGGGGTCGGGCCAGCCCGTGCCGATCGCCGAGGAAACGCTCACCGTGCTTCAGCGATCGCGGTGGGTGGCGGAGCTCACGGGGGGCGCGTTCGACATCACCGTCGGAGCCTTCAAGGGTTTGTGGAAGTTCGACCAAGACAACGACGGCTCACTGCCCGAGCCCGCCGCCGTGGCGGCACGCCTTCCGCTCGTTTCCTATCGGGATCTGATCGTGGACGCTGCGGCGCCCGCCGCGCGCCTGCGGCGCAAAGGGCAGAGAATCACGCTCGGTGGCATTGCCAAAGGCTTCATCGTCGACCGCGCCGTGGACGTGATGCGCAAGCGAGGCGTTTTCGACTTCGTGTTTCGAGCGGGGGGTGACCTGTTCGCCTCGGGCCGCCGCGGTGATCGTCCGTGGCGAGTGGGGATTCAAGACCCGCGATCCCCCAGCAAGGCTCCCGAGGAGGAGCGGAGCTTTGCGCTTCTGCCGCTGGAGAACTCGGCGTTCAACACGTCCGGGGACTACGAGCGGTTCGTGATGCGCAGGGGGAAGCGCTACCACCACATTCTCGACCCGGCGACGGGTCAACCCGTCACGCACACCCGTTCGGTGACCGTTCTCGCGCCGACGGCGCTGCTGGCCGACACGCTCGACACGGCCCTCTTCGTCGTGGGCGTCGAGCGTGGCATGCCGATTGTCGAATCGCTGGCGGACGTCGAGGCTGTCTTCGTGGACGACAAGAGCCAGGTCTTCGTCAGCTCCGGGCTTCAGCCCCGGCTGAAGGTTCTTCGCCCGCCAACCGACGCTCCCTGAGCCGGCAAGCCCGCCGCCGGGGGCTGCGCCGCCGGTCTCGTCTGCTGGCCGCGCCGAACGCCGTCGGCAGGCGCGGCCGTCCCAGGCAAGGCGCGGGTCTCGCCGGATGGCGCCTATGAGCCACAGGGGGCCGTATCGTCCGCCCTCCGGGCGCGACGTGTGCCCGACGGCGGGGGGGCGCAGAGGGTCTCGATCGTCGGTCGGCGCGTTGCTCGCCAAAACTCGTCCGCGACGGCGCGCGACCCACGGGCTCGCCGAAGGGGCACCCTGCGCTCGTCCGTGCCGCGCCGCCAACCTCGAAGAATTCTCGTTGATTCGGGAGGTTATCGCTCGTGCGAGACGGCCCGGAGCGCCCGTGGGGGGACGCGTGGGTCGGTTTCTCCGGGGCCGCCGCTCGGCTCCGAGCCGTCCCACTGCGCGGATGCCGCTGACGCTACGCGCTCGAGCGGACGATATCCGCTGAAGGTGTCAGTTTACGAGCAACACGATCAGGCCCCGACCGCCTCCTCCGAGCTGCCGCGGCGGCCTCCGGGGGGGGGCACCGTCGGGTGCCCGGGCGCCGGTGTGCGTTTGGGGATGTGGTAGCCATGAGCGCGTGGCTGAGCGAGGTCTCGCGCCGGGTCGTCGAGGGGCCCGAGCGGGTCGCCATACGGGCTGGAGCCGAGAGCCTCACCTACGAGCAGCTCGCGCATCGGAGCAATCAGCTCGCCCATTGCCTGGCGGAGCGTGGCGTCGCAGCGGCGGAGATCGTCGGGGTTCACCTGCCGCGCGGGCTCGACTTGCCCGTCGCGATGCTCGCCGTGCTCAAGGCCAGCTGCGCTTACCTTCCTCTCGATCCCGAGCTGCCTCCGCTCCGCCTCGGGCAGATGCTGGAGCAGGCACGCCCTGCTGCCGTGATCACGACCAAGGCGGGTCGAGCCGCGCTGCCCTCCTTCGGGGGAGCGGTGCTGCGCCTCGACGAGGAGCGAGAGGAGATCGCGGCCTTCGAGGCCAGGCCGCTGCTTCGGGCTTGCCCGCCCAGCTCGGCTGCCTACGTCGTGTTCACTTCGGGCACGAGCGGCACTCCGAAGGGCGTCTTGGTGTCCCACGCCTCGCTGTCGAGCTACCTGCAAGCCATGGCCGAGCGCCCCGGACTGAGCTCGGAGGACAAGTGCCTCGCCCTCGCGACCATCGCATTCGACATGTCCGTGCTCGACTTCTGGTTGCCGCTGGGGGTCGGCGCCGAACTCGTCCTCGCCGATGGAGACATCGAGCACGAAGTCGATCGCCTCCGAGCGCAGCTCGACGAGGGCGAAATCACCTTCCTCCACGCGACACCAAGCATGCTGTGCTCGCTCGTCGAGCAAGGTTGGGTGGGGGGGCCACACCTTCGGGTCCTGTGTGGCGGCGAGGTGCTGACGCGCGAGGTGGCAGATGCCGTTTCTCGCCGCTGCCGGGAGCTGTACAACGCCTACGGCCCCGCGGAGGCCACCGTTTGCTCGACGCTCTGGCAGGTGGAGCCGCAGGTGGCGGTGTCGATCGGCACTCCGATTCCTCGCTGCTCGGTGTATGTGCTTTCGGAATCGGGAGCGCGTGTGCCGCCAGGCACCGCCGGTGAGCTGTGGATCGGCGGCGCAGGGGTGGCGATTGGGTACGTGGGCGAGCAGGAGCTGACGCGAGAGGTCTTCCAGCCGGATCCCTTCTCCGCCGAGCCCGGCGCACGCATGTACCGCTCGGGCGATCTCGCGCTCGAGGGAGAAGGCGGGCTGTTGTATTTTCTCGGTCGCGCCGACGATCAGGTCAAGATTCGGGGGCACCGCGTCGAGCTTTCGGAGGTCGAAGCGGTACTGGCGCGTTGTGAGGGCGCCGGGGCCGTGGCAGTTGTCTGCATACACGGCGCACAGGCCCCGGAAGCGCGCCTGGCCGCGTACTACACGGCGGAGCCTGGAGCTCTGCCGCCGCGGCGGCTCCTCGAGTTTGCCGCCGAAAGGCTTCCGCAGTACATGGTTCCGCGCACGGCGCAGCTCGTCGAGGCGCTGCCGCGTCTGGCTAGCGGAAAGCTGGATCGGCGAGCGCTCCCCGAGCCGGTGCCCGTTTCCCGGGTCGGCTCGGGTCCGAGCCTCCTTCCGGAAGCGAGGCTCGATTCGGATGTGGAGCGGACGGTGGCGGCGGCGTTTTCGGAGGTGCTGGGGGTGCAGCGCGTGCTGGCTTCCTCGAATTTCTTCGAGCTCGGTGGGTCTTCTCTGTTGGCGGCTCGCCTCAAGCGGGATCTCGAGGCGCGGCTCGGGGAGGAGGTGGCGCTCGGGACTATCTTCGAAGGGCGCACGGTGCGTGGCGTTGCGCAGCGGTTGCTCGCGGGAGGTGGTGCCGGGGAGAGCCCTCGCGTGCTCTCGCTGCGGCCGGAGGGGACGCGCAATCCGGTCTATTGTGTGCTCGGCCTTCACTACTTCCAGGACCTGGCGGACGCCTTGGCGGACATCGATCGCCCCTGGTACGGAGCCTACGTGCCGGTCGAGCAGAGCTTCTTCGATCGGGCGACCACTGTCGCCGAGCGCGGCGCCCTGCTGGTCGAGCTCGGCGAGCGCTACCACGAGGCGATCGTCAAGCGCCAGCCGCGCGGAGCCTGCTGCCTGGTGGGGCACGCCACCGGGGGGATCATCGCGTTCGAGGTGGCCCGGCGCATGGTCGCCGCGGGACACCCGGTGGAGCGGGTGGTGCTGCTCGACACCGTGCTGTCCACAGGGGTCTCGCTGTCGCCCCGGCATCATCTCAAGAAGGGGCTGATGGGCCTGCGCCGGGGGGCGGAGCGGCGCGGGCTCGAGTGGTCGGGGCAGCGGCTGGAAAGGATCGCGAAGGTCGTTCCGCTGCCGAGCCGCGCCAAACATTTTGCCGAGATGAGCCTGACGCAAAGCCAGGCGTTGCGGCACGTACGGATGTACGAGATGGCCGAGGACGACTGGCTCGAAGGCTGTGCCGAGCCGTACGAGGGGGATCTCGTCTTCGTGCACGCGTTGCGGCGAGACGCTCCCGTCGGAGACGTGTCCCACGATGCCGGTTGGCGTCGGCTGGTGAAGGGCAGGTTCGACGTGCTCGAGGTGGATTGCACGCACGACGAAATGGTCCGCCAGCCCAGCGTCTCGCAGCTGGCGGAGGCCCTGCGGCCGCTGCTCGCCTAGCGGCCGTGGAATGCTCGCGCGTTCAGAGGGCGAGCATTTCCAGGTAGCGCGCCACCAGGGCCTCGCCAATCAACGGAAAGGCCAGCGTCGTGATGGCCAGGAAAGGGCCGAAGGCGAGCCTCGCTCCTCCGATGCCCCCAGGCCCCTGCGCGAAGAGCGGGTCCCTGGCCAGCTCCGCCTCGAGCTCGGCCCGCTCCTCCCCCTGCAGCGTCGCGAGTAGCTCCTCCACTTCTCGTCGCTCCTGCAATACGCCTTCCGGCTCGGAAATCTCGCCCCTGGTCACGAGCGCCACCAGCGCCACCAAGGTGCCCAGCACGGCGCCGAGCACGAGGGCGAACAGCACCCCGGTGACGCCGAACCAGGCGCCGGTCATCAACAGCAGCTTGGCGTCTCCCAGACCCATGCCGGGTTGGCCGCGGATCCGTCGATACAGCTCGACGAACACCAAGCGGACCCCGCCGTAGCCCACCGCTGCCCCGATCGCGGCGTCGACCACGGAAATCTCCCTGAGCCAGCCGCTCGTCACCAGCCCCAGCGCCGCCCCGCCCAGTGTGATGGGATCCGGCAGAATCATGTGGTCCAGGTCGATGAAGAGCGCGTCGATGAGCAGCAGCCCGAAGCTCAGGTAGGCCACGAACAACAGCGCGGCCTCCCACCAAGGCGTCTGGCCGGGCAAGTCGAGAACGAGCACGCGCATCGCCGCCACCGACCACAAGCCGCCGAGCAGCTCCACCACCGGGTAACGCCAGGGAATTTTCGCCTTGCAACAGCGGGCCCGCCCCCGCAAGAGCAAAAAGCCCAGCAGAGGCACGTTGTCGTACGGCCGGATCGGCGCCGAGCAGGCCGGGCAGTGTGAGGGGGGGAAGGCGATGCTCTCGCCCCGGGGGAGGCGATAGATCACCACGTTACTGAAGCTGCCGAAGAGCAGGCCGAGCACGCCGGCGACGATGGTGAGGAGCGTGGGCGGAAGCTCGGCAAGGACCATCGCGCCGACAACTGTTACTCTGCCTCCCATGGCGGAACAAGAAATCACGAAGCTCTCCCTGGAGCGCTACTCCCCCGAGGCGAAGGCGCTGATCGTGGAGACGCAGGCGCTGGCCGACGCCTCGCAGCACGCCGAAGTGACGCCCCTGCACCTGCTTTCGCAGTGCTTGAGCAGCGATCCCGCCATCGCCGAGGTCTTTCGGCGCGCCACGCGCAACCTGCCGCAGCTGCAGGCGGCCGTCGAGCAGGCCCTGACGCGGCAGCCCGTCGCCCGGGAGCGGGCCTGCCTGTCCACCCTCTTGCTCGATCTGATGAATCGTGCCGAGCGCGAGGCGCAGGGTGCCGCCGACGGCAGGGTGGGGGTCGACCACCTACTGAACGCTCTCGCCCAGGAGGTGCGCGGCAGCGCGGGGGAGATCCTCGGTGCCTTTCAGCTGGGGCCGGGCTCCCTGCGAGCCCACCTCGGTGTGCTGCGAGCCGCTCCGCGCCCCCTGCCCAAGCCAGCGGCGGACGGCGGCCACCCCATCACCGAGTCCTACACCACGGCGCTCTGGGAAAAGGGGCAGACCGGGTCGCAGGGCGTGATGATCGGGCGAGGAGCCGAGCTGCGGCGCCTGCTCACCATCCTCGAGCGCCGGCACAAGCACCACCCGCTGCTCGTCGGGGAGACGGGAGTCGGCAAGGCCACGATGCTGCGCGGGCTGGCGGAGCGAGTCGCGCGGGGCGACGTGCCGAATTCCCTGCGATCGCTCCATCTGCGGCAGCTGGACGTGGGGAGCCTCGTAGCCGGCACGCGCCTTCGCGGCGAGCTGGAAGGGCGCGCGCGCAAGCTCCTCGACGCTCTCGCTGCCACCGAAGGGGGGGCTCTGGTCATCCTCGGCTTCGATCAGGTGTACGCAGCCGGGTCGCCGCTCGCGGGTCTGTCGGACTTGCTGCGTTCGGCGATCACGCGGCAGAAGCTCCGTCTGATCTGTACCACCACGCCCGAAGGGGAGCGGCGCATCGCCGAGAAGGATCCCTTGCTGCTCGAAGAGCTGACCCGCCTCTTGGTGCAAGAGCCTTCGCTCTCGGAAGCTGCCGACATGGTCCGAGGTGCCGCCACCACCTACGAGCGCCACCACCGAGTCCAAATCGGTGAGGGCGCCGTCCTCGCTGCCGTGAGCTTGGCCAAGCGCTACGTCTCCGACCGTTTTCTCCCCGACAGCGCGCTCGATTTGTTGGACGAAGCCGCTGCCGCCCGGCGGGTTCAGGCGGACGGCTCCCCGCCGGAGCTGGACGAGCCGCTGCGCCGGCTCGAGTCGGTCGAGGTGCAGATGGCCGCGCTGGAAGGCGTGGAGGACGAGGTCACGCGCCGCGCACTCGAGAGGCTGCGGCGCGAGGCGGGTGAGCTCCGGCCGACCGTCGAGGCGCTGATCGAGCGCTCGAACAGTCGCAGCACCGCGCAAGCGCTCGTGCAGTCGCGGCGCAGCGCCCTGGCCGCGGCGGAAGCGGAAGGCGCGGCGGCGCGCGCTGCCGGGGAGCTGGCCCGCGCCGGGGCTCTGGAGCACGAGCAGCTGCCGGAGCTGCGGCGCCAGCTGCAGAGCGCCGAGCTGGCAGCCGCCAAAGTCGGCGCCGAGTCGGGGCCTCCCACGCTGAGCGGGGAGGACGTCGCGCGCACGTTGGCGGATTGGACGGGCGTGCCGGTGTCGAAGATGCTCGAGGAGGAGGCCGAAAAGCTCTCCAAGATGGAAGAGCGCCTGCGCCGCCGCGTGGTGGGGCAGGACATCGCGCTCACCAAAGTCTCCCGGGCCGTGCGTCGCAGCCGGGTGGGGCTGCGCGACCCCCGGCGCCCGATCGGCTCCTTTCTCTTTCTCGGCCCGAGCGGGGTGGGCAAGACCGAGTTGGCCAAGGCCCTCGCTCAGTACCTGTTCGACGACGAGCGAGCGCTGACGCGCCTCGACATGAGCGAGTACATGGAACGGCACATGGCACAGCGCCTGCTCGGTGCCCCACCGGGTTATGCCGACAGCGACCGCGGCGGGCTGCTGACGGAGGCGGTTCGTCAGCGTCCGTACTCCGTGCTCCTCTTCGACGAGGTCGAAAAAGCCCATCAGGACGTCTTCAACTTGCTGCTCCAGGTGCTCGATGACGGGCGGCTGACCGACGGTCGTGGCCGACTCACGGATTTCACGAACACGGTCGTCATCCTGACGAGCAACATCGGGGCGAGCCGCGTCACCGAGACCAGCACCGAGCGGCTCGAAACCGAGGAAGGGGTCGAGGAGCTGCGGGGCCGCCTGCAGAAGGAGCTCTCCGATTTCTTTCGGCCCGAGTTCCTCAACCGCGTCGGCGAGACGATCATCTTTCGCCCGCTGTCCCGACGGCATTTGCGCGCCATCGTCGACATCCAGATCGAGCGGTTGGCCGAGCTGCTCTCGGGGCGCGGGCTCTCCATCGACGTCAGCGCCGAAGCCAAACAGCAGCTCGTCGAGTGGAGCTACGAGCCCGCGCTCGGCGCCCGCCCGCTCGAGCGTACGCTGGTGCGGCGCCTACAGGACCCGATCGCAGAAGGGTTGCTCAGCGGCCACTTCCGATCGGGTCAACGCATCGTGGTCGACTGGGTCGACCCCGAGCTGTCGCTGCGGGCCGAGCCGGCCGCCTCAGAGGGGTAATTCGGTTGATTGCCGCGAGCACCGAACGAGCAGCAGGCGTCTGGCGCGGGCCCTGGAAAGCGCCCCGATTACTGGCTTGAAAGGGTGTCTTCCGGGGCGCGTCGGTGGGAGGGCGACCGGTTCGGTGCTCGGGAGTGCGGAGGCAAGGGCTCGCTCGGCCATTTCAAGGCAGCTCGGGCGCACCGCGCGCCAGCTCGGCGCGCCGCCGGTAGCCGGCCAGACACGCGCGGCGGTCTTCCCCTCCCACCAGGCAGTCGACGTACAAGCGATCGAACGGCGAGGTGAGGCAGCGCTCCACGACTTGTTGAAAGCGGGGGCGAAGCTGGTCGTCGCCGAGGGCCTGGTCGCGCTCCGTGTGGTGCCAGACCTCGGCGAACCGTGTGCACTCGCCCGGCCCTGGGGCCGTTCGTCGGCATGCCAGCAGCGACAGTGCGGCCAAGGCGCCCAGAAGCGGTCGGCCGCCGCGCGCCGTGCGACCGGGGCCGCAGCGACCGCCTCGCGGCGGAGATGGATCCTGCTCGTGCATTTCTCGGGTCCGGTTCGGGGGCAAGGGCGAGTTGCGCGCTCGGCCCGAGTCGACGCGTGGCCTCGACGTGGGGCGCCGGCTGGGCAATGTAGAGCAACCGCCGGCTGCGGGGTACCCTCTCCGGCGAGGTGCGCACTCGGGGACTCGTGATTTGGCTGATACGACCGCCCGCCCCACAGTACAGTCGCCGCTGATGAGCAAGGCGAGCAGACCGACCACACCGCTTCAGCCTGGCAGCCCGAAGCTCGGCCCGGCGGCGAGCTACGCCGGAGGGCTCCCCGCCGTATCCTCCAGCCTGCGCTACACCGCGTCGCGCGTCGGTTGGGTGCGTGGCCTCAAGGTACTGTCCGCCGTCAATCAGGCCACGGGCTTCGACTGCCCGAGCTGTGCCTGGCCGGAGCCCGCCAAGCGAGCGCTCGCGGAGTTTTGCGAAAACGGCGCACGAGCCGTCGCCGATGAGGCGACGACGCGGCGCATCGGTCCCGACTTCTTCGAGCGCTACCCCGTCGCGGAGCTGATGCAGCAATCCGACCGCTGGCTCAACGCGCAGGGCCGGCTCACGCACCCCATGGTGCTCGAGGCGGGCGCGGAGCGCTACCGGCCGATATCGTGGCAGGCGGCGTTCGACAAGGTGGCCGCCGCGCTGCGCGGCCTCGCGCGCCCCGACGAGGCCATCTTCTACACCTCGGGTCGCACGAGCAACGAGGCGGCGTTCTTGTATCAGCTGCTCGCGCGGCGCCTGGGCACCAACAACCTGCCGGACTGCTTGAACATGTGCCACGAGTCCAGCGGCAGGGGGCTTTCCATGGCGATCGGCACCGGCAAGGGCACCGTACGGCTCGAAGACTTTGCGGAGGCGGACGCGATCTTCGTCTTGGGGCAGAACCCCGGAACGAACCACCCGCGGATGCTCTCCACGTTGCGCGAGGCCAAGAAAGCCGGAGCCCGAATCGTGGCCATCAACCCGCTGCGCGAGGCGGGGTTGCTTCGCTTTCAGCACCCGCAGAAGCCGATTGATTTGCTCGGGGGCGTGCCCCTGGCGGACGTCTACCTGCAAATCAAGGGCGGGACGGACATCGCGCTGCTCAAGGCGCTGATGAAGCGCATCGTCGAGGCCGGTGCCGTGGATCGGCAGTTCGCCGAGCGTCACACCGCCGGGCTCGAGGCCCTGATCGGCGATTTGGCTCGATTCGACTTCTCCGAGCTGTGTCGCGAGTGCGGGGTCGACGCGGCGCAGGTGGAAGCGGCGGCGCAGATCGCCATCGACTCCAAAGCGACCATCGCGTGCTGGGCCATGGGGCTCACGCAGCACGCCCACGCGGTGGGCAACGTGCTCGAGGTGGTCAACTTCTTGATGCTGCGCGGGATGCTGGGCAAACCGGGAGCGGGCGCTTGCCCGGTGCGCGGCCATTCCAACGTGCAGGGGGATCGCACCATGGGCATCTGCGAGCGCCCCCCCGCCTGGGCAGCGGCGCTGGCCGAGCGATTCGGCTTCGAGTCGCCTTCGGAGCCGGGGCATGACGTGGTGGGGGCGCTCTTGGCGATGCACGCCGGGCAGGCGCGTGTGTTCTTCGCCATGGGGGGGAACTTTCTCTCCGCCACGCCCGACACGGAGCGCACCGCCGAGGCGCTGAGGCGCTGCGAGCTGACCGTGCAGGTTTCCACCAAGCTGAACCGGAGCCATCTGGTGACCGGGCGCGAGGCCCTGATCTTGCCGTGCCTCGGGCGCACCGAACGAGACGCCGCCGGAGCCGTTACGGTGGAGGATTCGATGAGCACGGTGCACATGTCGCGCGGGGCGTTGGTGCCCGCCTCGGAAGAGCTGCGCTCCGAGAGCGCCATCGTCGCCGGCGTGGCCGGGGCGCTCTGGGGGCGCGACGAGGCCATCCCGTGGTCGGAGCTCGCGTCGGACTATCGCAAAGTTCGGGCGCTGATCGCCGAGGTGGTGCCCGGCTTTTCGGACTACGAGTCCAAGCTATCGCAGCCGCGCGGCTTCTGGTTGCGAAATCCCGCGCGTGAGCTCGACTTCGAGGGCCTCGGGGGGAAGGCGAAGTTCAGCGTCGTGCCCCGGCCCCAGCTATCGCTCGGACCCGGTGAGTTGCTGCTCAATACACTGCGTTCTCACGACCAGTTCAACACCACCGTGTATGGGGACGACGATCGGTATCGCGGCATCTGGGGGCACCGCCGCGTGCTGCTGCTCAGCGCCGCAGAGCTCGCGGCCCGGGGCCTCAGCGCCGGGCAGAAGGTGGTCGTCACCAGCCATTTCCGCGGCGAGCAGCGCTCGGCAACGGATTTCATCTTGGTGGCCTACGACGTGCCGGAGGGGTGCGCCGCCGCTTACTTCCCCGAGGCCAATTGCCTCGTGCCGACCGAACACTTCGCCGAGGGCAGCAGAACGCCCGCTTCGAAATCCGTCGTCATCACCATCGCCGCCCAGGCCTGAGCAGAGCCGAGCCCGCGGCAGCGCGGCTCCCGCCGGCTCGCGTGGCCGACGCGGGATCGAAACGGACCCGAGGAGCGGCTGCGTGAGCTTCGGTCGGGCTGCTCCGGCGTCCCGGTCGAATCGGGGCAGCGACCCGCTGGGGCCGAGAAATTCGATGTAACCCGGGCCTTCGGGAAGGCGTACCCCCCTGAGGAATGGCTCGAGTCTTCGCTTTTGTTTCGCTTCGGGGGGCCGCGGGCGGCCGCCGGGGTGGAGATTTTTGCCGATGCCGCGTACCAGGGGTGGCGCAGCCCCTCTCGGGGGGTCGAGGTGCTGCCGAGCTCGACAAGGAGAACACGTGAAGACGAACGCTTTGGTTATCGAGGTCCTGATGATTGCCCTCTCGGCGGGTTGCAGTGGCGGCAAGGCAGCGGGCGGAGCGGCTGCGCCGACGACGGAGGCGGCACCCGAGGTCGTCTGGAGCGAGATGACGCGAGAGCAGCGGCTGGATTGGATGGGCCTCGAGGTCTTTCCCAAGATGAAGGCCGCTTTCGCGAAGTACGACGGGGAGGGCTATGTGGACTTCAAATGCCAGACCTGCCACGGAGACGACATGGAGGCGGTGGACTTCGCGATGCCGACCCCCTCACTGTACGCTCTTTCTCCCACGCAGCCGGTGGAGGAGGCCACGGACTACGACCCGGAGATTACGCAGTTCATGGTGGAGGTCGTCGCGCCCGAGATGGCGAGCCTCCTGCATACGACCCCCTACGATCCGGCTACGGGGGAGGGGTTCGGCTGCTTCAGTTGTCACCCCCGCGCCGAGTGAGCCCGGGGAAAAAAGGCGGCTCGTCCATCGACGCAAGCCGATGGACCAACAAACGCATAAGGAAGACGAAAAATGAACAGTTCTTTAAAGGCATCTCTGGCGATGAGCGCCGCGGCACTCTTCATCGCGGGCTGTAGCAAGGGTGGAGAGTCGGCCGGAGCGGCCACCGCGGACGCAGCAGACGCAGCAGACGTCAAGTGTATGGGCGTCAACGAGTGCAAGGGTCAGGGCGCGTGCGGAGTTCCCGGGGGCCACAGTTGCGCGGGGCAGAACGAGTGCAAGGGCAAGGGCTGGATCAAGGTCAGCCAAGCCGACTGCGACGCGCAGGGCGGCACCGTTCTCTGAGTCCGCGATGCGGCGTGACCCCGCCGCTTTCGAAGGGGGGCCGCCCGTGGCCCACGCCATCGAGGCCCTGGGCTCACAGCGCGGGCGGCTCGCTTTCGAGGGCCGGGGCGCCTCGAGCCGCAACGGCGGCGGGCGCCTCCTCGAACGCTTCATCGCGGGCGCTCGCTCCGCAGGGGGCGGCCGGGGCTTTCGACGCGTGCCCTCGGAGCCGAGCCAGCTGCGCTCACTCGTCGGCGGCCCGTTCGCCTTTGGGGGGGCCGCCGGAGGGTGCCAGGCCGGTCTGGTCGCCCCCGTCGCGGGCGGCCAATTCGGGAGCCTCCGAGGGCTGAGTGTTGCGCTGTTCGCCCTCCTCATCGGCCACGCTCTGCAGCGCGAAGAGAGCTTCGAGCGTGCTCGCGGGGTTTGTCGTGCGCCGGGAGGTGCCGAAGGCGCGGCGCACCCGGTACTTCCACGTCCAATGGCCGTAGCCGTCTGCACCGATCAACGCCACGGCGAGTAGGCCACCGGCCGCCGCCACCCACGGCCACGTCGTGAGCCAGAGGAGCGGGAGGCTGAGGATCGCCGACGAAACCAGGCGCTCCAGCGCTCGACGGGAGAAGCTCGGCTTCGGCGGATTCGAGGCATACGCCATCTATGCCGAAACAACGGGTGTGACGGGGCGAGCTTGAGTGAATTCTTCGAAAAAGACGCGGCTGCCCCAGTTTGTTGCACTGAAGAAACAGGCGAGGTGCCCATTCGGTGCTCGACGCATGCTCGCCGATTGCCGGAGGGGCATCGATCCGAGGGTGCTGGCACGGGCTAGTGCTCGTCGCGAGCCTTGGGGGGCTCCGCCGGGCTGTACGGATCCTCGGGCCACGCGTGGCGGGGGTACCGGCGCCGCAGCTCTTTGCGGATGGCCGGGTAGTGACGCTCCCAGAAGCTCTCGAGGTCCGTGGTGATTTGAACCGCTCGGCGGTTCGGCGCCAGGAGCTCGAGCGTCAGAGGCAGTCGCCCGTCGCATATACGGGGGCCCTCGCGAAGGCCGAAGAAGTCCTGCAATCGCGACGAGATCCCCGGAGGCTTGCCCGGCTCGTATCGGATTGGCACGTTGCGGCGTCCGGGCAGTTGCACGACGGCCGGGGTGTGCCGGTGCAGCGCGCCGGCTTGCTCGTGAGTCAGCCGGGCGAGGAAGCGATCGCTCCAGTCCAGCTGGCGCAGCTCGGCCAGAGAGGTCGCCTCCTCGCATGCCAGAGCCAGCACGCCCTCCACGCCCGAACCGGCCAGCTCCCGCAGGCCGAGGCTCGGGAATTGCTCGGCCAGAATTTCGGCGCGCGCCAGCAGGGAGCCGAGCTGAGGCTTCTTGCCGAAGAGATTGGCGAGCTGCGCCCGGGCCGCACGCTGCAGTAGAGCTGCTGCCTCGGGGCTTGGGCGGCCCGCGCTGGAGCTCTCTTCCAGGAGCACGGCGCCCCAGCGCACCTGGCTCACGCACGTGACGGCCTCCTTGTCGGCGTCCCAGCGCAGCTCGTCCACGAGCCCCACGTCCTGGGGAAAGTGGTCCAACAGCCAGTCCGGCTGAATCGGGCTCGCGATGGTGACGCTCACGTGCGGGCGCTCGGCTCGTCTGCCGATGCCCCCGGCGCCGGGCAAGAGCGCGCTGCGCCGCTCCTCGGCGGCGGCCGCGATCAGGAGCTGGGCGCCTTGGGCAACGCTGCTCGGAGACAGCCGAGCCACCTGCCCGGTGGCGAGAATCAGCTCCGGGCTCCCGGGCGCACGTCGCTTGGCGACGCGGTCGGGAAACGCCTTCAAGAGGGCCACGGCGAAGGCCTCTTCCTCGCCGAGCGCGGGCTGCTCGCGGGCGCGCGGTACCCGGGCACCGCGCCGCGCGCGAGCGAGCTGGGCGTTGCTCTTCACGATGGCTTCGGTGCGCGCCGGGTCGAGCCCGAGAGTTCGCAGCCGGCCCCCTTTGTATCGTCGCTCGGAAGCCTCGGAGACGAGGCTCATCAGGGCGTGGAGGTCGCAATCGTGCCCTTCGCCCGCGCGACCCACGTCCCGCAGACGCGGGTCGCGCTCGCTGAGAATCGCCGCCGCCAGCCGAGCCTGGTCGGCCACTCCGAGGCGCTCCCCCTCGAGCAGCAGTCGGCTCTGGCGCGGCGGCAGGGGCAACCGGCGCGCCAGCTCCCCGAGCGGTGTCAACGACCCCTCGGAGGCGAGGTCGAGCCGCTGCAGCAGATCGAGCGCGGCTCGCAGCGACTGTGGCGGCGGCGCGTCCAGCCAAGCCTCGGGCTCGACGCCGACGCCCGCCCCGAGCAACTCGAGCAGCAACTCCGCCAGCTCGAGGCGCTGAACCTCGGGCTTGTCGAAAGCCGGGCGTCGCTGGAAGCTCGCTTCGCCGTACAGGCGGTAGACCTCGCCCGGCGCCGTTCTGCCGGCGCGCCCGGCTCGCTGCACCGCCGAAGCCTGGCTCACTTCCCGGAGCACGAGCGCGGGCCGCCCCGTCCACGGGCTGTGCTCGGCGATGCGGGCCAGCCCCGAATCGATCACCGTCGTGACGCCGTGCACCGTCACGGAAGACTCGGCGACGTTCGTGGCGAGCACGATCTTGCGCTGTTCGGAAGCGCCGATCGCCAGGGCTTGGGCGGCGAGGGGCATCTCGCCCGAGAGGGGCAGAACGCTCCAGCCCGCATGCCGACCGAAGCCCTCGAGGCGGCCGAGGCAGTCTCGAATTTCGCCCGTGCCGGGCAGGAACGCCAGGATGTTGCCTGCGCTGCGGGCGGCGGCGCGCTTGACCGCGCTGGCCATCACCGAGGGCAGGGGGCGGTCGCTCGGTTCGGCCTCGTGGTAGATCGCAATCGGGAAGCTCCGGCCTTCTGCGCGCAGCCGCGGGCAGCCGCCGAGATACGTGGCGATGGCTTCGCCGTCGAGCGTCGCGCTCATCACGATCAAGCGCATTTCCGGCTCCCGCGCGAGAGCGGCGCGCGCCAGCATCAGGTTGAGGTCGGTCGCCAGATGGCGCTCGTGAAACTCGTCGAGGACGACGAAGCGTGGCGGCGCCGCGGTTCCATCTGCCAGCCGCTGGCTCAAGACCCCCTCCGTCACGAAGCGCAGGCGGGTGTGGGGCCCTCCCCGCTGCTCGAACCGCACCTGGTATCCCACCTCCTCGCCCACCGCTTGCCCGAGCTCCTCTGCCACCCGGTGCGCCGCCAGCCGCGCGGCGACGCGGCGCGGCTCGGCCACCCAGATCTCGCCTCCGCCTCTGCGGGGCGCGCGCAGCAGCGCCGCGGGGATGCGCGTCGTCTTGCCCGCCCCGGGGGCGGCCTCCACGACGACGGCCGGGTTGCTGCTCAGGGCTTCGAGCAGCGACGGAAGGAGCGGATCGATGGGCAGCGGGCTCGGCATGGGCTCGGACTCTTCCACGCGGTTCGCCCCAGTTGAGCCGAAACCGCGGGCCAGGAGAAGGACCACCGCGGCCGCGAGCCGGGTTTTGCGGCGAGCCCGGTGGAGCCGCGGAGGCGATCGGGTCAAGCAGCCGAATCGCGTCGTGACCCGTCGGGAGGCCCTCGCCGTGGCCATTTTCGGCCGACCTCGGCTCGCGGCGGCCGGCGGCGCGCGAAGGCTCGGCTGCGCCGCCACGTACCCAGGATGACGGCGAAGGCGAGCACCGGCCCCGTCGCGGCCAGTGCCAGCAGGATGGCGTCGGCCAGGTCTCGGCTCCGAGGCGGCTCGTAGGCGACGACCAGGGAGAGCGTGGTGATGGCATCGAAGCCGATCCCCGCCACGAGCGTGCGACACAGCCACGGCCGAAAGCGTCGGCCGAGGGTCCACAACCCGAGGGCCACGGCCAGGTCGAAGCCCACCCAGAACCATCGCATCCAGGCGACCGGAAAGAACCAGGGGGCGTCGCTGCTGGCCAGAACCAGAATCCACGGGACGAGCAGCACGGCCAGCGCGTCGAGCACGACGGCCGGGCCCCGAAGCAGGGCGTGCAGCGCGTAGCTGAGCGCGTGGCCCCCGGTGAACGCCCGCAGGGACTCGTAGACACCTCGGACCGCGCTCTGGTCGCGGGCGATCGCGAGGTACACCGGCGTCCAGCGCTGCGGCCGGAATTTCGCCTTGAAGCGCAGCAGCCCTTCGAAGTCGTAGAGGCGACGGCCTCGCTTTCGAAACCACGCGAGCACCGGGTGCACGGGATCCGAGAGCGGAGCGAGGCCGAGCGTGAAATAGCGCGAGCCTTCGCCGTGGCAGTGCTCGATGGCGGTGTGCACGAGTAGCTCCGCGGTCCCGTTCGGCGCCGTGGGCGCCCGCACCAGGTGCTCGAGGAACCAGCCGTCCCTCGCGTGGATCGGCAGCAAGCGAGCGAAGCCCACGATTTCGCCCGCTCGCACCGCAACCCACAGGCGCTGTCGCTCGGCGGATAGCGCCGGATCGAGGGACACGAGAAACCGCATGGGGGGCAGCGGCTTGGTGTCGCGCCAGCGGTCGAGCAGGGTGGCCACCTGGCGGCGCAACGAGCAGCTGGCATCGGCGAGCTCTTCTTCGCTGGCGGCTCGCACCGTCACCGACTTGGCTCGGGCCCGGCGCAGCTGCTCGCGTAGGTTGCGACTGTTGCGCAGCGTCGCGGACCACTGTGCCGGATCCAAGACGGGCTGTCGCCCGATGGCGAGGGAGTGGAAGTGGCGCTCGTCCAGCTCGGTCTCCGTGGCGAAGAGCGCGGCTCGTCGCCCCGCGCGGCGCGCCGCGGAAACGAAGCGCTCGGCCACCTCCGAAGCGCGCGCCCGTTCGCACAGCGGCTCGCCCGCGCCGATCCAGGCGCCGCCCGTGTCGACGTAGGCGACGCAGGCGCTTCGGTCCTCGGTCCAGAAGTACCGATACCCGGGCTGGAGGATTTGGCTCGAGGTGGTTTGCGTTCCGAATTGGCGCACGAGCCGCAGCAGCTGGGTGCGGCTGGCGAGCTCGGTGCTGGGCGGGGGAGGCACGCGCGGAGATTGCCACGAGCCGCGCGGGGTCGGCGGCTCGCCGCACGCCGGGGGCGCGAGGCCCCCGTGGCGATCGGGCTCGTCCTTTACGAAAGTCGGTATTTCGTGGTTAGGAGGAAAATCACCTCTCCCCCGCTCACGTGTCATGGCCGCTCGCAAGCATCCGACCCACTCGCCGCGCGGGCCGAAAGCAACGGGCTCCTTGCGCGAGCAGCTCCGGCCGCTCGCGAAGCAGGCCAAGCGGCGCGCCCGGGTCGAGTCGGCGCCGGAGCCGCCCCGCGCGGCGCCCCCGCCCCCGCCGCTCACCTTTCGCGAGCTGATCGAGGAGGTGCATCCGATGCCGCCGGGGGCGGAGCTGGCGCAGCCCGCTGCGGCCCGTGGCGAGGCGGGCGGCGGCGTCATCCGCTTGCCGCCGCGGCCCAGGCTCTGGGTCGAAGAAGAGGGGCCCTACGTGCGGGGAATGGGCGAGGGGGTCTCGCGCAAGGTCTGCCAGGATCTGGAGCTCGGGCGCATCGTGCCGCGCCGGGAGGTCGATCTACACCGGCTGGGAGCGGCCGCGGCGCGCGAGGCGCTCGGCGAGGCCGTCGCGCTCGCGCGGCAGGAGGGCGCCTCGTGCCTGCTCGTGCTCGTCGGTCGCGGGCTGCATTCGAGATCGGGCGACGCCATCTTGCCGGAGGTCGTCGTCCAGCACCTCGCCGAGGTGCTCGCGGGCGAGGTGCTCGCGCTCGCGTCCGCGCCGCGCAAGTGGGGAGGGGCCGGCGCACTGCTCGTGCTGGTCAAGCCCCGCGGGGGCGCCGCGGCCGGCACGCCTTGATCGGGGGGCCGCACGGAGCCCCGAAGCGCGCCGCCCGGGCGACGCCCGGCAGGAGAGCCGCGCCGTCCCCCCCGGCGCGCGGGGTGCGGCGCGAGCGTTGCGGGAGGTCGCGGGCGCTCTTTCGCGGCGCGTGCCTCGCGAGAGCGGCTCGAAGCGGCGGGGGAAAATGCTAGGAGCCTTCTCGTGAAGTGGCGACCGAGGGCGATGCCGGCTCCAGGGGGCGCCGAGGGCGGGCGGGCGGGCCCCGAGCCGCGCCCGGTCGCGGCAGCGCGGCGCGGCCCGAGAGTGGCGAGCCCATCGCCGCGAGCCGAGTGAGCGAGACGAGTGAGCGAGACACGTCGAAAAGCTGGCCCTCCGGCGCGCTCGGGCGCGCAGCCTCGGAGCCGCTCGGCATGGCTCGCCCGGGCTCGCGCCTGGGCCACGGCCGAGCTCGGCCTGGTGCCGCTGGTGGCTTCACTGATGATGGTCGCGAGCATGGCGATGGTCGTGTGGAACCTGCAGGAATCGACCATCAAGAACGCGAACACGGGGAGCCGTTACGCCACGGTCGAGTCTCTGGTCGACCGCGGCACGTACTTCATCGACAAGAGCACGTTCCGCAACACCGTCGACCGCTACAAGGTCGGCCGCCACTACATCTCGTCGAAGCCCCCCACACTGCCGACCTACGCCGCAGGCGTGTATTGGGTGTACCAGAAGCTGACGGGAAAGAAGATCGCTCGCCACGAGGGGGACGTGGTGCGCTTCGTCAGCCTGATGTCCGGCGGGCTCGCGCATCTGCTCTTCCTGATCTTCTTCTACCGGCTCTCCCTGCTCCTGCTGAGCCGCCAGCTGGCAATCTTGTTGGCCCTCGCTGCGGCCTGCTTCGCCTATCTCGGCGTGGGCTACGCCACCCACCTGAACAACCACTCGATCGGGGCGGCCCTGCTGGTCGTGGGGTTGTTCTACGCTTTTCGCATTCGGCTGCGGCAGGGGGCGAGGCTCCGGCACTGGATCACGTGCGGGTTGGTGATGGGCGTGTTGCCCGCGCTCGATCTGCCGAGCGCCATCTTCACGGTGGCCGTCGGCTGCTACCTGGCGGCCCACGATTTTCGCAGGGCCTGCCTCGTCTATCTGCCGGCGCTGCTCCCCGGCGTCCTCAGCCAGCTCGTCTTGACGTACCACATCAGCGGTTCGATTCTGCCGTTTCAGAAGAATCCCGCGCTCAAGACCTTCAAGGATTTCTACTTTCGAAACCCCGGCGGGATCGACGCGCTGCGAGAGCCCAAGCACATCTACGCGTTCAACGTGCTGGTCGGCCACCACGGGGTGTTCAGCATGACGCCCCTGTACGCCTTCGGCTTGTGGGAGCTCATCGCACGGCTGAGGCGTCGCTCGCTGGTGCGCGAGAGCGCGCTGTGCGCCGTGGCTCTGCTCGTTCAGTTCTATTTCTACATTTCCAGCACGAGCAACTACGGGGGCTGGTGTGTCGGCATGCGATGGCTCGTCCCGGCGCAGTCGGTGCTGCTGATTCTGTTCGCGCTGTGGCTCGACCGGGCCAGGCTCACGCGCGCGGTCTGGCCGCTGGTGATCGCTGCGTTCGCCGTGAGCTCCTTCCATGTACAGGATGCGCTGGACAGCCCGTTCCAGTTCTCCGTCTGGCACAACTGGTTGGAGGGCAAGCCCAATCGCAATCGCGTCGGCAAGCGCTTCAACCTGCCCCGCAAAAAGCGCAAGCGCAAACGCCGGCGGTCGCCCCGGTCCAAACGGCCCGCCGCGCGCGCGCAGAAACCGGCGGGGGCCCAGCCCGCGGCGCACGCGTCCGGCGGGGCCCCGGCGTCGACGCCCGGCGAGCGCCGACCCCGGGCTCCGACCGCGAGCCCGTCGCGCGACGAAGGGGGCGCAAAGCCCGCTGCCCCGGCGCCGACCGCGCCGCCACCCCGCGGCGAGCCGCCCCCCGCCGAGGGCGCCGCGGGCCGGTGACGGCCCGTAGAAGCTCGGCCCCGCCGAAGGGCGCTCGTGGCCTGCTCCCGCGGCCCCGCGCTCGAGCGGAGCGGCGGCTGGGCGCCCCCTCCGAACGTCTTCACCGCGGGTCGGTCAGCGCGCCCCCGGCCTCGAAAGGTATCAGCCGCGGGAGAACTCGAAGGTCATCGTCGCGACGCCCTTGCGCTCGTCGGGCGGCTCGAGCGCCAGCCCCTCCAGCCCCCGAACGACGCACTGCTGCAGCTCGGGGGGGGCGGTGCTCTCCTCGAGGCTCTTGGCCGCCGTGATCTTACCGGTCTCCTCTTCCACCTCGAAGCTGACGGCGACGCTGCCGCTCGCCTCGGGGGAGCCTTCCAAGAGCTCCTCGTAGCAGCCGCGAAAGGAGCTCTCTCGAGATTCGAGCAGAGCGCGGGTGTCCTCCCGGTACTTGTCCGGGCCTCGGGCGTGGTAGGAGATCGAGCAGGCGCTGCACGTCGCTGCCAGGGTGAGCCACAGCGGCAGCTCGCGTCTGCGCGTGCAAATCCGCTCGAGCCGGCGGCCCGGCTTCGAGGGCTCGCTCGCGCGCTGTGGGCTGCCGCCCGCGGCCTTCGTTTCACGGGGCTGAATCATCGCGTGCTCTTTCCATTGTGGGCCACCGTTTCGACGACTCTCTCTTCGCCCGTTTCGGGATCTTTCTCGATCCGCTGCTGCGTGACCTTCTGATCGGTGACGTTGAACTCCACGCGTCGGTTCTGGCGCCGCCCCGACTCGCTGTCGTTGTCGGCGACGGGTCGTGACTCACCGTACGCAGCGCGAGAAAGCCGGTTCTTCTCGACGCCCTGGGAGACCAGGAATCGAACGACCGCCTGGGCCCGATCCGCCGACAGGCGCTGATTGTGCGCCTCGCTGCCCTCGGCGCTGGCGTGCCCCTCCACGACGACCTTCTCCACGTGGGGGCTCTGCTTCAGTGTCGCGGCGACATCCTCGAGGAGGGAGGCCGCCTCCCGGGAGATCTGCGCGCTGTCGTAGGCGAACTGGACGGTGTCCTGAATCTCGACGCGGTCGTCGCGCACCTCGATCGGCTTTTCTTCCACCGGGGCCGGCTCGGGCACTTGCACCTCGAGCGCTGGCGCCGCGGCCTCGATCCGAATGGGGGTCGTGTCTTGAAACTCGATGCTGCCCCCGCACGCCGTGCAGCCCGCCGCCAGCGCGACGCCGGCTGCAGATCGTCTCAGGCGAGGTGGGAGGCATCGTGAACGTGGCTTCATGAATCTGCCTTTCGCGAAGGTCCTGGAGCGGCAATCCGGTTGATTGTCGCGAATCGGCGAGCTGGAGGGGCGAGGCGAGCCGCGCCGGGCGACGAGGCCCGAGGTGAACCGTTCGGCGCTCCAGGCCGCTCCCGGGCGATACGGCGAGCCCGGTCGGTGGCAGAAGAGGCGGGCGGCCGATGCGAGCCGGCCGGGCACGACACCGCCCGGTCCGGCGGAGGCGATTTCTGGTCGATTCGGGGCGATCCAGGCGCTACGCTCGATGCGATGTCATTGGAGGAAACCCCGCGGGCGGATGCCCTCGCGGGCAAAGAGGCCCCCGCCGAGGTCGGTGCCGAGCCGCGGGCGGCCGCCCCCGAGGGCCAAACGCCAGCGCCGCGCGGGCCGGTCGCGCAAATCGGACGGGCCACAGTGGTCATGATGGTGCTGGCGGTCGTCGCCTGCGTCGGTTGCGATCAAGCGACCAAACGGGTCGCGGCCGAGGTGCTGGAGGGGGCGGGCACGCGCTCGTACTGGGGGGACTTCTTTCGCCTCACATACGCCGAAAACACGGGTGCATTCCTGGGCTTGGGGCACGATTGGCCGCAGCCCGTGCGCTGGGTCATCTTCACGCTTCTCGCCGTGCTCATCGTCGTCGCCAGCCTGCTGTGGGCGGTTGGCTACCTTCGCCAGCAAAGCCGCGCCTCGATCCATGTGTGGGCGATGTTGCTGATTGGCGCAGGCGGGGTGGGCAACCTCATCGATCGGGTGGTTCGCGAAGGCCGGGTGATCGACTTCATGAACATGGGGATCGGCTCGCTGCGGACCGGGATCTTCAACGTCGCCGACGTGCAGATCATGGTGGGGATGGGGCTGCTGCTGCTGTTTTGGCGCGACACCTCGAAGCCCGCCGACGCTTCGTGATTCAGGTCGGCCGTCCGCTCGTGCCGCCACCGTTGCTGGTGGGAATTCTCGTCGGAGGGAAGGGCCGGCGGATGGGCCGAATCGACAAGGGAAACCTTCGAGTCGGGGGGCGGACCCTGCTCGCCCGGCTGATCGACGTGTGCCGCGAGGCCGCCTTCGCGGTCGGCGAGAGCCCCCTGGACGTCGAGCTGGCGTTGGTCGGGCACGCGGAAAACTACGATGCTCCGGGCCTGCGGTGCCTCGCCGACGACCCCCCGGGCGTCGGACCCCTGGGGGGCTTGCGAGCGCTGCTGGACGCCGCCACTCGGCGCCGTCGCGAGGCCGTCGCGCTGGCCGTCGACATGCCACGAGTCTCCCCGCATCTGGTGCGTCACCTCTTCTCGAGCGATCACGCCGCGGCCGTCGCGGCTCGGCACGAGGGGTGGCTCAACCCGCTGTTTGCTCGCTATCGACCTCCGACGGTGCTGCCCGTACTGGATCAGTGCTTGCGCGACGGCCAGCGCTCTGGCCAGGAGCTGCTCAGGCGCCTCGGGTCGCAGGCCGCCATTCTCGAGGTCCCGCCGCCCTGGGACCGCGAGCTGGGAGACTGGGACCGACCCGTAGACGTGCTGCGTCGATGACGCCCCGGTAACAGGCGTCGGGCGTGCAGGTTTCCGAGCGGCTCACCGCGCCTTTTTTGGTCGGGCGTTGCGCGCCGGAAACGTTGTGCGGGGTAGCAACGCGGCCGGAGAAGGTCATGTCCAGCGCTACTCACAGTCCCAGCGAAACGCCCGAAACAGTCGTCGTCATCGGAAACGGCATGGTCGGCCAGCGTATGTGCGATCTCCTCACGGAGGACGGGGCGCCGCCGGTTCGCGTCGTCACGTTCTGCGAGGAGCCCGTGCCCGCTTACGACCGCGTGCACCTCTCGGAGTACTTTGCCACCCGCGACGCCACCCAGCTCAGTCTCGCGAGCCTGCAGTGGTACCAGGAGCGGGGCATCGAGCTGCTCCTGGGCCAGCGCGCGGCCAAGGTCGACCGGGCGCGGAAGGTCGTGGTTTCCAGCAGTGGCGCGGAGGTCGCCTACGATCACGTGGTCTTGGCGACCGGCTCGACGGCCTTCGTGCCGCCGATCCCCGGGGCCCAGCGGCCCGGGGTCTTCGTCTATCGGACCCTCGAGGATCTCGACAGCATCATCGCCTACGCCGAAAACGCCAAGACGGCGGCGGTCATCGGCGGCGGCTTGCTCGGGCTCGAGGCGGCCAAGGCCGCCGTCGATCTGGGGCTGAAGACCCACGTCGTCGAGTTCGCCGATCGGCTGATGCCTCGGCAGCTGGACGAGCCGGGCTCTCGCCTGCTGCAAGGCAAGATCGAAGCCCTCGGCATCGACGTGCACCTGAGCAAGATCACCACGGCCTTCGTCGGCGCCGGGGAGGCGGGGCCCGTCGCGGGCCTCACGTTCAAGGAAGGCTCGGATTTGCCGGTGGACATCGTGATCATCTCCGCCGGCATCCGGCCGCGAGACGACATCGCGCGCGAATCGGGCCTGGAGGTCGGGCCCCGCGGCGGCATCGTCGCCGATGGCTCGCTGCGCACCAGCGATCCCCACGTCTACGCGATTGGCGAGTGCGCGCTGTACGAGGGCATGATCTACGGTCTGGTCGGACCCGGTTACCAAATGGCGCAGGTCGTCTGCGCGCAGCTCGCAGGCGATTCGGAGGCCGAGTTCACCGGCGCGGACATGTCCGCGAAGCTGAAGCTGCTCGGCGTGGACGTCGCCAGCTTCGGCGATGCGCTCAACCCGCGGGGGCGCACCGTGGTCTTCGAGGACATGGTCCGCGGCGTCTACAAGAAGCTCATCTTCAGCGACGACGAGACGCGGTTGCTGGGCGGGATTCTGGTGGGCGACGCGGAGGACTACATGCGCCTGCTCGGCCTCTGCAACGGGGGCCAGGCGATCACGGACGACCCGGAGTCCGTCTTGTTCGGAAACCGCGGCGGCGAGGCCGAGAGCGGCGCCGACGCTCCCGACACGCTGCAGGTCTGCTCCTGCAACAACGTCCTCAAGGGTGCCATCTGTACGGCGATTCGCGAAAGAGAAGCGCTGGACGTGGGCACAATCAAGAAGTGTACGCGGGCCGGAAGCGGCTGCGGTGGCTGCGTGCCGCTCGTGACGGACATCCTCCATGGCGAGCTCGCGAAGCTGGGCAAGGCCGTCAAGCCCGTGCTCTGCGAGCACTTCGACTACACCCGCCAGGAGCTCTTCGAGATCATCCGCGTGCGCCGCCTGAGCAGCTGGAAGGACGTGATCGAGAGCGCTGGTCGGGGCCACGGCTGCGAAATCTGCAAGCCCGCCGTTGCCTCCATATTGGCGTCCGTGTTCAACGAGCTCATCGTCAAGCACGACACGCTGCAGGACACCAACGATCGGTACCTCGCCAACGTGCAACGCACCGGGCTGTACTCCGTGGTGCCGCGCGTGCCGGGCGGCGAAATCACGCCGGAGAAGCTCATCGTGCTGGGCGAGGTGGCCAAGAAGTACAACCTGTACACCAAGATCACCGGAGGCCAGCGCATCGACCTGTTCGGGGCGCACGTCGGCGATCTGCCGAGCATTTGGGAGGAGCTCGTCGCGGCCGGCTTCGAAAGCGGTCACGCCTACGGCAAGGCGCTCAGAACCGTGAAGAGCTGTGTCGGGAGCACCTGGTGCCGCTACGGTGTGCAGGATTCCGTCGGATTTTCGATCCGCGTGGAGGAGCGCTACCGAGGGCTGCGCTCCCCGCACAAGCTCAAGAGCGCCGTCAGTGGCTGTGTGCGCGAGTGCGCGGAGGCCCAGAGCAAGGATTTCGGCATCATCGCGACGGACAAGGGCTGGAATCTCTACGTGTGCGGCAACGGGGGCGCTCGTCCGCGCCATGCGGACTTGCTGGCTTCCGACATCGACGAGGAAACCTGCATCAAGTACATCGACCGCTTCTTGATGTTCTACGTTGCGACGGCGGACAAGCTCACACGCACTTCCGTGTGGATCGAGAAGCTCGACGGCGGCCTCGACCACCTGAAAGACGTGATCATCAACGACTCGCTCGGGATTTGCGACCAGCTCGAGAAGGACATGCAGTACCTGGTGGACACCTACCAGTGCGAGTGGAAGGCCGTGGTCGAAAGCCCCGAGGCGCGCGCGAAGTTTGCCCACTACGCGAACAGCGACGAAAAGGACGACACGATCGTGTACGTCGACCAGCGCCGGCAGCGGCGCCCGGCCGATTGGGGGGAGCCCGGGGATCCGCAGAAGGAGAAGGCACGCATCTCCCTGCCCGTGCTTCAGCGGCAATGGGTGAAGCTCGCCCGGGTGGATTCCTTCCCGGTCGATGGGGGGCGCACGCTGCGCTACGGCAACTCGCAGATCGCCGTCTTCAACTTCGCCTCCCGCGGACAGTGGTACGCCACCCAGAACAAGTGCCCCCACATGCAAGACATGGTGCTTTCGCGGGGCTTGATCGGCGATCAGAAGGGCGTGCCCAAAGTGGCGTGCCCGCTGCACAAGAAGAACTTCTCGCTCGAGGACGGCAAGTGTCTCACGGGGGAGGAGTACGAGATCCTCACCTTCCCGGTTCGCGTCGAGGACGGGTGGGTCTTCGTGGAGCTACCCGACGAGAAGACGACCGAGAAGCTCATCGGTGGCGCGAGCGCGCAGTGCGTGGCCGCCGCGGCCGAATAGCCCCGCGTAGGGAGCGGGCCCCACACCGGGGGGGGCCCAACGCCGCCATCCGCTCATGAGCGCGGCCACCGCAAACAGGACTCTGCGTGAGCTCCCGCAGCCTTCTTCGGGAGGGCGCGGTAGTTCCTCTCCGCGGCGGCGCGGGGCGTTGCCTCTGGCGCGGGAGCCAATCGTTTCCGACGGCGACCGCCGCGCAGACGACCGCCCCTGCCTTTCGGGCGGCTCGAGCGCACCCCGCCCGGGAATCGCCGCAGCCGGGGGCCGCTCACGAGGCCACATCTCGCCGTCGGGGAGGCGAGCGGCCAAAGGGTCGAAACTGGGACCCCAATGACATCCTAATCGCCTCCGCATGGACATGATTCGACTCGGAAACATGGGCGAAGCCTGAGGCGCAGATAACCGAGACGACCCGCACCGGCAGATTCGCCCCAATCGATTGCCCCGCGTCTACCTGGCTAGAGGGCCATGACACTCCAGCCGTTCGCCCTTCGCGACGGGGTGGAAGAAACAACAAGGAGAGGCCTCTTGGAAAAGTCCAACAAGGCAACCAGCATCGACCTTTTCTCATTCCGCACCGTGCAGATGCGGACGTTCCACCTCACGTGGTTGGCGTTCTTCATCTGCTTCTTCGGATGGTTTTCCCATGCCCCGCTGATCAACTCGACGATCGGGCCCAACCTGGACCTGACCAAGGCGCAGAAGATTACGGCCTTCATGGCTTCGGTGGGCGTCACCATCATCGGTCGCCTGGTCATCGGAGCGCTGTGTGACAAGGTCGGACCCCGCAAGTCCTATGTAGGGCTCTTGCTGTTTGGTGCCGTCGCCGTGGCGGCTTCCTCGATGGCGGACACTTGGCCGACGTACCTGGCCTCGCGCGTCGCGATCGGAACCATCGGTGCCTCGTTCGTGATCACGCAGTACCACACCTCCGTGATGTTCGCGCCGAACGTCGTCGGCATCGCCAACGCCACGACGGCGGGGTGGGGCAACCTGGGCGGCGGCGTGACCCAGGCCGTGATGCCGATGGTGGCGGCAGCCATGCTGGCGATGGGCTTTGCGGATTCCGAGCTGTCCAAGTGGCGCCCGGCCATGTTCGTTCCGGCGGCGGCGATGGTCGTGCTCGCCTTCCTGTACTGGAAGCTGACGACGGACTGCCCCGAGGGCAACTACGAGGACCTCCCCGAGAGCCGACCGCAGGTCAAGGCGGGCCAAGAGGGGCTTTTCATGAGCGCCGTGAAGGATTACCGCGTTTGGCTGCTGTTTTGCATCTACGCGGGCTGCTTCGGCATGGAGCTCTTCGTCAACGGTCGCGCCGCCACCTACTACCAGGAACGCTTTCTCATGGATGAGAAGGCGGCCGGCGTGATCGCGAGCTTGTTCGGCCTGATGAACCTATTCGCCCGCAGCATGGGTGGTTGGCTGGGGGACAAGTTCGCGCTCAGCGCTGGTCTCTCCGGGCGCGTGCGCTGGCTGGTGGTGATCATGATGCTCGAGGGAGTGGCCTTGACCATCTTCTCCCGCATGGATGTGCTCGGAATCGCCATCGTAGCCATGATCGGCTTCAGCCTTTGCGTGCAGATGGCCGAGGGTGCCACCTATTCGGTGGTGCCGTTCGTCAACAAGCGCGCGCTGGGCGCCGTCTCCGGTATCGTGGGTGCAGGCGGCAACGTCGGCGCCGTGTGCTACGCCCAGTTCCTGTTGCGCAGCGGCCAAGAGCTCGAAGATTGCTTCCTGTGGTTCGGCCTCGTCATCATCGGCATCGGCCTCTTGGGCACGCAGATCCGCTTCTCGGAGGAAGCGGAGAAGCAGGTTCGAGTCGAGTTCGAGGCCGCTCGAGCCGATACTTGACGCGAATCCTCGCTGGCCGATTCGCGGCGCGAGAGCTTCGAAGGCTCGAGCGCCACGGCGGATAGCGAACAGGAGCCTGTCGCCTCGCGAGCCCGAGGCCCCGATGCCGTGGGGCCCGGGCTCGCAGTGCCTCTTGCGCTCAGGCTCGCCGCGCTCACGCGCGAGCGCGGCGAAAGGCGGCTCGTCGGGGGGCTCTCGACGGTGTGCGCTGAATTCAGTGCACGCCTTTCGACGTTTCGTGGTGGGCCTTTCTGCAAAACACTCATGTGTTTTGCTTGTTCTTGATGAAACACGGAAAAGAAAAGTCGGTGCGGCCACTGTTGGGAAACTCTAGTGGAACATTGGGTTGTCATGAATGCACTCACTCGGCGGGTGCGTTCGCATCGCTTTCTCCGCTTCGAGAGCCGAGCCCCGAGATGCACTCACGCGTGGCCGAGAAAACCACGGACGGAGAACAGAGACTCATCATGCATTGCTCAGAACTGGCTTTGACCTTCGGGACGACCGCCGCGGTGCTCTCCAGCACTCACGTGGCCTTCGCACAGGCGCCGGCGCCGCCGCCGGCACCCATCGCCCCTCCAGCCGTGGCCGCGGAGGCTCCTGCCCCCGCGCCGCCGCCGCCCGCGGCGGCACCCGGCGCGCCGATCAAGACGACCGGCTCCTTCATGACACGCTACGAGATTCGCGAGGGCTACAAAGGCCTGGGGCGCTCGGCGGGTCGATTCCAGGAGGGCGAGGCGACGGTGTATCGAGCCCGACTCGGCCTGAGGACGGCGCCGATCGAGACGGGGGGGCCGGACGTGGTCCTTCAGTTTACGCCCCAGGCGAGCGGGTGGATTGGCGAGACGAGCACCATCACCGACTACGATCTCGGCCTGCACGAGGGGTACCTGCGGCTGCAGGGCGGGGGCAAGAGCTTCGACATCGGCCGGTTCGAGATGAACTACGGGGACGCGCTCGTGATCGGCAACTTGGGCTGGCATCAAACGGCGCGTGCGTTCGAAGGCATGCGGGCACGCGTGCCCGCGAGCGCCGGGTGGGTGGATTTCTTCTTCACACAGGTTGCCGAGGGCCGGACGCTCTCGGATCCCTTCGGCGCTGGCGATCAATACTTCTACGGAGTGTACGCGGGCATCGGGCCCGCCATCGCCGAAGGGCTGGCTCTCGATTTGTACGCCCTGGGCCAGACCGCACCGGGTCGTGGCGCCGTCAGCAACGCGGACAACACCGGCATCTCGCAGAAGGTGGACCCGGCTACGGAGTTCACGTTGGGTGCGCGCGTGAAGAACAAGGCGGGCATCCTCGACTACCGGCTCGAAGCGGGGCTGCAGTTCGGCTCCCGGCCCAATGTCCCTGCGGAGATCGTGTATGGCCCGATGCCCGTCGTGAGCGAAGCGGTCGATTCGTTCGCGTACCAGGCCGATGGCGAAATCGGCGTGAGCCCCAAGCCGGGCTTCCGCGCCAGCGTGGGCGGTCTGGTCGCTTCGGGCAACGACCCCGACACGGAGGAGAACGAGGGCTGGAATCAACTCTACCCGACGGCGCACAAGTTCCTCGGGTTGGCGGACGTGTTCGGCGGCCGCACGAACGTCGCCAGCGCGAACGCGACCATCAGCTACGCGGTCAGCCCCAAACTGATCCTTCGCGCTCAAGGGCACGCGTTTTGGAAGCTCGAGGCGCCGGGCGACGCCGACGGGTTCACGGGCACCGAGCTCGACACGCACGCGGTCGTGCCTCTCGGCAGCGGGCTGACGCTGCGCGGAATGTACGGGCTCTTTCTCGCGAATGAAGGTGGCGCCTTTCGGCCCGAAGGCAGCGATGACTCGGCGGCGCACTACCTCGAGATCGAGCTCTCGTACGCGTTGAAGTAGCCTTGGCTCGCCGAGGAGGGGGGCCTGCTCGCCGTCGCTGGGAGGCGCGCCACGGCCTGCGTGCCGCGCGGGCTCGAGCGGCTCATCTCTCCAGCGGCTGGCGCGGATTTCTCACGATCCGGTCCCAAGGGTGCGATGAGTCGTGTCTTTTCGCCCAGCTGCCCGCCAGCTCGTGCGGGGCAGACAGCAAATCTGCCTGCGCGCGCCCGGCGGGCAGCTGGACTGAAAATCCACTTCCTGCTCGCACCCCTCGCTCCGGCGGTCGTGAGCGATGCGAGCTAGGCGGAGGTCCTTCGGCGTTCCCCGCGCTCCTGGAAGTCGGCGTCGAGTGCGGGGCGCAGGGCGGGCGAAGCGATTTGTCAACTCAGGTCGAAATCCGCGACCACTGGATAGTGGTCGGAGGCCTGGTGGACCTCGGGTTGCCTGACGACGAAGCACGCGGTGCAGTGGCGCGCCAGTCGGCGTGACGCGAATACGTGGTCGATGCGCATCTCGAAACGCTGACCTGCGGGCACCAGCTCGGTGGGAACCGTCGGCTCGAACCCCGCGCTGCGCTCGTGCAGGAGATCGACGAATTGTGCCTCGAGCATCGCCGCGATGCTGCGGCCGTCCAGCTTGGGCTCGGCCAGCTGCCGCTGGGTCTGCCGAACTCGGTATCGCGCGGGAAGGCTGTCGAAGTCGAGCCGAGCCTCATCGATGGGGCTGACGGCGTTGAAGTCGCCCAACGCGAGCTGCAGCCCCTCCGGGCGCGAGCGCCCGGCGATGTACTCGGCCTCGCGAACGCGCGCGGTGGGGCTGAAGGGGTCGTGATGCACGCTGAATAGCTCCAGCGGCTCTCGCCCGAGCGCGACGGTGGCGCGCAGCGTCGCGTGCTGGCACCAGCCGCGCGCGCCGTGGTGGGAAATCACGGGCAGCCCCCGAACGAAGAGGGCGACGTGAAAGCCCGAATCGGCCGGCGCCAGAAGGCCTCTCATTTCCAGCCTGCGCTCGAACCAGTGCAGGACTTCGTGGCCGTCGGCCTCGAAGAAATTGCACTCCTGGAGGGCGAGAATGTCCGGGCGCTGGGCTTCAATCACCGAGAGGATCGCCTCGAGTCGCGCTCTGCTCCCAGCGTCCCGACCGCCGGTCAGGACGTTGTACGTCATTGCCCGCATGGCGCGAGCATAGAACAGATGCGAGGGCCTGGGGGCGGGGTGAGCCACTTTCCGTGGCGCGGGCCCAGGGGGGCCCCTCAGGGGGAGCCGGGCACGTCGGCGTCGCGGCGCAGCCGAACCGCGCAGGCCTTGTAGGAGGGCTGCCGGGAGTAGGGATCGAACGCGGGGAAGGTGAGCTGGTTGGTTTTGGCGTAGTGCATGGGCATGAAGAGCTGCCCTGGCTGCACCACGTGGCTCACGAAGGCGCGCGCGCGCACGCTGCCGCGCCGCGACTCGACCACCACCCATTCATTTTGGGCGACGCCCGTCTGGCGTGCGTCTTGGGGGCTCACCTCCACGTAGGGCTCTTCCGAGAAGAGCTTTCGCAGCACGGGGGACTTGTTCGTGCGGGTGCCCGTATGCCATTGGCTCGAGCTGCCCCGTCCGGTCAGCAGCGTCATCGGGTAGTACTTGTCGGGCGGCTCGGGCCGTGCACGCGGCTCCTCGAAGAGCAGCTTCGCCTTGCCATCGGCATGGTAGAAGGCGCCCGTCTCGAACAAGCGCCGCTCTTCGCCGGCAGTAGGCTGCCGACCCTCCGGCAGCGGCCACTGGATGCCGCGGTTTTCGTCGATGTGGCGGTAGTCGCGGATGCCCGTGATGTCACAGGGCCGGCCCTTGGTGCTCTGCTTCAGGAGCTGGAAGGCGTGCTCGGGGCTCTTCCACTCTTCGAACATTTCGCCGCAACCCCAGGCTTCCGCGAGTAGGCGAAAGATCGAGAAATCCGCGAGGGCCTGGCCGGGGGCGCGAGCCACCTTCTTCACTAGGCCGAGGCGCCGCTCCGAGTTGATGAACAACCCTTCTTTCTCTCCCCAACCGGCGGCCGGAAGAACCAGGTCCGCCAAGACCGCTGTCTCCGTGGTGGAGTACATGTCCTGCACGACCAGGAAATCGAGCTTCTTCAGTAGGTCCTCGGCGTCTCCCTGGTTGATCCAGGAGTGGGCCGTGTTGGTGGCGACCACCCACAAGCCGCGAATCTTCCCCTTGTGGATCCCCTCCATGATCTGATCGTAGGCCCACCCCGCCGTATCCGGAATCACCGATTCGTCGATTCCGAACAGCTCGCTGATCTCCTTGCGGTGCTGCGGGTCTTCGAAGTTGCGCCCCCCGAACAGCGAGGTCGTGTTGCTGAAGAGGCGCGACCCCATGGCGTTGCACTGCCCGGTGATCGAGTTGGCACCCGTGCCCGGGCGTCCGATGTTGCCCGTGATCAGCGCGATGTTGATCAAGGATTGAGCCACGCGCACGCCCTCGTGGCTCTGGTTGACGCCCATCGTCCACCAGATGCTCACCGCCTTGCCGTTGCCGATGGAGGTGACCAGCGCGTCGATCTTCTCCGCCGTCAGCCCGGTGGCCTCGGCGGCTCGCGCGAGGGAATAGCCCGCCACGTGCTGCGCGAGCTCCTCGAACCCGCTCACGTGCTGGCGCACGAAGCTGGAGTCCACGAAGCCGCGCTCGATGAGCCGATTGGCTACCGCGTAGAAGAGCACCAAGTCGCTCTTGGGCTTCAGCGGTAGGTGCGTCGTGGCCGCCATCGCGGTCTCCGTCTTGCGGGGATCGATGACGATGATCTCGGGGTCGTTCGGATTCTTGCAGACGCGCTCCCACATGATGGGGTGCGCGATGCAGGGGTTCGCCCCCACGAAGATCAGGACGTCGGATTCTTCGAAATCCTTGTACGTGTAGGGCGGCGCGTCGAAGCCGAAGCTCTGCTTGTAGGACACCACGGCGGTCGCCATGCATTGGCGCGTGTTGCCGTCTCCGTGCCGGAGACCCATGCCGAACTTGCCGAAGGCCCCGAGAAAGGCCAGCTCTTCGAACGTCATCTGGCCCGTTCCGAGGAATGCGACGCTTTCCTTGCCGTGCTTTTTCTGGATGGCCTTGAAGCGCTTGGCAAAGGTCACCGCGGCCGTTTCCCAGTCGGTTTCCTCGAGCGGCTCCCCGCGTCGCGCCCGCAGCAGCGGCGTCGTGGCCCGGTCTTTCGCTTGCAGCGGTGCGAGCGCCTCCCAGCCCTTGGGGCACGCCATACCCAGGTTCACGGGGTAATCGGTCGAAGGCGAGAGGTTGATGGCTGCCGAGTCCTTGAGGTGGACCGAAAGGCCGCATCCCGTAGAGCAGAAGCCGCAAGTCACGGTCGTCGTGCGATCCGGGGCGAGTCGCTCCGGAACCTGGCCGAGGCCGAACTTCCCCGGCTGGCGCAGCAGCTTCCGCGTGAGGACCCCCTCCCGGTCGAAGAGGAGGGTCTTGAGGCTGCGTTTCGGGGCTCGTGCTTCGCTCATTTTCCAACGGCTCCAGGCATTCTCGGGGCGGCGGCCGCCATGAAGAAGAGGCTGCGCTCCATGAGCTCGCCGCACGTGATGGCGGCGCCGCTGAGCAGCGCAATCACCAAGGGCGCCGAGCTCGAGGTTTGGAGCCCGCCGTCGACGACGAAGGTCGTCAGAAGAGCGGGCATGAAGATCCCTCCCAACATGCCCAGCGCGAAGCGCATCTGCGTGATGCCGGAAAGCTCTCCCTTCATCAACAGAGCGGTCCGCTTGAGGTCCGAGACCTGCGTTCTTCTCAGATGGCTGAAGATGCTGGCTTCGAAGCACAGCTTGCAGGCCGCTACGCCGATCACCGCGTGCAGCAGGGTGGGCAAGGATCCCTCGGCCATTGCGACGCCGGCGTAGTCTGCGGCAATTGCGAAGAAGACCGACAGCGCCAAGCCTTGCAGGGCGGCAGAGAGGAAGAAGCGCGGCCCCGACTGCGAGGCTCGCCAGAACGAGCGCCGGGTGGCGACGTAGAGCATCACGGAGCACGCGATACCCACGATGCCCGAGAGCGCGACGGCTGCGCCGAGCCCTCTTTGCAGGGTCTCGGCCAGCGCGGGGTCGAGTGGCGGGAGGCCCACCTGCCGCAGGGCTTGGTCGGCCCAGGCGCCCGCCGCGTAAATCGCCGAGAGGCTCGCGAAGGCGCCGATGGCCGCGGCTTCGCGGCTCATCCAGGAGTGGCGAATGCCCATGACCGCGCGGAAGCCGTACTGGGGGCGCCCCAGGTGCAAGAAGCTCACCGCCAGCGCGAGCGTGCCCATGGCTACGGCGACCAGCGCGTGGTACCGCTGCACGATCTCGTCGCCGTAGTAGGTGCTGGTGACGTAGTCCACGGCGAAGGCCCCGACCGAAAGCTGGTTGAACACCAACAGCACCACCAGCGGCAGGTGGTTGTGCGCCGGTCGCACGCTGTAGAAGTCGGCGGGCAGCGTGTTCTTCGGGAAAACGCGCTGTGTCTTGTACTCGGTGGTGGGCATCGTCAGGCCCGGCGAAGGCGCGCCCGGCAAGAACGTGTCGGCCTGCACGTCCTCGATCACCTGTGCTCGATCGACCAAGCGGATCGCGATGGCCTCGTTCGGGCAGGCCTGCACGCACGCGGGGGCCTCGCCCTCGGCGAGCCTGTCGCTACACAGGTCGCACTTGCGCACGATGCCCAGCTTCTTGCTGAACTGCGGCACGTCGTACGGGCAGGTGAGCGTGCAGTACTGGCAGCCGATGCACTGGTCGTCGAGGTGTTTGACGATGCCCGTGACCGGATGCTTCTCGTAGGCATTCACCGGGCAACCGTTCATGCAGGCCGGATCGAGGCAGTGGTGGCAGGCGGTCGTGACCGTTTGCTGCATCGGAGCGTCCGCCGTGCCGCCGTGCAACAGCCCGACGGAGCGCCACGTCTCTTCTTCATCCAGGCCGTTGAGGCTGTGGCAAGCCGTGACGCAGGCTTTGCAGCCCGTGCATTTGTCCAAATCGACGCTGAACGAGTACTGCTGGCCTTCCTGCGGAGCGGACGTCGGCAGCAGGCGCTTGTAGTACTTGGCCTGGGCGGGCAGCTCTTCGGACTCGTGCAGCTGAGCGAACTTCTCGACGGCCGACAGCTCTTGCTGCTCCGCGAGCAGGCTCTCGAGCAGCGGGAGCCGGCGCGGCTTGGCCGTTTTGCCCTCGCTCTCGCTCGCTGCGGCAGGTCCGCCGCGCGGCACTGGCGAGGATTTCAGCATGACCGAGGTCGTCATTGATCCCCGTCTCGCTTGCTGCGCGTTTCGGGATCGTTGCAACGGTGCGAAAGCCACCGCAACGACGCGGTAGGGCATCCGGTCCTGCGAGCTGTCGCGGGTGCTCAGGAAATGCGTTGCGCGGGCGGTGACCGGTTCGCGGGCTCATTTCGGAACACCTCGGAAACACGGCCATTGGGCGTGATATCCCGCGACGAATCACCGCTTCCTTCGCAGCACGCGCCGTGCGTCTCGAAATTTCGTGCTCCCATGGGCCGGCCTCGCCGGGTCGAGGGTCGCATCGCGGCGTCAGCGCACCGGGGCGAACTCGGTGCGCACGATGTCGAGCGCCGTTCCGTATGGGAACGTCAGCGACTGGAGGGACTTGCGGATACAGCTCGCGCTGCTCTGGCTCACGGGGCTCGTGCGCACCGTGGTGCCGATGGCGCGGCCCCGTTGCACCGCGACACACACCGAGATCGCGGTCGTCGGCGGCACGCGGCAGTACCGAAAATACTCGCCACCGTCCAACACCGCGGCGTAGGCCTCGCGCGGCACGTCGCGCACCGACGGCGCGGCGGGGCTGACGAACTGGCGCTGCAGCGCGGCGGCTTTCTCGCAGCTCATTGCTTCTGCTGTCGGGTTTCGGGGGAGCCCCGCAGGCTTGCCGCGCTCCGGCATTCGCGGGCCGGCCGGGGCGGCTGTCGTGCGCCGGCCTGAATCCGGACGCGGCTTGCCGTCCGAGCCAGCCGGCGCACGCCGCGATGGGGACCCGGCAGCCGCTGCCACTCCCAAGGGCGGCCGCCGTCCCCGCTCATCGGCGGCGGGAGCTCGCGAGCCCGTCGCGACGGCTTCGCGCGACGACGCGGCGACGCGCTCTGCCAACGAGGGGGGCCCCGGGGGCGGCAGCCAGATCCCCACGGGGGAGTGGGTCGACGCAGCCGGAGCTCGGGCTGCGGGCGCCTCACCCGGCTCCGCGGCGGCGGAGGGCTCGCGGGCGAGCTCCGTCGACGGGCGGATTCCGGGCATGGCCGCAGCGACCGCCCCCGTCGGCTGCCGGTCGGTCTCCGCGTCGGCAGGTCCGGGGAGGTGCCCCGCGGTCGTCGATTTGCCCGGAGACGCGGTAGGTGTGGACGTCGCTTCCACCGCGGCCGGGAGCCCGTCACGCGCGGCCGCGCTCGCCAGACCCGGCCCCGTGGGCTGGGCGTCCAGCGCGCCGTCGGGCTCGGGCGGCCGCTCGCGACGCGGCGAATTCGGCGCGCCTTCGGGCTCGGGCGCGCTCGTGGGCCGGCCGCCCTCGCCGCGATCGAGCGGACCGAGCTGCCCGGCGCCAGGCGTCGCTAGCCGTGCGCTCGGCGGGCGCTCGTGGGCCGACTCGCTTGCACCGGGTTGCCCCGCCGGAGGGGGGCTGCTCGCGCTGGAGGGAGCGTCGGAGAGGCTGGAGAGAACTTGGGCCGGAAGCTTCGGCACGCCGAGCCCGTCGGGGGAGAGCACGCCCCGGCGGGGAGTCGCCACGGCCAGCTGCGGCTCCGGCGCGCTGGCCGATCGGCCTGGCCGGGGAGCACCCGGACTCCACACCGGTCGGCGCTCGCTGCCCTGCTCCACGATCCACGAGACCCACTTGCCGGGCGCCTCGCGCGTGGAGATCAGCAGCAGGAGCGAGCACAGCCCGAGCCAGGAGAGTATCAACCGCGATCGCAGGGTAGCGGCTTCGCGGGGGAGGCGTGGCTCGCGAGAGCCCGGCTCGGGCAGCTGGAAGCGTCGCGGCGGACCCGGAGGTTGGAGCAGACGCGGCATGCGGGGGAGTCAGGTCTTGTTCAGCAGAACCTCGTCCACGTCGTCGTCGCCGGCGTCCTCGTCTTCGTCGTCTTCATCATCCTCGAGGTCGTCGTCGGAAACGGTGTAGACGTTCCACTTGGCGGGAATGTTGCGCTTCAAACTGATGACGATGCCCACCACTCCACCGAGCGCGGGCACGAGCGACAGCCACTGCCCCATCGTGAGCAGGCTGCCCGGATCGAGGGCTTGATACTCTTTGAAGTACTCGACCAGGAAACGCCCTGCGAAGTAGACGGCCATGAACACGGCAATCATCAGCCCGCGCGGGCGCTTCTCGCGCCCCATCGCTCGGTCGACCCCCAAGAGCGTAGCCATCACGACGAGGCCGAGCACCACTTCGTACAGCTGGCTCGGATGCCGCAGAGGCGGGTCGGCGTAGCCATCGTGGCGGGGAAAACGCACACCCCAGTCGCCGTTGGTCGGGCGCCCGACAATCTCCGAGTTGAAGAAGTTTCCCGCCCGCACCAAAATCGCGCCCAGGGCCGCCGAGAAGGACAGCCGATCGCACAGCTCCCAGTAGGATTGCCTGCGCAGCTTGGCAAACACGTAGATGGCGAGCGCCATGCCCAAGGTCGCCCCGTGGCTGGCCAGCCCTCCCTTGTGGATCATGAAGATCCAGGCGGGATCCGCCAAGAAGCGATCCCATTCGTAGAAGAACACGTGGCCGACGCGCGCGCCGCCGAGCACGGCGATGACGCCGTAGACGAGGAAATCGTTGGCCTGCTCTTCGTCTCCCCCGGCGCGGCGCACCTGCCAGTCCATCAGCCGGTGGCCGCCGAGGAAGACCGCCACGTACAGCAGGCTGTAGTAGCGGAGGCCGTCGCCGGGCAGAAACGACAGCCACGCAGGCCAATGGAAGAGAATCGGATCGACATCCCAGGTGAAAGCCGGCACGGCAGGCTTGTAGAACGAAAATGGCCTCGTTGATAGGCCCGCGGCGGCCGCCTTTTCGACCCCCGCGGCGCCTTGCGCGCGCGGCCCAGCCCGGGCTGCCTTCTGCGGAGGTCGTGTGCGGGGGGCGGCGGCTCTGCAGGCCCGGCGCTCGGAGGTGAAATGTTTCGGGGCTGTAGAAGCGGCCTCGGAGCGTTATGCTCGCGCCTCGCGGCTGGCGTGGCCACCGTCGATCAAAGCCCTCCGGAGAAAAACAGGATGTCAGTCAGTCACTCGGTGCCGCCCACGCGGCACAACCCCTCCACCGAGGCACAGGGCACCAATCCCGGCTCGTTCGCGAACCCGCCGCAGGTGGGAGCCGCGCGGTCGTTTTCCTCGCCGGACACGCCCGGCATGCCCCTGCCGAGCGACGCGACGGCGTGGGACTTCATGCCCAGTGGGTGGGAGCGCGGCGAGCGAGGGTGGCGGGCGCCGGAAGGCTTTCGACCGAGCACTCAGCTCGAGCACGCACGGCTCGGCATCACGACGGACGCCATGCGGGCCGTCGCCGAGCGCGAGCGCCACCTGAGCCTCGAGCAGATTGTGGCGGAGGTCGCCAGCGGCCGGATGATCATTCCGTGCAACAAGGTTCACGCCGCCTACGGCCTCGCGCCCGTCGCGATTGGGCGAGCCAGCTTCACCAAGATCAACGCCAACATGGGCGCCTCGCCCGTTTCGTCCGGTACCCAAGAGGAGGTGGACAAGCTGCGCTGGGCCGAGGCCTGGGGCGCCGATACGGTGATGGATCTCTCGACGGGCGGCGATCTCGACGCGTGCCGAGAAGCCATCATTCGAAACGCGAAGGCCCCGATCGGCACGGTGCCCATTTATTCGATGGTCGTCGGGCGGCGGATCGAAGATCTCACCGAGCAGGTCATCCTCGATGGCCTGTTGCATCAGGCCAAGCAGGGGGTGGATTACTTCACGATTCACGCGGGAGTCACCCGCGCCCATCTGCCGCTGGTCAAGAAACGCTTGATCGGGATCGTCAGCCGCGGAGGCTCCCTGCTCGCCAAGTGGATGCTGGTGCACGGCAAGGAGAATCCGATGCTCACCCTGTTCGACGAGATCTGCGACATCATGCGCGAGTACGATGTCTCGTTCTCGCTGGGGGACGGGTTGAGGCCTGGCGGGCTCGCTGACGCGAGCGACGCAGCGCAGCTCGGCGAGCTCGAGGTCCTCGGCGAGCTCACCGAGCGCGCCTGGAAGAAGGGCTGCCAGGTGATGGTCGAGGGGCCCGGGCACGTTCCGTTCGATCAAATCGAATACAACATGAAGCTGCAGCGACGCGTCTGCCACGGCGCTCCGTTCTACGTGCTCGGGCCACTGGTGACGGACGTTTTCCCCGGCTACGACCACATCACCAGCAGCATCGGCGCGACCGCTGCCGCCTACCATGGGGCGAGCATGCTCTGCTACGTCACGCCCAAGGAGCACCTGGGGCTTCCGAAGCGTGAAGACGTGAAGCAGGGCTGCATCGCCTACAAGATCGCGGCCCACGCAGCCGATGTAGCCCTGGGTATTCCGGGCAGCCGAGATTGGGACGACGAGCTCACGAAGGCTCGAGCCGCTCTCAACTGGGAAAAGCACTTCGAGCTGGCGTTCGATTCCGATACTGCGCGCGCCTACCACGACGAGGACCTGGACGTGGACACGGACTTCTGCGCGATGTGCGGCCACGACTGGTGCTCCGTGAGGATTTCGAAGGAAATTGCGGAGTTCGACTCCGGCAAGGCCGCCGAGTACCAGCGCGCCCGCGCGGTCAAGAGCCCGGCGCTCAACGAGGAGCAGCGAGAGGTCCTGGAGCGTCGGGGCGTGCTTCCGCCCGAGGAGATCCACCGCCTCGCCAGCAAGACGCGCGCCGCCGTGCAGGCTCGCAAGGGGCACAAGGCCGCGTGTCACAGCACCGTCGCCTCGGCCTACGAGGCTCGCAATCAGCAAGAGGCGTTGGTCCAGCTGCGGCGGCCCCCGGCGGCGGAGTGAAGGCGCGCACGGGGGCGGACGATGATACTCGTCGTTGTGGTGGAGTCCCCGAGCGGGGGGGCTCACTACGAGCTGGCCTTCGACGGCGCGCAGCGCGTGACCCTCGGCAGAGAGCCGCAATGTGACGTCCAGCTTCCGCACGCGTCGGTGAGCCTGCTTCACGCGAGCGTGCGCTCGACCGAGTCCGGCTACGTGCTGGTCGACGAGAAGAGCACGAATGGCACGGTGCTCAACGGGCGGCGATTGCAGCGGGGGGAGCAGTGCCCGCTCGCCGAGGAGGATCGACTCGAGCTGGGCAAGGCGCGACTCCGCATCGCGTTCCGAGCGCCGAGCGTCTCGGGGCCGACCGGGCTTTCGCCGTCGACTCAGGACATCGCGCTGGCCATCGTCAAGGGGGAGCTGTCCAAGTCCGGCACCGGCACGGGGCCGGTGCTGAGTGTCCTGGAGGGCCCTGCGACGGGCGCCGGCCTCGCCCTGGAGGAGGATCGGAGCTACTCGATTGGCAGCGCGGAAGAAGCGGACCTGAGGCTGCTCGACCTGGCCCCGGACCACGTGCGCGTGCAGCGCCGCGGAGCACGCCTGTGGTTGACGGCGCTGGAAGAAGGCTCGCCGGCACACCTCGACGGGGCTTCTCTGGTGCCGCATCAGCCTCAATCATGGCCGGATACCGCGCTGTTGCAGATCGGACCGCACTCGGTGGGAATCGACGACCCGGTTCGTTCGGCGCTGCGCGAAGTGCAGTCGCTGCCCGATGAGAGGCTCGAAGTTTCGTCGCGCGGTGTCGGGATCGAGCGGTCTCCGTATCCCGGCGGCGGTGCGGCGCGCTCTGCACAGCGAGGCCCGGGAGGCACGGTGGCGCTCTCCGAGCCTCCCGTGAGCGATACGCTGGACAGGCGCTGGAGTTTGAGCACGAGTAGCTCCAGCGCCGCCCCCGCCTCGCCCATCGAAGTGCTTCGCGAGCGCGACCTGGAGCCGGCCGCGGCTGCGGGGAGCCGTCGCGTCACCTGGAGCACGATGGATGTCGTCGTCGTGTTGGTGGCGGCGGCGGCGCTGACGCTGACCGTCATCGCGCTCGCCTGGTTCGTGGTGGGGTAGCCGAGGCGGCGCAAGAGCGGCCAGCCCGCGCGGGAGGCACGCCGTTTGCGCGCCGCGGACGCGGGCTTTCCGGCGCGTCTGACGGAGCAGTACGCGGGTGTAGGTCGATGGCGTTCGCTGCCGGGCGGGCCGCGCGAACTCGGCGCGGACGCCGCCCGTTGGGAGCGCGCCGGCGCGGCGCCGGAGCTTCGCCGCCAAGAGAATTTGCCAGAACCAGGCCATGCCTGCTCATTTTCTCCGGGGCAGAGCTCGTTCGGGGGCAAGCGCCGAGCGGTTTGCTCGAGATGGGAGCGCCGGGCCCGTCGTAGCCCGCAGCGCCATTCGGCGCGCGCTTGCGGCTCTCACTTAACGAAGAGATAGTTAAGAATGGTCAGCGTCGGCCCATCCGACGATCCAACGGGCTGCGTGACAAGGCGAAAAGCAGGTGGGTATTGATGGGTTTGTGAAGGACGCTGTGCTCTTGTCACGCCATTCGGGAAGGGCGCGAGCCAGCGGGGCGTTGCTATGCTACCGCTTGGTGAAAAAGCGTGATGTGTCGTGGCAATGTTGCAGGCGACGCCTCGCGGTGGAAACGTCGTCGCGGTAAGATCTGTCGGGAGTTATGGGAGAGTCGAACACGCTCGAGCGCGAGGCGGTCGCAGCCGCAGCGTTGCGCGCCCAGGCAGAGAGTGTGCCCGCGCCCCCGCGGCCATCTCGCCGCGTGGCTCGACAGGAGTCGCCGGGCCCCCCGGGCGTGTCCGGCATGCATCCGGCGGCCGATTCCGGTTCCAACGCAGAGCGTTCGGTCGCCAGCTCGCTTCCTCCGCGCGTCTCGAGCCTTGGCCGCGCTGCGGCCGTCCCTCCCTCGTCTGGGGTGCGCACGGGGGCTGTCGCGGGGCAACCTCCGAGCGCGCCGCCGCGGGCCGAGGAGCGAGCTGCCCGCCCGCCGCCGCTCGTCCGACGGCAACGTCCGAGCGCGCCGCCGCCCGTCCCACGGCAACGTCCGAGCGCGCCGCCGCGATCCGCCTCGCCCGCATCGGCTGCGTCTCGCCGCGCTCGCCCCTCCGAGCCCCCTCCCTCCACTGACGACTGGCCTGCGCTCAGGGCCGAGCGAGCCTCTCGCGGTCCCGTCTCCGCTGCGTCGCATTCGGCGGCAGCGCCGTCCGCGCTCCTGCCGGGAGCGGGCTCGCGGGTTGCGGGCGCCGGGCCGTACGAGCCGTTCGTCGAGGATTCGGACGATTCGACGCCATTCGATCCGCGCATCGAGCTGGGGGCATGGGAGCCGCCGGGCGAGGATTCCGTCTCGCTGGCTGCCGAGTCGTTGGATCCGCGCCTCTTCGGGGAAGACGAGGAGGACGCGGCGGATACGCTGGCAGACGCGGCTCCCCCGGCGTCCGAGCCGGGGGCCGTGCATGGCTCTCGCGCCGCGCTGGACGAAGAGGAGGGCTGGGCCGGCGAGCTGCGCTCGCCCGGTTCGCCGCGCGCCGGCTTGCATCTCCCGGGCGTTCGCCCGTTTTCCGATCGCTCCGGCGGCGCTCCCTCCTCGCCGTCCGTCGAGCCCCCGCCGGGGCGATCGTCCGCTGTCCCTCCGCCTCCCGAGCGCCCCGCGCCGGACCCGTGGTCCCCGGCCCGGGGCGTTCCGCAGGCGCGGCTCGAGCCGCCGCCCTGGGCGCTGGCCGCTCGGGCCGATTCCCCGCCCATCCCACTCGTTTCGCTCGCCGCCGCAACGGGATCCGTGGCGAACGAGCACGTTCGGCGGGCAGTTTCGAGCCGCAAGGGGGCTTCGACGGGGGGGCCCGAGGGGGAGCTGAGTGCCAGCTGGAGCGGGGTCGGCTTCGGCGTGAGCCCGTCGAGCTCGCTATTTCAGCGGCTCGGGGACGATCTCCGGTCCTCCAAGCGAGAAATTGCGGTGGGCTTGGGCATCGGGCTCGCCCTCTCGGCGCTGCTGGTCGTGTTCGGTCGTCCGTTGCTGCGGGAGCGAGGTCTGCTTCCGGGCGAGAGCGCTTCGGCTCGAGTCTCCGTGGGGCCGGGTGAGCTCGGGTCTGGGGCTGCCGAGCGAGGCGAGAGCGCGGCGGGCCATCGCTCGTCGGGGGCCGCGGCAGCCGCGTCGCCGGGCAGCGCTCCTCGCCGCCGTCTGGCCCAGGGGCCCACACGGCGTGAGTCGGCTCCCGAACTCGAAGCGCTGCCCTCCACGGGGCCCCAGTCCTTTCGTGCGGGAGAGCCCGCGGCGTCCGGCGCTCGCGCCCCCGGGCCGCAGGCTCCGGCGGGTGGCTCGCGCCAGAGCGCGTCGGACGAAGTCGAAAGACCGCCTCCGGCGGCGGGCGGACGCGCGAAGAGCCACCGGGTCTCGGCCTCTCCCGACCGTGCCCCCGGCCGTCACGAGGTCGCCCAACCCGAGCGCCCGTCGCCGCGGGGCCAAGCTTCGGCGTCGCCGGAGCGCCAGAAGAGCGCCGAGCGTCCTCGCCCGCCGGAGCGCGCCGTCGAGTCGCAGACTCCGAGCGGCAAGGCCGCCCCTCGGGGCCCCTCGGTCGGCGAGGTCGCGGGCCTGGAAGAAGCCCTGCCGTTCTGACGGAAGACTCCCGGCCCGCGCCGGCTACATCCGCGCGGCGACGCGCGCACGGGGCGGGGCCGCCACGGGGCCGCACCGACGAAGGCGCACGGGACCGGGAGTCGCACGGGTGGGGTCGTGCGGGGGTCGCACGCCGTCCCGGCGGTGAGACGCCCCGTCGTCCGGGGGCCGCCGCCGCTTCACCCCGCTTCCTCGGACGCCGGGAGAGCCGCGGCGGGAGCCGAAACGCTTTGCGCCCGTCTCACCGCAGCACGGGCTGCTCTCGCGCGCGGTGAGACGCCTCCGTCGAAACCCGGAAAAGGGGAATTCCCTTTTCGCTGCGCTGGTCGCGACGGCTCGCGGGCGGCGGCGCCGGGGGGGCCCCGCGCGAGTGCGCTCGGTCTTCGGAGGCGGAGCGGGCTTCCCGCGCGATGCCCAACGCCGATCGACCTCGTTCGATTCGAGCTCAGCCGCGCGGCGCCTGGCAGCGCGAAGGCGGTTCGTCGAAGAAGCGGCGGGCGTTGCGCTTCGTCGGGAGCGGGGCAGGCCGCAGGAGAAAGAGGAGCTCGCCGCGGCGGACCGCCCCGTTGCCGATGGAGCTGCGCCGAGCGAGTCGCGCTTGCTGTCGCCTTCGGTGGACCAATCGTTTGCGGGAGGCAGCCAGCGGATCTAGTCTGCCCGCGTGAGTCTCGTACGCTTCGGGGGCCCCTTCGGACTGCGGTCTTGGCGTTTCGTGATGCGTCGAGGCGCTTGCTGCGGCCTCGCTCTGGCCTTGGGGCTGTCGGCGGCGCGGGCTTTCGCCGAGCCGTCTCAGCCCGAGCTGGCGACCGAACGCGCGAGAGAGACCTATCGCGAAGGGGTGGACGCCTTCAATCGGCGCGACTTCGAGGCTGCGCGCATCGCGTTCTTGCAAACCCTCGCCCTCAAGCCGGATGTCTTGCAGGTGCGGCGCAACCTCGGGCTGGCCGAGATCTACAGTGGTCACTACGCCGAGGGCGCGCGCCGATTGGCCCAGGTGCTCGCGGAGCCAGCCGGAGGCGGTGAGGACGATCGCGAGCGTATGGCTGCCAGCCTACGCCGGGCCGAAGCGCACCTGGAGCGGTTGACCATCGAGGTGGATGAGCCGGGAGCCACCATCGAGATCAACGGCGAGCGTGTGGGGGCGGCGCCGCTTTCGTACTCCTGGTACGTAGACCCGGGGCCCCTGGAGATCCGGGTCTCCAAGCCCGGCCACGAAACGCACTTCGATCGGCGTACCGCCGTCGCGGGAGTCGCTACCGAGCTCGCAATTCACCTGCCCGTAGAGATGTCGCCGCCTGCCCCTGCGGCACTCGCGGCGCCGGCTGCAGGGGCTGAGCCCGCGGCTCCCGCGCCGCCCCCGGCCGCGCCGCTTTCCGATCGACTGCAAGCCGGCCCGAGCCTGCCGGTCCTCGTCACGGGCAGCGCGGTGGTCGTCGCCGCGGCCGTGGCGGCGGGCGTTCTCTACAACCACCAGGGCACTCTCAAGGCTCGATTCAATCGGATCAGCCGCCGGGTCGCGAGCGCGGCGGAGCGGCAAGGCTTGGACTCGAACGCTTGCCCCGGTACGGGGCAGCCGTGGGCCGACGACTGCGAGCGAATGAACGAGGCGTATTCGAGCCAGCGCCAGAGCGTGGACGCGATGTACGTCTCGCTGGTCGTGGCGAGCGTCGCCGCCGCGGGCACCTTGGCGTACGGGTTATGGCCGCGTGGCGCCGGGGCGCCGGCGGTGGCGCTCTCCGTCTCGCCCATGCTCGGCTCGACTCCCGGGCTCCGCCTCTCCGGCAGCTTCTGAGTCAGTGCCGCGCTGGCCACTCGGGGAGGGCGAAGCGCGGCTGCGCCGGCAGGCGCGCGTCGACCGGGGCGAAGCCCTCGCTTTGCGCGCCGCCCTCGATCGCGCAGCGCTCTAACCGCCCGAGCCGTGCAGCTTGGTGGGCAGCGTCAGCGCCGCCTCGGGGCTTTTCTCATAGTAGAGGTAGGCGTACGCCGCGCGGCTCCCGAGAACCCGCTTCGTGTAGCGCCGCGTCTCTCGGTAGGGGATGAGCTCCACCCAGACATCGAACGGCACCCGCGGCCATTCTTGGATCCACTGCCGGGGGCGACCCGGGCCCGCATTGTAGCCGGGGATGGCCAACAGTGGGTCCTGAGGGAAGCGGCTGCCGTAGCTGGCCAGCACTCGAGTTCCGATCGCGATACTCACGTCCGGCACCACCAGAGAACCCTTGTCATAGCGCAGCCCGGCTTCTCTGGCGAAATGGCGCGCCGTCGGAGGAATCACCTGCATCAAGCCGTAGGCGCTCGCTCCGCTCACCGCGCCCGGGTTGAAAGCGGACTCTTCGCGCATGATCGCATAGACGAGCTGGGGCTCCAGGCCCAACGCCGAGGCATTTCGCTTCACGGCCTCCGCGTAGGGGCGCGGGTAGGCGAGCCGCCAGGCGTGGCGCCAGTCGCCGGCGGGCCACTTGCTCTTCCAATCGGTCAGCTGCCAGCGAGGGATGGAGTGCGAGTACAGCGGGGAGCCCGCCTGGGACCACAATACGGCGATGCCCCACAGCACGGCCGGCGGCGCCCTGCGCCCGAAGCGAAGCAGCTTGATCTCCTGGCGTGCCGCCTCGAGCTCGCTCTGGCGCATCAGCTCCAAGACACGGACGAAGCCCGGCTGCTCGAACTCCGGCCGGTGGTGAATCTCGAAGGCCTGCTTGGCGCCCGCCTCGACCGCGGCCCGCACCACCTGGTCGGCGCGCTGGGCGTCGATGGCTCGCAGCTGCGAATACGCGTGCAGCATGTAGTAGGAGAGCGGGCGATCCTCGATCAGGGACTGCAATGCGGCGAGACCGCGCTCCACTTCGCCCGTCTCGATCAGGGCCCGCGCGTGGAAGTACCGCTCGCGCCCGGCCCACTCCGGGCCGCGGTCATCGTCCCTCGGGGTCGCGAGCGCCGCCGCCCTGCGCAGAATCGGCTCGGCGCCTTTCCAGTCACCGCGCTCCAGGCTGCGCAGCGCCAGCTGGAAGATCCCGTCGAGCATCATGTCGCCGTTCGGGTAGTCGTCGGGCATGGTGCGGAGCAGCTCGCTGAAGCGCGCCTCGACGCCCATCTCCCTTTGGGCGCGCGCTCGGTAGAGCCGCGCGTCGTCCGCCAGGCGATGCCGCGGTGCCTCTCGCTCGAGCTTGGCGAAGAATCGGTCGGCGTCGGCGTATTCGTCGATGCGGAACGAGTACTTGCCGGCCAGGTAGAGCGACCACGCGCGCCGGTCCGGATCCTTGCAGTTTTCGATCACGCGCTCGAGCTTGCGGATCCCCCGCGCGCGATTCGCGCGCCCGGAGAGCGCCTTGCCCCACAAGTAGTTCACCTCGCATGCGACCCGGGCGGGGGCGGCCGATCCGAGGGAATCGAGGAGCTGCTCGGCGGCTCGCTCGCTGTCCGCACGCCGGCCCGCGCCGACCAGGGCTCGCAGGCGCGCGAGCTGCTGCTCGGTGCTGGGGCGCTCGAGAGCCGCCCGGTCGGATTGCGAAAAGGAAGCGAGCAAGCGAGCTTCCATCTCGTCGCCGCCGCGGGCCGCCGACGTGTTCGGCGCGAGGGTCATCAGCTCGCGCAGATACGTGAGGGCGAGCTTCTTCTGATCGGTGTCGAGATCTTGCCGCAGGGGAGCGGCGAGGCCATCCACGAGCACGCCCATCAGGCGGAAGCCCTCGCGGGCCCAGCCGGGGGGCTTTGCCGGGTGAGTCGTCAGCGATCGCAGTTGGTTCACGCATCGCTCGGTTTGCAGCGCGGCGCAGCTGCTCTCGGCCATCAGCCCCTGCGCCGCCGGGTACGTGCTGCCTTGCCCGATGCGGCCGAGCTGATCCACCGCTTCGCGCTGCCGCCCGAGGGCAATCAGGGCTCGCCCCATGCCGAGCAGCGCGAAGTCGGTCAGCGGCCAGGCGACCTCGGCCGACTGGCGGTAGGCGGCGAGGGCACCGGTGGGGTCACCGGCTCGCTCGCGAACGCTGCCGAGCAGCAGGTGCCAACGAGGCTCCTCGATGGCGGTGAGCGCCCGGCGCGGGAGCGCCGCTTCGATTTCGTCGCCGCAGCGCGAGTAGTCCTCCCGCTCGCAGGCAGCCGATGCGGCCGACAGCTCCCTCGTCGAGAGCAGGGGCGCGAAGCGCGCCAGGTCGAGCTCGGGGGAGATGTCTCGCGTGTAGTCGAGCTCGGGGAAAGGGCTGGGAGCGCTCACGGGCTTGTCCCCCTCCGCGACCTTTCTCGTCGGCGTGGGGGGCACGTTCAGCGGGGCTCGAACGCCGGCGGGCAGCGACGTGCTCCCGTCCGAGCGCTCCGCGCCCGACGCCCGAGCGCCCTGCGCGCTCGACGGCTCGGAGACGAAAGGCGTGGCGCCCGAACAGGCCTGCGCCAAGAGCCCCGCACAGACGGCCGCGGTGGCGGCGAACGAGCACCAAACGAGAGCTCTCACAGCTGCCCCCACACGTGAAAATGTTTGCGCATCGAAAGCTCGTCCAACGCCTCCTGACGCGCCTCTTGGACCTGCTTGTCGCGCTCGGCGCGGCGCTGCTCCAGCCGCTCCTCGACGGCGGAGAGCGCGGCGCTGGCTCGGTTCACCGCCGAGCGGGCGGCTTGCAAGCCACCGTCGGCATTCCTCCGCTGGCGGGCCGCTTGCTCCAAGCTCCGCTGCAGCGCGACCACGCCTTGGCGCCCGAGCGTCTGCCACTCGGCGCTCACCTGGCCGTCCCGCGCGCTGAGACCGCCCTGCTGCAGCCGGTCCCGCAGGCGGCGGGCGCTGTTGGCCAGCCGCTCCTGCTCGGCCCGCAGACGCTGCCGACAGCGCTCCTCCGCGGCCGCAGCGGCTTCTGCCGCTCGCAAGCTTTCCGCCAGCCGTCGACGCTGCTCTTCGCAGCGGTCGGCTCGCATCCGCCGAAGCTGGTCGAGGGGGGTGGGTCGACTCACCCTACAACCGTAGCCGAAAAGGGCCCGCTCGACGACTTTCCAGCCGCTTCGAGCCGCGTACGGGGGCAGCCGCCTGGTTGTCGGCGACAAGCGCCGCGCAGTGGCCGACTCGGTGCCGCTCCGGGCTGCGCGCGCGGTCACGCGTTTCCGCGCCTGAAACGCGCACTTGGCCAATGGGGGGCGCGAGCGCGTGGCACCAGTCTAGGCTCGTGGAAATTTTCTAGGGCTGTACTCGTGGGGGAGAGGGTGTGCCGAGGGGAACCGAAAGCACCTGCGAGCGGGGGCGCCCGGCGAAGGCTCCCTCGGGCTCGGCGCGCGGCGGCTGCTGCCGCCCCGGCGCCCGGCGAACGCTCTGCCGGGAGCGGCGCGTCGGCTGCGCTCCTCTCCGCGACCCGCGGACCTGGCGCCGTCGCGAGAACGTCCGGGGGAGCGCCGGACGGGCGAGGCGATCCGAAGCCCCCTCAGCTCGCGGCGGGAGACCCCTCCGGCGGCGGACGCTGGCCCGCGTGCCACTCTTGCAAGCTGCGCACCCGGGGCGGAATGCCTTCCCGCAGGTCGGCGGCTTCCAGCGCGTCGACGAGCGAAAGCGCCGCTGCCAGGGTCGTGAAATACGGAACCCCACCCACCAGCGCGTGGCGACGAATGGCGTAGCTATCTCGAATCGCCTGCGTGCCCTGGGTCGTGTTGATCACGATCTGAATGCGGCCCCCCTGAATCTGATCCACCACGTGGGGGCTACCCTGGAGCACCTTGTTGACCAGCTCGGCGGGAATTCGAGCTCGCTCGAGCGCGCGCGCCGTGCCGCGCGTGGCGACGAGGGTGAAGCCGAGGTTTCTCAGCCTTCGGGCCACGCCGCAGGCGGCGAGCTTGTCTTCGTCCTGGACGCTCAAAAATACGCGGCCCTGCGTCGGCAGCCGAGAGCCGCTGGCCAGCAGCGACTTGCCGAAGGCCTCGGCCGTGCTCGTCGCGATGCCCATCACTTCGCCGGTAGAGCGCATCTCGGGGCCGAGGATCGTGTCCACGCCGGGGAACTTCTGAAACACGAACACGCTCTCCTTGATGGAAACGTGCCTGGGGAGGGAGTCCTCTTGCACGCCGAGCTCGTCCAGCGTCTTGCCGGCCATCACCTGCGCGGCGATCTTGGCCAGGGGCTTGCCCGTCGCCTTCGAAACGAACGGCACCGTCCGCGAGGCGCGGGGGTTGACCTCGATCACGAAGACCTGGCGATCCTTGATGGCGTACTGCACGTTCATCAGCCCGACCACCCCCAGCTCGATGGCGATCCGCCGCGTGGTTTCCTCCACCTCCGCGACGACGAAGGCGTCGAGCGAGGCGGGAGGCAGCACGCTGGTCGAATCGCCCGAGTGAACGCCGGCTTCCTCCACGTGCTGCATCACCCCACCGATGACGCAGCGATGCCCATCCGACACGCAGTCCACGTCGATTTCGGTGGCGTTCTTGAGGAACTCGTCGATGAGCAAGGTCTGGCTGCCCGCGTCCTCGGCCGCGCGCATGGCCACCGCCGCGCAGTTCTGCAGGTCCTCCTCGGTGTAGCAGATGGTCATCGCCCGCCCACCCAGCACGTAGGAAGGGCGCACGAGCACGGGCAACCCGATGCGGCGTGCCACGGTCACGGCTTCTTCCACGCTGCGCGCAATGCCGGCGTTGGGCCTCTTGAGATCGAGCTTGCTCAGGAGCTCCTCGAAGCGCTCCCGATCTTCGGCGCGATCGATGGCGTCCGCGGAGGTGCCGAGCAGGTGGACGCCAGCCTTGGCCAGGGGTACCGCCAAGTGCAGCGGGGTCTGCCCGCCAAACTGCACGATCACACCGAGCAGCTGCCCTCGGCTGGCCTCCGCCTCGCAGATGTTGAGCACGTCCTCGAGCGCCAGCGGCTCGAAGTACAGCCGATCGGAGGTGTCGTAGTCCGTCGAGACCGTCTCGGGGTTGCAGTTGACCATCACCGTCTCGAGCCCGAGCTCCTTGAGGGCGAAGGCGGCCTGGCAGCAGCAATAGTCGAACTCGATGCCTTGGCCGATGCGGTTCGGGCCGCCGCCGAGGATGATGACCTTGCTCCGATCGGAGATCTCCGCCTCGCTCTCCGTTTCGTAGGTCGAGTACAGATACGGGGTCTTGGCCTCGAACTCCGCGGCGCACGTGTCCACCCGGTTGTACACGGGCAAGACACCCAGGGCCACGCGCTCGGCGCGCACGGCTTGCTCGGTGGTTCCCCGCAGGGCGGCGATCTGTGCGTCGCCGAAGCCCAGTCGCTTGCTCTCGTAGAGCAGATCGGCGTCGAGGCGTTTGGCCTGGGAGAGCCGCTGCTCCTGCCGCAAGATTCGAGAGAGCTGCTGCAAGAACCAGGGGTCGATGCCCGTACGCTCGTTCACCTCGGCCTCGCTCACGCCCAGCCGCAAGGCGTCGACCACGTGAAAGAGGCGCTCCGCGGTCGCCACGCCGATGACTTGGCGCAGGCTCTCCACGAGCTCCTCCCGCGAGGCGGGGGGTAGGTTGGGGCCGGGCCCGAGCTCGGGCGGCGCTTCGTGCGCGATGTCGCGCGCCACGGCCGGCGGAGCGGAGAGGTGGCGGTAGTCCACCCGCTCGAGCAGGCTGCCCAGGCCGCGCTTGCCCGTCTCGAGCGAGCGCGCTGCCTTCTGCAGGGCCTCGGGCAGCGTGCGGCCGATGCTCATGGCCTCGCCCACGCTCTTCATCTGCGTACCCAGGCGGTGATCGGCTCCGGGAAATTTCTCGAACGCGAAGCGCGGCCATTTCACGACCACGTAGTCGATGCTCGGCTCGAACGCCGCGCTCGTCCCCGTGATGTCGTTCTTCAGCTCGTCCAGGCTGAAGCCTACCGCCAGCTGCGCGGCGATTTTGGCGATCGGGTAGCCCGTGGCCTTGGAGGCCAGCGCGCTCGAGCGGGAAACTCGAGGGTTCATCTCGATCACGATCACGCGCCCATCTTTGGGGTTGACCGCGAACTGCACGTTCGAGCCGCCCGTTTCGACTCCGATCTCGTTCATGACGACGCGCGCCGCATCTCGCAGGTGTTGCTGCTCACGATCGGTGAGCGTCATCGAGGGGGCCACGGTGATGGAATCCCCCGTGTGCACGCCCATCGGGTCGATGTTCTCGATCGAGCAGACGACGATGAAGTTGTCGTTCTTGTCTCGGATGACCTCCAGCTCGTACTCTTTCCACCCGAGCAGGCTCTCCTCGACGAGCACTTCGTGCGTCGGGCTCTGCTCGAGCGCCCAGCGCACCTTGTCGTCGAAGTCCGCCGGGTCGTCGACGACGGCGCCGCCGGCGCCGCCGAGCGTGAAGCTCGGCCGCAGGATGGCGGGAAAGCCGGTCATTTTGACGATTTCGCGCGCCTCCTCGAGCGAATGGGCGTGTCCAGAGCGCGCCGAGTTGAGCCCCGCGCGGGTCATCGCGTCTTTGAAGAGCTGGCGATCCTCGGCTTTGCGAATCGCGTCCACCTGGGCGCCGATGAGCTGCACGCCGTAGCGTGCCAGCACGCCGCGCTCGAACAGCTCCAGCGTCACGTTCAGCGCCGTCTGACCCCCGAGCGTGGGCAGGAGGGCATCCGGCCGCTCACGTTCGATGATTGCCGTGAGAGTCTCAACCTCGATGGGCTCGACGTACGTGCGGTGCACCAGCTCGGGATCCGTCATGATCGTGGCTGGATTGGAGTTGACGAGCACGACTTCGTAGCCCAGGCGGGTCAGCGCCTTGGCGCCCTGGGTGCCGGCGTAGTCGAACTCGCAGGCCTGGCCGATGACAATCGGGCCAGAGCCGATGAGCAGAATCTTCCGAATGTCGTCTCTGCGGGGCATCGACGTTGGCGTCTACCACCAGACGCTCGAGTGCCGGCATCGTTTTTTGCCCAGGGCCCGGCCGAGGGCCGCATTTCCCGCGGGAGATGGCGCCGGCGAGCGCTCTCGAGCGGTCCGGCTCGAGGGATCCGACGAAAAAACCGACCCGGTGCGGGACCGCCCATGCCCCGCCTCGGAGGCGGCCGGCGCCGGGAGGCAGCCACCCCGTCGCTCGAACCGCAGCGGATCGTCAGCGCGCGCGGTGGGGCCGTGGCGCGCGCACCGCCGCGACGAATCCCCCGTGCCGCGGCTCGTGCGACACCGGAATCAGCGAGCGGCTACGGGGCCGGCCGCGGTTCGCGCCGGCGGGATACGACGAGGCGGCAGCTCCATCTCGGGCGCCGGCCGAGGCGGGCCGTAGTGGGGAATGTAGTAGCTGCGGTTCGCCATCAAGCGCGAGTCTCTCATCGAGTTCGCGCGTTGAATGGCGCGTACCGTCGTGTGATAGCGCTTCGCGAGGGCGATCAGCGTCTCGCCCGGCCTCACCCGATGCACCGAGCTGTAGGAGCTCGGGAGCATCTTGTTTTGCTTCAGCAGGGCCGGGTAACAGCGCCGCGCCGTTTCCTCGGCCACGGGCGAAAAGAACCGCGCGTGCAGGTGGGTGGCGTGGCCGGGCTGGTGGCGGATGATCGCCGGGAGCCCGGGGAGGCCGCGGAACACACTGATCAGCCACTCGCGATCCTCTCCGATCGACTCCGCGTAGCTGCGAAGCAGGCGCTGCACTCGGCGGTCGATGAAGATGTACTGCACGTCGGTTTCGGCGATCAGCGCTCGGACCAGCGCCCAGCTTCGACCCAAGTCGAGGTTGCCTCGGTGGGCCCGGGTGTACCAGCGCGCCGGGCGGCGGTAGTAGTAGCCCAGGTCCACGTCCTTGCCGCCCTGATGGCTGATGTGGGGCCGCAGGTGGCCGCCCCGGCGGGCGCTCAGATCGCCGATGTACAGCTTCGGCGTGTCTTTCGGGAACTCGCGATGGACGGCCGCGACCGCGCGCCGGATGGCGTCGACCGTTTCTTGCGTTCCCCACGAGTGAACCACGTCCACGCGGACCCAGCGATCGTCCTCGGGCAAATGCACGGCGTTCATCTGCGCGCCGCGCGTGGGCCCGCCGAAGCTCATCGAGCCCAGGCCCGGAAGATCCTCGGACACCAGGCGCGCGACTTCCTCGCTCGTCTTGCCCTCGAGGAAATGGGGCGGGCGCGGCGGTTGGGCGAGCGCCAATTCCTGGGCCGGAGTCAGGCCCCCGGCGGGGGCCGAGCTGAGTGGGACGCAGCCCCGCGGACTGCAGCCATCTTGACCGAGCGCGCTGGCGGGCGGCTTGCCGAGCGAAGCCGAGGAAGGGGGCGGGGCGGGGGCGAGCGGTGCCTCGGCCTCGCGGGCGAAAAACGTTGGATTGCAACCGAGCGCGCCGATCGGGGCCACCAGGATCAGGGCCACTAGGAGCAGCCGTGCCGGGCCCGAGGGGCCGCTTGTGACGGCAAGCCCCTGCACCGAACGTTTGGGGCAGACCGGATCGGATTGGCCCGGCTCGGAGCGCCGGAGCTCATCGCGAGCGGAAAAGTCACCGCGAGCCGAAAAGTCACCGCGAGCCGGAAAGTCACCGCGACGCGAGGAGCGCGGATGCGCCGCGGCCGGACGAACGCCGCGGCCATTTCGCCGAAGTGCCGGTGAGCCGGGTTGGTTGCGGTGGGAGGAGCGCTTGGTCGGGAGAAGGTCTGGAGACATTGCAAACGAACGACAAGTCGACCGTCACCTAAGCAAACGGCCCACACTCGCAGCGGCCAAGGGTGGCGACAGCGGAAAAGTGGCCGATTGGCCATGGATTCTACCCGCGATCTGGTGGGAAGAGGGCGGGTGAGTTGGTGTCGCACCGTACCAGCATTGCTCCGAAAAACCCAACATCGTTGTTCCACTTCCTTGCCGAGAATGTGTGCTCCCGGTTCGCCCGTGGGCGCGCTGTGTCACCATGAGAGGACGATTGGCCCGCCGGTCGGCAATTTGCCCCTTTCCGGTGAGCGCGGACTCGTCGGCCGCCGTGCCGTCTTGCTTTTTTGTTCCAGCCCGTCAAATGCTGGTAGCAGGCCGGCTTGCAGCTGGCCTACCGCGCGGTCGCGATGAGTTCCAACGCAAATTCGCCCCAGCCTCCGGCGAGCGGCCCGACTACGTCCGGGAGGCGCTTTCTCGTCAAGTTGATGGCTCACGCCTTCGACGATGGCTGGCGCACGCCCGACGACTTCCTTCGCCACTTCCCGGCGGACGAGCTGTTGCGCAACCTCAGCAGCGCGCCCGAGCTGCGCGTGGCCCTGCTGGCGGCGGCCACGGGCATCTACGAAGAGATTCTGCGCCGCAAGAGCCCCGCGCTGGCGGCCCAGGATCTTCGGGTCGCGCTCGACGAAGGGATGACGAGTAGCTCGCAGATTCTCGACGTCCTTTCGCCGGAGGACCGGGTGCGTCACCTCGACCCCGTGCTCCTTTGGGATTTCCTGGCCGAGGAGCGCTTTTGGGAGGTGGAGGAAGGCGCGGGCGAGGAGCTGCACGAGAGCTGTGCGCAGCGCATGACCTTCATTCTCACCGAAGCTTTGCGCGAGAGGTTGATCAACACGCGCGACATCCTCGAGGGGCTGGGCTACGAGGCCGTCGCGACGGCACTGTCTCCCAGGGAGCTGCGTCATGTGGTTCGCCACGCGCTGATGAAAGGGCGCGACGGTGTGGCGCTCACGGAGAAGGTGTTGTTCGAGGTGGTGCCGCTCAGCCGGCTCATGCAAGCCGTTCCCCTCGAGCACGTCTGGCGCGAGGTGGTGGTGGAGCGTTTGGCGGTTCCCTGCGGGCTGACCAGCCACGAGCGCGAAGCTCGGCGAGCCCCCACGAGGCACCCGTCCGCGGGGCGGGCGCCGGCGAGTGCGCACGGGGCCGAGCCCCGCCAAGCCGCTCCGTCTTCTCGGGCCGCCCGCCGCGCGGCCAACGGCGTCGCCCGACCGACCGCGCCGACCAATCGGAATCTGGCGGCGCCCCCTTCCGAGGCGCGGCCCTCGCCGCGTCCGCCGTCTTCTTCCGGAAGCCCGGCATCGAGAAGGCCGGCATCCAGGCGGTCGGCCGCCGGGTTCCCGGAGGACGCCGCGGCGGAAGCCTCGTCGCCCCCGAACGTCCACCCCCCCTCCAGCGCCCTGCGCCCGCCGGGGCTTCCCGCGGGCATGGCACTGTCCGACCGCGGTTTGCCCTTCCCCTCGGTGAGCCCCCACGACCCGGCGCGCCAGACGGTGCCCCTGCAGCACCAGATGGCGGCGGCCCCCGCGCAGCTCTCCGCTCTGCATCGGCCGCACTCGTCGAGCCCTCCCGAGGGCGCCGACGCGGCGGAAGAGCGCAAGCGTCGGCGGCTGTGCGAGCACTTGACGGCCATCGGCAGGTTGCCGACGAATCACGAAGGCTTGCCCGTCGCCGTGCTCCGTTCGATCGACGCGATGTACGCGCTCTTGCCCAGCGCGACGGACGACATTCAACGCAAGAGCGTCATTCGTCAGGCCTTCTCCAGCGAGAGCTACCTGCGGGCGGCGTTGCTCGGCCTGATCGGGCTCATGGATTCCTCGATCGACACCAGCGATCCGGTCATCCAGGACGCCAAGATCGACGCCCTGATCAAGATTTTGCTCTTCGAAGAGCAGCGCCGAAAAGAGACGGGTCGCTTCCCTCTGCGCGGCTTCGGCGACCCCTCGGGCCCGCCGCGGGGTGGGATGTCGCCCTCGGCCCTGCCGCCCGCCTCGGCGGGCTACTCGCCGCACGAAGGCTTCGGGCACGACGCCTACGGCAACGAGAGCTACGGGGGCGAAGGGCCGCCGTCGTCGGTATCCCAAGGCTGGGGGGGCGGGAGCGCCGCTGGCGGCGGGGGGCCGCCGAGCAGCCCCATCGCCGGCTACCCCGGGGCCCCGCAGCATCCGCCCCTGCCCGATATCCCCGCCGAGCCCGGCCGCCAGCGGCGCAGCGTTCCGCCGCCGCTGCCTTCGACGTTTCCGGGCACTCACCAGTCCTGAAGGGCGCCCGGGCGCGGGGGCTCGCGGCGGCCCGGTCTCGTCGAGGACGCGGGGCGCGGCGGCCGGCGCGCGATCCTTGCGCCGCGGCCGGCCGGGTGGGCGCGGCGGCCCGGCGCGGGCGGTTTGCGCAGGGCTCGCGGCGGCCCGTAGCGGGCGGTTTGCGCAAGGGCTCGCGGCGCCCCGGGGGACTTGCGGCTGCGGCCTCCGCGGCCCTCCCGAACTGCTACGCCGCGGCGATCGCGGCGGGGGGGCCGGTCGTGGCCGCGCCGGTCGCGGGCGCGCCGGGTAGCGCGCGGAACCCGAGCAGACCCGAGCGCACCGTTCCCATTATCGTCGAGGCGGCTTTCATTCCGTCGATGCGAGCCCGCCCCTACGCGGGGACCGGCTTTCCGGGCCCTCGGGTCGTCCGTTGCGAGCCGAGGGATGCTGCCGCGACGGATCGGGGGACACCGCGATGCCGCGCGATGGCGCTCCCGGCCGCCGAGATTCCGATGCTGGATCCGGGGCTTGCCGAGCGAACGCTCGCCCGCGCTCCGAGAGGTGGTTCAAGCCGCGAGCCGAGTGGCCGCATAGTCTGTCAGTACTGGAATTTGGGGCAATGTATGGCAAGCGCCTACATATGTAGGCAGTATCCGTTGCAAGCATCGCGAGCAGCTGCGAAAGCTTCAAAAAGGAGCAAGCTCGCGCAGGCGGCGAGCCCCCCCTTGGGGTACGTTGACGGGGCTTTCAGAGTGTGAAAGATACCCGGCCGCATCCCCCCAAACCCCAAAGTCGTCGAATTGACTGGATTATTGCGAGGTCACGGTAAGAGCATGTTGCGAACGAACAGCACATCGACCCGACGCGCGGCAGCGCTCACCTTCACCCTGGCCGCCGTCGCGGGGGCCGCTTGTGGGGGAACGACCACTCCCGAACCGCCCGATGGGTGGCAGGAGCAGGCTTGCGGCTTGGGGCTCGCCAGCGGCCCGGCATGCGATGCCGTGGCCATGGCTGGCGCGGGAGGCATGGGCGGCGGGGGGCCGATGCCGATGGCTGGCAGTGGGGGAATGCCGCCGGCCGACGTCTGTGACGCGGTGACGACGGTGTTTCAGAACGCGGACAACGGCTGTGATGGGGCGGGATGCCATGGGGCGAGCTCGGGTGTTGGTTCTTTCGCTGTCGACGATCCCATGATGTTCGTCGGAAGGTCGTCGATCCTGGCTGGCGACAGCTGTCTCTACATCAACCCCGACAACATCGAAGCCAGCATCATCTACACACGCGCCGTCGGGGGAACTCCGGAGTGCGGACCCGATACGATGCCTGCCGGGCGGTCGCGCCTCGACCAAACCCAGCAGGACTGCCTGCTCGATTGGCTCTCGCAGTTCTCGAATGAGCCGGGTGCCGTCGCGAGCGGGGGTGCTGGGGGCGGTGGCGGCGGCGGGGGGGGACCAGACGAGCCCGCCGCATGTGATGCGCCTGCCCTCGTACTGCAGCTGTCGGGGCCGGAGGGTGGCTGCGGGAGTGCGGGCTGCCACGGCACGGGGTCTGGAAACGGCGCGTTCGCTGAAGACGATCCCATGAGCTTTGTGGACGTGCCGACGCGAACGGGAAGTGGTTGCATGTACATCGACTCGTCCGACGCGGAGGCAAGCGCAATTTACGACAGCCTCACGGGCAACGCAGGAAGTTGTGGAATTATTCCCATGCCCCTCGGAGGGTCGGCACCCGACGCCCAACAACAAGCCTGCATTCTCTCTTGGCTTCGCCAGTTCGAGCAGTGAGGTACGAAACGATGCCGCATCCCAAACTCCCAGCTACTGTCGCCCGCTTCTGGGCCGTCCTGCTCGCGCTTTGCACGCTGTGCGTGCCGGCCTGGGCGACGGTCACCGAGGAGGGCGCGCCCAACATCATGGTCCGCCCCTTCGAGGGCCCGAAGGCCGTCGACTTGACGGAGCGCGTCGTGCGCGTGCTCGAGGAGCGCGGCGCGGACTTGGTGCCCGCCGGCTTCGAGGGCCCCCAGCCGCTCGAGACGGACGCGGACTTCGCCGCCGTGGCCGCGCGGCTCAACATTCGCGCCTACATCGAGGGCTCCTCCGCCAACGACACGAGCGGCTGGCGGCTGACCCTGAAGGTGCGCCAGGGCGCGGACGGTCGCGTCGTGGGGGAGAAGGTCTTCGAGGCCAGTTGGTTCCCCGGTCTTCTAACCAAGATCGACGAGGAGCTGATCGATCGGCTCGAAGAGGCGCTCACCGGCGCCGAGGTGCCGGAAGGCGTGCCCGAGGAAGACGAGGGCAGCGAGGAGGAGAGCGAAGAGGAGGAGGAGCCGGAAGAGAAGGCTCTGCAGCCCCTCGATTTGAGCGCCGGCATGGGCTTCGTCTTTCGCGACTACGCGGGCACCGCAGTGGACGACCGCCCGGGCGTCATCCCCACGCTCGGCCAGAGCGCGGGCATGGCCAACATTCGCATCGGCGCCGAGTTCTACCCGCTCGCGTTGTTCACGACCGGTTTTCTGTCCAACCTAGGCTTCGTCGGCAAGTTCGAGCGCAGCGTGGGCGGCACGACGCAGGGCGGGGACAACCCCAACACCCCGGATGTCGAGCAGGGCCAGGATCTGGACACCACGCTCACGGCCTACGAGCTCGGCTTGCGCGCTCGCCTGCCCGTCGGGGTTCACCAGTTCGGTCTCAGCGCCGCCTACGGAGCGCACGAGTTCGAAATTGCCGAAGACACGCCGGGTGGGCCCGCGGTCAACCTGGTGCCGGACGTGGAATACTCCTACGCGCGGGTCGGGGCGGATTTCACCTACAGCTTCCGCACCTACCACCTGACGGCGAGCGTCGGGCTGCGCATCGTCGGCGGCGCGGGCGACGACGCCGGCTACATCCAGAACGACGAGTGGTTTGGGGACTCCGACGTGAGCGGCGTGGACGCCGGCCTCGTCAGCGGCTTCGACATCACCGACCGCCTCACGGCACGCGCGGGCGTCGACTTCCGCAACTTCTACTACAGCATGAACTCGCGCCAGGCGGACTTCGGCGAAGGCCCTGCTCTCGAGGGGCGTCGCCCGATTGCCGGGGGCGCGCGCGATCTGTACATCGCCGGCATGATCACCGTCGCGTACAGCATTCAGTAGCCCCTGCATGAGTCGCCGGCCCTCTCCGGCGTGCCACCCCGCGGGTCGCAGAGCCCAATCGCCCGAAGCGATTGGACCCTGCGGCCCGCCCGCGTGACGGGCGCCGCCAGCTCTGGCACGGCATTCGTCGCCGCCGGTCCGCGGCGTCGCGCGGGCCGAGTCGCCGCACGGCCCCGGTGGCGGGCACACGTTTCAACGCCCTGCAAGCCGGCGGTCGGCTCTCGCGGCCCGCTTGGCTTATCGGTGGTCGCAGGCTAGCGTGCCGCTCGTCGCCGCGGCCCGCGGAGTCGCGCGGGCCGAGTCACCGCACGGCCCCGGTGGCGGGCAAAAATTCTCAGCGCACAGGGAGTCGCAAGTGAGGAGAACATCCATGCCGTCGACCAACCGCCGGGCCCCGCGCTTCGTGCGCCGAGCCGCGCCCGCAATCGCCCTCCTGGCTCTCGCCTTCGCGGCGGCAGGCCCGGCCTGGGGCCGCTCGTACGTCCAGACGCGGGCCCGCCACCATCGGCCCCTGCGATTCGATCTGATGGGCTATGCCGGCTTCGGCTACTACGACCGCGTCGGCATGGCCGGTTGGTTCATGATCCCCATCGTGCACGACGGCTTCATTCCCAGCCTCAACGAATCCTTGTCGATCGAGTTCGGCGGCGGCTTCGAGCTGGGCTTCCGGGAAGACAACCGCCGGGACGAGCTGCTCGTGGGTCACGCGTTCCGCACCGCGGGCGGCGTGCGGTGGGACTGGTACCTGCACCCCCAGTGGCAAGTCTGGGTTTCCCCCAAGGCCGTCTTCCACTTCGACCTCGATGACAATCGCGACCTCGGCGCCTTCTTCGCGCCCGACGTCAGCGTCGGCGCCTACTTCCACTTCAGCGAAAGCACCTCGCTGCGCATGGAGGGCAGTCCGAGGATGCCGTTTGGGGTGGGGATTTCGTTCGCGTTCTAGCCTGCCTGCGCTGACGGCGAGCGGGCGGCCCTGGTCGCGGAGCGTGTTGGCCGTCGGGGAGGGGAGCGGGGGCGAGCGGGTCGCGGCAAAGGAGACGCCCGGCTCGGGTGCAGCGTCGTCGTGGCAGCAACTGTGCTTCCGAGTGGCGCGTTCGCTTGCCCCACGGGGGCGAGCTCTGTAGGCGAGGCGGCCTCGAAGCGCCACCTTCCGGTGTGCGTGAGCTTTCTGCGCTTCCCGTGCGGCGCCCGGTGGCGCGGTGGGCAGCAGTCCAACGCCTGTCGGCTGGCCCGGCTGTCGAATCTCGAGCGGCTGCATCTCCGGCGAGGCGGGTCGCGGCCTCGGGGGCTTGCCGGGCGACGGCGTGTGTCGAGGTAGGTTCGGGTCGCCAGCGATGGTTTCTGGCAAGGGTCGGCGGCCGTGGGGCTCGACGCGGACGTTTCCCGTCTCTCCGCAATTGTGACAGAACGTGGTACCAACTCGGTCCATGGACACGCCTCATGGCACGCCGTCGGGGCCTGCGCCGCGCCGCGCCCTCGTCACGGGAGCGAGCCGAGGAATCGGCGCGGCCATCGCGAGGCGCCTCGCGGCGGACGGGATGAGCGTCATCCTCAACTATCGGAGCCATCGCGAGGCCGCCCTGCAGGTTCAGGAGAGCATCGAGGCGGCCGGCGGCTTGGCTTGTCTGGCGCAATTCGACGTGGCGAATCGGGATCAGACTCTCGAGGGGCTCGCGGCGCTGCAAGAGGAGAGCCGCCCGATCAGCGTGCTGGTCAACAACGCCGGCGTGATCGCGGACAATGCCTTCCCCTCGATGACGTGGCAAGACTGGGAGCGGGTGACGCGTACGACGCTCGACGGCTTCTACAACGTGACCCATCCCCTGGTGATGCCGATGGTTCGGCAGAAGTATGGGCGGATCATCAACCTTTCCTCGATCAGCGGGCTCGATGGCAATCGCGGGCAGGTGAACTACAGCGCGGCGAAGGCGGGCATCGTGGGGGCGACGAAGGCGCTCGCGATCGAGCTGGCGAAGCGCAAGATCACGGTCAATGCGGTGGCTCCGGGCTTGATCGACACGGAGATGATCGAAAATGTGCCGCCTTTCGTGGTGCAGCAGATTCCGATGCGGCGCGTGGGGAGGCCCGAAGAGGTCGCATCTCTCGTTTCGTACCTCGCGAGCGAGGAGGCCAGCTACATCACGGGTCAGGTGATTCGCATCGATGGAGGCTTTCAGTGAGGGGCAGAGTTCAGTGAGGGGCAACCAGGTGTGGGACGTGGTCGTCATCGGCGCGGGGCCGGCGGGCTCGGCGAGCGCGGCGCTGCTTTCGGCCCAAGGGCACCGCGTCTTGGTGCTGGAGAAGGTCGCCTTTCCGCGCTTTCAGATCGGGGAGTCGCTGCTGCCGGTGTGCCTGCCAGTCCTCGCTCGCCTGGGGGTCGAGGCTCGGGAGGATGTGTTCGTTTTCAAGCGGGGGGCCGAGTTCGTGTGCGAGGCGATGGGCGCACGGCGCGTGTTCGATTTTTCGCAGGCGCTGCCGGGTACGCCTCCGCACGCTTGGCAGGTGGATCGCAGCGGGTTCGACGCGCTGCTGCGCGATGCGGCGGTGCGCGCCGGGGCGCAGGTGCTGCACGGCCAAAAAGTGCTGCGGGTCTCCGCGGGGGAGGGGGGCGCCGGTCGTGCCGTGGTCCGCACGGCCGAGGCGGAGCACGAGGCGCGCTTCGTGCTCGATGCGACGGGGCAGAATCGCCTGCTGGCGCGTCATTTCGACGCGGCCGAGCCGTTCGAGGGGTTCGGGCACGCCGCGGCATTTTCTCACTTCGAGGGCCTCTCGGATCAGGCGATCGAGGAGATTGGCCCCGGGCACGACATTCGAATCATGATCGTGCCGCAGGGCTGGGGCTGGGTGATCCCGCTGCCGCACCGCAGGCTGAGCGTGGGCTTGGTCACGCGGGGGAGCGGCGTGGCGGAGGAGCTGGAGCAGTACATCGCCGACTCGGAGCTGATCACCCGCTGGACGCGCGGCGCGGTGCGCACGGAGGCGAAGGTGGCGCGCAACTTCAGCTTCAAGAATCGCCGGCCGTACGGGAGCCGATATGCCTGTGTGGGAGATGCGGCCTGCTTTTTGGATCCGGTTTTTTCTTCGGGGGTGTCGCTGGCGCTCGTGGGGGCGGAGCGCACCGTCGATCGCCTGGGGCACGCCTTGATCGAGGGGCGCGAGGAGGAGCCGGATTTGATGCGTCCCGTCGCCGCGGCGATGGATCGCGCGTACCTGACGTTCTCCGCCATCATCGATCGCTTCTACCATACGCATTTCATCAAGCATTTCATCTTCGGTGAGACGCAGGACGAGGCCATCCAGCGAGGGGTGGTGAGCGTGCTCGCCGGGGACGTGTGGAGGGACGACAATCCGTTTCAGAAGATGCTGACGCACTCGCGCCGCGCGGCTCGGTTCTCCCCCCCCGCCCCCGCGTCGGCCTGTGTCTGACGGAGTCGATCCCCTTCGCCTTCGAGCCCTCGAATCATGAACACGTCTCGTCCGAGCATCGCGCCTCTCCGCATCACGGATTACAGTCTGTGCACGCCCATCGGGGGCGACCGCGCCGAGGTTGCTCGGGCGCTTCGGGAGGGGCGCAGCGGCCTCGTTCCGCCGCCTTTCGAGCTGCCGCTGAAGACGATGTGTGGGGCCGTGGAGTTTCCCCTCCCCGAGCTGCCGCCCGAGCTCGCTCGATGGGATAGCCGCCCGGCGCGGATGGCCGCCCACTTGGTGCTCGGCTTGGAAGGGGCGCTCGTCCGGGCCCGAGAGCGCTGGGGGAGGCGGCGAATCGGCGTGGTGCTCGGCACCAGCACGGCGGGCGCGCGTGCCACGGAGATCGCCTACCGTCATTTCGTCGAGACGGGGGATCTGCCCAAGGGCTACGATTTTCACCGGCAGCACGGCTACGGGGCGATCGTGGACGTGGTGAAGGCGCTTACGGGGCTCGAGGGGCCGGGGTGGGTGATTTCCACGACGTGCACGTCGAGCGCCAAGTCGCTCGGATCCGCGATGAGAATGATCAACGCGGGCTTGCTCGATGCGGCGTTGGTCGGGGGTCTCGACACGCTGTGTGCGGTCACGCTCACGGGCTTTCATTCGCTCGATGCGCTTTCGGACGAGCGCTGTCGGCCATTCAGCGCGCTTCGCAAGGGCATCAACATCGGGGAGGGCGGAGCGATGTTGCTCGTCGAGCGCCAGGGGGAGGCCCGTGCGTTGCTCGAGGGCGTGGGCGAGAGCTCGGATGCTTACCACATCAGCGCCCCCCACCCCGAAGGGGAAGGGGCGGCCCGCGCGATGCAGCTGGCGCTGGCTCAGGCGGGTCGTGAGCCCCGGGAGGTGGGCGCCATCAACGCCCACGGCACGGGCACGCGCCTCAACGACGTGGCCGAGGCCAAGGCGGTTTCACGAGTTTTCGGCAACGAGGTCCCGGTCGTTTCCACCAAAGGCTTCACGGGCCATGCCCTCGGGGGCGCGGGGGCTACCGAGGCGGCTTTTTCGCTGCTGGCCCTCGAGGATGGCTGGTTGCCGCCTTCGCTCGGGGCCGACCCGCTCGACGAGCGCGTGCAGGTGAGCGTGTCGACCGAGGGGCGTCCCATGCCCGAGGGGCCGGGCGGCTGCCGCCGCATTGTCAGCAGCTCCTTTGCATTCGGAGGAAACAACATATGCGTCGTGATGAGGTCCTCGTGAGGGGGCGACCGGCCGCCGCCTCGAGAACCGCGCTCGGTGGGGCCATCTTTCGCGGCCTGGCCGTTGGCCGCCGTGTGGTTTGCCGTCGTGTGGTTTGCCGTCGAGGCCGCGGTGGTTGAGTCGGCTGCACGGGCCGAGGGCACCCCGGTTTGGGTGGTGGGCGCCGGAGCGTGGATGGCCGGCGTCACCGATATTTCGCAGTTTCGCGCCGGAGCGCGGCCCTCGGGGGAGGCGAGTCAGGAGCCGGCCGGCGCCGCCATCGAGCGGCGAGCCCGCCGCCGCGCCACGGCGTTGAGCCGCGCCATGGCCGACGCGTGTGCGCAGGCGATCCAGGAGGCTGGTGAGTCGGCCAGCGAGGTGCCCACGGTGTTTGGATCGGCGCTCGGCGAAGCCCCCACGATGATCGCGCTGATGGATCAGATGTGCCGGGGCGAAGAGATGTCGCCGATGCGGTTCGCGACCAGTGTTCACAGTGCTGCCTCGGGGGTCGTCTCGATCAGCAACCGCAACCGCGCGTTCACGACCTCGTTGTCTGCGGATTACGACACCGTGGCCGCCGCGCTGCTGGAAGCCGCTGGGCTCTTGCTCTGCGGAGCGGAGTCCGTGGTCGTCGTCCTGGGGGACGATCCGTCGCCGGTGGATTTCGTCCCCGAGGAGGAAGGGTTCGAGCGGCTCGCCGTAGCGCTGGCTCTGAGGGGTCGCGAGCCGGCCGGCGGAAACAAAGGGCTCGCCCTGGGTCGCGTCGGGCTCCCCAGTCAGGGGTTGGACTCGACCCTTGCGGGCGCCGAGCTGCCCCCGCGACTGGCGCGAAACCCGATTGTCGGCGGGCTGGACCTCATCTCCGCGCTTCTGTCACGCCGCTCGGGTACACTCCGCCTCGATCGCGGCCGGGGCGGTGGCTACGCGGTGGAAGTGCAGCCAACGCAATGACTCTCTTACAGCCAGATTCGAGCCTGCCGCGCGCGGCGCTGCGCTACCCGGAGCGCCCCGGTCCAGCCAGCGGTCCGCCGCTCGAGCCCGCCGCGGTCTCCCGCCAGCCGAGCGGCGAAGCCGTGCTCCCGGACGCGGGCCGGCCGCCTTATCCGCCGATCGAGGATCTCGTGCCCCACGGCTTGCCGATGCGGGTGCTCGAAGAGATGCTGGATTGGAGGCCGGGGCACGCGGTGTGCCGCATGCGGCTCCGAGCCCATGCGCCGTTCGTTCAGGGCCGAGCCGTCCAGTCGGTGGTCGCGCTCGAATACCTGGCGCAGGCCGTGGCGGCCTGCCTCGGATACGAGGCGTATCTGGGGGGAGGGCGGATTCGGGTGGGCATGATCATCGGCGTCCGCAAGATGGAGATCTTTCGCCCCCAGATCCTGGTGGGCTCGGAGGTGCGCACGATCGTGGAGCGCATTCGCGGGGACGAGGAAGTCAGCACCTTTCGCGGAGAGGCCTATTCCGATGGGGAGAAGATCTGTGTGGCTCACATGACCCTCGTCCACCCGGAGAAGCCGCCGGCGTCGGAGGCATGAAGGTCGTGCGGGAGTCTGAGGTGGCCGGGTCTTCTCTCATCACGGGCTACGCCCACATCGGGCTGCGCGTCGCCGAGCTCGAGCGCTCGCTCACGTTCTACCGAACCCTCGGCTTCCAGCTCACGGCGGGGCCGCTGGGGCCCGAGCCCGTCGCCATCTTGCACCACCCGTGCGGGGTCGAGCTCAACCTGATTCTGAATGCCGCCGCCGAGAGCCGGCAGAACGTGCTGATGGACATCGAGGTCAAGCACCCCGGCTACACACACGTGGCCCTCGCCGTGCGAGACGTGCTGGAGGCCAAGCGGGTCGCCGAGGAGCACGGCCTCACGATTTCGGGGGGCCCAGTCGACTACCCGACGGGTGCTCGGGGCCTGTTCCTGCGCGATCCGGACCGCAACGTGGTCGAGCTGTTTCAGCCGCCCGCGAGCGGGTGACGGCCGAGGCCACCCTGGGGCGCGCGCCGCTTTGGCGCTTTCTCGTGCAACAAATGCCGGCGCTCGGGCTGGATCCGAGCGCCTTCGGTCGGGTTCGAGGGCAGGTCGTCAAGCGCCTGCGCCGGCGGCTCGCGGTGCTGGGGGTCTCTTCCCTCGAGGTCTACCGGGCGCTGCTTCGAGAGCCCGGGGGGCATGAGCGTGACCAGCTGCGCTGGCTGTGCCGCGTCACGATATCGCGCTTCTTCCGGAACCGGGAGGTGTTCGAATGGCTCGCCGCTCGCGGGCTCGAGGGCTTGGCGCAGCGCGCGGCGGCCGGCGATGGCGTCGTCCGTTGCTGGTCCGCCGCTTGTGGGGCCGGGGAGGAGCCGTACTCGGTGTCCCTCGCTTGGTCGATGCCGGCGCGCGGCGCGGCGCCGGGGGGGCAGGGCTCGGGCCCGGCGCTGTGTGAACGCTTTGCCCCCGTCGAGCTGCACATCGTCGCCACGGATTTCGACGCCGGGCAGCTGCAGCGAGCCCGCCGGGCGAGCTACCCCGAAGGCGCGTTGCGCGAGCTTCCCACCGCGGCCCGAGCGCTGCTGACTCCAGAGGGCCACGCCAGCCGCATCCCTGCCGCGGTGCAGCGGCGAGTCACCCTGCGCCGCCACGATCTCGCCGGTGGCCCCGTCGACGGCCGCTTCGACCTGGTCCTGTGTCGCAACGCCGTCTTCTCCTATTTCAATGACGACGCGAAGCGGCGCTTCGAAGCCCAGCTGCGCGAGGTCGTGGTCGCCGGGGGGTTGCTGATCTTGGGCCGCGGGGAGCGACCGATGCAGCTCGGGGATTGGGAGCCGGGCGAAGCGCCCTGTGTGTACCGTCGCAGGCCGTAGCCCGACGCTTCGAGGGAGATGCTCTTCAGTAACTTCTTTTGACGATCGCGGATGCCGTGTGCGGGCGCGGGGGTCTCGTGTGACCGACCCCGTCGTGTGCGAGCGCGGGGGTCTCGTGCCGTCGCTGCGCGCTCGCTCGCGCTTCGCCATCGTAGGGCGCTCGTTTTGCCGGCTCGCGACGGCCGCACGTCGGCCTTGCGAGGTTCGAGCCGAGTTACTCACAGCTGTCCCGAGGTTGCCCACAGTGTGTGGACTTCTCCTCGTTCCCCTCTCACCGGGGCCGCATGAAGGTGGGTTTGATCGCGACGCCGATCGCGCGGCGTGCCCGGACCGATGACACGGAACCGTCCGGTGCCCTTGCGTCCGATGTGATGGACGTCGAGCGTCCTGAAGCGTGCCGTCCGGTGCTCGCTCGCGGGGAGCGTGGGCGTGACCGCGCCAGCCGACGGCCTCGTCGTCGGGGCCGATCGGCCCCTCAGTGGCGCGGGCTGGCGACGAGCAGCCACGCGCCCAGCGCGAGCGGAAGCGTCTGCTCGAGCCGCAGCCGCGCCGCGGCGAGGAGGGCCCGAAACTCCGGCTTGGAGCGCTCGCGACCGCCGCCCGTCAGCACCAACATCTCGAGGTCCATCAGCTTGGTGAGGTCGCGCTGGTTACCCGGCAGCCGCAGCCCCTCCACGACCAGGACGCGGCCGCCGACGGGCAGTTGGTTGCGACATTGCGCGAGCAGCTCGGTGCAGCGGGCGTCGCTCCAGTTGTGCAGCACGTGTTTGAGCACGTAGTGGCTCCCCCCCGGCGGCAGCGCCTCGAAGAAATCGCCCCCCGCGGTCGCGAGGCGCTGTTCGAGTCCCGCCTCGACGAAGCGCGCCGCGGCGGCCGCCACGACGTGAGGGCGGTCGACGAGCGTGCCGCGCAGGCTCGGGCGACGCTTCAATAGCTCGATCAAGAACGTGCCTCTCCCCCCGCCCACGTCGACGACGTGCGCTCCGTCGGGCAGGGCGGCGCTCGCCGCGAGGGCTACGGCTTGCTGCCGAGTGAAGGTGTCGACGGCCTCGTCGTAGAGCCGCGCCTCGCCGGGGTGGGCTTGCAGGTAGTCGAACAGGCTCGCGCCGTGGGCGCGGACGAAGGCGCACTCACCCCCGCGCAGGCTTGCGGTCAGCTCCGTCCAGGGCAGCCACTGCGAGGCGGAGCCGACGAACTGTGCGAGTCGGCGCTGCTCGCTGCCCCGAAGCTGCTCGCCGAGCGGCGTCAGCCGATATTCGCCGCTCGGCAGCTCCTCGAGCAGCCCTTCGCCGCACAGCACTCGCAGCAGCCGCAGCAGCCGCTCGGGCTCGCACGACACGCGCTCGGCGAGCGCCTCGGCGCTCGCCGGAGAGCCGAGCGCCTCGGCCAGGCCGAGCTCCGCCGCAGTGGCGATGGCTTGTACGACCCACTTGCCGCTGAGCAAATTCATGAACCGCTCCGCGGGGCTCATCGGCCGCTCTGGGGGGGCCGAGCTCACGGGCGAGGGGACGCGCCGTTCGGGCTCGAGCCGACCAGGGGCAGGGGAGCCACCCCGAGCTGAGCCAGAAGCTCGCTGGGCGCGCGCGGCGCCGGAGCGGCGGGTAGGGGCTCGGATTGTACGTTCGGCAGCTGAGCGAGGGCTCGACGCCACTCGGGGTGTTGCCTCACGGGGCCGAGGTTGCGCTCGACGTCCCGGGCGATCGGGGATAGCTCTCGCCGCCGCTGCATCCCGACCAGCCCTTCTTGATCGAGGCGCGCCTGGCTGATCGGAAGCCCCCAGCGCTCTGGCTGGACCTCGCCGACCAGACTCCCTGCGCGCTCGGGGCCGAGCTCGGAGATGACGCGAATCAACAGCTCGCGCGCCAGCTCTTCCGCCTGGGCGAGCCGGTGGCGAAGGTAGTCGAAGCTCTGCTCGGGGCTCATTCGCTTCTGCAGATCCAGGTGAGCCTCCACCACCAGGGAGGGAAACTGGGGCATGGAAACGAAGCCCGGCTCGGGGGCTTCGGGGGCCAGCCGTGCCCAGCCGCGGAGCACCGATTGCATGTAGCCGGAGAGCTCGGCGAAGCGGCCGCCGAGCTGCGTGAGCGTCGAGTGCGCCGGGCCCGTGGCGCGGTAGAGCTCTTGCAGGAAGTACTGGCAGGGAAACGACCAGTACGAGAAGTTGTCCCAGTAGATCTTCGCGGCCATGGCGCGGGCGTGGGCGTAGAGCTGGCCGGCGTCTCGAAAGAGCTCCACCCCTCCCGCCACCAGGGCGCGGTATTGCACGCTCAGCTCCGCTACGCGTCGAGGCAAATCACCGCCTTGGGTATCGACGCGCATCAGCTCTGCGGTGAACGAGTTGGCGAGGGCGATGAAATCCGTACCCGGGCTGTAGAGCGGGTCCACGAAGGCGCCGGCCTCTCCCACCAGCCCCCATCGATCTGCCGACCAGCAGCGGGCGGCGTTGTGGCTGTAGGAGCTGAGGCAACGAAAATCCAGCACCTCCTCGCCCGAAAGCGCCCGGGCGAGGTGTGGCTCGTGCCGTGCCAGAAACGCCCGAGCCCGCTCGAGCGTGCGCACCTCGTCGAAGCCGTGAATCGCGGCGTGCGTGACGATACCGACGCTGGTGTTGCCGGAGGACAGCGGGATGAACCAGACCCAATAGCCCTCCCCCATGAAGTGATTCGTCGACCGCCAACGCACCTCCTGCATGGGCACCGACCGGTAGGCGCCCGCCTCCGGAGAATCATCGGCGAAACGCGAGATGTCGACGCGGCCTTTGACCCGAAACCATCCGGCGTGCGCCTCGTGGCGTGTGCCGCGCTTGAGCTTGAGCTTGCGTCGGAGCAGCGCGTTGCGGCCGGATGCGTCCACCACCCAACGAGCCGAGAGCGTGCGCCGCCCGGCGCTCGATTCCACCTCGACGCGGTGCTGCCCGGGGGTCGTTCCGACTTCTCCCGAGCCGCTCACGTCCGCGCTGGCCAGATGGATTTCTCGCACCCTCGTGCCCTCCATCAGCTGCACCCCGTCGAGCTCGAGCATCGCGCGCAGATCGTTTTCGAAGCGGCCGCGGTCGATCTGGTAGGAGCGGACTGGCGGCTCCTGAGAGGGCCCGAGCTCTGCGCGCTGGTGCGGCGGGAGATGACCTCCGCCCGGAAAGAAGCGCAGACCGAACTTGACGATGTGCTCCCTCAGCAAGTAGTCCCTCAGACCGAGCCGCTCCAGGTACTGAGAGCCGAGCTCTACGCTCGACTCACCCACCTTGTGGCAGGCTTCCGGCAGAGGGCGCTCGGTTTTTTCGACGACGACCACGCGCAGCGCGGGGAGCTCGCGGCGCAGTTGCCGTGCGAGCGTCAGCCCGGCCAGGCCGCCCCCACAGATCACCACGTCGTAGTCGGGCCCTTCGCCCGCGGGGGGGTTGGTAGAATACGTCGCAGGCGCTCGCGGAGAGGTGGCGATTTCACTCATGTCGAAAGCAAAAGCAGGGGTGATTCAGACGAGTTCGAAGCAGCGTTCGACCGCTGCGGGGTCTGGCCTGGGCACGCCGCGGCAGGTTCTGCGGGTTTCGGCAGCCTCCGCGTGCCACCGGGGGGCCGCGGGAGCCGCCGAAGGCTCTGCTCATTGCCGTTGCCGAGCCCACCGGCCCGGTCGTTGACACTACTGGAGGGCGCTCCTAAAGTCTTGTGTCATGAACGAAGCGGCGCCCGGCGCCGTGTGCAATGCCGAGCGCCTGCCGCAGCGCAGCGCAGGGGCCTCGGAAAGCACCGCCACGGCGCTCCCGCGACAAGGCGTGGGCGCCCTCGGCGGCGCGCCGCAGGCGCCGAGGGGCGGGCGATTGCAGCACGCCATCCGCATCGCAGCCGCGAGCCTCTCCGTCTGCTTCTACATGCTCATGGCGCCGGCCGGCTACGCTGCGTTTTTCCTGTTCGCTTTGCTACCGAGCCGCAAGCCCGAGCGGCGCGCCCGCACCCTGCAAGCCATCGTACGGCGCGCTTTTGCAGGGATGCACCACTGGCTGCGCTGGGTGCGGGTGGTGGATTTCGACCCGCGCGCCTTGCCTCCGTTGCCGGCGGGGCCGTGCGTGTTGATCGCCAATCACCCCACGTTGACCGACACCACCGCCATCCTCGGAGCCGTGCCCGAGGTTTGCACGGCCGTGCGCGCCGACTTGTACCGCAAGTACTGGCTCCGACCGTTGCTCGGCGGCGCCGGCCATTTCGATGCGGGCAACGGCTCCTTGCTCGGTGTGCAGACGCTCATCGAGCAGGCGCAGGGGCGCCTTCAGTCGGGCTTTCGCGTGCTGGTCTTTCCCGAGGGCCGCCGATCTCCGCGGGGTGGCCTGAGGCCATTTGGCCGGGCGGCGTTCGAGATTTCGTGCCGCGCCCGCGTGCCCGTCGTGGCGCTGAAGATTCGAGAAGATCCGCCCTGGCTGGCATCAGGGGATAGTTTGTTCGGTCCGCCGGCGAGTCTTCCCGTCAAACAACTGGACGTGCTGGCGATCCTGGCACCCGAGGATTTTTCAGAGGACAGCCGCGCCATGCGAGAGTACGTCGAAGCCCTCTACCGCGAGGCGCTGGAGCTCGCGGGGCCGAGGCCCGAGCGACCGAGGCCCGCAGAGCCAGGGCCGCGGGGCCCAGCGCCAACCCAGCTCCGAAACAGCTAGTATCGAGCCCCGACCAGCCCCGGGCTCCCGAGAAACGAGAAAGGCCAGCAGTGAACGAAGAGCTACACATGCGGATCAAGAAGGTCATCGTAGAAGCCTTGATGCTCGAGGACGTTGCCGCGGAGGACATCGACAGCGAGGCGCCGCTCTTCGTGGAGGGTCTGGGGCTCGATTCCATCGACGCTCTCGAGCTCGCGGTGGCACTGCACAAGGAGTTCGGGGTCAAGACCCGCGCCGACGACGAGCGCAATCGGGAAATCTTCTTCTCGGTCGCCAGCCTGGCGAAGTTCATCGAGTCCGAGCAGGCGAAGGGGCCTGCCGAGGCGGCCAGCGCCACGACGTGAGTTCCGGCCGGCTCCTCGCGGCGGTGTCTCGCCGACTTCGGAGCTCGGCTCGGGCGCTCGACCGCGCCCCGCAGCCAGCCGCCTCTCCCTCGGGTTCGAGCACGGCGCAGCCCGGATGGACGGCGCAGCCCGGATGGACGGCGCAGCCTTGGAAGGGCGCAGCCTTGGATGAACGGCGCAGCCTGATGAACCGCAGCCTTGGATGAACGGCGCAGCCTGGATGACACGAGAGTCAGCAACCGCCGCACCGCCGAGCGGCGAGGCCTCCTCCCGTTGGTCGAGCCTGGGGGCCGTTGCGGGCGCGGCGGGGTTCGCGCTTTACCCCGTGGCAGTTTTCTTCGGCCTTCGGCACGGCTCGCCCCGTCTCGCCGCGCTCGCCATGCTGGCGGCGTCGCTGCCTTGGTTGAGCCGGCGCTGGTCGCTTCGGCGCGGGCTTGCCGCGCCCGGGCCGGAGCGAAACGCCGCGCCCGCCCGGCCCGGCTTGCGCTCGCTCGGGTGGCTGCCGATCTTGCCGGCGTCGATGCTCGTGCTCGCTGCCTGGCTCGACTCGCGCGGCTTCGTGCTGGTCGTGCCCGCAGCCCTCAGCGGGGCGTTCTTGCTCGCGTTCGGAGCCACGCTGTGGCGTGGGCCGCCGATGGTGGAGCGCTTCGCCCGATTGCAGGATCCGGACTTGACCCCGGCGGAGGTCGCCTGGTGTCGGCTCTGGACGTGGATTTGGTGTGTATTCTTCTGCCTCAACGCGGCAATTGGTCTCTCGCTCGCGGCGCTGGGTGCGCTGCTGGCCTGGGCGACGTACAATGGCCTCGTCAGTTACGTCGTGATGGGCCTGCTCTTCGCCCTGGAGTACGCGATCCGAAAGGCCCGGTTCGGGCGCTATCGATCGCATTTTCTCGATAGGCAGCTCAGGCGCGCGATGCGGAGATTCTCATGACGCTGCTCTCTCACCACGCCCCGCAGGACCTGGTGGCTTTCGGTCGGGCGGGGGCTCGAACGGCGGCCGACCTGTTGCGGGATGCAGCGGCCGTGGCCGCGGCGCTGCCCGAGGCGCCGCCCGGCGGCAAAGCGCTGATGGTGTTCAAGTCGGATCGCTACGCCTTCGCGGCGGGGCTGCTGGGGGCCTGGTCGCGCGGCATGGCGGTTGCGCTGCCTCCCAACCTGCGCGCGGAGACGATCACGGGGCTGCTCTCGAATCCGGGCGTGGTGACGCTGCTCCACGACACGGCCGTGGCCGGGTACGTGAGCGTGGCCCAGCTCCTCGGCAGGGCGGAGTCGCCACCCGGCGGCCCGCTGCCGAGCGCGCCGCGGCCTGCGGGCGTCGTCGCGCACGTCCACACGTCGGGCAGCACCGGCGAGAGCCAGGTGTGGTGCAAGACCTACGGGCAGCTCGTCGGGGAGGTGATGGCGTGGGCGCAGACGTTCGGCCTCGGCTCGGGCACCACCTACGTGGCCACGGTGCCCCCGGCGCACCTGTACGGCCTGCTCTTCGCCGTCCTGCTCCCGCTGTGCACGGGGGGCGCGGTGTGCCGCGACACGCCGCTGCTGCCCGAGGAGGTCGCCGCCAGTGTCGAGCGCTCTCGGGCCGATGTGCTCATCACCGTGCCCGTTCACCTGCGCGTGGCGCAGGTCATCGAGCCCCGCAGCTTCGCGTCTCTTTCGCACGTATTCTCGTCCACGGCACCGCTTTCCGAGTCCGTTGCCGAAGCGTTTGCGGCCCGTCACGGCGTTCGAGTCACCGAAATTTTCGGCTCGACGGAAACCGGCGGGATCGCCTCACGCCGTCGCGGCGCGAGCCCTCGCTGGCAGCCGCTGCGCGGGGTGGACGTGTCCGTCACTCGAGGCAACCAGCTCGTGGTGGCTTCACCGTTCCTCAGCGAGGGGTTGCCGGCGCCGTTCGTCACGGCCGATCGAGTGGAAATGCACACCGATTCCTCGTTTCTGTCGCTCGGGCGCAAAGACAGCGTGGTGAAGGTCGGGGGGTTTCGCGTCTCCCTGCAGGCGATGGAGGAGTGGCTGCTGCGCCAGCCCGAGGTGGCGGACGCCGTCGTGGTCGCAACCGAGGAGACGGTGCGCGGCTGTCGACTCCTCGCCGCGCTCGTGCCTGCCGGCGGGCGCGGGGAGCGCCACCCGCGCGACGAGGCGCTCGAAGGGCTCCTGCGGACTCGCATGGCGCGTCACTTCGAGCCCTCCACGCTGCCGCGGCGAATGATCTTCGCTCACAGCCTGCCGCGCGAGCCGAGCGGAAAGCTCCAGCGGCATCGGGTTTTGCGGCTGTTCGGGCTGGGGCCCCAGGGCGCGGCGCTGTCGAGCGAGCTGCAGGTCTCCGAGCGCGCCTGCCCGCCCGCGGATGGGGTGGGCACGGCCTTGGAGGCCGAGGGTCTACTGCTCGAGCACGAGGTGGCCGTGCCCGAGAACTACGCGCACTACGGGGGGCACTTCGACGCCTACCCGGTGATGGCGGGTGTCGTCCAGCTGCACGAGCTGCTGTTGCCCCTGGTGCGGCAGCACCGCCCGGCGTGGGGGTCGCTGCGAGCGCTCTCGCGGGTGAAATTCATGGGGCGCATCGCCCCGGGGGATCGCGTGGCGGTTCGGCTCGCCTTTTCCCAGGGCGAGGCCGAGTGCGAGTTCTGGGTTCGCCTCGACGATCGCTCGGTTTCCGCCGGGCGCATGAGCTTCTTCGAGCCCTCGGAGCCCCGAGCGTGACGTCACCTGCGTTTCGCTGCTGCCTGTTGATCCCCACGTACGACAACCCGCGCACGCTCGCGGAGGTGGTGCGGCGCGGCCGGCGGTTCCTTTCGGAGGTGATCGTGGTCGATGACGGCAGCGGCGCGGAAGGTCGCGCCGCCTGTGAGCGGCTGGCCTCCGAGGGGCTGGCGCACGTGGTGCACCGCGAGCGCAACGGGGGCAAGGGCGCGGCCGTGAAGACGGGCTTCGAAGAGGCCCGCCGTTTGGGCTTCACCCATGCGCTGCAGGTGGATGCGGATGGTCAGCACGATCTGGACAGCGCCGAAGCCTTCCTGCGGGAGGCGCGGGGCAGGCCTGGCGCCCTGATCTTGGGCTTCCCCTGCTACGACGAGAGCGCGCCTTGGCTGCGGCGGCTGGCGCGCAAGATCACCACTTTCTGGGTGGCGCTGGAGGTCGGGCGCGGCACCATCGTGGATGCGATGGTCGGTTTCCGGGTCTACCCACTCGAGCCACTGCGGGCCGTCAGCGCGCGCGGCAATCGCATGGATTTCGACGTCGAGATTGCGGTGCGCTGCGCCTGGGCGGCGTTGCCGATCGTGAACCTCCCCGTGCCGGTGCGCTATTTGGCAGAGGAGGTCGGCGGGGTGAGCCACTTTCGACCCCTGCGGGACAACCTGCGGCTGTCGATGATGCACGCCTGGCTGTGCATCGGGGGCGCCTGCGGCTGGCTCGGGCGGCGCCTTCGCCCCCTTTTGGGGTGGGTTTGAGCGGCGGGGTCTCCGCGGCGGCTCGGTCCGCGCCGCCGAAGCGAGATCCGCCGTCGGCGGTCGAAGCGGCGACCTGGCTCAGCTCGCGCGAGCGAGGCACCCTCTTCGGCATCCGGCTCTTTTACTGGCTGGCCACGGCGCTGGGGCGCACCCCGACCCGGCTCGTGGTACGGCTGGTCGGGCTCTGGTACGTGCTGTTTCGCCCCTCGGTGGCGCGGGCCTCGAGGGCTTGGCTCGAGGCCGCCACCGGCGGGCGCGTGAGCTGGAGCCACGTCTACCGGCACGTTTGCTGCTTCGCGCAAGTGACGGTGGACCGCATCTTCTTTCTGCGCGGCGAGACCGCCGGCCTGCAAATCACGCGAACCGGCGACCATCACCTCCACCGCGCTCGCGATGCGGGCCGGGGCGCAATCTTGATTGGCGCGCATCTCGGCAGTTTCGAAGCGCTTCGGGCCGACGCCGACGATATCGGCGTGCCGATCAACATTCTCGGGCATTTCGCCAATGCCAAGATGGTCAACGCTCTGTTCGACCAGCTCAACCCCGGGGTAGCCGCTCGAGTCATCCACATCGAGGTCGACTCGGTCGACTTCATCTTCCGCGTGCAGGCGAGCGTCGCTCAAGGGCAGTTCGTCGGTACGATGGGGGATCGGGTGGGGCTCAACGAGAGAGCCGTCACGGCGGACTTCTTCGGCTGCCCCGCCAGGTTCCCGACGGGTCCCTTCGTGCTGGCCTCGGTGCTGAAGTGCCCCGTGTTTCTGACGTTCGGGTTGTTTCGCTCGCCCAATCGCTACGATCTGTATTGCGAGCCCTTCAGCGACCAGGTGCGTTTGCCGCGGCGCGAGCGGGCGGCGGCGCTGGAAGCGCTGGTGCGAAGGTACGTGGCTCGGCTCGAGCACTACGGTCGCCAGGCGCCCTACAATTGGTTCAACTTCTACGACTTTTGGCGCGCCCGGGCCGACTCTACGGAGCGCCGGCCGCCGCCGACCACCCCCCGGGGGGCGGATTGACCCTTGTCTTGCAACTGCGGTAACACGCTCGGATTCCCCGCTGCTTCCCCGCAGACTGCGGACCCGTTCTCATGTCTTCAAGTTCCACTGAAACTGCCCCGGGCGGGGCGGCGCGTCCGACCCTCACGATTGGGCAAGAGCCCCTCGGCTTGGAGGGCTTCGCCCAGCTCGCCACGGGCCTCGCGCTGCCCCAGCTGAGCCCCGAGGCGGCGCAGCGCATGGAGGCGGCCCACGGCTTGGTACAGCGCCGCCTGATGGATGGTCAGAAGATCTACGGAGTCACCACCGGTTACGGTGACTCGGTTCGCAATGCGATCCCGCCCGCCTCGTCCGCTGCGCTCTCCTTGAACCTGCTGCGGTTTCACGGCTGCGGCACGGGCCGGGTCCTGCAGCCCGTCGAGGCGGCGGCCGTGTTGGTCGCTCGCTTGTGCTCGCTGGCGCGCGGCTACAGCGGTGTGCGGCCCGCCGTCGCCGAGCGGCTGTGCGAGCTGCTTCGCCGGCGGATTCTTCCCGCGATTTTCGCCGAGGGTTCCGTCGGGGCGAGCGGCGATCTCACGCCGCTGTCCTACGTTGCCGCGCTCTTGGTCGGCGAGCGTGAGGCGCTGACGGAGTCCGGGGAGATGCGCCCCGCCATCGAAGCGCTGGCGGAGCACGGGCTCGAGCCGCTGACCCTGGGCCCCAAGGAAGCGCTGGCCCTGATGAACGGCACCAGCGTGGCCACGGCGCTGGCCATTCTCGCGTTCGGGCGAGCCCGGCGCTTGGCGCGCCTGACGGCTCGCATCACGGCGCTGGCGAGCCGAACCATCGGAGGCAACCCCGAGCATTTCAGCGCCATCCTGCACGGCGCCAAGGGCCACCCGGGCCAGCTGCGGGCCGCGCAGTGGATTCGCCAGGAGCTCGCGCAGCTCCCGGGCAAGCCCGCGCCCTGCCGCCTGCAAGATCGCTACTCGATTCGCTGTGCGCCCCACGTGCTCGGGGTGCTGGTGGACGCGCTCGATTGGTTCGAGGGCGTGCTCGTCACCGAGCTCAATGGCGTCAGCGACAACCCCATCGTGGACATCGACCACGAGGTCATCCTCCACGGGGGCAACTTCTATGGCAGCCACGTCGGCTTCGCGATGGACACGCTCAAAGGCGCAGTGGCCAACGTGGCCGATTTGCTGGATCGTCAGCTCGTCGTGCTCTGCCTGCCGCAGGAGAGCAATGGCCTGCCCGAGAACCTCGTGGGAGCCGAAGGGCCGGAGATCCACACCCATCACGGCTTCAAAGCCATGAGCATCAGCGCCTCGGCGCTCACCGCGGAGGCGCTCAAGCTCACCATCCCCGCCAGCGTCTTCAGCCGCAGCACCGAGTCTCACAATCAAGACAAGGTGCCGATGGCCACCATCGCCTCGCGCGACGCGCTGCGTGTGGTCGAGCTCACCGAGCGCGTGGCGGCGATCTGCACGCTGGCGGTCTGCCAGGCCGCGGAGCTGCGCGCCCGCGGCGAAGGTCAACCGGGGCCCTCGAGCCTGGGCGCTCTGCACGGCGCCGTTCGGCAGCACGTTCCGTTCGTCCGGGGCGATCGGCGAATGGATCGAGATATCCAGACCGTCGTCGAGCTGATCCAAAGTGGGGTCATCACGGGCGAAGCGCGAGAGCCCGAGCCAGCGGACTCCGGGTCCGGTCCGGAAACGCAGCCCTCGGGGGGAGTTCGCCGTTGAAGCGGCCGGATCACGCGGCGACGGTGGAGCTGAGCGTTCCGTTTCACGACTGTGACCCACTTCGCGTCGTATGGCACGGTCGCTACTTTCAGTACCTCGAGGTGGCGCGAACCGAGTTGCTCCGGAATTTCCAGCTCGACGTCGAGGACATGGCTCGGTTGGGCGTGCGCATGTTCGTCTCGGACGCCCGCTGCCGCTACAATAGCCCCCTGTGTTACGGGGATCGCTTCTCCGTCGCTTGTTGGTTCAGCGAGCGCTCCCACCTGCTGCGTGTCTCCTACGACGTGTTCAACCTTTCCCGGCAACGGCGCTCGGCGCGCGCTTTCACTCGGTTCGCCTTCACCGACGCCGAGGGTAGCTGGCTCAGCGAGATCCCCGCTTGCATTCAGCAGCGCCTGCCGCAGTGAGGGTCGCGTGACGGTTGCGTGCAGGAGTGTGGGCTTGCGCCGGCCAGCAGCGCTCCTGGCGCTCGCTTGGTGCCTGCTCGCGGCGCTCGCGGGCGCCGAGCCCGGGCGCGCTGCGCCCACCGGCCCCAGCGCCGAGCAGGGGCCCTGCCGCGAGCGGGCTCCCGAGGCTTTGGCCGAGAGGGCTTCGCAAAGCCCGAAGACGGCTCGCGCGCTGCTCGCCGCGCTCGCGTCGGTCGGGGGCCTCGAGGCCCGCTTCGTCGAAGAGAAGAAGCTGGCGCTGCTGCGCGCCCCCCTGCGCAGCGCGGGGGTGCTGTACTTCGCCCGGCCTGGCCTGCTCGCCCGCCACGTCGTGACGCCCGAGCCTTCGTGGGTGCGCATCGCCCCCGGTCGCATCCTCATCGCCGACCCGGCGGGGGAGCGCCGGGTCGACCTGCGCGCTCGTCCCGACGTGCGGCTGTTCGTGGAGTCGTTCACGCGCGTGCTCGAAGGGGACCACGAGGGCTTGGCCGAGGCCTATTCGCTGCAGTTCGAGCCCGCCGTCGCGAGCGCATCGGGCGAGCCGCAGAAGCAGGCGAGAGGGCGGCCCGCTCCCGGTGGCTCTCGCGCTTGGCAGCTCACGTTGACACCGCGCGCCCGGCCTCTGAGCGACCTGGTCGCGCGCATCGAGATCACCGGTCGGGCGCTGTCGGTCGAGCAGCTGCGTGTGGTGGAAACCAAGGGGGATACCACGACCACTCGGCTTTCTTGCGTAGACGCCGCGCGCACCTTCTCCGAGGCGGAAAAGGCCAGCCTGTTCGGCATTGTAGCAGGGCCATGAGCGGCGCGCTGCTCTCGGAGCGCGAGCCAGATCGTGGGGCACGGGGCGGAGCTTCACTCTGGCCGCGGCTCGCGCTCTGCCTCGTGATCTCGCTCGCGCTCGGCGCCTACGTCGGCGCGCGCTGGCAGCTGACCACGGACCTCGCCGATTTCATGCCCCGAGCAGGCGACGCCGCGCGCGCCGAGCTGTCGCGCGCGGTGGCCAAGAGCGAGCTGAGTCGAACGTTGATCCTCTCCGTGCAGGGTGGCTCACCCGAGCGGAGCGCTGCCGCTTCGCGTCGGCTCGAGCAGGCTCTGCACGCCGACGTCGCGCTGATGGCAGAGCTCGCCTTCCTCGAGGGGGGGCCGCCCGAGCAGCTGCAGGAAGCTCTGTGGGGCATCTATCAGTCGCATCGGCTCGCGTTCGCGGCGCGCGGTGAGCAGCAGGCGCGGCAGCTCGTCAGCGACGCCGGGCTCGAGCGAGCCGCCCGGGACATGCGCAGGCGCCTCGGCTCCCCCCTCTCGACGCTCGTATCGCGCGCCGCCCCGCTCGATCCGCTGCTCGCCGTGCCGCGCCTGCTCGAGGACGTGCAGCGGGGGCCGGCGGAGCTGCGCGTGGAGCAGGGCCGCTACCTCGCCGCCGACGGCAGCGCGATCCTGCTGCTCGGTGCTCGAAGCTCTGCGTTCGATGCAGCGGCTCAGGATTCCGTGCTGGCGGCGGTGGACCTTGCCGTGAGCCGCGTGCGCGCCGATTGGCCCGGGGTGGTCGTCGAGCAGAGCGGCCTATCGCGTTTCTCCGTGAGCGCGAGGCGGAGCATCACGGCCGACATCTCCCGCATCGGCGCACTGTCGATCGCGTGTCTGACGCTCCTGTGCTTGCTGCTATTTCGCTCCTTGCGGCTGCTCCTGCTGACGCTGGTGCCGGTGGGCTTCGGCATGCTGGCGGGTGTCTCGGCCCTGCTGCTGCTCTCGGGCAGAGTTCACGGTTTGACGCTCGCCTTTGGGGCCTCGCTGATCGGTGTGTGCGTCGACTACGTGATCCACTTCTACGTGCACCAGCAGGCGGACCCCGAGCCCGGCGGGCCGCGCGCGACCATGCGGCGCATCTTGCCGGGTTTGCTGCTCGGGGCCGCCACGACCGTGATCGGCTTTGCCGCCATGGCCGGCTCCAACTTCCCCGGGTTGCGTGAGGCGGCGATTTTCGGTGCGGTGGGGGTGTTTGCGGCGCTCTGGGTCACCGTGTTTCTGGTGCCGGAGTTGGCGGGGCACCGGGCCCGCCCAGCCGCCGTGCGCGACGCGCTGGGCCGCGTGCTGCTCGCCGCCTTTGCGGCGCTGACGAGGCGGCGACGTCTGCTCTGGGCCGTCGCGGCGGCCGCGCTCGCGGCCTCGACCTTCGGGGGGCTGCGGGTTCACTGGGACGACGACATGGCCAACCTCATGCGCTTCGATCCATCTCTATACGAGGAGGACCAGCGCGTTCGGGAGCGAGTCGCCGGGCTGGAGGCGAGCCGCTTCGTCGTAGCCCTCGGCGACACACGGCAGCAAGCCCTGCACGTGAACGAAGCGGTGCAGCGGGCGCTCTCGGCGTCGCGCGAAGGTGGCGAGCTCGAGGGCTTTCGCGGTCTGGGGGCGCTGTTGCCCAGCGCGCAGACACAGCGAGCCGTCGAGCAGGTGCTGCGAAGCGCCGACCTCGAGCGGCGCCTGGCAACCGCCTTCGAGGCCGCGGGGTTCGACGTGAGCGTGTTCGCCCCGTTCTTCGAGCAACTGCACCAGCCACCCGCCGAGCCGCTGCGCTACGAGGATTTGATGGCCTCGCCAGCTGCGCCGCTGGTGCGGCCATTCCTGATCACGGTGGGGGACCGGGTTGGGGTGATCTCCTTTCTGCGCAAGGTCGTCGATGAGCCAGCCCTGCTTCGGCGGCTCGACGCGATCGAGGGCGCCGAGCTGCTCGACCAGCGCGCGGTCGCTTCTCGGGCTGCCGCCAGCTACCGAGCCCGTGTCGTGAATCTGCTCTGCCTCGGATTGGCGGCCGTTCTCGCCCTGCTGTGGCTGCGCTATCGGGCGCTGGGTTTGGCTGTGGCCGCTCTGAGCCCGGCGCTGCTAGCGGCCGGGGTGACGGTGTTCGCGCTCTCGGTGGCCGGGGTTGCGCTGAACTTGCTAGGTCTCACGTCCTTGTTGATGGTTCTGAGCATTGGCGTCGACTACGGAGTCTTCCTCAGCGAGGCTCGGGGGGCGGGCGGCGAGAGAGGCCTCTCCGCAACCCTGACGGGGCTCGTCGTCGCCTGCCTGTCCACGGTGTTCGGCTTTGGCATGCTGGCGCTCTCGGCGCAGCCGGCCATGCGCATGATCGGGTTGGTCGCGGGGGTCGGGGTCTCGGCGAGCCTTCTCCTGTCGCCCATCACGCTGGTTCTTTTCGCCGGCAAGCAGGGCTCGCATGGTTGATCGTCTGGGCATGCGGCGCGCGCGGCTTCGCTCCGCCCGCACGCTCTGGTTCGCCCTGGCGACGCGGCTCGCGCTCGTCGCGGGGATGGCGGGCGGGTGCGCGCCGGCGGCCCCCGCCCAGAGCGCCCCGGCCAAAGGCGGCGTCCCGTCGTTTCCGCTCTTGCCGGTGGACCGCCTACCCGGGGCGTTTCAATGGCAGCAGCGTGTGACCGCTCGCTGGCCCGAGGGGCAGCGCAGCTTCGGGGCGGTGCTCTCGAAGGAGCCGGGCGAGCTACGCCTGGTCGGGTTGGGCCCGATGAGCTCGGTGGGCTTCGTCTTGAGTCTCGCGGCAGGGCCGGGAGGCCCCGTCGTTGCTCTCGAGAACCGAGCCGCGCTGCCGGTGCCTTTCGACCCTCGCTACATCCTGCGGGACGTTCAGCGCGTGCTGTACCCGTGGATTGCCGAGAGCGACCCGCCGCCAAGCGAATCGAGCGCCGTTCGGGAAGCCGTGGTCTTCGGGCAGCGGGTCTTCGAGCGTTGGCAGGGAGGCGAGCTCGTCGAGCGCCAGTTCGGGCCTGCGGAGGATCCGGACACCACCGTCTCGTATTCGGGGCGCGAGCGCGGCCAGCTCGCGGCGCGGCGAGCCAAGCTCGAGAATCGACGCGCGCGTTACGTGCTCGAGATCGAGACGCTCTCGGAGGAGGCGCTCGCTCCCTCGGCGGCGCTCGAGGAGGATCCGTGAAGAGAGGTGCTGCCGCGGTCGTCGAGCGCTGGAGGGCGCTGCTTTTCGGAGGGGCCGTCGCCTGTGCGGCCCCGTCCGCGAGCGGCCTTTCGCTCGGAGAGGCGCAGGCGGCCGGCCCGTTCGATGCGGTCGTCGTGCTCGGGAACCGCCCGCCCCGGCTCGACGACGGTCGCCTGAATCCCGAGCTCGTCAGCCGCTTGCGCCACGGCGTGGAGCTCTTCCGGCGAGGGGTCGCGCGTCGTCTGGTGCTCACCGGAGGCCCGACGGCGGGGGGGCCCTCGGAGGCGCGGGTCATGGCCGAGCTGGCGTCCGAGCTCGGCGTCGGAGAGGAAGCCATGCTGCTCGAAGAAAGGTCGCAAGACACGATAGAGAACGCCCGTTTTTCGGCTCGGATCCTGTGCGAAAGGCAACCTTGTCGCCTTCGCGTTCTGGTCGTCACCAATCGCTACCACGGGCCCAGGGCGCTTCGCTTGTTTCGCTGCGCGGGTCTGCGCGCCGAGCTCTCGGCCTCCGCCCTCCCCGAAGGCGGCGACCGGCGTGCCCGCGCCTCCGAGCGCTGGGTGGGGCTTTACTACTCGTTCATCGACGAGTGCGAGCGAGCGAAGCCGTGAGGCGTGCGCACTGGGTCTCGGCTGCCTGTTTCGGCGGCGCCTTGGGGTGGGGCTGCGCACCCGCGCCGCGGCACTTGATCTATCGTGAGCAGCCGAGCGCCATCATGCAGCGGCAGATGCGCCACACGCTGTACTTGCCCCCCGGGTACACCCCCAGCAAACCCCTGCCGCTGGTCGTCTTCCTGCACGGATCCGGGGACGGGCCGGACGCGCTCGATCGATTTGGGGTTACCGAGGCGCTCGAGCGAGGGCTCGCTCCCGAGGCGATCATCGTCAGCCCGCAGGGGGACGTGGGCTTCTGGGAAAATTGGCACGACGGCGAGCGCCCCTATCGCGACTGGGTGCTCGATGAGCTCCTCGTCGACGTCCAGGCGCGCTACTCGACTTTGCCATGCCCCGAGAGCTGCCACGTGATGGGGATCAGCATGGGCGGGCACGGAGCGCTCAGCTTCCTGATTCATCGCCCCGGCTACTTTGCCACGGCCAGCGCGATCAGCCCGCCGCTGTTCGACGCCCAGAGCGTCAAGGAGTTCTACGACAGCTTCTGGTGGGGGCTCCTGTTGCCAATCGAGAAGATCTGGGGGCCCTATGATCCCGCGCGTGTGCGCCGGCGCGATCCCTTCGTTCAGCTTCGCGGCCCGGCGGACACGGAGGGAGCACGCGTGCTGGTCGCCTGGGGGCTCGAGGAGGAGCCCGGGATGCGCGAAGGGGCCGAGGCCCTGGCCGCACACCTCTCGCGCGGCGGGATCTCGAATCGGGCAATGCCCTTCGAAGGCGGGCACCAGTGGACGGATTGGAAGCCCGTGGTGCTCGAAGCGCTCCGCTGGCAACAATCGCGAGGTGCCGCTACCCGCTACGTCCAGGCACCGGCGGGCGGCCTGCTGCCGAGCGGCCTTCCGTCAGGCAATCTTGAGCGAGGCGTGCGGTAGGTCCTCGAAGGCCTCCGCCACGTCCTGGCTGACGATGGCGCCGGCACGCAGGTTGAGCGACTCGCGGTGGCCCGGGCTCTGCCCGAGAAAGGCGTCTACTCCGAGGTCGGCGAGCTGCAGCAGGTACGGAAGCGTCGCGTTGCAAAGCGCGTGAGTGCTCGTGCGGCTCACCGCGGCGGGCATGTTGGCAACGCAGTAGTGCACCACCCCTTCCTCCACGTATGTCGGATTCGAATGCGTGGTCGGGCGCGAGGTCTCCATGCAGCCGCCCTGATCGATGCACACGTCGACCACGACGCTACCGGGTTGCATTTCCATCAGCAACGCTCGGGTGATGAGCTTGGGCGCCTTCTTGCCGGGCAAGAGCACCGCGCCGATGACCAAATCCGCGTCGCGCAAGCTGTCGCGAACGGCCTCGTGATCGCTGTAGAGCGTGCTCACGTTGGCGGGCATCGTGCTGTCCAGGCTTCGCAGGAGCTTCAGGTTCACGTCCAGGATCGTCACGCGCGCGCCCAAGCCGGCCGCCATGCGAGCGGCGTTGTGGCCCACGATGCCTCCGCCCAGCACGACGACTCGAGCGGGCGCGACGCCGGGGACGCCACCGAGCAGGATGCCGCGCCCGCCAGCGTGTTGCTCCAGGTGCTTGGCTCCGGATTGGATCGACAGTCTGCCGGCGACTTCGCTCATGGGGATGAGCAAGGGCAGCGACCCGTCTGCGGCTCGCAGCGTTTCGAAAGCGACTGCCGTGTATCCGGATTCGAGGCTCCCCTCGGTGAGCTGCCGGGAACCGGCGAAATGGAAGTACCCGAACACCGTGTGCTTCGGCTGGAGCCAAGAGAGCTCTTTCGGTTGAGGTTCCTTGACCTTCACCAGGAGCTCGCAGGCGTCCAATACTTCCTTCGGGCTCGAGAGGAGCTTCGCTCCCGCGGCGTGGTAGCGTTCGTCCGAGAGGCCACAGCCCGCCCCGGCCTGGCTCTCGACGAGGACATCGTGCCCCCTGCGTGTGAGCTGCTCGGCGCCGACGGGCGTCAGCGCGACTCGGTTTTCGTCCGACTTGGTTTCCTTGATGACTCCGACGATCACCCGTCTAGCGTGACCCCAGTTCGAGCGAAACGCCACGCCCGTGGCGCCGAGCCGGTGTGCGGGGCTCGGGCCGCTCCCTGGGCTCTCTGCCGGGTGCGCTCAGGTGCCGAGAATCCAGCGCCGGAAGAGGCCCGACTGCCGACGCTCGGCGTTGCGTTTTCGCATTCGGTACAAGCGCATTTCTCGCACCGCTTCGAAATCTTCGGGCAACTCGCGCGCAATGAAGGAAAAGTCCCTGAAGGCTGGTAGATCCTCGCCCGCGGCCTTCAGCGTGCGGGCTCGGTATCGACGTACTTCGGGGCATTGGGGCGCCTTCAGGACGCACAGCCGCAGGGTGTGCAGTGTCTCCCAGCAGCGCTGCTTGTTTCCGATGCCGCGGGCGGCGACCGCCAGCCAGGCCTGGTGAGCGACGTAACGTGGACTCATTGGCTCGAGCCCGCATGCGCGCTGAAGCAGCTGGTGCGCTTCGGCAAACCGACCGCGGCCCTCGAGCTCGGTGGCCATCAAGGCAAGCTGGGCGGCCGTTTGGGGAGGGCCCGTCTTCGCTCGCCGGCCCGCCGGAACGAGGGGCGGGGCCTTGCTCGAGCGCCTCGGCTCCCGCTTGGGCGCAACGCCTGGGGGTTCGCTGGGCCGGAGCCGGTCCGTCAGGGCCAGAGCGTATACCAGGCGGCCGACGCTTTCCTCGCTGAGCCCGCAGGAGGCGCTGAGCGCGCGCAAGCTACTGCCAGGCGCGCGGCGAAGCCGGCGCACGAGTGCAGCCTCTTGTTCGCCGAGCCCGAAGTCCGCCGCCGGGCGGACCAGGGTCAGCGGTCGATCCCCGAGCTCGTGGAGCACGGCGTGCAAGTGGCTGTCGGCTCGACCGTCTCGAATGCAGCGCCACAAAAGCGGCACGGGCTCACAGTGGGCCTCCGGCACATCCGGCAGCAGGTCGACCTTGGAGTAGTAGCCGAAGCGACTGGGCGGTGGGAGGTGCGTGAGAGAGGTCACGCGCCGCATGAGCTGCTCCCTCACTAGGGCATTCAGCGTCGCCTGTTTCACGCGGCCAACACCGAGTAGGTGGTGGCCGAGGGGCTTGCCATGCTGCCGCGCACGTTGCAGAGCCGGCTCGAGCTCCCTGGCGTCGAGCACGCCGGTGCTCACCAGTAGCTCCCCGAGCGCGGAGTGTCGCTCCGGATCTTGGGCCTTCACTACCCGCCCCCTTTTTAGGGTCAAGGCCCGTGATTCACCCGTGGGTGGATGAAACACGAAAGCGCCCGTGAGATCGTGCTCGAGGGCGTGACGCAGCAACTTGCCGACGGGGGTAGCGGCAAGCGTTCCTACCACGGAGGGTCCACTAGGTGTCGCTGATGGCACTCGCTGAGAACTTTCGACCAAATGGAGTAGCCGAACGTAGCTCAGCCCCCGCGAGGCGACCACTCGCCATCGCACGCAATCGCTGCGCACCAGTCCGCTGGTCAGCACTTTCCCGGGATGCCCGGTCCTTTTTTGCTGGTGCGCGATCCGGTCGAGCTCGGCGCGTATCAAAACGAAATCAACGGGAGTCCTCCGTGCGCCTTCCGCCGACCTCATGATTCGATTCGAGTCGCGGTGTGGGTGCGGCCGTGTCGGGCTCGTTCGGTGTGCCTGCGGCGATCGCGGGCGGTGTCTCGTCATGTGCGCGCGGCGGTGCGCACTGTAGCGCGCGGCGCTTCGACCGTTGTCTTTTCACACGGTCCGCCTTCGCTCGTGCGTCGTCGGCCTGGTTCGACGAAGAGCTCGCCTTCGCGGTATTGGACCATTGAGGAACGACGACACCGAGAGCCATCGCCCTTCACTGCTGCACACCGAGCGGCATTCGGAGAGGCACACCGAGCGGCATTCGGCGACCAGCAAGGGGCCGGCGCGGGGCGACAACGATATCGATATCGAGCGCTGGGCGCTCGCGTCGCTCAACGTGCTCGGCTGGGGCGTCGTGCTTTCGGCGCTCTACTACATCGACCGCGCTCGCCCGCACCTCTACAAGATCGACCGCTTCTTCGGGGTGCATCGTCGCCGCACCTGGGACCTTCAAGGAGTCGACTACGCTTTCTGGTTGATCATCGTTGGGTTGGCGGTGAGTGTGCTTGCGCTCGTCGTGGAGCTACGAGCAACGCAGAAAGATACGGGCTTGTCGAAAGGCACGCTGGCGCTGGCAGTCGTCTCGATCCTCGCGTTCTTTGCCCATCTTTTGAAATTCGGCTGAAACCCCCCCGCAGCGCTTCGCGGGAGGGAGGCGTCTGCGACGGCTCGGTGCTACAGTCCGTCGAAAACCGGAGGCGGCCAACAGGCCAATGTCCGTTCGCGCGTCGCTCGGGCTCGAGGACTTGTGTCCCTGGCGGGGGCGAATTGCGCTATGGGGCTGTGCACCTATGAAAGTAGCGATTCCGAAAGAGATCCACCCCGGTGAGCGGCGAGTCGCAGCCACGCCGGACACGGTCAAGCGTCTCATCAAGCAAGGCTTCGACGTGACGGTCGAGGCAGGGGCGGGCGCGGGCTCCAGCTTCCAGGACGCCGCATACGCTGCCGCGGGCGCGACGATAGTCGGTGAAACGGCGGCCTTGTGGAGTGAGGCGGACCTGATCTTGAAGGTGCGGCCGCCGGAGAAGGCCGGAGCGGGGCCACACGAGGCCGAGCGCCTGCGGGCGGGGCAAACGCTCATCTCGTTCATCTGGCCCGCGCAGAACGAAGCGCTCGTCAAGCGACTCGCGGAGCGCGGGATCACGCTGCTGGCCATGGATCAGATTCCGCGCGTCACGCGTGCCCAGAAGATGGATGCCCTCAGCTCGATGGCCAACATCGCCGGGTACCGCGCGATCATCGAAGCCGCCAGCTTCTTCGGGCGCTTCTTCACTGGGCAGATGACGGCGGCGGGCAAGGTCCCGCCGGCGAAGGTGTTGGTCATCGGCGCTGGGGTCGCGGGCCTCTCCGCGATTGGCACGGCTCGCGGTCTCGGCGCCATCGTGCGTGCCTTCGATACCCGGCCCGCCGTGAAGGAGCAGGTCCAGAGCATGGGGGCGGAGTTCCTCGAGCTCTCCTTCGAAGAAGACGGCACCGGGGAGGGTGGCTACGCCAAGGTGATGAGCAAAGAGTTCATCGACGCCGAAATGGCGCTGTTCAAGCAGCAGGCGCAGGACGTGGACATCATCGTCACCACGGCGCTCATCCCCGGCCGACCCGCCCCAAAGCTCCTCCCTGCGGATATCGTCTCCCAAATGAGGCCCGGTAGCGTGATCGTCGATCTCGCTGCGGAAGCCGGTGGCAACTGCGAGCATACGCAGCCCGGAAAGGTCGTGGTCGTCGAGGGGGTCACCGTCATCGGTTACATCGACCTGCCGAGCCGGCTGGCGCCCACCGCGAGCCAATTGTACGGAACGAATCTCTGCCATCTGCTCAGCGACATCGGCGGGGCGGAGAACTGGAGTATCGATCACGAAGACGAAGTCGTTCGCGGGGCTCTCGTGCTCGAGAAGGGCCAGATGATGTGGCCGCCGCCGCCGCGGCCCGCTCCGGCGCCTCCGCCCGTCGTGCAGAAGCCCACGCCGCCGCAAACGCCGGTGCCCTCCGCGAAGCAGTCCCCGGTGGCCTCGGGGCTGCTCGCCGCCGTGGGCGCGGCCGCGCTGATTGGTCTGGGCCTCGTCGCTCCGAAGGACTTCGTCTCGCACTTCACCGTTTTCGTGCTCGCGTGCTTCATCGGCTGGCAGGTCGTGTGGAACGTGACACCCGCCTTGCACACGCCGCTCATGAGCGTCACGAACGCCATCAGCGGCATCATCCTCATCGGCGGAATGCTTCAGGTTTCGGGAGGGCTCGGCAGCCCCGTCACTTTGCTCGCGGCGCTCGCCGTGCTGCTCGCGATGATCAACGTCGCTGGCGGCTTTCTCGTAACGCAGCGGATGCTGTCGATGTTCAAGCGCTGAGCGGACGGAGTTTGGATCATGCCTGAGAGTCTCATCACCATCGCATACCTCGTCTCCGGCGGGTTGTTCATCCTCTCGCTCGGCGGGCTGAGTACCCAAAAGTCCGCAGCGAAAGGCAATCGTTTCGGCATCGTCGGGATGCTCATCGCCATCTGCGCGACCGCGCTCGGAGGGGAGGTCTCCGGCTCCGGCTTCGGTGTGCTGGGCGCTTGCGTCGCCGTGGGTACCGGCATCGGTGCGGTGCTGGCCGCTCGCGTAGAAATGACGGCGATGCCGCAGCTGGTAGCCGTCCTGCACAGCTTCGTCGGCCTCGCCGCGGTGCTCGTGGGCTACGCGACCTATCTGGGCGCCGCCACGCACGGCTCCGGCGTCGAAGAGGTAATTCACGCCATCGAAATATACCTCGGGGTGTTCGTCGGTACGGTCACGTTCACCGGGTCCATCGTCGCTTGGGGCAAGCTGCAGGGGGTGATCGGGGGCAAGCCCCTGCTCCTGCCGGCTCGCCACGCTCTGAACGTGGCGCTCCTGTTGGTGTGCGTCTGGCTCGGCGGGACCTTCGTCGGCGCCGAGCAGGGCGCAGGCCTCACGCCCCTTCTGATCATGACTGGCATCGCCGCCTTCTTCGGTGTGCACATGGTGATGGCCATCGGTGGGGCGGACATGCCTGTCGTCGTCTCGATGCTCAACAGCTACTCCGGTTGGGCCGCCTCTGCCGCCGGCTTCATGTTGAGCAATGACCTGCTCATTCTCACGGGTGCGCTCGTTGGCAGTAGCGGCGCCATCCTCAGCTACATCATGTGCGCAGCCATGAACCGCTCCTTCTTCAGCGTGATCATGGGCGGCTTCGGCGCGGCGCCGGCGAAGAAGGGGGAGGCGCAGGCTCAGGGCGAGGTGCAAGCCGTCGACGTGGCGGAGGCGGCTCAGCTGCTGGCAGACGCCAAGAAGGTCATCATCGTCCCCGGGTATGGAATGGCGGTCGCTCAAGCCCAGTACCCGCTGTTCGAGGTCTCCAAGCTGCTCGAGGCGCGCGGCGCCCAGGTTCGCTTCGCGATTCATCCCGTGGCGGGGCGGTTGCCGGGCCACATGAACGTGCTGCTCGCCGAGGCCAAGGTTCCCTATGACGTGGTGCTCGAAATGGAGGAGATCAACGAGGACTTCTCGGAGACGGACGCGGTCCTCGTGATTGGGGCGAACGATATCGTCAACCCGGGCGCCTTGGACGACCCCGCTAGCCCCATCTATGGAATGCCGGTGCTCGAGGCGTGGAAAGCCAAGACGACCATCGTCATGAAGCGAGGCATGGCGGCGGGCTATGCCGGGGTGGACAACCCGCTCTTCTACAAGGAGAACAACCGCATGCTGTTCGGCGACGCGCGCAAGAACGTCGAGGCCATCCTGGGGCAGCTGCGCGAGGATAGCGCCGCCGCAGCCGAGTGAGCGGGGCCGGCGAGCCGCCGGTGTGCTCGGGGCTCGCGGCCTGAGCCGAGGGGCCCGTGTTTCAGCTCTGGATTTGCAGGCCGCGCAGCTTGCTCGGCGGAATCTTGTAGCTGCGGTTGCAGTAGTCGCAGGAGATGTCGAGGATCTCGCCTTTCCGGATGAAGTCTTCGATGTCGCTACGCGGTAGCGTCGCCAGAGCTCCGAGCAGGCGTTGAGCGCTGCACCAGCAGCCGAAGCGCAGCTCGCTCTCGTCGAGCACCGTGTAGTCGATACCCGAGAGCACCTGCCGCACCAGAGCCGAAGGCGCTGATATCCCTGCTCGCAGGTGCTGAGAAAGGCAACCGACCTCTTCCATGCGGGCTGCCATGAACGCCAGGGGCGCCGCGCCCGCACCCGGGAGTAGCTGAACCAGGTAGCCGCCGCTGACGACCACCTCGCTCCCATCGAAGATCGTCTCGGCCGCCACGAAGCCTTCCACCTGCTCGGAAACCAGCATGTACTCGCGCAGCCCCTCGGAGACGCTGCTCGCATCGCGCACCGAGACGACTCCTTGATGCATTCGGCCGTCGTGAAGGCTGCGCATGACCTGGAGCATCACGCCTTGCAGCGGAAACTCCGTCTTGCCCCGAGGCAGCCGCACGAGCCCGCGCGTACCGTCGCTCGGGTGAGAGTCTGCGAGCACCGAGCCGGCATCTTCGCTGCGCTTCAGGATCGCCTGCACACGGTGGGTGGGCGCCATCGTCTCCCGCACGAGCACGGCGGCCGTCAGCAGGTTGGCCAGCACCTCGGCCGTGGAGCCCTGTGGCTTCTGATGCGAGAGGACCTCTCGAACGGTCTGCGTCGTCGAAACCGCGACCATCCGGAAGGTCGCGTCGTCCGTCATGGCTCGAAGGGTGGAGTCCGTCACCGATACCTCCGAAAGAAGTTGGATCGCGCGCCGAGGCGAACGAGTGCACGTGAAACAGCGCCGAAGGCCCAGCTCATGGGGGATCGCGGGAAAGCTCGCGAGGCTTCTGGCCTACGTGCTCCGCTCAATGCCGCCCTTCGTCTTCCTCTTCGGGCTCGATCGGCCGCGAGATGAAATAGCGTTCGTTCAGCCAGTTGTCCAAATCGAGCAGCTTGCAGCGCTGGGAGCAAAATGGCCGGCTCGGGTAGTCTGGCGGTACGTCCTCCAGCACTCGCTTGCAGGTGGGACAGTCGATTCTCACGGTGGCGGCTCCTACGATGATGGCGACGGGCCAAGCCGCACGCCCGGGCAGCCGCGCCAGCCGGCGGCTGAAGGCCCAATGCTCGCGGCGGAGCAAGCTGTCCGGCGTTGCAATCCGGCATGGCGGCTTTTTCGACCGTAGCACGGCTTGCGACGCTTGCTGACGGGCATTTGGGGGCCGCCACCGGCCCCGTGCCACGCCCGGGGCCTGAACTTTTGTTGGGCGGCTCCTGCCTGCAGCGGGCGCGGGGCGCCCTCAGCCGGGATCGTCGCCAGGGCTCAAACGCCGGCGAAGGCCTTCCGAGCCGCCTCGATGGTCCGGTCGATGACGTCTTCGTCGTGAGCGAGCGAGAGAAACGCCGCTTCGAACTGAGCCGGTGGCCAGTAGACGCCCGCTGCGAGAAGACCCTGGTGGAACCTTCCAAAAGCCCGCGTGTCGCAATTCTTCGCCTCGTTCCAGGACTCGACCGGACCGGGGTGGAAGAAGACGGTGATCATCGAGCCGACGCGTTGCACGCAGACGGGGCTCTTGCACTGGGCAGCGGCTTTCTGCAGGCCCGCCTGCAAGCGCTCGCCGAGCGTTTCCAGGTGCTCGTAGCTGCCGGGCTCGTCGAGAATTTTCAAGGTCTCGAGGCCCGCGGCAACGGCCAGCGGATTGCCGCTCAGAGTGCCCGCCTGGTAGACGGGGCCGAGCGGCGCGACCTTGCTCATGATCTCCTTGCGGCCGCCGTAGACGGCCAGGGGCATGCCGCCGCCGACGACTTTCCCCAGGCACGTCATCGCCGGTCGAAGGCCGAAGCGACCCTGAGCTCCCGCGCGCGAGAGGCGGCTCCCCGTCATGACCTCGTCGAAAATGGACACGGCGCCTGCCTGCTCGCAGCGCTCGATCAGTCGCGCCAGAAAGCCGGCTTTCGGGGGCACGCAGCCCATGTTGCCGCTCACGGGCTCGACGATGACGGCCGCGATGCGCTGGCCATCTCGGTCGAAGAGCGCGTCGAGCGCGGGCACGTCGTTGTAGCCCAACGTGACCGTGTTTTTGACCATGTCCGCTGGAACACCCGCGGAATCGACCGAGCCGAAGGTGGCGGCGCCGCTACCCGCCTTGACCAGCAGGGCGTCGCTGTGGCCGTGGTAGGCGCCGTCGAACTTGACGATCACGTCTCTGCCCGTGAAGCCGCGGGCCACGCGCAGCGCGCTCATGGTTGCCTCGGTGCCGCTCGACACGCAGCGCAGCATTTCGATCGAGGGGTAGCGCTCGGCGATTGCCTCCGCGTATCGGACCTCGCCCGCGGTGGGCGCTCCGAAGGAGAGGCCACGCGTCGCCGCCTCTCGCACGGCGGAGACTACCTCGGTGCGCCCGTGCCCTACGATGGCGGGACCCCAGCTGCCGACGTAGTCGATGTAGTGGTTGTCGTCTTCGTCCGTCAGCATGCAGCCGGCTGCACTGGAGATGAACGGAGGGCTTCCCCCCACCGCGCCGAAGGCACGGACCGGGCTGTTGACGCCCGCGACGATGTGACGCTGGGCTTGCTCGAGAATTTTCTGGGATTTTTCGAGGTTCATGGGCGGGAGCCTACTCTCGATCGCGCCGGTCGTGGTCATCGATCGCAGATCGCCACTGCGCGATCAGCTCCAGAGCCTCTGGCTCGCTCCACTGCAGGCGGGAGAGGCGGGCGAGCATCTGCGAGCCGTGTTCCCCCGCGTTCGAGAGCTCCTCGAAACATTTCGATGCCGCCGTTACGGCTTTCTGTGCGCTCTGCCCTGCGCCCACGGCGCGGTAGTACCAGGCCTCGGTCAGCAGCAGGTGTTGCTCTAGCGCCTTTTCCTGACCGAGCAGCTTGCGGGCGCGGCGCAAGGGTGCCTCGGCGGCTTCTGGGTCGTGGCGGGCGAGCTGCACCTGCGCGATCAGAAGCTGGCAGTCCGCTTCGCGCGAACGCTCCTCCACGCTCTCGTACCATTCGATGGCTTGCCGCGCGTGGCCCTCGGCTTGCGAGAGGTCATCGGTATCGATGGCGATCATCGCCATGAGCCGCTCGGCGTGGGCCTTGCCTCTCAGGATGGCGACGGAATCGAAGAGGGCGTAGGCCTCCTTCGCTTTTTGCATGGCGTTGAAGAAATTCGAGAGCCGGTGCTCGATGTGTGCGATGAGGAGCGTCGTTTCTGCCAGACCGGGGCGATACCCGGAGCTTTCGAGCTCTTGGCGCGCTTCGAAAGTCAGCCGGCGCGCCCGGCGCGTGCGACCCTCCCGGTGTGCGATCCAACATAGGCGCAGCAGGCATCGACCCCGTCCCAGCGGGCGGTCGATGGCGGCGAAATGATCCGCGCCGCTGCGGGCGCTCCGGCGGGCCAACGTGTACTCGCCGAGCTGATATTGGATGTCGGAGAGCGCGGCTTCGCATTGCGCCATGCCGAGCACGGCACCCTCCGTCGAAAAAATTTCGAGCGCTTGCCCCACCAACCGAAGCCCATCGCGCTGCTGGCCGCGCTGTGCTTCGAGCAGCCCCATCAGCCGCAGACAGTGGGCTTCCTCCTCGCTGGCGCCCGGGGCGCCGGCGGAAAGCAGCGGGCGCAAATCCTCTCGGGCCTCGGCCACCGTTCGCCGCGCGTCACCGGGCCTACCCGCCAGTCGCAGCATCTCCGCACGCCATCGGCTCTGCCGCGCCGCGAGGATGCCGCTTAGGCGATCGTCGAGCAGCTCCAAGTCGGAAAGCGAGGCACGCGGTTGCAGGCTGCCGTTGCTGGAGTGTGCGAGAAAATCGAACAGCACCCCGGCGGCCGCATCCGCCCGCCCAGCGCTCAGGAGATTGAGGACGCGCTGCCGCTTGACTCGGCGCGTGCCCACCATCGGATGGTGCGTGAGGGCGCGCGCGGCCGATTCGAACACTCTCTGGGCGTCGGGGCGCGCGTGGAGCTTTCGCAGGAGGTGCTCCTGCAGCAGCGCGTGCGGCCAAGTGTACCGCTCCGAGCCCCGCGGCAGGATGATCTCCGCGCGGCGCAGGGCGCCCACGCAGGCCGTCGGGGAGAGGCCCAGATCTTCCAGGAGCGCGAAAATCACGATGACCCGCATGTCGATGCCGAGCGTGGAGACGGCATAGGCAGCCAACAGCTCGGCGGGCGTCAATGCTTTGAGGCGCGAATCCCAAAGCTCCGCGGTCGTGGTCGGCCGCATGGCGAGCACGTCTTCGGAAACGCTGTAGCGGCCGCCTTCCAGCTTCAGATCGCCCGCGTGCGCCCAGGCGTGTAGCTGCTGCAGGGCGAAGAGTGGAAAGCCACGGCTGCGACGGGTGGCTTCCGCCATCGCGCGATCGTCGAGGGGTAGGGAGGCGCGCAAGAGCTCGCCCATCTCGTCCGTGTTCATGGGAAGGACTTGAAGCACCTCGCCGCCGAGCTCCTTGCGGAGCAATCGCAGCGAGTCCGCGATCGGGCTACCCAGCTGGACGTCCTCGGTGCGCACCGTCGCCACCATGTAGATGCGTTGATCGCGATCGGCCTTGTGCAAATGCAGAAGGCCTTCGACGACGGTATCGGGGGCGTGGTGCAAGTCGTCGAGAAAGAAGAGCAGCGGCCTGCCAGAGGCGATCTTGCGAATCGTGAAACGTGTCACCTGGCGCCGCACGCCGGGTGATTCCACGCGGAAGCGCACCCCCGTGGGGCCCAGGCGGTGCTCGGCGTGCGGGGGCGTGGGGCGGAGCCACTCCGCCGCGCCCGCGATCCAGGCGCGAAGATCGGTATCGCTGTCGCCGGCTTTCCAGCGCGCCATGAGCGAGGCTTCGATCGTCATGCGATCCGCCCGCTCGAAGTTGAAGTACTGGTTGACCGCGCCCACCATGCCGCTCGAAACACCGCGCATCCGTCGGTAGCGAATCGTCAGCGGCACGAGCTGACCCTCCTCATGCACCGCAGCGGTGAGCCATTCGGCGAGTCGGGTCTTGCCGACACCCGCCGGCCCGAGCAGCAACACCAGACGGTGGGAGGGGCCTTGCCCCGCGGCTACCTCGTGCGCGACCTTGAGCAGCTCCGTTCGCAGCGCCTCTCGTCCGACGAGGGGAGGGGGCCGAATGCTGAGCAGGCCGGTGGGGCCCGCTCCGGCCGGGGGGAGGTGCCGGGGCCCTTGGTCGAGCGGGGCCGGCGTCGGTTGGTCCGCTGGCGGCGGCACCTCCATCCGGGGGAATGTCCAGGAGGATTCGATGACGGGCCGCGGAGGGGAGAGGGTCTTCCAGGCTCGCCGCGCTTCGGCGGCGAATTCGAACCGATCCCACGGCCGCTTCGCGAGCAGGCGAGCCGTGAGGTCGGCCACGCCGGCGGGCGCCTCGGTGGCGAACGTCAACGCCGGCGGTGCCTCGTAGGCGTGCATCTGCAAGAGCTCTTTGGTGGTGCCGACGAACGGTGCCTTTCCCGAGATCAAGCGAAAGATGAGGCACCCCACCGCGTACAGGTCCGTCGCCCCGCACACGTGGTGCATTTCGTGCTGAATCTGCTCGGGGGCCATGTAGCCGGGCGTTCCCGCCCCGGCGTGGGGCAGAAACTCCATGGCCTTGTTGCCGTCGAGCCGCTCGTCGTGCGGATCTTCCTTGAGCCACGCCAAGCCGAAATCCAGGATGTGCATGCGCGGCGGGCGGCCGGGGCGGGGCTGCACGAGCACGTTCGAGGGCTTCAGATCGCCGTGGATGACGCCGCGAGCGTGGGCGTGGGCTAGCGCGTCGAGCACTTGATCGACGATCGACCAGATGATCGGATAGGTCAGCTGAACCTGCTGCAGATCGTGCAAGGAGTGGCCCGGCACCAAATCCATGGCCAGGAAAGGCGAGCCGCCGACGAGCTGCCCGAAATCCGTCGCGCGGGCGATGCCCGGGTGGTCGAGGACGGCCTGTGCTCGCGCCTCCTTGGAGAACCACGCGAGGTAGTCGCTCACGGAGGAGCCCTTCGGCACGATCACCTGCTTCAGCGCCACTTCCCGGTCGGTTTGGCGGTCGCGGCAGCGGTAGACGATCCCCATTCCGCCTTCGCCCAGCACGCTCACCACGTCGTAGCGATGGGCGATGACGTCACCCGGAGAGATTCGCTGGTTGACGGCGCCGTGCCGATTGGTCGCGCCGCTCGCCGCGGAGCTGGGATCGCTCACGAACGTGTTCAACGTTTGAGGGGTGTCCATGGTCGCGGGCGGGCGCGTGGGGATTTCTACGTCGGGATCCGTGACGACAGCCGTCGGAGCCGAGCTCTGCGATGGGCGTGATCGCATGGGTCTTTCTCTGCTGGATCCGTTGCCCCCGCGGTACATCGCGGCGGGGATTCTAGTCACGCTGCTCGCGCCGTCGAGACGATTGGCATGACATTTCGAACGAAAAGTCGGCCGCCGATTTTCGGGTCGCCCGCGAGAGCCATGGGGTTTCGAATCTGGAGCCAATGTCGCATTCGGTGGGTGATCCCGCGGGGCGGCTCCTCACTGCTGAAAGGAGTAGATCGAGCCGACCCGGAGCAGTTGGGAAAGCTCGTCTAGGGCCGCTCGTGTTTCGTTTACGAGCAGTGGATCTGCCAAATCCCGCAGGGCGAGCCGATCGCGGTAGTGGCGACGGACCCAGGCCACCAAGCGCTCGTAGAGGTCGTCGTCGAGAAACACCCGCGCAATAATTCTCGCTTTCTCGCGTGCGGTAAGAGGAACCCGCAACCGCAAGCATGCGGGACCTCCTCCGTTGCGCATCGATCCCGTGACGTCGCGATAGTGGACCCGTCGGACCGGACCCGGCTCGCCGACTAGCTTCTCCAGATGCTCGCGAACGACCGAGTTCTGCTCGGATTCGTGCGGAGCCACGAGCACCATGCCCCCCTCCGGTACGCTGAGCAGCTGAGAGTTGAAGGGGTAGCACCGCACGGCAAGGCGAGCCGGAAGTTCGGCCTCGGTCACGAGGCGGAAGGAGAACTGCGCGCCCAGGCGCGATTGGATCGCGGCGAGCAGCGCCCGAGGATCGCGAAACGCGCGTTCGTGCAGCCACAAAAAGTCTCGGTTCCCCACGGCGAGCACGTCCGTGTGGAACGCCCCGTCGTCGATTCCGTCGGGGCACTGTTGCCAGAGCAAAGTGCGCTCGGGGGAAAGATGATTCAACCGAGCGACGGCTTCGCTCGCCTCTCTGCTCTGCCGGGCGGGGAACTTCGAGGGGCGCTGGGCGCTCGGGTGGAAATGGCTTCGCCCCCAGCCGAACAGGTGCAAACGAGCCTCTCGTGTGGCCAGCCGTGTATGGTTTGCCGCGCCCTCGTCCGCGAACGCCTCGCCGGCGGGCAAGGGCGGGTGCACGGCGAAACGAGCGTCGTCGTTGAATATCGCTCGGAGCGCGCGGAACGTACCCTCGGCTTCGAGACTTCGGTGGAACATGCTGCTGAGGTTCGCCACGGTCAAGTGCAGGCGGCCGTCGGTGGTGTCGGGAGAAGGCGCGACGGTGGCGGCGTTCGCCGTCCACATTCCCGAGGAGCTGCTGCAGAGCTGAAGCAGCTCGCCCTCACCGCGGGCCGCCGCCGCGACGACCTGCGCGTCCGAGCCGGTGAGGCCCAGCCGGCGCAGCGCCGGCAGGAGCGGGCGCTCCTGGGGGGGGAGCAGCGCTTGGCCGATTCCCAGACTCTGCACGAAGCGCATCTTCTCCAGGCTTTGGAGCGCTGCGCCGCGAGGGTCCGACGCGCCCCCGGCGTGCTCCATGCTGGCCAGGTTGCCGGGGCTGAGTCCCGCGTGATTGTGCGTGGGCCCCGGCAGACCGTCGAAGTTGAACTCGGAAAGCGGCTCTGGCTCCTCCGGTGCTTCTGCGCTCATCCCGACTGACCGCTCCGAGCGCGGGCGGCTGCCACGGCCTGCTTGAGGCTGGGCTTGCTGTACCCGATGAAGATTTGCCCCATCAGGTCGATCACCGGAATCCCGGCTCCATCCCGATGGATGGAGGCGAGCTTCTGACGCATTTCGGCCTGTGCAGCGCGGCTCTTCTCGATGTTCTTCTTGGTGACCTTGACGCCCAGCGACTCGAGGTAGTGCTCGGCGTCGTGGCAGGGCTTGCACCAATCCGCTCCGTAGATGATGGCGGATACCTCGCTGGCCGCTTCTCCGCCACCGTCCGCGGGAGGTTTCTCCTGGGCGTCGGGGGAAAATGCTTCCATTCGCGTCTTGCGCAGGTCCGCCCCCAGGGCTTCCCAGTCGGCGCGGGTCATGGTGGCCACCGCGAACGTACCGTCCGACGCGGGAGCGGACAGGTTCGCGACGTACACGGTGGCCCCCGTTCCGGCCACCTCGTCCGTCCGGACCACGCGCACTCGCTCGCGCCGCCCCTCGGGAACCTCTGCTATCGATTCGGTTACGTGGAAATCTCCGTCTTCGCCGACCCACGTCAACAGTACGTTCGGCGTGTCCGCGCGCAGCTCGAGCTCGGGCAGGGTCTGCGGCTGGGCAGCGCCCGGCTCCGGGCCGCCGGTGGTGGGCGCCGGCTCGGCAGTGCGGCAGGCCCCGAGAGCTAGCGCCGCGCCCAGCACGAACGCCGTCACTCGGGCCTCGGCCCCGGGCGCTCGGCTCAGCTCTCGGCGGAGCCCTGCTCGAGGTGCGTAGCCTCCAGCGAGGCCTCTTTTTCCCGTTTTTCTCGGATCCGAGCCGGCCAGCCTCGCACCGTTTCCACGACTCCAATCAACACGTAACAAGTGAGCAGCCATACCAATACGAAGTGAGGTTTGGTGTATTGCCACACCACGGCGCTGGAGCCTATAGCGAACACGACGAGTAGGGCGGTGCCGATGTTGAACCGCATTTCCTTGAACGAGCGGAATCGGATGTTCGAAACCATCATCAGGCTCACGATGATCGTCACCCCGAACAGCGCCACGGTGTAGCGCTCGTCTCCCAAGGCGCCGCCGACGGCGTGGTTGGCGAGCAAGAGGGATATCAGGAGCCCCGAGGCGGGGGGGATCGGCAATCCAATGGTGTACTTGCCGGGCTTGGAGGGAGCGCCCGAGCGGCCCGTGCTCATCACGTTGAAGCGCGCCAGACGAATGGCTCCGCACGCGATGAACAAGAAGGCTACCAGGAGCCCGGGCACCGGGTAGCGGTGCAGGACCCATTTGTACACCAACAGGGAAGGGGCCACGCCGAAGGAGACGATGTCCGCCAGCGAATCCAGCTGAAGCCCGAATGCGCTCTGAGTGCGGGTCATGCGCGCCACTCGCCCGTCGAGCATGTCGAAGAGCATCGCAAACATCAGCAGGATCGCCGCGCGATAGAAATCGTCGGGCGAGGGGTTGTCCAGCGCCACGACGCGAATGGCGTTGAAGCCACAAAAGATCGACGCGAGGGTGATCATGTTGGGCAGGACGAACAGCGTCCGCCGCAGATCGACTCGGCGGGCGCGCCTTCGACGCCGACTCTGGCTGAATCTCGTACTAGCCACCTTACTTCAAATGTACTGAACCCAGACACGTCCGTCCAGGTGCCGGCTGCTTGGCCGGTCATCGGCGGGCGGGCAGGCCCGCTGGGCTCGCTTTCGCGGCGGACGGGCTCGCGGCGCCGTTTCGGGCGCGACGGGCGTTTCGTCGCGGCGGCGGCGGCCGGTGTGTCTTCTTCCGGGGCGGCCGGGGGGTTCCCGCCGCTGCCGACCGTCCGCGAGCGGGCTGCGATGGCTGCGCCGAGGTCCGAAAGGTGGGTCACTCGCTTCGAGCCGGCGTGGGGCTGCTACTGGGCCGGTGCGGGCTCGTCTGCGCCCAAAAGGACTCGCGCCGTGCCGCTTCGGGGGGCTCCCGGGGAGACTCCCGCTTTCACTACATCGTCCTCGGGCTCGCCGGCGGCGGGCCGCGAGCCTATTGAGAACCGCGCGGTTGGTCGTCGCTACCAGCGCATGTTTCGAGTCGGAAGAAAGGTACCGGGCGGGTCGTGGGCGGCGGCTTGGGCCGGCGTGGCTCTCCTTGGCGCGGGCGTGGCGGTCGCGCAGGAGGACGACGAATCCGCCAGTCAGACGCCCGTCCGAAGCCAGGAGGTCGAAGCCGAGCCAGCGACGACGACGTCCAGCTCCAGCTACCGGCTGCCCTGGGTCCCGAGTGCCGGCAGCAACCTCGAGTCCCATCTCCCTTCCAGCTCGCAATCCAAGACCGACATCAACCAGCCAGACTCGTTCGATCTGAAGCGCTCACCCGCGGGTGCGCCGACACTGCGGGGGAACGAGGATTCTCTCGGAGTCCTGTACAGCGATCGACCGCGATCGTCTTCGCAGCCAGAAAACCCCGTGCATCTCGTGACCAAGGGCGAGACGCTGTGGGGGATCTGCGACAGCGAGTTCGACGATCCGCGCTTGTGGCCGCGGGTATGGAGCTTCAACCCGCAGCTGCAGAATCCTCACTGGATTTATCCCGGTGACCAGCTGCGGCTGGTTCCGGGAGCAGCGGTGGAGCCGAACGCGGGCGGCGGCCGGTCGAGCTTTGCCGGCGGCACCCTCGGGAGCGGCAACTTCGTGGGGCGCCGCGCGCTCGTGCCCGACGGCACGGTTTTCCTGCGCGATCGGGGCTACATCGACGATCCGGAGGAGGACGTGTGGGGCCGCATCGTCGGCGCGCGAGAGGAGCGCCAGCTGCTCGCGGAGGGCATGGAAGTGTACATGATCGTCCGCCCGGGGGTGGACGTCGAGCTCGGTCAGCAGATGACCGTGTTTCGCGACGTGCGCACGCCGCAGCCGGTGTCCGGCGCTCGCATGCCTCCCGGGCGCATCGTGGCGTTCAAGGGCACGGTGGAGGTCAACGGCTGGAATCCGGAGACGCGCGTCGCCCGCGGCAGGCTCACCGAATCCCTCGACGTGATCGAGCGGGGCGCGAAGGTGGGGCCGATCGGGCGCCGCTTCTACGTGGTGCCCCCCGACGAGGCAGAGATCGATCTGCGCGCCACGGTGCTCACCAGCCTGTACCCACATCTGCTCGTCGGGCAAAATCAGGTCCTGTTCATCGATCGGGGGGCCAACGACGGCCTCAAGCCGGGCAACCGCTTGTTCGTCGTGCGCCGCGGCGACGCCTGGCGCCGAACCCTGGTCTCCAGCACCATCATGGCGCGCAGCCGGATCCGCATGGATGTGCCGGAGCGGGTGGATGTGGAGGAGACACCGCTGCACGGTGACGAGGAGGATTTTCCCGAAGAGGTCGTCGCGCAGGTGCGAGTGATCCGAGCCCACCGCTTTGCGTCGCTGGTGCTCGTCACCGACTCCGACGAAGAGATTCAGCCCGGAGATACCGTGGTGGCGCGCAAGGGGTACTGAGGGAGCGCTCGCCCGCATCGAGCGCCCGGCGCCGGCCACCTCCGGCCGCGCGTTGCGGCCCCCACGCACGGCGCCGGCGCGGGCTGCTCGGGGGCGCGGTGAGGTCCGAGCCGATGGATCCTGGTTGGCTCCAGGTGCAAAAGCGCGTGGCGAGCGGCGGCGGCACCGAGCGCTGGGCCCTCGGGGGACCTAGAGGGCCGACCGGGCGCGCGAAACCCGCCCGTGCGCCGCGCCCGGGGGCGGGCGCGGACCCGCCGCTTTCGCGGCTTTCCTTCGGCTCCTCGGGGCGATTTCATCCGGTCCGAGGCTGGCCATTGGGGGGGAGGTCGAAACCTTCCGCGATTGCCGGTTTCGGTCGCGGGGGTGGGCGGCCCGGCGCTTGACTGGTATAGGCGGGCGGTGAGTCCTTCCGTCGACCAGGTGATCAGCGTCGCCGACCTGGCGCGCACATTGCGGCGCTCCGTGGAGAGCGCGACGGGCCGGTACTGGGTCGACGGAGAGATTGCCGCTCTCAAGCGAGCCGCCAGCGGGCACGTGTACTTCACGTTGAAGGATTCCCGCGAAGACGCCGCGGTCGAGTGCGTGATGTACCGCATGGATGCACAGCGGGCTCGACTGCATTTGGTTGCCGGAGGCCGCGTTCAGATTTTCGGGCGCGCCACGCTCTGGGTTCCGCGCGGGCGCCTGCAGGTGATCGTCAATCATTTGCGTCCGGTGGGGCTCGGGGGCCTGCTCGAGCGGCTCGAGCGGCTCAAGGCTCAGCTGCGAGCAGAAGGGCTCTTCGAGCGGGAGCGAAAGCGCCCGTTGCCCGCCTCTCCGCGCCATGTCGGGGTGATCACCAGTGCCCATGGGGCTGCTCTGCACGACATCATCACCGTCGCCTTCCGGCGGGGCCGCGTCGTCCTGGTGGTCGTCCCGGCGCTCGTGCAAGGCGAGGGGGCGGCCGAGAGCCTGCTCGCCGCGATGGCCAAGATGGCGATGGATCGCCGCATCGACGTGTTGATCATTGGCCGGGGGGGTGGGTCCAGCGAGGACTTGATGGCGTTCAACGACGAGCGGGTGGTCCGGAAATTGGCAGATTTCCCCGTGCCTACCGTCAGCGCGGTGGGGCACGAGGTAGACACTTCGCTCACGGATTTGGTTGCAGACGTTCGCGCCGCGACGCCTTCGCAGGCCGCCGAGCTCGTCGTCGTCGAGTGGGCTGCCCGCGTTGCGGATCTGCGTAAGCAACACTTGCGCCTGCAGCGCGCCATGGGGGCACGCCTCGCCGAGGATCGCGGCCTGCTCGGCACGCTGCGAGCGCGTGTGAGCGACCCGCGGTTCGTGATCGCGCAGCGACAGCAAGAGGTGGATGAGCTGTGCCTGCGCGCGGAGCGCATCCTGCGGCGGCGGCTGTACGCAGAGAAAAATGGCCTGCGCTTGCTCGAAGGGCGGCTTTCCGCACGCCACCCGCGCACCGTCCTCGCCCACGCACGGGCTTCGATGCAGCCGTTGCCGGCGCGCCTGCGCCGAGCCGTGGATCAGCGCATCGCACGGGCGCGAGCGGCTCGGGCGCCCTTGCCGCGGGCTCTGCAGGGCGCCTTGGCTCAGCGCGTGCGCGGCGACAAGCAGCGCCTCGGCGCGCTATACCAGCAGCTGCAAGCACTCTCTCCCCTCACGGTATTGGCGCGCGGTTACGCCATCGCGCAAGATGAGGCCGGTCGCGCGCTGACCGACGTGGCGGGGCTCTCGCCTGGGCAGGGGGTCACCGTGCGCCTGCATCGGGGCGTGCTTCACACGGAGCTCAAGTCCGTTACCGACGAAACATCATGACCCTCTCCAAGCAGTTCGTTCTTCTCGGGCACCCCGTGGGCCACTCCGTCTCGCCCGCCATTCACCAGGCCGCCTATCGCGAGCTCGGCGAGTCGCACGACTACTCGCTGGTGGATTGTCCCGACGAGGCGGCCGTCGCAGCGCAGGTGCAGCGGCTTCGCCGCGGCGAAATCGCAGGGGCCAACGTGACGGTACCGTGGAAGCGGGTGGCCTTCGACCTCGCGGACGATCACGATGTATCGGCTCGGGAGACCGGCGTAGCCAACGTGCTCGCCTGCGACTCGGCGGGGCGCTTGGTCGCGTCGAACACCGACGCACTGGCGCTTGCGACCGAGTTGAAACACTTGCGGGGGCAGCCCCCTTCGTCGGCTTTCGTGATCGGGGCGGGCGGAGCGGCACAGGCGGCGGTCGTGGCCTGTCGTAGCCTCGGCGTCCCTCGCATCGCCGTCACTCGGCGAAGCTGGCTCGATCCGCTGCGTCGAGAGACCTGGAATCGCGCCGAGGTGTTCATGGCGCTCGGGGCCTCGGCCACGGCGTGGCCGGCGGGGCCGGCGGGTGAGGAGGGGCTGGATGCGGCGGCGCGCGCCGACGTGATCGTGCAGGCGACGAGCGCGGGCATGGAGGGGGCGGGCCCAGGGGGAGAGGTCAGCGACTGGGTTCCTTTCGACCGGCTGCCGCCGGGCGCCGTGGCCTACGACGTAGTCTACAACCCCCAGCGGACACCGTTCCTCGCTGCCGCCGAACGGGCCGGTGTCGCTTCCGCTGGCGGCCTCGGGATGCTGGTGCGCCAGGCGGCAGAGGCAATTCGCATCTGGCTTGGCAGACCCGTGCCCATCGAGCCACTCTCGCAGGCCGCGAGGGCGGCCATTTTGAGCCGAGGCGCCCCGTGAGCCGAGCTGGGCCGGAAAGCGGCGGCCGGTGGGAGCCCCCGTGGGTCCGTGTGGAGGTGCACGGAGAGCTCGAGAAGGCCGAGCGCGAGTGGCTCCACACCAACGGAACCGGCGCCTACGCCATGAGCACGCTCGCGTTGATGCACACGCGTCGCTACCACGGCTTGCTCGTGGCGCCGCTCGAGCGGCCCGTGCGGCGCCACGTCATCGTCAATCAGCTCGACAGCGCGCTCGCCGTGGGCGGGCGAACCCATCGGCTTTCCACGCATCAGTTCCCTGGCGTGGCCGCGACGCCCGGCTACCGCGTGCTCGAGAGCTTTTCGCAAGACCCGCTGCCACGCTGGGTGTTTCGCATCGACGCCGATTGCTTGGAGATGCAGCTCTGCCTGGCTCCAGGTCACCCGGCCACCGTCGTCGCGTTCACCTGGTACGGCTCGGAGCCCGCCACGCTCTCGGTGCGACCCCTTTTTGCCATGCGGCCCATGCACGAGGTCACCCGCGAGCACGGCGCGATGATTCAGCGGGTCACGCTCCGGCACGGGGAGGTGGAGATTCAGCCCGTTCCAGAGCTTCCGCCGGTGGTCTTCGGCCACGAGGGGGTGTTCATGGGGTCGCCCGATTGGTGGCGCCGCTTCGAATACTCCGTCGATCGGAGCCGTGGAGCACAGCCGCAGGAGGACCTGTGGACCCCGGGGACCTTCGAGATTCGGCTGGCTTCCCAGAAGCCCAGCTACCTTTCGTTCGGCTTGGGTCGCCTTCCCCAGCAGTTGCCGGCACAAATCCTCGAGGAGGCCCACGCCTACTTGCTGGGGCTCGACCCGGGCCCCGAATACTCCCCGGCGATGCGTCGCCTCACGGTAGCGGCTGATCAGTTTCGGATCCGCCACACCGAGCGGCCGGCAATCATCTCGGGCTACCCGTGGCTGGACGTAGCCACGCGCGATGCGCTGATTTCTCTGCCCGGCCTCTATCTCGTGGAGGGCAGGCTGGAGGACGCAAAGGCGGTTCTGCGGGTGCTGCTGAAGGGCCGCAAGGGGGCGCTGTTGACGCGGGGACTGACGGAGTCAGGTCAGTATTCCCAGGCCGTCTCGGCCGACACGAGCTTGTGGCTGTTCGAGGCGGTTCGGTTGCTCGACGAGCGGTTGTCCGAGGGGGACCGATTCGTGGCCGAGGAGATGTTGCCCGTGCTCGCCGATGTCTTCGAGGCGATCACCAGAGGGGGCGGGCCCATGTGGGTCACTCCCGAGGGCTTGCTGGCCAATGGCTCACCCGAGGAAGCGGGGAGCTTGCCACTGACGTGGATGGATTCCCGAGCAGACGGGGTCGCCGTGACTCAGCGCGCCGGCCTGGCCGTGGAGCTGCAGGCGCTGTGGTTTTCGGCTTGCCGCACCTTGCAAGCGCTGGCCGGTCGCGCGGGGGACCCTGGCCAGGTCGTCGACCGCGCGAGGCGAGCCGCCGAGCAATTGGTCGAGGGCTTCCAGGCCCGCTTCTGGTGCGAGGAGACCCGCTACCCTTTCGACTGCCTGCCGATCGAGGCGACGGGCGTCCGCTCGCTCTGCGACATGAGCGTGCGCCCCAACGCCGTCATCGCCCTCGCCCTGGCCCCGGAGCTATTTTCCTCCTGGCAAGCCGTTGCCATCGTGGAGCGGGCTCGGGAGCGGCTCCTCACGCCGGCTGGGCTGAGGACCCTCGAGTCCCGCCACCCCGATTATCGAGGGGACTTTCGCGGGCTGATGTGGGAGCGCCGGGCGGCCTATCACCAGGGCACCTGCTGGGCGTACTTGCTGGGCTTCTTCGCTCGCGCCGCGTGCCGCGTGGATCCGAACGACTTCGAGCTCCAGATCGAGCTGCGCCAGGCCATCGAGCGGCTCACCGAGGCCGGCCCGGTCATCGGCCAGGTCGCTCAGGTGGCGAGTGGAGACCCCCCGTTCGACCTCGGGGGGTGCCCGGCGCAGGCCTGGAGCGTCGCCGAGCTGTTGCGTGCCCTGATTGAAGAGCTAGAACGTTGAACATGCCGCTCCCCGGCGCTCGAACGGCGGCCGCCACTGCGGCACGCATCGCGACCGAGAAGAAAGTTGCACCAGATGCAACGGCGTTCGGCTATCGCCGAATCGTCCTGCTCCTCGTGAGCTTGGTAGTCGTGCCGACGGGGCTGTTGATTGCGGTGGGCGTGGTGCTCTTGTTCCGTGGCGAAGCCAAGCTCAACGTGCTCATGGGCATTTTCGTGTTGGCGCTGAGTGGGGCGGCCACCACGGGGGTCATCCTGGTGTGGGTGTTCGTACGTCGAGAGGCCAATCTATCCCAGCTGCAGAGCGATTTCGTTTCCAAGGTGTCCCACGAGCTTCGCACCCCGCTGACATCCATCCGCCTGTTTTCTGAGACCCTGGCGCTTCGGCGTGCAGACCCGCAGGCGGTGGACACCTGCATCGCCGGTCTCAATCGCGAGAGCTCGCGCCTGCAGGAGCTGATCGATCGGTTGCTCGATTGGGGGCGAATGGAGAGTGGGCGGCGCCAATATCACATGCGGCTGACCCCCGTTCGGAGGCTCGTCGAGCAGGCGCTGAGCGACTTCGAGGTCCTGCGGCGCCAGCAGGGAGTCGTGCTCTCCCTCGAGATCGAGGAAGGGCTGCCGGAGCTGTGGGCGGAGCCGGGGGCGGTCAGTGACGCAATCTTGAACCTGCTCACCAACGCGGGCAAATACGGTGGCAATCCGCCGGTCGTCGCGGTTCGGGTGGCGCGAGCGAAGCGCCACGTCAGCATTGCCGTGGAAGACAACGGCCCTGGAATTCCAGCCAGGGAACACAAGCGCATCTTCCAGAAGTTCTATCGCGTGGATGACCGGCTCGCGCGCGCCAAGGAGGGGTCCGGCCTCGGGCTCGCCATCGCCAAGCATGTCGTGCGCGCCCACGGCGGGCATATCGAAGTGACGAGCGCTCCCGGCCGAGGCAGCGTTTTCAGCATCCTGCTGCCCATCGATCTACAAAGAATACCGGAGCGTAGCCGCATTCTCGAGGGCAATTCCGAGATGCAGCCGGGAGAATTGGAGCACGACGGCAAATGACCGAGCGGGTAGACGCGTCGCCGCAGGGCGAGGCGGGGAGCGGCGCAGCCCACCGGCCGCGTCACATTCTGGTGATCGAGGACGACCAGAGCATTTCTCTGGGGCTGCAGATGAACCTCGAGGCGGAGGGGTACCGCGTGTCCGTGGCTGCCGACGGGGACGCGGGGCTCGAGTTGGCCCGTTCGGCGGCGCCCGATTTGATCATCCTGGACATCATGTTGCCGGGGTTGAACGGGCTCGAGCTGCTTCGGCGACTGCGCGCCGGGGATTGCCAAGTTCCGACGATCGTGCTCTCCGCTCGCGATACCGAGCTCGATATCGTGATGGGTCTCGAATTCGGAGCGGAAGACTACGTCCGGAAGCCGTTCGGGCTGGCCGAGCTTCTGGCCCGAATCAAGACCGTGCTGCGGCGGTCCAACCCCGGGGGCGCTTCCGAGCCAGCCCAGCCCGAGCCTTCGAAGCAGAGCGCTGCGCGCCCCGCCCCGCAGCCGCGGGTGAAGGTCGGCGCGCTCAGCGTCGACGCCGACACTCGTCAGGTCTGGCGCGACGGTCAAGCCGTGAGCTTGACGGCAACGGAGTTCGACGTTCTCTGGTGCCTCGTGCGAGGGCGAGGTCGCGTGCTCGCCCGCGAAGAGATCCAGGCGAGCGTTTGGGGGCCGGAGCACCATGGCACGCTCCGCACCATCGACAATTTCATGATGCAGCTCCGAACCAAGCTGGAGAAGGACCCCGCCGACCCGGAGTATCTGCTGACGGTGCGCGGAGTGGGCTATCGGCTGGAAATGGGCGAGGACTAGTGCTGTGTCCGCTAGGTCGCAATCACGAACCACCGCGGGCCGCTCCGCCTGGGGCGACCCGCGGTGGTTTGCGCTGGGGGCTCGTCTTGGACACGGCAGCCCTTTTTCTCTGCGGCGCCTTCGGCGCCGACGTGCCCCGTCCGCCGCTCGAGGCAAGACGACCCTCTTCCCGCGGCGACCGACAATCAGTGATTACGAGTCATCGGACGGGGCACTAGGGCGGGGGGGGGAGGCGGAGCGGGGACCCGCGCGGGCGCGCGCCGAGGGAGACCCTCGCCGGCTGGAAGAAGCGCCGGTCGGCGCCCGGGAAACGCCGTACTAGTGCGGGCGAGGTCGCCGTGATAGTTATGCGCCAGTGGACTCGAACCTCCTGCGTTCATATCTCGCCACACTCTACGAGCTGCCCACGGAAAGCGGCGTGGTGACCGTGTCTCTCGACGGAGAGCTGGTGAAGGAGGAGCGGACCCTCCCGGAGCTGCTGCGCAGCTGCTTCGCCATCATCACCGCCTACAATCCGCGCTCCATGCTGCTGCCGCGGCGAGTCAACGAGACGCGCCACCAGGTTCTGCGGGACTTGTTGGTGCTGGGTTGTCACCGCGTCGAGCACTGCCTCGGTGTCGACGACGGCCCCGACGGCGTGTGGCGTGAGCCGGCGTGGTTGGTGCACGGGATCGATCGCGACGAGGCCATCAATTTCGGGCGTTCTTTCCGCCAAAATACCGTCGTGTACTGCCGAGGCGCGCGACCGGAGCTGATCGTGAGCGATCCGACCTGCGATCCGATCGGGAAGGTGTATCAGGGCAATTGGCGGGTGCGGAGCTGAGAGTGGCTCGGCGGCGGGGCGCTCTACCCGGTAGGCGGGCGTGAAGAACGGTCTTGTGGGGCGGCGAGGCGCAGGTCGGCTGCGGGGTGCTCGAGCGGGGCTCGGGACGGGCCAGGTCCGCACGCCGCGGTCGCCGACGAGTCGCCCGCCCCAGCCGGCGGCGCCGCGCCCGGCGGCGGTTGCCAGCCGCGGCGCGGCGCATTAGAAGCGAAGGAAAGGCAAGAGCGACCATGCGATCCAGGTTCGACGACGACGGCGGTGGCCCCAATCTCACGGAGGTGGTGGCGGAGGTCTCCGATGCACTCTCCACCAACCTACGCAAGTTCGGACCCCTGGTCGGCATCGGGTTGGCCGCCGCCTTGGCGCTCAGCAGCTTCTATACGGTCAACCCGGGCGAGGTGGGCGTCGTTCGCCGCTTCGGGCGCCACAACCGCACCGTCGATCCGGGGCCGCGTTTTCTCATCCCGTGGGTCGAGGAGGTCGACGTAGTGCCCGTGATGCAGGTGCGGCGCATCGAGGTCGGCTTTCAGGGAGACGTGACCATCAACGAGCAGGCGCTCATGCTCACGGGAGACGAAAACATCGTCGAGGTCCACATGGTGGTGCAATACCGCGTGAGCGAGCCGACCAAATTCCTGTTCCGCCTGCGCGCCCCGGAGGACACGCTGAAGACCGCCGCAGAGGTCGCCATCCGAACGGTCGTGGGTCGCACCAAGATCGACGACGTGATGACGACGGGGCGCGTGGAAGTACAGAGCGCCACCAAGGAGGTTCTTCAGGCCCTCATGGACGACTACCAGAGCGGAATCGAAATCACCGAGGTGAAGCTCGATGCGGTGGACGCTCCGGACGAGGTGAAGGACGCGTTCAACGCCGTCACGCGGGCGCGCGAAGACAAGGAAAAGCTCGTCAACGAGGCGCGCGGCTACCAGGAGGACAAGGTGCCGAGGGCACGCGGGCAGGCGCAGGCCATCCTGCGCGCCGGCGAGGCCTACAAGGCGCAACGAGTGCTGCGCGCGCGCGGCGAAGCGGCGCGGTTCGACGCCATGCGCACGGAGTACGAGAAAGCCAAGGCGGTGACGCGTCGTCGGCTGTATCTGGAAACGATGGAGCGAGTGCTCGCTCCTCTCAAGAACAAGGTCATCGTCGATGAAGGCGTTGGAAAAGGTGCGCTGCCCATCCTGCCGCTGGGCGGCGCCGGGCTGAAGACCCTGGAGGCTCGTAAGCAATGATGCCCCGCGTAGTGATTCTGTTGGTCGCGTTGGCCGTCCTCGTTCTCTACAACGCGGCATTCACCATCGATGAGACGGAAGTCGCCATCGTGACGCAATTCGGCAAGTTCGAGCGCAGCATCAGCGAGCCAGGGCTGCAATTCAAAAAGCCGTTCCTTCAATCGGTGCATCGCCGCGAGCGCCGCATCATTGGCCAGGACACCGATCCGGGAGATTATCTTACGCTGGACAAGAAGAAGCTCGTCGCCGATCCGGTGGCCCGCTGGCGGATCGCGGATCCGCTCGTCTTCTACCAGAAGCTCAACAACATCGGTCAGGCGGCTCAGCGTCTGGACGACATCGTCAAGAGCGAAATGCGGCGCGAGATCTCGAGCCACGATTTTGGAGACATCGTCGGCAGCGCGCGCGCGCCTCTGATGGCTGCCGTGACCGACCGCGTGCGCGAGAAGGCGACCGAGTACGGCGTGCACGTCGTGGACGTGCGCATCAAACGGGCGGATCTGCCGCGCGACGTGCAGGAGAGTGTGTTTCAACGCATGCGGGCAGAGCGCGATCGGGAGGCGAAGCGGTATCGTTCCGAGGGGGCCGAGGAGGCGGCGAAGATCCGCGCCGAGACGGACAAGGAAGTCGAGATCCTGATCGCCGAAGCGGAGCGCAAGGCGGCAGGGCTGAAGGGGGAAGGCGACGCGGAGAGTACGCGCGTGTTTGCGGACGCATACACCAAAGACGAGGATTTCTACGCCCTCGTGCGCACCCTCGAGGCCTACGAGAAGTCGGTCACGCCGGAAACGCAGGTCGTGCTGGGTACGGGCTCGGGGCTTTTCGAGTACATGTCGCGGCCCAACGTGCCGGGCCGCCGCCGCTGAGGCTCGCTCTCGCGGGCGGCAGCTCTCGGGGCGGCAAGCTCCCCGGCGGGAGCGGCCAGCGGCCTTTGCGCGCTCGTCCCCTCGCGGGAGTCGCACCCCAGGCACCTCCTGCGCGCGAGCCGTTGGGCGGGGAACCAGCCGGGGACGCACCGGCCGGGGCCGCGAGCCTGCCGGCCACCGATTCGACCCGGTAGGGAGAAGTCGGGGCTCAGCGCGCCTCATCGCTGGGCGAAGGCGCACCAGACGCGGTATAGGAGCAGGCTATGGCGCGCAATGTAAACTGCATCAAGCTCGGGGTCGAAGCCGAGGGCCTCGATAAGCCCCCGTTTCGAGGTGAGCTGGGCCAGCGCGTCTTCGACCAGGTTTCCAAGCAGGCCTGGCGCCAGTGGCTGGAGCACTCGAAGATGCTGATCAACGAGTATCGGCTGGATCTGGTGAGCGAGCACGGCCAGCGCATCTGGATGACCGAGCTCGAGAAGTACTTCTTCGGCGATGGCAGCGCCACGCCGCCCGACTTCAAAGAAGAGGACCAGGCCTGAGGGCTGTCCCGATAGGCCCGAGAAGATGCGCGCCCGAGGCTTGTTCTCGGAGGTGAGGCGCGCGGGGGGGGCGGCGTGCGTGCGCAATGGCGAGCGTGCGCCGGCGGAGGCGAACGGCGGGTCTCGAGGACCCACTTGGGCGCGCGCGGGCGCCGGGGCGCGGCGGGGGATCGACGGCGCTTCGGCTGCGCGGCTGGGTGACGCAAGTTCGCTCGCTCTCGGACGTTGTTGTGCGAACGCAGGGATCGGCGCATCGGCGTTTCAAAGTGGCGCACCGGGGCTGGTCCGTTCGGCAGGAGGGCACTGGGAAGATGAAAGCGGCTTGGGTCTTGGCCACTGCGCTGGGAGTGATGGCGTGTTCGGGCGATGCAGACGAAACCACCGATCCGACGGGTGGCGACCCGCAAGGAGCAGGCGGCCCGGGTAGCGCCGGCGCGGGGGGCGCGGCGGCGCAAGAGGAGGCGGCCGCCCCGGGGTCCGGCAGCGGCGGTGTGCCGCCCGACCTGCTCACGTTGGCCGACGACCTGGGGGAAGGCGGCAGTGCTGGCACGCCCCAAGAGCCCCCGATGCAGACCCCCTTTCCGGAGGCTCCCTCGTGCGACCAGCATTCCTCTGCCGAGTGCCAGGGAGGGAGCTGCTGTCAGCGGCAGCTCGTGACGACCGCCCAGCCCCTGCGGCTCGACGCGTTCCGAGAAGCCGCGCTCACCAGCTTCGAGATGGATAAGTACGAAGCCACCGTCAGTCGATTTCGCACCTTTGCGGACAGCTACGAGTCGTGGCGCGCGGCGGGCAATCCCGCCGCTGGCGCGGGTCAGAGCCCTGGGGCCGTCGGGAGCGGTTGGCTCAAGGAAACGACGTGGGAGGGTGCACTGCCAGCCTCTCGGGCGGAGCTCGCCGTGAATCTCTCGTGCAACGAGAGCCGCCAAACCTGGACCTCACAGCCCGGATACGGCGACACGCGCCCCATCAACTGCGTGAGCTGGTACGAGGCGTTCGCGTTCTGCGTGTGGGATGGCGGGCGGCTCCCCACGGAGCTGGAGTGGCAGTATGCCGCTGCGGGCGGAGGCGAGGCGCGTCCCTATCCGTGGGGAACCGACGCGATAGCCAAGAACCGGGCCGTCTACGGCTGCCTCGGGGCAGGCTCGGGAGAGACTTGCTCGCTCGACGACATCTTGTCGGTTGGCTCGGCGCCCGACGGAGACGGGCGCTTCGGGCACAGCGATCTGGTGGGGTCCGTATTCGAGTGGGTGGTCGACTGGTACGCGCCCTTCCCCGAAGTCTTGCCGAAGGATTACGCGCTCGTTTCCAGCGGCACCGAGCGTTTGCTGCGCGGTGGCGGCTGGATCAACACGATGCTGGAGGTGCTGAGCTCCACCGATCGATCGACGGCGCGCCCGCCGACGTTCCGCTCACCCAACACCGGCGTGCGCTGCGTTCGCACGGTATCGAGCACCGAGTTCTAGCGGGCCCGGGGCCCGGCTCGATCTCGCCGGCGAGCGAACGCCGCGGCCGGGGCGCGACGCGACCCATCGGGCCGCCCCCACGATCGGCCTGGAGGGCTCGCCGGCGCAGCCGAGCCGTCTCCGGTCGATCCAGCGCTCGCCGGGGCACGAGCCTCGGCGCCCGCCCGTTCGAGGCGTGCCCGTCATCGGCTTGCGGACGGGGGCGCCCGAGCGGACGGCCCAACGTGCGCCCTCCCCGGAGTCCTGGGCCCGCCGAATAGGAACGCCAGGGAGCTCGAGGGCGTCCACCCGGCGGCGGAATGGGACGCTCGCCCCGGGGTCCCGCCCGCAGAAGGTCGCCCACTTCCCAGGCCGTGGCGGGCCCCGTGGCGGACCGGGGAGGCACAACGGCACTCTTGGGCTCGCTTCCGCTGTCCGAAAGCGCGGCAGTCGTCCGCGAGCCGGGCAGGCAAGGGCTGCCGCAGGACACTCTTGCGGACGCTTGCCACGAGCCGCCGGGCGTTCGCCCGGGCGCCCGGGTGTGATTATCAGCCACACAGTGGGGCGTTCGTGCCATGTGCCGCCCCGAATCCGTGCCCTTCGCCCGGAGCATCGCGCTCGAAATCGGCTCGTACGAGCGCGCGGCGACCATGCGGCACGGGACGTGCTTATGCACGGGGAGAAACCGAAACCACCATTCCAAGACGAGTCATCGCCATGAACTTACCGACCGCGCGCGCCTTCGCCGCTGCGCTCAGCTTGATGTTGCCCAGCTGTGTCATCGTTGCCGACGACGACGATCCCCCGCCCACCGGGTTGCTGACCATCGAGTGGTCGATCGACCAGGGAATCGCCACTCGGGATTGCCGCCTCGTCGGCGCCGATCGATTGCGGCTCGAGGTGCTCGACGATCGACGGCGTCTCGAGGTCGATACCTATCCCATCTGTGAGCGGTTCGAAACGACCGTGCTGCTGCCGACGGGGCGCTACTTTCCCGAGATTACCCTCGTGGACGATTTGGAGTTTCCGGTCAGCGACACCTTGGTTTTGGACTCGGTGCGAGTTCGCGAGGACGAGGAGCTGATCGTCACCGTCGACTTCGACCCCGAGGTCCTGCTGTGAGCAGGCCTGCGCCCCGTTCGTGCGTGGGCGACGGACGGGCTCGAGCCCGGCCACGAGCGCTCGGCGCCCCCCTACCGAAGGCGCCCGGCGACGGGGTCGCCGGCGAGAGGAAGGGCGCCGCGAGCCCGACAACCCCACCGAAACGGCTGAGCCTCGGGCGCGCTCGCCAAGCCCAGGGAAGGGAAGGGCGCGACGGGGGTCGGGCCAGCTCGGCCGGCGGCAATCGCTTCAGGCCAGCAGCTTTTCGATTCCCTGCGCCGAGCGTTCGCTGAGGAAGGCGTCGTCGAGCCGGCCCTCCACGACCAAGCGGGAGAAGTGCGCGACGAGGGTTGGATCGAACACGCGCGGCGTTTGCGCCTTGATGTGGCTGCAGGCTTCCAGCGGGCTGACGATGCGCCCCAGCGTGTTGTTGGGATTCAGCGTCAAGTCCATCACGCTGTCACAAAGCGCGAGCACGCGGCTCTGGTAGGGCACACGCTCCCCCTGCAACCCATCCGGGAAGCCGCGCCCGTCGTAGCGCTCGTACATGTGCAGCACCGCCGTCGCCACGGTGGGCGGCACGGCAGCGTTCTTCAGCACCCGGCTGGGATTGCTGTACTGCGCGCGGGCCGCCGTCTCGTGGTCTCGCAGCTGCCAGACGTTCAGGGGGGTCAGGTGGTGCGTCTGGGCCTTGCCCAGATCGTGGTAGAGGCCGCTCGCCCAGGCGTGTGCCGCTTGGGAAGGGCTCAGGTCGAGCTCGACGCACAGCGCGTGCGCGAGCCGTGCCACACGGACCGAGTGACCTTTGAGTGAGCCGCGGTTGCGTTCGGCGATGATGACGAGGGCTTCGGCCACCCCCGAAGGGCTGCCGAGCGCCTGGGCGCGCGCCTCGTCGAGCGTGTTGCGCGAGCCGGCCGGCGGTGGCGGGATGCTGCTAGCAGGCGGAGCCGAGCGGGGCGGCGCCGCCGAGGGGGGCCCGCCCGGGGGCGGGGGAAGGGCCGGTTTGGCGCGCTTGGGCGGAGGCAGGTCGCCGCCGAGCTGCGTGGGCGAGGGCTCCGACGCCGGCATCGAGCCCCCCCGCATCGACGGGGGCGGCCCGGGAGGTGCAGGGGGCGGGGGGATGGCGGGGATGCTCCCCGAGCTGCCCCGGGCCGCGGACGCGGGGGGGGGCAGGGCCGCGGACGACGACGCCTCCAGCGACTCTCCGTCCGCACCGGGCAGCTGAGACGTCGGCGAAGAGGGGCCGTCGCTGTCGTACAGCCCGTCGAAAGCGTTTGCATCGCCCCCGTAGTGTTTCGCGATTGCGGCGCGCACCGCCGCCGGCCGCGCCACGAGCCCGGTCACGCCGGCTGCGCCCGCCGACACGCGAACGCGCTCCATCAGATCCGCATCGCCCGGGTCTGCGCTCACCACCGTGAGCAGCTCCTCACTGGAGAAGCGAATCGGCACGACCTGCAGGTCCTCTGCCAGTCGGCGCGGCAACCTCATCATCGCCTGATGCGGCGAAGGCGAGGAGGCCAGCGTCTTCGTGCTGATGAACTTGGTTCGGAACATCTCCGCGAGATGTCTCAGCAGCACCGACTCGGGCAGCCCGCATTCGAGCAGGGCTTCCTCGAAGCGTTCTCCTAGGTTCTTGTGTCGCTCCAGCGCAGCGCTGGCGAGGGCTGGCGAAATGCGCCCCTCTCGCAACATACGCTCCGCTAAAGCTGTGGTTTGCTCTTGTTCCATGGGGTTTCCAAGCTCCCGATGCTAGCGCAAGGGCCGAGCATGTGAAACCGGGCGGGCCACCCGATGAGCACGCGTGGCGCGCTTTTTCCCGCGGCCCCTGGTACTGTGCACGGAGGGTAGCGAAAGAACGGCGATGTCGAGCAAGAGCTTGGGTCTGAGCGACTCATTGTACGATTACCTTCTGACTGTTTCGCTGCGCGAAGCGCCGGTGCTGGCCGAGCTGCGTGCCGAGACGCAACACCTGCCCGCGGCCCAAATGCAGATCTCCCCCGAGCAGGGGCAGTTCATGGCCTTGCTGGTCGAGCTGATCGGGGCACGCCGGGCAATCGAAGTGGGCGTCTTCACGGGCTATAGCGCCGCGTGCGTCGCCGCCGCGCTGCCTGCGGAGGGTCGGCTCGTCGCGTGCGACCTCAGTGAGGAGTACACGGCCATCGCTCGTCGCTATTGGCAGCGGGCCGGGTTGGCCGAGCGAATCGACCTGCGCCTCGGGCCCGCCGTGCAAACGCTCGATCAGCTGCTCGCCGAAGGAACCTCGGGAAGCTTCGATTTCGCGTTTATCGATGCGGACAAGGAGAACTACGTCGGCTACTACGAGCGCTGTCTGCAGCTACTCAGGCCCGGAGGGCTGATCGCCGTCGACAATGCGCTGTGGGGCGGGGGCGTGGCCCAGCCCGACAACCAGTCCCCTTCCACCGAGGCCATTCGGGCTCTGAATCGGCACGTCGGCGCAGACCAACGGGTCAGTTGCAGCTTGGTGCCCGTCGGGGACGGGCTCTTTCTCGCGCGCAAGCGCTGAGCCTGCGGCCGCGGCGCGAACATCGTGGTGCTTTTTGCGCCGTGGCGCCCGTTGCGGCGCCTCCCGCGGTGCGGCTCGCGGGCTGACGCCCTGCGTTGGCCGCTGCCTCTCTCGGTCTCCCTCGGCGTCGGCTGCTGAATCGGCGACCGCGACCCCGGAATCGTGCCCACGGGGGTGCTCGGGGCCGGCCCGGCCGCCGTCAGGGTCGAGTGGGGGAGCCGTCCCGGCTGCGCGAAATCTCCTCGCGCTTGCAGGTTCGGATGGTAATTCGGTGGACACCCGTCTCAGGCCCTACTTTAACCCTGCCCCGAGAAACAGCTCAGAGGATCACATGTCCAAGCCTTCGCAGGCGCTCAGCCCCGCCAATCTGGCCTTCGTAGAATCCCTGTATGGCCGTTACGCGGCAGACCCCGCCTCGGTGCCGGAAGACTTTCGGCACTATTTCGAGCAAGAGCACCCCCATCCGGGCCAAGTGCGGCTCGGGCCTTCGTTTCGGGCCCGTTCCGTCTTCAACCCGCCCACCGCCGTCGCGGCTCCGTCGCGCGCGACCAACGGCCACAGCAACGGTCATCAAAACGGGGTCAGCAAGACCTTCGCCACCGTGGACGCCCTGCCGCCCTCGTCCGTCGTTGGCGCGCAGGCGCTCGATCCGTCCGAGATGCTTCACCCGCCGATGGGGTCGCTGCGGCCGCAAGACCGCCCGAGCGACATCGCGGTTCGGCAGGACCGAGTCGACCAGCTCGTGCGCGCCTACCGCGTCCGCGGCCACATGATCGCGCGGATCGATCCGCTGGGGTTGCCGCGGCCGGATTTCGAGGAGCTCGACCCGGGCTACTACAAGCTCGGCGAGCAGGACATGGAGCGCGTGTTCTCCAGCCGAACCATTTACGGCACCGAGAGCTTGTCGCTGTCGGAGATTCTACGCCGCCTGCGCAACACGTACTGCCGGTCGATCGGCGTAGAGTTCATGCACATCCACGATCTGCACGCCAAGAACTGGCTGCAGGAGCGGATGGAGGGCAGCGAGAACCGGCTCGCGCTCGCTCCCGATACGCAGCGCCACATCCTCACCCTGCTCACCGACGCCACGACGCTCGAAGAGTTCATCCAGCGCAAATACGTGCGGGCCAAGAGCTTCTCGCTCGAGGGCTCCGAGAGCCTCCTGCCGCTCCTGCATCTGGCCATCGATCGAGCCGCCAAAAATGGCGTGGACGAAGTCGTGCTCGGCATGGCGCATCGCGGTCGCCTCAACGTGCTCGCCAACCTGATGGGCAAGAGCCCACGTGAGATCTTTCGCGAGTTCGAAGACGTCGACCCCCAGCTGTACCGCGGCCGCGGAGACGTGAAGTACCACATCGGGCGCAGTCACGATTTCAAGACCCTCAGCGGGCGAGAGGTCCACCTTTCCCTGTGCTTCAACCCGAGCCACCTCGAGTACGTCAACGGCGTGGTCTGCGGGCGCGTGCGAGCGAAGCAAGATCGCGTCGCGGACAAAGAGCGCACGCGCAAGATGGGTCTCTTGATCCACGGTGATGCAGCCTTCATCGGAGAGGGCATCGTTCAGGAGTGCCTCAACCTCAGCGGGCTCAACGCGTACCAAACCGGCGGAACGGTGCACGTGGTCATCAACAATCAGATCGGTTTCACCACGCCGCCGCAGGAATCGCGCTCGACGACGTACTGCACGGACATCGCCAAGATGCTCCAGATCCCGGTCTTCCACGTCAATGGCGAGGATCCGGAGGCCGTGGCGCAGGTCGTGCAGCTGGCGATGGATTTTCGCTCGGAGTTCCGGCGGGACGTCGTCATCGACATGTACGCCTACAGGCGCCACGGGCACAACGAAGGCGACGACCCTTCCTTCACTCAGCCGGTCATGTACCGGGCCGTCGCCAAGCGCAGCAGCGTTCGAGATGGTTATCTCGCTCACCTCCTGGAGATGGGGGACATCAACAAGGAGGAGGCGGACGCGATCGCCGTGCGCCGGCGGGAGAGCTTGGAAAAAGAGCTTGCCGTGGCGCGCGGCAAGGAGTTCCACCGGACGCAGGATTGGCTCGGCGGCCACTGGAAGGGTTACTGCGGCGGGCCGGAGTCCGAGGTCGATGACGTGGATACGGCCGTCGACAAAGCCACTGTCGGCCAGTTGCTCGAAAGCCAAACTCAGGTGCCGGAGAAGTTCAAGCCGCACCCGAAGATCAAGAGCCTGCTCAAGCGTCGTGAGGAGATGAGCTCGGGGACTCGCCCCTTGGATTGGGGCAGCGCGGAAGCCGCGGCGTTCGCTACTCTGGTCTACGAGGGGGTGCGGGTGCGAATCACTGGTCAGGACGTGGCGCGTGGCACGTTCGCGCATCGAAATGCAGTCCTGTACGACAGCCAGGACGGTCGCACGCACACGCCTCTGGCGCACGTCTCGCCCACCCAGGCGCCCGTCGAGATCTACAACAGCCCGCTGAGCGAGGCCGGCGTGATGAGCTTCGAATGGGGCTACAGCCTGGATTATCCCGATGCGCTGGTGATCTGGGAGGCGCAGTTCGGAGACTTCTGCAACGCCGCCCAGGTCATCATCGATCAGTTCATCTCGAGCGCGGAGGACAAGTGGAAGCGCCTCAGCGGTTTGGTGCTGCTCTTGCCGCATGGCTTCGAGGGCCAGGGCCCCGAGCACTCCAGTGCTCGGCTCGAGCGTTTCTTGATGCTGGCCGCGGAAGACAACCTCCAGGTGGCTCAGGTGACGACGCCGGCGCAGTACTTCCACTTGCTGCGCCGCCAGGTCTTGCGCCCGTGGCGCAAGCCGCTGGTCGTCTTCACGCCGAAGAGCTTGTTGCGCCATCCGCTCGCGACCAGCTCGCTCGAAGATCTGTCGAACGACCGCTTCCATCGCGTGCTTGCCGACCCGGTCGAGCTCGAGCCCTCCGAGGTCAAGCGAGTGCTCCTGTGTAGTGGCAAGGTGTACTACGAGCTGATGCAACACCGTAAGGAGCTCGAGCGGAAGGACATCGCGATCGTCCGCCTGGAGCAACTCTATCCCTTTCCCAAGAAGGCGTTGGCGCAAGTGCTCGAGCGCTATCCTGCACGCACCCGAGTGACGTGGGTTCAGGAGGAGCCCGAGAACATGGGTGCCTGGCCCTTCTTGCGCCTGCGGTTCGGTGAGCGCCTTTTTGGCCAGTACCCCCTCGTCGGGGTCTCTCGGGAGGAGTCGGCGAGCCCCGCGACCGGCTCCGCCAGCAGTCACCGGATCGAGCAACGTGAATTGATCGACCGCGCTTTTGCCGTGAATTGATGCGGGAGCCGAGTCGACCCATGAAGGAAAGAGGCGAAGCGTGCCTATCGAATTGAAAGTGCCCTCAGTGGGCGAGTCAGTGACGGAAGTCGAGATCGGTGAATGGTTGAAATCCGAGGGTGATACCGTCCAGCAGGACGAGATCATCGTGATGCTCGAGACGGACAAGGTGACGGTGGAGCTGCCGGCACCCGCGGCCGGAACCATCTCCAAGGTGCTCGCCAAGCAGGGGGACTCGGCTCAGGTGGGTGAAGTGGTGGGCTACCTGGAGGCGGGAGAGGTCGCCGCCAAGGCTCCCGCGGCCGCCCGCCCCCAGCCGGTGGAAGAGGTTCCCGTTTTCGATCGATCCGTGGGCTCGGAGGCTCCCCCCGCCACGATCCCCCCGGCCTCCGCGCCGCGGATCATGCCGGCGGCCCAGCGCGCGTTCCACTCGACGGGCCTCTCCGCAAATGAAGTCACGCCGACGGGCCCGGGCGGGCGCATGCTCAAGGAGGACGTGATGCGTCAGGCAGAGGCGAAGCCCGCCGCGCCCGAGTCGCCGGCGCCCGCGGCGCCCGCCGCCGGCGCTCGCGAGGAAGAGGTCGTGCCGATGACCTCGTTGCGCAGGAGAATCGCGGACCGTTTGGTCGAGGCCCAGCAGACGGCGGCCCTGCTCACGACGTTCAACGAGGTGGACATGTCCGCCGTCATGGGGCTGCGCAAGCAGTACCAAGACGCGTTCGTAAAGAAGTACGACATCAAGCTCGGCTTCATGTCCTTCTTCGCGAAAGCTGCGGTCGACGCGTTGAAGATGTACCCGGCGGTGAATGCGGAGATCCGTGGGCGGGACATCGTCTACCACAACTATTGCGACGTCGGTGTGGCAGTGGGCGGAGGCAAGGGGCTCGTCGTTCCCGTCTTGCGCAACGTCGAGCGGATGGGCTTCGCCGAGATCGAGCTAGCCATTGCCGGTTTGGCCAAGAAGGCGAAGGCGGGCACGCTCAAGCTGGAAGAGTTGCAGGGGGGCACGTTCACCATCACCAACGGTGGCGTCTACGGCTCCCTGCTCTCCACGCCAATCATCAATCCACCTCAGAGCGGAATTCTGGGGCTGCACGGTATCGTCGAGCGACCGATCGTGGTCTCGGGCCAGGTCGTCGCACGACCGATGATGTACATTGCTCTGACGTATGACCATCGGGTCGTCGACGGGCGTGAAGCCGTGAGCTTTCTCAAGCGCATCAAGGAAGCGATCGAGGATCCCACGCGTTTGCTGATGGAAATCTGAGCACTCGGCGAGTGCAGTAGAGAAGGATGATGGAAAGCGAATTCGATCTCGTCGTCATCGGCGCCGGGCCCGGTGGATACGTGGCGGCGCTGCGAGGGGCTCAGTTGGGCTTGAAGGTTGCCTGCATCGAGTCGGAGGCGAAGCTGGGGGGGACGTGTCTGCGCGTCGGCTGCATTCCCAGCAAGGCACTGCTCGAGGCGAGCCACCACTTTCACCAGGCGAAGCATGGGCTCGGCCAGTTCGGGGTCGACGTTCAGGGCGTGACGCTGAACCTCGCCGCGATGATGAAGAAGAAGGATGACACCGTCACCTCTCTCACGTCCGGTATTGCCGGCCTGTTCAAGAAGAACAAGGTGACCCACTTTGCGGGCCATGGCCGCTTCGTCGCGACCAATCGAGTCGCCGTCGACAAGTCGGACGGCTCGAGTGTCGAGCTGGCGGCCAAGAGCGTCATCATCGCAACTGGCAGCCGCGTGGCACCCCTCCCCGGGGTCGAGCTGGACGGAGATCGAATCGGGACCAGCACCGAGGCGCTTTCCTATCCCGAGGTGCCCGGCAAGCTCGTGGTGATTGGTGCGGGCGTGATTGGTCTGGAGCTCGGCTCGGTTTGGCAGCGCCTGGGCTCGGAAGTGATCGTCGTGGAGTATGCGGACCGCATCCTGCCCGGGATGGACGCGGATCTGGGCAAACAAGCCAAGCGCGCCCTCGAGAAGCAGCGCATCCAGTTCAAGCTGAGCGCGCGGGTGACCTCCGCCAAGGTGCAGGGCGAAGGGTGTGTGGTCGAGATCGAGGGCTCCGAACCAATCGCCTGTGACCGTGTGTTGCTTGCGGTGGGGCGCATTCCGAATACCGAAGGGCTCGGCCTCGACGTGGCGGGCGTGAAGCAGGGCAGGCGCGGGATTGTCGAAACGGACGGGCAATTCCGCACGAACGTGCCGGGCATCTACGCGATTGGTGACGTGATCACCGGCCCCATGCTGGCGCACAAGGCGGAGGAGGAAGGGGTCGCGTGTGTCGAGGCCATCGTCACAGGCTACGGGCACGTGGACTACAACTCGATTCCCGGGGTGGTTTATACGCATCCCGAGATTGCTTCCGTCGGCAAGACGGAGGAGCAGCTGAAGGAGGAGGGCATCGAGTACAAGAAGGGAGCTTTCCCGTTTCAGGCCAACGGCCGCGCGAAGGCCATCGGCGAGACGGAGGGGCGGGTCAAGGTCTTGGCGGATGCCAAGACGGATCGCGTGCTCGGGGTGCACATTCTCGGCGCCAACGCCGGGGACCTGATCGCGGAGGCGGCCGTGGCCATGGCGTTCGGAGCCAGTGCGGAGGACATTGCTCGTGCGTCGCACGCACACCCGTCGATGGCCGAGGCCCTCAAGGAGGCCGCCATGGCGGCCGGCGACGGAGCCCTACACATCTGAGTGAGGTCTGCCCGGAGGGGGGAAGGCGCAGGGCTCGCGTTTGGCGGTAGCTCGCTGGCGCCCCAGCCATACCCCCAGGGCTCGGGCGTCGCGCCGAGGGCGCCGCGCGGGGGCCGCGTCGCAGGCGGGAGCGTCTTGCTGAGGGCCCCTGGGGCAACGCACCGAAGGGAGGGCCCCTCGCGCGGGTGCAACCCCCTCAACGCCTACCAGAGCCACCTCGTGACCCAAAGCCCCACCGCGGAGGCGCGCTCAGAGTGTTTCCGAAGGCTCGGGGAGCTCTCCACCCGAACGCACGTACTCCACGATGGCGTCCATGAGCGAGCTGTCGAGCCGCTGGCAGGCGCGGGTGACCGTGCCCATGGTCGAGCCCCGGCACTCCTTGCGGCGCGCGCGGTATAGGGTCGACACCCGCTCGTCGTCTTGCAGTGCGGAGCGAGTTTCCTTGCCGAGCCAGCGCCACTGTATCTTGGAGTGGCGCACACGCCGGGGCGCCTTGGTGCTGAACTCGCCGTCGTGCAGGGTGACGCAGCTGCCATTCCAGCGCAGCAGATCGTAGCCCGCGGTATCCGCCACGCTCATCGTGCCACGCCCGTCACCGTGCCGCCGCAGAGCGATCAGCTCTTCGTTCATCCCTACGTCTTCGTCGGCCATCGAGGGGCCGCCAGCGCCGTTGAACGCGGGCGCCTGGGCCCGTGCGTACAAACGCTGCCAGGGGGAGCCCCCGCGGAACATGTGCAGGGCGAGCTCGGGGTGAACTCCGTTGCACAGCTTGTTCACCCAAACGACGGGCGGTAGACACTCGCCCTCGGGACCACGCTCACACGCCTCGGGCAGGGGCGAGGCGTCGACGAGCTCCGACCCCTGAGCGACGGCGGGTGTAGCGCCCTGATTGTGAACCGAGGCCGAGCCGCACCCGAGCAGCGGCAAAGAAGCGATCAAAGCCAGGGCTGCCGAGCGCGCGAAGCCGGCTCGTACCGCGCCCGAAGGAGACGGTGCAGCGGGAAACGGTGCAGCGGGAGACGGTGCAGCGATGCGCAGGGTCACGGCGGGTCGGGCTCCAAGGGCTCGGCCTGCACGGTGCCGGCTCACGACGGACGAGCCGCGGGGCAGCCCGCGTGTTGCTCGGGAAGAGCGAGTAGACAGGGTGGAGGCAAAGAAAGGCATGACGACTCCAAGTGCTGACGACTACGGAAGCAGTGTGGCACGCAGTTAGAGCCATCGGTGACTTTGTTACGATGTTTCGATCCGCTTGAGCTTTTGCCAGCACAGTGGTCCTTTGGTCCATTCGATAGGGCTCTTGCGCAACGTCGACGAAACTTTTTGCGCGAATTTCGCGTATCGTCGGTGCGATCGGATGGATGTTCGATCGCACCGTTCGTTCGGCAGCTCGCTGGCGATCCCGTCGCTCACGGCGATGCGCAAGTGTGATCCACTTCTCGTCGCGCCGTCGAATTGCGGTCGCACGGCTTTCGAGGTTTTCGTCGTGGCGCCTGTACTTTTCGTCGCGCCCTTGAATTGTCATCGCACCGCCCGTCGCTTCGTGAAGTTGCAGCGCCGCGGCGTCCACGTTCGAAGGGGGCCGCCCGAGCGGGGGCGCCGCGGAGGGGGAAGGTCGCGGCGCCCAGTGTTCGACGAGCGGGGGCCGGCGCGTCTCGTTTCTTCGATAGCCCGTTGGCGACTCGGCGAAGACGCACCGACCTCGGCCTCGCGCCTCGACGAATGGTCCGCGCCGTAGCGTGGGGTTGGCGGCCCGCGCGACCGCCGCGGACGCGCCCTGTGTCGTCGAGCTGCGTCGCTGGGGCGGGCCGCTGGGGGCTGCGCGGCGGGCGAGGCCGCGCCGCTCGAGCTGCGCCTCGTGCGCGCGGCGCTCGCTCATCGCTCGGCTTCCGGTCGGTCTCGGCGTCGTCTTCGGATCGACGGGCGGCGGCGCCTGTCGATCTTGGCGTCCCGTCGTGTGGGCGGCTCCGTGGCGGAGAGCGCCAGGCGTTCTTCGGGTCTCGTGTGGCGCGCCTCGGCCCCCTTGCATCGGGCGTCGCGCGCGACGCGCGCCGGGTCGCAAGCGGTGGGTCGACCTCCCGAGCGGAAACACGGCCGTGTGAAATTGACGCGCCGGCGCGACGACCCCGGCCGACACGCGGCAGCGGCTCGGCTTTGGAGGCCGATGGGGGCGCGGGCCGCCGGGAACGGGTCGTTGGGGAGACCTGGTGGCCGGGGCATCGTCTGCCGCCGAGCGCTGGTCGGGGTGGCTCGACCCCGCGCACGGCACCCGCGGGGTCGAGCTTGGCCTCGCGCCAACCGGGGGGCCGCTCCCGGCGGGAGAACGTGCGCCGTCAGGCTTTGGCGTTCGGCAGATTCATCTTCGCCGCGGGCGCCAGCCCCGTGGCGAGCGTACCCAGGGCGAAAACGACCAGCGCCAGAGCGCCCCAGGTGAGCGCGACCACGACGCCGCCGTCGACGATGCCCCGCCACGGCTGGGGGGTGACGCGGAGTAGCTTCACCAGCAGCGCAATGACGACGACCATCGTCCATGCGACGGTCAGGCCTTTGCGGTTGGCGTGGAAGAGCGACAGGCAGAAAAATGGCGCCAGCAGCGCCTGCAGGCGAGTGCCGCGCGTGGCCACGTAGTGGGCTCGGGCCACGACCCTCGGGCAAAAGGCCTTCTGGAAGGCGCGGTAGCCCTCGCCGTAGCCGTTGAACACGACCCACCCCACGTACAGGGCGATTTGCAGCGCGGAGAGCGAGCCGCTCTCGATGGGCTGCCACGCGAGCGGGGTCAGCCGCCAGAGGGCGCGGCCGAGCAGGGCGAGCACTCCGCCGACGCCCCAGAGCATCACCACGTAGTAGCCGAACGGTCGCGGGGCATTGTCCACCGAACCCCCTTCGCGCACTTCCCCTTCGATGTCCGCGCTGGTGGTTCTCACGGCGCTGTGAGATTCGGGTTGCAGAGGACTAGCCATCGACATTTGGCCTTGGCTTATGCCACTGGTGGAGTCCAGCGCCAATCTCGGAGGGCAATTTCCCCGTTCGGTGCGGCGCGGGGTTCGAACTGGTCGCATTTTTCTCCTGAACGAGGCATTGGCGGGTCGGCGCGTCGGTTCTGCCGGCGTGCCCGCCCGAAGCAGCTCGAGCCACTACTCGGGGGGGCCGAGACGGATCGCCCGATCGCCGGCGGGGAGGCATCCGGCGACGCCCCGGGGCGGGGATGGCCGAGGCCGCTGCGGGCAGGGATCGTCCCCGTCGTGGCGGCCGCGTGAGGCCCTCTTTCCAGGCCTCGCGGCTCGAGGCCGCGAGGACGGCGCGCACGCTGCTGCGGGACGAGGGCCTCCCGGCCTCGCCCACCGAAGGTCAGCTCTTCGGGGACGAGCCAGCGGGGAGGGCTACTCCTTGCGGCCCTCGCGCTCGTACGGGTCCCGCTCCGCTTGGCGGGCATTCGCCAGCCGCCGCTCGATCTGATTGAGCAGACCGAACGCCGCCCGCCACCCGCGTCCGCGGCGGGCAATGGTACGGCGAAGCCACGAGCGCGCCGCGCGATTGGCCTTCGGACGCGTCGTGCGTTGCGAGAGCCCCCGCTCGAGCTCGGAGACGGCCTGGGCAGTGACGTGATCGGGGCAAGCCTCCAGCACGTCGCTCAAGCGGTCGGCGTGCCCGCCGGTGAGTCCTTCCGCGAGCCCCTTCAGCAGCACCTCCGGCGTGCGTGCCCAGATCAGCGCGAGCAGCCACGAAGGCGGCGCGACCGGATCACGCGAGGCCTGCTCAGCCACGGCCCGCAGCGCTTCGCCTTCCATCAGAGTGAAGGCGCTGCGCCAGGTGGAGGCCTTGGGCGCCTTGCTCAGCTCTTGCGACACCCATTGTACGGCAAAACTCTTCCAGTGTACCACCGAGAAACACTCGTAGGGCCAGCGAGTGTGCGCAGGGGGCCAGCGACGCCAGGCGTCGGCCATGATATCGGGCGGCACGTGGCGCCAGACCTCGCGGCAGAACGGCGTGAGCGGAGAAAGAATCCCCTCCGCCTCGGCCCTGCTCTCGCTCGCCCAAGCCTGCCACAGCGCGCGGCACAGGCGCGGCCAAGGCGTCCCGAGAGCGGCCGCGGCGTGTTGGGTCGCTGCCAGCTGGGCGCGGCTGTCGAGGCTGGCCGACAGTGCCCACCGCGGCGCCCCGCGCACCGCGCTTTCCGCGAACAGTTGCGGCTGGACCAACGGGTGGGGTGGATCCAGTGGGCATTGGCGATGTAGGCGCAAGAGCAGCGCCCGCGCTTCCCGACGCCACGCGGCTTCTTCATTTTCTCCCTCGCCCGGGGGAGAGCACAAGAGCGGCTGCAAGCTGTCGAGCAGAGCCCGCAGGTCTTCCTCGCCCGGGGGCTCCTCCCAGGGCCGCAATCGTGCGTGCGGGGTCCCCTGCTCCGGCTCCAGCAACTCGGAGATGGCGAGGGCCGAAAGCCGCCACGCCGAAGTGCGCTGCAGCGGATGCCCGCAGCCCTCCGGCTCGCGCCCCAGCAGGCGGGGCTCCGGGAGGCCTTCGGCCGAATCGAGGCACAGGGCCATTTGCTCGTCCCACAGCCCGGTCAGAGCTTCCTGGGGGATCTCGTGCCCGCACAGGATGAGCCGCCCGACGCATACGAACGCGGCCTCGGTGGCAATCGCCAACGCGGGCTGCGAGGTCACGTCCAGGTCCAGGAGATTCTCCACGGGCCGATAGTCGCCGGCCTGCAGCTGCCGCAAGAGCTCCAGCAGCATGGCGCGCTCCGTGGCGGGGCGCAGCAGCGCCTCACCCCAGCCGAAGGGACTGGATTCGGCGATCAGACGGCGCCGAGCCAGCGCCACGCTGACGTGCTTGAGAACCTCCGGGCAGAGCGTGAGCCCGCTCGGCGGCTGGCTCGCTCGCAGCAAGCCAGCCGCCCGCAGCGCCCGGATGACGCGGAAGGCACCGGGCGGCACGTCGCGCAGGGCGTGCTGCATGTCGCGCACGGTGGCGCGACCCCCGGCCCGCGACAGCGACCAGCTGAGCCACTGCGCGTCGACACCGTGGCGGAATTCCTCCGGCACCAGGGCGATCCACTCGTCCTGGTCGCGCGCTCGCTCCCACGCTTCTTCGGTCTTCGAGAGCACCTGTTCCGCCAACCCGACGATCAGCTCGAAGCCGTGATCCCGAAGCCAGCTCGCCTCGGCGCTGCCGTCGTCGGCCGCCTTGGACAGCCTGCGCGCCACCTCCCGGGAGGTCAGCTCTTCGAGGGAGTGTGCGCTGGCCCGCGCGACACCCACCTGGTCGAGCAGGCCGGCGGCGCCCAGCACGGCGCCCAACGTGGGCAGCTGGCCCGACTGCACCTTGGGCCGCAACCACTGCTCGGCGGCGGCGCCGTCGAAGGCGCCGTCTTCCGGCAGCCGGGCTTCTACCCACTCCATCAGCTCCTGCAGCACGCCTTCGAGGGGAGGGGACGCGACGAGCGACCACTCGGGCTCGGGCTCTTCTCCCGCAGGGGGGTGGGGCGGCAGGAACGGAGCGGCAATGCAGAGCGGGGCCGTGGCGGGCAGCTCCGAGGCCTCGAGGTGGCCCTCCGCTTCCCGCTCCAGCTCCACGAAGGCCGGCCCGCTGCCGGACAGCCGCGTGAGCGCCCCTTCCCACGTTCTGGCGACCACCAGCTCGGCGCGGCCGCGCGCCTGCAGCCACTGGCCCACCAGCGTTCGCCCGCTTCCGGAGGGAGCGTGCCACCAGGTGCGACCCCACGCCCCCGGCTGCAACACCTGCGGCGGAATCCCGGGAGGGAGCCGCTCGTCGCACAGGTCGATGGGGCGAGCAAACGGCAGGTCGTCGAGCCGCACTCGACCCACGTGATGCTCGGCCTGTTCGAGCGCCGGGCTGAAGCGGCTGCGTAGCGCCTCGACGGAGCACCCGAGCGTCTTGGCGATCGCCAGCTGAGCGTCCGGGCGATCCTGGAGCCACTCGAGCTCGATGTTCCGATCGAGCTTGCTGAACAAGGCGGCCAGCGAACGCGCCTTCGGCTGCGTGTCATTGGGCCAAACCGGTTGACCGAGCGCGGCGCGGGCTAGCTCGCCGTACCCGCGGATGGGCGGCTTCGCCAGCTGCATCAATTCTCTCAACCAACCCACGTTTCCGGACTGCTCGAATCCACCCCTGCTTCCCCGTGCCGCTGAGCACCCGACTCCCTCGGATTGAACGGGGTCGCTTCGGCACGCTGCGCAGAGGAGCAGCACCCCCAAGCCGACATCCCCGATGATTTGCAGGACGCAGCGCTCGTTGCCGCCGCTGCAGCATATCGCATCTATCGCAATAATGCGTGCATTATTGAGTATCCTGCAGATCATGCCCGTTCATGGCGGAGAAAGCGGGTGAATCCGCGAGCCGCTTCGCACGCATCATGCACTGCTGCAGATCGCCGGGGCCCGTTGACTCGATGCGTCTCGGTCGCGGGTGGCGGGCTCGGCCGCCCTCGCGAAATGGCTGCTCAGAAAGCCAGTTGCTCCTGAAAGACGGAGCGTGCGTTCACGGTTTCGGCTGCTCTTCGAGACGGTGCGGGTCGTTCGGCCAGGTCGTCCCGGGTGCCGGGGAGTCTTCATCGGGCTTCGGCGGGCTCATCGGTCGCCAGGCGAGCGGCCCAAAGGCCTGGGCCGCCGGCTCGGAGGGGCTGCGTCGGAGCACAGCCGTCGGGGTCTCGCCGGCTGCGCGGGCCATCGGGAAGCCGTTTCCGCCGAGAGGCCGCGGTGCTTGGGCGCGTCCTGACGATCGGTGCGTCGGCGGGGGGGACCGAGGGCACGCGCCGCCGCGGAGCGCTGGGAGGCGCCCACCGGCCGCGCCCGGCGGGGCCGGCGCGCCGTCGTTTCCGCACCGCGGGTCGCGGGGGGAGCCGTGGGGCGCCGGCTTTGGATGGGCGAGCGCGCCGCCGTGAGGCGGCCGCAGTGCGGCGCTCGCGGGCCCTCGGCGGCGCTGTGGGCGGCCGGCTGCGAACGGGGCGAGCGCGCCGCCGTGAGGCGGCCGCTGTGCGGGGCTCGCGGGCCTTCGGCGGAAGCTGTGGGCGCTGGCTGCGAACAGGGCGAGCGCGCCGCCGTGAGGCGGCCGCAGTGCGGAGCTCGCGGGCCCTCGGCGGAGCTGTGGGCGCCGGCTGCGAACGGGGCGAGCGCGCCGCCGTGAGGCGGCCGCAGTGCGGGGCTCGCGGGCCCTCGGCGGAGCTGTGGGCGCTGGCTGCGAACAGGGCGAGCGCGCCGCCGTGAGGCGGCCGCAGTGCGGGGCTCGCGGGCCTCCGAGGGGCGGCGCGGCGGGTCGGCTCTGGCAGGCGGACGGTCGCTGTGCGCGGCGTTGGTGTGGACGGCGCGGCCGAGGAGCGCCGGCTGCCGCTCCGCGCGGCAAGTGGCCTTCCCTGGGTGGGTGGGCAGCACCTGTCAGCGGGGGCGCCGGGCTGCGGCGGGGGCGAAGCGCGCACCCGCGGTCGCGAAGAGCGCCGGGCGAGGGGGTACCACCGCTCGTGGTCGGGGTGGCCCCAACACCGCACGAGAGCCCGGCAGCGCTGGCGCCGGGCGAGCCGTCGGGCTCAGGGAAGCTCGGTGAGGAAGTCGGCGAGGGGCCTGCGCCGCGGCGGCTTCGGCTTGGCTGGCGCGGCGGCTTTGCCCGCCCACAGGAACCCCACGCAACGGATCTCTTCGGGGGACCATCCGAGCAGCTGGTACGTGCCAGGATCGCGCGTGACCGCCCCCGTGCTCCACTTCGTGCCGATGCCCTCCGACCACAGGCACAGCATCACGTTCTGCAGTGCGCAGGCAATCGCCGCGTAGTCTTCGAGCTGGATGGCTGGGTCCGCATGCAGCGCCTGACCCACCACCAGCAACTCGGCGGGGTGAAGCATCTTCTCTTCCAGCCGTTGCCTTGCCGCCCCCGCGAGCGGGGCGCCTGGGGACTTGAGGCTCGCGGAGATGTCCACCAGCGTGCGGCGCGACTCGCGCCCCACACGCGCAAAACGCCACGGCTCGGTCATGCGATGGTTGGGCGCTGCCATCGCCCCTTGCAGCGCCCTCTCGAGGGCTCCCTCGGGCAAGGCATCGGGGAGGTAGTCGTGAATGGTGCGCCTTTGCGCGATGGCTTGCAGAACGTTCATGGCTGGGGCGGGCCGCTGGGATGACGGAGATCCCGCGCCAGAGCAGCGAGGCCGTCGCCCGAGAATATCAGATGCCGACCGAAGGCAGGGCACCACTTTTTCGAATGCACGTAGCTCGAATGCACGAAGGGCGGACTCCTTCGGAGAGACCGCCCTGATGGGTCGCAGCCGGGTTTGCCGCGCGAGGCGCCGCCGCAGCCTCGGGCCCCGACCGGCCGATTACATGAAGCTCTTCAGCTCCTTCGACCGACTGGGATGCTGCAACTTGCGCAGCGCCTTGGCTTCGATCTGTCGGATGCGCTCGCGCGTCACCTCGAAATCCTGACCGACCTCCTCCAAGGTGTGGTCGCTCTTTTCGCCGATCCCGAAGCGCATGCGCAGCACCTTCTCTTCGCGAGGCGTGAGCGTCTTGAGCACCTTTCGCGTTTGCTCGGAGAGGTTGAGGTTCACCGCGGCATCGGCCGGGCTGACCGCGCTCTTGTCTTCGATGAAGTCGCCGAGGTGGCTGTCGCCTTCCTCTCCAATCGGCGTCTCCAAGCTCAGGGGTTCCTTGGCGATCTTCAGAACCTTGCGCACCTGGTCGAGGGGCAGCTCCATCTTCTCGGCGATCTCGTCGGGGGTGGGCTCGCGACCGAGCTCCTGCACGAGGTAGCGAGAAGTGCGAACCAGCTTGTTCGTCGTCTCGATCATGTGGACGGGAATGCGAATCGTCCGCGCCTGATCGGCGATTGCCCGCGTGATGGCCTGGCGAATCCACCAGGTGCCATAGGTGCTGAACTTGTAGCCGCGCTTGTACTCGAACTTGTCCACGGCTTTCATCAACCCGATGTTGCCTTCCTGAATCAAATCCAGGAACTGAAGGCCACGGTTGGTGTACTTCTTGGCGATGGAGACCACGAGGCGCAGGTTCGCTTCCACGAGCTCCGCTTTGGCTCGTTCGGCGCGACGTTCGCCTTTGCGAACCGCGCGATAGGCTTCCTGAAGCTTCGCTTCGTCGACACCGGCCAAGCCCTCGCGGGATGCGTCGGGGTCCGTGCGGGCGCGATTCAGGCGGGAGTGCAGCTCCTTGAGCCGCTCCACCAGGCGCTCGACCGTCTTCTTGTTGAAGCGCATGTCGTGCATCGTGCTGAGCAGCTCCGATTCGGCCGCTTCGACGTCGGGCCGAAGCCGCCGTGCCTTGTCAGGCTCGGCAACGAGCTCCTCCCGAAGGCCCGTCAGCTTCTTGTCGGTGCGCTTGACCTTGTCCACCAGGCGAATCAGCCAGCGGTCCGCCTCCTCTTCGTCGAACTCGTGCTCCTCCTCCTCGCTCTCGCGGATGATCTCTTTCACGCGCAGACGGTGAGCCCGCAGCTGCTCGCCAATGGCGATTACCTCGCGAGAGGCGATGGGGCTGCGGAGCACGGCGTCGAGCACCTCGTTTTCGCCATCTTCGATGCGCTTGGCGATCTCGACCTCTCGTTCGCGCGTCAGCAGGGCCACGCTACCCATCTTGCGCAGATACATCCGAACGGGGTCGTTGCTTCGGCCGTACGCTGCGTCGGAGGATTCGCGCTTGGCCGTCGAGCGCCGGGAGGTGGCGGGGGTCGACGACTCGGAAGGGGGGGGGATCTCGGAGGCGCTGGCGCTCGAGTTGTTGTTGACGATCTCGATCTCCTCGCTGTCGAGCCGACTCAACACGCTATCCATCTGGTCGGCGCTGGCGTCGTCTTCCGGCAGCGCGCTGTTGACCTCGTCGTAGGTCAAGAAGCCTTTGCTCTTGCCGAGGCTCACGAGCGCGTCCATGCCTTCTCCGTCGCCATTCGACTCGCCCTTGTTGCCTCGCTTGCGCGGGGAGCGGACCTCGGCCAGCTGCTGTTGAGCCAGCTTGGCAATTGCTCGACTGCTCATCTCCTCGTCGTCGCCGTCGATGTCCCCGTCGGCCACGAGCTCCACGTCGTCGTTACTCAGATCGAAGTCGGACGCGGTTGCTTTTGCGCGCGCCTTGCTCGCTTTTCCTTCGGACGCTTTGGGGGAGGACTTCGCGCTGGATTTGGCGGGCTTCTTGGAAGAAGTAGGAGAGGAGGCTTTCTTGCTTCGAGCAGCGGTCGTGCCTTTCACCGGCTCGCCCGCAGCTGATTCCGAAGCGGACGTGGTGGCCTTCGCGCGTGCAGCCTTCGACTCGCTCGCTTTCGCGGGGCTGGCTTTCGAGTCACCAGACTTCGCTTTGCTCGCGGCCTTCTTTGGAGCACTCGTACCGTTGGGCTTGCTTGCTCGCTCCGACCTCTTTGTTCCCACAGGCTACCTCTTCTATTCCTACGATCTGCGACGCCGCTCCGGCTGCCGCACCAGGGGCGAATGGATGGATCGGGAGCGACTGGTACGCAAGACCGAGATCGCTTGGTTCCCTGCCCAAATTCAGCTCTTCTCTAGATTCCAGTAAATATCGAATAGCCCCGGTCCAATGAATTGGGCGCGTCGCGACCAAATTTTTGAGGTGCGTTGCGCAAAATTAACTCAAGCACGTCGCATGCCCCGGAAGCGTGGCTGCCAGTACTGGACGAAGGTCCTGGGTTCCGGGCGGCAAAACCTCGCGACCAAGCTGGCGTGAGCTCCGGCGCGGCGGAACCGAACTCTCGTGGCGGGGGGCCACATCTGACTCGGGACACGCTGTTTTGACGAGTCCCAAAATTCTAGTTTGGGACACTAGCACCTCTTTTCCCAAAGGCTCGCCGGGCTGACGCGATGACCGGGCTAAGCTGCCACCGGCAGCGGCGTCTGCAAGGGAGGACTCGTGACTACCAAGAAATACACCTGACCGGACGGCCAGGCGTCGTTGCTCGGTACACTGTGGGCCGGGAGGAGGTCGCAGCGCTACGAAACGAAGCGGTAATACTCGACGCCGAGGTCCTGGAATCCCGGCGCGTATTGGTCGCCTACGCGCGCGATCGTGAACTCGCCTCGCGGGTCGTAGTCGATTCCGGCACCGTCCCGCCGGTCGTGGAGGTCTTCGTATTGCGCCCGGGTCAGATCAATCGGGTCGGCCATCGCCTCGGCAAGCCCGATTCGGCTGGCCGGGGCTTGCCAGCCGGGAACGGCCCACAGCGGAATTGCCTCGGCAGCGTCCCCGCTGCCGTAGCCGACGGCCACCATCGGCTTGCGTGCGAGCTCGAGCCCATCGCGCTCGGCCTGCTCGAGGCCCGCGGCGATCCAGGCCGGCAACGCTGCGCTGTAGAGGTTGCCGAGATCTTTCACCGCATCGGAGCCCAGGCTCATTTTGGAAATCAACAACTGAAGGAACTCGGGCTGCCGCCGCAGCTTGCTCGCCACTTTGGTCGTCGCATCGTACGGATTGGCGCTCGGCTCCCCGCCGGGGATGCGCTGGCTCAGCTCGTCGAACAGGTCGGGCTGCGAGTGTGTCTCCCGCTCGAGTGCTTCCATGGAAACGCCGGCCTCGGCGCACAGCGCGAGTAGCTCTTGCTTGTGGTGCTCGCCGCGCACCAACCCGCGCGCGTACAGAAAGCTCATCGCCTGAATTGGCATCAGGTGATAGGGCCGATGAAAATACAGCGCTTGGACGTCGCGGTAGTACTGACCTGCGGAGACGTTCAGGCGGCGTAGCATCGACTCGACGGCGTGAACCGTCTCGTCGAGATAGGAGACGGTGGAGTATTTGCCGCTGAACACGGGGAAATCACTGGGGCGCTTCGTGCGGGCCGCATAACCCTCGGTGAAGTGCCGAGCGAACGGCTTGCGAAAATCCGGGCCGCGGTAGTCCGAGGCGCTGCCGGCGTGGGCCAGGTCGACGGCAAAGAGCTTCGCGTCGCTTTCGACGAGGGCAGCCACCGCACCCGCGCCCTGGGTCTGCTCCCCGGTACTACCCCGTTCGTATTCCGCCACGTCGGCACTGACCACGATTGCCGCGCGGCCGCGGCCATCACAGCTCACGTAGCGTACGGCGTTCTTCAGCGCGTACACGCCACCGAGGCAGGCGTGCTTGAACTCGGGGACCTCCAAGTTGCGCGAGAGCCTTGGCATTCCGAGCTGGTCGAGCGCTTGGTCGACCATGCCCCGCACGATTACCGCGCCGACCGCGTTGTCCGTGCTCGATTCGGTGCCGAGCCCCAAAAATCCCACGTTTTGCGGGTCGACCCCATTCTGCCGAATCAACCGGAGCACCGCGTTGGCAGCCATCGTGTAGACGTTCTCGTGCGCGCCGAGCACGCGGAAGGAGCGCCCGATGACGGATTGCACCTTCTCCCACGGGTTGTTGGTCCACTGGCACCACGATTCCAAGGAGACGCGCAGCCGCGGCACGTATACGGAGAGGCCGCTGACGCCGGGTTCGGGGAGAGAATACTCGACCATATCGAAGTTGTTTCAGAATCCGGTGGTCGTGTACAGCGCTCGCGAGCCGCCCCGTGCGTTTGCCTCGGTCGCTCGCGTCCGTCGACGGCCGTGTTCGTGGGCCTTCGGAACCCTGCGGTTGCACCCCTGGGGGTGAAAAGGGAGCGGCCGCGCTCGCCGGCGCGCCGACGTACATATGCCCACACCCCGAGCCGGGCCATTTGCCGCCCTGCGCCAAGGGTGACGAGGGCGGCCTCAAGGAAACCGGCTGCACGTCGTTCTACCTAGCGTGCCGAAAAAAGGTCCCAATAGCGCTGGAGGCATGGGGTGAAAGGCCTGATTTTTAACCTTCTCGATGCCATGGCTCGTCAGTCGGGGTGCGCAGATGAAGCGTGGGACCTCGTCATGGAGTTCGTGGCGAGCGAGACGGACGCGCGCAGCGATGCCGACACCTGCCTGAACTGCTTCGGGAGCTCGCGAGACTCCTTGCTGGCTTTCGAAACGCCGACCGAAGCGATGATACAGTGCTTGGGTAGCGAAGCGGCCGGCTTGGAGGAGCCGCTCAGCGAGTTTCCCGATCTCGCGCCACTCGTCGATAGCGACGAATGGGCGCAGCAGTTGATGGAGCCCGACTTCGCCGACACTGAGACCTCTCAAGGATTCAGTCAGGATCTACTCGGCCTGCTCGAGCAGTTGCTCGCCGAAGCCCTGTCGGGCGACGACGAGGACGAAGAGCTCGAAGAGTTCGAGGAGCGCGGACTGTTCAGCTTGCGTGGCAGCGGTCGCACCGGTCGCTGAGCGTTGGAGAGAAGAGCCCCTCGCCGGCCCGAGCGAGGGTTTGGTCTCGGCAGGGGCGGGCCACGGGGGCTCGAAGCTCGGCGCGGATGTTTCGTTTGGCGCGGTAGCGCGCAGCGCTCGTGTCTGGACGATTCGGCTTGGGCGGTAGCGAGCGTCGGGGCGCCCGCGTGGCGGCGATTCCGCTTGCATCGCGGCGCGCGTGGCTGCGCTCGAGTGCCGGCCCCCGCGTGCCTGCGCAAGCGATGAAGGCAGCTGGCCGATGGGCCACCCCTCCGCGCTTGCTCTTGGTCGGAGATTGGGAGATGGAGGGCGACGGTGTCGCTCACGCTTCTGTTTCCTGGCGCCGTGGCGCTCTCGGGGTTTCGCCGAGAGCAGCTGCTGGCTCAATTTCCTTGGCTCGAGCAGCTGCGAGCTCGCTATCTCCACATCGTCGATCTGCGCGCCGAGCTGGGCGTGGACCAGCGGAGCCTGCTCGAGCGCTTGCTGGACTATGGCCTGGTCGATGATGGCCTGGTCGATGTTCCGGAAGACGGCGGCGGTCTGGGCAACGGGCTCGATCGGGGGCTGGAGGATGGGCTGCCACGCACCGGCAGCCTCTCGGGGGCAGCGCCTCTCGACAGTTGCCGACTGATTGTCGGTCCGCGCGTTGGCACCCTCTCTCCCTGGGCCTCCAAGGCCACGGATATCGCCTTGCTGTGTGGCTTGACGCCTGTCCGGCGGATCGAGCGGGCCGTGCGCTACGAGCTCGGGTTTCGGCAGGCGCCGAGCGAAGCGGAGCTCGACCGTGTGCGTCGAGCGCTACACGATCGCATGACACAGAGCGTGTTCGAGAGCGAGGAGGCGCTCGATCAGCTGTTCGAGGAGCGGGCTCCTCGCCGCTCCGAGCGCATCGGGGTGCTGCGGGCAGGGCGCTCCGCGGTGCAGGAAGCGAACGAGCGGCTCGGGCTGGCTCTCGACGAGGGAGAAGTCGATTACCTGACCCGAGCGTTTCGCGCGCTGGGGCGCGATCCGGTGGACGTGGAGCTGATGATGTTCGCGCAGGCGAACTCGGAGCACTGTCGCCACAAAATCTTCCGGGCTCGGTACCACTTCGACGGGCAGCCCGCGGAGCGCAGCCTGTTCGGCATGATTCGCAACACCTACTCGGTCAGCCCAGCCGGCGTGATTTCCGCCTACGAGGACAACGCCGCCGTCACGCGCGGTCCCCTCGGCACACGTCTCATGTCGAGTGGACCGGCAGGTCAATACCTCGAGCTGGAAGAGGAAGTGCCGGTGCTGATGAAGTGCGAGACGCACAATCATCCCACGGCCATTTCCCCCTACCCGGGGGCTTCCACGGGCTCCGGCGGAGAAATTCGGGACGAGGCGGCGACCGGTCGCGGGGGCCGGCCCAAGGCCGGGCTGGTCGGGTTCTCCGTTTCCAATCTGCGAATTCCCGGCCACCCCAGGCCGTGGGAGGGGGAGGACTATGGTCGCCCCGAGCACATCGAGAGCCCTCTTCAAATCATGCTCCAGGCACCTCTGGGGGCGGCCGGCTTCAACAACGAGTTCGGGCGCCCGTGCGTGGTGGGGTACTTTCGCAGCTTCGAGCTCTCCGTGCCGACGGCGCGGGGAGAGCAGCGGCGCGGCTACCACAAGCCGATCATGTTGGCGGGCGGAATGGGCAACGTTCGACCTCAGCTAGCGCAGAAAGGCAGCGTGAAGGCGGGGGCGATTCTGGTCGTGATGGGGGGGCCGGCGCTGCTCATCGGGCTCGGCGGAGGCGCGGCCTCTTCGCGAGAGCAGGGGGCGGGGAAGGCCGAGCTCGATTTCGCCTCGGTCCAGCGGGACAACCCCGAGATGCAGCGGCGCTGCCAGGAGGTCGTCGACCAGTGCTGCGCGCTGGGAGGAGCCAGCCCCATCGTGAGCATTCACGACGTGGGGGCCGGCGGGCTCTCGAACGCGCTGCCCGAGATCGTGCACGATCAAGAGTTGGGTGCCAAGCTCGAGTTGCGCAAGGTTCCCAGCGCCGAGCCCGGGCTCTCCCCGCTCGAGATTTGGTGCAACGAAGCGCAGGAGCGCTTCGTGCTCGCCATCGACCCGGACCGGATGGATCGCTTCGAGGCCATCGCGCGGCGCGAGCGCTGCCCATTCGCCGTCGTCGGTCGCGCTACCGAAGAGCAGGCGCTGCGAGTGCATGACGAGCATTTCGGGGACCATCCAATCGACATTCCCATGGAGCTGTTGTTCGGCAACGCGCCCCGCATGGAGCGCTTCGTAGAGCGGATACCGGCCTCCGCGAGGCCGCTCGACACGACCGGTATCGAGCTTGTGGAGGCGCTCGAACGCGTCCTCGCGCTGCCGACGGTCGCCGACAAGAGCTTCCTGGTGACGATCGCGGATCGGAGCGTCGGTGGCCTGGTCAGCCGGGACCCGATGGTGGGCCCCTGGCAGGTCCCCGTGGCGGACTGCGGAGTCACCCTGTGTGATTTTCGGGGCAACCGCGGTGAGGCGATGGCGTTGGGAGAGCGGGCTCCGGTGGCCCTGGTGGATGCAGCCGCCTCGGCACGCATGAGCGTGGCGGAATCGATCACGAATCTGCTGGGAGCGCCCATCGAGGCGCTGGGAGAGATCAAGCTTTCCGCGAACTGGATGGCCGCCGCCGGGCAGGGCCGCGAGGACGAGGCCCTGTTCGACGCGGTCCGCGCGGTGGGAATCGAGCTGTGCCCAGCGCTCGGGATTGCCATTCCCGTCGGGAAAGATTCGCTGAGCATGCGTGCGGCATGGAAGGCGCCCGACGGCTCGTCGCGGGGCGTGGTCTCGCCGCTTTCGCTGGTCGTAACCGCGTTCGCGCCCGTGGTCGACGTACGAGCGGTCGTTACACCGCAGCTCGATCTCTCGGTCGACACGGCGCTGCTTCTCGTGGACTTGGGGCGCGGGCAGGCGCGCTTGGCCGGGTCCGCGCTGGCACAGGTATACGGGCAGGTCGGCGACGAGGCGCCGGATCTGGATGACCCGCAGCTACTCGTGAGCACCTTCCTCTCCCTGCGGGAGCTGCACCAGAGAAATCTCCTGCTCGCCTACCACGATCGCTCCGATGGCGGTCTGGTGGTGACCCTGCTCGAGATGGCCTTTGCATCGCGCTGCGGGCTGAAGATCGACCTGGGCGGTGTTGCACCCGGCGAAGCGCTCGGCGCGCTCTTCAGCGAGGAGCTGGGCGCCGTGTTGCAGGTGCGCCGCGACCGGCTCCCCGAGGTCCTCGAGATATTCGAGGAACACGGTCTCTCCACTGGCCAGGGGGGCTGCGTCGCGGTGCTGGGCAACCCGCTACCGGGTGAGGCGATCGAAATCGTCGCGGGGGCGCACCCGTTGGTCGAGGCCCGGCGCAGCGAGCTGCACCAGCGCTGGTCGGAGACGAGCTATCGAATGCAGGTGCTGCGCGACAATCCGACGGGCGCTCGCTCGCAGTTCGACCGAATCGCCGACTCGGACGACCCCGGGATGCAGCCCCGGGTGGAGTTTCAGTTCGCCGAGGGGCCGCGGAGCTCTCCGATCGAGGAGGTGGGGTCGCGCCCGGCCGTGGCCATCCTGCGAGAGCAGGGCGTAAATGGTCATCTGGAGATGGCGGCAGCTTTTCTCCAGGCGGGGTTCGCGCCGGTCGACGTGCACATGAGCGACCTGGTATCGGGTCGTGCCCAGCTCGACGACTTCCGGGGGCTGGTCGCCTGTGGTGGATTCTCCTTCGGCGACGTGCTCGGAGCCGGGCAAGGTTGGGCCAAGGCGATCTTGCACACGCCCGCGCTTCGAGCGCGGTTCGAGCGCTACTTCGCCCGTGCAGACACGTTCTCCCTCGGCATCTGCAATGGGTGCCAAATGCTCGCCACGTTGCGCGACATCATTCCCGGCGCCGGGCATTTCCCTCGGTTTTCGCAGAACGAGTCCACGCGCTTCGAGGGGCGGCTCTCCCTGGTCGAGATCCAGCGAACGCCGTCCCTGTTCTTGCACCGCATGGACGGGGCGCGCTTGCCCGTGGTCGTCTCCCACGGCGAGGGGAGAGTGGCCTCGGCAGACGCCGTCGCCGTGGAGGAGCACGGCTGCGCCGCGATGCGTTTCGTCGACGACCGCGGCGCGGTCGCCGAGCGGTACCCGGAGAATCCCAACGGATCGGTTCGCGGCGTCACGGCGGTAACCAGCCGCGATGGTCGAGTGCTCATCGCCATGCCCCACCCCGAGCGCGTCTTTCGCACCGCGCAGCTCTCCTGGCACCCACCCTCGTGGGGACACTACTCGCCCTGGATTCGCATGTTCGACAACGCGCGGAGCTGGGTCGGCTGATGCACATGACATTGCCTCCCTTACTGCTGCTCGTCCTCGGCGTCGCCGTCGTGCTATCGGGCATCCTCTGGCTCCGCCTCAGCGCGTTCCTCTCGCTGATTGCTGCGGCGCTCATCGTAGCTCTTCTCTCTGGCGGGCCGCCGGCCGAGGCCGTGGAGGTCGTAGGTCGCTCCTTCGGCGAGGCCGCAGGCAAGATCGGCATCGTGATCGCGTTCGCTGCCGTCATCGGCCGGGCAATGACCTCGAGCGGGGCGGCCCGGCGCATCGTGGCGGCGCTCACCTACGCGCTCGGGCCCCGCCGCTCCCAGTGGGCTCTGATGGCCAGCGGCTACGTGCTCTCGGTGCCGGTCTTCTTCGATACGGTCTTCTACCTGTTGCTTCCGCTGGCCAAGGCCCAGGGGCGCTCGGCGGGGGGTCGTTACCTGTATGCGCTCTTGGCGATCTGCTCCGGCGCGGCCATCACGCACACGCTGGTGCCGCCTACGCCGGGGCCGTTGGCCATGGCCGCGGCGCTCGACGTGCCCATCGGCATGATGATGGCCGTGGGCGCGTTGGTCGCGCTGCCCGCCACCGTCGTCGCGATGGCGCTCTCCCGGTGGCTCGACGCTCGCATCGACGTTCGCGATCTGACGGAGGGGTTCGAGCAAGAGGAGCCGCCGGGGAGCGGTGAGGGGGCCGCCACGCCGCCTCCCGCAGATGCGGGCTCGCCCTCGCTGGCCATCAGCCTTGCGCCCGTGGTGCTGCCCATCACCCTCATCTCCGCCTCGACGTTTTGGGGCCTCTCCGTTGGTTCCACGGCCCCGGCGTGGGTGAAAGTGCTCGGCCACCCCGTGGTCGCCCTCGGCCTGGCAATGGCGCTTTCCCTCGGGGTGGCTCGCTTGAAAGCCAGCACGGAACGGCAGCGACTCGTCGAGGAAGCCCTGGCGGACGCCGGTGCCATCATCCTGATCACCGCCGCCGGGGCCGCGTTTGGCGCGAGCCTGAAGGGGGCTGGTGTGGGGGAGGCCGTACAATCGCTTTTCGGCGCTACGGGCGGAGGCTTCGGTCTGCTCTTCGTTGGTTTTGCCCTGGCCGCGCTGCTCAAGGCATCACAGGGTTCGAGCACGGCCGCCATGATCGTCGGCTCGAGCATGCTCGCCGCGGTGGCCGGTGGCGTCGACGGTGTGTTTCATCGAGTCTACCTGTGTACGGCGGTTGGTGGGGGAGCGCTGGTCGGGTCCTGGATGAACGACAGCGGCTTTTGGCTCTTCTCCACGATGGGGGGGCTCGGCGAGCGGCGGACTTTGAAGACCTGGACGCCTCTCTTGGCCTGCCTCGGGGTGAGCACCCTGTTGACCACGCTGCTGCTCGCCTGGCTACTCCCCCTCGTGTGAGGGGCTGCTCGCGCCTGCCGCGACGTGTTTTCGAGCCGCGTGAAACCTTTCGACGGGCACAGCGACGGTGGAGGATTCTCGTGGGCGTGCCTCCGGTGAGGCTCCCGTGACAGTCGTGATTCGATTCGAAACGGTGCTGTGCGGACCGCCTCCGAGGGTTGTCTGACGTTGGTTGACATCCTCGCACATCGGGCCACACTCAAGCTCGCCGGGTCGCTTCCCGGTTTCCCCCTCCCTGACGAAAGCGCCCATGAAGCTCGCTCGCCCGCACGATCTGCACTCCCAGTACGATTCCCTCGGCGCGGCCGGCCCCGCGCTGGCGGCGCGGGCTCGTCGTGCGCCGCTCCAGCCTCGGTCACATCGCGGCGCGGAGGCAACGCATCGCCTTCGAGCGGCGCTCGCCGGTCACACGCTGCGGCCCGCGCGGCCCACGTCGGTGGCTGCGCGCGGGTGGAATGCCATGCGCCGCTTCGTCGTCGGCGCCCCTCCGGCCAAGCGCACGCCGGTCGCGGCGGAGCCGCACGATACCGAGTTGCCGGACGTGACGGGGATCCTAGTGCTGCTGCTCGTCACTTTCGGCCTGTTCGTCGTGCCCGTCGGCGCCACGCTCTTGCAAGGGCCCGCCATCTTGGCTGGCCTTCTGTCTGGCGGCTGAGCCTGTCTCGGGTGCACGCCGGGCCTCGAAGGGCGGGTCTCGACGACGCGGTCGAGCCACTGCGAGCCAAGTTCTGATCAGGGCGGCGCGGGCGTCTCGACGAGGCGTTTGTCGAGCTCGCAGGCGCTGAAACGGCTGCGATAGAAGCGGGGGTGCCGTGCGACGATGCGGTAGCCATTGCGCCACAGAAGGTCCAAAGCCGCGAGATTGAAATCCGCCGTGTGGGCTCGCAGGGAGCCGAAGCCTCGGGCCTTGGCCAGGCTCTCGGCTCGCTCGAGGAGCCGCCAGCCCACGCCTCGGCCACGCATCCATTCCACGACGGCGATGGCGGCCAGGTGGGCCACGTTTCCCCCCGCCGCGAGCTCCACCACGGCAAAGCCGAGCCTCTCTTTTCCGTGCTGTGCGACGACGCACGGGTGGTGCTCCGCCATCCAACACGCCGAGTTGCCGGGATGCCGCGAAAACTCCGCAAACGCGCTGGCGCCCAGCCGAGAAACGAAGTCGGCGTCTGCTTCGCGAAACGGGCGAACCTCGACGGGGGCGTGGTGCATCGTGCCGTACACCAAAGCATGAGGCCAACCGCTGGTGATGACAAGGTGCGGGGGGGGGCCGCGGCGCCGCCGGCCCGGGCGGCGGCCAGCCTCGAAGGCGAGTGCCGTCGACCCGCACGACCGGAGCCGCGCGGACCGGGCGCGGAGCGTGGAACCCGACTGGCGGGTTCGAGCTCATTCGTCGCGGGCTTCGCCTCCGCCAGGACGTGAAGAGCAGCGCTGCTGAAAGGCCAACCCGGCCAGCGCGCGCCGCACGCGCTCAGCGGATAGCCGACCAATGTGCTCACCGAGCTTCGCCTTGTCGACCGCGGAGATTTGCGACACTACGACCACGCTAGCGTTGGGAAGGTTGCCCTCCCCGGGGTCGAGCAACACGTTGCCCGGCTCTCGCGCCTTGGCCAGGTTCGTGGTGAGGGCGCAGACGACGACGGAGTGAATTCGGCTGTGGTTTAACACATCCTCCTGCAAGACGAGGTGGGGGTGGCGCAGCCCCAACCGCCCGGGTTCCTCCGTCGTCTCCACCCAATACAAGTCGCCCTGGAAGATGGGTCCCGCGGGTGCGCTTTCGGCCGCGTGTCGAGTCACTTCGGAGGCATGCCCGATGGCGACTCCGTCCGCAACTCCACGCGTCGCGCCACGCCCGCGCCACCCTCCGTGCCTCGGCTCGCCATGGAGTCACCCAGGTGCGCTTCGCCTCGGGGGGCTGGATGGGCGCGCGGTGCGAAGGGTATGCAAGAGCGCGTGCGCGGCTCGCTAGCCAATCCGGGCTAGCAGCCAATCGATTCATTTCGTTGCGCTGCGCTCAGCGCGGTGGCGTGCTCTCGGATAGAGACTGGATGGTCTTGCTCTTCAGGCGATACACGAACGCAAGGACCTCGGCGACCGCTGCATAGAGCTCGACGGGCACGGGGTGGCCCGCGCGCACTCGTTTCGCCAGCGCCCGAGCCAAGGGCTTGTTCTCGATGACCGGTACGTCGTGCTCTTTGGCGAGTTTGCGCATGTAGAGGGCGACCTCGTCGTACCCCTTGGCCGTCACGATCGGTGCGCCCTCCGAAACGCGGTAGCGCAGCGCCACGGAGATGTGGGTCGGGTTGGCGATGACGAAGTCCGACTGCTGCACGGCCTGCAGGAGACCGCGGCGTACCATCTCGCGGGCTTTGGCTCGCTGCCGCTGCTTGACGCGCGGGTCGCCCTGCTGCTGCTTGAGCTCGTCTTTGACTTCTTGCTGGCTCATTCGGATGGACTGCTCGTGCTGGTGCCGGGACTTGAAGTAGTCGACCAGCGCGAGCAGGCCCAGCGCCAGGCTCGACCACAGCGCGAGCAGCAGCACGGAGTCGAGGAGGGCCATGGCTCCAGCTTGGATGTCCACGCGGCCGAGCCGCATCAACCGGTCGAACGCGCTACTGACGCATGCGTAGGCAACCGCGCCCACCGCTGCGACTCGGAGAAGCTGGATCCCCACGTTGAGCGCTGCCTCGTGTGGGGCGAACATCTGGCGCAGGCGTGGCAGCGGATCGAGCCTCTCCCACTTCGGGGCGGCGAGCTGCAAGAGGGGATGGTAACCTGCCTCGGCGACCCCAAGGGCTGCCGCGCCCAGGGCTGCCGCCGCGGCGAGGGGAAGAACCAGCACTGCGATGGTTTTGCCGATGTGGCCGGCCAGGGCCGTCGGGTCGTCCAATACGAGCTGAAAGGGCTCCGAGAAGCAGAGCGTGGAGAAGCTCTGGAGCTCGCCGGTGATGTCATCGCCCACCGTTCCCAGCATCAGCAGAACGGCAACGGACGCGACGGTGTTCCCGGCGTCTTTCCCGCGGGGAAACTGGCCATCCTCGCGCGCCTTGCGGCGGCGTTCTGGGGTTGCCTCCTCACTCTTCTCTTGATCACCGGCCACGGCCGCGGGGTCTCCTTCGGGTCAGTCCGCCACCCACAGGAGGGCGGACAACGAATAACTCTGACGGTCGGCGGCCGAGGGAGGGGCGCGGTGGCCAGCATTCCCCGTGTTTGGGGTCGGCTGCGGAGCTCCAGCGAGGAGGCGATTCGAGAGCGGCAGCTACGCCGCCCGCCGGCGTGGCCGGCTGCCCTCAGCGTCTGGGTCGGTCGAGGCCCCGGCATTTCCCCTCACGTGGTGGGAGGGGATCTCGCCGAGCGCATCACGGCATTAGCGCGAACATCAGTGCCTCGAGGTAGCGAACGTTTCGTTCCATTTCTTCCACCATCTCGTGCCCGAACTCCGGCGTGGAGAGCACCAGCACGGCGCCCCCCGTGGCCAGCAGGACCGCGAAGCCGACGTTGAAGATCTGCATGGTCGGTGCCGCGCGGGCAATGAACCCGAGTGCAACGTTCGCCATGAACAGCACGGACAGCAGCGGCAAGGCGAGCTGGACTCCGACGACGAGCACATGCGAGCTGAAATCCAGCAGGACGGGGAACGTGGCTTCCAGGTGCGCGGTCGTGCCGACGGGAAGCGCTCGAAAGCTCGAAAGCAGAACACCGATCATGATGCGATGAATGCCGACCGAGAGAGCCAGGAGCATCGCCAGTTGACGAAACAACCGTGCCAGGGCCGAATCCGTGCTTCCCGTGGTCGGGTCGAAGGCCTGCGCCGCGCCGAAACCCATGGGCGTGGCGATGGCGTTGCCCGCGATCTCTGCGGCGGCGATCGACAGGCGCACGGTCATGCCGATGCAAATCCCGACCATTGCTTCGGAGAACATGTTGGTTGCCGCCCAGCCTGCAGACTCGAGCGCCACGACCGGTGACTCGCCCTGGTCGTGCACCGCGGCCAGGAGCGCGATCAAGAGCCCCGTGCGCACCCTCGCTGGCGCCTGAGCCCAGGGGATCGGCGAGGTGGCGATGACACCGCCGAGCCGGCTCAGCTCGAGCGCGATCAGGGCCAAGTGTGGGCGCAGAATTTCTGGGTCGACGTTCACCGGACGACATCGGCCATCGCCCCGATCGTGCGGTGGGTGTAGTCGACGAGGTTCTGCATGGACCACGAACCGAGGGCCATCAGGGTGAGCCCCATGACGAGGAGCTTGGCGAGAAAGCCGATACTGGCCTCGTTGATCTGTGTGGCCGCCTGAAGAATGCCGACCCCTATCCCGACGACCAGGGCTGCGAGCAGCAGCGGGCCAGCCGTTTTGCCCCAGATGAGCAGGCAGGAAACGGCTAGGTCGATGGCGCCATCGATGGTCACGCGTAGCTCTTAAGCAAGGAGCTTGCCACCAGGTTCCAGCCGTCGACCAGTACGAAGAGGAGCAGTTTCAGTGGGAGGCTGATGGTCACCGGGGGGACCATCATCATGCCCATGCTCATCAAGAGTGAGGCAACCGCCAAATCCACGACGAGAAACGGCAGCAATACGATGACGCCCATCTGGAAGGCCGTCGTCAGCTCCGAGATGATGTAGGCAGGAATGGCCATGCGCATCGACACGTCCTCCGGCGTCAGCGGCAGAGGTGTATCGGTCGCGTTGTAGAAGAGGGCGAGGTCCGCCTGCCTGGTGTGCTCCAGCATGAAACGCCGGAGCGGAACGAGGGCCTTCGTGAGTGCCTCGACCTCGCCCATACTCCCCGCCAGGTACGGGTCCAGCCCATCGGTCTTCATCTCGTCCACCACCGGCGTCATGACGAACACCGTGAGAAACATGGCCAGGCCCACCATTACCTGGTTCGGCGGTGTTTGCTGGGTGCCCACGCCTTGCCGCACGAACGAGAGGACGACGATGGTTCGAACGAAGGAGGTGACCGTGAGAACGATGGCCGGCAGCAGCGAAAGCACGCTGAGCACGGCAATGATCTTCAGGGAAGTGCCGAGCCCTCGCGGCCCGAAGATCTCCTCGGTGATTCCCTCCATCGCTGCAATCCGTGCTGGGGCTCTACGAGTCCCCGGGGGGGGACGTGACGTTCTGGGCGCCCACTAGTGCCCCGTCCGATAAGTCGTAATCAGTGATTGTCGGTCGCCGCGGGAAGAGAGTCGTCTTGCCTCGAGCGGCGGACGGGGCACGTCGGCGCCGCAGAGAAAAAGGGGTGCCGTGTCCAAGACGAGCCCCCAGCGCAAACCGCCGCGGGCCGCCACAGGCGGACCGGCCCGCGGTGGTTCGTGATGGAGACTCAGCGGACACCGCACTAGGTCGGCGCTTGGAGCCAAACAGCTCCTTTCGGGCTGCTCCGACATCGCTTCACGTCAGCCCCTCGACCGCATGGCGCGAAGCCCGGCGACCTGACCTTCGACGCTGCTTTCCTCGGCCTCGGCGGGCTGTGGGGGGCGAGCGCGCGGAGTCAGGGCCGCGGGCTCGCTTCGCCTGCGGCGGCGCTTGCGGCGCATCGAGAGCACGGGCGCGAGTCGATCGGTCGCCGAGGCCGACACCACGTCGGACGTTCTGTCGGCCAGGTGGCTCGCGGCGTTGAAGGGAGACGACGGGGGCGCGCTGGGTCGCGGCGCGGGTTGCGCTTGAGCCGCGAGGAGCTTCTGAAAGCGCGCGAGGTCCGTGGCGTTGACCAGCGGAGCCTCGCTGGCAGGTGCTCGCAGCGCGGACCCCGGATAGTCGTCCGGCAGCTCGTCGTCCTCGTCCGCCTCCGCGGAGGGCTCCGAGGCCTCCACCGGCGCGCTCTGCCGCAGGGGAGGCTCGGCGTCGTCACCGTCCAACCAGGCGAGGTGCGTTACGCTCTGCTCGGTCACGCCAAGGAGCATGACTCGCCCGCCGGCGGCGAGGGAAACGGCCTGAGCCTTGGACCCCAACCGGCTGCTCGAGAGCAGCACCAGCTCACCCTGTTTTCCCAACTCGGGGCCGAGTGCCTGGCGCCGCTTGAGCCGCAACAGCAGGGCGCTGCCTCCCAGCGCGAGCACCAGCAAGGTCGCCAAGGTCAGGGAGAGTCCGCCCAGGCTGCTCGAAGAGTGCAGTGGCACCTCGGCGGACCGGACCGTGGGGGCCGCCAGCCAGTTTCGGGGGGCCTGTGAGTCCGCTGGGGGGGGCGCCGGAGGACCGAGCGGCTCGACCGGTTGAGTCGGCAGCTCGATGGCGAGCTCCGATTCGCCGGAGCTCGGTGGAGCGGGTTCGGCAACGGCAACGCTCGCAGCGAGTAGCCAGGCTACTGCGGTCACGCCGAGGGCTCGACGCGGCCCCCGTGACCAGCCGCCGAGGGCTCGTTGCCTCATCGCGTGGCCTCGTCGGCCTCGACGACCAGAACCTCGCTGAGACGAACGCCATAGCGCTCTCCCACGACCACCGCCTCGCCGCGTGCAACCAGCTTTCGGTTGGCGTACAAATCCAGCGGTTCGCCGCTCACCTTGTCGAGCTCCAGCACCGAGCCCGGACCGAGCTTGATGATCTCGCCCAGCTTCATCACGCGCCGGCCAATTTCCACGCAAAGCTCCACCGGAACGTCCAACACGAACCCGAGCCCCTCGCGTTCGGTGAGCGCCGTCGTTCGCCTGTTTGCGCGAACCGGCTCGGCGTCCGCCGGTGGAGGCAACACGCTGGGCACCTCCGGAGTGGTATTCCCTTCACTCATATCTACCTCGACGTGGTCTCGAAGGCACCGGGACGACCGCTGCCGATCGCCTACTGCGTGTGCCTCGATCGAATGCTAACGGCCACTTGACCTCGTGAGATCACCGGATCCGCGTCGAACTTCGCTACACCGCCGACCGAGATGGCGATTGGGTCGCTCGCCGCGGAGGGAAGGCGCAACACGTCTCCGACCCGCAGTGAGAGGACCTGGCTCAGCTTGAGCGTCAGGCGCCCCAACTCGGCCACCACGTCGAAGGGGACGGGCGGCAATGCTCGGGCCAGCGTTACGTCTCCAGCCTTCTGCTCCGCGGCGCGCCGGGCCGCCGCGACCATCCCTCTTCCCCCCACGTACACACGCACCACCCAGGGGCGGGGTACCTCCTCGATGCTCAGCTCGAAGGCGAGCGCGTCATCGGGGGGCTCGTAGGGAGCCTCGGCTTTGAGCGCCAAGAACTCGAAGCCGTCACACTGTAGGCAGGTCTCCCTGCGTAGTGTCTCGGAGATCGCGTTGGCCATGTCCACGGCGACTCGCTGCATCAGCGCGCGTTGCGCCAAAGTGAGCTGCTCGCCGAGGTCGACCTCCTCCTCTTCCTCTTCCTCTTCCTCTTCGTCTTCCTCTTCTTCCTCCGGGCTTGCGAACAAGCTATCCATGACCGCTAGCACTGCGGTCGAGTCGAGATGAAGAGCCGCCCATTCCGTGCCGTCGCCGAGCTTGACGAGCACGGCAGGGCCTTCTGCGGGCGCGGGTGCTTCTTCGTCTCCCGCCTGATGTGCTTGGCCTGCCAGCACGACGGCGCGCTGGCGGCTGAGAAATGAAAGCGTACGGCGCAGTGTGCTTCGACAAACTGCGGCGACCTCGGTCAGCGTCGGGATGGAGCTTTCCGAGGGATCTTTTTCTTCGCCTAGCTTTAGAGGGCGAACCTCTTTGTTTCGGGGGCTTTCCAAAGTGGTCCTCGTCCCTGGCCTTCGGCCGCGTACGGCCCGATCGGACTGTGCACGGGGCTACTGCGCAACGAACTCGACCAGGAGAATGCGATGCACACGGTGCGCTCCCACTGCTTCGGTCACTCGCGTCGAGAGCGTGCTCTTGATCTCATTGAACTTCTTCGGGTCGGCAATTTCTTCGAAGGTGAGCGAACGCAGGTAGCTCAGGGCTGCTTCGCGGCCACGGGGGATGACCAGCTTGAACTCCGCGACGGCGGCTTCATCCATCAGCTCGGCGGAAAGGCCGACCTTGAGATGGCGTGTTCTTCCGTCTTCATCGCGCAGGTCGACGACGATGGCGGGTAGCTCTGCCGTGAAGATCTGCTCCGGCTCGCCCCTTGCTGGAGTCCTGTTCTTCGAATTCGCCTCTTCTGTGGCTTCTTCCCCGGCCTCGTTCTTCTCGGATGCCTTCTCCGAATCTCCATCGGCAGCTTCGGCCGTTTGGGGTGGCGCCAGCAACTTGGGGCCTAGGATCGCACCCGCTACGGACCCACCGATGAGCGTCAGTACCGCTACCAATAGTCCGATGATCAATCCGACCTTGGACTTCTTTGGCGACGATTCTGTCGCGGCCTTTTCTTCATCTGCCATGCCCTACTCCGCTAGCGTGCCGTGAGAGGCCCGAGAGCTCTATCGCTTGATGGAGATGAGCTCTTGCAGCATCTCGTCTGCCGTGGTGATGGTTCGCGAGTTCGCCGAGAACGAGCGCTGGTGCTGAATCAGACCGACGAACTCCTCGCCCAGGTCGACGTTGGAGGACTCGAGAGCTCCCGAAGAAACGGAAGCGCGCCCGCCCGCGGCTGCTTTGTCGATCGCGGCGGTGCCGCTCTCGCGGGTTTCGATCCAGAGGTTCTGACCGGCGCGACCGAGGCCGTCGTTCGACCGGAACTTCGCGACGGCGAGCTGTCCAATCGTGATCTTTTCGCCGTTGGTGTACAGGCCCTGGACCAAGCCGACGCCGTCGATGGCCAAGCCGGAGAACTCACCGGAGGCAAAGCCATCTTGGCTCTGGCTCGAGACGGCAGATGCGGATGCAAACTGGGTCGTTCCCGTCAGGCCCGTGCTGAAGTCGTTTTGGATGTCTGGTCCGAAGGTGAGGTCGATGGTTTGGTTTGCGCCTTCGGTGAAGGTGACGTTGATTGGCGACGTGTTGGACACGTCGAGGGCCCCTTCGTCGGTGAACTGCAGGGTGCCGGAGCTCAGCAGGGTCGGGGTTCCCGCCGTTCCACCGAGGAGGATGCCGCCGTCTGCGACCACGTTGTAGCTGTAGTTGTTCGCGCCGTTGTTGTTGAAGTAGATGTCGAGCGTGCGCTCGGTGCCGAGTGAATCGAATACGGTGATCGAGGTGCTGCTGTTCGCCGTCTGGTCGGGGTTGTTCGGGTCGAACGTGAGGACGGGTTCCCGGGAATCCAGGTTTGCCGTGATGGTGATGAGCTCCGTGGGGCGCGGCGAAAGCGACGCCGTGGGCACCTGCAAGCTGCTCACCGAGGCCTCGAGCGCACCGCTGCCGTCTGGGAGCGCCTGAAAGCCTTGAATGTTGAGACCCTGCTGATTGACCAAGAACCCATCTCGGTCGATGGTCGTCTGACCAGCGCGGGTAAAGAAGTTGCCGGTAATGCCGTCGACCGTGCCGTTGACCACCAGAAAGCCGTCTCCGTTGAGCGCCACGTCCGTCGACACTCCCGTGTTGGATAGAGAGCCCTGGGTAAACAGCTGTTGAACGTCGCCCACCCGAACGCCGGAGCCCGGCAACGCGGACGAGGTGCCGGCGAGAATCGAGTGGCCGAGCACGTCCTCGAACACGGCACGTTGGCTCTTGAAGCCCACCGTGTTGACGTTGGCGATGTTATCGCCAACCACTGCTATGGCCTCGCCCTCCGCACGGAGACCCGAGACACCTGAAAACATTGCTCGCAAGACAGACATGAGCCCTCCTGACTCTTCTTATGGGTTACTGGATGGTGAAGGTGAGACCTCGATGAGGTCGGCGACCGGAGCAGCAATGCCGCTGTCCAGACGAAGAACGGGGAAGCCGCGCTCGAAAGAAACGGCTTCAATCGTTCCCGTGCTCTGCTGAGAAACCGACACCGGTTGTCCGGTGGCGTTTTTCGCCACCACGTTGACTTGGTAGGCGCCCGCGGGCTGAGGCGTTCCGTTTCCATTTTGACCGTTCCACAGCGAAGTGACGGTGCCCGCTGCTCGTGCGCCGATCTCGATGCGCCGAACCAAGACCCCTTGGGGGTTGCGAATCTCCACCTGGGAGGATTCCGCGGCCGCGGCCAGGGTGAACGTGATGGGCACGGACGCGCCCTGACCATCGAGCGTCACGATGTTGCCCTTGATCGTGGCCTTCTTCCCGACCATGCCGACGACCTGACTGTTGGCGAGACCTTGGTTCTGCAGGGAGAGTTGGTCCAGGCGGTCGTTGATGCCGATTGTCTGCTCCAGTGAAGAGAATTGAGCGAGTTGTGCGACGAACTCGTAGTTCTCCTGGGGGTTGAGCGGATCTTGATTCTGCAGCTGGGCCACCAGGAGCTTCAAGAACGCTTCCTGCCCCAGCGCCTTACCCCCCGCCGCTTCCGCGAGGCTCCCCGGAGAGATCTGTGAGCTGATGCTATCGACCATCGTATCGTCGCCTTGTCAAACCGTGAGGTGGATGCTCTCGTCGCTGTCGTTTTCCTCGTCCGGCTCCGTGGGAGTGGCAAGGTAGGCTCTGAGCCTTGGGTTCCCCAAACGGAGCGGCATGCCCGTTCTGGGTCTTTCCCGATCCCCAGCAAGAGTGGTGCCAGGAGCAGCCGGTGCGCATATTCTCACGGTAGATACGCTCAAGCCCGCCTTGCGTAGGCTTTCGTGCAGTCCGGAAACCTCCGCGGTGATCAGCGCTTTGACATGTATGTCCGCCACGTTGATGACGATGTCGAGTCCGTCGGCTCCTTTGCTCACCGAGACGGCGACCCTTCCCAAGTGGCCAACGGTCACCTCCGTGCTGAGCGTTCTCTGGGTTGGCGCACTCCCGCTAGGGCGACTCGGCGCGTTCGAGGAAGCGGATTCCCCGGTCGCCGTCGGCGAGGGTGTTGCACTGTCTGCTGGCGAAGGCTCGGGCGGGCCGAAGGCAGAGCGCGGGGGTGGAACTCGCGCCAACGCTTCGGTGAGCACCGCAGCCCAAGCGTGTTCCGAGCGTTCTTCCATTTCCTCGCGGCGCAAGTCCGGCTCGGCGAAGGCCGGGCGCCGGGCTCCGGAGCTTCCGTCGGCTTGCATCAGTGCCCCCTCCGACGGACCGGACTCACGGATCGCGGGTCCGCGAAAGGAGAGTACGCGCTGGTCCAGCGTGGCCGGGGTACGGCGGCGCAGAAGGCGCGGCGCAAGACCAGGGGGGCCGTGTCCCAGATTCCGTCGCACGAGCCACGGCGGGCCGCCATGGGCGAAGCGGCGCGCGGTGGTTCGTGATTGTGACTCGCTGGGCAGGGCACTAGTGCCCCGTCCGATGAGTCGTAATCACTGATTGTCGGTCGCCGCGGGAAGAAGAGAGTCGTCTTGCCTCGAGCGGCGGACGGGGCACGTCGGCGCCGAAGGCGCCGCAGAGAATAAGGGGTACCGTGTCCAAGAGGAGCCCCCAGCGCAAACCACCGCGGGCCGCCCTGGGCGAAGCGGCGCGCGGTGGTTTGTGATCGCGACTCAGCGGACACGGGACTAGCCGCGCCTCCGGGCAAGGCGCTGCGCGGCTTCGTCTTCGAGGCTGCGCTCGCGCTTGCTTCGAGCAGCCTGTGTGCGTTCCGCCTCGCGCTCGAGGATTCGCTCGATCTGTTTCAGCTTGGTGCGAGACTGGTTCACGGCGCCTCGCTGCTTTTCGAGCATGACCTCCTGCCTATGCAGCTCGCGTGCCGCCAAGGCCTGGCGAGCTCGGGTCGTCAGTAGCCAGTCGTTGGCCTCGGAAAAGGTCATGACCTTGGCGGACTGTTCGACGAGCCGTCGTCGATCCTCCTCGGCGCGGGTGCTGGTGGCCTGGGCCGCCGCGAGCTCTTGGGCCGCCTCCCGCGCGGCTCGCGCGACTTGCTCGAGCTTCGCGACCTGGGTCCTGAGCTGTTGCTCGCGCACCCGCAGGATCCGTTCGATGCGTTGCTTTCGGTGGTTGGAGCTGGGCATCTCGTCGTGTTTCCCCTAGCCTGGATTTCTCACGACCGCAGGACCGAGGGTGCGAGGAGGAAGTGGATTTTCAGTCCAGCTGCCCGCCGGTCGCGCGCAGGCAGACTTGCTGTCTGCCCCGCACGCCCGGTGGGCAGCTGGGCGAAAAGACACGACTCATCGCACCCTCGCGATCAGGTCGTGAGAAAATCTGGGTTAGGTCGTCGCTCGGCTGTCGCGAAGCGAAGGCGCTCGGGGACGCCTCGGGGGCGCGAGACCCATCGGGTCGTGTCGGGCGAGCCTTTCCTGCCGTTGGGGACCGGCTTCTCGTCGAGAGCGACTCCCCCGCGTTGAGCAGCGTTGGGTTTGGCCGCCGACTCAAGGCTTTGCCGCCGTCAGGAGGGACTGAAGCCTGGCGAGGGACTGCCCAAAGGGCGTCTTCTCGCCGAGCGGTTGACGCAAGAACGCTTCGAGGTGCGGGGCCAACCGCAGGGCCGCGTCCACGGTCGCGTCGGAGCCCGGCACGTAGGCGCCGACTTGGATCAAGTCGCGGGTGTCGCGAATCGCGCCCAGGGCCCGCCGAACGGTGCGCGCCAGCTCCTGGTGGGCCGGCGTCGTGACGTCCCCGGCGAGCCGAGAGACACTTGCCAGCACGTCGATGGCGGGGAAGTGACCCTGGTCCGCGAGATCTCGAGAAAGTACGATGTGACCGTCGAGAATACCGCGCACGGCATCGGCAATCGGGTCGGTGAGGTCGTCGCCCTCGACGAAAACGGTGTACAGGGCCGTGATCACGCCTTCCCCCGCACCGGTTCCGGTCCGCTCCAGCAGGCGGGGCAGGGCCGCGAAGACGGAAGGTGGGTAGCCTTTCGTCGCGGGGGGCTCGCCGGCCGCGAGTGCCGTTTCGCGCAGGGCCATGGCGTAGCGGGTCACCGAATCCATGACGAGCAGGACGTTTTTTCCCTGGTCCCGGAAGTACTCGGCCGCGGCGGTCGCCGCTTCGGCCCCGCGGGTTCTAACCAGCGGCGGTTGGTCGCTCGTCGCGGCGAACAAGACGGACCGCGCGAGCCCCTCGGCGCCGAGGCTCGTGCGCGCGAAGTCGCTCACCTCGCGTCCGCGCTCTCCGACCAGTCCGACGACGTTCACGTCTGCGGTGGAGTTGCGACAGATCATTCCCAGAAGAGAGCTCTTTCCCACGCCCGCCCCCGCGAAGATCCCGAGCCGCTGCCCTTTGCCGAGCGTCAGCAGTCCGTCGATGGCGCGAACTCCCGTCGCGAGCGCTTGCTCCACGGGGCGGCGGCCGAAGGGCGCGGGCGGCGGTCGAACGACGGCGTAGCGGGCCGTGGCCGCGAGCGGCCCGTGCGAGTCGAGCGGGGCCCCGAACGCATCGAGCACACGACCCAGGAGTTGCTCACCCACGAGGATGCTGCCGCCGCGACTGCAGAGGGTGACTCGCGCGCCGCTGTGAACTCCGTCGAGAGCCCCGAGAGGCGAGGCCAGCAGTCGATCCTCACGGAATCCAATCACTTCCAGCGTAAGGCGTTTGCCGTCGTCGGTCGTGACCTCCAGCGCTTGACCCACACAGGCGCGAAGGCCACTGACCTCGACGAGCATTCCCACGACGTCGGTGACGATGCCCATCGGGCGATGGATCGTCGCGGTCTCGCAGCGAGACAGAAGGCGCGAAAGGCGGGTCATCGGGGCTTCCCGCCATCTGGAAGGGGGGGGCTCGACTCGATCTCGTCCAGGGCGTCGAGCAGCTGGTCGAGGCGTGTTTCGATGGACTCGTCGACTCGGCCGAACGCCGTTTCGATCAGGCACCCGTACGGCGAAAGCGCCGGGTCGACGGAGACCTCGGCGTTTACCCCTCGGGCCTCGAGCTGCTGGGCCAGATCTTCCGCCGCTTCGGAGAAGAAGGGACCGAGCCGCACCGAGACCTGGTCGTGCTGGCCGAGCGCCTTCAGGCCTTCTTGCACGAGAGATACGCAAACGTGCGGATCCAACTGAAGCTCTCTCCCAATCACTCTGCGGCAGATCGCGCGGGCGAGGCTGATGAGCTCTTGTTCGGCGAGGCGCAACGCGGCGGTGCGTTGCCGGGCGGCTTCTTCCAGGGCGCTGGTGATCGCCTGGGTGGCCTCCTCTTCGGCTCGAGGCACGAGGTTCTCGATGAAAGTGTCCGGTCGCTTCCCCGTCGGGCCGGGCGCCGGGGGGGCGACGCTCGGGAGCCGGTCCTCCTCATCGCTCCCGCCCCGCGTGGCGCCTGGCGGAGCCTGGCTCTCCGCCGCCGGGGGCGCTGCGCTCGGTCGTGGCGCAGCGGCGAGGGACCCTCGTTGCGCGGCCAGTGGTGGTGCGCTCAGCCGGCGAGGGGGTGGCGGCGCGCTTCCCTGAGCCGGTGGAGGAGATGGCATCTCCCGCGCCGGGGCGGGACTCGGCGCTACGCTGGCCACCGGCGGCACGCTTTCGACAATCGGGGCCAGCTCGTGGCGACCTTCGGTGGGTAGCACGCGTGGGTGCAGGCTGCTGATGGGCGCGAGCTCGGGCTCCGGGGCCTCGACCATCCAGGCCGGCTTCTCGAGTCGACCCTGCTTGACGGTGACGAAACGCAGGCGCTTGGGCTTGGGGGGGGCTCGAAGCATGTTCTTCAATCCTTCGAGCACCGAGTGGGCGGGCACGCGCGCCGTGTGCCGCGGCGCGGCGCGGCCGCCCCCCTCGCGCCGCAGGCTCGGCCCGCGAAGCGGCCTCGTCGCTCGGGCTCTACGAGCACGGGGTCAGACAAAATCGTCGCCTCCCCCGCTGCCGAGCGAGAGCGTGCCTTCTGCGTCCAGCCGCAGCGCGACCTCCACGACCTCCTTCTGCGCCGCTTCCACGTCGGCCAAGCGAACCGACCCGAGCAGCGCCAAGTCTTCCTTGATGCGCTCGGCCGCGCGCTTGGACATGCCCGAAAAGATGTGCGTGGTCAGGCTGTCGCTGGCCGTCTTGAGCGCGAGCGTCAGTCGGTCTCCCGGCACCGCTTTGAGCAACTCGCGCATCGAGCGAGCGTCGATGAGCTTCAGATCTTCGAAGGAGTACATGGCTTGGCGAATCTCGGCCGCGAGAACCTCATTCTCCGCTTCCACGTCGCCCAGCAGAAGCTCACAGGTCTCCTTGCTGAGCGAGCGAACTAGCGCCGCCGAGTGAGAGACTCCGTCGACGGGAACTCGGTTGCCCGAGGCGGAGTCGGGCAGCTCCGCGATCAGAGCGTTGGCGATCTCTTCGACCAAGTCCGACGGAACTTGCGTCATCGCGCCAAGGCGCGTCAACACGGCGGGTCGTTCTTCCTCCGGCAAGAGCTCCACGATGGCGGCCGCCTTCTCGGGTGTGAATTGCGAGAGTAGAGCTGCGGTGAGCTGGGGGTCCTCCTTCTCCAGAAGCCCTGCCAGCGTCTCGTTCGGTGCTTGCGCCACGCGGTCCACCTTCGTCAGCGGGCGGTCCCCGAAGATGTCCTGGGCCTTGTCCTCGCCCAGCGCCTTCGCCGCGACTCGTCGAAAGAAGCCGACGCGCCCCTGAGGCATTGCAATCGAATGCCCCGATTCCTGCAAGAAGTCTCGGTATACCTGGGCCAAGGCGTCCGAGGGCACCGTCTTCATGTTCGCTGCCGTCTCTCGCAGCACTCGGACCTGCTGGGTCGAGAGCTCTGCGACGATCGGTGCAGCGGCACCCTCTTCCAGCGAAAGCAACAACAGCACCGCCTTCTCCGGGCTGCTCAGCTCTCTTGGCGGCGGTGTCACGGCACCTCCGCAATCGGCGGCTCTTCGGGACCGTCAGGCGTGAGCCATTTGCCGACCACGATGGCGGCCGAGGCCGGGTCCTGCGTCGCCAGCTGCAGGGCGGCGATGCGCTGCTCCTCGAGCTGCTCCGGGCCCAGGTCGGCGGGCAACGCCTCCGCATCCTCCTCTCCTTCGCCGAGCGCTTCGGGCTCGTTCTCCCCTTCGATGGCGTCGGTCGCCTCGGCGCCCTCGCCCGCCTCGAGCTCGGCCGCAGCCCGCGCGGCCTCGAGCTCCTTGGCCTCTCGTGCGCCGGCCCGCACCGCTCGCAGGAAGAGCACGAACATCGCGAGCAGGGTCAGCATGCCCAGCGCCGCCAGCGCGTAGGGAAGGTAGCGCTGGTAGCGATCCAGGGCGCTGAGCGTCGGTGGCCCTGCGTCGGGGCGGAGGAACCGAGCTCCCTCGACCCGCACCGCGTCGCCGCGCTTGTCGTCGAAGCCGATGGCGTTCTTCACGATGGCTTCGAGCCGGGCGAGCTCTTCGGCGTCTCGCGGCTTGTATGTCTGGACGCCATCTTCATCGACATACGTGCCGTCGATCAGCACCGCCGCGCTCACCCTTGCCACCTCTCCGCTCGGCGTGCTGATCTTCTCGGTGACGCGGTCGACTTCCCAGTTGCGCGTGCGGCTGCGCCGAATCAGGTTGCCGCCCAGGTCATCCGCCGTGGAAGCGACCGTTTCGTCCACGTCGGGCAAGTTTGTTTGGGCGCCGGGAACCCCCGCGACGGTCGCTCCCTCCTGCGTCGTCGCCTCTTCGCTCTTGTGCTCGCTGCGCAGCGCTGTCTGGGTCGGCTCGTAGTGCTCCTCGGTTCGCTCGCGCGTGGACTCTTCGAGGTCCACGACGATGCGTACGTCGACGCCGCCGGGCCCCGTGATTCGCTCGAGCAGAGTGCGCACGTGCGTTTCCATCGAAGCCGCCAGGGCTCTGGCGGCGTGGCTGCGTGTTTCGTCCATCCCGAGCCCGCTCGCCGACTGATCGGCATCGGGTCGGTGGAGTGTGACCCCCTCGGTGCTCACCAGGGAGACGCGATCTTTGCTCAAGCCGGGCACGGCGGCGCTCACCAGGTGCACGACGCCCGCGACCTCCCGGCGACCGAAATCGTACCCGGACTCCAGCTTGACCACGACGGAAGCGGACGCTCCTTCGCTGCGCGCGGCGAACAAGCGCCGCTCCGGCATGACGAGATGCACGCGCGCGGCCACCACCCCATCGATGGTGGCGATCGAACGCGCTAGCTCGCCCTCCAGGGCCCTTCGCAGGTTGACTTGTTGCTCGAACTCGGTCGCACCGAGCCGGGACGAATCGAAGATCTCGAAGCCCACGCCCCCGCCCCGAGGGAGGCCGGAGCTCGCCAGCTCCAGGCGGAGCTCGTGCACCTGATCTTCCGGCACCTGGATACCACCTCGGGTCACCCGGTGGGGGATCTTCAGCTCCTTGAGCCGCGTGGCGATTGCTGCCGAGTCTTCCGTGTTCAGGTCGTGGTACAGGGGAGCGTACCGTACTCGGGTTCCGATCACCGAGACGGCGACGACACCCAACAGGACGAGCGTCGTGATGGAAACGAGAGCGATCTTCTTGGCTCGGGAGAGGCCCGACCAGAACTCGATCAGCTGCTGCTTGAATCCGGCGATTCGCTCGTCCACGCCCATTCTCAGTGCTTGGAGGTCCCAAGCGGGATGCTGCCCCCACGAGCGCTTCGCTTCTTTTCGCTGGGGGGCCGGGCCTTCGCCCGCGTCGTTTCAATCTCGTTGTGCGGTCGCCACCCGCCGTCGTCTCGAAGACAGCCGGTTCGGAATCAGACGTTCATTCTCCAGAGTTCGTGGAAGGCATCCATGATCTTGTCTTTCACGTTGACGAGCAGGCGCGTTTCGATGCCGGCCTTGCTGAACTCGATCATCGTTCCGTGAATGTCGTCGCTTCGGCCCTCGGCGACCGCTTCGGCCATGTCGTTGGCGGAGTGGCTTGTCGTGTTGGCCTCGGCGAGCAGATCTAGGAAAGCGGAACCCGCGGCGCTCACCGAGTCTTGTTTGTCCAGCTTTTGCGGTGCGACCTCCGTGGCGAAGGGCCTGTGCGGCTGCATCAAAGGGATTGCGCTGCCCTCGATGGGTCCCAGCGCCATCAGCCGCGTCCTAGCTCGAGCGCCGAATCCGCCATTTTTTGGGTGGCCTGCACCGAGGAGACACCAGCCTCGTAAGCTCTCGAGGCCGTGATCATGTTGACCATTTCTTCCACCACGTTGACGTTCGGGTACTCGAGGTAGCCTTCTGGGTTGGCATCGGGGTGGCCGGGGGAGTAGACCATCGTCCCCGGGCGTGGGTCCTGAACGATGCGGGAGACGCGCACCATCGAAACGGCCCGCTCGGAGGGCGAGAGCGCGCGAATCTTGTCCAGAGCGACCGCCTGAAAGACCGGGTCCACGCGTTTGTAGGGTGTTCCTTGCTCGGTGCGAGTTGTCTGAGAGTTCGCCAGATTGGAGGCGATCGTGTTCATTCGGGTTCGCTGTGCGGCGAGGCCCGAGGCGGAGATCTCGAGTGCGCTGAATACGCCTAGCATGGGCTTACCTTCTTGGCCTCAATCAGCCGGCTTTACCGTCGCCGGCCGCTTTTATGAGGCTGCTGAGTTGTGATTTGACCAGGACGCTGACGATGTCGTAGCGCAGGCGATTTGCGGCCAACTTGCCTGCCTCTCGGTCGAGGGATACGTAGTTGCCGTCGGCGCCGCCGCCGGCCGACAGATCTTGGAACACTCTGCCGAGCGTTGGGTCTGCCTTTCCCACGCTCAGGTGCCGCTGGTGGGTTCTCTGCATCGCGACCGACATGACTTCTGCGAACTGCGGATCCCCGACTCTGGCCAGGTCGTTCGGTTTGTAGCGGGGGGTGTCGACGTGAGCGATGTTGGCCGCTAGTAGGTTGTGACGCTCGAGGTGGAAATCGAGCGCCTGGCTCAGGGGAGCGACATGGGGGAACAAGTTGGCCACGGGCCATCTTCAGCAAAGTTGGTGCCAGCTCGTCGCGCCGTTCAGTCGGCGCCCGAGCGGGGTGACAAATCGCTCGACAACGAGCCCTTTCGACCGATCTACAAGCGACAGTCGCGTCGGGCGCTGCGTGGTCGTTCACCCCGAGGTGCGCCGTGGGGCCGAGGTGACCCGGTGGTGCGTTTCCGACCCGCCCCAGACGGGGCCGCCCCATTGTGGTCATCTATTGAATATGTTTGGCTTACTGGCTCGTTTTGGAGCCCATTGACCCACCCTTTGGGGAGGGTGAAACGAGACCCGGTAGTGCAACGTAGCTTCTTGGAACGACAGGAGAAATCGCCAAACCCACAACACCGCGTCGACAACGTAGCGACGCCATAATTCCGGCTCGCCGTCGGTCAATCGCCTGTCGCGGTGGAACCTGGTCTGGCAATTGCATCGGCCCGGGGGAAGTCAACCAATGCTGACCATGGGTGTTGCATCATGGTTCAGCGAGCCCATGCAGGATACCCCTTGTCAGAATCATCCCATGAGAGTCCGTCGACTATCGTCGACGAGGTGACCGCAAACCTCCCCGAGGCGAGCCGCACCGATGTCACGGCGCGCGCTGACGCCAGCGAAGGGGGAAACACCGATTGTGAGCAGAGCACTGCGGGTGTGGCTTCGGGTGGCGAAGCAGGCGCCGACGAGCAGGCCTTGGTCGCTGCGGCTCCTCCCGCCCGGGCCGCGGCGCAACGGCCGCGCAGTATGGGCAGCGTCATCGGGGAATCGCAAACGCTGATCGACGTCTTCGAGATGGTCGATCGGGTAGCGGACACCGACTGTACGGTGCTCATCACCGGTGAAAGCGGGACGGGCAAGGAGCTCGTTGCGCGCGGGGTGCACCAGCAGAGCCCGCGACGGTCGGGCCGCTTCGTCGCCGTCAACTGCGGAGCCATCCCGGAGGCGCTGCTCGAGAGCGAGCTGTTCGGGCACGCCCGCGGAGCCTTTACGGGGGCCCACCAGAGTAAAGTCGGGCGCATCGGTGTGGCCGAAAAGGGCACGCTCTTCCTCGACGAGATCGGCGAGCTCTCGCTTGCGCTGCAGGTCAAGCTCCTGCGCATCCTTCAGTGCCGAGAGTATTCCCCTGTCGGCGACACTCGGGTCCTGAAGGCGGACGTACGTGTCGTTGCGGCGACCAACATCGACTTGGAGAAGGCCGTGGCCGAAGGCCGCTTTCGGCAGGATCTGTACTACCGCTTGAACGTGATCATGCTACACGTTCCGGAGCTCAAGAGGCGCGTCTCCGACATTCCACTCTTGGTCGACCATTTCATGGGCGTCTCCGCTGAGAAGACGGGTCGACAGGTGGAAGGTATTTCCCGCGCTGCAATGAAGTTGCTGCAAGAGTACACCTGGCCCGGCAATGTTCGCGAGCTGGAGAATACGGTCGAGCGGGCCATGCTCCTGTGTGCGAGCGGTCGCATCGAGCCCGGGGATCTCCCCGCGCGGGTGCGGGGACTGCAATCTTCGTCGAGCACGGCCCCCACGCAACTGCCGGACGCGGGCATCGACCTGCGCGCGGCCGTCGAGAGCTTCGAGAACAATCTGATTCGACAGGCGCTCGATCGAACGGGATGGAACAAGAATCGAGCGGCCCACCTGCTCAAGTTGAATCGAACGACCCTCGTGGAGATGCTCAAGCGAAAGCGCATATCTCCGCACGCCGCCTAGGAATCAACCTGATCGCTGCGCTAGCCGCCGACGCCCCGTAGGCGGCGCGGCTCCGGGTCGTCCGACTTTCTCCGACAGGTCGAGCCATGCTCACGAGCTCCTCGTCTCCTTGGGTGTCCCCCTCATGGGGTTGAACGGGCGTCGCCGTCGGTCGGGCGGGGCGCGCGGTCCGTCGCGTCGTGAGCCGAGCCGCCGACGAGCTTCGACCCGTAGGCGCACGTGCCGGGCGGGGCTGGCTTCGCTGGCCGCCCTGTTCGTCTGCGCTCCGGCCGTCTCACAAGAGCTGCAGCCGGAGCTGAGCCTGCGCCTTTCCTCGGGCCTCGAGGCCGCGGACATTGGAAATGGCGTTGGCTGGCAGCGCGCCCGGACGCGCCTCGGCGTGGGGCTGAACCTCGGTGTCGACGAGGCAGCGTACCTCGACTGGGGAGCTCGGGCGTTCGTGGAGCTGGAGCGAAGCCTGGCGTTCGGCGGGGAGGTGGGCGTATCGGAGACCCTCGGGGATTCCGTTTCGGTGTTCGGGGGGGCCGCGTTCGTGCTGGTGCCAAGCACACTCCTCGGAGTGACCGGGCAGGCCACCTACCACATCCGACTCTCCGAGCGATTTTCTCTGGGAATCGTGCTCAACCTGAGCGTCTTGCCCCTGGGCAGTGATCGACCCGCGAAGGGACCGGTGTTCTGGTCGCTGCTGGGCGTGCAGCTATCGGGGCGACCATGAGGAAGCCGAGCACCCAGCCACCGCGCCTGTGGCCGGCGACCCTCGCGCTGGTCTTGACCGCCGGCTGCAGCGTCGACTGCTTGCGCAACACGGACTGTGGTAGCCACCAGATGTGCGTGGAAGGGGCGTGCCAGCTCCAAGCGGGCTTCGACGCGGGGAGGGCGGACCCAGGTGTTCAGGATCCCAGTACGTCGGATCCGAGCGGTGCGGGTGGGGCTTCCGTCGGCGGTGCGTCGGCGGCGATGCCTCCGACGAGCATGCCTTCGGGCCCGACCATTCCCGAACGTCCCGCCCAGCTGGACGCCGGCTCGTCGACGCCGGGCAGCGGAAACGTTGACGCCAGCAGTTCGCTCTGAGATCCCTCGAGGCGTGTTTCACGTGAAAATTGTGGGGTTCGGGTGCCACGGAAGCGGTTGGTATCCTCGTTGCAGCACGTCCCCTCGTGTTTCGCTCATTGCACATAGCCGCGACCGGCATGGCCGCCCAGGAACGGCACCTGGAGGGCATCTCGAACAACATCGCCAACGCCAATACCAACGGCTACAAGCGGCAGCGAGTCGAGTTCCAGGATCTTCTCTACCAGACGGTGCGCGCCGCCGGTACACGGACGACCTCCACGACCCGCTCCCCCACCGGGATTCAGCTGGGCAGTGGCGTGAAGGTGGCGGGAACCAGCCGCAGCTTTTCCCAGGGGACCGTCATGATCACGAGCAACCCGCTGGATGTCGCCATCGAGGGCAGCGGCTTCTTCGTCGTCCAGCAGCCCGACGGGAATCCGGCATACACGCGTGCCGGAGCGTTGCAGAAGGACGCCCAGGGGCAGCTGGTGACGGCCGACGGATACGTGCTCGACCCGCCCATCCTGATCCCGCCCGATTCGTTGGGAATCACCATCGGGGCGAACGGCACCGTCAGCGCCATGCTGCAAGGTCAGGCGGCTCCGACCGAGCTCGGGCAGATCACCGTGGCGAGCTTCATCAACCCGGCCGGGCTCAGCGCGATGGGCCGCAACTTGTTCGTGACGACGGCGGCCAGCGGCGAAGCTCAGATCGGCGAGCCCGGTACGGATGGACGAGGCGCCCTGCTGCAGGGGGCGCTCGAGCGAGCCAACGTCGATGTCGTGGAGGAGATGATCGGCCTGATTTCGGCGCAGCGAGCCTACGAGGTCAACACGAAGGTCGTGACGACTGCGGATGAGATGCTGCGCGCCGCGGGGCAGATGAAGTAACCACCAACGAGCGAATCGAGCGCGCCATGCGTCAACCGAAAACGCCCCCGAGAGCCTCGTCGCTCGAGCTCGACCGGAGCTCGGCTGAGCCGGCCCGCTCGCCATCGCAGCGTGGTGGGGAAGGGACGGGCGCTCGAGGCGGCGATGGGATCCGACGTTGGGGGCGCCGTCACTTCGCCATCGCGAGCGCCGTTCTACTCGCCCCGTCGTGGGCGACCCCGACGCGAGCTGCCGCCGAGTCGGTCGAGATCGTTGGGCGCGAAATCAAGGTCGGTGATTTGGTGCCGAGCGCTCCGGCCACGGCTGCCCGGGTGGTCGTGGGGGCCGCACCCCCGCCGGGGTCGAGCCTGCTCGTTGCTCGGCGTCGGCTGCGCCACGCCCTCTCCGAGGCGGGGGTCGACCCGGGCCAGCTGGAGCTGCCCGAGGCGACACGAGTCTTCAGCGCGTTCGTGCGGCTCTCGGCGGGGCAGTGGGCCCGGGTCGCCAAGCAGCATCTCGCCCAAGCCCTGCCGGATGCCCTACAGCTGGTCGCGACCTCTTCCCAGCTACCCCTGACCCTTCCGAAGACCTATCGCTTGGGCCGGGTGAAGTGGCCGCCGCGGCCCCGCAACCCCGGAGCCTGGCGCACCACCGTGCGCATCGAGATCCTGCACGACGACGCGCCGATCCGAAGCGTACCCGTGGGGGTGGTGGCGCGCGTCGGAGAGGGGGGGCAGCGTGCCGGGATTCGGCGCGGTCAGGCGCTTTCTCTGGTGGTCGCGCGCGGGGTGGCCGAGGTGAGCATGCAGGGGGTGGCCCTCGGGGACGCCGAGCTCGGGCGCGTTACTGCCTTTCGCGTCGTCAAGACGCAGCGCGTGGTGCGAGCCCGCGTCGAGTCCGTGCATCGCGCTCTGGTCGTGGAGGAGCGAAGGTGAGCAGGGTCGGCGCGCGATGCGGTCTGCGGCTCGCCGCGCCTCTCTTGGGCCTCGGTCTGCTGTGCGCGTGCGGCCCGCCGCACATCAAGCCGTTCACGCCACGGGATCGCAAGTACGACGTGGGGGACTACGAGGTCACCCAAGACAGGGCTCGCCCCGCCGTCGGGTCCATCTACACGGACGGAATGGCCGGCTACTTGGAAGATACCCGGGCCGTGCGGATCGGTGACATCGTGCTGATCCGCATCGACGAGAACGCCAACGCCAAGGGGGGAGCGACCACCCAACTCGACCGCGAGTCGAACCGACAGATCGGCGTGGACGCCTTTCTGGGGCTCGTGCCGGCGCTGGCTCGCTCGCACCCGGATGTCGACCCGGAGAAGCTGATCTCGCTCATGAGCCAGTCGAACTTCACCGGCAAAGGGCAGACGAGTCGGGCGGGCAGCCTCAGCGGTGTCTTGGCCGTGCGCGTCAAGGCGCAACTGCCCAACGAAGACCTGTACGTCGAGGGGACGAAGGTGGTGATGATCAATCACGAGGAGTATCACTTGTACGTGTCCGGCGTGATTCGACCATCCGACATCGATGGGGAAAATTCCGTGCCCTCCTGGCGTCTGGCAGACGCGCAGGTCGAGTTCACCGGGCGCGGGGACGTAGCCGACCAGGTGGACCGAGGCTGGCTTGCCAGGATGCTCGATGCAATCAACCCATTCTGAGGAGGCTGTGCGAGCGAGTGCGGGGTTTCGTCCGGGCGGGGCTCGAAGCCTCGAGGGCGGCGCAGAGATGGGTCGCTCGAGATGCCCTCCTCGCGGCGCCCGCATGTGGCGCCGGTTCGCCTGCCTGGTGTTCGCGCTCGCGTGCTGGCTCCCCACCGACGCGCGCGCGGATCGCCTGCTCGATCTGTGCGACGTCAAGGGCGTTCGCGACAACCAACTCGTCGGCTACGGTGTGGTCGTCGGCCTCGATGGGACGGGAGACGACGTTTCCGCGCCGTTCGCCATGCAATCCCTGCGGTCGCTGCTGCGCCGCAACGGGGTGCAGATCGACGCGCGTCAGCTGCGCCTGCGCAACGTGGCCGCGGTGCTGGTGACGGCCGACATTCCCGCTTTCACGCGCTCGGGCGCGCGCCTGGACGTGACCGTTTCCTCGATTGGAAACGCGCGTTCGCTGAGAGGTGGAGTGCTCGTGCAAACGCCTCTTCACGGGGCGGACCGGCGCACCTACGTCGTCGCGCAGGGAGCCTTGATCGTCGGCGGCTTCTCGGCGGGGGGGAGCGGCGGCGGCGGTGTGCAGGCCGGGTCTACCAATACGGCGCGCATCCCCCAGGGAGGCCTGGTCGAGCGCGAGATTGCCACCACCCTACTGCGGGACGGCAAGCTGACGCTGGCGCTCAAGGAGCCCAGCTTCCTGACGGCCCAGCGAGTCGTCGAGGCCGTCAACGAAGCGCTGGGGGAGGGAAAGGCTACGGCCGTGGACGCCGGCGGCATCCTGGTCGAGGTCGGCAAGGGCAAGCAGGGGGAGGGGCGCACCGTCGAGGTTCTCGCCAAGCTCAGCGCGGTGCGGGTCGAGCAGGAGGCCGTCGCTCGGGTCGTGATCAACGAGCGTACGGGCACCGTCGTCGCCGGCGGCGACGTGACCATTCAGCCGGTGGCCATCGCCCAGGGAGGCATCACCATCAACATTCGGGAGCTGACCGAGGTTTCCCAGCCCGAGGCCCTGAGCGACGGGGAAACGACGGTGGTCCAGCAGTCCGAAGTGGACGCCGAAGAGGCGACGCCCGGCATGGCCTACCTCGGCGGCGCGGCCTCGCTCGCCGACGTAGCGCAGGCCCTGAATTCCTTCGGAGTCTCTCCGCGCGAGCTGGCGAGCATCTTGCAGGCTCTGAAAGCAGCAGGCGCGCTACGCGCCGAGATCATAGTCCAGTGAACCTTTCCAGTCTCGACCTCTTGACGCTCGCACGGCAGCCGGCTGACACGCCGCTCGCCGATCGCGTGCCGGCGCCGCCCGGCGCCGAGGTCGCGCCGGTCGAGAGCGCGCGCGGGCGGCCCGGGGCGGGGGCCGCTCCGGCCAGCCCCGAAATGAGGCAGGCAGCCCAGCAATTCGAGGCCATCTTTCTGCGCCAGCTGCTGGGGCAGCTGGGCAAGGGGCTCTCCGCGGGCAAGTCGTCGGGTGTCGCGGGCAGTGTCTACGGCTCGATGGTCGTCGACGCCGTGGCGGGCGCTGCATCCGAGGGCGGGGGCATCGGGCTGAGCGAAATCATTCTGCGATCGATGTTGGCTGGTCAGCCTTCCGATCCGAAGCCCCTGTTTCATGACGCAACAAGTGCCGTAGTGGGAACAAAGCCAGACCAATTGGGAGCAGAATCGACGCAACGCGTTCGAAAAGTGTTCGACAAGGAGCAGTGAAAAGGCTGAGACGGTGACAGTGGCAAGCGACGTGCGTTTTTCTGTAAGAAGGTGTGACCTCCTGCCGTTCAGGTCGGCAGGAGGTAGTCAATCATCACCCAGCGCGTTTTTGGAGATTTGGCTCAAGGTCTCGTTCGGGCTGCCGATCTCGCACAGCGCAGAGCTGTGCCTTGCTGCTCTACCGGAGGAAAATAGGCTTTCGGCGCAGCATGAAGCTCGCTAGGCACGGGGAGGAATCGAAATGAAGGGAATCATTAGTAGCCATTCGGCCCTCACGGCGTATCAAAGGCAGACGGCGGTCGAGCCGGTCGCGCCACCCGCATCACCCCGCCCCCAAGAAGGGGAAGGAGTGGGGGCATCGGTAGGAGGAGCTGCCCGGTTGAGCATCTCCTCCCGGGCCCGAGAGATGGCCTCCGGCTCCGCAGGGATCGATTCCGCGAAGATCGAGGCCCTCCGTCAGTCGATTCGTTCCGGCACGTTGAAGTTCGACTCGGCTGCCATCGCGGAGAAGATGATCGACCAAGGCGAGTGAGGCCCCATCCCAGTTTGTTGAGCCGCCTGGCTGCAGCCTCGCCCGACCTCGGCTACAATTATTGAAGTATCCGTCCCACGAGGGGCGGGAAAGTGGGGGATGTTGGCGGACCAGGAGCACCCAGCTGACGCCGTGCTGAGGCGGCTATCGGAGCTACTGAATCAGGAGCGAGTGGCGCTGCGCGCGCTCGACCGCGACGCCATCGAGCGTTTCGCGGCGGACAAGCTCGAGCTGGATGGGCAGCTCGGGGCGGCCGTCGAGTCCCGCCCCTTGCTCGAGCGGCATCGGCCCCTACTCGAATCCATCCGGCGAGATGCGTTGACCAATCAGCTCTTGCTCGTGCACGCGCGCTCTTGCGTGCAGGGCATTCTGTCGATGTTCGCGCCCAAAACCAATCCTGGCTATCGCGCCGGCAGGCGAGCCCCGGGTCACCACAGTAGCGACCCTCCCCCGATGGCGCTGAATCTTCGGAGGTGATGTAGCGTGGGACTGAACGACGTTCTCAACACGGCGCGCGACGCCCTGGCCGCCCAAACCTTCGGGCTGACGGTCACGGGGCAAAACGTCTCGAACGTGAACACGCCAGGCTACACGCGTCGGGTCGCCGTTCTGCAAACCCGCGAGCTCGGGAACAAGAACTTCGGGATCGTCGAGGTCGCCGGCCTCGAACGCGTCGCGGACGACTTCGTCAACCAGCGCCACCTGTCTCTGGTCGGCCTCAGCGCCCATGCGGACATGCGCGACCAGTTGCTGGCCTCCACCGAGGCCGTGTTCAACGACTTCTCGGGCACGGGCTTCGGGGAAGAGCTCAACGCCCTGTTCTCCTCATTTTCGGCCCTCGCCAGCCGCCCCGCGGACCTCACGACGCGGGCGACGGTGCTCGAGCGAGCCGAGACCCTGGCGCTGCGCGTGCGGGAGGCTTCCGAGCGCATCTCGGATCAGCGAACCGAGATTTTTGGCCTGGCCCGTTCGACGATCGCGACCATCAACGCCAAGGTCGATTCGATTGCCGAGCTCAGCGGTCGCATCAACCTAGCCCAAGCGGCCGGGGAGGAGCCGGCGGACCTGAAGGACAAGCGCGACGCGCAGCTCTTGGAGCTCTCCGAGCTGGTCGAGGTTCGCACCTTCACGGACGGCAATGGGCAGCTCGTCGTGCAGGGGGCCGGCACGACCCTGGTGCAGGCCGCCACGGCGCGCCACCTGGAGGTGGACATCGCCGAGGGGGGCAACTTGCGCATTCTGGCGCAATCCGAGGGTGGCGCGGGCTCCGAGGTCACGCGGCATCTCAGCGGAGGCCACCTCGCGGGCTTGGTCGACGCGCGAGACGACGATCTGGTGAGCATTCAATCGGATCTCGACACGTTCGCGTTCCAGCTCGCGACCGCTGTCAATGGCGCTCACGCCGCGGGCTTTGGCCTGGACGGTGTGGCGGGGCGCAACTTGTTCGCACCGATCGCGGCGGTCGAGGGCGCCGCCGCGAGTCTGCGAGTGGACGACGCGGTGGTGGGCGCGCCGGAACGCCTCGGAGCCGCCTCGAATGCATCCGTCGTGCCGGGGGACGCGGGCAACGCGGTGACCCTCGCCCAGTTGGCGGATTCGCCCATCGCGGGGCTGGGAGGGCGAACGCCGGCCGAGGCCTATGCTCGACTGGTGGGCAACGTCGGCAATCGCAAGGCCGAGGCGGAGCAAAACCTGGAGACGCGTCGGGCCATGGAGGCACAGATCGAAGTGACACGTCAGTCGATCAGCGGGGTTTCCCTGGACGAGGAAATGGTCTCCCTCACCAAGTACCAACGCGCCTTCGAGGCGGCCTCTCGCGTGCTTACCACCGCGGACCGTCTGCTCGAAGAGCTGATCAACACACTGGGTCGATGAGAATCACGGAAAATATGAAGTTCGGTTCCGTTCAGCGCACGCTGGCGGATCTGCGGTCGAGGCAGTCGGAGGTCAGTGAGCAAATCTCGACGGGGCGGCGGGTGCTGGCGCCGTCCGACGATCCCGTCGCCGCCGCCGAGCTCTCGCGCGTCGCCGCCAACCTATCGAGGACCCGCGACTATCAGGAAGCGGTCGGGGGAGCTCGAAGCGACGCCAGCTTGATCGAGCGCACGCTCGCCTCCGCCGGGGAGCTGTTCACGCGGGCGCGCGAGCTCGCCGTGCGCGGAGCCAACGGGAGCCTCTCCGAAAATGATCGGGAGATGCTGGCGCTCGAGGTGGGCGAGATCAAGAAGCAGCTCGTCGCCACCGCCAACGCCCGCGGCGAGCGTGGGTATCTCTTCTCCGGAGCCCAGACGGACACGGCGGCCTTCGACACGGCTGGAGGCTACCAGGGGGACGACGCCGAGCACGAGATCGAGATCGCGCCGGGCGTCTTGACCCGCGTGACCATCGCGGGGTCGGAAATCTTCACCGCCGCCGGAGGGGTGGATGCCTTTGCGGCCCTCGACGCTCTCGAGTCGGCCCTGCTCGCCGACGACGTGCAGGGGGTTTCCGGCAGCCTCGACGGGCTCGACGCCGCGCGCACCCAGATCGTCCGCAACCAGGCCGAGATGGGCCTGGTTCTCAATCGCCTCGATTCGGCGGATGAGGCGCTGGCTACCACCGAGCTCGAGCTCCAGAAGACGGCAGCGGATCGCGGCGAGGTCGACCCGTTTCGCGCTCTCAGCGAGCTGACGGATCTCTCCACCAGCCTGGAGCAGGCCATCGGCGTCGCGCGTATCATCTTGAACAACAACATCGACCGCTTCTGAGCGAGTCGCGCAGCGGGCTTCGAGGCCCGCGGCTCGAGCGTCCTCCATCGCCGCCCGGTCGGGCGCGGGGCGCGGCGCTTCGGCCGCCCGCGGGCGGCGTCACGCTCGGTGCCGCCACAATGGCCCGGATTTGCGCCGCGTGCCGGCGCTGGGCAGCGGGTGCCCGACCCCGGGGGCGCTGCGGCGGCGCGAGCTCGTCGCGGCTTCGGATCGGCGGGCTCGGGCGGCTCACGGCGCGCGCGGGGGCGGCGCGGGGGGGACCAACGAGCGCTCTCGCGCCACGGGAGCGCAGCTCGTGAACGCCCGAAACCTGGTGTCAGCGTCGACCGAGGGGGAGCGTCAACCCGGCGACGCCCGGCCGGCGACCGCGGGCGAAGGCGCCGTCAGCGCGCCGGCGCCGGCCGGGCGAAGCGCTTGGCGCCCACCGGAAAAATGACGCGAAAGCCCGGCGGTCCAAAGCGTGCATCACCGCCCATGGACCACGGGCGGCGGCGGGCTGGTTAGTTGGCACCTGTCGTGCATTGAGCTTCGAGCAATGCTCGTCATTTCTCGCCGCAAAGGCCAACGCGTTTCGATCGGTGATGAGATCGAGCTCGTCGTCACCGAGGTTCACCGCAGCAGCGTGAAGCTCGGCATTCGAGCACCTCGTGGCCTGACGGTCCTGCGCGGCGAGGTACGGGATTCGATCGAGGCTGCCAACCGCGAGGCCGCGGCGAGCAGCGCCGACGAGGGCGTCCTCGGGGGGGCGGCGCTCCCCGCCAACCAAGGCGTGGCTCCGCTGAGCGTCTCCGCCTTTCGGCGCCCCGCCATCAAGGCCAAGGAAGGAGAGAGCGCGTGAGCTTGGAGTCTTCCGAGCGGTCGCGGGTGATCGGGCCGGCGAGCCCGCGCGTCGAGCGGCCCCGAGCTACGCCCCCCGGCGTCGTGCGGCGCTCTTTTCTGGAGTCCAATCTCGACTCGCTGCAGCTCGGGCCCGCCACGCGGCGTGCCGTGCGGCGCACCGAGCCGGGCCCCGCCGTGCGCCTCCGCTTGGACGGCTCCCCCGTCGTGTGGGACGGGCAGCGCATGCTCGGCGAGCCGGTTTCCCACGCCGAATTGCTCTCCCAGCTCGGCTCTGTCGACGAGGACACCGTGGTCCTGGTCTTCGGGCTGGGCGTTGGGCAGGTGGCGCGCACGCTGCGCACCATGTGTCGCGCTCCGGTCATCGTCGTCGAGCCCGACGTAGCCCTGCTCAGGAGCGTGCTGGAGTACGGTCCGCTCGGCCTCGGGGACGTCCCGATCGTCAGCGGGCTGGCAGAGCTCTCCTGGGTCTGGCGGCACTTTCGCGGGCGAGCCGTTGCCGTGCGCTTGGTGTCGTCCGCGGGCTACCGGGAGGCGTACGCGCGTCAGCTCGCGGAGGTCGCCGCCGAAATTCCGACGCTTCAGCAACAGACGGCCATCTCCCGGGCGACCTACCGCGGGCGCGCCCAGACGTGGGTGAAAGACATCCTCGCCAACCTGCCGCTGGTGGCCACCAGTCCGCCCTTCCTGTGCTTGCAGCGCGGCTTCGAGGGCGTACCTGCTTTCATCGTGGGCGCCGGACCGTCGTTGGACAAGAACGTCGAGAGGCTTCGGGAAGCCGCGCGCAAGGGCATCGTGCTGGCGACCAACTCCGGCGCGCTGGCGCTCGCGGCTCGCGGTATCGAGCCGCAGGTCATCGTCTGCATCGAAAGCATCGACGCTTCGCGCAAGCTCGAGCAGGTGCCCTTCATCGACCGCGCCGTGCGGGCTTTCAGCCTGAGCGCCGCGCCGGAGGCATTGCGCGTGGGCGCGGGCCCCCTGCTGCCGTTTCACGAAGCCATCCCCCAGTACGATGGCCCCTTGCAGTTGCTCACCGGCGCTGCGGGCGTGCTCACCTCGGGCAGCGTCTCGACGGCGGCGTTCAGCTTGGCCCGCATCATGGGCTGCAGCCCCATCACCCTCGTGGGTCAAGATCTGGCCTACACCGACGGGGCTACCTACGCGTGCGGAACGGGATACGAGAGCTCGAAGGCGCACGTCCGGGCAGCCGAAGGTGTGGTGGAGATCGACTGGAACTCCGAGATCTTGCGCGTTCACGGAACGGAGCAGGGTCGGCAGGGAGGCCGAGAGTCGCTCCGCATGCAGCTGGCCTGGGGGGGGGCGACCCAGGTGGTTTCCACCGCCGGATTCAGCGCAGTTCAGCAGTGGTTCGCCGGCTTCGCCGACCTGCTCTCACGAGTCGAAGACCCGCCCCGCCTGGTCAACGCGACCGAGGGCGGCGCCCGTATCGAGGGGTTCGAGGAGCTCCCGCTGCAGGCGCTGCTCGACCAGCTGCCGGTGCGCGAGATCACGCCCGCGCAGATTGCGGAGCGGGCCCACGCCCGGTGGCAGCCGCCGACCCGGCGCAAGGTGCTCGATTGGCTGCATCAGCAAGCTCGGATGGCGCGTCGAGTCGCCGCGCAGGCGCGCCGCTGCCGGCGTCTGTCGAGCTACGCGCGCGGGGCCATCGAGCGAGGTCGCTCGGACGCCATCCCGCCCGCGTTCGCTCGCCTCGAGCTAGCAGAACGAGATCTGCGCCACGCCGTGCGGGAGTGCCCTTTGGTCGACGCCTGGTCCCACAGCTTGGTCGAGCGCGCGGTGACGCGCTCGAGGCGTAGAACGGAGGACGCGGAGGACGCCGCCTTGCACGCGATGACACGCAGCGTTCGAGTGGCGCGCGCCGTCGAGCGCTCGGCCAAGGCGCTCACGCTCGCGATCGAGCAAACGGTCGAAGGTTTCACGAACTCACCTCCCCCAAGCGGGGTGAGCCAGGAAGGGAGTCGGCGCATCGGATAGCCTCGGGTCGCTCCGCCCGCCCGTTCGGGGCCCGCAGCTCGCTTCGTCGAGCTCGAGAGGTGCCCGGAGGGAAGGGGTAGTCGAGCGAGCGGGCGAGATTCGGCCGATTCAAAGCGCGCACCAAGGAGGGCAAGCATGAGTATATCGATTAGGACCAACATCCCGTCGCTCGAGAGCCAAAAGAACTTGGGTCGGTCCGTCGCGGCGATGCAGTCGAGCTTCAATCGATTGTCGAGTGGCATGCGAATCGTATCCGCCGCCGACGACGCGGCAGGCCTGGCCATCAGCGAGAGCATGATGACTCAGATTCGCTCGTTCACGGTCGCCGAGCGCAACGCGCAAGATGCAGTCAGCATGGTGAGCACCGCGGAAGGGGCTCTGGCGGAGGTGCACTCCATCATGGGTCGCATGCGCGAGCTCGCGATGCAGGGTGCCAACGGCAGCCTCACGCTGACGGACCGAGGCTTTCTCGATACGGAGTTTTCGGCGCTGAAGGCGGAGATCACGCGCATCCAAGGGTCGGCGAAGTTCAACGGCAAGCAACTGCTCTCGCAGGCGCAAACCACGATTCAGTTCCAGATTGGACTGGACAACGACCCGGCGGATCAGCTCACGCTCACGTTCGGTGGCTTTGGCCTGACGGCGATCACCTCGGCGGCGAACCAGATCAGCGGGACGGGCATCACGAACGCTCTCGTGGCGCTCAGCACGATCGACGAAGCGCTCTCGATCATCTCCACGGAGCGTGCGAAGTACGGTGCGAGCATGAATCGTCTCAATATCACGATCTCCTCGATTCAGACGATGCGGCTCAACCTTTCCGCCGCCAACTCGCGCATTCGGGATGTGGACGTCGCCGCGGAAACAGCCGCGCTCTCACGCAACCAGGTTCTCTCCCAGGCGGGTGTCTCCGTTCTGGCCCAGGCCAACCAGCTCCCCCAGATGGCTCTCAACCTCCTACAGTGAGCCGCGCTCGCGATTTCGCTCCGGTTCACTTCGAGCCGCACTGGCTCAAATCGCAAAAGGTGTATCGAGCTCGACCGTTCTCGCTATTGTGAGCTCGACGCCACGTGCTGCAACGTGGGTCGAGCGAGGCTCGCGCACTACCCGATCCGCGCGACCTCACCACACAAGAGCCGAAGGGCTTACCCTTCATCGCCGCGGATAACCCGATTTCCGCGTTACCACCCCTCGCGCGCACGACCCGATGTGCGAGCGAACAGTCATTGCGTATTTCGTCGCCCGGTCTCGGAGCGCGACCGCAGCCCTGCGATCAGGTCTCGTACGGGCGGCGCCTCCGTGTAACTCGACCGAAGCGAAATGCAGGCTCGATGCGCTTTGCGCGCTCAAGCCAGTCGCCCCCCCTCCGTTCACGAGACGCGAGGGCAATGACGCCCGTACGCCCGGCGAATGACTCGCGGGCATTCCCACGGAAGGGGGCCATATGGCACTGACAATCAACACGAACGTGGCTTCGCAGGTCGCCCAAAAGAACCTGTCTGTCAATCAGAACAAACTCCAGAGCAGCTTCAATCGGCTCTCGAGCGGTCTGCGCATCAACAGTGCGCGCGACGATGCTGCTGGGCTGGCGATCAGCGAGAGCTTGAAGTCTCAGATCCGGTCGTTCACCGTCGCAGAGCGGAACGCCGGCGACGGGATCTCGCTGGCTCAAACGGCGGAAGGCTCCCTGGGGGAGGTTCACAACATCCTGGGCCGTATGCGCGAGCTGGCGACGCAGGCCTCCAACGGCACGCTCACCAGCACCGATCGCAGCTTCCTCGGGGGTGAGTTCACCGCCCTTCAGGATGAAATCACGCGCATCCAGGGGTCGGCGAAGTTCAACGGCCTGTCGCTCGTGGGCACCACGGCGGCCACCATCACGCTGCAGGTGGGTCTGGATAACGTCGGCAACGACCAGATCCAAGTAGCGCTTGGCGGGCTCGACCTCGGCAGCGTGCAGGGGGCGAGTGTGGGTGGATCGACGGCGAGCGCGGCACTGGCGGCTCTTTCACAGATCGACGATGCCATCACCGCGGTCTCCACCTCGCGTTCCGAATTCGGTGCGACGATGAACCGCCTCGAGGTGGCTCAGAGCAACATTCAGACCATGCGTCTGAACCTCTCCGCAGCGAACTCCCGAATCGCCGACATCGACGTGGCCTCCGAGACGGCGGCGCTGTCGCGAAATCAGGTGCTGACCCAGGCGGGGATATCGGTCTTGGCACAGTCCAACCAGCTGCCGCAGTTGGCGTTCGGTCTGCTGGGCTGATTTTCGCGGGGGGCTGATGCAGCCCCCCGGCCCCGCCGGAAGTGCTCTTTCCGAGGAAAGGGTCGCCGGGGGCCCCCTTTTTCTCCTCGCGGGGCCGAAAAGGCCCTGCTGGGGGCTGCTTGGTTGGGGCTCGTGGGGACCGAGCGAGCTCGGTATACCCGCTCTTCGTCGCCCGACCGCGACGGGGGCTGGCGCGATGGCGCCCCTGTCGGGGGGCTTCGCTTTCCTTCTTCCCTTCTCTCTTTCGCCTTTTCGTTCGGGAGGAGGCCGCCGCCTTGCGCGGATCGGCTTCCTTTCCCGAGTGATCCGCTTTTTGTGCTGGTTCTTTTCAAGCCATCTTCCCACGCTCCGTTCTAGGGCCCCGTGGGGACACTGACGTCCCCTGCAATGCCTCAGCAGAGCCCGTCGCGGGCTCGCCATCTCCAAGGAAGGGGGCTACGTGGCACTCGTTATCAGCACCAACACTGCGTCCATGGAGGCGCAGAAGAACCTAGCGTACAACCAGAGCAAGCTCGCTCTCAGCTTCAACAGGCTTTCGAGCGGCTTCCGAATCAACTCCGCCAAGGACGATGCCGCGGGTCTCGCGATCAGCGAGAGCCTGAAAGCGCAGATTCGTTCCTTCAACGTCGCCGAGCGAAACGCCGGGGACGGCATCTCACTCGCCCAGACGGCAGAAGGCGCGCTCGGAGAGATTCACGGCATTCTCGGCCGCATGCGCGAGCTCGCGACGCAAGCCTCGAACGGCACCCTCACGGCGCAGGATCGAAGCTTCATCTCGTCGGAGTTTACCGCGCTGCAGACCGAGATCGGTCGCATCCAGGCTTCCGCGAAGTTCAACGGCAGGGCGCTCGTGGGAACGACGGCATCCACCGTGACGTTGCAGATCGGTCTGGACAACGATCCGAACGATCAAATCTCGATATCGCTCGGCGGTGTTTCACTCAGTACCGTCCGCAGCAACGCCAGCACCGCCGTCAGCGGCAGCACCGCCTCGCTGGCGCTCGAGGCGCTTGCAGTCATCGACGACGCGATTGTGCAGGTCTCCACGGCGCGATCCGGCTTCGGTGCCACGATGAACCGCCTCGAGGTGGCGACCAACAACATCCGCACGATGCGTTTGAATCTCTCGGCGGCCAATTCGCGCATCCGCGACGTAGACGTGGCAAACGAGACAGCGGCGCTTTCTCGCGGCCAGGTTCTTTCGCAGGCGGGCGTGTCCGTTTTGGCCCAGGCGAACCAGTTGCCGCAGTTGGCGCTGAGCCTGTTGGGATGAGCCACTTCGCCATTCGGTCGTCGAGGGAAGGATGAAAAGAGCAGGAGTCTGGGTGGAGCCGGATCGCGCGCGGGCGGGGGAGCTCCGCGATCCGCGGCGGCGAGGGGGTCGTTTCGGCGGCACCTCCGGTCGGGCCGCGGTAGGCGGCCCACACACCCGAGAGCCCCGGCACCTGCACTCAGCGGAGCCCCGAGCGCGTTCACCCCGAGGGGGGGAGTGGACCGCCGGGCTTTCGGACCGGACGGTGGGCTAATTGAGTAGGCCAATTCGCCCGTTGTGTCATTTGCAGACAATGGCGATCGCGACGAGGGCAGGCAAGCGGGCGAGACCCGAAGCCCGAGGCCGAAGGCCGTGGGAGAGTGACCCGAAGCTCCCACGGGGTGAGGGCTTCACAGCTTGCGCCCGCGCGGGCACGGCGAGCCACTGCGCTCCCGGGCCACGCGCTTGGTCGTCTGCGTCTCGTCGTCGCTCGAGCCAGCCACCTGCCGGCGTCCGGAGTGGCCCCGAGCCGAGGCCCGGGCCCGTGCACGCTACCGTGCCGTTGGGAGAGGCGCGATGAGAGAAAGAGCCGCGGACCGCTACAAGCAAGTTCGCCAGAACACGTCGACGCCGGGCGAGCTGCTCCTCGCTCTCTACGACGGTCTGTTTCGCTTTCTCAACGGGGCGAAGCTGTGCTTCGAAGCCAAGCAAGACGCCCGCGCCAGGGAGTTGATTAGCAAGGCCCACGCCATCGTGAGCGAGCTGCTCTTGGCGCTCGACCACAACCTGGCGCCGGAGCTGTGCGCCAACCTCGCCTCCGTATACGACTTTGCGCTCTCGAGACTTTCGGACGCCAACTGCAAAGGAGAAGCGGCGCCAATCGACGACGTGATTCGAGCACTCTCGCCGCTGCGCGAAGCGTGGCAGTTGGCAGTGCCCAAGGCGATGGCCGAGGCAAGCGCGGCAAAGGAAGGCTGACAATGAGATGGGTATGCAAGGCGTGGAAGTGAAATCTCCGACTTATCAAGCCGCGGAAGGGCAGGGGATCTTGGCCCTGTTCGACGATGGAGAGCGTCTGCCGGTGGAGTCGAGCCGCCGTCGCGTCTACCCCGGGCTCGAGAGCCCTGCGCCGGACACGAGCGCCATCTACGATCAGTTGACCGAGCTCTTCGGCGCCTCCGAGCGAGTGCTGGACATGGGTTGTGGCTCGGGCATCGGCTTGGCGCGCTTGGTGAGGCATTTCGAGCAGGTCGCCGGGGTCGACAGCGACAGTGGTGCCGTGCGGTTCGCGCGCAAGCTCGTCGCCGGCGTGGAGGTGCGCCACGAGGAGCTGAGCTCCGGGCAGCTTGCCGAAGACTACGATGTGGTCGCCTTGATCGACGTGTTGGGCCACATCGAGTCGCCGGCCGAGCTGGTGCGGAAGGCTCGGCAGTGCGTCAAGCCCGAGGGGCGCGTGTTCCTGGCGGAGCCGCGGGCCTACCCTTCGCAGGCTCTGGTCCCGCCTGCGTCGCGGGCTTTCTCCCAGCCGGGCCTGGCCGAGCTCTTGCCGCGCTCCGGCCTCGAGGTGGAACGCTGGCTCGAAGACGTCGGCAACTTCGTCGCCTGTGTGGCGCGCCCCACGGCGGACGAGACCTGGAAGTTGCTCGCCCGGGGGGACCGGGCCCACCGCCAGCGCCACTATTCCGAGGCGCTCGAGGCCTACACGGCAGTGACGAACGGCGAAAACGAAGCGCTGCGCGCCGAGGGAGCGGTGGGTTGCGCCGTGGTCCTGGCCGACCTGCAGAAGTACGAGCGGGCTTGCGAGTACCTGCTCAATGCGGCGCAGTCGCAGCCGACGGACGCGCGCCCCCTGGCGGGCCTGGCGGAAATCTGTCTGGCCAGCGGGGAGCCGATGGAGGCCTTGCAGTTGGCGATCCGCTCGCTCGAGCTCGACGCTTGTTATCTGCCCGGCGCACGAGCCCTGGCCAAGGCTGCCGATGCGCTGCAGCAAAGTGATGCGCTGACCACGTGGCGACTCGCCAACAGCCTTTCGCCAGGCGACATGCAGAGTGCCATCGAGCTCGCGCGCCTGTCGGCGGCGCGGGGGGACCTCTCCTACGCGATTTGGGTGATGGAGCGGGCGCGGGATTTCCGCGGGGAGCTCGGCTGTGACTTCCACGTCACGTTGGCTTGGCTCTGCCTCATGGCCGATCGAGTGGGGGAGGCACAAGTGGAGGCGGAAATCGCGCGTGCGCAGCAGCCCGAGGCCCAAGGTGTGCAGGAACTCTGGGCCCACCTTCGCACGCTGAAGGTTGCATCCTGACGGGGGCGCCCGGGCAGTGCGTGGGAGCTCGTCGTTGGCCAATCGCGGCGCCGCTGGCTCGAGGCTCTCGGGGGGGCGGGCGCCGTGCGCGCGCCCGGTCGTCGTGAAGTGTGGCTCGCGGGCCCTCCCGGCCTACGCATGGCTGCTCGCGTGCTCGGGGGAGCCCTTTTATTATGCCGCGCCCCCGGCGGGCCTGGAGCCGAGCGGCAGTGGCGGTGTGCCGCCGCTGGTTGCGGTGAGCGCCGGCACCGGCGGTGCCGTGCAAACGCCGCCGCCGGCGGCGGCCGGTGCCGATCCGGTCGAGACGGGTCCGGACCCTCCGCCGCCGCCCTCGCGCGGCCCCTGCGGGGTGCTGCGCAGCGGGGACCCGCGCCTCGAAGACGGCGAGGTCTGCCTCGAGGAGGCGACGTTTCCGATGGGCAGCGACGACCCCAATCTCGACGGCTTTCTCGGTCACGGGCCCGAGCACGACGTGACGGTCTCGGCGTTCGCCCTCGACGCGTTCGAGGTGACCGTCGCGCGCTACCGCTCGTGCATCGAGGCGGGCGGCTGCGAGGTGCCGGATGGCTCGGCGGCGCAAGGCTGCACCTACAGTGCAGCCGTCGGGGCGCTCGAGCTGTACCCGATCACGTGCGTGACGCACGATCAGGCGCGTGCGTTCTGCCAGTGGGATGGGGGGCGAAGCCTACCGACCGAAGCCCAGTGGGAGCGCGCCGCGCGCGGCGAGCAGGGGCGGAGTTACCCCTGGGGCGAGTCGTTCGGATGCGGGTTCGCCGTCGTCGAAGCGACCGGGCGCTGCACCGACTATGCGGGGTTGATTCCGCAGAAGGTCGGCAGCGCCACCGCAGGCGCCTCGGAGGAAGGGGTCTACGACCTGGTGGGAAACGCCGCCGAGTGGGTCGCGGATTGGGCTGGCCCCTACCCGTTCACCCCGCAGCTCGACCCGACCGGCGCCGAGAGCGGCTCCGTCAAGCTGATTCGCGGGGGCGGTTGGCGCACGCGCGCTGCCGAGGCGTTGGCGTACTTGCGCCTCGGCGGCCCGCCGGACGCCGTGGCGCCGTTCAGCTTCCGCTGCGCGCGGGCCGGTGACTCGACGCGGTGAGGAACGCGGCGGCGCGACCTCGCGGCGCGACCCGGCGACTTGACCCAGCAGTCGAACGCGCTAGAGCGGCAGCAGATTGATGGTCGTCCCGAATCGGCGGGCGGGCGCCCACCGCGGCGCCGGAAAGCCCGTTCGGCGCGCGGGTCGCTTCGCGACTGGCCAGCGCCGAGCCCAGCCCCGCAGCTCCCCGCCGCGACGCGGAATCGTTGCCGCCGCCCGCCGCTCGGGCCCGCCGCCCGGCAGCCCTACGGCGCCGAGCGCCCGCCGCGCGGAGCGTCCGTCATGACCGAAGGGGGCGAAGACGGGGCGTCGGCCGATCCGGCGCCGGGCCCGTCGCTCGGCTTCGGTGGCTGTCGCTTCGACTTTCACTGTGACGCCGAGGCGGCAGCCGCTCTGAAGGCGGTCATCGGCGTCCACCTGAAGCCCCCCCCCGAGGCCCTGCAGGTCGCGCGCGTCCGCTGCGTCCTCTCCTGGCCGGGCACGCTCGGCCGCGGGCGGGAGCTGTACACGCCGCCCGGCGCGGCGCAGCGGAGCGAGCCGGAGGCCGCTCGTCAGATCCGCTGGCGCCTCGCGCCAGAAGGCCTGGCTGCGCGGGTGGGGGAGACTCGGTTGGAGGTGCGGCGATCGCCCGAGGATTTCTTCGTGGCGGCCCAGGCCGCCGCGGGGGAGCCCGCGCTCGGCGCCGTCCTGCAAGCCGCTGCCGTCGGGGTGGCCCGCCTGCAGGGGGGGCTGCTGCTGCACGCGGCGGCGGTGAACCTTGCCGGGCGCGCCATCGCCTTCATCGGGCCCTCGGGCGCCGGCAAGACCACGGCCTGCCAGCATGTGGGCGGCAGCACGCTGCTGTCGGCGGATCGCCTGCTCGTCGCGCCGATCCCCGGGGGGGGCTTCGCGGCCCACGCGTATCCCGGGGGGGAGCGCCCCGAGCCGGACATGCCGGACAGCCCGGAGTCGAGCCTGCCGCTCGCCGCCGTCGTCGGCGTAGCGCGCGCGAGCGGGCAGACCCGTCTCGAGCCACTCGGGGGGGCCGCGGGGTTTGCCGCGCTGCGGGCGGCCGTGGTCGATGGGGGCCGTGGGGCCCGCGCGGAAGAGAGCTCGCTTGTGGCGGTCGAGGTCCTGCGTCGGGCGGTGAAGGTGGGCAAGCTGCATTTGCGCCGCGGTGCTTCACTCGAAGGGCTGCTCGGTCGTTGGAACGAGGGGTGAGGTGGCGCTCTCGCGACGGGAGTGGTTCACTGGTGCTGGAGGCCCGCGTGAGCACACAGGAAATCGAACGAGAGCGGCCGGGGCAGCAGCGCCTGCGCCAAGCCGAGCGCACTGCCAGCCGGATCATCGAAGGCAAGGCGGTGGTCATCACCATCGACAACAACCAGCTGCACACGCTCAACCCGGTGGGTACGCGCGTGTGGGAGCTGCTCGACGGGCGCTCGCTCGCCGAGGTGGTAGACGCGATCGTGGTCGAGTTCGAGGTGCAGCGCTCGCAGGCGGCGCTCGACGTGGAGCGGTTCGTGCGGGAGCTGCTCTCGTTGGGCGCCGTCGAGATTGCGTCGGCGGCGGGCGCCTCGGAGCCCGCGTGAGCGTTGCTTCGAAGTCGGAGGCGCCGCATGCGCCGCCCGGGCTCCCGGGGCCGCCGCCGGCGGAGCGCTTGCCCGCGGAGCCCATGCCCGCGGAGCCTGGCGCGCCGCGGGCCCCGGCAGCGCCCAAGGCCTACGCCATGCGGCGCAGCGCGGCGCGGCTGATCCGCGAGGACCTCGACAAGAACCCCGCCTCGCCGCTCTCCGCGATGATCGAGGTGGCGGATCGCTGCAACGAGGCCTGCGAGCACTGCTACCAAGTCCAGGGCGAGAAGGGCGAGATGACGACCGCCCAGGTCAAGCGCGTGATGGACGAGCTGCGCGAGCTCGGCGTACTCTTCTTGATCATTTCCGGTGGCGAGCCCACGCTGCGCAAGGATTTCCTGGAGCTGGTCGAGTATGCGCGCCGCTCGAAGTTCGCGGTGAAGGTCTTCTCCAACGGGCTGCGCATCACCGAGGCGATGGCGCAGCGGCTCGCCGAGCTGGCCGTTCAAGAAGTGCAGATCAGCCTGTATTCCCCGGACCCGCAGGCGCACGATTCGGTCACGCGCGTGCGCGGCTCGTTCGAGGCCACGGTCGCCGCCGTGCGCAGGCTCACCGCGGTGGGGGTGCGTGTCGTCGTCAAGTCGCCGCTGATGACCGTCAACCAGGCGGACGCCGATCGGTACGTCGAGCTGGTGCGCTCGCTGGGAGCCGATTTCTCCCTCGACCCCTTGCTGAACCCCCGAGAAAATGGGGATTCTTCGCCACTGTCGCTGTCCGTCGGCAAAGAGCGCTATCTCGCCCTGCGCCGCAGCCCGGCCTTTGCCAAGCAGTCGAAGGATCACCGCACCGCCGCTCTGGGCACGAGCCCCTGCAAGGCCTGCCGCGGCAACGTGCATATCGAAGCCAACGGCGAGCTGCGACCCTGCACGCAGTGGAGCGTCGCCACGGGCAACGCCCTCGAAGAGGGCGTCGTCCAGGCATTTCGCCATGATCCCCGCGCCCGCGCCATCCGCGAGCTGACGTGGGCGGATATGTGGGGCTGTCGGCAGTGCGATCTGCGCGACGAGTGCGGCCGCTGCTTTTCCGATGCGAAGCTCGGCGTGGGGGACGCGCTCGCGCCCTATGCGGAGGCGTGTCGGCACGCGCGCTGGACGTACGAGCTGCGCCATCGCGTCGAGCCCTCGATCGCGCCCAACGAGGCGGGCAGCACCGAGGTGGGGCCCTACCGGAGCACCGGCGAGCATCGCTTCGAGGCCTTCGTGGCCCGCCCCACCGAGCGAGACGAGGCGCTGGCGAGGCAGCTGCCGTTTCTGCGCGCGGAGGCGCCTGCGGGGCGGACGGGTGGCGCAGCCCCCGGCCAATTGGTCCAACTGCGGCGGGCGCCTGCGGCAAGGGTTACGCTCCCGGCGGCCGCGCCGTCAAACACAGCTGAGCGGCTCGGCCACAGTGAGACGTCGCCCGAGGAGAGTTAGTCGCTCCAGCCGGGCCACGCGGTCCGACCGCTCGTGAAGAGTTCTCTTTTTTGGGTCGGCCCTGCGGCGGCGGGGCTCGCGGAAGAAACAGGCGCACGGCAGGGCGCCGAAAGCAGGAATTGGCATGGGGAAACAGGGACGGCTCGGTCGATTTGAGGGGGGCTTCGTCGCCCTGGTGGCTTGCGCAGCGGCAGCTGGCTGCGGTGAGGGGAAGACCATCCTCGATCCCGGCAACAATGTCGGCCCGGGTGGCATGTCCGCGGGCGGCTCCGGCGGCACCTCCGGCGGTGGCACGGGCGGCACCGGGGAGCCCCCTGCCCCCGAGGAGTGCGTCGTCAGCTTCGTGTCCCCCACGGACGACGGGCAACCCGTCACGCTCGGCGGCTCGGAGGAGGCCTGCGGCGAGTCCTCCAGCACGCAGGTGGTCGTCACGTCGAGCGCGGCGGCGGTCGAGCTCATCGTCAATGGCACGCCCATCGGATCCCGGGCCGTCAACAACCTCACGGCGAGCTTCGGCAACGTCGAGCTGAGCAACCGCGGCACCACGGCGAACACGCTCGTGGCCCGCGCCACGATGGACGACGGCCGCACCTGCGAAGTCAGCTTCGGCGCCGACTTGTTCGTGGATTGCGACGGGCCGAGCTGCGCGCTGCAGAACCCGATCGCCACCGGCGGCTACCTCGACACCAGCGACGACACCGCCGAGGGCAGCCAGGGCTTTCAGACCTCCTTCGAGGTGACCACGGACGCGAGCGACGTCTCGCTCGTGATCAACGGCGAGCCACTCTCCCAGGCGCCCGTCCTCGCCTCCGGCGTGGCCACGTTCGACCTGGTCACGCTGCCCTCGGGCCCGGGCCAGCGCGTGCAGGCCGTCTGCACCGACGACGCCGGCAACACCACCTCCTCCAGCGTGGGCAGCTACACCGTGGGCACCGAAGGCTGTGAGGTCGCCTTCGTGAGCCCCGCCGTGACCGGAACGGACCCCGTCACGCTCGGCGGCTCCGAGGCGGCCTGCGCCGGCACGTTCTCGGCCGACGTGGTCGTCTCGACCACCGCCGCCAACGTCTCGCTCTCGGTCAACGGCAGCGACGTGGGCTCACAGCCCGTCGCAGGCCTGACCAGCACGTTCTCGGACGTGCCCCTGACCAACCGCGGCGCGACGGCCAACACGCTCGTGGCCACCGCCGACATGGGCGACGGGCGCACCTGCCAGGCGACCTTCCCCGTCGACCTGCTCGTCGACTGCGAGGGCCCGAGCTGCACGCTCGGCGACCCCGCGCCCGCGGCACCGGTGCACCCGGTGACGGGCGAGAAGTTCCTCAACGCGGCGGCGGATTCCAGTGGCGCGACGGCCGGGTTCCAGATCCCGTTCGCCGTCACCACGGACGCCTCCAGCGTCCATCTGCTGATCGACGGCGAGCAGTCCGACGCCACCGCCACGGTCGACTCGGGCGTGGCCACCTTCGCCGACGTCACGCTCGCCGAGGGCACCGCGCGGCGCGTGCAGGCGGTGTGCTCGGACGAGACGGGCAACGTCACGCGCTCGACGATCCGGGAGTGGACGGTCGACACGCAGCCGTGCGTGATGGATCCCTTCGCGATCACGACCGCCGAGAGCCTCGCCACCCCGCTCGACGATCTGGACGCAGCCGACGGCATCCAGCTCAGCGCGGCCGGGGACGTGACCGGTTCGGATTGCTCGGGCGTGCGCATCCAGGATTGCGTGGGCAGCCCGGAGAGCTTCAGCTCCGCAGCGCTCGAGCTCGACAAGAGCTGGGCGCTGACGCTGACCGTGCCCTCCTCGACGGGTGACGTGAACGTCTGCGCCCAGGTGGAAGACTTCGCCGGCAACGTCGGCGAGCTGCAGCAGACGCTCGGCGTGCGCATCGAGGACCCAGAGCTGGCCATCATCAGCCCGGCGACCGCCGCGGCCTTCAACAGCGCGAACGACGGCGACGGCGGCACCACGACCTGTGAGCTCGACATCGTGGTCGACTGCAGCGACGTGGGCGAAGACGTGGCGCTCTTCTTCGACGGGGCCGCCGTCGACGACCCGGACAGCCCCGGCACCGACTGGGTGGAGACATGCGTCGCCTCCGGCAGCTCCACGCTCGCCGGCCAAGCCACCTTCGCCTTGGCGCCCGTGCCGACCCGCAACAACGGCGGCACCGTGGCGCTCGAGGCGCGCCAAACGGTGGTGGGGCTCGAGGGCAGCTCGACCACCACAGGCGCCGTCGCCATCCAGTCGGACTGCGAAGCGCCGTCGCCGTTCTTCTCGGCCAACTCGCTGTGCGGCGAGCAGCTGGCGATCGGCGGGGACGACACGCAGCCGGGCACGCTCGGCATGCAGCACACGGTGCGCGTCACGGGCGGTGACCCCGGCAACCCGGTTAGCATCGTGGCCTCGCCTCCGAGCGGCGATCTTGCCGCGGTCTTCGGCGTGCTCTCGGGGGCGTCCGATCTCTTCGAGGACCTGACCATCGCGACGGACACGGACACGGCGGCGGTCACCAGTGGCGGTCCGGCCACGGTCACGCTGACGGCCTCGCAGCCCGACACCGCGGGCAACGTGGGCACGGTCCAGTGCGAGTTCACGCTCGTCGACCAGGCCGTGGTGAACATCTCGGCTCCGGCGGACAACACCATCTTCTCGTCCGCCAGCGCGGACTGCAGCGGCGACCCGGGCCTGCAGGTGCAGGTCGACGCCACCACGGACGCGGCCGAAAACGCCCCCGTCACGGTCAGCATCGGCGCGGGCACTCCGTCCTCGGGCCTCACCGTCGGCGCCGGCGGCGCGATCAGCGCCTGTGTGGACGCGCCCGAGGGCGTCGACCAGACGCTCACCGTGGCGGTGGGCGAGTTCAGCGGCAACGCCGCGGGCTCGGATTCGATCACCGTCACCGTCGACACCCTGGCGCCCCCCGGGGCGATCGCCATGAGCCTGAACTCCGTGACGGATCGCCGCGCGGGCTCGGTGCAGTTCGACTGGACGGCGGTCGCCGACGACGGCGGCGGCGCGCTCGACCACTACGAGCTGCGCTGCTCGAGCAGCGACATCACGAACGAAACGGAGTGGGACGCGGCCCAGGAGTTCAACGTCACGAGTGTGCCACAGGCCTCGGGAGCCGGTGAATCCGAGGTGATCCTCAGCGACGATCCGGCCGGGCAAGATGGCGGCTTTCGGCGCATGGGTGTGACCAAATTCTGCGTGATGCGCGGCGCGGACGTCGCCGGGCAGCTTTCGCCGATCGGGACCAGCACACAGGTGCTCTCGAACTTCCTGACGCAGACCTACACCACGATCACGGACACGGGCTCGGGTCTGTTCGTCGAGGTCTCGCCGCTGGGCGACATCAACGGCGATGGGGTCGACGACATGGCCTACGGCGGCACGACGGCGCCTCCTGGGGCGACAGCGGGGAACGTCGAGATCCTCTTTGGAGACGACACGAACGCGACGCCGGACACCGCCGTCGACATCACGCTCACGGGTGCTCACGGCAGCTTCGGCGGCCAGGTGGCGGCGCTGGGCGACGTGAACAACGACGACCTGCCCGACTTCGCGGTCTCCGCGCGCGCCGACAACGGTGTGCTCGGTAGCGTGTACGTGTTCTACGGTCGCGACGTACCGGGCGGCGACCCCGCCTGGCCCTCGACCATCACGGTGAGTAACTCGCCAGGGTGTGGAGCCGACCTCTGCCTGCGTGGAGAGACTTCACTCGGGTTCTTCGGTGTGGAGGTCACCGGCGGGGACTTCGATGGCGATGGCGAAAACGACATCATCGTCGGCGCTTCCGGAGATGGCTCCCAGGGCCTCGTGTACGTCGTTCGCGGCGGCTCCCAGCTCGCGGGCCTTTCCACGGGGACCGAGGTCTCCATTCCGAGCGACGATCCGCAGGGCTTCGTGATCACGCCGCCCGCGTCCAGCGCCTTCGACTTCGGGACCGCGGCCACGGCGCTCGGGCCGCTCAGCGTGTTGAGCAGTGGCGGCGCGGATCTCGCGATCGGCTCTGCGGCAGATACCGGCAGCGGGATCCTACGAACGCTGTGGTTGATGGAGTCGACCCCGTATCCCCTGGCGCCGGTGACCAACCTGGTCGCGGTCACGCCCACCGCGTTCGACACGACCTTCCTCGCCATTCCACCCGTGCGAGCGATCGGCGACTTCGACGGCGATGGCCTGACCGACCTGGCGGCTGGCAACGAGTTCACGGACCGCTTCGACGTGTACCTGAGGCAGTCGGGCAGCGGCGTCTTCGATGAGACGTTGGCCCTGAGCTTCGTGGACAATGCCCCGCTGAACGACAACTACGGCCGCTTCATCGCCGAGGGCTTCGTACAGGGGCTGGGGCAGCTCGGCGACCTGGACGGCGACGGCATTGCGGAGCTGCTCGCGGGGGCCGAATCCGGGGCCGATGCCAACCTTTTCTACGGCGGAGCCGGCGTCGCAGTCAATCGCACGCTCTCCGACTTCTCGTACACCACGTTCTCCACCCAGGCGGTTCCCAACTTCGTTGGAGATATCAACGGGGACGGGCACAACGACTTCGTCGTGCTCGATTCGGGATTCGGGGCGAATGCCCTCGTGCTCCACTACTGAGAAACGGGTCGAGTGCTGAGCGGTCGATGTCGTGCTAGACATATCGAAGCAATGAGAGGCAACCGGTGAACGAGCGAAAGGCACAGCGCGCATCGATCGATCAGTCGCGGGGCCGTGGCGAAGGCGCGCCCCGCCGGCCCTACGAGCCGCCCGCCATCGAGGAGAGCTCGGAGTTCGAAACGCTCGCCCTCACCTGCGGCAAGGTCGGCGGCCTCACCTGCTACTACGGCGGCGGCTACCGCTTCAGCTGAAACGAGCCCCGGGCCCACGCGGCGGGCGACTCGGGCAATCCCTTGCCGGAGCCCGCCGCCTCGGCGTTCGTACAGAGGGCCGCGCCGCCGCTGGCGAGCCTTATGCCGCGCCCGGGTCGCCCGCAGGGGAGGCGCCGGACGCGGCGCCCGCGCCGTCGAGTGCGCTTCGTCCACCTCGCCCTGCGGCCGCCTCGCGCGCCCGGGCCCGGAGCTGGACGCGACGCATCGCACCCTCGGGAGCACGGCGTAAGAAGTCCGGGCTGGGCCTAGGGCTTAGGGCCTAGGGCTGAGGCTGGGCTAGGCCCAATGCCAATCGGTTAGCGTGTAGTGAACGGCATTGGGGCTAGGCCGAAGGCTTCGGGACCGCGAGCTCCGGGAGCCGGCGCCTCATCGTCTGCGCGGCGTCGCTGAGCAGCTCTCGGCCGACGCGCTCGCTGCGCTCGAGCGCGGAGAGGGCGCGGAATTGGAGCTGCTCTTTGAGGCTCAATGGCTCGAGCCGGCGCTGGTACCCCCACGAAGGCAGCTCGCGGCGGCAGGCCCAGTCCGAGTAGCGCACCAGGGCGGAGGCGGCGAGCGTTTCGTGGCGGCCGAGCGGCGCCGTGTCGAAGCGCTTGGTCACGTCCTGAAAGGCCGAGTTTTCGTGCCAGGCGACGCCCCCCGCGGCGCCTCGCTGGAAACGCAGCTGGGGAACGTCTGCCGAAATCGGCGCTCCCAGAAAATCCCCCAGGCGCTCCAGCGTCCGCGGCGGATCCCGCACCAGATCTTCGAATCGCAGAGTGAGCAGGCGCGGGTGGGTCGCGAGGCGCTTGGTCACGCGCGCCGTCGCGCTCCAGTTGCGCACGTAGGCCTCCACCCCGCCTCCGGTGCGGTGGAAGTAGGAGATGGCCGCGTCGCGCGGATCTCGCAGCATCACGAGGAAGAAGATGCCCGTCTCGGCCAGCACGTGGCCGAGCTCCTCGGCGGGGAACAGGAGCTTGTGCCCGACGATGGGCGCCGGCGAGAGCTCCCGCATCACCAAGCGATGCAGCTCCTCCAAGCTCTGAAACTGGTCGGGCCGCACCAGCACGGGGTGACGCACGCGGAGCATCTGGTCGCGCACGATGGCCAGCGCGATGCGGCGCTGTGTTTCGCCAAGTGGGCGGTCCCAGCCGACCTCCAGGTGCCGCGCGGCCTCCCGAAACGAAGGAAAGTAATCGGTGGCGAAGTGGACCCCCGGTTGTGCGGCGAGCAACGTGGCCAAGAGGGTCGTGCCGCTGCGCGGAAGGCCCGCGAGGATGACCCGCTTTTGCCCGCCGGCGGCTGCCGCTGGAGTGCCCAACCTCACCTCTCCTTTCACTCGGCCCGCGGGGAGCCCCCCGGCGCGCCGTGCATTGTAGGCGATCGGGCCGCCCAGCGGGCAACTACCGCCCGCGCCCGACGGGTTCGGCGCGAAAGTCCCGGGCCGTCGCTGGCCGGCGGACGAACGAGGGCGCGGGCTGGATCGGCTGCGCTTCGGGCCGGCGCGGGCGGGGTGCGCGACTTCCTCACCATTCGGCGGGCGGGGAAACCTCGTGAGGGGGCGGACGGAAGGCGACAGACCCGGCGGGGCGAGCCCGGCGCCGTGCGACCTTGCAGTCGGCTGCAGCAGGTGCGCCGACGTCGCGCGATGCGGGGCCGTTTTCCGTTTTCCGGCCGAGGTCGTGCGCCTTGGCGGCGGGGCTCGTCGAGCGGCGGGGCTCGTTGGGCCATGGCGGCAGGGCTCGTCGAGCGGGGGTGGCCCCGGCCTCGTCCGGCGCGGCCCGGTCTGGCCCCTTCGAGGACGCTTCCGGCGCGGTCCCCCTCGGCGGCGCCCTCAGAGGTTCGCGCCGGCCGTTGCCAGCACGATCTGCTTCACGCACGCGCCCTCGTCGGCCTCGTAGGAGTACGTGAGCTCTTCCTCGGGGAACGCGATGGTGCTCTGCCAGTCGTCCGCGTTTGCCAGCGTGTCGTCCCCCGCGGACCAGGTGATGCCCGCGCCCACGTGGTTGTCGCGCAAATCCCAGTAGCCTGGCTCGGGGCTGTAGCGCGAGGTGATCGGGTTGGCCGCGTTTTCGAAGAAGTTTGCCTCGATCAGGGCGACGCCTCCCATTCGCACGTTGATCCCGCTGCTCCGGATGTTGCCGAAGTAGTTGTTCAAGAGGTGCACGTAGCCGAAGCGGAGCAGCGGCGTGCGGGAAACGACGTTTTCGTATCGGTTGTGGTGAAACGTCACGTAGCGGTCCGCTTCGTCGCTGTCGCTGAAGCCGAGCAGCCCCGTCTTCTGGTGGTCGTGCAGATGGTTGTAGGAGATCGTGATGAAGCGGGCGCCTTTCTTGATGTCGATGAGCCCATCGAACTCGGTGTCCCCGGCGCCTTCGCAGTCGCTCTTCGTCGAGCTGAATAGCTCGTTGTGGTCAATCCATACGTGCTGCACGTCTCCGTTGGTTCCGTTGCCCTCGATGGTGATCGCATCCGAATCCCCACCGCCTGGCAGCAATCCCAGCGTCATGTTGCGCACGATGACGTTCTGGGCGCGGTTGATGTGCACGCCGAAGTTCGCGCTGGAGCCCGGCGCGCCCAGCAGCGTGACGTTCTCCATTTCCTTGATTTCGAGCCGCTGCGGCTTCTTTTCGCGTTGCTCGCACACGTCCGTGATGGAAGAGAAATCGAACGTGCCCTCGTAGCGCAGAGACAGCGCGCTGGCCGCGCGCTCCTTGAACGCCTTGCGGTACTCTGCGAGCGCGGCCTCCGCCTCGGCGAAGCTCCGAACGACGACGACGGGGGCGCTGCCCGCGCCCGTCGTGGCCGAGCCGTAGCCGACGGGCGCCGTGAGGGGTGCGGGGATGACGCAGCTGCCGGGCTGCGCTTCCGGAGCCGCGCCAGCGGGGTCGGGCGCTTCGGGATCTTCGGTGGCGGCCCCTTCTCCTTGCGCGGGGGTCGAGCGCTGGGGCTCCGAGCCCTCGTCGGAGTCGTCGACCGAGCCGCTGACATCGGGATTGCCTTCCGTGATCGAGCCGGAATCAGCCGGTGGCGCCGCCTCGCCCGCGCTCGGTGGCCCGCGGCGAGAGTCGCTGGAATCGAAAGGCGCGGGATCGGATCCCGGGGCTGGGCTCCCCGGCGCGCCCGGTGTGGCGCCCGCCCAACCGGGGGGCTGCTCCCCGGGCCACGTGGGCCCGTCGCCGCCGCATCCCAGCAGCCCGGTCGCCGTGGCGGCGAGGAAGAGCGCCGCCCTCGCGTTTGGGCCCGGCGACCTCGCTGCCAGGGCCCGCGACCCATTCCGTGTCGATTCGATTGGCAGCGACCCGATCGGCCTCGACCCGATCGACCTCGACCCGACCGGCAACGACCCGGTCGCACGCGACCGCTGCGGTGCTTTCATCCCCATCCATGTGCGTTGACGGGGCTGGTGATCACGAAAATTTTTCCCGCCGGCCCGCGCCAGTGCGAGCGCGGCTCGAATCGAGCCCGGCCACTGTTTCATCGGTAGCGCCTCGGCGTCACCCGTCGCGCCTCGGGCGTTCACCAGTCGTACCCGGAGCGCTTTGCAGCATCGCATGCGATCGGTCGCCGCGAGCGTCCGGGCGTCCACCGGTCGCGCCCGGAGCGCTCTGCAGCATCGCGTGCGATCGGTCGCCGCGAGCCGCCGCGCGGCTCGGCCGCCACGGCCCGAGGCTCGGTGCGCGTTGGCGTCTCGTCGAGCGCCGTCCCGGTCCAGCGGTCGTGAGAAATCCGGGCTGGCCGAGCGGACGCCGCTCAGCGCGGGAGGCTCGCCGGCTCTTCGCGGCTCGCCGAGCCCTCGCTGGCATTCGACCGCGCCCCATTGGATTGAAAGTGCAGGCCGTGCAGGCGCGCGTACAAGCCGCCTTTGGCCAAGAGCTCCTGGTGCGTGCCCGCCTCGACGAGCCGCCCGAGGTGGAAGCAGAGGATGCGGTCTGCGGCCTGAATGGTGCTCAGCCGGTGTGCGATGATCAGCGCAGTGCGGCCCCGCAGCAACGTATCGGAGGCGCGCTGCAAGCGCGACTCGGTGTCGCTGTCCACGCTGGCCGTCGCCTCGTCGAGGACGACCAAGTCGGCTTCTCGGTACATCGCGCGGGCGAAGGCGATCAGCTGCCGCTCGCCCGCGGAGAAGTTTTCCCCCCGCTCGTCCACCTCGGCCTGTAGCCCGCCTTCGCGTTGCTCGAACAGCGCGAGGGCCTCGAGCTGCTCGAGCACGCGCCGCACCTTCGCCGTGTCGGGCCGAAGGCTGGCTGCGATGTTCGTCGCCACCGTGCCGGGGAACAGCGTCACGTCCTGGGGCACGACGGCGAAGCGGCTGCGCAGCTGCTCCCGAGAGAGGCTCCGCACGTCCTGCCCGAACAAGCGGATCACGCCTTGCGTCACCGGGTAGAGCCTGAGCAGCAGCGAGGCCACGGTCGTCTTGCCGGCGCCCGTGGCGCCGACCAGAGCGATCTTTTCGCCGGGCCGCACCTCGAAGCTCACGTCGCGCAGCACGGGTTGGTTCGGCTTGTAGCCGAACGTTACGCCTTCGAAGGCCACCGCCAAGCTGGCATCGCCCTGCTCCTCGGCCCGTTCGGGTGCGGCGTCGCGCTCGGCGACGTCCAAGAGCCCGAACACCCGCTCGGCGCCCGCCATCGCGCTCTGCAGCAGGGTGTAGCGCTGTGCCAGCGCGGAGATCGGCTCGAAGAAGCGCACCACGTAGCCGTTGAACATCACCAGGGTGCCGTAGCTGGCCTCGTGGTACTTCACCGTCATCACCATGAAAGCCAGGCACATGGCCGCCATCATGTCGATCGCCGCGTCCTGGATGGCGTCGTACTTGATCGAGCGAATGATGGCGTCGCGGTAGGCGGCGTTGATGTCGTCGAACTCGCCGGCCGCGGCATCCTGCCGACCGAATGCCTGCACCGTGGTCATCCCACCCACTTGCTCGGCCATGTTGGCGTTCATGCGCGAGGTCTTCGAGCGGATCTCGCGGAACGCCTTGCGCGCTTTGCTTCGCACCATGGCCACCAGCACGGCGATGGGGGGGCCCGCGGCGAACGCGACGAGCGCCAGCTTCCAGTCGATCACCACCATCATCGCGACGATGCCGACCAGCTTGAGCAGGTCGGAGAACGCGTTGAGCGCGCCGGAGGCGAACAGCTCGAGGATCGCGTCCGTGTCGTTCGTGACCTTGGTGACCAGCCTGCCCACGGGCTGCTGGTCGAAGAAGCGCAGCGGCAGGCCGTGCAAGAACTCGAACACCTTGCGGCGCAGCGAAGCCACCGCTTCGGCTCCAGCGACCTGGACCACGTACATCTGCACGAAGCCCAGCACCCGTTCGAAGAGCACCAGGCCCACCAGCATCGACGCGTAGCGCGTGAGCGCGTCGATGTCGCGCGCCAGCGCTCCCTCGTCGATGATCTTGCCCATCAAGACGGGCACGGCGAGAGCCGCCCCCGCCGTGACCACACCGACGGCGAGCGATGAGTACACCAGGCCCGCGCGGGGCGCCAAGAATGGCCACAGGCGCCGCAACAGCAGCATGTCGTAGGCCTTGCCGAGAACTTGCTCCTCGTGGAAGGCCTCCAGCACCTGGGCCGTCTTCGAGGCGTTTCCAGCCCGGCTCCGTTCGTCGCTCACGGCTGCGCCTCCACGGCCTCGAGCGCCGGCAGCTCGAGAGCTTGCAGCTCCTCGAGCTCTCCCTGCCGGTGTTGCTCGTCCACGAACCGGCTGTAGAGCCCTCCGGCGCCCTTCAGCTGGTCGTGCGTTCCGGCCTCCACCACTTGCCCCTCGTCGATCACCACGATGCGGTCGCAGCGCTGCGCGGCGCTCACGCGGTGCGTGATGAGTAGCAGGCTCGAGCCGTTGCGGTGGCGCTCCAACGCGTCGAGCAACGCCGTTTCCGTGCGGGCGTCGACAGCGCTCAGCGGATCGTCCAAAACCAGGATGCGCGGCTGCGCCATCAGCGAGCGCGCCAGCGCCACGCGCTGTTTCTGCCCGCCGGAGAGCTGCACGCCGCGTTCGCCGACCACCGTGTCGTAGCCCGCCGGGAGGCTCTCGATCTCGGGCTGGATTTGCGCTTCCCGCGCGGCCTCTCGAACTTTTCGTTGGCTTTCGACGGCGTCCGGGTCTTGCAGCATGTAGGCGATGTTGCGCCCCACCGTCGTGGAGAACAGGAACGGGATCTGCTGGGAGTACAGGATGTTTTCGCGCAGGACGGAGAGCGGCAGGTCGCAGATGTCGATCCCGTCGAAAAAGATGCTCCCGCGCGGGGTCGCTTGCAGCCGCGTGAGCAGCGCGCCGAGCGTGGATTTGCCGGCGCCCGTGCGGCCCACGATCGCGACGCGCTCGCCCGGCTCGACCAACAGATCGAGATCTCGCAGCACGGGCGCGTTGTCGTAGGCGAACGTCAGCTTGCGGATTTCGAGCCGCCCCTTCGGCGCAGCGATGCCGTGGCCACCGTCGACGACGTCTGGCTCGGCGACGAAGATCTCGCGCAACCGATCGTAGCCGGCCCGACCTCGCTGGACGACCGCCACCAGGAACCCGAGCGCCGCCAGCGGCCACGTCAACCGGTACAACGCGCGGAAGAAGGGCAAAAACTCCTCGGCCGGCAGCTCTCCCGACACGATCAGGCGGCCCCCGTACCAGAACACCACCAGGGCGCCCAGCTGCGTCACCGAAGACATCACCGGCCACATCGAGCCGCGCAGCTTCGCCAGCGAGAGCCCGCGGCGCAGGTAGTCCCGGTTCGTGTCGTCGAAGCACTCGAGCTCGGCCTGTTCGAGGGAAAAGGCGCGTACCACTCGGACTCCGGCGATACTGCTCTGCACGCGCGCGCTCAGATTGCCGAGCGCCTCCTGGTTTTGGCGTTGGCTGACGAAGATGCGCCGCGAGTAGGTGCGCATCAGGATCATCAGCAGCGGCAACGGGGCCAGCGAGGCCGCTGTGAGCTTGGGGGAGAACTGCAGCATCACGGCCATCGCGCTGACGAGGGCGAAGCCGGTGTTGAAAAAGTTGAGAACGCCGAATCCGAGCAGGACGCGCACCTGCTGCAGGTCGTTGGTGGCGCGGCTCATGATGTCGCCCGTGCTCATGCGCCGATAGAACGAAGGGCCGAGGCGATGCAGGCGGTGCAGCAGGGCGGTTCGCAGCTCGTATTCGGCGTGCCGGCCGGCGTTGAAGATGGTGAGCCGTGAGACGACGCGGACGCCGAACGCGACCGCGGCGCCGCCCACGATCGCCAGCCCGAGCAACCCGGTGGCCCGCAGGTCACCGGCGAGCAGGTCCCCCATGGCGTCGGCCAGGCGCAGGTCGATCCAGTACTGGCTGTAGTTGTAGGCCGCCAGCATCAGGATCCCGACGAGGTAGCTGGGAACGTTGCGGCGCAGCTGCCCGAGGAGCGTGGTCGGAATGCGGGCGGCGTCTGTGGCCGCGTCGCGACGGCTGAGCCGCCGGCGAGCGGCCCGGGGCGAGTTGGGCTCAAGCACGGCTGGCCCCCCCATACTCCATCGCGGGGAGTCGAGCCCAGGGGCGTGGGGTGGTTGCGCCCCCGAGGGGGTGAAACTGGAACGACCAGACGGCGGGAGACATGGCTACGGGGCGGGGCAGGAGGAGGGCGACCTGGAAAATCCCGAGGTCGATGAAATACGATCGCCGGCGACCCACGATGGGGCTACGCCGCGGGGCTCGGCCTCGCGGGGCCCCCGGGGGCGCCGGAACCCGCTGCTCGAGGAGCCGACGGCGGCTAGAAGAGCCCGATGCTGAAATGGAACGCGTAGCGCTCCTCTTCGACTGGGTCCTTGCGGGGCGATAGGTTGAAGCCCACATCTACGGCCAACGGACCCACGGGAGTAGTGGCGCGCAGCCCCGTCCCGGCGGCGTAGCGGAAGCGAAACTCATCGAAGGCAGCATTGGGATCCACCCACAAATTGCCAGTGTCCAAAAATACAGCGGTTTGCCAGACGCCGGTCAGTGGGATCCGCAGCTCGGCCCGTGGGTTGATGAGCAAGTTGCCCCCGGGAACCAGGTCCCCCGCGAGGCTGGCCACGGACTGCTGGGCCTCGTCGCCGCCCGCGTTGGTCGGCTCCCGCTCGCGGTCGATCACGTCTTGCGCGGCGTCCTCCGGCAGCACCGACCACACGGTCGCGCCGCGAAAGGAGTCCACGCCGCCCATGAAGAAGTAGCGGTCGGGGTAGGTCTGCGACCCCGGCACCAGCTGCTGGTTGATGCCGACCCGCAGGCTGGTGGCCAGGGAGAGGCCGGCGCGGTTGAGGCGCAGGTAGCCCGCGAGCCTGGCCGAGTAGCGCAGGAAGTGGCTTTTGATTCGCTGCGTCTCGCCCCCACTCGAAGGCTCGCGCGTATCCTCGATCGGGTAGGCGTCCACGTGCTCGATGGCGAGGCTCGCGAGCGTGCCCCGGGTCGCGGCCACCGGGTTGTCGCGGCGGTCCCACGTGACGCCGATGCGTTCGGCCACGGCCACCGTCAGCCCCTCGGGGACGTTCAGCAAGCGCAGCAGCGCCTGATTGTCCGCCGCCTCGTCGCCGAGGTCCGCGATTGCCTCGGCGACGGCCTGGCCTTCGAGGATGTTTGCGTAAAATTCGACCTCGTTGAACTCGAGGGACGCTCCAACCGACGCGTTGATGCGGCGGGAAGGTCGATAGCCGAGCGTCGTGATGAGGGCGCTCTTCTCCCGGGCAAAGGGGCGAAAGATGTCCCGGACGTTGAGCCCTTCGAGGTTGAGGCGAAAGGTCGGGCCCAGCCCGATCTCGGGCAGCTCCACCGTGGCGGAGAGCCGCCGGCCCAGCAGAAACTTCAGTGAATTTCTCGCCAGCAACCTCTGGAAGGTGCTGCGGGCGTCGTCGTCCAGGATGAGCTCGGGCGGTAGGTAGCCGAGGTGCATGCGCAGCGCGAGGCGGATCGCGCGGGATGCGAGGTTTCGGTGACCGTACTCGAAGGAGACCCGCAGGCCCTGGCCCGTGCTGAAGCCGGGACGTACGTCGAGGTACTGCGGCAGGCGCTCCTGCACCTCCACCAGCACCACCTTTTCCTGCGCGGGCACCTCGGGGTCTTCCAGGTCGACGGTGACGCTCGTGAACGTGCCGAGGCTACCCAGCTGGTCCTCGGTTTGCCTCGCCAGGCTGCGTCGATACAGCTCCCCGCGTTCGAGCGCGATGCGAGCGCGGATCAGCGGCTCCTCGGTGAAGCGAGCGCCCTTGACGACGATGTCGCGCACCCTGACCGGCTGCCGCTCGCTGATGCGAAAAGAAGCCTTCGCCCGCGTGCCATCCGCCGAAAGCTCGATGTCGGCCTCGACGCCGGCGAACGCGTAGCCGTCTTCGGCGTACCGCTCGATCACGCGCTGCCGCGCTTCCTCGACGGCCAGCTGCGAGACGGGTTTGCCGAGCGCGAGTCCCGCCGCCTGGAACAGCTCGGCCTCCACCAGCTGCTTGTTGCCAGAGAAGCCGATGTCCCACAGCGCGGCGCGGGGCCCGAGGCGGATGGGGATCTGCAGGGCGATCTGGTCGTCGCAGCGCCGGCCGCGCGCCGCGTCCGGCACGCACTGCCAGCTGCCCGAGCCGGGGTTGACCTCGACCCCCGCGGCGGGGTCGGAGCAGTCCACGGGGGGAGGGTCCACCGGGTGCTCGACGATGCAACGGCCCGCGGGCGAGTGTCGGCTGCAGGTCGAGCGGACGACGCGCACGGGGCCGACCTGCGCCGAGAGGTACCCTTCGGAGCGGTACAGCGCCGTGAGGTGCTCCAGTGCCCGTTCGTACGTGGAGGCGTCGTAGGTTTGGTACGGTTCGAGGTCGAGCGGGACGGCCCGAAAGCCGTGCGTCGAGCCGGATCCGAGTCGCAGGTCGAGCTCGTTGGAGTCGACGGGGCCGAACAGTCCGGTTCCCGGCAGGGCCTCGGTCAGGAAGCTATCGATCTCGTCCCGGACGTCGCTCTCGTCGCGGCGGCCCGTCAGGCAGGGAAAGCGTCGCTCGCGGACGCGCACTTGGCGGCCCTCGCGAATGCGCATCACTGCCGCGACCTCGCTGCCATCTCGGCTGGTGCGGCGCTCGGAGCTGACGGTGGCGTCGAGGAACCCGCGCTTGGAATAGAAGTCGAGCAGGGCGGAGCGCGCCTCGTCGTCTCCGAGGCTCGAGTCCTGCTCCTTTTGTCGCCTCAGGTGTTTTCCCAGCTCGTCGTCGTCGAAGCGGACGTTGCCTTCGAAGCGGACGGAGTGGCGGGCTCCCAGCTCGACCGAGACCTCCAGCACGGGCCCTCGTGGCGATTCGCCGAGCGAGTGGCTCACCTTGGCCCCCGGGTAGCCGCGCCCGTGAAGACGCGCTTGGAGCTCGATGTCCGCCGAGGCCAGCGCTTCTCGGTCGGCCCGGTCCCCTTCCTCCACCGAGTAGCCCTCCAGCACGTGGCGAAGCTCGGCCGGCGCGGGAGGCTCGACGCTCATGCTCCGGGAGTGCACCAGCGCGGGAGGCCCGGCGTGAATGCGCACGAACAGCACCACCTCCATCGGCGCGTCGGTGTCCAGGGCCTGTGTGCTGACGGCGACCTGCGGAAACCCGCGCTGCCGGTACAGCTCGGTGACCCGGCGGTCGATCTCTCGCAGGCTGCGCACCGTCATCTCTTCGCCGATATCGACCCCCGCCGCCTGCATCGTCGCGGTGGCCTCCAGGGCGTTGCCGGTCACCCGCACTTGAGCGACGAGCTTGCGCGGCAGCACGGACGCGACGAGCCGTACGCCGCCCGGCGCCGGCGCAGCGGCGACCGACGCCCGCGCGTAGCGGCCGGTGTCCAGCAGCGCCTGCGTGATGCGCCGCGCCTGCTCGGCGCTGAAAGCCTGGCCGAGCAGCCCCTCGGGCAGCGCTTCGTGGGTTTGCCACCGGCCGCCTTCCGTGACGACGTCCACCGCCAGGATCGGCCGGCCAAGCAGGTCGGTAGGAAGGACGGGCGCCGGCGCCAGGCGCAGCGAGAGCGGACGATCGACACGGGTCGGGAGCTGGGCGCGGGCCTTCAGGGGGCTGAGCGTGGCGAGAGCCCAGCAGAGCGACAACGGCAGGCGCCACCAGGAAACCGGCATCCGGCCGACGTTCTAGCAGTCGCGCCGACAAATGGGCCCAAAAGTCAATGCTGGGCTAGCCTCGCCGCAATGGTCAAAAGCGTTACTCCAGCGGGGCGCGCGTCGCGTCGCCCTTCGGGTTGGACCCGCCGTATCGCGGTCGTGGTCGTCGTGGCGATTCCTCTCACCTGGTGGGTTGCCCATCGAGTGCCGCGAGCGCGCCAGCTCATCGTCGAGGCGCTGGGGCGCGGGCTGGGCTCCGAGGCCGCCGGTCGGCTCGATTTCGGCGAAACGCTGGCGGCAACCGCGTCCGACGAGCGCTGAGCCCCACCGCTGCGCGGTCCGGCGCGGAGCGGTTCTTTCCAGCCCTCTGGCCACGCCGGGGGGCCTGGCGTCACGCGGGCGTTCGGCTATTGGGTTGGACAAGCTCGACGAGACCCGCTACGCCGCCATCTCGACTCACAGCTCGGCGCTGGCATCCGCCCGGGGAATGCACCGGGCGGTCCCGGCCCGGCGGCATCGCTCGACGTGGCCCACTCGTTCCCTCCGTTCGTCACTTCCCCCAGCGTGCTCTCGCGTGGTCGCTTCATCCGAGCGCGCCGCTGCGCCGACGCCCCGCTCTGCCGAGGGTCGGTCGGGTCGCGGTCCGAGAGGTCGAGCCTGGCCGCGGGCCTCGCGCCGCGGCGCTCCCTCGGGGCTCGGCCCGCGCGAGTCGGGGGCCTTGCCGCGTGAGCGTGGACGACTGCAAGCGCCGGGCGGCCGAGGCAGCCTTCGCGATGCTCCCGGAGAGCGGGGTCGTCGGGTTGGGGACCGGGTCGACGACTCGTTTCTTCATCGAGGCCGTCGGGCGCGCCGTCGCGTCGGGGCGCTCCCTGCGCGGGGTGGCGACGAGCGAGGTCAGTCGTCGGCAGGCGGAGTCGCTCGGCATCGAAGTGCTCGACGACGAGGGCCCGTGGGACATCGACGTGTGCGTGGACGGCGCGGACGAGGTGAGCGAGCGGCTCGACCTGATCAAGGGCGGGGGCGGGTGTCACGCGCGGGAGAAGATCGTCAATCACGCAGCGCGGCAGAACGTGATCATCGTCGACGAGTCCAAGTTGAGCTCGCGCCTGGGGGAGCGGTGGCCCGTTCCGATCGAGGTGCTCGGGTTCGGGCTGCGCAGCACGCTGCGGGCGCTGGGTGAGCTCGGCCGCGTCGAGCGCCGGACGACCCCCGCCGGGCTGCCCTGGGTGACCGACTCCGGCAACGCTCTCGTGGATTTGCACTACGGGCCCATCGAGAATCCCGGCGCTTTGCAGGCGCGGCTGTCCACGGTGCCCGGGGTGGTCGACACCGGCCTGTTTCTCGGGCGAGCCGATCTCGTTCTGGTGGCGGGCGACAGCGGTGTCTGCCGGCTGCTGCCGCCCGCCGGTGATCGCGGCGCCCGGCGGTGACGGGGCTCCGGGGCGGGGCGGCCCGCGCGGCGTCGGCAATCTTCCCGCAACGGCCCCGACACCTGCGTTCGCCCAAAGCGATCTCGCGCCGGCGGCACGGGCACGGAGTCGCAGAAAGCCCGCAGCCGGTGGTGAACCGCCGCGGAGTGACGGGGCCGCGGGGCGGTGGCGCGCCGCGCGTGAGGGCGCCGTGCCTCGCCGCCGCCGGGGTGCGCGACCGCCCGCTGGCTAGCCCGCGCGCGGCGCAGCGGTTCCGCCGCGGGCGAGCGCGCCCCGGCGTGTGGCGCCGCGTCGCGTGAGAGCGCGTCTCACGCCGATCGCACCCGCCGGCTCGCGCTTCGCCGAAATCTCCAAAGGATTGACGTAGGCCTTCTGACAGGAAAGACTGCTGCCCAGTGCCTCCCCAACTGAGAATCGAAGTCGCGGGCCAGACGGACGTCGGGCGCAAGAGAAAGCACAACGAAGACAGTTTTGCCATCTATTCCGAGCACGGCTTGTACCTCGTTGCGGATGGGATGGGGGGGCACGCGTCGGGGGAGGTCGCCTCCCAGCTGGCGGTCAAGACCATGTACGAGTTCTTCCAGATGACGGAGGAAGATCCGGAGCGGACTTGGCCGTACAAGATGGATCACACGCGGGGATACGAGGAAAACCGCCTCATCACCGCGATCAAGCTCAGCAACCTGCGCATTTTCGACACGGCGCAAAGCAACAGCAAGCAGCGCGGCATGGGCACGACGATGGTGGCCATCTTCGCGGTCGAAGATGGCATCCACATTGCCCACGTGGGGGACAGTCGAGTGTATCGGGTGAGAAATCACCAGATGGAGCAGCTGACGGAGGACCATTCGCTGCTCAACGACTACAAGAAGATGAAGCGTCTCACGGACGAGGAGATCGCGAATTTCCCCCACAAGAACGTCATCGTTCGAGCGCTGGGCATGAAGGAGAGCGTCAAGGTGGACACGCGCTTCGAGCTGCCCAAGGAGGGAGATACCATCCTACTGTGCAGTGACGGTCTGGCGGGCCCCGTTTCGGACGACGAAATCCTGCAGATCATCGACACCACGCCCGATCTTTCCACCGCCACCCAGAACTTGATCCGGGCTGCCAACGAGCACGGCGGGCCCGACAACGTCACGTGCGTCTTGGCTCGCTGGATCGTGTGATCCGAGCCGTGTCGTCCGGGCGGTGTGATCCGGGCGTACGTTGCCGGTCGTCGTCGCGCGGGGCCCGCTCGTCGTCGGCCTCGTCTCGCGCGCGTTCGTTCTGGACCGTCCCATTTCCGGCCCCCCCGCCCCCCGCGATCTCGCGCCCGGCAGGGCCGTGGGCATGCTTGCCCCGAACGGCGTTGCTTCGGGCGGGGAGGGCGCTTGGGTTGCCGTCTTCGTCCGCACGCCCCGCCGACGGCGACGTTTGTTGGTGCGGTTCGATCTAGTCCTCGGCCTCCGGCGAGTGTCGGGCGATTGGCCACGGAGGGCCGCGGGGCGCGCCCGTGCCTCGGGGGGCGACGGCACCCGTGGGGCGGGGCCGCTTGCGTTCGCGGCGGCGCTCACGCTCTCGGTTTGGCTTCCGGCTCGCGCGGCCGCCGCTCAGCCCGCGGCCGCGCCGTCCGCGGCCGTGCCCTCCGCGCTCGCTCGGGAGGTCCCGCTGCTGCAGCGGTCGGCACTGCAGCTGTCGGGGCCGGGCGCCGAGCCTTCGCCGGCGTGGCTGGCTCCGGCCGCGAGTCGGCCGATGGCTCCCTGGCGCCGCGTCGTCGCGCCCCTGGTCGCCATCGTGCCGGGCGTCCTCGTGCACGGAGCCGGCTCTTGGGTGCTCGGTCACGGCGATACGGCGCGCCGCCTGCTCCTGCTCGAGGGCAGCGCGCTGATCGCGACGTTCGTCGGCGGGGCGGCGCTGGCCACCACGGGGGCGTCGCGCTTCACGGTAGCCCCGGCCGCCCTGCTGGCCGCGGCCGGAGTGAGCGGATTCGGTGCCTCCTTCGCGGCAAGCCTGTACGCCAGCATCGCGCCGGAGCGCGGGTTCGGGCGCGGCCCGCGGCGCCTTCCCCTGCTCACCACGGAGGTCGGCTACGTGCACCTGCAAGACCCCGATTTCGCCGTGGCGCACTTGCTGCAAACCTCGGTCGACGCCCGCCTGGGTCGCTACCGCTTGGCAGCCAGCGGGGAGTTCGCCCCGGGGCAGGGCAGCCAGCGAATTCGGCTCGGCGCCGGCTATCGCTTCCTGGGGCCGGCCGGGCCCGGCGAGCCGAGCGCGGCCGACGGGTCGTTTCTGGAGGCCACCGGCGGCTTTGGCGAGCACCGCTACGATTCGGAGGGGTTCGTGCTGCGCACGGCGGAGCTGCAGCTGGCGGGGCGCCTCGACAGCCAGCGCTATCTTCCGCGGGTGCACGGCGCTTTCTTCCAGCTCGGGGGCGGCTACGCGCGGCAGTGGGTGAGCTTCGACGTGCCCGGAGCCGAGGCGACGCAGGCCACGAGCCTGCTGCTGATGCGGATGGGATTCGGGGTGTACCTGGGCCGGGGAGGGGGCGCGCGGCAGACGGGGGGCGAAGCCGAGATCTACTACGACCATCGCCACGACGGCTACGTGGGGGGGCTGAAGAACCGCGGCCTCGGGAGCGGCGCGGCGGGGCATTTCGGGCTTGCGGCTCGCTATCAGCTCACCGCGGCGCTCGGGGTCCGCGCGTACACCGAGGTCGGCTCGGCGTGGGCCTTCGGGCTCGGGCTGGTGCTGCGCACCGGGGGGCTTCGATGAGGCGCCGCGCCGTCTTCTGGGCAATCCTGGGTCACGCGCTGTTCGGGGCCTGCCTGCGCCCGAGCGAGGAGCGAGCCCGCGCCGACGAAGAGGTGGGCCGGCTCGCCGCCGCGGGGCTCTCGGCGGACGTTCGCGAGGGGCGCGCCGTCGTGCGGCGGCTCGGGCCCGAGGGAATCTCCCTGTGGGCGAGCGCGCCCGTCCTCGAGCTCACCGTCGAGGGGCTCCAGCCGCGCCGCTCGGGCGAGCCGTTCCGGGTCGAGGTAGACAACGCAATGGTCGGCGCGCGCCTGCGGGCCCGGTTCGGAGCGGCCGTCGACGCGGCGGCAGGATCGTCCGAGCCGCTCGACGTTTCGCCGTTCGTGGACGGGGTCGAGGTGGGCCCGGGCGAGCGGCGAGCGGCCGTGTTCGAGGTGGCGCTCCCGACCGCGGGATCCGCGGGCACCCTGCACCTGCGGCTGGCGCCCCCCGGCGCGGAAACGGTGGGCGACTTTCGCTTTGCCGTGCTCAGCGACGTGCAGGAGGCGGTGGATGAGGTTCAGGACATCTTCCGCCTGATGAACGAGCGCCCCGAGCTGCAGTTTTTGCTCGGCGCTGGCGACCTCACGCGGCAGGGCACGCACCGGCAGCTGCGGCGCTTTCAGCGCGAGCTTCGCCGCCTGCGGGTGCCGTACTACACGACCCTGGGCAACCACGAGCTCGGCGATTCGCACACGAATTATCACCAGTACTTCGGCCGCGGCAGCCAGAGCTTCGAGTACCGCGGCGTGCGCTTCACGCTGCTCGACTCGGCCAGCGCGACCATCGACCCCATCGTGTACGGTTGGCTCGATGGTTGGCTCGAGGCCGGGCGGCACCAGCCGCACGTCGTGGCGATGCACATTCCGCCGCTCGATCCCGTGGGGGTGCGCAACGGCGCCTTCGCCCGCCGCGCCGAAGCGGCGAAGCTACTGGCACGCTTCGCCGAGCAGCGCGTGGACCTGACGCTGTACGGCCACATCCACAGCTACTACCACTTCGAGAACGCGGGCATCCCCGCCCACGTCAGCGGGGGAGGCGGGGCCATTCCGGAGCGCTTCGACGACATCGGGCGGCACTTTCTCGTCGTCGACGCGCGCCCCGCCGGGCAGCAGTTTCGCGTCTCGGTGGTGCGGGTCGACTGAGTCGGGGCGCGAGGTCGGACGCCCCGCGGCCCCGGCAGTGCGCCGGGAGCTCTTCGGCCGCCCTCTTGGCCGCGCCGCGCCCCATCCGAGCGCGGCGGGGATCCTCGCAGCGCGTGTCGCGTCCCGGCCCTCGCCCGGCCGGATGTGGTAGCGTCTCCCCCGCCATGGGCCGTCCCTCCGTTCCCGCCGCTCGCTTCGCTCGCTTCGCCGGAGTCGTGGTGGCCTACTTGCTCGCGGTCATCCTCTTCGGGGCGTGGGTGCGGGTCACCGGCTCGGGGGCGGGATGCGGGGAGGACTGGCCCACATGCCACGGGGAGCTCGTGCCGCGGAGCGCCTCGACGCAGTCGATCATCGAGTACACGCACCGCGCGACCAGCGGTTTGCTCGGGCCTCTCGTGCTGGCGCTGCTGGCGCTGGCGTGGCGGCGCTTTCCCGCGAGGCACCCCGTTCGCCGATTCAGCGCGGGGACGGTGGCCCTCGTGGCCGTGGAGGCCGCCATCGGGGCGGGCTTGGTGCTGCGCGGGCTCGTGGCGGGCGACGACTCTGCGGCGCGTGCGCTGGTCGTCGCATTGCACCTCGGCAACACCTTGGCCCTGATGGCTTGCGCGGCGCTCACCGTCGCTGCGGCGCGGCCGAGCGGGCCCACCGCGGGCCCGGCGCCTCGGCGCGGCGGCTTCACCCTGCTGCTGGTCGGGCTGGTCGCCGTGTCCTGCAGTGGGGCCGTCACCGCTCTGGGCGACACGCTGCTGCCCGCCGGGTCCGAGGCCGCGCGCGCGCTGGAGGGGCATTTTCTCGTGCGCCTGCGCATCGTCCATCCCGCGCTCGCGGCGCTGGTGGCGACCTCGGGGGCGGCGTTCGGGCTGGCCCATCGAGAGTCCGTCCCCGTGTGGCCCACCGCGGTGGCGAGCCTCTGCGCCGCCCAGCTGTGCGTCGGCATCGTCAACATC
>JBNKVS010000094.1:0-131573 GCA_050299315.1 Polyangiaceae bacterium
GGTGGACCAGCTCGAAGAGGGGCGACTCAAGCGCAAGCTTCAGTCCTGCGAGAACCGGCCGGTCAAACCGACCGCCTTCTCCATCGGGCATCGTGGTGCGGCCATGCAGTTCCCCGAGCACACCCGGGAATCGTACGTGGCCGCTGCCCGCCAGGGCGCCGGCATCGTCGAATGCGACGTGACCTTCACCAAGGATCGGCAGCTCGTGTGCCGCCATTCGCAGTGTGACCTGCACACGACGACGAACATTCTGGCCATTCCCGAGCTGGCGGGCCGCCAAGGGGGCGGGGCTCGAGATCATCACCTGGACCCTCGAGCGCTCCGGCCGCCTCGCCGCAGGGGGTGGGTACTACTATCAGTCGATCGCCGACACCGTCGATCGCGACGGCGACGCGCTGCTTCTGCTCGACGTGCTCGCGCGCCAGGTCGGGGTGCTCGGGGTGTTCTCGGATTGGCCCGCGACCGTCACCTACTACGCGAACTGCATGGGGCTGTGAGCCGGGGGCCATTGCTCTCGCTGATTGTCGGAACGGGCGGCGCCCCGCAGCGTCGCTCGCACGGTGCCGGGCGTGCGCGCCCGTGGCGAGCGTTGCACGCAGGAGGGGTACTGCGGCCGATGTGTGCACCGCGCCGCCGTGTGGTCGCTGCGCGCCCGTTTGGCGCGAGAGAGCCCCCATCGCGTTGGTCGCGTGAAGAATGTGCGGCGCGATTGCGCGTCAACCGGCCTCGCTCGGGCGCGGAGCGGCTCGATCGGCGTGTGTCGAGGCTCTCGCTGGCACTTTGACGCGAGTTGTCCTCAGATGGTGAGCAAGTTGGGGATAACACGCTGCGGGCACCGAGCCGCGAGCCCTGGTATCCCATCAGTGTGACACGCGGGAGGCAAATGCGTCGACCCGGCAGGGCACGTGACGAAGTGATGGCCGATGGCGCCCGGCTCGCCCCGGGGCTTTCTTTTCGGTGCCTTCGGCGCGGGGATCGATGTCACGCGCGGGCCGCGTTTCTGCTGCAGCTACAACTTGGCGCCGCAGTGCTTGCAGTAGGCCGCATCCATGTCGTGGCCCTCCAGGGCGCACGCCCGGCAGGTGGCCGCGTTGATGCCTCGCTTGTTCGCCGCCACGATTTCGCTCGAGACGATCCCCGTCGGGACCGCCAAAACGCCGTAACCCAGCAGCATTACCACCGAGGCGATCAGCTTCCCAAGGGTCGTCTGGGGTGCGATGTCCCCATATCCGACGGTGGTCATCGTGACGATGGCCCAGTAGATGCTCTGCGGGATGCTGGTGAAGCCGCTCTCTTCGCCCTCGACCAGGTACATCACGGAGCCGATGATCAAGACGAGGCTCAGCACGACGCCGATGAAAACCGTGATCTTTCGCCCGCTGGCGGCAATGGCGCGGGAAAGAATCTGCGCCTCGATCACGTATTGAGCCAACTTCAGGATGCGAAAGATGCGCAGCAACCGCAGCACGCGGACGACGGTGAGCGCGTGGCTGCCCGCCACCAGGAGGCTCAGGTAGGTGGGCAAGATGGCCATCAGGTCCACCAGCCCGAAGAAGCTGAGCGCGTAGCGCGCGGGCCTGCGCACCGAGAGCAGCCGCAGGCCGTATTCCAGGGTGAATCCCACGGTCATCACCCACTCCAAGCCGCGCAGCCACGGGCGGTATCGGTGCCCCAGCTCTGGCACGCTTTCCAGCGAAACTGCTGCTACGCTCATCCCGATGGCGACCAACAGAGCGATGTCGAAGGCTTTTCCGGCCGGCGTGTCCGCTTCGAAGATGACTTCGTGCAGCCTTTCGCGCCAACGGGCCGTTTTCCTCGGGGGCATGGTCGAGGCAGCTTACTGGATGCGTCAAACGTCGCGAAGCAGGCCGTGGCGGGCCAGCCGGAGGAGTGGGGCTGGAACGGGCCCGGTGCGCGGCTTGACGAAGCCCGCAAGGCGGTCGATGGCTCGTGGGGGGGCCGCGGTCGCAGGGAGTGCATGTTGATGCGAGGTTTGTGCAGGTGTTAGACCGAGGGGGTCTGGCGATGGTCGGCTCGCGGCGTCGACCGGCGGAAGGCTCGATCGCCGAGCTCCGCGAGCTCGATCGGCTCGTGAAGCTGCTGCGGGGTCGGGCGGTCGTCGAAACGCTGCGGACGGTGTGGTGGAAAGGTCGCGGGTTTCCGATCAAGGCCGTATCTCTCGGCGCGCCGCGGGGGGACGCGCCCGTCTTGGTTTGCGTGGGCGGCGTGCACGGCCTGGAGCGGATCGGCTGCGGCGTGGTGCTCGGCTTCCTGCAGGCGCTCGCCTCGGCCGGTAGCTGGGACCGGAACGTGGAGCACATGCTCGAATCGATGCGCGTGCTCTTCCTTCCCGTTCTCAATCCAATCGGCGTGATGGTGCACCGGCGCAGCAACGGCAATGGCGTGGACCTGATGCGGAACGCGCCGGTGGACGCCGACGGGTGGGGCATGCCAGGCCGGCTCTACCGCGGGCAGCGGCTTTCGCGGCTGCTGCCCTGGTTCCGGGGCGACGAGGCGCGCATGGAGCCCGAGGCCGAGGCACTTTGCGAGTGGCTGCGGCGCGAGACCTTCTGCAGCTCGCGTGTGATTGCGGTGGATGTACACTCCGGCTTTTTCGGAGCCGACAGGCTCTGGTTTCCCTATGCGCGCACCCGCGCGCTCTTCCCCCACGCGGCGGAGGCCCTGGCCGTCAAGCGGCTGCTCGACGCCACCTACCCCCGCCACCGCTACGTGGTCGAGCCCCAGGCCACTCAGTACACCACGCACGGCGATCTGTGGGATTACCTCTACGACCAATACCGCCTGCACAACCCCGAGGGCATCTTTATGCCCTTCACCCTCGAGCTGGGCGCCTCTTCGTGGCTGAAGAAGAGCTGGCGGCTGTTCGACAAGGCCGCCTTCTTTCACCCGCTGGTGCCGCACCGCACGCAGCGTGTCCTGCGTCGGCACGTTCCGCTGTTCGAGTTCTTGATGCGGGCGCTGTTCTCCTGGGGCGCGTGGGGGCCCACGCAGCCCGCCCTGCGCCGCGATCTGGCGATGGCGGCGGAGGCGCTGTGGCAGGCGAGCTGAGCGCCGCCGGGTCGCTGCCTTCCCGCTGGGTTCTCTTGCGGGGCCTGGCTCGCGAGCGGGGGCATTGGTACGAGTTCGAGGAGCTCTTTGCGCGCTGCGTGAGCCCCGCCACGGTGCACCCCATCGACCTGCCCGGGGCGGGAGATCACCGCGACGCGCCCGTGCCGCTCTCGGTTTCCGGCCTGGCCGACCAGGTTGCCCAGGCGATGCGAGCGCTCGACGCCGGCGCCGCCTTCGGCGTGCTGGGGCTGTCGCTCGGTGGCATGGTCGCTCTGCAGCTCTGCGCGCACCCCAGCCCGAAGGTCGCGATGGCCGTGGCGATCAACTCGAGCTGCCGGCTCTCGCCCCCCTGGCAGCGCTTGCGGCCCGCGGCGCTTCCCCGGCTGCTCGCCATCGCTCGGCTTCAGGGCTTGGCCCGGGAGCTGGCCCTGTTGGCCCTGACCAGCCAGCTGCCGCTCGACCGGCGTCGCCGCTACGCGCGCCGGGCCGCGCTCATCGCCAGCGAGCGGCCGATGTCCGTGCTCGCCATGGTGCGTCAACTGGTGGCAGCCTCTCATTTCGAGCCGCCCGCTCTCGGCCGGGGGTGCCGGTCGCCGCTGCTGCTCACCTCGAGCGGGGATCGGCTGGTGGATCCGGATTGCTCCGCTCGGCTCGCCCGCCACTATGCTGCTGTGCTCCGCAGGCACCCTTCCGCCGGTCACGATTTGACCCTCGACGACCCCACCTGGGTCTGCTCGCAGGTGGCGGCGCTGCTCGGCGGGCGGTTGGGGGAAGGGTCGCCAACCGCTCAGCCGAAGGGCGCGCGGGCGGTTACGGCGCGCTGACGGGGCACTCTCCCTCGCCCTGGAAATGCCCCTGGGTCATCAGCTGCGCTTGCACGTAGCGCAGCATCGAGCTCAGCGGCGCGAGCGGGGAGCCGCCGAGCGGGAAGCGATCGTCGATTTCGGGCAGATCGGCGGGCGCGATGGCATCCAGCTCGGAACTGCCGACGGAGCCGTCCAGGTCGAGGTCGCAGTCCGCGAGCCACTGCGCGAGCCGCTGGATGCGGCCTTCGTCCCCGGCGGGGAATCCGCTGAAGAAGGGGTGGTCGCCGTGGATGGTCGCGGCGACCAGCGACTCGCCGCCCTCGGCCACCGGGGCACCTGGCAGCCCGTCGATCTCGCAGGGGCCGAAGCGGGCGGGCGCCGCAACCGCGAAGCGAAAGGCCACCTCGCCGGCCGCGTAGCAGGTGTTGCCGCCCGAGGTGTTGCCGTTTTCGACCGCTCCTCCCACCTCGGCCAAGTTCGCCGGCGGGCAGGATTGCCCGTTCGGGTTCTCCAGCATGCCCTCGATCCAGTAGGTCCAACCCTCCTGCTGCATGGTTTCGAAGTCGCTTGCGGCCGTGCTCTCGTGGCGCGCGGCACCTGCCTGCGCTCGCGGCGTTTCGTACCAGAAGTCCCATAGCCCCGCGGGCAGGGAGTCGAATCTCCACAGCGCGAGCCCGGAGCCGCCGAGGGCGGCGAGGTCGACGACGTGCACCGAGTCGTCGCGGCGCTCTTCGCCGCGGCTGCCTCGCACCGTGACGCCGCCGATCGCCACCAGATACTTGTCGAAGCGCACGCTCCAACCGTCTCGCACGTCTTCGGCGCCCTCGCCCGGTGACAGCCCCTCGACGATCAGATCCTCGCGCTCGAGCAGCACGGACAGGGAGCCGTCTCCGCTGGAGCTGGATGCGCAGGAGCACAGCCCCCAAAGCGCGGCGGCGAGCAGTGGCCGACCGAGAGCGGGAAGGGGGGGGGGGACCTTTCGAGCAGGCATTGGGGCCATGGGTGCGTTCCTTTCTGTTTGGAGATCGAAGCGGCTGGGCGAGGGGCTCATGGGTGAAAACCCCACTCGAACAGGGGGCGCTCGCCGACCACGAGCGCGCTCCGCACGCTCGCGGCGACCGCGCTTTCGGCGTCGATGACGAGCGGCTCGCCTTCGGCGGGCCGTTGCTCCTCGAGCAGGGCGCGAAAGTCCACGTCGGCGAGCCAGGAGGAAGGGTCGAAGCGCACGAGCAAGCCGAGCTCCTCGGCGGTCACCTCGTGGGAGAACCGGTCGCTGGTGCTCTTGCGCACCACCGAGATGCCGGGCTCCACGCGGGCGCTGGGAGCCGCGGTGACCTCGAGCTCGAAGCCGACCCGCTGCGCGTCGACCACGGCGCTGCCGCTCATGCGAAAGGAGTGACCGCCCAGCGCTCGAGCGGCGTCGAGCACGAATGGCTCGTCGCGCGTGAGCTGGGAGGTGATGCCGTAGTCGAACATCCACGAGCGTACCGACCCGCTGACTCCCTCGAGCGTGCCGACGCGGGTCGCGAGCTCGCTCGTCGGATCGAGCGTTTCACTGCCGAGCCATTCGACGCGCGCGGTTTCGCACAGCTCGCCCGCTTCCGTGGCCGCGCACAGGTACAAGGGGCCGAAGGCGAGCTCGGCGCGCTCCAGGGTGACGGGGACGTCGCCGCGGGCGGACAGCTCGACGACCCGGGTCCCCGCGGCGAACAGGGGAACGGCCACGCTCTGCTGCCCGGTGTCGGAGCAGGCCGTGTGCAGGGCGGCCGCGAGCCAGAGCACGGCCTCGCTGCCGCGACGCCGGCCGGTGCGGGGGCCGCGGGCTTTCGGCCGAGGTCCTGGCGCTGCCTCGATTGCGGATGCTCTTTGCGCGGGCTCCCTCGTTGCGGCTTCCTTCCCCAGGCGGTCTCGCCGCGCGGGTTCGTTGCCTGTCGGCATCTGCTTCACAGCGAAACCTCCAGCGATATCATCCAGCTCAGCGGGCTACCCGCCGCCACGTGCCGTGCCGGGGTCCGCGTGGCCACGCCGTCCTCCGGGTCCCAATCCGAGGGAAAGTCGTACTCCACGGCTGCGTACTCGGTGTCGAGCAGGTTGAAGAAGCCCACGGAGAGGGAGAAGGGCGTGCGCGTGAGGGAAGCGGAGGCATCCAGCAAGCTCACCGCGCGGGCGCGAGCGCCGTAGGGCAGTGGGCGCGGGGAGAGCAGGGAATAGCCGAGCCCGGCGTCGAGCCGCAGGCCGCCCAGGCTTCCGGCGTGCAACTGGTGGTGTGCGGCCACGTCGGCGCGGCCGACCAGCGGCGGGACGAAGGCCAGCTTCTGACCTTTTTCGAACGGGGGTTGTGGGTCGTCCGCCGTCGCGGGAGGCCTCTCTTGCAGGGCCGCATCGACATAGGTGGCCGACAGCGAGGCGAGCAGCCACGGAGCCGGGCGAAGTCGGGTGAAAACCACCGCCCCGCGACGCTGCGTGGCTCCGACGCGTTCGAGCCGTCCCTCGGCCGCGTCGAAGGCCACGTCGTCGGAGAGCCAGGTGTAGTAGCCGCTGACGGTGAGCTGGGCCGGGCCGCTGCGTTCGCCCCAGCGGATGCCCAGATCCGCGGAGCGAACCTCGGCGAAGGGAGCTCGTTCCCCGTCGACCAAGCTACGCGCCTGCGGGGAGCGGAACCCTTGCCCGGCGGCAGCGAGCAGCGAGAGCTGGCTCGCCGGGCGGTATTCGAGGCTCAGGCGCGGACCCCACGCCAGGCCCTGGGCGCTGCGCCGGAAGCCGGTGATGAAGCTCTCCTGGGGGCGGGAGGCAGGGGCGAAGTTGCCCAGGCGGTCGTCGACCGCGTAGGAAAGCAGGTCGGCGCGCACGCCCAGCCGCGCCCGCACCCGATGGGCGAGCGTGAAATCGGCCTCGGCGTAGCCGCCGAGGTCCGAGGCCAACACGGAAGCGTCCACGCGCCGGTCCCAGGTTTGATTGCGGACGGCGGCGTCGAGCAGGTTCTGGCTTTGGTCGATGCCGTCGGCTCGGGCCCGCACGCCGACGCGCAGCGAGCCCTCGGCCCAGGAAGCCGGCGCAAGCGGGGCGGTGCGGTAGTCTCCGGAGAGCCCGAACGACAGGCTCTCGTTGATTTGCTCGATCAGATCGCCGCGGCCGCTGACGGCGGCGAGCGTGCGCGATTGCTCGGTGAAGCCCGTGAAGTTCTGCTGGCCGCGAAACGCGGCTCGATCCATCCACACGCCGAGCTGGCCGCGCGCGCCTTCCAGGCCTCCGTAGTCCGCAAATGCGCCCAGCATCAGCCGCTGGCTCGCGGCGTTTTGCGCGCGAGCGGTGGCGAAGGGGTAGACGCACTCGAAGCATGGGCCGCCGGCGTCGATGTCCCGTCGCCGCACGACGCCGGCCGAGCTGGCCCGCGCGGAGTGCGCGATGGAAACGAAGCGGTAGTGCACGCCGCCGGCGCCGAAGCCGTGCTGCAGAATCACGCTCCCGCCCTGACCTGCCCGATTCTCCCCGAAGCCGTCCGAGCTGCGCAGCGAGGCGGCGCCGAAGCTCTCGCGGCCGGCCTCGCGCGGGGCCCAGACGACGAGCTGCTCGAAGGTGCCGAAGGCGCCGTAGCCGCTCTGGAGGCGTAGCCCGCGGCGCTCCTCGCTCACGCCGAGCGACACGTCGATCGAGCCGGCGACGGCGAAATCGCCCTGCTCGACGGCGTAGACGCCCTCCGTGACGGCGAGGTCGAAAATCACGGGTGCGATGAGGAAGCCCAGATCCGCGTAGCCCTGCCCGTGGATGTGCGCCGGCTGATTGATGGGAATGCCGGCGACGCTGAAGGCGATATCCTGGCCGTGCTCCGCATCGAATCCGCGCAGCATGTAGTTGTGCGCCACGGCGCCCCCCTCGCCGCGGCCGACGTACAGCCCGGGGGCGCTGCGCAGCACCTCGGCTCCCTCGCGGCGCGGCGCCGCCGCGAGCACCTCTCGGTCGAGGACGAAGTCGCTCGCGGCTCGCGGCTCCCGCGTGCCGAGCACCTCCACCTCGGTGGTCGAAGCCGGCGCGGGCGGGCTCGAGCGATCGACGGCTGCGGGCGCGGACCGCTCCTCCCCGCTCGTGGCCCGCCCGACCTCGGGCTCTTCCTCCACCAGCCCGACCTCGGGCAGCGCGAAGCGAAAGGGCACGACGATGCGGCTGGCCGCAGGTTTGCCCTCCACCTCGGCCGGGTGAAATGTCCACTGGCGGACGGCGTCGATGGCGGCCCGATCGAAGAGCGGCCCGGCGGAGCTCAGCACGTCCACTTCGCCGACGGAGCCGTCCGCCTCGACCGTGACCCGTAGCTCCACGCGAGCCGCGCGGCGCTCGGCCGGGGCGAGGTGCGGGTAGTGCGCCTCGACGGAGTGGACGACTCGAGGGGGCGAGACCCGGGCGGTTTTCGCGGGCCGTGCGTCGGCGCTGGGCTGTGCGTCGGCGTGGGGCGCCAGGGCCAGCGCCGCGGGGGCACAGCAGGCGACCAGCACTCCGCGCCGGGCGAGGGAGCGAATCGGGAATAGAAGCGACATGGGGGGAGGGAACGTTCGGGGGATGCGGTCGTGCGTTCGCCGCGCGGCTGCGACGACGGGGAAGCCAGCGGCGGCGCGACGCCAAGCGAAGACCAGGCGACCGGGGTCGTGCCCGGAGTCGGCGCCGTGGCGGGCGTGTTCACGCCGCCAGCGCGAAGGCGCCTCGGCGGCTCGTGCGGGGTGTGGGCAACGAAGGGGCGGGAGCCGTCGGCAGTGACCGCTCCGCGCGGCAGCGGCCGGGAGCGAACGCGACCGGGCCGGTTCGCTGTGGCGAGCGTCTCTGCCGTCGAAATGGGCGACTCTTGCAGTCGGGTCGGCGCTCGGCCGGCTCTGCCTGTCGGCGCCGCGCTGGGCGGCGGCGTCCCTTTTTCGCCGCGCGCTCGAGACGCGAACCGCGCGCTCGGGACGCGAGCCGTTGGCGGCTCGCTCGACCGGGGCCGAGGAGCCGAGCGCGGCTTACGCGCTGCGGGGCGGGGAGGTCTTCGGGGCGAAGTGGAGAATCCCCGTGGCGCAGGCCGGGGACGAATCCGGCTTGCCTACCGAAGCCCGAGCCACCGGGGCTCGACCCGGGGCGGGGCCGTGAGAGGCGTCGAGCCGCGCGCGGGGCGCGAGCGCCGAGTGGCAGTGATCGTGCCCGTGCTCCGCGAGACCGCTCTGCCCTGCCCGTGGCGCGGGCCGAGCCGCCCCACTTGGGGCCGGGCCGCCGCGTGCCGCCGCATCGCGTGCCGCCGCATCGCGTGCCGCCACAGCGCGCGACACCACAGCGCGCGACACCACAGCGCCGACCCCGGCCTCGCCGCGGCCGAGCGTGCCGAAGTGGGCCGGAGCGATCGAGAGGTCGCGCTCGAAAGGGCCCCGCTCGGGGCGAGCATTTTTCGGGCTGGGCCCGAGGCGATCGGCTCCGGCCGGGCGATCCGGGCCCGCCCGGCGGACCCCTGGGCGGTGCGCTTCTCGGGCGTGGACCCACGCGCCGTGCTCGACGCAGCGCACGTGACGCGCCAGCGCCAGATGGGCGGTGGCGCCGAGCTGACCCCACAGAAGCAGCAAGGTCAGGCACCAAGTGCGCACCAGATGTCGGTGCGAGCCGGCGCAGCTCGAGAGCTCGGCCGTGCCTCGTCCGGCTGCGCTGGCCACCTTCACCACACGTCGCATCTACCACCGCCGCTCACCGGCATCAACGAGGCCGTCGAAAGTCGCAAGCGACCCGCCCCGCCCTGCGCAGACGCCGAGGGCGCGCGGGCGATAGGCCCGGTCGCTTGCGGGGGCGGCCGGGCGGGCCCCTCGAGCGCTGCAGGCAACCGAACCCGAGGCCCTCCGCGCGCGCCCAGCCCGCTGGCTCGTGGGTGTTGCACGACGGGCGCTTTTCGGCAGCGAGCTTGGTCCGCCGCATCCACGGCACGGCGCGCTTTGCCGCGCCGGCAGCGGCAATCCGGAGGATTGCCGGGGCCGACCCGCGACGAGGTCGAAAAAGGCCGCACGGGGCCGGGCCCGCACCCCCGATTTTCTCGGGCCGTCCGCCTTGGCGCGCGCTGGCGACGCGGGCTCCGAGCGAGGCCCCGCCCCACGGGCGGCGACCCGGCTGCTCGATTCGTCCGCGTCCCCATCGCCGCTCGCGACCCGAACCCAGCCTGCTCGCTCGGCCTCACGCGTCCCCCGCACCCGGGCTCACTCTTCGGGGAGCGCGTCGAGCGCTCGCTTCCAGCCCTCGTAGTTCTTCCAGATCACGTAGGAGTGACCACAACGTGGGCAGCTGGTCGACCCGCTCTCGCTGACCCACTCGTGCTTGCACTTTTCGCAGGCCATGCGCTTGTTCGGAAAGTCGCGATCCATGAAGGCTTTCCCTATCACGTGCAGGGGCCGACGAGAAAACGGGATCTACCGCGCCGCTCTGCGCTGTCGTAGTCTCGGGTCAATGAGCGGCACCGACGACACGAGTCCCCCCCTCTCCGCTGCGGGGAGCCTCGGCTCCGCGGGAGGGGTGTCGTCCGCGGCCGCTTCGCTGGGCGGCGACGCGTCCTCGGCTCGGGCCGCGGACGGTGAGCCTGGCGAGCCGGATCAGCCGCTCATCAGCGCCGTGGCACCGCGCCCGCCTCGCCCGAGGGGGGCCGCCGAGTGGATTGAGGCGCTGCAGTTGGAGCCGCATCCGGAAGGCGGATTTTTTCGGGAAACGTACCGAGCGGGGACCACCGTGCAGGCTTCGTCTCACCCGGAACCCCGGTCAGCCTCGACGGCCATCTACTTTCTGATCACCTCCGAGCAGCCCGCCACCCGGTTGCACCGGCTTCGGTCCGACGAGGTCTTCCACTTGTACGAAGGCGGGCCCTTGCAGGTGCTCGTCCTGCGCCCCAACGGCAGCAGCGAGGCGCCCGTCTTGGGATTGGACATCGCCTCGGGGCAGAGGCCCCAAATCGTGATCCCGGCGGGGAGCTGGTTCGGAACGAAGCTTTCGGATGGGGTCGATCACTGCCTGATCGGGTGCACGGTGGCGCCGGGCTTCGATTTCGACGATTTCGAGCTTGCCACCGGCACGCAGCTCAAGGCGCGCCACCCGACGCGGGCTGCGCTGATCGAGGCGATGCTCCCGGCCGCCTCCGCATCGAAGGGTTAGCCCGGATTTCTCACGACCTGGTCCCGAGGGTGCGATGAGTCGCGTCTTTTCGCCCAGCTGCCCGCCAGCGCGTGCGGGGCAGACAGCAAGTTTGCCTGCGCCCGCCCGGCGGGCAGCTGGACTGAAAATCCACTTCCTCCTCGGACCCTCGGTCCTGCGGTCGTGAGAAATCCGGGCTGGGCGCCGCGGCGCGCGCGAGCTTTCGCTCGCCGAATTGGCCGGTTGGCTGAATTTCGCTCTGGGTTGGTTGCGTTCGCCCCGGCGCGATGCATGTTCCCTGCATTCGTTGTGTTTTGTTGCGGCTTGCGCGGGCGCTGAGGATGGCGCTTCTCGCGAGCTGCCGATGGAGAGAAAAAGTCGCTCATGAATTACGCTCATTCAGCCCGCCTGGGCCGCCCAGTGGCCAATCAGGCGGTTCAGGTCCGCGCCCAGTTCATCATGCGAACGTACGGCCATCTGTTGGCCGCGGTGCTGGCGTTCACTGGGCTCGAGGTCTTCTTCTTCGCGAGCGGTTTGGTGAGCGGCATCGCTTCGGTGTTCCTGGGCAATCCGTTCATCACGCTCGGGGGCTTCGTGATCGTCGGCTTGCTGGCGAGCAACTTCTCGTCGCCCGAGCGGTCCGCGACGTCGCAATACGCCGCGCTTGGGGCGTACGTCGTGTTCGAGGCGCTCTTCTTCGCACCCATCCTGATGATGGCCGAGCGCGTCGCCCCCGGCGCGATCCAGAGCGCCGGCCTCATCAGCACGGTCGGCTTCGTCGGGCTCACGATGGTGGCGTTCACCTCCCGCAAGGATTTCTCCTTCTTGCGCCCTCTGATCAGCTGGGGGCTCATCCTGGGCCTGGTCGCCATCGTGGCGAGCCTCCTCTTCGGCTTCTCGCTCGGCGTGCTGTTCTCCGCGGCCATGGTCTTCGTGGCGGGCGCTTCGATTCTCTACGACACATCTCAAATTCTGCGCCGCTACCCGGACAGCGCCCACGTTGCGGCGTCCCTGCACCTGTTCGCCTCCGTGGCGATGCTGTTCTTCTACGTCCTGCGGATTTTCATGGCCTTCGGCGATCGCGACTGAGCGCCACCGAGCGTGGCGCGGCCCCGCGCCGCCGCACGCCGTCCGACCCCCGGGAAGCCGCCCTCGACAGCGAGGGCGGCCTTTTTTGGGGGCTTGGTTCCGCTCGGCTCCCCCGGGCGCTTCGGCCAAGCCCGCTCCCAGCTCGAGCGAGCCCGAAATCCGGGCTAGGAAGCGGCACGCTCCTCGAGGAACGCCCGGATGATTTCGTCGAAATGGGTGTCGCCCGCGAAGCCCATCTGCCGCGCCAGCGTGGTGTCGAAGTGCAGGGGCCAGCCTTCGACGACGCGCTGGATCTCGGGATCGAGCTCGAACTGGACGCGGGCGGCCACTTCCTCCCCTGCTTCGCGAGCGAGCGCCTCGAGCATTTCCGAGACCGTCACGCTGAGCCCCGGCAGGACGACCACGCGCCGGTCGTTGTAGGCCTCGCCCTGCAGCGATTCGGCGTGGAGCAAGCACTGCACCAGCCGCCGGGGAGAGAGCACGAACATGCCCGCGCTCCGTGCGACGGGGCAGACGGCGCGTTGGCCGTTGACCGGCTCGCGGATGATCGAGCTGGCAAACGAGGAGAGCGCTGCGTTGGGCTTGCCCGGGCGGACGACGATTGTCGGCAGGCGCAGCGAGCCACCGCGCACGTAGCCCTTGCGGCAGTAGTCTGCGACCAGTCGCTCGACGATCGCTTTTTGGACTCCGTAGGAGGTCTGCGGGGCGGCGGGCACTCGCTCGGAGACCACCTCGGGCAAGTCGCCCCCGTACACGGCGACGGAACTGGCGAAGACGAAAGTCGGGACGCGGCTGCGGTGCCGGCACGCCTCGAGCAAGAGCCGGCTCGCGTCGAGATTGACCCGCATGCCCTTGTCGAAATCACGCTCCGCCTCTCCACTCACCACCGCGGCGAGATGAAAGACGCACAGCGTGCCGGCGTCCACCAGTGCCTCGACCACTTCGGGTCGGCTCAGGTCCCCTTCGATGGTGGCGAGCCGGCCCTCCCCGCCCGGCGGGCGCCCGAGGTCGATCGCGCGCAGCTCTTCGAACGCCACCTCGGCGCCCGAGGGGCCCGCGACCGTTCCGCGCGCGAGCAGAGCCTGGACTAGGCGCTGGCCGACGAGGCCGGCGGCTCCCGTTACGATGACGTTGCTTTTCACTACCGTTCCTTTCTCTGTCAGCTGCCGCCCGGGAGGCCTGCTACTCGGCTACCGGCGCGGGGGAGGGGCGACCGGCGACGGCCGGGGTCTCTTGCTGCAGCAGATCGATGAAGCGCAGCGCGATCCAGCGGGCGATCAGCCCACCGGTGCCCAGGGCGATGGAGATGCCCAAGAACATCCCCGGGAGTTCCCCGAGCAACCCCCCGAGCACGGCCAACGGCAAGAGCAGCGCAAACAGTCGCACGAGCGTCAGGAACATGGACCAGCCCGGGGCGCGCAGCGCGTTGAGCGCCGTGTTGGAAAGCACCGCCACTCCGAGCAGGCCGTAGCTGATCGGCACGTAGCGCCAGAACGACACCAGCACCTCGGCGACGCTGTCGGTTTCGCTGAACAGGTACGCCAACGGCTCGCCGAACGCCCACAGGGAAAGGGCGACCGTCGCCCCCCACAGCAGCGCGATGCGAATCACGAAACGGGTCGTCTCTCGAACTCGATCGTAGCGCCGGGCCCCCGCGTTTTGGCCGACGACCGGGCTCAGCGAGGTCGAGAGGGCGAACACGCCGATCATGGCCACCTGCTCGACGCGGGTGGCGACCCCGAACGCGGCGACGGCGTCGTTGCCCCAGCGGGCGATGAGCGAAGTCAGCACGCCGTCGGCGACGGGAAACAGCAAGTTGGCACTCGCGGCGGGCAGCCCGACGTGCAGAACCTGCCGAAATGAGCTCAGGATGGATGACAGCGACCGCAGCGCCGACAGGGACAGCGCTCGCTCGCGAACGTACAGCACGCCGGTGGACGCGCTGAAGGTGACGACCCACGAGATCACGGTTGCGTAGGCGGCGCCTTCCAGCTCGAGGCGCGGCAACGGCCCCCAGCCGAACACCAACAGCGGGGTCAGCCCGGCGTTGAGCAGCCCGGCGAGCGCCATGATCAAGCTGGGCGTGAGGGTGTCTCCCGTGGCGCGGATCGCACTATTGCCGACCATGGGGACGACCAGAAAGCAGACCCCCCAATACCACGGCCGCATGTAGCGCTCGATCAGCACGGTCGTCGCGGCGTCCGCGCCCATGGCCGGGAAGAGCACGGACATGGTCGCCAACCCGACGCCCACGACGAGGGCCACGCTCGCCACGGCGAGCAACAGGGCGTGCGTCGTCAACCGGATGACGCGCTCGCGCTCACCCGTCCCGATCGCCCGTGCGATCGCCGACGTGGTGCCGATCCCGAACCCGATCGCGATGTTGAGCACCACGGCGGTCACCGGAAAGGTGTAGCCCATGGCGGCGAGCGCATCGTCGCCGAGCCGCGAGACCCAGTACGTGTCGACCACGCCGAAGAAGATGATGGCGGCGAGCCCGCCCAGCGTCGGCAGGGTGAGCCGCAGCACGGCCGGACCCACCGGGTCATTCAACAGGTTGGGGGCACGAGCCACGGCGAGGACTTGTAGCACCGCTGGACGGCTCCGGGTCCAACCCACCTGCGAGTTCCCCGGAAAAATTCCGCCTTGCTGCTCACCAATCCGCGGCTAAGGTTGGGTGCTGTGCAACGCCCGTGGCGGCAGGCAGGGTGGCTCTGGGCTGCTGGCGCGGTTTGGCTCGGCTGGGTCGGGCCCTCGCGCGGCGAAGAGCCTCGCCTGTGGCTGCGCTGGTCGGCTCCTCCGGAGTGCCAGGGTACCGCCGAGGTAGAACGCCAGCTCGAGGCGCTGCTGGACCGGGAGCTGGATTTCGCTGCCCTTCCCGACACCGGTGTGGCATTGCGCTGGGAGCTCGGGCGCTGGGTCGTGGTGGTTCGGCTGCGTCAGGGCGCGGGCTGGGGGCAGCGCGAATTTCGCACGCCCAGCTGCGCTCAAGCCTTCGATGCCGTCGCGCTCACGCTCGCCCTGGCGCTCGATCCCGAGCTTGCCGCGCAGCAGCCGGCAGCGGTCGATTCCGGCCTCGTCGGTGCGGCCGTCGCGGGGGAATCGGTGCGGGACGGCCGCGGCACGGGGGCCGCGGCCCCCCACGCCAGCGCCTCGCTGGCGCCAGTCGAGCAGGACGAAGCTCCGACGGGAGAGCCGGGGCAGTCCCGCTGGCCGTCGATTCGCGTGGGCGCAGGGGCCCGCGTCGACCTGTCGAGTCTGCCCGTGGCGCTTGGCGGCGGGGGCCTGCAGGTGAGTGGGGATGCGGGCGCGTGGCGCCTGGAGCTCGGCGCGGAGTGGCTTGCCAGCGGCGCGAGCCAGCTGCCCCGCGCTGTGTATCCGGTTCAGTATTCCCTCGCGTTCGCGACGGCACAGGGCTGCTACGGCTTCCCGTTCGCGACGGCAGGGCGCTTCGCCGGTTGCACGGGCCTGCAGGTCGGCTCGCTCCGGGGGCGCGAGGTGCAGGGAGGCGAGCTCGGGGGGCGAGCGCTGTGGCTGGGCGCGGGGGCTGCTGCCGAGCTCGGGTGGCAAGTCGTCCCGCTCTGGCACGTGTTCGCCCGCGGCCAACTGCTTTTTCCGCTCGAGCGGCACCAGCTCGAGCTGCGCGGCGTGGGCATCGTACACACCGTTCCGGCCGTGACGGCCCAGTTTCAGCTCGGCATCACGATTGCCGTGACGGATTGGCTCTCCGGGTGACACGAACGGGCGTGCCGACGCTCCCTTTTCCGCGGGCCTTGGCTCGTCCCGAGTCGGGCGAGTCCGCGCCCGATATTTCGGAGATCTTCCGGCAGCACTTCGATTTCGTGTGGCGGGCGCTGCGGTCGCTCGGCGTGCCCCCGGCCGGTGTGGACGACGCCGTCCAGGACGTGTTCGTCACGGTGCATCGGCGCCTGTCGGAGTTCCGAGGGGAGAGCGCATTGCGCACCTGGCTCTACGCCATCACGTATCGGGTCGCTTGCAATCATCGGCGCAGCGCGCGCAGAAGGTCCGCCGAGCCGCTCCCCGGGGAGTTGGCCTGTCCCGCCCCCGGGCCGCGCGAAACACTGCAAGATGCCGAGGCCAGCCGGTTCGTTCGCGAGTTCCTCGACCAGGTGAGCGCGGAGCGGCGCGATGTCTTCGTGCTGTGCGTGTTGGACGGCCTTTCGGCTCCGGAAGCTTCGGAGGTGCTCGGGGTCAAGCTCAACACCGTATACTCCCGCATTCGCCTCGTCCGGGCGGAGTTTCGTCAGGCGCTGGCGCAGTTGGCAAGGCGAGAGAGGTGCGGCTGATGAACCTGGCAGAGTTGGAGCGGGAAGTGCTCGAAGGGGCGCGGCGTTCGATGTCGCCGAGCGCCGCGGACCGGATGCGCGCGCAAAGCCGTCTCTTGCAGGGACTCGGCGCGGGCGCGTCGGGTTCGACAGGGGCGGTCCCGCCTCGTTCTTGGGTCGGGGTGCTGTCCGGTTGGAAGCAGGGGTTGATGGGCTTGGCTGTGGGAGCGAGCGTCGGTCTCGGCCTCGGGTATCGCCTCGCCGCCTACGACTCCGGGGCTGGTGAGGGCACTGGCGTAGCGAGCACTGGTGGCGAGGCCGCGGTGGGCTCGAGCGGCGAGGCCGCGGGGGGCGGAGTGGGCTCGAGCGGCGAGGCCGCGGTGGGCTCGAGCGGCGCGGCCGCGATAGCGGGCGGCGAGGCGGGGATGGAGCGGCCGCGCGGTGCCGGTTCGCCGCAAGGGAGCTCTGCTTTCCACCCCGCGCACGCCACGGCCGGTGCGCTGGGTTTGGGGGCATCGGGTTTGGGGGCATCGGGTTTGGGGGGGGCGGCGCCCACGGCCCAGGGTGCGTTTTCGGCTTCGGGGATCCGGGCTGGTGATCGACCGAAAGGGCGCAGTTCGAGCGCATCGGCCGGCTCCGGGGCGCGAGGCGGCGTGCGGGCGGGCGTGCGGGCCGCGGCGGAAGGGTCGGAAGCGGGCGAGTCAGCCGAGTCGGGGGCGCGAGCGACGGCGCGGCCTGACGCTTTCCCGCGGCCGACGGCCTCGGCGGAGTCGCGTCGCACGGCGGAAGCGAGCGCCCTCGGCCTCCGCCGTGGGGCATCCCCGCCCCCGGCTGCCGCGTCGAGCTTTGCCGCCGAACTGGCCATGCTTCGGCACGCGCGCCGGGCGCTGCGCGAAGGCGACGGCCAGCTCGCGCTGCGCATCGTCGCATCGCTCGACGAGCGGTTCCCAAACGGGCTGCTGCTGGAGGAGCGCGGTGCCACGCGAATTCTCGGCCTGTGTCGCATGGAGCACCTCCCCGAGGCGCGCCAGCAGGCGCACGTCTTCCTTCGTCGCTATCCCGCCTCCGTGTACGCGGAGAGAGTGCGAAGCTCGTGCGTTCAGCGCCCTTGAGCGCGAGCCTCGCCGGAGCGCTTTGCGCTGCCATGGCCGGGGCGTGCGAGGGGGGGGCGATTGTCGTCGGCGCCGTCGAGGGCTGGAGTGCTCTCCCTGCTTCGCGCGGGTCGCCCTCCGTGCTCGCGCCGCCGTCGCGCGGCTGCGACGATCGGGTTGCGCGGCGGGTGAGCAGCGCGAGCTGCTGGCCCACCGGGCACGTCGGCCGGTGGCTGGGCGCCGTGACGAGCGACGCCCAGTACTTCGACGACGGCGGCTTGCTGCGGCCCTTCCCGGCCGTTTCTTTCTCGCTGCGTTTGCATGTGGAGGGCCGCGGCGAGCTCGAGTTCGCCGCCAGGCCGTGGGGGGTGGGTGGCTGTGCGGACGCAGGGAGCGACGCGGGTTCCGGCGGCTGCTCGCCGATCGAACCCGGGCCCCTGCTCGCGGGGTACTCATACGAGCTGTTCGGCCTCGAGGCGAGCGGTGGCGCGGTCAATCGCCGAACGCAGGATCCTCGCCTGTCGTTTTCCCTGCTCCCGGGCGAGCCCGTGCGCGGCGACTGTGCGGCCCCCGCGCGGGAGCTGGTCGCGAGCTCGGCGGACGCCGGAGCAGACGTCTGCAGGGTGGTGTGCGACCTGGAGTGCGTGGCGACGCGAGCGCTGCTCGGCTTTTCGCTCGAGCTTTCCGCGCGCGGCGGCGCCATGCGGGGCACGGTCACCAGCCAGGGGCCGGCGGGCGCGTCGGCGCTGGGGCGAGTGGAGCTCGTTCGCCAGTGAGGTCCCCGCCGATCGAATGCGCCCTGTGGGCAGGCCTTTCGCTTTGGATCGTGCACGGCTGCGAGGGGGGACGCCTCTCCATCGGGCGCACCGAGGGGAGGAGCGACGCGGGCCCCGATGCCGGCGCTGCCGGAGCCGATGCGTCTTGTGTCCCGTCGGGCGGCCCTTCGTTCGAAGGGAGCGCGCCGGCAGTGAGAGCGCAGCACCGTGGTGTGTGGACGGGCGAGCCTCGGCGCGGCTCCGACTTCCCCGCGGGTGCTCTGACCCTGGAGGTGAACCCGGAGGGCTCGAGGATCGGCTTCTTCGCGTTCGAGTCTCCGGCGACGCCTTCGTCCGGCCAGGCTGGCTACCTGTGCTCGCTCGGTGGCGCACCGAACTGCGCCAGCCCCTCCGGCTGGCTGCCGGGGTTCCGCTATTCGGCGTTGGAGGCGCAGTCGCGGGGCGACATCTTGACGTTCTCCGTGCTGCTCGACGAGCCTTGGCAGGCTTGGTGCGCACTGCAGCGCCCGACCTCGGTGCCTTCGAGCGAGGCTTGCACGGGAGATTTCTCGATCGAGCCTCCCTTCGACGACCGCAGCGTCTTGCCTACGGGGGAATGCCGGGTCAGCCGCTTGGGGCAGCTCTCGGAGATCGACTGTGGGCGCCTTGCCACCGTACTTCGGGCGCCCTGCGACTGCAGCGCGCGGCAATGTTGGGCCTCGGCGCGCAACCCGGTGCGCATTGCGTTGACCCTGTCCGACACCGATGTGCTCTCCGGTGCGCTTTGGTACGAAGGGAACCAGGCCGCTCGGGTCGACCTTCGCCGCAGCGCGCGGTGACCGGCGGACCTGTGTTCCAGCGCCCCGCAACGACCGGATCGCGCTGCCCACCCCGTCGCGAGACCTCGCTCCTTGGCTCGGGCTAGCGCTCGCTTCCCCGGAGGGGTCGAAAAAGCGACCCCGGGGTGGGCCGCCAAAGGCGACCCACCCCGCTTGGAGAAACGATGCAATGAAGAGACAGGGAAAAATCGCAGTGCCACGGCGCGGGACGTCCCGGGAAGCAGGAAGGGACGGCCCGCGCCGTGGGCGCATGTGGTGTCAGGCGGCCTCGGAGGGCACCACAAAGCGCGTCACTGCAGAAGTCTCTTGGTTGGGGGTGGAAGGCTCACTCGAATCGCGAGCCGGCTCGGCTCCCCTCAGGGCGCCAAGCCGGCGGTCGAGAGCCGAACCATCCGGTCTTTGTTCGCGAGCTTCTTCTTCTTGATGATCTGCAGCTGGACCCGCTCGTCGGGCGTCAGGAAGGGCTGTTGCGTCAGCTGCACGAGCTGCGAGTCCAGCAGCCGGTGATTGCGCGTCAGATACTGCAGTTCCGTCGAAGTTCGCTTGTCCATCCGGGCGGCTCCTTTCGAGTTCTGAGAGCATCTGTGTTCTCTCCGGGCCTGCGTGTCCACGGAAGGGCGGCAACGTTTCGAAAAAAGAATTCGATCTCCGAATCGCGAGGGCGGAGCGGCTACCCGGTAGAGGAGCGCTGCCCTTGGAGCCGCGCGATGTTCTCGTCTTGGTTGGGGCGCATGCGCTCGAGCCATTTGCCCAGAATGGCAATTTCTCCGGGGCCGTGGCTCGGTACGGGCACGTGGCTCGTGCCCAGGCTGAGCCGATCCGGGTGCCCCGCGAGCCGCTCGATGGCGCGGCGCTCGCCGTGGTGATCTTCCTCGCGTGCCCGATTCCCTAAAGTGAAAGCGTGCAGGGCTTCAGCCTCGACCTGCTGTGGCGAAACACCACCGTCACGCAGGTCACCGGCTACAGTCTGGCGGCTCTGATGGCGACGAGCTCGCTGGTCGCGCTGCGAAAGCGCTGGCCACGCCTCGAGTGGGGGCGTTCGCGAGCTGGCGAGCCGCGCATGGCGTCATCCGGCTCTTGATCGCCGGCGGGGCCGTCGCGCACACGGGGTTTCGATTCGGCGGGGCGCTCGACGCCACCCTGACGGCGGAATTTCTCGTGTGTACGCTGCTCGGCGCCGGCGCCGGCATGGCGAGCGTGTGGGAGCCCACGTTGCCGCCCGGAACGGGCACTGGGGCTCGCTCGACGCTCAACCGACTTCACCTCTACCTCGTCTGGCCCCTTCCCATTCTCATCGTGTTCCACGCGGTGAAATTCTACTACTTCTGATGTCCGGTGTGCCTTCTCGAGAAGGCGAGCCGACGCCAGCTCGCAAGGGCTCGCACGCCTACCGCGCGTGGCTCATCTGGGCCGTGGCGGCCACTGGGAGGACGAAAAAGCGCTTCCGATGCCCGCTCAGATGTTTCGCATGGGAGCCGAGATGGTCGCAGCGAAGACCTCGGATTTCAGCTACTCGCTCTCGAGCATGTGACCCATCAACAAGCAGAACAAGCCCAAGACGGAGGTCGAGAAGGTCGGGCTCGCGTTCATCGCGAAGACCCCGGGCAAGAATTGTCACGGAACCGATAAGCTGGGGGACAAGGAATACTTCACCGGCGGGTATGCGGACACGGCCGTGGCCGCGGCGCGCATCAGCTGCCACGACGGGCACAAGGACTCCCCTCGCACGGACTTCGAGATGGGCGAAGTCATGGGCGGGGTCGTGATTGGCATCCCTGTCGGCCGCTGAGGCTCGCGAAAGCCCGGGCGTGGGCCTCGCGTAGACGAGCGGAGCCGCTCACCTTCGTCGGCCGGATCCCGCGGCCCGGCAGCGCGTTCGAACGGCGCTGCGCGTGGCATCGGATCGTAGTATGAGGTGAGGCCCCGAGGCGATCGGGGAGTCCGGTAGAGTCAATGAATAGCCTCATCTCAAGTCTAAGCGCCCTCGAAGAAGCTCGGGCACAGGTAGAAAAGCTGCAGCAGCAGGTGGCCTCGGAGCGCCGCGAAAGGCTGGCAACAATCCACACCGAGCTGGGTTTTGGCTCGCGGAAAGAACTTATCGATGCGCTCGTCGCGCTGGGAGCGACTCGTCGCGGCCGGCGCTCGGGGGGCACGCGGGAGCCCGGCCCGGCGGCGGCGAGCCGTAGCAAGGGGGGGCGCATTCCGGCCGAAATGAAGGCGGAAATCGTCAAGGCCATCAAGGCGGGGGAGTCCGGCGTATCGGTGGCGGAGCGGTTCGGGATTTCCCTTCCCAGCCTGCACAACATCAAGAAAGCAGCCGGGTTGGTGCGCGTGCGCAAGGGAAAGGCTCGAAAGCGCGGGTGAGCGGGTGAGCGGGATTCGGTCGGAAAGGGGCGAGCCCGTGTGGCGGGCCGCGCGCACGAGTGCCTGCCTCGACATAGCACTGGGCCCGGGGGTCGGTGCGTGGCCGGTCTATTGGCCTGTAGCGGAACGGTCGTCTTCCGTCGGGCTCCTCGGGCTCGCGACCTCCGGTTTTCCGACCGTTCTCCCCCACGGCGACGCGAAGCCGTCGCACGCGAGTTGTCGATGTTCGGGCCGCAGGAGCCCGAAGAAGAGGGAATCGCACCAGCGCCCTTCGCTGAAGTGGGTCTCGCGGTGTCGCCCTTCCGGATGGAAACCGAGGGACTCGACGAGCCGTGCCTTTCTCGGCGGAGCCCGTGTAGTTCGTGTTTCACTGAATCCAAACGAGATCCGGGTTGTGCCGGCGGGAATTAGTTGGGACAGGGCGGCGGCCCTCCTGAAGGGGACGAAGTGTAGGTCCGAGGCGTCGCCGGAGAATGAGTGGCATGGGTGTCGAGAGGTTCGGAAAGCCTTCCGCGGGGCTGTTTGAAGGTCAAGGTGGCCTTCTTTCGCGACAACGACCGGCTGCTGGAAGAGGCGCTCTCGAGCAATCGGAAATACCGCGGTCAGCCCCCGCGCACCCGCTGCAAGAACTGCGAGGGCGCTCTCGCCGGAGAGCCCGAGCTCTCGCAGTTGGTTGCCAGTACGTCGTCTGTTCCACGTGCTCCCAGCTCAACGGTACGACACAGGACAGGGAATCCTTCACGGCGAGCCTGTACCAGGAATCCGGCGGTGAGCACTACAAGGGAAACTACCTGCACGCCTACGATCAGCGAGTGGAGAGCATCTATCTGCCGAAGATGGACTTCTTGCAGGAAGTGCTCGGAGCGGAAGGCGAATCCAAGGGCTCGGGCGTACTGGACATCGGGTGCGGCGGTGGGCACTTCGCGCGTGCCCGCGCGCTGCGCGGAGTGCTCGCCGATGGCATCGAACCGAGCGCCCAACTGGTCGCGCTAGGGTCGGAGCGCCTGCAGAAAAACCGCATTGGGTGCTGTGATCTCGGCACCTTCGAGGAGACCATCAAGGCCACCGAGAGGGGAGTCGTTTCGATGATTGGCGTGCTCGAGCACCTGCGAGAGCCTTAGCGCGCTCTGAACGCATTTTGCGAATCCCGCGCGCGGTACCTGTATCTCTCGGTCCCATTGCTGAGCCTGTCCACGTTCCTGCAGCAGGTTTGCCCCGCCGTCTTCCCCCGGCAGCTGGGGGGAGCCGACACCCACCTGTACACCCGAGAGAGCCTGGAGCATCTGGCTCGGCGCCTCGGGTTGGAGGTAGTAGGTGAGTGGTGGTTCGGGTCCGACATGGTCGACCTGTTCCGGTCACTGCTGGTGCAAGGTCGCGTGCCGGCGGCCGGCCCCCCTTTCGAGGCTGCCCTGCAGCGGTATCTCGGCGATGCAATCGACGAGTTGCAGCTCGTCTTGGACCGGAGCCGACTGAGCTCCGAGGTGCACCTCGTCTTGCGCAAGCCCGCAGCCGCGGCGGGTCCGGCGGCTCCGTCGGACCCGCCAGTCTGACGGTCAGGCTCGCCCAGGCCGCGCTCGGGCTGCCCGGCGAGGGCTGGGGGCGCGGGTCCGACCGGATTCACCCGGGAGGTCGCTTCGCAGGACCGCGGGCCAGTGCAGCCGCTTTGAGCAGATGGTTTCACCAAGAGTTGCGCGGCGGGGTGGTATGAGACGCGCCCATGGTGGATGCGCAGGAGTTGACGGTCGAACGCCTCGAGGAGGCGCTCGAACAGCCGCAAGACGCGGCCGTCGTCGAGGCCGCGACCGCCGTCGTGGACGCGCCGTACACGCTGTCGCACCTGGAGGCCGAACACTGCACGGTCCTGTTCGAGCGCCTCTCCAACACGGCCCCCCGAACGGCCGCGAACCTGCTCGAGACGCTGGAGGATGCGCAGGGAACGGAGATCGTGGCGAGCCTTCCGCCGCAGGCGGCCGCTCGCGTGATGCAGGAAGTGGACTCGGACGTTTGCGTCGACCTGCTCAAAGGCCTGGAGACCGACCACGCAGAAGCCGTGCTCTCGCACCTGGACGACGGGTACTCGCTCGAAATCCGTCGCATGATGCAATACCCGGCCGACGTGGCCGGGGGTCTGATGATCACCGAGTTTCTCTGCTACCCCAATACCAAATCCGTCACCGACGTGATCGAGGATCTGAGAAACAACGGCGAGAGCTACCGGGAGTTCGAGGTCCGCTACGTGTACGCCGTGGACGAGGCCCAGAGGTTCGTTGGGCATGTTTCCGTCCGTCAGTTGCTTCTCACTCCGCACGGTCGCCGGCTCTGTGACGTGGGGACGAAGGACGTCACGCCCGTGACCGTGCACACGCCTCTCAGCGATCTGGAGAACTTGATCGATCGCTCCGAGCACGTCGCGTTGCCAGTCCTCGACCCGCGGCAGCGACTCGTGGGGGTCATCACGCGCGCGGCTGTCCAGGAGGCGCTCAAGGAGCTTCGGGCTGCCGAGTTGTTGAAGTTCGGCGGGATCATCGGCGGCGAGGAACTGCGCGCGATGCCCTATTTCCAGCGCACGTTGCGCCGCATGGCCTTTCTCTTGCCGAACGTCCTGCTCTCGTACGCAGCGGTCAGCGTGATCGCCCTCTACGAGCCGATGATCGCCCGACTCACGGCGCTGGCCGTGCTGCTCCCGATGGTGGCGAACCTCACGGGTGCTGCCGGCAACCAGGCGGTCGCCGTATCCATCCGCGAGCTCACGCTGGATGTCGCCACGCCACGAGACTGGTTTCGCGTGCTCCGGCAGGAGCTGCTGGTCGGCGTGGCAAACGGGATCGTCATCGGGGTCTTGCTCGCCCTGCTCACGGTGGCTACGCGCGGGAGCTGGCTGCTCGGCTTGACCGTCGGCGCAGCGTGCGCCATCGGGAGCGTCGTCGCCGTTGGGGTGGGGAGCTGCCTTCCGCTGGGGCTCCGGCGTGCCGGTGTCGACCCGGCCATGATGTCCAGTCCAATCCTCACGACGCTGACGGACATGGCGTCATTTTTTCTGACGCTTCAGCTGGCCATGAGAATCTTCGGTCCGATCGAGTGAGCGGGGGGGATCGCGTCGTCACGGGCGCGGCTCGTACCCGAGGCCGTAGCCCAGGGGGAACAGCGGATCGTAGGGCTTCGCCCACGGTGACAGGGGTAGCTGAGCGACGGTTCTCGGCCAGCTGTGGCTGAGCTTTCCGGTGGGCGGGTGGTCGCCAAAAAGAACGTCTGCGATGCCATCGCCCTCGGTGCCCGGCAGCCAGGCCGCGACCCACGAGTCCGCCAAGCCCAAATGCGGGGCGATGATCATCGGCCGCCCACTGAACATCACGGCCACGGTGGGTTTTCCGCTGGCCCGCGCCCGCTTCAGCGCTTCGATGTCTCGAGCGTCGAACTCGATGTCTGGGTCGTCTCCGAACCATTCCGCATAGCTGGGCTCGGCGAGGACGACGACCGCGACGTCCGCGTCCGCCACGTTCGTCGAGACCGTGGCCCGCTTGGATACTGCTTCGAGCAGGGTCGTGCCAACCGTCTGAGAGCCACCGCCCTGCCAGGTGATCGTCCAACCGCCGCATTGGGGGGTCAGGTCGTCGGCGCCGCTGCCGGCGAGGAAGACCCGACTTCCCTCGGCCAGCGGGAGCGGCGGAGGACGCTGGGCGGAGCCTTCGTTCTTCAATAGCACGAGCGACTCGGCTACGGCTCGTCGCGCCAGGGCCCGATGCGAGGGCGCACCCAGCTCGGTCAGCAGGCGGGGGTCGCGCTCGCGATCGAACAGCCCGGCTTCGCACTTGACGGCCAGGATCCTTCCGACCGCGTCGTCGATTCGCTCGTTCGGCAGGCGCTTTCCCGCCTCCGCCACGATGGCTTGCAGGGTCGATTTCCATTCGACGGGTTCCATGACCATGTCGATGCCCGCGTTGAACGCTGCCACCACCTGGTCGGAGATGGTGGCGCCGAGCTCCGAGTGCCCCTGGTAATCTCCCGTGACGAAGCCGCGGAAGCCGAGCTCTTGCTTGAGAATCTCCGTCAGCAGGTGGTAGTCCCCGTGGGATTTCTTCCCGTTCCACGAGCTGAAGCTGGCCATGATGATTTTGACGCCCGCGTCGATTACCGGTCGATACTGCTCGACTGCCAGGCGCCGAAACTCCTCCTCGCCCAGGCTGACATCGCCGCGGTCGAGGATCCCGTGTCGATTCGTCCACTGGGGCTTTGCCGTCGACGTTCCCACGTCCGTCAGCCCATCTCCGGCGAAGTGCTTCGCGCAGGCCAGGACGTGGCTCTCGTCGAAGTTGCCCTGGAGCCCGCGCGCGGTGGCTGCCGCGAGCAGCCCCGCCTGCGTCGGGTCTTCGCTGTAGCTTTCGAAGGTGCGCCCCCAGCGTTCGTCGGCAGCCGCGATCGTGCTGGGCCCATACACCAGGTTGACTCCGACGGCCGCGACCTCGCGCGCGGAGGCGCGACCGATGGCCTCAGCGAGCGCCGGATCGGCTGCGGCACCGAGCCCGATGTTGTGCGGGAAGATCGTGGCTCCGGTCGCCTTGCTGTTGCCGTGGACGGCGTCGAAGCCGTAGAGCACCGGAATGGCAAGGCGAGAGCTGCGAGCGGCGGCGTGGTATGCGTCGAGCATGTCCGCCCAGGATTCGGCGTCCGTCTTGCCTCGGTCGTCGTAGCCGGTTGCCCAAGCCGCCGAGTCGCCGCCGCTGAAGACGGCCCCCAGGTTGTAGCGGCGAACGTCCTCGGGGCTGGCGTTTGCCTGCCACGCTTGCACCATCTGCCCCGCCTTCTCCTGCAGCGTCATCTGCGACAGCAGCGTGCCCACGCGCTCCGAGCACGACGTGGCCGGTGGGTTCGCAGTGGTGGGGGGCTGGGGGCTCGGGGGGGCGCCGCAGCAGAGCAGCGCCAGGGCCGTGAGCTGGCCCGTCAGGGCCCGGACGTTCTTTTCGTTCACCGGCCTCCGCGGGGGCGATCGACCGAGCTCGGCTCTCGCGAGCTCCCGAAGCCCCGTCGCTCGGCTTCCGCTCCGAGGCGCCCTGCGCCCGTCGCGTCTTCGCCCTTGCCCGCCCCGCCGAGGATGCTCGGGCGTGGGCCACGATCCTCTGCGCCGCTCGCCTCTTGCCGACCGACGGTGTCGTCGCCGGCGCCGGTGGCCTGCTGGCGTCGGGCGCCGTCGTCGCCCGAGCCGCTTGCGCGATTGTGCGCCGAGCCCGCAGCCGGGCGGGGTCGGCGCTCCTCCGGGCATGCGCTCGCCAGTGCTCCGCCCAGCAGGGCGACCCACAGCGGGGCTGCCGCCGGGCAACGGCCGGGGGAACGATGTCCGGCCGGCGAGTCGCGGTCGTGCGTCACCGGGGCACTGTAGCGAGCCGTCGTGGAGTCCCGCAACACGGAATCCGGGTTCGCGGTCGAGGCGCCGGCGCGGAGCACTCCGGGGGCTCGGACCGTCCGGATCGGGCCGCGCGTAACCCGCCGCAGGGCTGGTGGCATACAATGACCGTATGCACACGCCACGCACCACCGCCGTCGCGCTCGTCTGCGCGGCTCTCTGCTCGCTCGCCTGCCGTCGCCCGGAGGCCACCGTCTCCTCGTCGCCCGCTGCTTCGGCGCTCGGTTCCTCAGCGGGCGAGCGCGCCGCCTCGCCGCTCCCCGCTCAGCCCGAGCCGGTCGAGCCCGCCGCCGAGCGTCGCCAGATCGCGTTGCTTGCCGGTGGCTGCTTCTGGGGAATGGAGGAGCTGTTGCGCAGTCTACCCGGGGTGCTGGACACCACGGTCGGCTACACGGGCGGCAGCCTCGAGGGGCCCGGGTACGAGGACGTCAAAGGGGGGGCTTCCGGGCACGCGGAGTCGGTGCAGGTCGTGTTCGACCCCGATCGAATCAGCTATCGCCGCATTTTGCAGTTCTTCTTTTCGATCCACGACCCGACGACGGAAAATCGCCAGGGCAACGACATCGGTACGCAATACCGCTCGGCGATCTTCGTGTTGGACGAGCAGCAACGGCGCGTCGCCCGAGAGGTCATCGACGAGGTGAGCGCTTCCGGGGATTGGAAGCGGCCACTGACGACGGAGGTGGCGTCCGCCACGGCGTTCTATCCGGCCGAATCCTACCACCAGGATTACCTGCAGAAGCACCCAGGGGGATACACGTGCCACTACCAGCGCGACACGACCTACTACTGAGCCCGCTCGCCGGCGCGCTCGCCGACGGGCACACCGCCTGCACTGCCGCACGGCGGCTTGGCCGCTTGCCCCGCTTGGAGCCCGCCGCAGAGCGGCGCGGGGGAGCCGTTCGGTCAGGGGGCTTCGGCTCGGCCGATGCCGAGTCGCTCGATTCGCAGAATCGCTCTTCCTGGGCGGCCGCGGGGAGGGGACGGGCCTGAACGTGCACGGGCAGATGGTGCGGGTGCACGACCTGGTTGGGCGCGAAGGCGCACGTGTGTTCCACGGGAGCTCTCGTCCCGCGGCGCGACCACGGCGTCCGCGACGGGGATCTGCCCGGCATGGCTGGCCGGGGGCGACAGGAGCTGACTGCCGTAGCCCGCCACGGACTCGTCGACGCTCGGAGCTCGTGGCAGCGGCTGGGCTGCCCCCCGGCTGAGCGAGCTCGTCCAGCAAGTCGAGCCCGCAGCCGTCGGGTGGGTCGAGGTCGGAGACGACCAGCTCGGGAGAGACCGTTGGAAGCTCGCTACGCGCCTCTTCGACGCATGCGGCCTGGTGGGTTTCCCCTTCCGCTCGAAGCCGGCGCACCAGCGAGTGGCGAACCCCGGGCTCGTCTTCGAGTCGTCGTATGGCCGCCATGACGGCGGCGCGCCGAGGGGGGCCGCCGACGTCGTGGCTCGACACCCGCCGTCTCGGCGCGTGACCAAACACAGAGCACGCGGGGTGCCAGTGCTGCTTGCGTGGAAAAGTCCGGCGCTTGGTGCCGCCGCGGCACTCTGGCGGTGTCCGGATGCCAACACCCCGGCCCGATCGGGGCGCCCGGGGAGGGATTCCCAGGGCCATGACGCGAGGGCGAAACCTGATCGAAAACTGGAGAGAAACCGCCCTCCGTCAGCATCATGGGGTGTCGCTCAACGGTTTTGATATCTGGGCCACGGCGACGGAATCCAGCCCCGTCCCATCGGCCCTCGGCTCCTCTCCGACCCCAATGGAAGTCGTGGCTCGGGGGGGACCCATGAGAGCCGTGCTCGAACAGCTGCGCACGGCTTCCGGCCGGCGCGAGCCCACCCTGATCGTCGGCGAGCGGGGCACGGGCAAGGCCCACCTCGCCACGGCGACGCACCGCAGCCAGTGGGCCCAAGCTCCTTTCATCGTCGCCAATTGTCAGCGCCCTCAGGCAGACGCGTTTGGGGTGGAGAGCGGAGCGCGCGCGATTCGGCGCCTGCTCGAGCTCTGGCAAATGGCCCAAGGCGGCACGTTGGTGGTGCGGCAGCTGCAGGAGCTGCCCGAGGGCCTGCGTCGCCAGGTGTTGGCCCACTTGGTGGAAGCCTCGAAAGGGGCGACCGGCGCGACGCCGCCGTGGGTCGTCGTCGCGCAGTCGACGGACGCCGAGCGGTCACCCCAAGGGGTGACGGGCGAGCTGCTCGGGGGTGGATTCATGGTGTGCTCTCGTGTCCCACCACTGCGGGAACGCAAAGTGGACATTGCCCCGTTGACGGATTTCTTTCGCTCCACGGAGGAGGAAGGCTACCGCCCGTTGCCGCGCCTTTCGCCCGAGGAAGAGCAGGCCCTGTTGGCTTATCGGTATCCGGGGAACGTGCGCGAGCTCAGGGCGATGATCCACTGTTGGGCTCAAGTCCGTGACAGCCGCCCCCGCTGCCTACTGGATTGGGCGAACTGGCCGCGCTCGGCGGTGCTCACGGCTGCGGAGCTTCGGGGCCTGGAGCGCGAAAATGCTGCGCGCGCGCTGCAGGTCAGCAACTGGAAGATCGCAGGGCCCTCCGGGGCCGCGGCGCTGTTGGGAATGCGCCCGAGCACCCTGGCGTATCGGCTCAAGCAACTCGGTTTGACGCGGCCTCGGCGTGACCATCGGGACGGGGGCAGCAACTAGAGCGCGCGGGTTGCTCGGGCCCCATCACCCCGGGAAAGCGCGCCCGACCAACGACGTGAGCGGGACCCTTTCCGGGGTGCCTTCTCGGCGCGCGCCGTGTCGACGCTCTGGCTCGTCGAGCTTCGCAGCCACCGACCCGATTGCCGCCCCAGCTCGCCACCCAGGGGCAGCGGCGCCGCGGCAGAGGCGGCGGCAAGCTTTGCGCACGACCGTGCTCGTGCTAGCCGATCGTGCACGCGCGCGCCGTTTCGGGTATAGAGCGAACGTGGCGCCAGTATCCGCCTTGACTGTTTCGTCCGAAAGAGGCGAGGCACTGCTCGAGGCACTGGTGCGCGCGGCGGTGGACGGGATCGTCGCGATCGATTCGCGCGGAACCATCACGGCGGCCAACCCTGCGGCCGCTCAGATGTTCGGCTACGAGGCCACGGAGCTGATTGGAAAAAACGTCCGGGTTCTGATGCCCGAGCCCTTTCGAAGCGAGCACGACGGCTACCTGGAAAACTACCGGCGCACGGGGCAACCCAAGGTGATCGGGATCGGTCGCGAGGTGGTCGGGCGGCGCAGCAGCGGCGCCGAGTTTCCCGTGCAGCTCTCGGTGGGGCGGGCCTGCGTGGGGGAGGAAGTGCACTTCGTCGGCCTGCTGCGGGACATCACGTCGGAGCGGGAAGCGCATCGGGCTCGCACCGAGCTGATCGCCGAGCTCGAGAAGAAGAACGCGGAGCTCGAGCGCTTCACCTATACGGTATCGCACGATCTCAAGAGCCCCCTCATCACCATCAAGGGGTTCGTTGGCCTGCTCGAGCAGGACGTGCGGGAGGGCAATGTCGAGCGCGCCTCTCATGATCTGCGCCGGGTGGCTGCTGCTGCCGACAAGATGAAGCAGCTGCTCGACGAGCTGCTCGAGCTCTCGCGCATCGGTCGCCTCATCAATCCCCCCGAGCGCGTATGCCTTTCGGCCCTGGTCCAGGAAGTGCGAGATCTCCTGTCGGTACCTCTGCAGAGCTCGGGTGTCGAGTTCGTCGTCGAAGGGGAGCTGCACGCGGCGTTCGGGGATCGACTGCGCCTCCGGGAGGTGCTGCAGAACCTCGTGGAGAACGCCATCAAGTTCATGGGCACCCAGTCGAGCCCACGCATCGCGGTGTCCTCCCGGCGAACCGAGAGCGGCATCGTGTGCTCCGTTGCGGACAACGGAATCGGTATCGCTCCCCGGTACCTGTCGAGAATTTTTGCGCTGTTCGAGCAGCTCGAGCCCGGTCAGGGGGGCAGCGGCGTGGGCTTGACACTCGTCAGGCGCATCGTGGACGTGCACGGGGGCCGCGTTTGGGCGACCTCCGAGGGCCCAGGCGCGGGCGCAACCTTTCACTTCGAGCTTCCAGAGCCAGAGGATCATGACGAATCGACTCAGAACCATCGCGATCGTTGAGGACAACGACGACCACGCCGAGCTGATGATGCGCACCTTCGAAAAGCAGAAGGCCAGCGTCCGGGTTCGGCGTCTCACCGACGGGGAGGATGCGCTGAACTATCTTCTCCGTCGCGACCCGTACGGGGACGAAGAAGCTCATCCGCTGCCCGACCTATTGCTCCTCGACCTGCGGCTGCCAAAGGTGGATGGGCTCGAGGTGCTTCGAACGGTCAAAGAATCCGAGCTCCTTCGCCACGTTCCGGTGGTGATTCTCTCGACCTCCGAAGCGGAGGCGGACGTGGCGCGCGCGTACCAGCACCATGCCAACGCGTACCTCGTCAAGCCGTTCGGGCTGGTGGACTTTCGCGAAATGCTCGCGGATCTGGGGGTGTTTTGGCTGGTTTGGAATCGGCAGGCTCTCCCGAACCAAGGCGCGGCCTGAGGGGGACGCCGAGGGAAGCTCGCGCCGGGAGCGGCGCGGGCGGGGCCCCGCTCGGGCAGCGAGAAAGCCCGTTGGTCTGCTCGGCGAGCGGCCAGCGCCCGGGGCGCCAAGCTCGGGGGCGCAGGGCGTGTGATCGACCGCGGCTCGTCAGCCCCTGTCGTCGGAGCCGGCGAGGTCTTCCAGGATCGGGCAATCCGGGCGCTGGTCACCGTGGCAGCCCCGAATCAGCGTGGCGAGCGTCTGCCGCATTCCCTCGAGCTCCTCGAGCTTGCGCTCGATGGTGGCGAGGTGCTTCTGGGCAAGGTGGCGCACGTCCGCGCTCGCACGTCGCTCGTTCGACCAGAGGGCGAGCAGGTTGCGCGTATCCTCCAGGGAAAATCCGAGGTCCCGAGCGCGCTTGACGAAATGAAGCCGGTGCACGGTCTTCTCGTCGTATCTTCGGTAGCCATTGGGGGCGCGCTGGGCCGCCGGCAAGAGCCCCGTGTCCTCGTAGTAGCGGATCGTCTTGGCGGGCAGCCCCGTGCGCTTGGCGACCTCGCCGATGGACAGGCCCTCGGTCATCGCCTTGGGCTCCATCGCCTGAGCAAGAGGGCGTTGCCCAAGACGCTGACGCTCGACAGGGCCATCGCCAGCCCCGCCAGCATGGGCGAGAGCAGCCCCGCCGCGGCCAGCGCGATGCCCACCGTGTTGTAGGCGAAGGCCCAGAAGAGGTTGCCGGCGATCTTTCGTCGAGTCGCCCGTGAGATCTCCATGGCGACTTGCAGGAGTCCCAGCTCGGGCCGCATCAAGGTGACCCCGGCGCTGTGCATGGCCACGTCGCTGCTGGCGGCCATGGCGACGCCCACGTCTGCCGCTGCCAGGGCGGGGGCGTCGTTGATGCCATCGCCGACCATGGCCACTCGGCGACCCTGGCTTCGAAACCGCTTCACGTGGGCGGCCTTCTCGCGCGGCAGCACCTCGGCGATGGCGATTTCGATGCCCAGCTGTTCGGCTACGCCCTCCACGGTGGCTCGATTGTCTCCGCTGAGCAGCACCGTGGCGATCCCCCGCGCGCGAAGGCTGGCGAGGCTGCTTGCGGCGTCGGGACGCAGCTCGTCGCCGACGGCCACGGCGCCCCAAGGTCGTCCCCCTCGAGCGACCCACAGCACGGTGTGCCCTTCGGCCTCCCGCTGCCGCGTGCGCTCGGCGAGGGAGTCGTCGCCGCCGAGCAGCTCCCTCACCCAACGAGGGCTGCCGACCGCCACCTCGTCGGCGCCGACCCGCGCGCGGACGCCTCGCCCGGCCAAGGCCTCGAAGCCCTCGGCCGGGGGCGCCTTCAACCCTCGCGCTCGCGCCGCGCTCCGCAGCGCCTCGCCCAGGGGGTGCTCACTGCCGTACTGCGCGGCCGCCGCGAGCGCCAGCACGCTGTCCGGATCGCGACCCCAGGCCTCGAGGACGCGCGGGCGACCTTCGGTCACCGTTCCGGTCTTGTCGAAAATCACGAGGTCGAGCGACCCGGCATGCTGCAAGGCTTCCGCGTCCTTGAACAACACCCCCCACTTGGCCGCCACGCCGGTGCCGACCGCCAGCGCGGCCGGCGTCGCTAGCCCGAGCGCGCAGGGGCAGGCGATGACCAACACCGAAACGGCCACGATCACCGCGCGGTCGAAGCTCGCGCCGAACGCCAGCCAGCCTCCCAGCACGGCGATGGCGACGCCGGCCACCGCGGGAACGAACCACGCGGCGACGCGATCGACCGTCTTCTGGATCGGGGGCTTGCTGGCCTGCGCTTCCATGACCAGGGCGGCGATGCGGCTGACGGCCGACGCAGCGGAGGGGCGCAGGGCTCGCGCGACGAGCAGCCCGCTGCCGTTGACCGTGCCCTGCATCACCTCGCTTCCCGGTGCCTTGGCCACGGGGCGCGACTCCCCGCTGAGCGAGGACTCGTCCACGTTGCTTTCGCCCTCGATGATCTGGCCATCGAGCGGCACGAATTCGCCAGGCCGCACCACGATCACGTCCCCGGGTCGCACGCGGTCGAGGTCGACCTCCACCTCTGCTTCGGCCGTGGCCCCCGCCCCGGGGGCATGGCGCCGCAGCCGCGCCTTGTCGGGGCGCAGCCGCATCAGCTCCACGACCGCCGCCGTGGTGCTCTGGCGTGCCCGCGCTTCGAGCCACTTGCCGAGCAGAACGAAGGTGATGATGGCCGTCGAGCTCTCGAAGTACAGCGGGCCCGACGTGACGAGGGACGCGGTGGAGAGGGCGAACGCCGCGCTCGTTCCGAGCGCCACGAGCACATCCATGTTGGCGCCCGAGAAGCGCAGCGCACGCCAGGCTCCGGCGTAGAAGGGCCCGCCGCCGAAAAGCTGCACGGGCAGCGCGAGCAGCAATTGCGCGGGACCCGGAAGGCTCCACGGGAGCCCCAGCGGCGTCAGCAGCATCGGAGCCATCAACGGGGCGGTGAGCCCGGCGCAGAGCAGGAGCCGAGCTCGATCGAGTCGTTCGCCCCGGCGGGCGCCTCGGTCGCCCGCCCCCACCTCGACGCGGGGTGCCGGGACCCGATAGCCGCGCTCCTCGATGGCCGAAGCCAGTCGCTCTCGACTCGTCCGTTGCTCGTCGAAGCGAACGAACGCCTCCTCGGCAGCGAAGCTGACGGCCGCCTCTTCGACCCCCTGTTCGGCGCTCAGAGCCCGCTCGAGGGATGCCGCGCACCCCGCACATCGCATGCCTTCGATGGGCAGCCGAATGCTCGCCTCGCAGGGAGTCGCTTCGGACGCGGGGGGTGCGCTGGCGTCGGTCACGGCCGCATTGTGGAGCTTCCAGGAGCTGGAAGGTCAAGCACGCTGAATGAGCGAGCGCAATTCTCGAACGCCTTCTCGTGCCCCCGTCGCGGGAGGGCGCGAAAAGACGCCCGTTCGCTCGCCGCTTGCTCGACTCATTCGCTCTGCCATCGAGCCGCCCCCGGTGTTCGGTCGGAGGGAGGGCTACACTCACGAGCCGCTCGAAAATCCGGGCAGCCCGTCGAGCGAGTCTTCGGCAAGGCGCAGAGTCTGCGGTTTCGTCGGGAGTGGTGGCGGTGGGCGGGGCGAGCTGCGCGGGGGGGGGGGGGCGCCGCGCCCGCCGGCCCGGGCTCGGGACGTCGCGGCTGCGGTGACCTCCGTCGCCCGGGAGCGAGCCGCCCCGCAGTGAACCGCCCCGAGATCCGGTGAGCCGCCCGCGCCGCTCCGGCTCGCGAGGGCCGGGGCGCGAGCGGCTTGCCCAGGGAGCGCATGCTCTAGCCGAGCAAGGCCTCCCTGGATCCATCGCTTGCGCTTGGTTGGCCCGCCCGGCTGCTTCGTGCCCATGAAGCGGTGGCCGAAGGGACTCGCCTCAGCGAACGAACTTTCCGTTCAAGTTTCGCGCGTCGAGAAAGCCGATGGTGCGTCGGGGGGAGCGTGTGCGAAGCCCGGTTACCAAAAGCGGTGCTTCCTTAGGTGGCACATTGATGGTGCAACAGTGCGTGTTAGGTTGAAGGGTTGCCCGGCTGCCCTTTCGCCTGTGGAGCGGATCGGCTGCGCTAACGTTCTGAATTTGGAAAGAGTGTAGGTTTCGTGCTTCTCAGAGCTTCATCGATCGGCTTCTTCGTGTGTGCCACCATGGCCTTCGCTTGTGGAGGCGAAGGCGCTCCCCCGAGCTCCACCATCGACGGGGCTGGCGGAGGAGGGGACGGAGAGCCATCGGGCTCCGCAGGCGCGCAGGCGGGCGGCGGGACGGCGGGCGTGGGCCCGGAGGTCGGCGGCCCGAAGCTCGGCAACGGAGGCAAGGGGCCCATCATCCTCAACGGGGGCTCTGGCGGCGGTGTCGGAGCGTGCAAGACGCAAGCCGATTGCGAGGAGAACCAGTGCGGTCCGATCGCCGATGGGTGCGGCGATGTGGTCGACTGTGGCCAGTGTGGGCAAGGGCAAGCCTGCGGCACTGCCGGCCCGAGCTTGTGTGGCCCGGCGAGCGGCACGTGCACGCCGGCGACCTGCGAGAGCCTCGGCGCCGAGTGCGGACAGCAACCGGACGGCTGCGGCGACTCTCTCGATTGCTCGACTTGCTCCGCCGGCCAGGAGTGCGTGGCGGGGCAGTGTGAGACGCTGGCGAGCTGCACCCTCAAGAGCTGCGCGGACTACGCATTGGAAACGGGGCTGTGCGGTCCCGTCAGCGACGGCTGCGGGGGGACGCTCGACTGCGGCTTCGCCTGCTCGGCGGGGCAGCTGTGCGGCGTCAGTCAGCCGGGTCAATGCGGGACGGCGACCTGCACGCCCTTCACCTGCGTGGAGGCTCTCGCGAATCTGGCTCTCGGCTACTGTGGGCCGGTCGCGGACGGCTGTGGCGGGTTGCTCGAGGGCTGTGCTCCCGATTGTGGCTCCTCGTGCGACGCGGGCGCCGGGGGACCTGACGCGGGCAGCTGCGGGTCGGGCGGGGGAGGCAGCTGCACGCCCCTGACCACGGCGGACTGTGGGAGCGTCGAGTGCGGCGTGATATCGGACGGCTGCAGTGGCGTCGTGGACTGTGGCACCTGCCCGCTCGGACAGGCGTGTGGCTTGACGACGGCGGGCCAGTGCGGAACCGTCGCGTGCGTTCCCTACACTTGCCTCACCGCGGGCGCGGAGTGCGGCTCGATTCCAGATGGCTGCGGTGCAACGATCGATTGCGGCGACACGTGCACTGGCGGCGACACGTGCGGCGGCGCGGGCACCCCGAATCAGTGCGGCAGCCCCACCTGCGAGCCCATGGATCAGGCGGCTGCGTGCGCCGCGGCCAGCGCCGACTGCGGCCCCGTCTCGGACGGCTGCGATGGCCAGATCCCCTCGTGTGGGACTTGCTCCGGGGGGGATACCTGCGGCGGCGGGGGCACCCCGAGCCAGTGCGGCACGTCGTGTACGCCGGACACCTGCGGCGATATCGGCGCCTCGTGTGGCCCCCAGGGCGACGGCTGCGGCGGCCAGATCGACTGCGGCAACTGCGACCCGGGCTTCGCCTGCCAGGGCAATCCGAGCAGTTGCGTGGCGACCGAGCCTTGCGACAACTTCTGCCAGCAGCAGGCAACCTGCGACCCCGGCGAAGAGACTCGCGTGACCGGCAGGGTCTACGCTCCCAACGGGACGGAGCCGCTGTACAACGCCCTCGTCTACGTTCCGAACATCGCGGACCTGGCCAACCTGCCCAGCATCACCACGGGCCCCACCTGTGAGCGCTGCGAGGACGAGGACCTCGGCGAACCGCTGGTGGCCACCATCACCGGGCCGGACGGCAGCTTCTCGCTCGACAACATCCCCTCGGGCGTCGACTTCCCGCTGGTCGTGAAGATGGGCAAGTGGAGGCGCGTCGTGATGATCCCGGCCGTGGCCGACTGCAGCGACAACGTGCTTTCCGTCGACGACGCGCGCCTGCCCCGCCACAAGAACGACGCGGCGGCGGGCCTGACCCAGCACGTGAACATCCCGCACATCGCGATGGTCACGGGCAAGGTGGACGCCATCGAGTGCGTGCTGCGGAAGATCGGTGTCGCCGACAGCGAGTTCACCGGTCCGGCGGGCTCCGGGCGGGTTCACATCTTCAAGGGGGAGAACGGGGCGGAGGTGAGCGGGAGCACCGACACCGTGTCCGACTTGTTCGCCGGCTCTTCGCCCGCGCTCGACGACTACGACGTGGCCATCTTCGATTGCGAAGGCGACTACAACGGGTCGAAGAGCGATACCCGTCGGGACAAGCTCGAGGCCTTCGCGGACGCGGGCGGGCGCGTTTTCGCCTCGCACTACGCCTATCGATATCTCGAGGGGGACAACCTCGACGGTGGACCCTCTTCTTTCGAATCGACGGGCGAGTGGGGCGGCGACGAGTTCGGAGAAGCGGGACTCTTCACGGTCAACAACAACCCCACCACGGGCATCATCGACGTGAGCCACGCCAAGGGGCAGGCCTTCAACGCCTGGCTCGGCAACGTCGACGCGTACCACGACGACTACGGCAACGGCTACATCAGCATCATCGATCCGCGTGGCTACGTTGCCTCCGTTCCTGCCGTGGGGCAGCCAGCGTCGCTCGTCGAACAGTTCGTCACTCTCGACGCCGACCACGTCGTGCCGGGCTACTCGGGGACCGGGCCGGAACCCAACGGCGACATCAACGACTTCAGCTCGGTGCAGCAATACGCCTTCAACACGCCCGTCGGAGCCTCGAGCGCGAACGTCTGCGGCCGCGTCGTGTACAGCGCCTTCCACGTAACCGGGGACGGCAACCCGAACTACGACAACGACACGTTCCCGGACCACTGCGATACCGGACCGCTCACGCCGCAGGAAAAGGCGCTCGAGTTCATGATCTTCGATCTGTCGGCGTGCGTCTCCACGTCGGCCCCGCCCTCCTGCACGCCGCAGACTTGCGGTGACCTGGGCGCCACCTGCGGCTTCCTCTCGGACGGCTGCGGCGGCATCCAGGATTGTGGCACCTGCACCGCGCCCGAGAGCTGCGGCGGCGGCGGCACGCCCAACCAATGCGGCAGCAGCTGCGCGCTGGCTACCTGCGGCAGCGTCGGGGCCAACTGCGGCATCATCGCGGACGGGTGCGGCGGCACCGTCGATTGCGGCGACTGCACCGCGCCCGCCGTCTGTGGCGGCGGCGGCACGAGCAACGTGTGCGGCACGCCGGCCTGCACTCCGCGCACCTGTGGGTCCGTCGGGGCCGAGTGCGGCGCGCTGGCGGACGGCTGCGGGGGCACCATCGACTGCGGAACCTGCCCCGGTGGGCAGTTCTGCGGCGGCGACGGGCCCAACCAATGTGGCACCGGGAGCTGCACGCCGCAGACCTGCGAGCAGGCCATCGACGACCTCGGCGGGCAGTTCGCGCGCTGCGGGGCAGCGGGCGACGGTTGTGGCGGCGTGCTCGACTGCGGCACCTGCCCCTCCGGCTACGAGTGCGGCGCGGCCGGGCCCAACCTGTGCGGCGCCGTCTGCAACCCGACCACCTGCCAGGCGGCAGGCGCCAACTGCGGCTTCATCGGCGACGGCTGCGGGGGCGTGGTCGACTGCGGCACCTGCCCGAGCGGTCAGACCTGTGGCGGTGGAGGCACACCGAGTCAGTGTGGCGGCTCCTGCACCCCCATCACCTGCCAGAGCGCCGGCGCAGCTTGTGGAACCGTGGCGGACGGTTGCGGCGGCGTGCTCAACTGCGGCACCTGCCCGACGGGCCAGGTATGCGGCGCCACGCAGGCCAACCAGTGCGGCGCCGGCTCCTGCACGCCGAGCGTCTGCGGCACCGGGGACTGCGGCCTGCTGAGCGACGGGTGCTCGGGCTTGATCGATTGCGGCGCGTGCACTTCCGGCGGCGGCTGCACGCCGCTCACTTGTCAGGAGCAGAACGCCGACTGCGGTCCGGTCGCAGACGGCTGCGGGGGCCTGCTCGATTGTGGGATCTGCACGGTCGCCGGGGAAACCTGCGGCGGCGGCGGTACCCCCAGTCGCTGCGGCGCGGTCGTCATCCAGTAGGCAGCTCGGCTCCTCGGGCCTCCGCGCGGGTCGCGGAGGCCCGCCCCGCTGGGGCCGGCGGGCTCGGCCTGCGCCCGGGGGCGTCCGATCCGGGTCTCCCGTTGGCACCGCTCCGTGTCAGCGCGCGGGCTGACGGCTCCGTCGAGTGAAACCAGGGGCCCGCTGTCGCCCTCGAGGCGAGCCACCGTGGAGCGCGGTCGCCCGCCGAAGCCCACGCGCCCGGGGAAAAGGCGCGAGCGCTCGAAGATATTGCATTTCGCTGGACTCGGGACGCGGGGGGCCCTACGCGATCCGGTATGTCGAGTTCGGACTCGAGGCCCCAGCCGCCCGTCACCAAACCCAGCCCCCTCGCCGCCCAGCAGCCCTGGGAGGACGTGGCCGAGGGCTACGCCGCCGAGGCCGACTGGGTCATGCTGCCCTTCAGCCGGGAGGCGGCGCGGCGCATGGCGCTCTCCCCGAGCGATGAGGTCCTCGATGTCGCGGCGGGCCCCGGCACGCTCTCCCTCGAGGTCGCCCCCCAGGTGCGCCGCGTGCACGCCGTGGACTTCTCGCCGACGATGATCGAGCTGCTGCGCGGGCGGGCGTCGGCGAGGGCGCTGTCGAGCGTGACGGCCGAGGTCGGCAACGGGATGCAGCTCGGCGTGCCGGAGCAGAGCTTCGATGCGGCGTTTTCGATGTTCGGGCTGATGTTCTTCCCCGACCGCTCGATGGGCTTCTCCGAGCTGTATCGGGCGCTGCGTCCGGGGGGGCGCGTACTCGTCTCCAGCTGGGCGCCCGTGTCCGAGAGTACGATGATGCAGGCCATGTTCGGCGCGCTGCGAGCGGCCGACCCCGCGCGCGAGCCGCCCGAGGCGAACCTTTTGAATCTCGAAAACCCGGCGGTGTTTCGCGCCGAGCTCGAGGCGGCCGGGTTCGTCGACGTGCGCGTGGAGGCGTATCGCGAAGGGTTCGAGATTCACGATGGTGCCGACCTGTGGGATCGCATGGCCCGAGCCGGGGCGCCCTTCGTAGCGCTACGCAAGGCTCTCGGCCCGGAGGCGTGGCAGCAGCAATCCGACCAGGCGCGGGCGTACTTGGTCGAGCGCGTGGGCAAAGGGCCCGTCGAGCTCGGCTCGACCGCTTGGCTCGGATTCGGGCGGCGCCCCGCCGCATCCTCATGAGGTCGAGTCGAGCGGGCTGTTACGGGCTGCAGCTGCAGAACGTCCCCGTTCGGATCTACGCCTCGAGGTGCTCCTCGAGCCTGCGCCAGGCGTCGACAAGGCGATGGAGGTCGTGGGCGGGGCGTCGTAGCTGCGTCGCGTGGGGCTCGAGCGCCCGTGGCGGGCCGTGCGGGCCGCGGATTTTCGTCCACCGCTCGAAGAGCGGCAGCTGAGCATCAGCGGCCGCCTCGCCCTCGGGCTCGACCCGGTCTGACGCCCGCTCGGCGCGCTTGGGAAGAGCGGGGCGCAAAGCGCTTGACGGCTGCCCATTCTCGAGTAAATCGATACTCATTATCATAAAGCTCATGGCGCAAGCTCGGTGCGCGGAGCGGTTTCACCCACGCCCTCCCCGCTGGAGAGCGCATTTCCACAACATTCGGGTGTCCGTCTCGGGGGGTAGAGGTCCCCCCGGCGGCCTCGTTCGTGCCGATAGCTATTGATTATAAATATCGATATCGACGATGTTCTCTGGCTGGAATCGAAGGAGGCCTGCGCGCGGGGCCCGGAGGTGGGCGGCGGCGTGGCGCGCTGCGCTGCCTCTCGCCATGGCGGGCTGGGGCGGGCTCGCCATCGCGCAGCCTGCCGGGCCGGCAGGGGAGCGGCGCGCCGGTCCGGGGGGCGCCGGGGAGCGACGGCAGCCCGCGCCCCGCCCGGGTGGGATCGTCCGGCCTCGGCTCGTGAAGTTTGCCCGGGCCGAATACCCCCCGCAGGAGGAGGGTCGGGGCGCGAGCGTGGGGCTGCGGCTGACGATCGGGGTCGACGGAGCCGTGGTGCGGGCGGAGATCGTCGATTCTGCGAGCCCCGCTTTCGATGAATCAGCGCGGCGGGCGGCCCTGCGGTTTCGCTTCCGACCGGCGGAGCGCGGCGGCCGGCTCGTGGCCTCGCGTATCCTGTATCGATACGAGTTTCGTCCCAGACCGGGCGGAGCGACAGCCGCCCTCGGTGCGAGACACGCGCCGGGCCCCACGCGCCCACCGGCCGTCGTCGCGCCGGGACCGCAGGGCGAGGCGGTGGCGGCGCCCGGGGGCGCGCCGGGCGGGGCGGCGGTCGCGCTCGATGCGTTCGGCGCGGCGGCTGCGGGCGGCGCGGATGCGGCGTGGCCGCAGCCCACCGCGGCGACTCCGGTGCGAGCACCCGTCGAGGTCGAGGTGCGCGGGCGTTCGGCTGCGCAGGAGCGGATGCGGTCCGGGGAGGCCGTCACCGTGCTGGATTTGCAGCGGGCGCACGCGAGCTCCGCCGATTTGGGCGAAGCCGTGGCCCGGGCGGGGGGGGTGACGGTGCGGCGAATGGGCGGGTTGGGCTCCCGAGCGAACATCGACCTGGGAGGCCTCGGCGCGGGGCGGGTGCGCTTCTTCCTCGATGGGTTGCCGCTGGGTTGGATGGGGCATGCGCTCGGGGCGGCGAACGTGCCCGTCAACTCGGTGCAGCGCCTGGAGCTCTACCGCGGCGTGACGCCGGTGCGCTTGGGGGGAGATGGGCTGGGCGGCGCCGTGAATCTCGTGACCGATCGATCGACGAGTGGCACGCGCTCCTCGGCTTCGGCGCAGGTCGGCTCCTTCGGGCAAGCTCGCGTCGCGGGCGACTTTCGGCACCGAGGTCGAGGCGATCACGTGTTCGTCGCCGCCAGCGCATTCTTGGACTCGGCCGACAACGACTATCCCGTCGTCGTCGATGCGTTCGACGAAGCGGGCCGCGTGAGCCGGGCCTCCCGACGGCGCTTCCACGACGGGTACGGTGCCTTCGGGGGGAGGGCCGAGGTTGCGCTGTTGGGGCTCTCGTGGGCGAACCGCCTGAGCCTCGAGGGGTTCGGCACGAGCTACCAGCGGGACATTCAGCACAACCTCGTCATGACGGTTCCGTACGGGGACGTGACCTACGACAAGCAGCTTCTCGGCGGGCACTTGGCCTACGCCGTCGGATCTGCCGAGGCCGTCGCGCTGGAGCTCGACCTCGGCTACTCCGTCGCGCGCACGCGCTTCGTCGACATGGGCCAGTGCCGCTACGACTGGGACGGTCGATGTGCCGCTTCCCTCGCGCAGCCGGGCGAAATCGCGGGAGTCGGGCGAGACTCGACCGTGGAGGACGGGGCGTGGTTCGGCCGCGCCACGGCTCGCCTGGCTCTCGGAGAGGACCACGAGCTGCGGATCTCGGCCTCGCCGCGCTGGGTGCGGCGGCGCGGGCGAGATCGCGCCCTCGGCGACGAGGCCATCGATCCCCTCCGGGCGGAGCCCACGACCCTGACGGCGACGGGGGGCGTCGAGCTCGAGAGCCGCTTTGCCTACGACCGCCTGAGAAACCAGCTCTTTGCGAAGGCATACCTGGAGCGAGCGTCGAGTCTTCGAGTGCTGCCGAGCGGGCTCGAGAGCCGCTGGGAGCGGGGCACTTCCCGCGTGGGTGTGGGCAATGGCTTGCGCCTCGAGCTCGGCGAGCGTTTGTACGCGCGGGCCTCCTACGAATGGGCGACGCGCCTGCCGACGGCAGACGAGCTGTTTGGCGACGGCGGGTTGACCTTGTCGAATCTGGAGCTCGTGCCGGAGCGCAGTCACAACCTCAACATCGGGCTTTCGCTCGACCCACCGCGGGGCGCAGAGGGGGTGGGGGCCGCCGTGTCGGGTTTCGCGCGGTTTGCCCGCGACTTGATCTTCTTGGTCGGGGAGGCGGGCTTTCAGCAGTTCGACAACGCCGGGGTGGTGCGCGTGCTGGGTGCGGAGGCCAACGTTTCGTGGACGGCGCCCGGGGGCTGGCTCTCCTTCGCCGGGGGGGGCACCGCGTTGGACGCGCGGAGCGTCGGCGCCGGCGGGGGGCTGCAGCGCTACGCCGGCGAGCGAATGCCCAACCAGCCCAGGGCGTTTGCGCACGGGGAGGCGCGGGTGGCCCGCGCGGGCCTCTTGTCGCCCGCGGACGAGCTCAGCCTCAGCTACTCGGTGCGCTACGTGGGGTCCTTCTTCCGCGGCTGGGAGCTCGATGGGCTGTCCGACACGAAGTCGGAAGTGCCGGAGCAGGCGCTGCAATCCATCGGGCTCGTCCACCAGAGTTGGCTCGGGGGCGCACGGATCACCGGCGCCCTGCAGGTCGACAACCTGGCGGACGCGGCCGCGTTCGACTTCTTCGGCGTGCAGCGGCCGGGACGATCGTTTCACCTCAAGCTGACCGTCGAGACGGGGCGAAAGGAACCCAGTACATGAAATCAGAAACCAATTCCGGTCGGTCCGGACCGCGCGCGCGCGGGGCCGCTCGCCCCGGGGCTCTGCTCGCTCCGATGCTCACGGCCTCGCTCGCGGTGGCCTGCAGCGGCGAGGACGGCACTGCGATCGACCCGGGGGCCTTCCCCCCGCCACGAGCCGACGGGGCCTCGGGCTCCACCGAGCGGGGCAGCTCCAGAGCCGAGGGGGCCGAGCCGCCCCTGTTTGCGTTCGTTTCCCAGGTGCTCGGAGCCGAGGCAGGCAATGACCAGAGCTACATCGTGCTCACCGATTCACTCGACGAGCCCCGACAGCTCGATCTCTCCGCCGCCGTCGAGGTGCCGGGCCGGGCGATCGGAGCTGGTCCGGCTGGCGGCGGAGCGCTGTTCGTGGGGGGAGACGCGGGGCCGACCCTGACGCGCTACGACTTGGTGGAGGGCCCGGCTCTTCAGCGGGGCGCGACGCTCAGCTTTCTCGGCCAGGGGCTGGCCCGGCTGGGCGAGTACGGAGGGCAGTTCCACTTCGCATCGGATACCAAGGCGTACTTCTTCGATGGCGCTACCGCATCGGTCGTGACGTTCAACCCGACGGAGATGACGGTGCGGGGTGCCGAGCCACTCGAGGGCCTGGTGATCGAAGGGGCGCAACTGACCTTCTCGGCCTCTCCCGTCGTGGTCGGGGACTCGGTCGTGACCTTCGCAGGCTGGCGCGCCGGCCCCGCCGTTCCGAATGTCGCGGGCATCGTCGCGGTCGACACCCGCACGGACGACATCACCGTCGCCACCGACGAGCGCTGCGGCTACGTCCGGGACGGCGCCGTGGGCTCCGATGGGTTGGTGTACGTTGCGACCGAGGCCTACGGCGCCGCCGTCCATCGCCTCAACGGCGAGAGCACGAACGCGCCTTGTCTGCTCCGCTTCGACCCCGAGTCGGGCGAGTTCGACCGGGACTTCCACGTCGAGCTTCCGACTCTCTTCGGCGGGGCCAGCGCCGGCTCTCTCATCCGTGGCAGTCGAGGTGCGGTGTTTTTGCGTGTGCTGGACGAATCACTGTTTCCCATCACGGCGGACACGTCGCCGCGCCTTCTCGCCAGCGCGGGAGCCTGGCGCTGGGCGTCGCTGACGCTGGGCGACCAGCCTTCGGTCGAAAGCGCGGACATGGACCCGAGCGGTGGCAGCATCATCGTGTTCGACTTCGATGGCGCTGCCTACGGAGCCCTCTTCCGAGGCCGTGAATCCACCACGTTCGTGGCCATCGGCCCGTCGGGCCTGTCTTCGGCGGGGCCGACCGTGGACGGTCTCGTGTTCGGTGCGGCCAAGCTACGCTGAGCCATGCTGAAATCGAACCGCCGCCGCTTTTCCACCGGGCGAGCTCTGAAGGTCGTTCGGCGTGTGCACATGTATACCGGGCTGTTCTTCTTTCCGTGGGCGATGTTGTTCGGGCTCAGCGGGGTGCTGTTCAACCATCCGAACGCCTTCGAGGACGTGCGCGGTCGACGCGTGGCCACGACCGAGCTGCAGGAGGTCACGGGTCTTTCGCCCTGGCAGCCTGGCCAGATCGCCGAGCGCGTCGTGCGGGAGCTCAACCGTCGCGGAGGGGAGCGCTACGAGCTATCGACGGACTACGAGAGCGAGCTCTCGGGCGTCTCCGTGTTCAGTGCCAAGGCGGAGCAGGGGCGCCACGTCGTGCTGCTCGAGATGCAGAACGCGACGGCCATCGTGGCGACGCGCAGCGCCCGGCCCGAGCCGCCGCCCGTGCCGTTCGCCGGAGCGCGCGTCGTGTTGCCGGAGGTTTCGCTCTCGCATCTGCAGGAGAAGCTCGGCCCTTTGCTCGCGAGCCGCAATCTCTCGAGCCAGGGAGAGCTCACCGCGCACCCCCGGATATCTCAGCAGCTCCGCTTTCGAATGCTGGGCGCCGATGGCACGGCCTACAACACCATCTACGATCTGCGCACCGGCGCCCTCTCCGGGCGCCGCACCGACACCTGGCCCTCGCTCGGGTTGAGTCAGTACCTCGGAAAGCTCCACACGGCGCATCACTTCCCGGCGCGGCCTGGTTGGATGACCGTGTGGGCCGCGATGGAGGACTTGCTCGGGTTGACGTTGCTCGCGTGGGGAGCATCGGGGCTGGTGATGTGGTGGCAGATGAGACCCACCCGGCGCTGGGGTAGCCTCTGCGTCGTCGCGACGCTCGCTTTCGTCGCGCTCGCCGTTTGGGGAACGAGCTCCCAGCTGCTCTTTGGTCCGGTCGCGCAGGCGCTCGGGCCCGGCGGCTGAGGGCTCGAGCGCGCGCTGCGTGCCTGCCGCGCAGAGCGCGCGTTCGGGTCGCGGCTCCGCCGGCAGGTCGCCGAAGCGCACCCGAGGCGAAGGCTCGAATGGAAAGGCCTCGCTCGCTCGGGCTGCGCTCCGCCGCCGCGCGGACGAGACGAGGATCGCCCCGCATGGGGTCCTTCGCCCGATCAGAAAGGGGCGCGCGGAATCCGGTGCGGCCCAGGATGGCGGCGAGCGCTTTTCGGGACCTTTCCTCGAACACCCAACGCGAAATGCTCGGCCTCCGGAATCGAACGATCGCCCGCCCTCAGCGAGTTTCTCCTGGGGATGCTTTTCAGTTGATAAAAATGAGAATCGGTATCATTTAAGAACGGTCAATGATTGGAGCCGTCGGCGGGGGACCCCGTCGCCCGCGGCCTCCCCCTTCGAGGAACATGGATTACGCACCCCCCATGCTCGCGCGCGCCGGCAAGCTGGCAACCGATCGCGGCAACGAGGTCGTCTCGCCACCGCAGCCAGCGGTCCCGCTGCAGGACTTTCCGTTCGACTTCGCTTTCTGTTCCGACGGCTGGACGCTCTGTTGCCAGGGGGCGGAGGGGCCCGTTCCCCGCGCCGAATCCGGAAGCGATTTGGCCGCGGCCGTGGATCGTGCGTTGGCGGCGGCGCGCCAGCGAGGGCAGGGTGATCCGCTGTGCGTTGGAGCGATTCCGTTCGACCTCGCGCAGCCGCATCGACTGTTCGTGCCGCGCCAAGCGCTGCGCTTTCGGGGCCTCGGAGCTCCTCCGCAGGCGCCTGCGGCGCTGCCCGGGGGAAGCGCGCTGCGCTCCGATCGCGCGGGTTTTGCGAGAGCGGTGGCGCGTGCCCTCCAGGTGCTCCAGGCCAGTGAGCTGCGCAAGGTCGTGCTCTCCCGTTGCGCCGAGCTCACCCTGGGGCAGCCGGTGGAGCCGCGCGCTGTCGTGGCGCGGCTGGCCCGGGCGAATCCGCGCGGCTACACGTTCGGTCTTCGCCTCGACTGCGAGCGACCGCCTCGAGTCGAGCTCGCCTCGAGCTCTTGGCTGGTCGGGGCCAGCCCCGAGCTGCTGTTGCAACGCTCGGGCCGCTACGTGGTGACCAACCCCCTTGCGGGAACCCGAGCGCGCGCGGGGAGCGCCGCCGAGGAGCAGCGGCGGCGTCGCGAGCTGTTCGACTCGGAGAAGGAGCGACTCGAGCATCGAGTCGTCGTCGAGGCGATTCGATGCGCACTGCTACCCTACTGCCGAACGCTCTCGGTGCCGAGCGCGCCCAGCATCGTGGAAACACCGAGTCTGATGCACCTGTCCACGCTGATCGTGGGCGAGCTGCGAGAGGATGCGCCCTCGTCTTTGGGTTTGGCGCTCGCGCTCCACCCGACGCCGGCCGTATGCGGTAGCCCTACCGGGCTCGCGCGCGGACTGATTCGCGATTTGGAAGGCTACGATCGCGGTCTGTTCACGGGGCTGGTCGGGTACTGCGATCACGCCGGTGATGGCCGCTGGGCGGTCACCCTTCGGTGCGGAGAGCTCTCGGGGAGCCGCGCGAGGCTCTTCGCGGGAGCCGGCATCGTCGTCGGCTCGGATCCGCAGACCGAGCTCTCGGAAACGGACCAGAAGCTCGGCGCGATGTTGTCGGCGCTCGGATGTGCCGAAGCGGGGGGCGCGTGAGGTTCCGAGGCGTCAGGCCGTGGCCCGAGGAGCGGGCGAGAGCATACCGCGCGGCGGGCTATTGGCGCGGGGAGACTCTCCCGCAGCTGTTGTGCCGCCAGGCGGCCGCGCACGGGCAGCGAACGGCGCTCGTCGACGCGCAGCGGCGCCTCTCCTATCAGCAGCTCTCGCTGGAGGTGCGGCGCCTCGCGGCAGGGTTGCACCAGATCGGGCTCCGCGCCGGGGATCGCGTGGTTCTGCAGATATCGAATCGGGTCGAGCTGTTCGAGGCTCTGCTCGCGCTTTGCTGGCTCGGGGTAGCTCCCGTCATGGCCTTGCCCTCCCACCGACGCTTCGAACTCTCGTATTTCGTCGAGAGGACGAACGCTGTCGCCCTCGTCACGGCGCGCTCGCGCGGCGGATTCGACCGCGTGGCGCTGGCCGCCGAGGTCGCCGAGCAAGCCGCGAGTCGACCGCGAGTGTGCGTGATAGAGCCCCCCGGGGGCGCCCGCGAGGTGGCGCTGCCATGGACGCACGGAGGCATCGAGGCCGTGGTGGTGCCGCGGGCCGAGCCTCGAGGCGAGCCGGCTGCCGACGCGAGCGAGGTGCTCCTGTTTCAGCTCTCCGGGGGCACGACGGGCACGCCGAAGCTCATTCCTCGGACTCACGACGACTACCTGTACAGTGTGCGCGCGAGCGTAGAAGTGTGCCACTGGTCCAAGAGCACTTGCTACCTGGCCGTGCTCCCGGCCCAACACAACTTCCCGCTCAGCTCGCCGGGCGTGCTGGGGGCGCTCTGGGTGGGCGGTCGGGCCGTGCTCGCCAGCACGGCAGCGCCCGTCGAGGCGTTCGAGTGGATCGAGCGAGAACGAGTCAGCTGGACGTCCCTCGTCCCTTCGCTGCTGCAGGCTTGGCTGGCCGCCGCCCGGCGGAGAAACAGCGCATCTTCCTCGCTGCGCGTGATTCAAGTGGGGGGAGCTCCCCTGCCGGTCGAGCTCGCGCGCCGCGTCGGGCCCGAGCTCGGGGTGACGCTGCAACAGGTGTTCGGCATGGCCGAGGGTCTCGTTTGCTACACCCGGCTCGACGACCCTCTCGAGGTCGTCGTGCGCTGCCAGGGTCGCCCGATGTCGGAGGCGGACGAGCTGCGGATCGTAGGGGAGGGGGGGGAGCCCGTCGTCGCCGGCGCGGCGGGGGAGCTCCTCGTTCGGGGGCCGTACACGATTGTCGGTTACTATCGAGACGAGGCCGAACACGCTTTGCGTTTCACGCCAGATGGCTTCTACCGCACGGGAGATCGCGTGCGGTTCACACCGGAGGGCAACCTCGCCGTCGTGGGGCGGTTGAAGGAGCAAATCAACCGCGGCGGAGAGAAAATCGCCCCCGCCGAGGTGGAAGCGCACTTGATGGCCCACCCGGCCGTGGCAGAGGCCGCCGTGGTGGCGGTGGCTGATTCATTTCTCGGGCAGCGCAGCTGCGCGTTCGTGGTGTGTAAGGGCCAGGGCGTTTCGGAGAGCGAGCTGAGAGCCTTCGTTCGCGAACGGGCTGCCGCGCACAAGGTGCCGGATCGGATCCGTTTTTTGCCCACTCTGCCCAGGACCCTGGTCGGAAAGATCGACAAACCTCGCTTGCAAGGAGCTTCCTCGTGACCATCCCGCGGATTTTGCCCCACGACCTTCCCGCGCCCGACACGTGGCCCGAAAATCGCACGTCCTTCCGCCTTCGAAGGCAGGGCGCAACCTTGCTGCTTCACGATCTGCAGCAGTACTTCTTGGATTTCTTCGACCGCGGTCGAGATCCGGCCAAGACCACCGTTCGCAATGCCCAGGCGCTCCTCGGGGCGTGTCGAGCCTCGGGGGTGCCGGCCATCTACACGCAGCAGCCCAAAGAACAAGGCGAGGAGCTGCGCGGCCTGTTGAAGGCGATGTGGGGTCCGGGTCTGGCCGCAGCCCCCGAGCGAGCCGCGATCGAGCCGAGCCTCGCCCCGCGCGAGGGGGAAGGCGTGCTCGTCAAATGGCGCTACAGTGCGTTTCAGCGGACACCGTTGCTCGGCCAGCTTCACCACGGGGGGCGCAAGCAGCTGATCCTCTGCGGCGTCTACGCACACATCGGTTGCCTGGCGACGGCGATGGAAGCGTTCATGCACGATTTCGAGGTGTTCTTCGTCGCCGATGCGATGGCCGATTTTTCACGCCGCAAGCACGAGATGGCACTCGAATGCGTTGCCAGCTGCTGCGGCCACGTCGTTTCCACGCGAGAGGTCGTCGAGGCGTTGACCGAGGAAACGCGGCCGGGCTCCGAGGCGGGGGGGGCCGCGCCGCGGGCGCTGTCGGTGGGTGGGCGGCGATGAGCTCCGAGTTCCAGGGCCGCTGGGCCCTCGTTACCGGCGCCGCCGGCGGGATCGGTCGCGCGCTCGCCGAGCAGCTCGCCCTGGCCGGCGCCCGGCTCCTTCTGGTCGACAAGCAGGCCGCGGCCGTCGATGCCGTCGCCGCGCTCCTGCGGGCGCGGGGCGCCCACTGCGTCGCGAGTGGCGTCGACCTCACCGGTCCGGAGGCGACGAGCGAGCTCGTGCAGATGGCGGAGACGCAGCTGGGCCCCATCGATTACCTGGTACATGCCGCGGGCGTCCTGCATCCGGCTCCGGTCCTCGGGGCAACTCCTGCACAATGGGAGGAAACCTTCGCCGTCAATGCGCGGGCAGTATTCTTTCTCACGCAGCAGGTCGCGCTCGGGATGAAGCGTCGATCCCGAGGGGCGGTCGTGGCGGTGAGCTCGAACGCCGCCGCGGTGCCGCGGGCCGGCCTGGCCGTGTATGCGGCGTCGAAGGCCGCGGCAAACGCCGCGATTCGCTGCCTGGGTCTCGAGCTCGCTGCTCACGGGGTGCGCTGCAACGTCGTCACGCCCGGGTCGACGAGAACGGCGATGCTCGAGCAGCTCGGGGCGTCGCCGGAGAGGATTCTGCAAGGTGACCTCGAGTCATTCAAGCTCGGCATCCCCTTGGGGCGCATCGCTCTGCCACAGGACGTCGCGCGCGGCGTGTGTTTCCTGCTCTCCGACCAGGCCCGGCACATCACCCTGCACGATCTGCGCATCGACGGGGGCGCAACGCTGGGCGCCTGAGACCGCGAACCTTCACCGAACCCCGAATCCTTCGAAAGCCGATGACCCCCCTACGAACCAACCCCGATGCAGCGCTTCCGCTTCCCTTCCTGATCGACGTCGTGGCCGAGCTGATCGAGCGGCCCGCTTCCGAGCTTCGAGCCGAGGAGGACATCATCGAGCAAGGCCTGGATTCCGTGCGTCTGATGGTGCTGGTCGAGCGCCTGCGCGAGCAGGGCGCAGACGTGGATTTTCTGGACCTCGCGGAGTCTACTACGCTCCTCGAGTGGGCGGAGCTGCTCGAGGAGCGGGGTTTCGTCGAGCCGACCTCGCCCCACGAGCGGGGCCGTGCGAGCCAGCCCTCGTGCGCTTGAACGTTTCTTTTCACCCGCTCCCAGTGTGCGAGCTCGAGCCGTTGCGTGAGGAGCACCTGGCTGGCTTGCCCCACGGCCAGGAGCTGTTGCTCGAGGTGATGGTCTCCGCGGCGAGAGGCGTGGGAATCTACACTCGCGGGGCGCAGCTTTGCGGTCACGCGCTCGTGCACGGTGAGGGCACACTGATCGAGTTTCACCTGCGCCGCGAGTACTGGCTCTACGCAGAGCAGGTGTTGCTCCGCCTCGTCCGTACGCTCGAGCTGAAACGAGCCCTGGTCAAGAGCTTCGACGGCTTGCTGCTCTCGAGCGCCATCGCCCACCACACCGGCCTGCGCAGCCTGGGCCTGTTGGTGCGAGACTACGTTCCCAGGCCTCTCCCGCCGCCCGGGAGAATCACCTACGTTGCGCGCGTCGGGACGCCCGCGGATTACGAGAGGGTGCGAAGGGTGAGGCAAGGCGTCTTCGATCGTCCCGAGCGGCTGCGGCTCGTGCTCGAGCGGGGCTGGATGCGGCTCTTCGAAAAGGAGCCTGCGCGCGGCGGGGGGCCGATCGGCTTCGGGATCCTGCGACCGGTCGTAGCCAACCGCCCGGAGGTGGACGTGAGCATCGCGCTCGACGCCTCCTGCCGGGGGCGAGGCCATGCCACCTACATGCTCCGAGATTTGGCCGAGGAGTGCGTCGCGGCGGGCAAGAGCCCCATCTGCGGGTGCGCCGAGGAAAACCACGCCTCGCGGCACCTGGGGGAGCGAATTGGGTTCGTTGCTCGGCATCGGCTGCTCGAGCTTTCCTTTTGAGCCGTGGGGGGCTCCTGAAGCGCCTGTTCGGGGAGCGATCGAGGCCCCCCTTCCGACGGCTCAGGGCGACTCGAAGCGAGCCAGCGCCGCGCGGCAATAGGCTTGCAGCAGCCCCTCCTCCACGGGCCGGCAGCCGCCGGGCCCCAGGGTGCGGCGAACGTTGTCGCAGTCGATGGGGCCCATCGCTGGGACTTCGCCGGTACGGAGCCCTGCCAGCTCGAAGAAGGCGAGGGTGGCTCGGTCTTCGTCGTCCCCCTGCGCCCCCACGCGGCGAGCCCAGGCGGCGAGCGGGGCGCTCTGCAGGCGGCAGCCCGCCGCTCGCAGGCCATCGCGCACGCGCCCGAGATGCACTTCTCCGCCTAGCGCGAAGTTGTAGTAGGTGGCGCCGACCCCTTCGGTGGTCGCGTTCGCCATCGACCCTGCGATGCTGCTGGCCGCGTCGTCGGCCGGCATCCAGGGCTCGGAGATGTCCAGCTCCGGCCAGCATCCGACCCGCGCGCTGGCGCGCGCGATCCGCCACACGAGGTCCTTTTCGTTGACGCTCGGCTTCGTGCGCGGCCCACAGATTCGGCCGAGTCGATAGATTGCCGTCGGCAAGCCGAGCCGCGCTGCGCGCTCGCAGAGCGCTTCGCCGTGCCACTTCGAGCGCTGATAGCCATCTCGCAGCCCCTCGTGCGCCTCCACGAAGGCCTCGGGGAAGGCCTCGCCGGTGCGAGGCGCGACGGCCAGGGTGGATACGTAGTGCATGCTGGCGCCCAGGCCGGCAGCCAGCTCGAGCAGCTGTCGGGTCGAGCGCACGTTCGAGCCCTCGAGGCTTTGGTAGTCACGTGTCAGGCTGACCTCCGCCGCGCAATGTACGATGGCGCCGCAGGGGCCGGCTCGCCGCAGCAGCTGCTCGAACGAGAGCACCTCGTCGAGCGAGCAGGCCCGCGCTTCGAGGCGCCGCGACCCGCTCGAGGCGAGAGCCCGGAGGCCCGGATATCGGGCGAGGGCGAGCAATCTCTCGAGCGCCTCCGCGTCGCTTCGAGCGCGCACGAGGCACACGACCGTCGTGTCGGCTCGGTCGAGCAGCTCGCCGAGCAAGTGCCTGCCCAAAAAGCCCGTCGCCCCGGTCAAGAGCACCCGATTGGCGGGTGCGGGCGAGGCGGCGCCGTTGTCGCGGAACCAGGCGCGGGGCAACTCCGCCACGACGCGCCACTCGGGTTCGGGGGGAAGCCCGGCGCGAGTCGCGGCGCCAGAGCCCGTGTCGTCCAGAGCGGCGGCCAGCTTTCGGGGGGTCGGGTTCTCGAACACCATCGCCACGGTCGCTACGGTCGCTACGGTCGCCGCGGGCGCGCGGCGGCTGGCGAGGCGGTTGACGAGCTGGATGACTTGGAGGCTGCTTCCGCCGCGTTCGAAGAAGTTGTCGTCCAGGCTGCGGGGGGGCGCGCCCAGCACCTGCTCCCAGGCCTCGAAGATGTGCCTGTCCAGCTCGCTCTCCGGGGTGTATCGATTTTCGACGCCGCCGGCCGAGAGCGCTCGCAGCGGCTCGCGGTCGAGCTTGCCGGCTACGTTCTTGGGCAGCCGTGCCCGTACGATCCAGCGGGAGGGAATCATCGGGGCCGCTAGGTGCTGCTTCAGGTAGTTCGCCAGCCGCTCGGCATCGAGCGGAGGCTCCGCTTCGACGCAGGCCGTCAGGATCGTGCCCGCGGGGGAGGAACTTGCCAGCACGAGGCAAGCTCGCACCGCTGGGTGCGTCGAGAGCACCGCTTCGACTTCGGCGGGACGGACGCGATACCCGCTGATTTTCAGCTCGTCGTCGAGTCGGCCGAGGAAGGTGAGCTGCCCGTCGGGCTCCCGGCGCACGCGATCGCGCGTGCGATAGTGTCGTTTGGGGGCCAGGTCACCGCGCGCGCGCCAATACGGAAAGGCCTGCTCCGTCCAGTCATCCCGCCCCACGTAGCCCGAAGCCAGCGTCGGACCGCTCAACCAAAGCTCTCCCGGCTCTCCGGGCACGACGGGTTCTCCTCGCTCATTCCGAACACTGGCATCCACGCCCGCGAGTGGGCTGCCGATGCTGAGAGGGCGACCCTCGGGGAGCTCCCCCACGTGAAGCTCCGCCGTCGTCGCCACGACCGTTGCCTCGCTCGGGCCGTAGGTATTCAGGAGCCGTACCCCCGGGGCGCGCTGCCGAAAGGCGAGCACGTGCTCGCGCGCTGCGGCCTCGCCCCCGATGACGACGGTTCGGACGCTCGGTGGGAGGCGTACGCTGCCCGCTCGAAGCGCCCAGCACAGCTCGTGGAAGAATGCCGTCGGAAGGTCCAGAAAAGTGACGCCCTGGTCTTCGCAGGCTGCCGCGAAATGTTGGAGCGAGTCGAGCGCGCTCGCTTCTCGATGAATGAGCGTGGCTCCCGAGCTCAGCGTCACGAAGATCTCTTCCACGCTCGCGTCGAAGGCGAGGCTCGCGAACTGCAAAACGCGATCTTCCCGTGCGACGCCGTAGCGCCCGCGGGCCGCGCGCACGAAGTGATCGAGCGCGGCACGCGGCACCTCGATGCCCTTGGGCCCTCCGGTGGAGCCGGACGTGAAGACGAGGTATGCCGGGTCCATCGGGCGCACGGGCACGCTCTCGGGGCAGGGGGGCGGCGAGGATTCCGGCAGCTGGCGCACCACGAGCGTGGGGCGAGCCTGTTCGAGCATGGCCGCCTTCTTCTCCTCGGGTTGGCTCTCGTCGAGCGCGAAGTAGCTGCAACCAGCGGCGAGCGTTCCCAGCAGGAAGACGGTCGCCTCGGGGCAGCGGGGGAGGTCCAGCGCCACGCAATCCCCCACGCAGCAATCTCGTAGCTGAAGCCAGCGGGCGAAGCCCAGCGCTTCTGCCCACAAGTCTCCGTAGCTCCACTGGCGTCGCGAGGCGATCAGTGCCGGGTGGTCTGGCCAGCGCCTGGCCTGCTCCGCGATGCGGCTCAGCACGCACGGCGCAGGGCTCACACAATCAGAGCCCGGGCGCGTGGGAGGCGCTGCCGCGTTTTGCCACGGGCGAAGCGGATGCCGCAGCTGATCGCCCAGAAAGTCGACGAGGTCGCGGCCCAGCGCCTTCAGCGACGCCTCGCCGTAGGCCTCGGGATGTGCGTCGAGATCGAGCCTGAGTCTGCCTCCCTCTGGGTACGCGGCAATCGAGAGCTCCTCGGCCGGTCCCGCCGCGAGGTTTTCGATTCGGCATTCGCAGGGGCCGAACCGCGTGGGAGCGTCGAAAGGCAGCACGTTGACGAGGGGCCCGAACAGCGGCTCGCGCCGCATCGGGCTTCGCAGCTGCTCGTAGCGGAAGCGCTGATGAGCGGCTTGAAGCTCGAGGCGCCGCCGCACGGTGCGCGCCGAGGCGATCAGCGATTGACGGGTTTCGACCACGAGCGGGAGGCGATTGATGTTCATCGCCATGCAGGCCGTGGCGGCTGCTGGCGTCCGCAGGCGCAGCATCACGGGCAGACCCAGGCAGAGCTGACTGCGCCCGGTCTCGCGGGCGATGAAGCCGGCGATGCCCGCCAGCAGCACGTCGACCCAGCCGAGCCCAGCGGGCCGAGCCAGCTCGGAGAGGCTGCGTCGAACGCGCTCGTCGAGGTGCAGCGTTTCCCGGCGCGCGAAGCTCGGGGCGAGTGTCAGCCGGGCACCGGGCTCCCGGCGCGCGGACAGTCTGGTCGCCCGGACCTGGCTGGCTCGTCCGCGTGTCCAGAACAGCTCGTCCGCCCGCTTTCGAGAGGACTCTTCGTACGCGACGTCGAAGCGTCGAACTCCTTCCAGATCTCCTGCGGGGCGGCGTGTGCGGCCCGCGTATCGTGCTTCGCAGGATTTGCGAAATAGGTGGAACCCGTAGCCGTCGAGCGCGATGTGGTGTGCCACGTGGAGCCAAACGTGGACGTCCTTGCCGACGCGGAAAAGGCGATGCTTGCACGACTCGCCCGCCTCGATGCGCAGCGGTGCTCGGAGCAAGGCCTCCGCGCGGCGGCTCACCTCTTCCTCCGGCCGCTCTTCGCCCGTCAAGTCCGCCAAAGCATACAGCCCCTCGGGGGGGGGGCAGCTCTCCGTCCAAACGCCGTCGCTTCGTTCGACGTAGCGGCAGCGCAGCGCGGGAGACTCGGCCAGCGTCGCACGCAGCGCCGCCTCGAACGTCGCGCAGCACAAGGGACCCGTCAGGGTCACCGTTTCGGCGCAGTTGTAGATAGCGGGGTCCGAGCAGGACTGGTGTCCGAGCCAGATCCCGAGCTCGGCTTGCGTGGGGAGTCGTTGGGGCATACACGCGCGATTCAAGCAGAGCTACTCTGTAATGAGAATCAAAATCATATTGGAGGTGAAGCGGCGTGGCCAGGAGGGCCAGAGCTGCCCGGCCGTGACGGGGCCCGCGCTGCGGCCCGCGTAGCCCATGCCGCGTCGCAAAAAACGGCTGCGACGGGAGGCGCAGTGCCACTGCAGTGCCTTCGAGGCGTCGCCCTCGAAGTGTGCGAGGCACACCGCCTCGACCGTGGTCGCCTGCTCCGCCACGGCCACGCAAGCAAGAACGACCACGAAGTCCCGTGACTCCACCGTAAGCACGAACTCTCCGACGCGCTGCCTCGCCCACAACTCGCAGTTGCCGTCGCGGGACATCTGCATCATCGGCTCAGAACCCTCTGCCAAGGGGGCCTCGTGCTGCAGCCACCATGCGTAGCGGCGCTGCATTGCTCGGCCGGTCAGCGTCGCTCGCAGCGTTTCCTCGGCGATTCGTCCGAACGCCCACGGCAGCGAGTCGCGCTCGAACGCACACGTTTCTGCTGCGAGCGCTGCGGAGGCAGCGTTCGCGTTGGATCGTTGCACGGACATCTCTTCGGCACCTCATGGGAAGCGAGAACGGGTTTTCTCTCGAGAGAAGGCAGGAGCGACGCTCGGGCGTCGAGCGGCGTGTGAAAGAGTCGACTCGCCGGGTCGTGATGCCGTGGCGGCGTTCGCTCGGAAACGGCTGCCCGCGTTCGGTCGAGCGTCGCCCGCTTCAGCATGTACCCGGGGCGAGCGCCGAGCGCGAGTGCCTCGTGCGGCGGAGCGGGGGGACGTGCTCATTGCCCCTCGCCGGTTTCGGGCGCCGGCGAGGCGAGGTGGCGGCTTGCGCTCGGCGGCGGTGCGAGCCCGCCGAGCCGGCGCGTCACCTGCTCGATCAAGAGCAGGAACCCCCCGCAGAAGATGGCGAGCAGCGACAGCGCCACGAGCGCCCGAGAAATGTCCACCGCAACGGAGCCTGCGGGTCGGGTGCCGGTTCTGCTTCGCGGCGTCGACGCTCCCCGGGGGCGCTGCGCGCCCTGCCCGCGAGCGAAGCTCAGCGGAATCACGTTCGCGGGCAGTGAGCGCGTGCCTTGGCACGACGAGAAATTCTTCGTCATCTCATTGGGTTGGGGGGCGAGGTGCAGACCCCGCCCCCCGGTTGGATGAATTCAAGCCTGGTGAATCTGACCCAAAGGAATATGAGAGTCAATATCAATTTTGTGGGTGCTTCATGAGGCGCATGAGGCACACCCTTCGGCGACCCAGGTGCCCCCCTGGTCATCGCTACAGTCGGCCTCTTCGATGGAGCAGTCGCAGCGCATCTCCGCTCCGATGTAGCAGCCGGCTGGTCCTTCTCGCATCGGATTGCCTCCTTCGTCGCCCCCGGCCGGCCGCGGCTGCGCGTCGTCCGATTCGAACGTCGTCTCCTCGTCGCCTCCGCAGCCGTGCGTCGCGGAGAGCGAGAGCGCCAGGGTGAGGGGCCGCAGCAATTTCAGTCGTCGCATCGTTTTCTCCCACGGGGCCCCCACGGGGTCCATTGAAATAATAATGATACCGACTATCGTTTGAGAGAATGTCGAGGTCAAGATGGGAAACGCGAGCGCCGCGGGCAGCGCAGCGGTGCGCGGCATCGCTCGCCTCGTGCGGGGCGGCGCTCTGCTGGGCGCTTCACGCCGTCGCGCAGGCGCCGATCGATTCGCGGGTCGATCGGACGGGCGCCGCCGCGCCCCCGAGCGAAAGCGAGCCAGAGGACATCGTGGTCGTGACGGCGGCTCGCAGGGAGCAGCGTCTGAGCGACGGGCTCGTCGCGACGGAGGTGATCGGCCCGGCGCAAATCGCCGCTTCGGGTGCCAGGAACCTGGCGGATCTGCTGGAGGAGCAGGCCGGAGTCTTCGTGGAGCGAAGCGCATCGTTCGGCGCCGGCCTGCGCCTGCAGGGGCTGCCGGCGGACTACAGCCTGGTGCTCATCGATGGCGTCCGCGGGACGGGGCGCATCGGGGGCACGCTCGACCTCTCTCGCTTCCCCGTGGAGGACATCGAGCGGATAGAAATCGTCAAGGGCGCCGCCTCGGCGCTTTTCGGCTCGGACGCGATCGCCGGCGTGATCAACATCGTCACCCGTCGCGCGCTGCGACGGTGGGAGACGGGCGGGCGCGCGAGCGCGGGTGGCAATCGAACCATCGACGGTACGGCGACGGTGGGCGCCGCGAGAGCCTTCGGGTCCACACGTTTCACGGTGGGGCTGCATTCGACGGCGGGCTTCGATTTGGATCCCTCCGACGAAGCGACCACCGTCGGAAGCTCCGAGCAATACAACGTCTCCACGACCAATCGCTTCTGGGCGAACGAGGCGCTCGAGCTTCGGCTGACCGGCAGCTACTTTCTGCGCGACCGTGACGCCGTGGATTCCGCTGAGTCCGGCGGGGTCTTCGATCGCACCAATCGCACCGAAACCGGGCGCGGGCAGCTCATGGGCGTGCTGAGCCTTCCGGAGGAAAGCGAGCTGCGCGTGTGGAGCGCCGTCGAGCTGTTTCGCGATCAGTATCGCTTGGATCAGCGCGGAAGCAGCCAGCTGGACCAGCTGGAAGACACGCGCGAAGCGCTGGGCCAGCTCGGGCTGCAATACGATCGCGCGCTGGGGAGCCACCACCCGTCCATCGGCGCCGAGGGCACGCGGGAGGCCTTGCAGACGCCTCGGCTGAGCACGGGGCGCGCGACCCGCCACCGCGGCGCCGTCTATCTTCAGGATGAATGGACGCTGATCCCCCCGGGCCCCGCGGGCGGTGGGCGCTTGGCCGTCATGCCGGGGTTTCGCTACGACGTGGACACCCAGTTCGGCGGCGCCCCGTCGCCGCGGCTCGCGGCCCGCTACGATCCCCTGCCGCAAGTGACCCTGCGTGCCAGCTACGGTTGGGGCTTCAAGGCTCCCGATTTTCGCGAGCTGTACCTGCTGTTCTCCAACTCGAGCGCCAACTACCTCGTCGAGGGGAGCACCGCTCTCGAGCCTGAGAAGTCGCGCAGCCTGGCGGGCTCGGTGGAGCTGTCGCCACACCCCCGCGTCGGGCTCGGCATCAGCGGGTTCTACAACCGCCTCACGGATCGGATCGGTACGCAGTTGGCGGAAGAAGGCACCGCCGGCCCGCGGCGCTTCGTCTACACCAACGTCGATGCGGCGACGACGCTCGGCGTGGAGCTGTCGCTGCGTCTTCGACCAGTGCCGGCGCTGCTGCTGGCGCTCGGCTACTCTCGGACTCGGACGCGGGATGAGGGCGGTGGCTTACCGCTGAGCGGGCAACCCGAGGATCGCGGCACCATTCGCCTGCGCTACGAGAGCCGGGAGGTTGGCTTCTCCACCACCTGGAGGGCTGCGCTGGTCGGCAAGACGCCGATCGTGAGCGGTCAGGGTCCCGATGCGGAAGTGTTGCAAAACGACAGCCATGCCCTCGTCGACCTGCGGGTGTCGCAGCGGCTGGGGGCGGGCCTTTCGGGCTTCTTGATGGCGGAGAACTTGTTCGACGCGCAACCGCAGTACACCCCGCTGACCCCTCGAAGCTTCTCCGGGGGAATGGGATTTTCTCTATGAAACTTCGACCGATGCGCCCCTCGCCCCCGCGGCCCCGCTGCGGCCGATTTTGTTCGTTGGGGCTTTCTTGCGTGGCGCTCGCCGGCTGCGCCCCCGACCTCCGGTTGCGCGACGACACGGTAGATGCCTCGACGGCCAAGGTCGTCACACAGCCCGACGGTCGGGCTTTCGTTTCGCGCATCGACGCGTCGGACTACGACGAGTGGGTGCTCTTCAGCTTCTCGACGGGCGCCGAGGCGAGCGGGACTCGACCCGACATGCCGGACATTGGCGGGGGGGCTCAGGCCCTGTCCCTCGACGCCGGCGGCGGCGCGACGAAAGGCGCTGCCGGGGACGCCGGCGACGAGGGGTGGGCGCTCGCGTTTCGCCGCTTCCACGTGCTCTCCAATGGGGGCGTGAGCGGCCGTGGCGGGATCTGTGTTGCGGCTCTTTCGGGCGCCGCGTTCGAGGAGATCGACGAAGCTCCCGAGGAGGGCTTCGTGGTGGATGCACCCGACTCCCCGCAGGACGAGGACGAGCTGCCGGACAACGCGTTTTTGCCCCCGCAAGGCGAGGCCTGGTACGCGTACGACGACTCGGACAACACGCTCCGCCCCAACGACATCACGTACGTCGTGCGAGCCCCCGACGGCGTCTTCAAGATGCGCTTCCTGTCGTACTACGACGCAGTCGGGGGCAGCGGCCACCCGAGCTTTCGCTGGGAACCGCTGCCTGGCCGCCCCTAGCCCGGATTTCTCACGGCCTGGTCCCGAGGGTACGATGAGTCGTGTCTTTTCGCCCAGCAGCCCGTCGCGCGCGTGCGGGGCAGACAGCAAGTCTGCCTGCGCGCGCCCGACGGAAACTAGCGAGCCAGCCCGGCGCCCCGGGCAGTCTGCGCTCGGCGGGGTCCGCAGGGGCGGCGCTCGGTCTGGACGCCGACGAGGCTCGTCCGCGGTCTCGCCGCTCGTCCTCGATCCAGCGCAAGCGCTGGGCCTCGGCCTAGCTCCGGGGCGTTCACCCCCAATCGGTCGCCTTCGGCTCCACGAGCCCCCCAAACGAGCAATCGCGTGAGGTTAGCGCTCGTTTGGGGGCTAGTACGGCCGCGCCTCTGCAATCTGCCTCGGGCCGCCGCCGCCGAGCCGCCGGCGCGCCGCCGAGGGCTCGCTCCCGTGGGGCAGCACCCTCGCGGCCCCGGCGCGCCGGCGCCCGAAATCGGGACGAGCCGCGCCAGGCAGCGGCTCGGAGGTGACCCGGGTCGGCCGACGCAACGGCGACGACAGCGCCTTGGCACGGCAGTGTCATCCGCTGGAAACACAGCGGCTGCCACCGTGGAAGGCATCGGCGCTGGCAGGCGCCGCCGGAGGATCGACACAACCGTGACTGCTTCCAGCCTTTACAGCGTCAGCAACGAGCACGACGGCTGCGGTGTGGCGCTCGTCGCTCGCCTCAGCGGGGAGCCGTGCCACGAGACGGTCGAGCGCGCGCTCACGTCGCTGTGCAATCTCTCCCATCGTGGCGGCGAGGGCGCCGACACCGAGACGGGGGACGGTGCGGGCATCACCCTGCAGATGCCGGACCGCTTCTTTCGTGAAGAGGTCGACTTCGAGCTCCCCGCGCTCGGACGGTACGGCGTCTTGGTCTGCTTCTTGCCTGCGTCGCAAGCTCGCCGCGATGCGTTGGAGCAGCTTCTGATCGCCACGGTGGAGCGGGAGGGTCAGCGCGCGCTCGGCTTTCGGGACGTACCAATTCACCCGCAGAGCATCGGGCGCGTCGCCCGGAGCGCGGCGCCGGTGATTCGGCAGTTGTTCGTCGGCGCGGCCGACGACGTGCCCGATACCGATGCGCTCGAGCGCAAGCTGTACGTGATTCACCGCACTGCCGAGATCAGTTCCGAGGAGGAGCTGACCATTCCGAGTTGCTCGGCGCGCACCGTGGTCTACAAGGGGATGCTGACGGCGGCTCAGGTTCCTCAGTTTTATCCGGACCTGGTCGATCCACGCACCGAGTCGGCGCTCGCCCTGGTGCATTCGCGTTTCAGCACCAATACCTTTCCCAATTGGCGCCTGGCGCATCCGTTTCGCATCCTCGCTCACAACGGCGAGGTCAACACGTTGATCGGCAACGTGAACTGGATGCGGGCGCGCCAGTCGCGCCTGGAGAGCAGCCTGCTCGACACGGACATCTCGAGGCTGCTGCCGATCGTTCGCCCCGGTGGCTCCGACTCGGCGGCGCTAGACAACGTCCTCGAGCTGTTGGTGCGCGGAGGCCGATCCCTGCCGCACGCCCTGATGATGTTGGTGCCGCAGGCGTACCACGGCCGCCCCGACCTCCCCCAGGAGGTGGTGGATTTCTATCGATACTATTCCTATCGCATGGAGCCGTGGGACGGCCCGGCGTGTGTGAGCTTCACGGACGGGCGGGTGATCGGCGCGGCCCTCGACCGCAATGGGTTGCGTCCGGGGCGCTGGGCCATCACGAGCGACGGCTGGGTGCTGTTGGCCTCCGAGGCAGGGACCCTCGCGGTGGACGAAGCCAAGGTCGTGCGCAAGGGGCGCCTCAAGCCGGGCAAGCTGTTCGTCGTGGATTTGCCCGGCGGGCGCGTCATGGCGGATGGGGAAGCGGAGCTCGAGGTGGCCCGCAAACACCCCTATGGTCAGTGGTGCCAGCGGGCCATCGTTCGACTGGATCATCTTCCGGAGGCCATGAGCCGGCCGGCGGCCGTCGATGACTTGACGACGCGGCAGGCCGCGCTCGGTTGGACGCAGGAGGACCTTCGGGTGCTGCTCGGCCCGCTCGCCGCTTCTGGAAAGGAGCCGAGCGGCTCGATGGGCAACGACGCTCCGCTGGCGGTGCTCTCGGATCAATCGCCCAGTCTCTTCAACTACTTCAAGCAGCGCTTCGCGCAGGTCACCAACCCCGCCATCGATCCGGTGCGGGAAGCGCTGGTGATGAGCCTGGAGACCACGCTCGGCCCCTCCGACAACCTGTTGCGTGAGGCCCCGCAAAAGAGCCGCAAGCTCTTGCTCGAGCAGCCGGTGCTGTTGCCCGAGGAGTTGGCCCGCATCGTCGGGGCGGATCAGACCGTGTTGCCCGCGCGTTGCCTCGACGCCACGTGGGAAGTGGCGGAAGGGCCCGAGGGGCTGGCGCTGGCGCTTACCGGGTTGTGCACCGCGGCGGATATCGCGATTCGCGACGGCGCCGGGTTGCTCGTCATCTCCGACCGCAAGCTGAGCAGCGAGAGAGCCGCCATCCCCAGCTTGCTCGCGCTCGGGGCCGTCCACCAGCACCTCGTGCGTGCCGGCCGTCGGCTTCAGGTCGGCTTGATCGTCGACTCGGGAGAGCCGCGAGAGGTCCACCATTTCGCGTGCCTGCTGGCCTTCGGCGCCGAAGCGATTTGCCCCCAGCTGATGTTCGAGAGCCTGCCATCCCTGTTCGAGCGGGGCGACCTCCCGGCCCCGCTCAGCCTCGCCGACGCGCGCAAAGCCATCGTCGGGGGCATTGGCAAGGGGCTGCTCAAGGTGCTGTCGAAGATGGGCATCTCCACGCTCCATTCGTACATCGGCTCGCAGGTGATGGAGGCGGTTGGTCTCGCCCGTGACGTCATCCAGCCATACTTCACCGGTACGCCCTCCCGAATCGCCGGCGTTGGTCTATCCCTCCTCGCTCGCGAAGCGCTCAATCGCCACGCACGGGCCTACCCCAGGGGGGCAACGCTGCTGCCGACGGGCGGCGTGTACGCCTGGCGTCGCTCGGGCGAGCTCCATCAGTGGAACCCGAAGACCGTCCCGCTTCTGCAGCTCGCGGTTGCGCCAGGCAAGAACGAAGAAGGCGCACGAGCGGCCTACGCGGCGTTCGCCCAGGCGGTCAACGAAGACGCGGCCAAGCGGGCTACCCTGCGCGGGCTGCTGAAGTTCGTGGAAGCGCAGTGGCCGGTGCCGATCGAAGAGGTCGAGCCAGCCGTCGAGCTCGTGAAGCGCTTTGCGACCGGCGCGATGAGCTTGGGCTCGATTTCTCCCGAGGCGCACTCGACGCTCGCGGTGGCGATGAATCGCATCGGCGGAAAATCGAACACTGGGGAAGGGGGGGAGGATTCCACCCGTTTTGGCGACGAGCGACGCTCGGCGATCAAGCAGGTGGCTTCGGGGCGGTTCGGGGTGACGATTCACTATCTCGTCAACGCCGACCAGCTCCAGATCAAAGTGGCTCAGGGGGCCAAGCCCGGGGAGGGTGGGCAGTTGCCCGGGCACAAGGTCAGCCCGGAGATCGCCCGGCTCAGGCACTCGACGCCCGGCGTAGAGCTGATTAGCCCTCCGCCGCACCACGACATCTACTCCATCGAGGACCTCAAGCAGCTGATTTACGATCTGCGCTGTGCGAACCCCGAGGCCTCCATCTCGGTCAAGCTCGTCGCGGAGGTCGGAGTCGGAACCGTGGCAGCGGGTGTGGCCAAGGCCAACGCCGACCACATCGTGATCGCGGGGCACGAGGGGGGAACGGGCGCGTCGCCCGTCAGCTCGATTCAGCATGCGGGTTTACCCTGGGAGCTGGGCTTGGCCGAGGTGCAGCAGACCTTGGTGCACCACGATCTGCGCTCGCGCGTGACGCTGCAGACGGACGGGCAGATGAAGACGGGGCGAGACGTGGTGGTTGCGGCTCTGCTCGGCGCTGAAGAGGTCGGTTTCTCGACGGCGCCGCTCATCGCCGCGGGGTGCATCATGATGCGGGTGTGCCATCTCAATACCTGCCCGGTCGGGATCGCCACGCAGGATCCGGAGCTCCGGAGGCGCTTCCGGGGAGCGCCCGAGCACGTGATCAACTATTTCTTCCTCGTGGCAGAGGAGGCGCGGTCCATCATGGCGAGCCTCGGTGTGCGTCGATACGAAGAGCTGATTGGGCGCACGGATTTGCTCGAGATGCAGACCGCTCTCGAGCACCACAAGGCCCGGCATGTGGATCTCTCGGCCCTGCTCGCTCACCCCGCGGCGCCTGTCGATCGGCCTCGGCGCCGCACTCGGGCTCCGGAGCCCGTTCTCGATGGCGCGTTCGACCACCAACTGATGAGAGATGCCGCGCCGGCGCTCGACGAGGGAAAGCCCGTCGAGTTGCGCTACGAAATTTGCAACCGGGATCGTGCGGTGGGCGGCATGCTCTCCTCCCAGATCGCGCGCCTGTGTGGCCCGGGCGGGCTCGCGCCCGACATGGTGAAGGTCCTCTTGCACGGCACGGCGGGGCAAAGCCTGGGTGCCTGGCTGGCTCCCGGCGTGATGCTCGAGCTGCGTGGCGAAGCCAACGACTACGTGGGCAAGGGGCTCTCGGGGGGCATCGTGGTGGTTCGACCTCCCGACGCGTCCAAGTTCGAGGCGCGGGAGAACGTGATTGCGGGCAACACGGTGCTGTACGGCGCGACGAGCGGGAAGGCCTTTTTTTGCGGTCAAGCGGGTGAGCGCTTCGCCGTCCGCAATTCAGGGGCTCAGGCCGTCGTCGAAGGCGTTGGGGATCACGGCTGCGAGTACATGACGGGGGGGGTGGTCGTCGTCCTCGGTTCCACGGGGGACAACTTCGCGGCCGGCATGAGCGGCGGCGTCGCATTCGTTTACGACCCGGATGGCCAGCTCCCTCAGCACTGTAACCGCCAGCTCGTCGATTTGGACGGCTTGCTCGAGGAGGACGAGATCGTCGTGAGAGCGCTCGTCGAGGAGCACCAGCTGCGGACGGGCTCGGTGTTCGCCGAGCGCCTACTGCGCGGTTGGGAAGTGCGGCGGTGCGGTTTCGTGAAGGTCATCGCGCGCGACTACAAGCGGGCTCTCGAGAGCCGCGAAGGAGATGAGAAGGCGCGTTTGGTCGCCGCGGAGGCGAGCTCGAGCTCGCTTCCCTCGGCCGCCGAGAGCGCGGTGGTGGCGGGAGAGTGAGATGGGAGATCCGACTGGCTTCATGAACGTGCGACGCGCCGTGGTAGGAGACCCGCGGCGCGACCCGAAGGAAAGGCTAAACGACTATCGGGAAGTGATTCGGCTCCTCCCCGTGGAAACGGTGCGCCAGCAGGCGCGCCGATGCATGCAGTGTGGCGTGCCCTTCTGCCACAGTGGCTGCCCGCTCGGGAACTTGATCCCCGAGTGGAACGAGCTCGCCTTCCAGGGGCGCTTTCGCGAAGCGATCGATCGTCTGCACGCGACCAACAACTTCCCCGAGTTCACGGGCTACACCTGCCCCGCGCCGTGTGAGCCTGCCTGTACGCTCGAAATCAACGACGACCCGGTGATGATCAAGCACACCGAGCTGTCCATCATCGAGCAGGCATTTCGGCAGGGTTGGGTCGTGCCGGAGCCTCCGGCGCAGCGCACCGGCCAACGCGTTGCCGTCGTTGGGTCTGGGCCGGCGGGTTTGGCCGCGGCAGCGCAGCTGAACCGAGCCGGCCACGAGGTGGTGGTTCTCGAGCGGGACGAGGCGCTCGGCGGGCTGCTCCGATTCGGGATTCCCGATTTCAAGTTGGAGAAGGAGGTCATCGACCGCCGTCTGGACCTGTTGGCGGCCGAAGGCGTTGCATTTCGTACCAACGTGGATGTCGGGCGAGACGTGACGGTGGATCAGCTGCTCGCCGAGCACGATGCGCTCGTCATCGCCGTCGGCGCTCGGTTGCATCGGGGCCTGAGCGTGCCGGGTCAGCGCCTCGCCGGCGTGCACTCGGCGATGGACTATTTGTACGACTGCAATCGGCGTGTGGCGGCGGCGCACTCGATCGAGCGTTTCGAGGGGACCATTGCCGCCCGTGGTAAGCACGTGATCGTGATTGGTGGGGGGGACACCGCTGCGGATTGCGTTGCGAACGCCAACCGCGAAGGCGCTCTTTCCGTCACGCAGCTCGATCGCTATCCACCTCCTGTCGGCACGAGGCCCCGCGAGATGGTGGGATGGCCGAACGCCCCCCGGCGCGAGGTTTCGTCCTACGCTCTGGAGGAGGCTGGCAAACGCAAGTGGCAGGCGGTCACGCAGGAGCTCGTCGGAAACGAGCGAGGTCGCGTGGCCGCCGTCCGTGTGTGTCGAGGCAAGCCCCCTTACTTCGAGGCCGAGCCCAACTCCGAAGAGGTGCTCCCGGCAGACTTGGTCCTGGTCGCGATCGGCTTCTCGGGGCCGGAGCCCGATGCCTTCCTTCAGCAGTCGGGCGTGAGACTCGACGAGCGAGGCAATGTTCGAGCGGACCGATACGCCACGTCCCGTCCGAGGGTTTTCGCCTGCGGTGACGCGAGGCGAGGGGCGTCGCTCGTCGTCTGGGCAATCCAGGAGGGGCGACGGTGCGCGCTTGCGGTCGGTTCGTACCTCGCGGCGCAGCGTCGAGAAACGGCGCAGCGCTGAGAAACGGCGCAGCGTCGAGAAACGGCGCAGCGCTGAGAAACGGCGCCACCGGTCCGGCGTAGCGCCGACGGACCGCGTCCAAGGGGGAAGCGCTCCGCGCGAGGAGGGACCTCCCACGCGGCGCTTGGTGTAGGCGATTGCACGATCGCAAGAGGGGGGGCTGCCCGGGGTGCGACGAGTGCCTGTCGCGGCGCAGCCCTGCCTCGGGCTGGAGCCCGTCGCGCGGTGGTTCGGCTCGAAGCGTGGTCACGCCCTGCTGGCGAGTGGCTCGCTGCCGAGCCACGGAGCTACCTGTTCAGGGCTCCGCATCGCTCTCGACCTCCGAGAGATAGTTCATGATCACGTCGTCGAGGGACTCTTCGGCGGAAACCCGGAACACCGCCGAAGGGGGCCGCCGAACGGAGGGTGGCGCTTGCGTCTTGTCGCGAACGGAGGGCGGAGGCGGCGCGGGCTTCTCTTCTTTGAGAAGGTACTCGATCTTCGAGTCCAACTTGCCCTCGCGGAGCTGCAGCGCCACATCGAGGTGTTGCTTCTTCATCATGCGCGCGACGATCTCGGCACACTTCGGATCGTCGAGGTGCTGTGAGTAATCCTGCCGCACGCTCTGGATGATGTGCCCGCCGTTCGCAAACAGGTGGGTCAAGATGTGTGGCCGATCCCGACCACTATCCTCGGTCTGCAGGTGGAACCGAAGGCCGCGATACTTGACGTTGTTGTTGAATCCAATCAGAGGCACGGCGGGTGCTGGCATGGCATAGGTAACTACGGCGGAGGTTCGGTGGGCCTTTGCATGCGCGCCGTGTCGCGAGCACATTTCACACCCTCGGCGCCTCGAGCGGGTCCATTCGCTCTACGATATCGGGACGGTTCGTCTCCTACGGCTCCAGGTCTCGAGCCTAGGAGGCCCCCGCGAATCATGGGCCCCTTTCTCATGGATGAGAAGTCGTGCCAGCCCACATACCGCCGTGCCGAGGTCGTTGCCGTGGAGAAGGATTCGACGGGGCGGATACGTGCGCGCCGTAGGGGTTCCCAAGAGGAGCGTCCGAGGGATTGCCAGGCGCTCGCGAGACCAGGCTGAGCCCCGCTTCGCTTTGCTCCGGCGGCCCGCCCGAAAGGGGACAGTGGCAGGCGTCGGGCCTTATGCGGTCGCTCTCGGGTGCCGCTGCCCCATGGGGGACAGGCTATGCGAAAGTCAACTGCAGGGGGCGGCAACCGGTGACCTCGGTTCTGGTCGTCGACGACGAAGGACTCGTGCGTAACTCGTTGCTTCGGGTGCTGCGTCAGCATGGCTACGAGGCCACCGCCGTCGACTGTTTCGAGCATGCCGTCGAAAAGATGGCGGAGAGCCCCAGTGACGTGTTGTTGACGGATCTGCGAATGGCCGGAAAAGACGGCCTCGAGCTGATTCAAGCGATTCATGCTTCGTGGCCCGAGACGCGCCCCATCTTGATGAGCGCGTTCGCCAGCGCGCGAGATAGCCAGCAGGCACTCGATTTCGGTGCCGTTCGGGTCCTGTGCAAGCCCTTCGACACAGAGGAGATGCTCGATGCCGTTCGCCAGGCGGCGGACAGCTCGAGTGGCTTCGTTGGCACGGTGCACGGCCTTTCGCTGATCGACATGCTGCAAATGTTTCACTACTCGCAGCGCTCGCTCACCCTGCACGTGCTCGGCGACCCCGCCGGCAGAATCACGATGGAAACAGGGCAGTTGATCGACGCTCGCGTGGGGGCCTCGCACGGCGAGGCGGCGCTCTCCGCATTGCTCAACCGGCCCACCGGGGCAATTCGCACCTCGGCCGCGACGGCGCCTGAGCGAACGATCAATCGGGAATTCCAGTCGCTGCTCCTCGACCATCTGCGCAAGTTGGACGAGCTCGCACACGCGCAGGAGGAAGGTGCTCAAAGGGGGTCGATCCACATCGTTTCGACTCCGCCCACGTCGCCGAGCAAGCGCCCCCAGGACAGCTGGTTCGACATGCGGTCCGAGCCCGCGAAGGAGGCCAAGGTGCCTCGGCTCACGGTTCGTGCCCAGTCCGGAAAGTCGCACCCCGACCTGGATACCGCGTGTGAGAATGTGGTTTCTTTCGTGGCGGGTGCGATGGCGTGCGCCTTGGTGGACTTGGAGACCGGGGGGCAGCTCGGCTACTTCGAAAAGGCGGCAAGTGGGCAGGCGGTGGCGGCGGCGCTTCCGAGGGCCACGCTCGAGCTCTTTCGCGGGGCCGCTGCCGTTCAGCTCGAGCGAATGGTGCGGGAACTTCGCGGGGATACCGAGGAGGGGGACCACTACCTCAGCGAGGTGCAGGTCTCGACGACCAGTACATTGCACTTTGCGAAGACGCTGGCCGCCGGTCAGGTGGCCGTGATGCTCGTTACCAATCGAAGCACGAACTTGGCGATGGCTTGGGTGCAGTTGCGCTCGACCTTGCCCGTGCTGGAAGGGGCCCTGCGCCAGGCCATGGCTTCCGCGTGAGCCTTGGTGGGGGTTGTGTTTGGTCGTCGAACACTCGAGACGCTCGTTGGTCGTCGGCGCGCGAGTGGCAAAAATTTCGCGACTCGCGCACGGGTTGCCTGAAGGCAGATTGGTCGGCGGCCGTTACGTTTGGGTGCGGCCGCCGCAAAATGTGGACGGTCTACCGGGGGGGGCCCGGCAGAACGGGGGAGCGGCATGGTGACTCTCGACGAGGCGTGTGAAAATGTGGTCAAGAGAGTCAACGGTGCCATCGCCTGTGCCGTGGTCGACTTGGATAGCGGATTCGCGCTGGGGCAGCACGATAGCGAACGGTGGGGGGAAGCCATCCGCGAAGCCATGGCCACGGTGGCGCTCGAGATCTTTCGGGGTGCCCGTGTCACGGAGGTGGCTCGTGCGCTGCGCGAGCAGCTTCACGGTGGCGAGGGAGAAGAGCACTACTTCGACGAGGTGCAGCTGACTTCTCCCGATCACCTCTACTTCGCCATGGTGCTCCCGACGGGGCGCTGCGCGCTGATCTTGGTGACGAACAAGACCACGAACGTCGGTATGGGGTGGGCTCAGCTGAAATCAGCGTCTACCGAGATCAAGGAACACGCCGTTTAATGCGGTGGGCAAAGAGCGATAGGAAGACCAGAAAGGAAAAAAAATGAGCCTAGAAAATGCACTAAATCAGGTTCGCAGCACCGTTCCCGAATGCGTGGCCACTGGCCTAGTAGACATGAAGACCGGCATGCTCTTGGGAGTCAAGACGGTCGATAGTCACCCTCAGGAGGTTCTCGACCTAGTTGCCGCTGCGACGGGCGAGCTCTTTCAGGGGCCGAACGTCTCGGCTATCGAGGGTACGTTCAAAAAGCTTCGTGGGGTGAAGCAAGATGGTCATCACTTCTTTCAGGAGATCATCGTGCTTTCCGACAACCTCATTCACGTGTTTCAGAGATGCAAAAGAAACGAGGACATGGTCCTGGCCGTCATTTGCCGCATCAACGCGAATCTCGGAATGGTGCTGACGAAGTGCCGCAGCCAGCTAGAGTCGGTAGAAGCGGCCACCTGAGGGAATGACACCTCACGACCCGGGCTTCGTCACGATCCCGGTCAGCGCCGCCGAGACGTCGCCTGCGATGTGGGTCCCTCCGGCAACCGTGCTCCCCCTGTTGGAGCAAGTCGAGCGGTTGCCGGAGGATGCGTCCGGGGCGCTGCTCGTCGGTGAGGCCGGGGAAGAGGTGGGGTCGATTCTCGTCGACCGAGGCCGAATCTGTTGGGCGGCGTCTGGCGAGATGGCTAGCCGCCTCACATCGCTCTTGTGCCAGCAAGCGGAGCCCCCGATCTCTACCAAGGCCCTCGAGGGCCTGTACCGCGAGTGTCGAGAGACGAAGACTCCGGTTCTACGGTTTCTGGTACAACGCGGCGTCGTCAAGCCGGACATTTTGAAGCGCGTACTTCGGCAGCACTGTGCGGAAGCCATCGCGCTTCTTTCGTCTGCTTCGGGCGGAGCCCTTCCGCCGGTTCGCTGGGAGCCGCGCCCCGAGCGTCCCTTCGATGCCGAGCACTCGTTCACGCCTCTACAGATCTTGACGACGATTGGGGCGCTGTTCAGCCCCGACTGCGCCCAGCGCGCGCGAAGCTGGCTGCGGATGGCCGTGTCGGATGCCGATTGTGGTGTCATTTTCATGCAGGCCCAGGAAGGGCTGTTTCCGATTGGGATACAGGGGCGAGATCCGCTCCGAATCGTGAACGTCCTCGAGTTGGGAAGTTGGGCCCACGGGACTCTCGATGTGGCGGCCGGCCTCGCAGGGAACGTGCCGCTCGTGAGCGGTGCAGCCGGCGGCGGAGCGACCGTTATTACTTGGAAGAGGTCTGAGGTCGTCTACCTCGTTTTTCCTGGCGACAGTCGCAGTTATGCGCGGCTCGTTTCGCGCCTCTGCCGTGAATTAGCCATGGAGTGAGCTGTGACCATTTACGATTTGGACAATCAGCGGTTGGTGGTTCGGGTCGTATATGACGGCCCTGCCTACGCTGGCAAGACGACGAATCTCGCTTCGCTCTGCAGCTTGTTCTCCGTGCGTCGGCGCAGTGAGATGTTCACGGCCCAGACGACGGGTGAACGGACGCTGTACCTAGACTGGCTCGAGATTCAAGGTGGGGTGGTCGCGGGGCACAACGTGGCCTGTCAGTTCCTGACCGTACCCGGACAGGCCGTGCTCTTGCGGCGGCGCCAGTTCGTTCTGGACATGGCTGACGTGCTCGTGTTCGTTCTGAACAGTACGCCGCGAGGTATGGAAGAAGCGCGGAATATGCTCAAACGTGCGAAGGTGGTGGCCGCCCAGCGCGACCTGACGCTCTTCGTGCAGGCCAACAAGCAAGATTTGCCCGGGGCGCTCAGCGTCGAGGGCGTTGCCGAGCAGGCGGGAGTCCCGAGTGAATTCGTGATTCCCGCACAATCCGCCACGGGGGTCGGCGTCCGGGACACCGCGGTGCGGGCGATTCGCGCCGCCGCCGACCGGGCCCGCGCGATGATCGAGAAGGAAGGGCTCGAGCGGCTTACCGGAGAGGTTTTCACCGGCGAGCAGCTGGTTCGAATGATGGTGGAATTCGAGCGTTCCCAGCCGATGAGTCCCGTCAGCATCTTGCTGGATTCGAGGCAGAGGTCCTCGACCCCCCCTGCGCTCGAGCCTCCCGCGCGGCCGGATACGCGCGCGCAAGCCGCGGAAGAGGCTTCGGACGTCGACCGGCCGCGGCGGGTCGAGACGCTCGAAGCCCCGGCACCGAGCGAGCCTCCCGAGGAAGAGACCGATTTGGCGCCGAGCGCGCCTCCGCCCGTCCCAGACGAAGTGGAGGAAGAGCCCGTCCCGAGTTCGTTGCCGGTCGCTAGCCGTGAGGCCGAGGCACCCGAAGCCCAGCCCGCGCTTCCGAGCGAGGCGCCCGTGCAGCTCCGATCGGAGCATGGTTCCCTTCGCGCGCGGGCCGACGAGGCGGCGGCGAGCGACTCGCGAGTAGCAGACGCCGTGCGACGAGCCGTTCAGTCAGTGGCACCGCCGTCGAGCGTTCGGCCCGTTTCTTCCATCCCTTCGCGCCCAAAGCTCCGATCCATCATTCCCTCCGCGCGTCCCTCGGCCCCCGTCGAGCTCGAGGAAGAGTCCGAGTTCGCGCCGCCACTGCCCTCGCTCGAAGTCCCGACGGGCTGCATTTGGCCTTCCTCGAGGGGGCGCGACGTCCTGCGTCGGGTGCCGCTCGAGGAGGCGCGTGTGGTCGACCGGGCCGAGCACGACGGGCCAGAGGATGCGTTCGTATTCGAGGCGGGTATGTGGAGACTGCAGACCTCTACGTTCAGCTGTTACGGGAACCTGTTCGACGCCAGGCAGGCGCTGCTCGTGCTCGCGCGCCGCAAGATTGCTCTCGGGAGGCTCCTGGCGCGCAACACGGTGATCACTCTGCGAGAGGACAATCAGGGTCGATATTGGCTTTGGACCATCTCACCGTGGCTGGCTAGCATCGCACAGCTTCTCGACCACGCTCACATCCGGGGGGACGAGAGCACGCTGGGCGAGAACATGATCGCGTATGCCGACTCGGCGCTCCGGATCCTCGAGCTCGCGCACGAGCGCAGCCTGACGCTCAGCTTACACGCCCGCAGCTTTGGGCGGCTCGGTCGACAAACGTTCTACATTGGGGACGCGGACCCAGGCGAGGCGGACGTCCCGGGCTTCGGGGAGTCCGTGATCGCCCAGGTGGACGCCCTCGAGGACCACGTCGACATCGTTCGAGCGTTCGTCGAGCACTTGGAACGGCAGCTGACCGGCTCTCTCGAGCGGGACGCGGTCAGTCCGATGGCGCTGCAGGAGACACTCCGTCGAGCCAACCCGACGAGCGATCCCGGCAGAGAAGCGAGAGAGCAACTACTGAGAGCCGTCGCCGGCTCACACGCAGAGCGCGAGGAGAACTGAAGGTCGTGTTACCATTTTTCCAACTCAAGGCAGCGGGGCTCGAGGTTGCCGGCAAGGAGCTATTGCGAGGGGCCGACATGGTGCTCCACGAGAGCCGCGTGACGGCGGTGATGGGGCCGGTCGCGACCGGCAAGAGCGTTCTGCTGTCCGCACTGGCAGGCGACCTTCATCCCGATGTGGTGCGCCACGGCGAGTGGGCTCGCCATGGGACACCGCTACCCACGCGGGGCGGCGTGGAAGGCACCGTGTGGCTCCCGCAGCTCAAGAAGCGGCCCGCTCGCCGCAACCTGAGTGAGACCATCGAGCGCCTTTCGCAGGATTGCGACGCGCTGCTGCTCGACGAGCCCGACTTCGGTCTGAATGACCAGGAGTTGGCCGAGCTACAGGAGGCGATCCTCGCGAGGCGGGGCAAGTGTTCCATGGCAGTGGTGACGCACAGCATGGATTTGGCGCGGGCCTGTGCGGACGACGTGCTGCTACTTTGCGCATCCGAGGTCGTGGCCTGCGGCCCCGCGAAGGAGTTTTTCGACAACCCCCCGAACGCCCTCTCGAAGGAATGGCTGCAGACGGGAAACTGCTGGCCCAAGCGGCCTCCGCCACCGCTTCCGAAGGGTTTCAACTGGATTTTGCCGGGTCAACTAGCGGGCATGGCTCAGCCGGGGTTGATGGGGGATCTGGAGGAGGAGCTCGAGGCGATCGCGACAGCCGGCGTGAGCTTGCTGGTGACTCTCACCGAGAAGCCATTTCCTCGAACCAAGTTGTCGGCCTTCGGGATCGACTCTCGACACTTTCCCATCCTCGACATGGGGGTGCCCGGAGTCAGCAACACGATCCGATTGTGCCGCAGCATCGACCGCTGCATCGAAGGGGGGGGCGCCGCTGCCCTGCACTGCCGCGCAGGGCTCGGTCGCACTGGAATGATGCTCGCGTGCTACCTCATCTACAAGGGGACACCGCCCGAGGAGGCGATCGAGCAGGTGCGCCAGCACAACTCGAATTACATCCAGAGCCCGCCTCAGATGGAGTTCGTCCGGAATTTCAGCGGCTAGCTAGCCGAGCCGCCAGCCCACGGTTGGACGCGGCCACGAAGACTCGACCGCGCTCGCTCGGTGCGCGCCGAGCCCGGACCTCAGTTCGACGCGAAGGGTTCCGCGGTCGAGGCCGGCCTGGCCGCCCGAGGCGCCATGGCTTGCGCGCGCAGCGAGAGGGCTGGAGAGCTTTCCAGGTCCAGTGTCACCGTATGGTGCGCCCCCGCTCGGAAAATCACGACGCTGGCGACCTGTGAGTGGACACCGCGGGCTCTCATGTAGGAATCCTGATCGGGCGTGGGTCGCCCGTTCACGCTCAGCACGATGTCCCCGTAGCGAATTCCGGCTCGATGGGCGGCGCTACCGGGAAAACAGGCGTAGACGGCGAGCCCGCCGAGAATCTCCGCCATGTGCTGAATCTGTTCGCGTGACTGCATCCACGGATGTTAACACGCGTTAATAGAGGGGGCTCTCGGAATTTTCCTCGCGCCGAGTCGCAGCCGAACCGGGCGGCGGGCGGCCCCCAAATGGCGCCGGGGGCTGGCCACTACGGCACAGCCCCCGTCCCTGAGGTCCGCCACTTCCAAGCCCCTCGGGTGGGTGCGGGTGACTCAGGTGCGGTCGACGTCGAGGTGGTTCTCGACGTTTGCGAGCTCGCGACGGGCGAGCGCCAGGTTCGCCTTCTTGCGGTCCAGGGCACTGTAGATGAACATCTTCGTGCCGACCATTCGAATCAGGTGATACTGGCCATTCAGGGTGATGAGGATGTCCTCGATCTTGTCCTTGAGGCCCAGCTTGTCTCGGATGCTCTTCTTCGCGCGAACGACCTCGGCGTTGCCGGCGGCCGCCAGCTCGAGGTCGAAGCCCGCGTTTCCCGCGGTGCCCAGGCATAGCCCGCTCTCGAAGTCCACCAGGGCGACGCCCAGGCAGCCATCAATGCTCAGTGCCTTTTCCAACGATTCGTTGATGTTACTCATTCTCGATCCCTCCCATTGGTTGTGTGGATCCTCGCTGTCAGGTTTCAACGGCCATCAGAGCGGTACGGTGAAGGTTTTTTTTGAGAGCGAACCGAGAGCGACTGGGTGACCGCTGCCGCCTCGGAAGTGCGCGCGGGTAGAGGTGATTTTCGGGCCGAGAGGGTGGGCTCGGGACACCGCGCGCCGACCTGCGTGAACGACTCGATTCGGGGCGTGTCGTCCCCCTCGAGAGGCCGCCCCGCGGAGCCGCTCGGGTCGCCAAAGACCCCCGCACGGATCGGCGACGGGCCACTCTGGGTCAGTGTGTGGCACGTAGTGAAACACTCTGGGAAGAAAAGGCGGTTTCGCAGCGTTCGCGGCGGTGAAGGTCAGCCACGCCTGTGGTAGGGCTACTGAACAGGAGGGCAAACGCCCAGGTGATGAGAAGTAGGGAGGGGGGAGACAAGGACGGTCGGATCGTGATTAGTCGGCAGCAGCTCAGCAGCATGGCGGAGACCCTCGAAGGGATTCCCGTCTGGGGATGCCTCCCGGGAAGTTTGGCCAAGGAGGCGGGCATTCGGTACGGGGACATCGTCCTTTCGGTGAACGGGATGCCCACCGCAAACATCGACCAGTACATGGACGCGCGCCGCCTTCGCAGCGACGCCGCCTCCGTCGTGCTTTTCCGAGATGGCCAAAAGCTCAGCATCGAGCTCCGCTTCGAGGAGCAAGAGCCCGTCACGGAGGATCAAGTTCGGTCCATGGCGACGGCGGTGGTCGCGGCCAAGATCCTGCCCACGAAGGCGTCGGAGGCAAAGGGCGAAGGCGAGCCGGGGGCGAGCTGACGGGCGGCTGCGGCGGCCCCGGGGCGTGCTCAGCGTACCGCCCCGGTGCAGCGATTGCATCCGCGCGTCGCAAGCTTTGCGTCCCGGGCGCCGTGGTGAGCCCGGCGCGGGGCGGCGCCGACCCCGACACCGCTCGGGCGGCCGGCGGCGGGGCGGCTCGGGGGTAGTTTTCTGGCTGCTTTCGGGAAATTTCACGTTTTCCTGGGGCGGCTGTTCGCGGTTGGCACGGCGGCTGCTTTGGCGGCGTCGAACCCCGACACTCTCTGGGTTCCGATGCTTGTCAACAACCTGACCGGGAGACCCCGTGCTTCACCCTCACCTCGAGCTGCGGCTCGTCGACCCCCTCGTGGGCTATGGCCTCTTTGCCACTCGGGACATTCCGAGAGGCACCATCACCTGGGCGCTCGATCCGCTCGACCAGGTCGTCGAGCATGCCCGCGCCGCGGCTCTGCCCGAGCCCACGCGGGGTCAGCTCGATCGGTATTCTTGGCTCACGGCCCACGGAGACCGGATCCTCTGCTGGGATTTCGGCCGCTACATGAATCACAGCTGCGACCCGTGCAGCGCGGGGCCCGGGCGCTACGAGTTCGAGGTCGCTCTGCGCCACATCTCGGCCGGGGAAGAGGTGACGTGCGACTACGGGACATTCAACCTCGAGGAGCCGATGGTTTGCCACTGCGGCGCCCCGGAGTGTCGCAAGGTGGTGGCCGCGGCGGATTTCCCGATCGTCGCTCCGCCCCTGGATCGCAAAGTTCGCGCGGCGATTCCTCATCTCGTGCGCGTGGAGCAGCCCCTTTGGGGCCTCGTCGAGAAGTGGAAGCCGATGCTCGACGCGGCGGTGGTCCAGCCAACCTTCCTGCCCTCGCTGCTCGAGAACCAGTGGCTCGGCCCCCAGGGGCCGCGATTCGCCAGCGGCGCGGTGTCCGCTCATGCCCAGTAGCGCACCCCCGGTGCGCGTGCGTGCGGCTACCCGAGAGGACGTAGCCGATATCTACGCTTGCCAGGCCGCCGCCTACCAGGGTTACGGCCCCGGCGGGCTGTGTGACGAGCGTCTCTTGAGGCTCCAGATCGAGGCGTTTCCCGAGGGGCAGCTCGTCGCGATCGTCGGGCATCGCATCGTCGGTTACGCCACCAGCCTGATCGTCACCCTGGAGGGGTTGACCTGGCACTCCTATGGGGAAATCACCGGGGACGGCACGTTCAGCACCCACGACCCGAGCGGTGACACGCTCTACGGGGCAGACATCGCGGTTCACCCGGATTTCCGCCGGCGGGGGGTTGCCCGCGCGCTCTACGATGCGCGGCGGGAGCTGCTGTTGCGGCTCAACCTTCGGCGCATGGTGGCGGGCGGAAGGATCCCCGGCTATCGCAAGCACGCTGGGAAAATGAGCCCCGAGGAGTATTGCTCGCGGGTGCAGGCCGGAGAGCTGCAGGATCCTTCCTTGAGCGTGCACCTGGCGGCGGGCTATCGCGTGCTGGGCGTCAAGCTCGGGTATTTACCCGACGCTCAGAGCTTGAACTACGCCACGCTGCTGGAGATGGACAACCCCGACCATCATTGCGAGCGCCACCGTATCGCGGCTTCGCCCATGCGGCGCCCGGTGCGGCGCATTCGCGTGTGCGCCAGCCAGTATCAAATGCGCGCGGTGAAGGACTGGCAGCAGTTCGAGCAGCAGGTGGACTTCTTCGTGGAGACGGCGCGCCAGTACCATTGCCACTTCTTGCTCTTTCCCGAGCTCTTCACGGCTCAGTTGTTCAGTTTGCTGCCGCCGAGCATCGCCCCGCGCGACGCGATCGTAGAGCTGGCGGGGATGACCGAGCGCTACGTGGACATGTTCGTACGCATGGCCAAGCGAAGCGGCCTTTTCATCGTGGGGGGGTCCCACCCGGTGTTCGTCGGGTCGGGGATTCGAAATACCGCTCACCTCTTCTCGCCGGGAGGCAACGTCTACACCCAGGAGAAGTTGCACGTCACTCCCAGCGAGCGAACCGAGTACGGGATCGAGCCTGGCAGCGGCCTGAAGGTCTTCGAGACGAGCTACGCCCGCATCGCCGTCAGTGTCTGTTATGACATCGAATTTCCCGAACTCAGCCGCTTGCTGGCTCTCGCGGGGGCGGAGGTTCTCTTCGTGCCCTTCAGCACCGACGAGCGCAAAGCGTACCTCCGCGTGCGCTATTGCGGCCAGGCCAGAGCGGTGGAGAACGTGCTCTACACGGTGCTCTCTGGCAACGTCGGCAACCTTCCCAGCGTCGAGAACTTCCTGATCAACTACGGCGAAGCGGTCATCTGCACTCCGTGTGATTTCGCCTTTCCGATGGACGGCGTCGCTGCACGCGCCGACACGCACATCGAAACGGTCGTCATCGGCGACCTGGATCTCGTGTCTTTGGAAGAGGCGCGCGATTTGGGAAGCGTCCGCCCGCTGAGAGAGCGACGGCCCGACCTATACGAGCTCACCTCGCACACGCCGGTCGAGCGGGTCATCGTGACCTGAGGCGCCGTCGGCGCGCTCGGGAAGTCGCCGAGAGCGCACGGGGTCCGGCGGGTCGTCGGCGGCGTCCGCGAACGCGGGCTCCACCCGCCGGGCGCCGCTGCTCGGGGGAGTCGCCCTGGGCAGAGCCCGCCGCCGGCGTCGGCACGCGAGGCGCGGGGCGCCGCGAGGGGGGTTGTGCTCGCACGGCCAGCCGAGCCTCGCGCGCCGGCCCCGCCCGCAGCGCGTTCGATCGACGTTCGTCGAGCCCCCCCGGGTGGCGGACCGCGGCGAACGCTCTCCGACGTGGCAGTTCTCGCAAGCGTTCGGGTACAACGGCCCCGTGCAGTCGACGAACCCGCCCCTGGGAGCCCCAGGCACGTGAGATTCGGGTTGCTGGCTCGCGAAGTGGCCTCGCGGGTTCGTCGGGCGTGCTGCCAGGGCTTCGCGCTCGGGCCGGCGAGTCGCCCGTCGCGCTGCGGCGACGGCGAGATGGCGTGCGGGCCGGGGCAGCGCCCGGGGGCCAAAGAGGACGGGTGCTCGGGTTCGGCCCGCGTTCGGCGCCGGTTTCTCGCGACGTCGAGGCCGCGGGGTGCCTCGACGCGACCGAGCCCCCCGGGCCGGCACCCGACGGCGGCGCCCGGCACGCCGCGCGCGCGGGGGCGACTCGGGGCGTGGGGTCTGCTCCTCGCACACTTGGTCGCGGGCTGTCGATCGATGCCGGTGGGCCAGTACGGGGTGGGGCGACTGCACATCGAGGGAGCCGAGCGCATTCCAGAAGGGGTGTTGAAGCGCTGCCTGTTGACGGTGGAGCAGGGGCGGCTGGGCATTGCGCTCGGCGCGGCTTCGGAGGATTGTCAGGCGCCCCCGTTCGACAGCGCCCCGCTCGAGCTCGACTTCGGCCCGAGCCCGTGGGGAGAGCTACAGGGGCTGAACCTCGCCGTTCTGGAGCTCGACCAGGCCCGCATCGAACGCTTCTACCGCGCGCGGGGCTTCTACGACGCCCGCGTCGTCGAGGTGCGCTTCGAGCCCCCTCGCGCCGGCGACCTCGCGCTGCCCGTCGCTGCGGGCGCCTGTGATCCGAGCGAGCAATCGTGCGAGGCGCGCGTCACGATCGTCGTCGAGGAGGGCGAGCCGCTCGTCGTCGGTCGCCTGGAGCTCGAGGGCGTCTCCGAGCTGCCCGAGGCGCTTCGCTCCGAGCTGCTCGCCGCCGGCTTGCCGCGCCCGGGCGAGCGCTTCGACGAGCTCGACTACGATCGCGGCAAGGCGAGCCTGGCGGAGGCGCTCGCGGAAGCTTCCTACGTCACCGCGACCGTTCAGGGGAAGGTCGTGCTAGACCATGCGGCCAAGCTCGCCCAGGTCACGTATCGCGTCCACCCCGGGGCGCCTCACGAGTTCGGGCGAGTCGTGGTCGAGGGGCAGGGGGAGCTGCCCACCGAGCCGATCGTGGCGGCGGCCGCCATCGAGCCCGGCTCGCCCTTTCGGCAGAGCTCCCTGCAGGAGGTGCAGCGCGAGGTCTACGCCCTCGGGGCATTTTCGGCCGTGGAGGTCGAGCGGGCGGTGCGGGATGGCGAGCGCGTCGTGGACCTGCGGGTGCGGGTCGTGCCCCTGCCACGCAACAGCTTCCGACTCAGCGCGGGCGTCGCCAGCGGCGCGCTGCGGCGCACGGCGAGCTCCACCGTCGAGTCCGTGCCCCAGTGGGACGTCCATTTTCCCGTGACCTACGAGCGTCGCCGCGTCTTCGGTACGCTCGGCAAGCTGCGGCTCGAGGAGCGCCCCCGGCTGATCTTCGGCAGCTCCTTTCCCGGCGTGCGCAACCAGCGGCTCGGCAACGTGCTGAAGCTCCGCTTCAACGAGCCGGGCCTGCTCGAAGCGCGCACCAATCTCGTCGTCGATACCCTGTGGGATTACGGTCCCGACCCGTTTCAAGGCTTCTTTCGCTCCGACATCGCGCTGAGCGTGGGGGCGGAGCGCGCCTTCCTTCGCCGCAAGCTCTTCGGGCGCCTCTCCGCCGAGCACGATCGGTACGTGGTCGGCTCCGGGGAGGTCACCACGGATGGCGACCCGGTGCCCAGCAGCTACCTCTATACGTTTCTCGAGCAGGAGCTGCGGCTCGACCTGCGCGACGACCAGGTCAGGCCGCACGCGGGTGCCTTCTTCTCGCTCAGGACGTCGCAGGCGCTGCGGGCGGCGCTCTCGGATTGGACGATCTATCGCGTGGCGCCGGATCTGCGCGCCTACCTGCCACTGCCTCTGCAGATCGTCTTGGCCGCGCGCGTCGCGCTGGCGGCGGCGTTCGTTCGCGACCCCAACCCCGAGCTGGACGCAACCAGCCGCGCCCTCGGGCCCAACGCCTATCGCTTGCGCGGCGGCGGCGCCCAGAGCAACCGCGGCTTCATCGCTGGCAGGCTGGGTGTGGGCACGGTGGGGGGGATCCGCCGCTGGGAGTCTTCGCTGGAGCTACGGGTTCCTCTCGGTACCTCGCTGGGGACGGCGGTGTTCTTGGACGTGGGCGATGTGAGTGACGAGCCCGTCTTCCGGTTCGACGAGCCCAACACCTCCCTGGGCTTCGGCTTGCGCTACGCCACGCCGATCGGCATTTTGCGTGCGGACGCCGGCTTTCGACTGGATCCGGGCTCCTCGGGGGGCTCGCTCTTCGGTGTGGCGGGAGCCTTCCATTTGACCATCGGGGAGGCGTTTTGAGCCGCGCGCCCCGTGGTGAGGGCCGAGTCGAGGCGTCGGCGCGGCGCGGCCCGTGGCGCGTCGTGGCGCCGGCTCTGCGCGCCGTCGCGCTCGTGGTGGCAGGCCTCGTCGTCGCGACCCTGTCGGCGTACGCGGCGTTGACCTGGACCGGGGGGGGGAGAGATTGGGTAAGGCGGCAGGCCGAAGCCGCCGTGTCGCGCTTGCTGGTCGGTCAGCTCAGCGTGGGGGAGCTGTCGCAGCTCGGTCCGACCGGGGTGCGGCTCTCGGGCGTGGTGCTGCGCGACGCTCGCGGCGAGCCCGTGCTGGAGGTGGGCTCGCTGGCGCTCGATCTCGCACCGGCGGACCTGCTCGACTCCAAGCTGACCGTGCGGCGTCTTTCCTTGGCCGAGGTTGCCGTGGACCTTTCGGACTTCGGCTCGGAGCGGGGCCTGTTGGCCGCGCTGGCGCCCGCAGAGCCCGTGGCGCCGCCGCCCGAGTCTTCGGGCGGCGGGTTGGAAATCGAGCTTCGCCAGGTGGTGCTGAGTGGCGTGCGACTGCGCGCCGAGCCGGCACCCGGGGAGGTGTGGCTCGCCGAAGAGCTGGCCGCCGAGGCCCGCCTGGAGCTGCGGGACACCTGGCTTCTCGAGCTCGAAGCGCTCTCCGGGCGGCTGACGCGGCAGGGGGAGCCGTGGGGCGTGATTCACTCGGCCTCGGCCGGTGCCTCCGGGCAGGGACCCGTGCGGCTCGAGCTGTCGCTTTCGCTCGCCAAGCCAGCGCTCCCCGCCGTGCGGCTTTCGCTCCGCGGGGTGCTCGGCGAAGCGGCGCTGCGCGACCTGTCCCTGCGGCTCACTGCGGGCGGCGCGAGCCTTTCCTTCGACGGATCCGTCGGCTTCGACGCCGAGGTCCGGGGGCGGGCCCGGCTCGACGTGCCGTCGATCGCCGGAGCGCTCGCGATGCTGCCGCAACCGGGCCTGGGCGATCGCGTGCCCGCCGCCCTGCGGGGCCTGAGCGGCTCGCTCGGGCTCGACTCGCAGGTGCACTGGGTTGCGGGCAGCCTGCGCGCCGAAGGCGATCTGACGCTTGTCGAGCTGTCGGCGGATGAGCCGAAGCTCTCCGCCCCACGTCTGCAGGCGAGCTTCACGGCCGAGGGGCCTCCCCGAGCGCTCGAGCTCACCGCGCAGATCGACGCCAAGCAGCTGAGGGTCGGCTCGCGGGAGCTCGCCGAGCTGGGCCTGGCGCTTCGCGGCAATTGGCGCCAGTTCGACGCGGAGCTGCGAGTGGTGGCCGCCGAGGGGCACGTCGAGAGCCGGCTGTCCGCCGAGGTGGGGTCGCAGGCCGTGGAGCTGGGTCTTTCCGCCTCCGGGAGCGTGCTGGGTCAGCCGGTCTCGGTGAGCGTGCGACGTGCCCGCGCCGGCTTCGACGGCGCGCTGCGCATCGAGGGGCTGCGGATCGGCGCGTTCGGCCAGCGCCTCGAGGCCAGTGGAAGACGAGCGCGCACGGGGGAGGTCGAGCTGCAGCTCGATGCGCCCGCCCTGAGCCTCTCCCGCGTGGCGCCGTTGCTCGGCGTCGCAGCGGTCCGCGGGGGCGTCGTGGGCGTGAGCTTGCGCGTCCGCGGGCAGCCCCGCCAGCCCGCCGTCGATTTGCGCGCGACGGCCGCGGGCGTACGGCTCGCCGGGCCGCTTCCCCCCCTCGCCGTAAGGCTGGACGCTTCTGCCGATCTCGAGCGCGGGGCGGCTCGCATGCAGCTGGGATTGGAGGCGGAGGGGCGACCGCTGCTTTCGGCCCGGGTCTCGGCGGAGCTCCCTCCGGGCTTCGACGAGCCCGCGAAGGCTTTGCGCGAGGCGCTCGTCGATGCCGACATCGACCTGCCGTCGGTCGAAGCCGAGCAGCTCGAGCGCTGGCTCGGGCGCCCCGTGCCCGCCGGCGGAGAGGGGGCGCTCCAGCTCTCCCTGGTCGGCCCGGTGCTCGCTCCGAGGCTGCGCGCCAACGCTCGTTGGAAAGCGCTCCTTCCGACGCCCGAGCGGGCGGTGACTGGCACGCTTCGACTCGACTACGACCGCGGCAACGTCGACGGCGACCTCGCGGTGGACGACGCCCGGGGTGAGCTCGCCCGGGTGCGCGTGACGCTGGAGCAGGCCGGAGAGACGCTGTGGCGGACCCTGCAAGAGGCCAGCCAAGACCCCACGGCCTGGCTCGCGCGGTTGGCGTGGCGCGCGGAGGTCGACCTGCCCGAGCGAGCCGTGGCGTCACTGCCCGGGCTCCAATCCGAGCAACGCGGGGTCGCGCAGGGCGTCACCGCCGGCGCTCACCTGCGGGCCCGCCGAGCCTCGCGAGGGCCGCTGGAGGTCGAACTGGAGGCGGCGATGACGGTGGCGCCCGGTCGCGCCGAGGCGCTGGTTCGCCGCAGTCGGGGCAAGCCCGGAGCGGTCGCCGTCCAAGCGCGGCGCGGGGCCGAGCAGGCCGCTCCTCGCTGTCGACCGGTTGGCTCGAAGCTGACGCTCATGGCGAGCCTCACCGGCGGGCAGCTGCGTGCGAGCGCGGACCTGCGGCGCGCCGGCGACGCCGTCGCGACGATCGAGTCGGCGGCGCGGCTTTCGCTGCCTCCGCCGCTCGGTGGGCAGCCGGGGTGGGGACTTTCGAAGCTGTCGGCGAAAGCGCATCTGTCGGATCTGGACTTCGCCGAGGTCCCCTTCCTGTGCAGCCTCGTTTCGGGTCATGCCCGCGGGCGGGTGCAGGGTCGCGCGCTTCTCTCCAGCGCTCCGGCGCTCGACGCTCGGATTTCTTTGCAGGGCTTGCGCGTCGGCCGCAGCGGAGCGGTCGACGCCGAGCTGAGCGCGGAGGCCAAGCTGCCCGCCGCGAAGCTCGCGCTCGACCTTCGACACGGATCGACCGGTTCGCGCATCACGGCCCGCGTGCCCCTGACGGCGGTCGGCGGTCGAGTGGACCTCGATCGCGAGGCCCCCCTTTCCGCTCGGTTGTCCGTCGATCGGGCGCCCCTCGCGCTGCTCTCGCCGCCCGGGGCGGCGATCAGTCGTGTCTCCGGAGCGCTCAGCGCGTTCGCAGAGCTGTCCGGAACGCTCTCCGACCCCGACGTGCGGGGGACGATCGAGCTACACGACGCGGGCTTCACGGCGACGGCCCTGGCCCAGCCTCTGCACGATATCAATGGCGAAATCGCGCTGAGCAAGGACCACCTCGAGGTGAAGAAGCTCACGGCCCGCGATGGCGACGGTACCTTGCAGTTGCGCGGTCGCCTCGAACGAGAGCCGGACGCCCCCCAGGCGCTCACCGCGCGATTGCGGCTGAAGGCGGAGCAGTTTCCACTGCGGCAGCAGGGACGGATCGCCGGTTACGCGGACGCCGAGGTAGGCGTCGATGCGAGGGTCGAACCCGAGTCGATCGAGGTCTCGGTCGAGCTCGAGCGGGTGTCGGTGGCGCTCGAAAGTGGCGCGAGCGTGCGGCGAGGGATCAGCTTGCAGCCACATCCCGACATCGTGGACCCCCGGGCGCCGCCGCCTGTCGCCGAGGCGGAGGAGGGCGGCGTTGCCCAAACGTCACCCACACCGCTTCTGCTCGAGCTGCGCGCCGAGGATTCGGTCTGGGTGCGGCGAGACGATTTCGCGATCAAGCTGGATGCGGACTTGCGCGCGCGAGGGGAGGGGGGCACGTTTCGCGTCGAAGGCCCGGTGGTGCTGCGCCGAGGGTATCTGGAGCTGCTGGGCAGGGTTTTCGAGCTCGAGGGCCGGAGCAAGCTCGAGTTCGTCGGCAGCAGCCCTCCCGATCCGGTTCTCGACCTGCACGCAAGGGCGCGCGGGCGAGCTCAGGGTGAGGACGTCCAGGTGACGATCCGGGGGCGGGCCAGCGCCCCATCGATCGAGTTTCTCGTCGACGATCAGGTGGTCACGGCGGGACGGGCCGCGGAGGCCTTGACCACGACGAGTCAGGCGGCCGCAGGCGCCGCCATCGGCCAAGCGCAGTCGATCATCAGCGGCATGACGGGGGGGCTGATGGCGCTCTTTGCGAAACGCGAGCTGGGCAACGTCATGCCCATCTTGATGGTCGAGCCCGGTGATGGCACGACGGGCAGCCGCGTGCGCGCCGGCTTCGAGCTCACATCTCTCGTTCCGCGTTTCCTGCGGCCCCTGATCCGAGGGATCTACGTGGAAGGCATCATCGCGAGCGGGAGCGGCGACCAAAACCAGAGCACCCAGGGGGGCGTACTGATGGAGCTATTCTTTCCGTACGATCTGGTCGGCTCGGGCCAGTACGGCCCGGGCGAGACCTGGAGCGTGGACCTCGGCTGGGAGCCGTAGCCGCTCTGATTTGGTGCTCTCGCCCTCGCCCGGGCGCCCGCTGCGGCTCCGCTGCCCTCGACGTGGCGCGATCCTCCCCCCCCTTTTTCGGACGCGGAACGCGGCAGCGAGTCGCAAATTCTTTCGAATCCTTTTCGACTGGCTCGAGTTGCTTGGAATGCGGGGGAGCCTTGTGGGCAGGATGATGGCTCTGCTAGCCTACCGGCGGTGGTTGCCCTTGGCCTCTGCAGGCTCGAGAGGTGTCGCGCCGAACGGCGCTCGACGCCGAGAGCTCGGTCGCCGTCTCGGCTGCCCCCGGCTGCCAGCCACGGGTTGGGCAGCCCGCTTGGCGTCGGGCCGCACGCCGAGGCGGGGAGGCGGTTCGGCGCGATTTCGCGCGCCCGTGCGGCTCGCGGTCGGCCCGGGGCTCCGCGGCGGTGTGGCGCGGCGCGTTTCCCTCTCGTGGGCCCCCGCTCCGCGCTGTCGCTTGCGCTCTTTCTCTCGTTCGTGTGGCTCTCGAAAGGCGCTCGGCTCGCCCGGGCCGCGGACCCGCGGGCAGGCGCGCCCGTTTCGCGCGCTGCGTCGGCGCCGGGCTCCGCCGGCGATTCTGCTGCGGTCGCGACGAACGCGCCGCCGCGGAGCACGCCGGCCCCCGCGGGCTCCTTCGGAGGGCAGAGCCCGCGCGACGAGGCCGTTGGCAGGCTGCTTCAGCAGGCGCGCGATCGTTTCGACGGCGGGATCTTGCGGGGGGAGGCGGCCCTGCTCGAGCGCTCGCTCGACGCGATGCGGCTCGCCAATGCGCTCGAGCCCCGTCCCGGCCTGGAGCTGAACATGGCGCAGGTGGAGCGCAAGCTGGGTCGCTGCCGGGCGGCTCGCGCTCGCTACGAGCGCTACCTGCGCGAGCGCCCGGAGGGGCGCGGCGCGCAGGTCGCTCGCTACCAGCTCGAGGCCCTCGGAGCGTGCGAGCTCGGGGGGCCGGGGGCAGGGGAAGAACGCTGGCCTCCCGATGAGGAGCTTTTGCCCGAGCCGCTGCGCGCGGCCAGCGGCGCGCGCGAGGTGGCCAGCACGGCGGCCCTCTCGCCGCCCGTCGGCTTCGACGAGCTCGCGCCGAGTGACATCGCGCCGGAGGGCACCGCCGCGGCCGCCCGTCCCTTGGACGGGGCCTCCACGCTGCGCGCAGTGGCTCCGTGGGCGCTGGCAGGTGCGTCGCTCGTGACGGCGGCTTCGGCCGGCATGCTGTGGCTCGAGGCGCGCGCCAGTCATGACCAAGCCTTGGGGCGCTGGTCGGACGGGGAGTACGGGTCGGCTCGTGCCTACGCCGACGCCGGCTCGCGGACGCAGAACGCCGCGCGCATCGTGGGCGTGCTCTCCCTCGGCTTTGGCGTCGGCGCGCTGCTCACGGCGTGGGTCCCGCGCTGGGGGGGGAGAGCGGCGGAAGTGGGGGAAGCCGAGCCGCAGGCCGCCCAGGTCTCGGTGGGGGTCGCTGCGCAGGGGATTTCGGCCGCGGTTGCCGGTAGCTTTTGAAGGCGCGCTGCTCTCCGGCGAGCCTGCAGGCCCGAGATGGCCCGCGCGGCGAAGGTCCGAAACAGGGCAAGCTCGAGTGACCGGGGTGCCTAGCCCGCCCACGACAAACCGCTGGCCGCCTTCGACTGCTCGGGGCGCAGCGAACGACTCGCTTCGCTAGCGCTTCGCCCCGCAGGTGGCCTCGAGCTCGGCGAGAAATTCCGTTACCGCCGCGTTGGCCTCGTACCGCCCGTCATTCAACAGCAGAACACTGAGGTCGCGAAACACCGGATCTTCGAGTAGAGCGAAGGCGGCGTTTTGGCTGCGCACCAGCCGCTCCTTCGGCGGCTCGGGCGGCTGCCCGCAAGCGAAGTTGGACAAGATGATGACGTTCACGCCACCAAAGCTCAGGTCGATGGCGGTGCGAGTGAGCTGGTTCAAGGTGAGGCTCGTTGCTCCGAGGTTCATCGTGGCCCCCGCTGGTCGAGTGCGGCCAAGCTGACGGCGTATCGGTTCACGGCGTATCGGTTCACGGCGTATCGGTCCACAGCGCCCTCCGGTAGGAAGCTCAGGGGATGGAAAACTGCACGTTGGAGAGGGTACCGTTGTTGTTGTCGCCTGTCAGCGTGAAAGCGCTCGCTGCGCTCAGAGCAGGGAAGGACCCACTGTCGAGAATGACCCCGGTGTTCGACCCTTCGCTTCCCGAGCCAGGGTACGTCGAGCCCACGCACATCACGAAGACGTCGTGCGTTCCGCTTTTCCCCGTCACGGTCGAGCCCGACGTGCCGGTCTTGTTGACTTGTCGTATCCAGTTGGCCATGGGCCTCCTCTTCGCGTTTTTTCGTTCTCGTTACTGAAAGGCAAAACAGGGCCCCAGGCACTGGCTGGGCGCCTGTGCCGAGAGGGTGATCGGCTCGCGTGGGGATTCGAGGTCGGTGAGGCGAATGGCGTCCTGCTCCCGATGCGCGAGAAACGCGCCCTCATTCGAGGTCACGACGGCGTCGGACAGGCGCTCGGCCCCGCACCATGGGTCGGACGGCACGATCACGTCGAGGCCGCGGAGGCAGCTCGGCGCCACCTGCAGCCGATCGCCGAGCAGGCGCCACGGCGAGGGCGGGTCCAGAGCCGCGACGTGCAGTTGGCGGTCGACTCGCGCCCAGGCGAACCGCTCGTCGCGTGTGAATCCGAAATCCCAGTTCTGCAGCCCCGCGGGTGCGGGCAGCGAGGGGGTCGAAGGTCTGGGCCCCGACAGCGCCTCGGTGCGCTGAAGGAAGAAGCCGCGCGAGTCGTCGGCCAGCGCGACGTATTTTCCCGAGCGCGAAAGGACCACTCGGTTGGTGCGCTCGGGCAGCCAGTGCTGACCTCTGGGGCCGGGGGTCACCTCGAACGTGGGCGAGAGCTCGAACACCGCGAGGGCCTCCGTGAACATGCCGGTTTCCGCGGAGAACTCGCGGCACAATAGGTGAGAGCCTTCTGCCGACCAGGCCAGTAGCTCACTGCAGCCCACCGCCGTGGCGGTGGGTGGTTGGGTCACGAACCGGTCGGGCTCGCGCAGGCGGAGCTGGCTCCTGTCTTCGAACACGTAGGCGACCAGGGACAAATCGGGGGAGAGCGCCACGTCCGTGCCGTGGGTACCGACGACTACGGTCGCCGGATCGTAGAAGTTGAGGTTCGGCCCGCGCAGGATGAACGTTCCGGTGGCCGCCGGCAGGAGCTGCAGGCGCCCGCCGAGCTCCGGCGGCGGTGCGACGTAGGCCGGCGATGTCACCGGACCCATCACGCCGTCCGCCACCCGAATCTCGCGAAGAGTCAAAAATGGGGGGGTCAGCTCATCATCGAAGAACATGACCCGCTGCTGGTTGGACCAGGTCAGCAGTGAGTCGTACGCGACCGCTGCTCGGCCGAGCAGCGCGGGTGGTTCGTAGACCCGTACGGCGAGGTCGTAGACCTCGATGAAACGCTCGGTGTCCTGCCGCGTGGCGATTGCGAGCAGCGCCGAGTCGGGGGAAAACGCATGCCCCAGGTACTCCCCCGGCACCGAAAGCGCTATCGGGCGAATCACCGCGCCGCCCAGCTCCGAGAGCCGCAGCGCGCGTTCCCCCGTGGGCGTTTCCGTCACGACGGCCAACACGGACCCGTCGCTCGACACACCGAAGCCAACCGCACTCTCGTCTGCCGGGGCCTGCTCGGGCAGGAGCTGCGACGTGTTTCTTTGGTCGAGGCGTCGAGCGCGCAGGCGCTGGATGGCTCGCGCGCCGGCGTCCTCGCTCGGCAGGCTGCCCTGCTGCTCGAGGGCGAAGACCCAGCAACGCTCGAGCGCTTCGAGCTCGAAGCTCGTCTCCACGTCGAGCCGGCCTTCGACGCGCGCGGCCACCCGCAGCGTGTGCCTGCCGGCGGGTGGTTGTCCCCAGAGCTGCCCCTCGGCGCTGAGCTCCAGCCCTTCGGGGAGGCTCACGGGTCTCCACGTCAGCTCGCGCAGGCCCTCGATCTCGTCGAGCGCGCACTTGGCGTGTAGCTCGACCTGGTAGCTCGAGCCCGCGCAGGCGCGCGGAAGGACTCTCTGCGTCGTGAACTCGACCTCGGGGCAGAACAGCGAGGGCGTCTCCGGGGGAGCCACGATCGGCGCCTGGGCGCTGCCCTGCTCGGGCGCCAATTCGGGGGAGCCTTCGCCTTCGGGGGCCCGTGCCTCCTCGCCGCCGGGCGCATCGCGAGCCGGGTCGAGACCCTGGTTGGCGCTCGTAGCTTCCGCGCCAACCGAGGGCGAAGCCGGGCACGGGCCCTCCAGCCGATCTCTCGGCGGATCGGCGCAGTCCTTCACACGGAAATCGAGGCAACCACCCAGCACGTAGGCTGCGGAAAGGAGCGCGAGCCCGCTCGCATGGCGCCCTGCCGGCGGCCCAGAGCGGCGCCGCGTTTGCCGCTCTACGCTGCTGCGGATCGGATGGGTCGAGCGATTGGCCATGCGTTTCCCCTAGTCGACGCCGGGTCGATCGAGAAGTCGCAACTCCACCGCGCGGCCTATGCCGGGGATCGCCGCAGGGCCCGAAGCGACGGCAGCACCGGGCGCGGCGCGTTCGCGGGCTGGCTCGCCGAGACGGCAATCGTCAGAGCGGCCTCGGCCTATCTGGCTCGGGGCTCGAGCGGCATCAACCCCTCCCATCGATCCTCGCTGGGTCGCGTTGGGCGAGCTTGCGCGGGTGGGCCCTCGCCGCGTTTCGCGCCTGCATTCGCCACCGCGCGGGCTGCAGGAGTTGGTGCGACACCCGCCGACACAGTGGGCGGTTTCGCGCGGGCGCGGAGCCGAATCTCGTGCGGGTTGCTCGGCGCGTACCCGGTCGCTTTCGCCGGTGGCGTGGCTGGTTCGCACCGATCGACCGCGGCGAGCGTCCGCGCCGCGTCTGCGCGCCGGGGGGCATCGGGTGCCTCGGCCAGAAAGCGCGCGGCGAAGCCCCGGGCCGCGCGGCAATCTTCGGGCGCCCCCGTCAGCTGCCACAAGCGCCGATGTGCCACCGCCGCCTCGAGCAGAGCGCCCGCAGACGCCTGCTGCTGGCGAACGGGGCCCGAGCCGGCCGCGGCTGGCACCGCCGCCTTGTCGGCAGCTTGTGGTGCGGCCTCGGCGACGGGCACCGCGCTGGCCTCCGCTCGCGCGGCTTGCGCCGGCCGAAGCGACGCCGAAACGCGGTCCGGCGGCGGGGGGCTTCTCGTGAAGCGGGCCCCCCCGAAGCCGATCAGAGCCCCCGCGGCGGTGCCTCCCAGCAGGGCGGCGAAGGTTCGGCTCTTGCGCCGCCGAGAGCGGCGCGCACCGCGCTGGGGTCGATCGTCGAGCGCGGCGAGCTCTTCGCGAACGGTGGCGGCGTCGTAGCGTTTGTTGGGCTCCCGCTGCAGGCAGCCGAGGACCAGGTCGTCCCAGGCCGGATCCAGCTCGGGCACGACGTGGGTCGGCTTCGGCGCCGGGCGGCGCAACCGCGCCAGGGCCGTCGCCATCGGCGAGCTCCCGCGAAACGGCAACTCACCGGTCAGCATCTCGAAGAGCACTACACCGTACGCATACAGATCGGCCGCCTCCGTGAGCGTGGCCCCTTCCACCTGTTCGGGCGCCATGTAGGCGGCGCTGCCCATCAGGGCTTGCGTATGCGAGGTCAGCCGATCCCCTTCCTCGTGCAGAGCTCGCGCCAAGCCGAAATCCATGATCACCGCGCGGTCGCTGACCTGCCCGCTGTCGTCGAGCCGCAGCATCACGTTGTCACTCTTGAAATCGCGGTGCAGCACCCCCGCTGCATGAGCCGCGGTGAGCCCGTCGATCAGCTGCCGCGCGATTTCGAGCACACGCGCCCGCGCAAGCCGGCCCCCACCGCGGATGTGTGAGCCCAGGGATTGCCCTTCGACCAGCTCCATCGTGAAGAAGTGAATGGTGCTGCCCATTGGGTGCAACGAGTGCTCCCCAAAGTCGAAAATGCGGCAGGTGTTCGGGTTCCCGACCCGCCGCGAGAGCTTCACTTCGGCCTTCAGCCGCAGCGCGGCCTTGGGGGTGTCGACGGCGGTCGCCGTCAAAGTCTTCAGGGCGATGCTCTCGTCCAGCACGAGGTCGCGCACCTCGTAAATCTCACCCATCCCGCCGCGCGCGATGAAGCGTTCGACGCGGTAGCGCTCCGCGACCTTCGTGCCTCGAGGCAGCGAGCCGTTGCGCGAAGAGGAGGAGGGCAGGGGGCTCTGCCCGCCGCTGTCGCGCGCCGCCTCGGTGAGCATCGCCTGACACGCTCCGCACTCGTCCATGTGTGCCTCGGCGGCTTCGCGCTCGCTTGGCGAAAGATCGCCCTCGAGCAGCGCCAACACGGTGTCGACCGGCAGACACTCGCTGGAGCCGGCGTCCGCCCCCGCCGGAGGTTGCTCCGTGCAGAGCCACGTGAGCTCCGCCTTCGCCGGATGGTCGTCAGGGCTTGGCGGCACCGAACCGTCCCGGGGGGGTCGTGGCGAGGAGGCCGGAGAGATTCTCGTCCAGTTCGCCGTGTAGGGTCTGCACGAGCGACGAGAACTCCGCTTCGTCCAGCTCGCCGAGCTTCTCCTTCAAGAAATCCCGCACCCGCTCGAGCACCAGGTGCCGGCAGCGCGCGAGCCGCCGGGCGGCGGCGGATCGGTGGATGCCATACAGCTCGCCGATGGCGTCGATGCTGAGCCCTTGCGCCAGCGATAGCCGAAGGATGCGCCGCTGTTCCACCTTCAACGAGGCCAGCGAATGCTGCAGGGCCTCTTGAACCACCTTGCCGTGGCGGTGGTGGAACAGGCGGCTCTCCAGCGAGCTCGGCGCCGGCAGCACCAGGTCGCGTTGCTCGCTGAAGGCCGCTTCGAGGCGAGCCGCTCGCCGCGCGGCGCGCCGCTGGTCGAGCGCGATTCGCGTCGACACCACCCGCAGCCAGCGCCCCAGTGGTCCGGCGCCGCGGTACGTCAGGATGCGCGGGTTTTCGCCGGTCAGCAGCTTCGCGAACACGAGCTGCAGCGTTTCGTCCACCCCGCTGTCGTGGCCCGAGATGCGCGCCACGGCGCCGCGCATCTCGGGCTTGTGCAGGCGCTCGAGCTCGCGGCAGGCGGCTGCATGACCTTCGGCGCACGCCAGGCAGAGGTACAGCGCTGCCGCGTGCGGCGGCGCCGAGGAGGTCCACCCCAGGCGGGTGAGGTGGTCGCAGAAAGACTCGAAGCTCGTCTCGAAGCTCGCGAACGTCTGCCTCGCGGTTCGATAGCTTCCCCGGCGCACGTCCTCCACGGTCCCCAGCGTAGTCGAGCGAGGGCCCGCGGTGAAGCGTCTGCGCCGTTGGCTGGGCTCATCGGGGGCTTTCGCGCCTCGTGTCCATCCAGGATGGCGGCCGTTCGTCGAACGCCGGGCTTCGCTCGAGGGCACGACGCATGCTTCCGCTCAGCGGTGAAAGCGCGCTGCGCCCGCGGGCACGCCGGACGCGAGGCGTCGACACGCCCCGTTTTTCTCTTTGCTCGCGTCCGCCGCATCGACCCCGCGACCATTGGCGACGAGCCCGCGCCGCGGGTGCGGCACCGGCGCTCGGGGTGGGCGCTGGTACGACCCGCGGTGAGAGCTGGGCTCCGGCGCTGCGCCCCTCGACCGGTCGGCGTCGCGCGGTTCGGGTCTTCGGCGGCTCGCTGCCAGAGAAGGCAGGGGCGAGCTTCGGCTCGCTCCGGGGGCGAGGCGAACCGCGCGCGCCGGGCGCGCCGACCGCCGAGGGCCATCGAACGTCGTCCGCCCCCCGGTAGCGAGGCCCCCCCCCTGCCGCCGACGCTTCGTCGCTCGGCGCTCCCGCGGCCGCGCTCGTCGGTCGTCGCGGGGGGCCGCGCAGGAAAGCCGACGCGCGCGAGGCGTCGCGTCGCGATCCGCTGGCATTCCGACTGGCTTTGGTGCGACGCTGCGCCCGCTCGTCGAGGCGGGCACGCCTCGCGCCGACCGTTGGGTCCGTTCGGGGCCCAGTAGTGTGTAGGTGCTCTTTGCCTGCTCCGGCCGTGCCGGCATTCGAGTCGGCGCAGGATGCCCCGTTTCGAAACGCATTTTTCGGAGGGAAAGGAAACATGCAGCGACGTCCGAGTCTCCGTTGGTTTGCAGGCCGCAGGCGAACTTGCGGCCCGGTGTTTGCTACAATGGCGGGCATGCGCTTCCCCGCCCCTACACGTGGCACGCGGCACTCGGCTCACACTTCGACTTCGCAGCCCTCGCGGGCCCCCACCGCCGCGCTTTCTTCCCATTCGCCCCGGCGCTTGCGGACGATCGGCGTCGGGCGTGTGGCTTTCGCGTCGTTGGTGGCGTTGGGCGCCGCCCACGGCTGCGGGGCGGGGGGCGACACCGGTCCTGGCGTGACCACGGAGCAGCCCGGCAACGCCCCCGGCGGGTCTTCGCCGGCCGCGGGCGGGACCTTCGGGGATGCTCAGCCAATTGCTGGAGATTGCCAGGGGTTGACCTGTGGCCTGGATACCAGCGATCAGGGGCCGGCACCGACGGGCTGCGGCGACGGGGTCCTGGACAGCGATGAGGCGTGTGACGACGGCAATCTCGTCTCCGGTGACGGGTGCGGGGCCAACTGCTTGATCGCGGAGCCCGGCTTCAGCTGTGCCGTGCCCGGGGAAGCTTGTCGGCAAATTGCCCGATGCGGCGATGGGCTCGTCGCACCGACCGAGCCTTGTGACGACGGGAACACCGTCGGCGGCGACGGTTGCTCGGAGCGCTGCCGCGTCGAGTTCGGCAAGAAGTGTGAAGGTCAACCCAGCGTGTGCACGGACGCCGTGTGTGGCAACGGCATCCAGGAGGGCGCCGAAGCCTGCGACGACGGCAACACGACGCCCTTCGATGGCTGTTCGCCGATTTGCCTGCGAGAGCCCAATTGCCAAGGCCTTTCCTGTACTTCGGACTGTGGCGACGGGCTGCTGATCAACGAGGAGTGCGACGACGGAAATCTCATCGATGGCGACGGTTGCTCGTCCTCTTGCACCCGCGAAGAGGGCTTCACCTGCGTCGCGGAGCGAGCGTGTGAGCAAGGCGTCAATGGCGAATGCCTGCTGAGGGTCCCCGCGATCTTTCGCGACTTCTCCGGCGCGCACCCGGATTTCACCGACGTCCCCAGCGCTCAGTGCCCCGATTTGGTGCTGGGGGTGGTGGCCCCGCAGCTCGACGCCAACGGCCGCCCGCAGCTGAGCGGCAGCGACCAAGCGAGGAACGCGGCGTGCATCGAGAGCCCGCAGAGCTTTGCGCAGTGGTACACGGATTCGGCCAGCAGCGTGTCCCTGGTGGGCGAGCTCGTGCTCTACGACAACGGCAACGGCGGCTACGTCAACCGCTATGGAGCGCAGGGGGAGCCCTTCGCGACGATTGATCCGCAAACGGAGACGGGCACCGGGGCGGGCACGCTCGCCGGCTGCCAGCAGAGCTGCGTGCAGCGCGCGCGAGACGCGCAGCAGCCGTTCAATGGCCTGGGCCAGCTACGGTGTGACGACGACTGTCGTCCGCTGTTCGACCAGGCGCAGCAGCGCCGCAACGGGCAGCTCAATCAGCTGAATAACCAGCTGCAACAGGCCCAGAACCAGAATCCGCCGGACGCGGATGCGATCGCCGCGATCGAGGCCGCCATCGAGGCAGAGCAGGCGGTGATCGCCGGGCTCGACGAAAATGCGCAAACCTGCGTCACGGAGTGCGAGGCGGCTCTCGCGGAGCGTGCGGCAACCTGTTCGGTGACGTGCCAGCCGTGCAGCACCAACCCCGGCCAGTTCTGCATCGGCGGCGAGACGATCACCTTCGACGGCAGCCCGCTGTTCTTCCCGGTCGATTCCATCACCCAGGGGCCGACGGCGAACTTCTCCCCTGCCAAGATCCCCGACCAGTACGGCTACAATGCGTTCCCATTCGAGGAGGACGTCTTCCCGGGCGCACCCGATCACAACTTCTCCTTCACGAGCGAGGTGGAGTACTGGTTCCAGTACGAGGCAGACACCAATGCGACGCTCAGCTTCCTCGGGGACGATGACCTGTGGGTGTTTCTCAACGGTCGGCTCGCGGTGGATCTGGGCGGCAAGCACGTGCCCTCCTTCGGCGAGCTGACGATCGACGCAGCCGCCGGCACCATCACTTCCACCGCCCAGGACGGTCGCGAGGGCGGGGCCCCCCCGCAGAACGCGCAGGCCACGACGGCCGATTTCGGGCTTCAACCGGGCAACGTCTACACGATCAGCATTTTTCATGCGGAGCGGCAGGTCGAGGGCTCCTCCTTCCAGCTCACTCTGGCTGGGTTCGAGGCCACTCCGAGCGAGTGCACTGCCATCTGTGGAGACAACATCCTCAGTTTCGGCGAGGAGTGCGACGACGGGGTCAACGACGGCGGCTACAACGAGTGCGCCGAGGGCTGCGTGCTCGGTCCGTTTTGCGGAGATGGCATTCGCCAAGCCGAGTTCGGCGAAGAGTGTGATGTCGGGCCCGGCGGCGATGGAGCCTGCCGCGGCTGCCGCAACTTCATCATTCAGTAGCTCGAGGCTCAGGTCGCAGCCATCCGGCCTGGCGGGTTCGTTTCGTCCAGGCGGGCGGACACCGAGCCCCGTCGACGGTGCGGTCGAGCTGCGTCCGCGGGGCCAGTGCCGCCCGAGCCCGCGCGCGAGCGGCTCGGGTCGTCGCGGCTCGCAGCGGAGCGGCCAGGCTCGGCGGGTCCTCCTCGCGGCACGCGGGCTCGACCGAGGTGTGGGGCGGCTCGTGCTCGTGCGCTGGCTCGGCGAAGACTGCGAGCCCTGAGTCCCCGCGACCCGCGACGTGCTCCCGGTGAGCTCGGGCCGCGTGCCGAGGCGCGAAGGGCCAGCGAGCACCGCGGCCTCTCCGCGCACCCCTTCTTCGCGCCCGGCGAGGGATGTGGGCCGGTTGGGCCCGTCACGAAAAAGCCGCGCCGGGCGGTCAGGCCCGGCGCGGAAGGGGTGCAGGCAGCGTGGCTTTCACGCGGTGCTCACCTGTTCGAGGCTCACGGAGGGGGGGGGCCCCAGCTCACCTGGAGCTCGGAGACATCCACGCCTTCGGCCGAGAGCACCGCGGCGGGGTCGAAGTGGAACGGGGTCGCTCCGAAGTTGATCGCCAGATCGTAGGGCTCCGGGCTGCCGTCGGGGTCTCCGTAGACCATCGGGAAGATGGGGACGGTCACGTCGTCCAGCTCCAGCCCGAAGGAGAAGACGGGCTCGCCCGCGGTGTTCTGCGTGATGAAGTACACGAGGGGGTGGCGACCCCGATAATCCACGGCGAGGCCGTAGTACTCCGTCGCGGCCGTGTCGAAGTCCGCCACCGAGATCAGGTCGTGCCAGAAGCTCGCGAACATGTTGAGGGAGCACGAAGGCGGCACGTCGAGGGTGGAGTATGGATTGAGGTTTCCGTTCTCGATGACCAACCCGACCCCGTGGCTGGCGACGGGCCCGAGCCGGTGCACCTCGAAATACTGGAACCCATCGAGCAGCCCCTGGTTGGCCCGAATCCCGTACTTGTTGAAGCCCGTGAAATGGGCCTGCAAGCCCGCTGCATCCAGCTCGATCCCCGCGCCGCTCAGCCCATCGGGCTCGAGCTGCACGGTGCTCACCGTGGGCAGCGTGCCCGTCACCTCCACGTCGACCACCACCCGCGCCGTGCGGCCCAAGCTGTCCTCCACGACGGCTTCGATGGGGTGAATCCCCAGGCTGTTCGGAGCGAAGGTAATCGAGCCGCCCGTCGCGTTGGGTCGATCGGTGTACGGGAGAGAGAGGTCGCTCCAAACCACCGCTGCGGCGAGGTTGCCGTCCTCGGGGTCCGTCGCCGTGGCCGTGAGGGTGATCGAGCTGCCGAAGGGCACCGCGCCCCCTCCGCTCACGTCCAAGCTGGGAGGCGCGTTGAAGGCCGGCGAAAGGCTCTGACCGAAGCCGAGGACCAGGCCCGTGGTGTCGACCCCTGCCGCGGAGAGGATGTCGGCGGGCTCGTAGTCGAACGGGACGTTGACCACGTCGTTGCCCAGGTTGACCCTCGCCTGGGGGCCCACGGTCGTTCTGCGGCCGCCCAGGTACACGTACAGGGCGTCGTCGACCTCGGGCATGTCGACCGTGGCGATGAGCTCGTCCTGCGCGATGACGTACACGGTCGGAGTCACGTCTCGGTAGTCGATGGCCAAGCCGTAGGCGAAGGCGGACTCATCCGGCGCTCCGACGAACGCGCCGCCGTATTGCACGCCGCCGAGCAGGTCGAGACCGACGCTGGCGGTGTCCGCGCCGGGCTCGCCCAACAGGTCGAAGTCGGCGGATACCAGGCCCGTGTACATGCCTTGCCGGCTCCGACCGATGTTCTGCACCTCGTAGTAGAAGAACCCCGTCTCGGGCAGCACGGGCCGCTCGGAGCGAACGCCCACGTTGTCTCCCGTGCGGATGTCCACGCCCAGGCGATCCGAGGTCAGCTGTAGCTCCGGAGAAGCGCTGCGGTCCGTCTCGCTCAGGAAGACCGCGGCGGCCGGCGCCGGCGGGCCCACGACGACGGCGGCCGTTGCCTCGGCCGTGATGCCGTTGTCGTCCGTCACGCGCTGAGTGATCTCGAAGCTTCCGGGATCGAGGTACGTGGCCGAGTCGCGATCGCCGAAGCCACCGCCATTGCCGAAGTCGTATTCCACCGTGACGATGGCGCCGTCCCCCGGCTGCGCCGTGGAAGTGGCCGTGACGAGCAGTGGAGCGCTGCCCGTCCCGTCGGAGACGCTGAATCCGGCGGTGGGGCCGACCACACAGAGCTCGCCGATACAGTGCGAGCTGGCGCAGTCCGCATCGACGCTGCACGCCAGCCCGCGCCCGCATGCATCGCAGGAGGCGCCGCCGCAGTCCACGTCCGTTTCGCCGCCGTTCTTGGCGCCATCGGAGCAGGAGGGGGCGGCGCAGGCGCCGTCGGTGCAGACGCCGTCGGCGCAGTCGGCCGCTTCGGTACAGCTCTGGTCGGTGGTGCACTTGGTTTCGCAAGAGCCGCCGCAGTCCGCGTCCGTTTCGCCGCCGTTCTTGGCGCCATCGGAGCAGGAGGGGGCGGCGCAGGCGCCGTCGGTGCAGACGCCGTCGGCGCAGTCGGCCGCTTCGGTGCAGCCCTGGTCGGTGGTGCACTTGGTCTCGCAGGAGCCGCCGCAGTCCACGTCCGTTTCGCTGCCGTTTTCGGCGCCATCGGAGCAGGAGGCGGCGGCGCAAGTGTCGCCCGTGCAGACGCCGTCGGCGCAGTCTGCCCCGGTGGAGCAAAGCTGGTCGGTGGTGCACTTGGCGTCGCAAGATCCGCCGCAGTCTGCGTCGGCTTCGTCCCCATTCGCGACGCCGTCGGAGCAGGTAGCCGTGGCGCACACCCCGTCGCTGCAGACACCGGAGAGGCAGTCGCCCGCCTCCGCACAGGCTTGCTGCGGGGCGCACTGGGTTTCGCAGGAGCCGCCGCAGTCCACGTCCGTTTCGCCGCCGTTCTTGGCGCCATCGGAGCAGGAGGCCTGCGCGCACGCGCCGCCATCGCACACCGAATCCGCACAGTCGGCGTTTGCGACGCAGATCGCGTCCGCCGCGCAGCCGCCGCAGGAGCCGCCGCAGTCCACATCCGTCTCATCGCCATTCCGGAGGCCGTCGCCGCAGCTGGCCGCGAGGCACTGCCCGTCGCTGCACAGCCCATCGAGGCAGTCGTCCCCGTCGGTGCACTGCTGGCCGGCGGTACACTTCGTCTCGCAGGAGCCGCCGCAGTCCGTGTCCGTCTCGCTTCCGTTGTGCACCGAGTCGCTGCAGGTGCCTGCTACGCAGACCCGATCGGTACAGATCGAATCCGCGCAGTCCCCGCCGCTGCTGCAGGCCTGCGTGGCGCCGCAAGGGGCGCAGGAGCCGCCGCAGTCCACGTCCGTCTCGTCGCCGTTCGCGACTCCATCGCCGCAGCTGGCGTCGGCACAGGTGCCATCGCTGCAGACGGCGCCCGCGCAATCGTCCCCGGATGCGCAGGAGCCGCCGGCCGCGCAAGGGGCGCAGGAGCCGCCGCAGTCCACGTCCGTCTCGTCGCCGTTGGCGACCCCGTCCTCGCAGGCAGAGGCGACGCACGCGCCGTCGCTGCAGACGGTGCTCGAGCAATCCTCGCCTGCCTCGCACGCCTCGCCGATGCCGCACGGCGCGCAGTCGCTGCCGCCGCAGTCCACGTCCGATTCACCGCCGTTCGCGACGTCGTCGCTGCAGCTCGCGGCGATGCATTCGTCCCCTTCGCAGATGCCATCGACGCAGTCGCTGCCTTCGGAGCAGGTGTTTCCTTCGGCACAGGGGTTGCATGACCCGCCGCAGTCGAGGTCCGTCTCGTCCTCGTTCTGCTGCCCGTCGCTGCAGTGGGCGGGCGTGGTGTCCCCCGCTTCTCCGCCCGCGCCGGGCTCGTTCGGGTTCGTCACCTGCGTTTCACCGTCCGAGCAGGCGCTTCCCATCAGCACGGCGAACACCGCGGCGACGGCGGTGAGCCTGGAGGCAAAGGCTCCCAGGCGGCGCTGCGCGATGGGCAGAAGCGTTGCGCCGGCAGCGGGCGCGATGCGGGCGGCCGCCGCGGGGGCGAGTGCCTTCGCCGCAATCGCTCCGGACTCCGTGGCGATCCTTGGGGATGGCTGCGACTGGCTCATGGGGTCTACTCCGATGCCTTTGATTCCCTGCGGTTGGCTCGCAGAGGGGGAATATCCGCCTTCTGGCCACATTGGATACCAGAAGCTCTCAGCAGCCCACAATGGAACGTTCCGGGGCGCCGCGCCAGCGCGGGGGGGGTTGAAGCGAAACATTTGGGAGGCGCTCGCGCGCGAATCGCGGCGGCGCACGCTGGGTGAGCTTGGGGCAATGCAAGACGATGCCTGCCTCTGCCCGCTGCTTTCGGATGCCATATCCCCCACTCGTGCTGTCTCCTCCGAAACAGCGTCAGGTCTCGAATACATGGGGACGAAAGGTAGCACACGAATTTAGCGATGTGCTTCGATTACAAGCTTGAAAAGCATTGTCGCGTTCGGGCGTGCCATCTCGAAGCAAAGGCCGAGCGAGTGAAACAGCTGCCGGCGAATCGCTCGCCCCGCGCGACTGTTTCACGGTTGCTCGGGCGCGCGGGGAAGCGAGCGCGTGGCGACGAGCCTCGCCGCGTGCCGCGGGTGCATTTCTTGCCGGCTGTGCCCTCCCGCGCGGCGCAGCCGTTTGCGCCGCGTCGGCGAGCTCGTGGAATCGAAGTCAAGAGGGTGGAAGGTTGGTCGCCGCGCTAGCGAAGTGTGACCTTCGAGCGACCATGGAAAGGGACGCTGCTCGCCGGGGCACGTCGCACGGGGCGCCCGACGCACCTCGCGCCAAGCGCGTCCGCGGGCAGCCGCCGCGGCAGGCGAGCCGAGCATCGTGGCCCGGCTGCCCGTCAGCTGAGCCGAGGCGTTCGGCCGGCCTCGGATTGCAACGAGGTGGCCTCCGCGTGGCGCTCGAGGAGCGAGCTACTCGGAGGCATTTACAGGCCATTGTCGGCGTAGTACGAAGCGCTCGATTCGTAATAAAGGGGGCGCGGCTCGTGCGCCCCGCGCGCGGGCCAGCAGGGTGCCCGAGGAGCGAGCAAGCATCATGTCGGAAGTCGAGCGAGTGAGTCTGGCCATCGATCGAGAGCTCCTCGGCCGTTTCGACGCCATCGTCGAGCGCGCCGGGCACGGCAATCGCTCCGAGGCGATGCGGGACCTGATCCGAAACCGGCTGGCCGAGGATGAGTGGACGTCTTTGGCGAACGGGCCGGTCGTCGCAACGGTCACCCTCGTTTACGATCACAAGAAGCGCGAGCTGTCCGATCGCCTGATCGAGGTCGGGCACGACCACCACGACGCGGTGATCTCCACGCTCCACGTCCACCTCGATCCCGATCGATGCCTGGAGATCATCGCGCTGCGGGGCGATCCGGCCCCGCTGCGCGCGATCGCCGATCGACTGGTGATGATGAAGGGGGTGGAGCAAGGGCGCGTGGTGTTCACCGCGGCCCGCGGGGATCGGGCGCGGAGGGAGTCGAAGTGAGGACGCGTCTCGTCGCCTGCTTGGCGGGCGCGCTGCTTGCGCAAGCTTGCAGCGAGGCCCGCGAGGCCACCCGCGTTCAGATCCCCGTCGTGGCGGCGCCCATGACCCGCGGCCCCGTGGAGACGAACCTCGGCTACCGGGTGGAGCTCGATCGGGCCCAGCTCGTATTCGAGAACCTGCAGTTCGCGGTCGGCGGGGAGATCGAGGAGGCGGGGCTCGGGCGGCAGCTCGCCGAGTGGCTCGTTCCCAGCGCTCAGGCGCACCCGGGGCATTTCAGCGGGGGAGACGTGACGGGAGAGCTCCCGGGCCGCTTCGTCGCGAGCTGGGGCGAGGGCGCGGCGTCCCCGCTGGGCGTGGCGACGCTCCTGGCAGGTCGGTACGAGAGCGCAAGCTTCACGTTTGCTCGGGCCGGGGCGAGCGACGGGCTGTCGCCCGGGGACGCGCTGTTCGGGCACACCGCACGGCTCTCGGGGCGGGCGACGCGCCAGGGCGAGAGCACGGCTTTCGTCGCGCTGCTCGATTCGCCCGAGGCGCGGCAGTTGACGGGAGTGCCCTTCGAGCTCGAGGTCGATGCGTCCACCCGGGGCGACATCGCGCTCGAGCTGCTCGCGCTCGATCCCTATGAAGCCGACACGTTGTTCGATGACATCGAGTTCGCAGAGCTTCCCGCGGCAGGAGAGGGCCCGCTGACCCTCGTCCCCACCCCCGATGATGCGCGCATGGTGGACGCCTACAATACGCTGCGCCGAAGCTTCCAAACACACGACCACTACGCGCTCGCGCTGCGAAACTGACATGAGCCCGAGCGAGAGGTGGGGCGGACCCGCGAAGCAGGCGACGGCTGCGAGCCGGCGCCGCGGGCCGAGTGGGTCCGCGGCCGCTCGGCGAACCCTGGGCGATCACCGCCCGAGGCCCCGGTGGGCAGGTTGGCGGGGCGTGGCGGCGCGTGCTCGGCGGGCCGCGGAGCTCGCCCTGCTGGCCTCGGGGGGGCTGAAGCTCGCCTGTGGATCCGGGGCCGGGGAGGGCGCCATCGACATTTCTGCATTTGGAGAAGCCTTCGTCGAAGAGGGCCTCGGGGCCTCCGAGATGCGAGACGGTTGGGCCGTATCGTTCGAGCGCTTCGCCGTCTCGCTCGGCGCAGTGCGAGTCGCCGGGCAGAGCCTGAACGCGCCGTTGACCCTCGACCTCGCGCGGCCTTCCGGGGGCATGGGCCACCTGCTGGGGCGGGTGGTCGCTGCCGAGGGCGACCACGGGGAGGCCAGCTTCGAGGTCTCGTCGCTCGAGGTCGCGGGCGTAGCCCGGCGAGCTGGCGAGGAAAAGCGCTTCGCTTGGGGGTTCGACGAGCCCACGCGCTACGAGCGTTGTGAAGCGGTCACGCGCGTGGCGGAAGGGCAGACGGCGCGCTTCGAGCTGACGTTCCACGCCGATCACCTCTTCTACGATAGCCTGGTCGCCGAGGCGCCTGCTCTTCGATTTCAGGCCATTGCAGAGGCGGACGTGGACGGCGACGGCGCGGTCACGCCGCGGGAGCTCCGAGGGCGAGGGCTGGGCGCCTACGATCCGGGCAGCGAGGACGAGCTCGAAGATCTGTGGGCATATCTCGCGGCGGCGGCGCGCACCGTCGGGCACGTGGACGGTGAAGGGCACTGCCAGGTGGGCGCGACGGCGCGAGCTGGGGTCGACTGAGAGCGAGCGTGCCGACGCCACGACGGATACGGCAGTCCGTTCGGCGACTCCTGCGCGGCGCGCCAGCCCTCGCGTTGGTCGGGGCGCTGCCGCATCGTGTGATCGCGGAGCCTCTGCCAGCCCGACCCAGCGAGCCCGACGGCGTCGCCTCGCGCCCGGCCGTCGATGGCGCCTCGCCGCCGCTGCGCGACGAAGTGACGGTCGTCGCCGGGGCGGCGCTGCGCCCGGAGGTCGGCTCGCGAGTTCGGCTCGAGGCTTCGGATCTGCAGGCGGTGCCGCGCCGCACCGCCGAGGATGCTCTGCGCCTGGTGCCCGGTTTCACTCTGGTGCAACACGGAAGTGAGGGCAAGGGGCACCAGTTCTTCTTGCGCGGCTTCGATGCCATTCACGGCTCCGATCTCGAGCTGAGCGTCGACGGTGTCGTCGTCAACGAGTGGTCCAACGTTCACGCGCAGGGCTACATCGACCTGGGGTTCGTCATCGGCGAAGTGGTGGAGTCCGTCGTCGCGCTCAAAGGCCCCTTCGATCTCGAGCAGGGGGCGTTTGCCATGGCCGGATCGGCTCGCTACGAGCTGGGCGTCGCCCCGGGGGCTCGAGGTCTGCGGGGCACGGTCTCGCTGGGTACCACCAACCGGCGGCGGGGCGTGTTGACGTACAGCCCGCGCGACGGCGATGGCCGGGACTTCGTGGCGATCGAGGCGGTGCGGGACGAGGGCTTCGGAGAGAATCGCAGTATCGGTCGGGTGAGCGCCATGGCCCGCCAGCGCCTGCTGGATTCCGTCGAGCGCGGCACCCTCTCGCTGCTCGTCTCGGGGTACTCGGCGCAGTTCGCCCTGCCGGGCGCCGTGCGGGAGGACGACTACCGAGCGGGTCGGCTCGGCTTCTACGACACGTACGACGCCGCCGGTCGGGGCGACTCGAAGCGGGGGCTGGCCAGCCTGCGCTACGAGTGGGAGGGCGCTCGGCAAGCCCTGTCGGCCGTCGGCCACGCCGGCTACCGCGAGCTCGAGCTGCTCGAGAACTTCACCGGGTTTCTTCTCGATCCGGTGCTCGGGGACCGAAGGCTGCAGCGCCAGAGCGGCGTGACGCTCGGAGGCGACATTTCCTATCGTCACGACCTCGGAGGCGCCCTCCGACTGGTCGCGGGCGGTGGCCTGCGGGGGGACCGCCTGGAGCAGACCCAGCGCCAGGTCGATTTCGGGCAGCGCCCGGTGGCAACCGAGCGCGATCTCCGGGTTTCGCAGGCGCTCGCCCATGCGCGCGTCGGGATTCGATTCCAGCTCACCGACAGCGCCGTGATCGCGGGAGGCGCCCGGTTCGACGTCGCGCACCTCGGCGTCGACGACGCCCTCGCGGACCGAGCGGGCTTCGGGACCCTCGCGGCCGTGTCGCCCAGGCTGCAGCTGGATGGGGACTTGGGTCACGGATTCGGCGCGTACGCCGCCTACGGGCGTGGCTTTCGCCCCCCCGAGGCGCGAGCCCTGTCGAGCTTCGCGCCCGAGCGCACGGGAATTTCCGAAGCGCTCTACGCCGGCGGACGAGCCGCGATTACGAAAGCCGATAGCCTGGAGGCGGGGGGGCGTTTCGCCGCCAGCCCGCGGCTTTCGCTCAGAGCCACGGGCTTCGCCACATTCATCCAGCGCGAGTCGGTCTACGACCACGTCTCCGGGGTGAGCCTGGAGCTCCGTGGCACGCGCCGCTTCGGCGCCGAGGTGGCGCTGGAGGCTCGCCCCACCCCCTGGCTCGCTCTTCACGCGGACGCTACCATGGTCGACGCGCGCTTTGCGCGGTCCGGTGACCTCGTTCCGTTCGTTCCAACGTTCACGGCGAGCGCCCTCGCCCAGGTGGCCCAGGACCCAGGGGGCCGCGGCTGGCGCGCTTCGCTGCGAGCCTTCTCGCTCGCGCCGCGGCCTCTGCCCCACGGGGCGCGCGGGGCGAGCCTGGCGGTGCTGGATGCCACGGCTGGATATGGATTCGGCGACTTTCGGATCGACCTGGAGCTCGAAAATCTGCTCGACCGACGGCTGCGCGAAGGCGAGTATCATCATGCCAGCAACTTTCGCCCCGACGAGGTCGCCAGCCAGATTCCCGCGCTACACTACGTTGCCGGTCCGCCCTTCAACGCCCGGCTCAGCTTGACGGCCACCTACTGAGCTTCGGCCGGCGGGCGGCGCGCGATCCGGACGGCTGGTGGTGACGCCCCTCGCATGTTATTGGTTTTCTTCGTGGGGTGGGCATGACGCCTCTGCAAAGCTCGAATTCTCGTGCCTCGGGCCTGCCGGGGGGGGCTCCTGCTCCCTGCTCCGAGCCGTCGGCGCTGCTACTCGTCGAGGACGACGAGCAAGATGCCGCGTTGGTCCAGCACATGCTTTCCACGGTCGGCGACGTGCGCGACATCGTCCACGTCCTGACGCTGCAGGGCGCTGTGGAGAAGCTGTCATCCTCGACATTCGCAGCCGTGTTGCTGGACTTGAGGCTGCCCGACGGGGTCGGCGTTCAGTGTCTGCAGGCCGTGCTCGCGGTGGCCCCGCAAGTGCCGATCGTGGTCCTGACGGGGCTACAGGATACCGAGCTGGGGCTGCGCTGTGTCGCGCAGGGGGCGCAGGACTACCTGTCGAAACAGGAGCTTCGGCCGAGCGTGCTGCGACGCTCGGTGGACTATGCGTGTGCCCGCATGCGCGAGCGGCAGCGCGCCGACGCGTTTCGGCGTCGCCTGGCTTCGGTGGTGGAGGTATCGCGGGACGGCATCCTCACGGTCGATTCGCGCGGGCTGGTCACCACGTGGAACCGCGGCGCGGAACGAATCCTGGGCAAGGCCTCCTCGGAGGTCGTCGGGCGGCCCCTGAGCGAAGCGGTTGCGGTGGGCGGGAGCGAGCCCTCCGTCCGTAGCTGGCAGCGGCTGCACGAGCACGCCGTCGGAGCGGGGGCCCGCACCGAATTCGAGTTGGTCCTGCTCCGCAAAGAAGCCGCCCCCATCGATGTCTCGGTCGTCACGTGTCGGCTCCCCGGCACGGCAGACGTCCCGGAGGGAGGCGCCGCGATCATCCGCGACATCACTCGGTCGAAGCGCCAAGATCGCGAGCTGCGCGAGCGAAACGAAGAGCTGGTGCGTCGCGACGGTCAGATGCGCGCCCTCGCCGCCCGCCTCAACGCCACGCGTGAGGAGGAGCGGACTCGCATCTCGCGCGTCGTGCACGACGAGCTCGGCCAACTCTTGACGGCGATCAAGATGGACTTGCGCTGGGTTCGCCGGCGCCTGGCGACGGAGACGGGCTCGCAGGCTCCGGTGCTGGAGCGGCTGGCAGAAGGGGAGGAGCTGGTAGACAGGACGGTGCGAACCGTTCAGAGCATCGCCGTGGAGCTGCGCCCCAGCGTGCTGGATTCCTTGGGGCTTGCGGCTGCCATCCGCGACGAGGCGCGGCGGTTCGAACAGAGAACCTCGATCGAAACCAGCGTGTCCGTACGAGCTACCTCGAACCCCTACGCGGAAGCCGCGACGGCACTCTTTCGGGTATTGCAGGAGTTGTTGACCAATGTCGCACGGCACGCCGGCGCGGGATCTTGTCGGATCAGCCTCGAAGATCGCGACCGCGAGTGGACGCTCTGCGTCGAAGACGACGGCGTGGGACTCGCGAAGGGCGGCGGACGGCTGCCTTCCCTCGGCCTGCTGGGCGTGCGGGAGCGGGCCGAGTCTTTGGGCGGAAGCTTCGCCCTCACCGCGAGGCCCAGCGGAGGAACCGTGGCCTGCGCGCGCATTCCCCAGCGCGAGGATTCCCCGATAGCGGGGGAACAGGACCGATGAGGTACGGATGAAGAACTTTCTCATTGCCGACGATCACGAAGTCACCCGGCGAGGCGTCATCGACATTCTCCGGGACGAGTTCGGCGACGTTTTCGTCGCCGAGGCGTGCGACGTGCCCTCCCTCCTCGGCATGCTGGAAAACGCCCCATGGGATTTGGTGCTGCTCGACGCGATCATGCCGGGCGGCACCGTGGTCGATTCGATTCGATCCATTCGATCGCGCAGGCCCCAGCTGCCCATTCTCGTGCTGACTGCCATCACCGAGATCGGGTACGTCACCGAGTCGCTTCGCGCGGGCGCTCAGGGTCTGATTCACAAGAATCGAGCCGTGGACGAGCTCGTCAGCGCGATTCGCACCGTCGCCGGCGGGGGCACGTATCTCCACGCAGAGACGGCCGTCGCCGTGGCGTCCAGCCTGCAGCCCGAGGCCGCCTCCGCGTCGCCCCACGAGGCCCTCTCGGAGCGCGAGCTGCACATTTTTCGCCGCATCGCCCTCGGCCTCGCCGTCAAGGAGGTCGCCGGGGAGCTCGGCATCAGCGACAAGACGGTGGCCACCTATCTGGCGAGGATTCGCAAGAAGACGGGGCTGCAGAGTCACGTCGAGATTGCTCGTTACGCGCTGCAGCACGGGCTGGTGGACTAGTGCCCCGTCCGATGAGTCGTAATCACTGGCCCCGGCCGCGGCGCCGCTCATCGCACATCGGCGGCCTGTAAGGCTTTTTCTGACCGAGGCGAGAAACGCGCCGACGCTTGCGGCGCTCGGTCCCGGGCTACGCTGCTGACTTGCGGTGGCCCCCGGGGAGCTCTCAGTGCTGTTGGTGGACGACGCGGCGGTCCTGAGGCCCCGCTTGTCCGAGTTGCTCGAAGAGGTGTCGGGCGTGCGGCTGCTCGGCCCGGCGCGCAACGCTTCGGACGCATTCCGCTTGGTGGACGCCCACTTGCCCGCGTGCGTGGTCGTCGGCCTCGAGGCGCCCAACGGTGACGTGCTGCGTCTGCTGCAGAAAGTGCGGGGGGCGAGTCCCGCGTGCGCGATCGTAGTGCTCACCAATCGCGCGGAGCCCGCCCTCGCCGACGCGCTGTTGCAAGCGGGCGCCAACTGGCTTCTGGGGAAGACCGATCTCGATCAGCTCGTCGGGCTTCTCGACAGCGTCGTCAGAGAGCGAGCGTGTTGAGCGTCATCTCCCTCGGAGCTTGTCCGAACTTTCCTGGCGCTCGATCAGCAACGCCGGCGTTGAAACACGATGGCCCGCGTTGAACAATTCCTCGCTGGCAGCCACCTCGAAGCTCGGGCAGGGAGCCTCCGGAGAGTGGCTGGGCGGCATCGGATGAGAACTTCGAACCCAGGAGAGAGCCGATGGTCAAGCTGAAGCTTGGATTGTTCATCGCAGGCGAGGGGCCTCAATCTCAACGCGCGCTCGAGAACCTCAGCGCGCTTTGTCGCTCCGGCCTCGCAGATTGTGAGGAAGTCGAGGTCGTCGACGTCGTGCAACATCCAGAGCGGGCGGAGGCCGAAGGGGTCATCGCGACGCCGATGTTGATTCGCAGGCTGCCGACGCCGGTGAGAAGAGTCGTCGGCGACCTGGGCGACCGCCAGAGGCTGCTCGCCAGCCTCGATCTTCAACCGGCTTCAAATGTGTTGAGTTGGTGACGTAGGCAACCTTGGATAGGTCAATCTGAGGAGGAGAACGGTCGATGACAGTAACTGGGTCCTCAACGCGTTTTCGCACCCCGGGCGCTGCGCGCCTCGGTGCTGCAAGGGGCGCGTCGCGCAAGATGAGGGTATTGCTGGTTGCGCAGGAGGGTGCCTCGCTGGCCGCGCGGCTCTACGAGAGCCGAGGGTTCGACGCCACGGTGACACACGTGCGCGCCGTCGACCAAGCGCTCAATCGCCTCGGGGCGATTGCTTACGATCTCGTGGCTCTGGCCATCGATTCAGGCGTCGACAAGTCGCTGATGGATCTGCGCCGCCGAGCGCCGGGAGTTCCCGTCGTGGTCGTGTCGGACGCGCCGGCGGAAGAGCTCGAGGCACTGGCTGCCGAGCACGCGGTCGATATGGTCTTTTCGAGCGAGGAGACCTCTCGCCCCTCGTTTCCGGCGACGCTGCGCTGGATTTGCGAGGCGTACCGCGCCCGGAGCCTGACGCAGCAGTGGCGGGTGCTGCTCGATGTCGACCGAGATGGCGTCCTCGTCGTGAATCGATCTGGAGACGTGCGCCTCGTCAACGAAGCCGCTTGCCGGTTCTTCGGTCGCTCGAAGGAGGAGCTCGGAAACGAGCCGCTGCTGCTGTCCTCCGAGAGCGGAGTCGACGTGGAGCTTCGCGCGGCGTCGAGCGAGGGGCCGCGCTACGGCGTGATGCGGCTGACGGACATCGAGTACGACGGCGAAGGCTGCATCCTCGTGAAGATCCGCGACATCACCGACCAGAAGAACCTGGAGGTGCAGCTGCTGGCGGCGGATCGAATGACATCGGTGGGCACGCTGGTGGCCGGCGTCGCGCATGAGATCAGCAACCCGCTCAACTGCGTCTGCGGCAATCTGGAGCTGGTCATCGAATCGCTCTCCGAGCTCAGGCCCGGCAGAGTCCCTCGGGGGGTGATGGAGGAGCTGGCGGACGCGCAACACGCCAGCGAGCGCGTTCGATCCATCGTGCGGGATTTGCGGGTCTTTTCCCGTCGCCGGTCCGCCGAGCTGGAGCGGGTCGACCCGCACTCCGTGATCGAGTCCACGCTGCGTATCGCCTCGGTGGAGATTCGCCGCCGCGCTCGGCTCGTTTGCCAATACGGCGACGTTCCCCCGGTGCTCGCCGACGAGGGGCGCCTCGGCCAGGTCATCCTGAATCTGCTGCTCAACGCGGCGCAGGCCATCCCCGCGGGCAACGTCGCCCGGAACGAGGTTCGGATTGAGACGAAGCTGGCGGGAGACGGCATGGTCAAGCTGTTCATCAGCGACACCGGCAGCGGCATGTCCGACGCCGTGCAGAAGAAGGTCTTCACACCATTTTTCACCACCAAAGGCGTGGGGGAGGGAACGGGCCTCGGTTTGGCCATCAGCGAGCAGATCGTCGCCTCCTTCGGCGGGCGAATCCACTTCGAGAGCGAGCCGGGGCGCGGAACCCGGTTTTGCGTCTCCCTGCCGCCGTTCCGTCACGATACCATTCCGCCTCCCCCACCCAGCGAGCGCGCTTCGCAGAATGTGGCCAAGCCGCGCTTGCTGGTGGTCGACGACGAAAAGCTCATCCTCTCGCTGGTTGCCCGAGCCGCTTCGGAAGCCTTCGAGGTCGTTGCCGTGGAAAGCGGGGCCCAGGCGCTCGCGCTGCACCGGCTCGGCGAGCGTTTCGACCTGGTGCTGTGTGACCTCACCATGCCCAGCATGAGCGGGCAGGAGTACTATCGCTCCCTGCGGGAGTTGGGGGGGGACTGCCGGCGCGTCGTGTTCATGACGGGCACCGGCTACGATCCCGATTTGCGTGTATTTCTCGACTCGACCGAGAGCCGATGCGTGGGCAAGCCGTTCACGGTGCAGGCGCTTCGAGACGTGCTGCGAGAATCGAGGGAGGCGCTCGAGGGGTTGGCCGCTGCGCCCGAGGAATCCGCCGCGGCCCCGCTCGAAGTGGATGGGTAGGCGCCCGCATGCGTTGGCGTACTCCGACGCCCATCGGGCGCGCTTCGGCAATACCTGGCCGAAATGCGAGATTGCGTGCAGCTCCAGGCGTTCCGCTCCAAGCACCTCGAGTTCGCCGCTCGCTACATCCACCAGCAGAGCCAGCGCGGTAACGAGAACCCCCTCGAGGTTCGGCACGGGAGGAACTCCCTTCGTGCGCTGCCTCGAGAAGCACCGCGACGAGACCGAGAGCCACCACGCCACCGGCGAAGGCAGCGTCCGGCCGGCTCGAGCCGGGCGACGCGGACGCGTTCGGGTCTGGGGGCCGCCCGGGGGCGGCCGCAGAGAGTGCACCGGGGCCCGCGAGCGTTGCACCGTTGGCTGAGCGGTCTTCGCGCGCGCGGCGCGCTCCGTGCCGCCCCGCGCAGGGTGCGAGTCCTCGGGGCCACGCGCTGCGTCGGCGGCTTGGCGGTGGGTCGGCACCCCCACGTGGAATCATTCCTGCTAGAAGCGTGAGCGAACCCCAAAGACGAAACGGCCGGGTGGCGGAGCCGGCTTCGCCGCGCCGACTCCCGAAGAGCCTGCCCCATGGTCCCCACCACGCTCCAATCGTTCGAAGCCTACGGCATCGAGCTCGAATACATGATCGTCGACGTCGCCTCGCTGAGCGTTCGCCCCGTCGCGGACCAGGTACTGGCCGCCGTGGGCGGGGGCTACGAGCAGGAAGTCGAGCGCGGCGCCATTGCTTGGTCCAACGAGCTGGCGCTGCACGTCATCGAGCTGAAGACGAACGGCCCCCGCGCGAGCTTCGACGGCCTCGCATCGGATTTCCACGACCACGTCGGCCAAGTGAGCGGGTTGCTCGCGCCGATGGGCTGTCGCCTGTTGCCCACCGGTATGCACCCCTTCATGGATCCGCGCCGGGAGCTCGCCCTGTGGCCGCACGAAAATGACGTCGTATACCGAACCTTCGATCGCATCTTCGACTGCACGGGCCACGGCTGGGCGAACCTGCAGTCGATGCACATCAACTTGCCGTTCGCGGGCGATGAGCAGTTCGCCCGCCTGCACGCCGCGGTGCGGCTCGTGCTGCCGCTGCTCCCCGCGCTGGCGGCCAGCTCACCCTACGTCGACGGCGCGCGCAGCGCCTGGCTCGACACTCGCCTCGAGGTCTACCGGCACAACGCGCGGCGGGTTCCATCGGTCACCGGTTTGGTCGTGCCCGAGCGCGCCGCGAGCCGCGCCCAGTACGAGCGCGACATCCTGGAGCGCATCTACGCCGACATGCGGGAGCTCGACCCCGAGGGCGTGCTGCGCCACGAGTGGATCAACGCGCGCGGCTGCATCGCGCGCTTCGATCGCATGGCGATCGAGATCCGTGTGCTCGACACGCAGGAATGCCCGCGCGCGGACATCGCGATCGCCCGGGCCGTGGTGGCCGTCGTTCAGGCCCTGGTCGAGGAGCGCTGGTGCAGCTTCGAGGAGCAAAACGCGTTCGAGGAGCCTGAGCTCTCGGAGCTCCTGTTTGCGGCGGTGCGGCTCGGCGGCAGCGCGGAGCTCGGCAGCGCGCGGTTGCTCGAGGCCTTGGGGCTCCCTCCCGGGCGCCCCCTCCCGCTGCGGGGCGTGTGGCAGCACCTTGCCCAGCAGCTGTCGGCGGAGCTCTCGGGAGCCGACGTACGAGCGCCGCTCGACCTCATCCTGAGCCGGGGCTCGCTCGCCGAGCGCCTCGTCGCCGAGTTGGGCGAAAACCCGTCGCGCGAGGCGCTGCGCGAAGTGTACGGTCGGCTCGCGACGTGCCTCGAGCGCGGCGAGCTCTTCCAGGCCGCGGCCCCGGCTTGATGCTCCGAGTCCGTGAGCTGCCGCTCTCGGTCGTGCTCAGCTGTGAGCACGCCACGCGCCGTGTGCCCGCCGCGTACCGGGCGGCCTTTCGGTCCGCGCGTGCCCAGCGGCTGCTCCAAAGCCATCGCGGTTGGGATCCGGGCTCGGCGCCCGTGGCGCGCGCGCTCGCTCGGCGTCTGCCGGCGCCGCTCCTCGAAGCGGAGGTCAGCCGCTTGCTCGTGGAGTGCAACCGCTCGCCTTCCCACCCGGCGTTGTTCTCCGAGCTCAGCGGCCGCCTGCCCGCCGAGCAGAAAGCCCGCTTGCTCGCGCGGTACTATCACCCCCATCGCGACCGAGTGGAGAGCGCGGTGCGGGCAGCTCTCGCGCTCGGCCGCGTGCTTCACCTCGGCGTTCACAGTTTCACCGATCGCCTCGGCGGCGAGCGTCGCGCAGCCGACGTAGGCCTGCTCTACGACCCCGCTCGCCCTCTCGAGCGCGCCCTCGGCGCGTGCTGGGCGAAAGAGCTCGCGGCACGGCTACCCGCCCTTCGCATTCGCCGAAACTACCCCTACCGGGGCAACGCCGACGGCCTCACCACCAGCTTTCGACGGTCCATGCCGCGCGGCTACCTGGGCTTCGAGCTCGAGCTGCGCCAGGGGCTGCTGCAGCGGCTCTCCGGGGCCGAGCGTGGATGGCTCACCGAGCAATTGGCCGAGAGCTTGGTGGAGGCAGCCTTTCGGCTACCGCCCAGCCCGGCGCGGGTCACCCGGGCCAAGCGCGCGCGCCGCGCTGCGCTCCCGGGCTAGCCACCCGCCTGGACGAGCAACGCCAGGTAGGCGCAGAAGCCGGCGAGAAGCAGAGCGCCCTCGCGCCGGCTGACGGTCATCTGCGATCGCATCAGGGGCAGAAGCATCAGGGTCGCCGCCAGCATCCACCAGTCGTCGCGCTCGACGATGCGCGGTGGCACGGTCAGCGGGCGCACGAGCGACGTCGCTCCCACGATTCCGAGCGCGTTGAAGATGTTCGAGCCGATCGCGTTGCCGACGGCCACGTCGTCCTGGCCCCTGCGCACCGCCACCAGGGAGGTCACGAGCTCGGGCGTGCTGGTGCCGGCGGCCACGATGGTCAGCCCGATCGTCGTGTCCGAAACCCCGAGCCCCTCGGCAATGCCGACGGCGCCGCGCACCAGGGCCGTCGAGCCCGCGGCGAGCAGGCCCGCACCGAGCACCACCGCCGCGACGTTCAGCGCCGCGGCGGCGCCGCCGACGCGCCCGAGTGAGGCGGTGGCGAGATCCTGCTCGGTCGCTTCCTCTCCCGAAGAGGCCGCCACAGGCCGAACCACGGCCGTCACGTACACCGTGAACACCACGAGCGCTCCCAAGAGGAAACCGCCCTCCAGCCGATCCACCAGCCCGTCTCGGCAGAGCAGGTGCAGCTGGCACGCCGACAGCATCATCACCGGCCACTCGAGCCGTACGCTGCTGCCCTCGATTCGGAGCGGGCGAACGAGGGCCGCGAGCCCCACCACGGCCCCGATGTTGAAGACGTTGGACCCGACCACGTTGCCGAGGGCCAGACCCGGGCTCCCTCGCAGCGCCGAGAGCAGAGAAACCACCAGCTCCGGCATGGAGGTGCCGGCCGCCACGATCGTCAGCGCGACCACCCCCGGGCTCACCCGGGCGAGCACTGCGATACCGCTGGCGCCGCGCACCAGCGCCTCGGCGCCCAGCGTCAAGATCGCCAAGCCGACGAATACCAAAAGGCCGTCCAGGATCACCGTTCGATCTTCCTTTCCTCGGAGAGTCTCACGCCGTGCGGGCTTCGCGGCGGGTCGCAGCCGTACGCCGGTCAGCGGCCAAGCGCCCCACTTCCACCCCCCGCTCGCCAGAATCCTTCGTGGCCACCCGTCGGCGATCGGGCTGCGGTCGTGGTGCCCCCATCCCATCCGTCCTCGCGCTGTCGCGCTGCGGGCGGTGGCTTCCCCCCAATCGCCCGCTGCGCGGGCTCAGGGGGAAGTCGCCTCAGGTGCCGGTGGGGGCAAGCTCTGCGCGCGCCGCTGCTCCTCCAGCCGATCGACGAAGGATTGAATGATGCGGCGGTACAGCTCGTCCCCGAGCACCGCGTCCTCGTTGCCGGCATCGATGTTCGGGTTGTCGTTGACTTCCATCACCAGGAAATCGCCGTTGCTCTCTTTGATGTCCACCCCGTACAGGCCCCGCCCGATCAGGCTCGCCGCCCGCACCCCGAGATCGACGGCCTGCGGCGGCGCCTGATCCAGCGGCAGCGTGTCCACCTTGCCGTAGCTGCGGCTCGTGGCGCCGGTGGCCTTCTGGATCTGCCAGTGGCCGCGTGCCATGTAGTACTTGCAGGCGAACAGCGGCTGCCCGTCCAGCACGCCGATGCGCCAGTCGAAGGTCGAGGTGACGAACCCCTGCGCCACCACCAGCTCGGATTGCGCGAGCAGGCGGATCAAGTGATCCTTCAGCTCCGCTTCGTCTCTGGCGCGCACGACGCCCGCGGAAAAGGCGCTGTCTGGCTGCTTGAGCACGCACGGCAGGCCGAGGCGAGCGGCGACCTCGCCCATGTTGTCGCGGTGGACGACCATCGTCTTGGGGCAGGCGATGCCATGTTTCTCGAACAGCTCGGCCTGGTACACTTTGTTGGTGCATCGGACGATCGAGTCCGGGTCGTCGATGACGACGAGCCCTTCGGCCCGCGCGCGGCTCGCGAAGCGGTACGTGTGGTGGTTGACCGAGGTCGTCTCGCGAATGAAGAGGGCGTCGTACTCGGCGAGCCGCCCGTAGTCTTGCCTCTGGATCACCGTCACGGCGACCCCGAGCTTCTGCCCCGCACGAACGAAGCGCGCGATGGCCTTTTCGTCCGAAGGGCAATCCGTTTGCGTCGGGTCCACCAAAATCGCCAGGTCGTAGCGGGCGGAGCGGGGCCGGGTCGTGCGCGGGCGCGCGAAGTACCGGCGCGCCTGCTCGAGCACGAACTCGTGGTGGGCGTCGGGGATGTCCCCACCGCCGAGCAGGCGCAGGCTCGAAAGCCGCCAGCGCTCACCCCGCACGAACTCCGCACGCAGGAGCGGCGCCGGGAAGTGATCGAAGATGATCTGGCACAGCCGATCGTAGCGGCGCGCCAGGTTGCGGCCGAAGTAAATGCTGAGCGTGAAGCGGTCGGTGCTGAGCGGCGAGAGGGCGCGCTGCATCAGCTGCTGCATTTCCTGATCCGCGATGCGCACGAGCGGGGATTCGCGCAGGTCCCGCGCCGTCGTCACCGAGGGCAGGGGCCTGTGGCCACGGGCCGCTGCCAGCAGCGAGACGTAGTAGCCGACGGTCTGGTACGCCATCGACCGGCACAGGTTGAACACCTTGCCGCGCTCGAGCCGGCTGTAGCGAGGGTTGGTCAGGTAGTCCCGGGCGGCGACGACTTTCGCGCCGGGCAGAGTCAGGGGCCACTGGGAGGGGCTGTCGACGACCAATAGCGCAGTCACGAAGAACTACTCGAGAGGGTTGGGGGAGAGCGCCAGGAAGCAGCCATCGTACGTCACGACTCCCAACATCACGGCCCGAAGCAATCGCCCCGCGTCGACATCGTAGTGGCGCGACGGGAAAGCGATGTCGGACAGCGGGTCGGTCACCGCCAGCAACTTCCGGCTCGGGTCGCAGCCGTGTACGAGCACGAAATGCCCCACGGGCTCCCCGCGTACGTCGTCCGGCTTGCCGTGCCACTCGCGGCTGCTGCCATACAAATAGGTAGCGCTCAGGCCGGCCAGGAGCGGGACGCCGCGGTCGAAGAAGCTCCGAAAGAACTCCTCGGTCGGCTCTTCATCGCGCACGCGGCCTCCCAAAGCGAGAAACTCGAGGTACGCGTCCATCGCGAGCGTCTGCTTCGGGTCCCCGTGCTTTGCGCTGCGCTGCGCTGCGAGGCGCTCTGCCAAATCGCGCTCTCCCTTGAACCAGGTGGGGTCGAAGACCTGCACGTTGTAGGTGTAGATGGCCGCGTGCATGCCGCGCCGCAGCGCGTGGCAGCCGAGCAGCACCGCCAGCGTCCCGCCCGCCGGGAGCGTAGCGAGCTCCTGCCGCAGAACGTCCAGCGAGCTGTCCATGCCGAAGTACTGGTAGACGGCGTGCAGGCACGTGGGACCACAGCTCTCGTCGTCCGGCTGCGCGGGCACCTGAAGGTCCAGCAGCGGCCCGCTCCAGCCGTCGCGCGGGGGGGCGGTCGCCGTGGGAGGAGGGATCGGCTCGTTCGAATCCGGCGGCATGACTTGGGGGTTCGTCGGCGAGGCGCGCGAGGGGCGCACGGTTCGCCGACCCTTTAGCACGGGGTGTGCCAGCGGCTCGTGAGGACGTGGGCCTCGTCGTCGAGTCTGCTCCAGCGCGTGGGGGGCCGCGGCCCCCCGGGCAGTGTGGCCCCCGGCTCGCCCGCCCATTGCAAATTCTGCACGTACGCAGCGCAAGGTTGTCGTAGCGAAGCGTGGGTCGACAGGCCGAGGCAGGAGCGCATCGCGGGGACGCGAGACCTCGCGACAACGCGGCCCCGCCCCGCGCGAAACCTCGTGGGCCGGAAACGATGTGAGCGTTCCGCTGCCAGCCCCGAGCGGAAGTGGGCTACGGTTGCGCCCGGCGCCGGTGCGCGCTAGCCAGACAGCGGCGCCGCGCCGCTCGGTCGCGAGCGCGGCAGGCTCGGTCGGGCTCCGCCGCCCCCTGGTGGGGGGAGGGCTCCGCCCCGCTCGAACTTTCGCAGAGGATCCCGATGCAGCAACTCACAGACTCCGCTCGTCAGGCGGTCCACAATCTGTCCCAGCGCTACGCCGTCAGCGTCGACGCCGTCATGACGCTCCTTTCGGCCGTGGCCCGCGGCGGCGGCACGATGGCGCAGTTTTCCCATCCGGAGCTGGGAGGCGGGGGCCAGTGGATGCAGGGCGGCATGACCATGGTCGGGGACATGTTCAACGGCGGTCTGCAGTCGACCGTCAGCGGCCTGTGCTCCGAGCTCTCGAACCTGCTCGGCTCCCAGCAGGTGTATCTCCCGCCGCCCCCGCCGCAGAACGGAATCGCCCCGGGACCGATGGCCCCGGGCAACTCCTGGTGGCCCGCGGAGCTGGGCCAGCCCTCCACGTCGGGCGGGCAGAATGACCGCCGCTACGCCTACTTTCCGCACGTTCGGCGTCTGGCCGTGGACGCCGGCGGGCAGGTCACCATCTACGATACGCTCGACAACCAGATTTCGGGCGTTCAGCAGCAGCAGTCCGGCGGGCCCGGGTCGCTGGAGTTCTCCAGCCAATACGGCACCTTTTCCGTGAGCAGCCTGCCCATCGTCGGGCCGCATCCACCCGCTCCGAGCCCTCCGCCCGCCCAGGCATACCAGCAGCCCGCTCCCGAGCCGCCGCCGCCCGCTCCGCCCGGGGGGGGGCCGCCGCTCGCCCAGGGGGACATCTTCTCGGCCATCGAGAAGCTGGGGCAGCTCCACCAGCAAGGGGTTCTGACGGACTCGGAGTTTCAGGCCAAGAAGGCCGAGCTTCTCTCGCGGCTTTAGTCCGCAACCCCGCGCCTTGCCCCCATTCGGAGCTCGGGCGCGGCCGCCTCGGTGCGCGGCTCACCGCCCGGTGTGCGGTCCTGGCCGTGGCCTTCACGCCCCGGCGGTTGCTGCCGCCGGGAGCGGCCACTGGATCTGCAGAGGCCGCGGCCACCCGTGCCCGCGAGGCCGGAGGGGGGCGTTCTCGCCGGGCGGCGCCTCATCGATCGGCGCCTCATCGATCGGCGAAGGCTTCCACGACGTACTCGCCGCTCTCGTCGTCGAGCCTGGCGACGAACGTGATTGGCCGGCAGCACACCGCGCAGTCCTCCACGTAGCGCTGCGATTCCCCCCCGCCGGGGTCGACGTAGGCATCCAGCGGCTCGGCGCAATACGGGCACAGCACGCCGCTAGTGTGCGTTTGGACGCCGAAAGGAGCAAGACCTCTCGAGCCGCTCGGCGGGCCCCGGTCTGCCGTCCGCGGCCTCGCACGGCGGGGCCGCGGGGGCATCGGCATGGCCGCTCGCCCTTTCTCTGCCTCGCACGGGGCCCGCGTTGCCCGCCCGCAGTGCCATCGCGGGCCCGGAGCGCTGCAAAGGGGCCCGGCGATTCGCCCAGACGCGCGCCGCGGGCTCTCATCAGTCGAGGCAAGGGTCGTCGACCCGGGCCGCTCGCGCTGGAAGGCACCCGGGCCACCGGCTGCGCGGAAGGACCGCGAACCGCCTCGGTGGCCCGCGCGCGGGGGAGCCGCTACGGCGACCTCGGCGATCCCTTCGAGCCGCGGTGTTAGGCTGCGCTCGAGCCAAAGGAGGAATCATTGGAGTATCGGAATTTGGGAAGCAGTGGCTTGAAGGTCTCTACGCTGTGTTTGGGCGCGATGACGCTCGGCGCGGCGGACGAGTCGTCCATGATGCACGGTCTTTCGGCGGACGAAGCCACGTCGTTTGCGATCCTGGATCGGGCGGCGGAGGCCGGGATCAACTTCTTCGACAGCGCGGATGTCTACGGGCAGGAGGGGCTCAGCGAGCGAGTCCTGGGCAGTTGGCTGAAGGAGCGGGGCAATCGCGATCAGCTCGTCGTGGCCACCAAGATGCGCTTTCGCATGCGCCCGGACGTCAACGGCACGGGCGCCTCGCGCTACCGCATTCGCGAAGCGGTGGAGGCGAGCTTGCGCCGCCTGCAGACGGACCGCATCGACCTCTACCAGATCCACATGCAGGACATCGACACGCCCGAAGAGGAAACGCTCGGGGCGCTCAGCGACCTCGTGCGCTCGGGGAAGGTCCTCTACATCGGCGCCAGCAACTACGCGGCCTACCGGCTCATGGATAGCCACTGGCTGAGCCGCACCCAAAAGCTCGAGCGCTTCGTGACGCTGCAAGCCCAGTACAGTCTGCTGGTGCGCGATCTGGAGCGCGAGCACGTCCCGCTGTGCGAGCACAATGGGCTTGGAATTCTGCCTTGGTCTCCCCTGGCGGGGGGATTTCTCAGCGGCAAGTACCGGCGCGGGCAAGAGCCGCCACGAGGCACGCGCATGGCGAAGTGGAAAGAGCGCTACGAGCGCTTCGACACGCCTCGCAACTGGCAGGTGCTCGAGGCGCTCGAAGCGGTGGCGCAGCAGCACGGGGTGGGGGTTTCCCAGGTGGCGCTCCGCTGGCTGCTGGATCAGCGCGCGGTGTGCTCTTGCATCTTCGGCGCCCGTTCGCTCGAGCAGCTGGAGGAAAACCTCGGGGCGGCCGACTTGCGCCTGACCCCCGAACAGCTGCGGAGCCTGGAGGAGGCGAGCGCGTTCGACCCCGGCTACCCGTACGCGATGATCAAGAACATCCAAGGGCGCTGGTAGCGCGGCCGCCGCGACCCGCGCGCGCCGTTCCGCCGACACCGCTCGGTCGCACGGCGCGCCCCGTCACGCCCCCCGCGGTTCGGCGGGAACCCGTCGCACCCCGCACGGCTGCCGAGCGCCTGCGGGCTCTGCGCTCGGAGCCCTCGACACGCCCGCTTCAAAGCGATCGCAAGAACGAAAGCAACGCCTCGCGATCGGGCGCGCCGGCGGCCCGCAAGCGCTGCACGCTGGCGCGGGCCTCGCCGTCATGGGCGGCGATGGCGGCCTCGATCGTGGAGGCCCGGCCGTCGTGCATGTAGGGGGCCGTATCCGACAGGCCCCACAGCGGGGGCGTGCGAAATGAACGCTCGCCGGCCGCGCCGACGACGATGCCGGGAGCGCCCTCGGGCAGAACTTCGTGCAAGAGTAGGTCCGTGAAGGCGCGGGCGATCCCTCCGGTGCGAGTCGGGAGCTCGGGCACGTGGCAGGCGGCGCATCCCACTTCGCCGAACACCTGCTCGCCGGCGCGCTCGGCTTCTGGATCCGTGGACGCGCGCTCGGGGGGCGCGAGCTGCTGCATGAAATAGGTCAAGGCCTCGAGCTGCTCGACCGTTTGCTCGGGGTCGGCGGTGGCGTCTTCGTCCCGCTCTCGGCCGAAGCGGAGCCCGGGCTGCGGCGGCAGCGTCAGGCCGAGCTCATTGGTCGATGCGTCACGAGCGAACTCCGCGAGCGTCGGGACCTCTGCTTTCCAGCCCAGGCGCCCGATGCGACCATCCGAGAGCACCTGAGCCACGCCGGATATCCCGTCGCCATCCGCATCGTCCGGGTCGGCCAACGACAGCAGCGTCTCGTCGCTCACGCGCTCGAGCAGCCCCAGGCCGAAAAGCGGGGGCGTCTGCCGCAACTCGAAGTAGTTGCAGCTCGGGTCGGGAGCGGGGCGGCGTGGTTCGACCCCCTGGTGGTGCACCATCGTCCCGTCGGGTGGCTCGGCGTAGCTGCCGTCCGCGAGGATGATGGCCTGGCGGGTGACATCCACGTCGCTCGGGCCAGCACCGCCCATCACCGGCTCGAAATGACAGGCGCGGCACGAGTCCCCATTGAAGCCCCCGCTGAGCCCGAGGCCTTCGCTCAGCAGAACGTCGCGGTCGAAGGCGAGCCGGCCGCGTTCGAACAACAGGCGGTCGCCGCCCGTGAGGCGCCTCTGTGGCCCCCCGAGCGTGCCGACCTCGGGGAGGGGGTCGTCGGGCGGGAGCAGCCCCGGGCTTTGGCTCGCAGCGCCGCCGAGCGAGCGGAGGAAGGTCACGATTCGATCCCGCTCCGAGCTCGACAGGGCGAGATACGAATCCCTCGAAGTGGCCGCCTCCCCGCCGTGGCGCGCGATGGCCTCGGCCAGGGTATCGGCGGAGCCATCGTGCAGGTAGGGTCCGACGGCTGCGATGCCCCACAGCGGTTGGGTTCGGAACTCGGAGCCGCTGGCCTCCTTCATCACGATCCCGTCGGCGAGCTCGGGCCCCATGTCGTGCAAGAGCAAATCCGAGTAGACGGGCAGGCGACCGCGCTCGGACGCGAGCGCCGGCACATGGCAGCCGTCGCAACCGATCTGCCCGAACAGCTCCGCGCCCGCCTCGCTCTCGGCCGAGGGCGGGTCCGGCGCCGGCGGCGCGAGCAGCATGGCAAAGGAGACCAGGTCGAACAGATCCTGGGCCGGCATTTCGGGGTCGGGCACGCCATCCTCGTCGAAGGTCGGTTCGTCGGGCGCGGCCGCCTGGGCGAGCCGCAGGCGGCCGAGCGGGCCCGCGGGCGGCGCGAAGCCCGCCGCCGACTCGGGCCGTGGGGATTGACCCCGAGCGCTGGGTACGGGCAACCGGGCCAGTAGCTCGTCGCTCAGGGGGTCGGTGGTGATGCCCGCGTGGTTGAAGAGGGGGCCGCGAATGAAGCCCTCGATGGAAACTGTCTGGGATTTGCGGCCGAAGCGCCCGACGAATCCCCGATCGTAGTTCACGCGGCCACTGATGCCGTCTCCGTCGAGATCGTCGGGGTCGGCGCGGCGGGCGATCTCTTCGTCGTCGAGCGCCGCGAGCAACCCGACGCCGAAAAAAGGGATCGGGTTGCGCAGCGCGCGCCGGTTGGTCTGCTCGTCGTCAGGATGCCGCGCAAGGCCTTCCCGGCTGTAGTGGTCTTGGACGCCCTTGACCCCCGTCGCCACGAAGGAGCCGTCGGGCAGGGATTGCCCCTGGAGAATGAAGTTGCGGTAGCGACCCGCGCTGCCGCCGGGCACGGGTCGCTCGTGGCAGGCTCCACAGGAGGTCACGTTGAACAGCGGCCCCAGACCCATCTCGGGCGTGAACCGCCGCTTGAACACCTCGCGCCCCCGCTCGAAGCTCTCCCGCCGTGCGGCGCTGGCATCGGGCAGCGGCTCGCCGAGCGGTGCAAACACGTCGGCGACGGGCAGGGCCTCGGCGGGCGGCGAGAGAAGTGTCGTGTCGGGCGCCGAGCAGGAGAGCGCCGCGAGCAGCCAGGGCGTTCCCCGCAAGAGGGGGCAGGTCAATCGGTCGTCACTCTTCATCTTGCAGCTCGCGGGTGAGAAGCACGTTGCGATACGGCGGGACGGTGTTCACGAAGTTGCCGCCAACGCAGAATATCCGGCCCGAAGCCGTGCCAAAGACGCCGTGCACGTCCAGCTGGGTCAGCGGCTCGGAGCGCGTGATGTCCAAGGTCTCCAGGTCGACGCGCGCCAACGTCCCGAAGCCGCCCACGACGTGGGCGGTGGTGGGCGTGCGAAGCCACACGCCGTTGAGGCCGGGAAGCGGAGCGAGCGATTGGGTGGTCCACTGCCGGCCGTCGAAACGGCTGAGAATGCCCGCCGCCCGCCCGCCGACGGCGACGATGTCGTCGGGTCCGGTGCCCCAGATGGAGATCAGATCGTCGCTGGCCCCGACGAACAGCTCCTGCCAGCTCTCGCCGTCGTAGTGCAGCGCGGCTCCGCTCTGACCGACGGCGTAGACATCGTCCGCCGCCGAGCCCCACACCTTGTACAGCGCGAACACGCGTGCGCGCTGCAGGGAGGGGAGCTCGCCCTCGGCCCATTCGTTGCCATCGTAGTGAAGCAGCGTCGCGTCGCCCTCGCGCAGCCCGCCGCCGCCGACCGCCCACAGGTCGTCCGGCGCCGCGCCCCAAACGCCCCACAGGTCTTGGTCGGTCCCGGTCGGCTTTCGGAGCCAGCGCTCGCCGTCGAAGTGGAGTGCCGTGCCCCGGTTGCCGACGGCCGTGACCTGGCGTTCGGAAAAGCCGAACACCCAGTTGAGCAAAGGCACCTCGACGCCGAGCTCGACGGGGCGAAAGTCGCTCCCGTCGCGGCGCAGCACGGCTCCGCGCTCCCGGGTACCGCCCACCGCGTACACCTCGCCGTTCGTCGGGCCCCAAACCGAGAGCAGCCAACCCGCTCCGGGCGCTTGGCCGTCGTCCGTCGGGACGGCTAGCTGCCAGGCCGGGAGAGGGCCGCTGGGACCCGCTGGATCGGGCTCCGAGCCGGAGCAAGCCGCCAGCAAGAGCCCGAGCAGGCCGACGGCCGCCCGAGTGCCAAGTGGGTTTGCGCGGCGCCGCACCCCGGCTACGTACCAGCTGACGGGGCGCGCGCAAGCATCCGGCGGCTCGGGGGTCAGAGTCGCGGCGACGCATGCTAGCGTGCCGGTGTGCTTCGATGGACCCCCCGGCTGCGCGTCGCCGCCCTGGCCTGCTACCTGGCGGCGCTCTTGCGCGCCGCGCCCTGCCTTGCCGAAGGGCTTCAGGTCGTGGGGCAATACCCACACGATCCCGGGGCCTTTACGCAAGGCCTGGTGTACCACGATGGTCAGCTGTTCGAGAGCACGGGGCTGTACGGGCGCTCGAGTTTGCGGCGTGTGCGGCTGAGCACGGGCGAAGTGCTCGACCGTGTCGATTTGCCCCCCGGCGAGTTCGGGGAGGGGCTCGCGCGGGTCGAAGGCCGACTCGTTCAGCTCACCTGGCGCTCCGGGCTGGCACACGTCTACGACCTCTCGACGTTCGAAGCGGAGCGATCGCATCGCTACTCGACGGAAGGCTGGGGGCTGTGTTTCGACGGGTCCCGGCTCGTGATGAGCGACGGCAGCGACCGCCTGTTCTTTCGCGACCCGACCACTTTCGCCCTGCGCTCGCAGGTGTCCGTTCGAGCGGGCGGTAGCCCGGTCAGCCAGCTCAACGAGCTGGAGTGCGTGGGGGATCGCGTCTACGCCAACGTCTGGCAGACGAATCGGATCGTCGTCATCGATCCCGAAAGCGGGCAGGTGGTAGCCGAGGTGGACGCCTCGGGGCTGCTGACGGCGAGCGAGCAGGCCAGGGCAGACGTCCTCAACGGGATCGCCTTCGTGCCGGAGACGGGCCGCTTTCTCGTTACCGGCAAGCTGTGGCCGAAGATCTTCGAGGTCGAGCTCGCCGGGGCAAGCCCTGCTCGCGGCGGCTGCTCCCTCGTCGCGCCGAGCCGCGGGGCCGGCGCAGGCGCCGCGGCGACCGCGGCCGCCCTGTGCTGGTTGCTCGCTCGGCTCAGGCGTCGCGGAACATGCGGTACGTGAGGATGCCGCCCGGCAGGTTGCGGATTGGGTAGCCCAGCTGCATCAGCAGGCGCGTGGCGTAGTAGGCGCGCTGCCCCGCCTGGCAGTAGAGCAGGATGGGCTTGCCCCGCGGAAGCTCTCCGTGCCGTTCCCGCATCTCTTCGAGTGGGATGTTGAGGGCGCCCGTGACGTGCCCGGACTCGAACTCGGCGGCAGAGCGCACGTCCACGAGCGTAGCGCCCGCTACTGCGGCTCCCGAGCCATCGAGCCATTGCGACCACGAGACGGTCGGCATGTCCTTGCGCAGGGTGTTCGCGGCCACGAAACCCGCGAGGTTGACCGGATCCTTTGCCGCCCCGTATTGAGGCGCGTAGCACAGCTCCAGCTCTTCCAGGTCGTAGACGCTCATCGAGCGCTGAATCGCCGTGGAAAGCACGTCGATCCGCCGCACCGTCCCCTCTTCTCCGACCGCCTGTGCGCCGTACAGCCGCCCGTCGGCGCGGGCGTACACCAGCTTGAGGTGGATCTGCTTGGCGCCCGGGAAGTAGCCCACGTGATGGCCCGGGTGGATGTAGGAGACCTCGTAGTCCTCGATGCCCGCGCGGCGGAGCGCCTTCTCATTGGCTCCCGTGCAGGCTGCCGTCAACCCGAAGCACCCGCACACGGCGGTCCCCAGCACCCCGCGAAAGGTCCGCGCCCGTCCGAAGATCGCGTCTGCCGCCACGCGCCCCTGGCGGTTCGCCGGGCCCGCCAGCGGCGAGAGCGTGCGCCGTCCGGTGACGATGTCCACCACCTCCACCGCGTCCCCCACGGCCCAGACGCGGGGGTCCGTCGTACGCATCTGCTCGTCGACCAGGATGCCGCCCGTTTCGCCGAGCTTCAGGCCCGCCTGCTCCGCCAGCTTCGTTTCCGGTCGCACCCCGACCGACAGCACGGCAAAGCTCGACTCGAGCGTGCGCCCCGAATCGAGCTCCAGCTCGAGCACCTTCTCGCTGGCTTGGCGCAGCCGGACGACGCTCTGGCCGCACAGCACCTCGACCCCGCGCTCTCGCATCCGCCCCTCGAGCACACTCGCCATCTCGAAATCCAGTGGCGGGAGCACTTGCCGGTCTCGCTCCACCACGGTCACCGAGAGGCCGCGGTGGGCCAGATTCTCGGCCAGCTCCAAGCCGACGAAGCCGGCGCCGACGACGACCGCGCGGGTAGCTCCGGCCCGCGCGATGAAGTCACGAATCTTGCGGCTGTCCGGGATGGTACGTAGCGAGAGCACGCTCGGCAGGTCGACGCCTTCGATGGGCAGTGCCACCGGCCGGGCGCCTGGGGCCAGCACGAGCGCATCGTAGCGCTCCGTGTACTCCCGGCCCGTCTCCACTTCCCGAATGGCCACCTCTCGGCGCTCGCGATCGATGGCGGTCACCTCCTGCAACACGCGTACGTCGATCCGAAAGCGATCGCGAAACAGCTGCGGCGAAGCGATCAGCAGCTTGCTTTCGTCGGCGATGACGTCCCCCACGTAGTAGGGCAACCCACAGTTGGCGAAGGATACGAAGGGGCCCCGATCGAAGACGACGATCTCGCAGCTCTCGTCCAGCCGCCGAGCGCGCGCCGCGGCGCTCGCTCCCCCAGCCACTCCCCCCACCACCAGCAGCCGCTTCGGTTTGCCCACCTCGACCTCCAAGTTTTGCTCGTTTCCCCCGCCGCGTCGCCGGCCGATTCGAAACTCCCCCAAGCTGCCCACGATAGTCCCGTGCGTACCATCCAGGGGCGGGAAAGACACAAAAAAGACCGAAACGGCGCCCCGCCGGGAGTCGGTGTCGCGGCGCTCCCGCGACACGCCGCGGCGGCGATCCTTCCGGCCGGGGCGGGTTGTCGACGCGCGCCCAGCCTCGGCGTAGGCTGCCGTGTCGTCTTGTCGCACTCAGTTTTCCCACGCGAGCGTCGGCCCGGGCTGCCCCGCGCCGCGGCCCCGCCCTGGTTGGTGCTGTGGGCGGTCCTTGCGTTCGAGATTTTCGGGTGCGTTCGCGCAGGGTTGGCGCGTCGCGGCGGGGCGTTCGCGGCGGCCCTCGGCTCGCCCGTCTCGGGGCTGGAGGAAGAGCTCCTGGCGCGAGGTCCAGAGGCGGTCGAGCCGCGCGATGAGCCCCTGCGGCTCGGTGAGCCGGCAAGCGCGGCGTCGCTCTCGATCGGAGCGCTCTGCGGGCCTTCGAGCGACTGGCTCGAGCGACTCGGGGCCGCGCTCGGCCGCCCGGGGTCCGCGGTCGTGCTGCATCACCCGATTCGGGGCCCCCCGCCCACGTGACGGCCGGTGCGCGCAGCGCGCCACCACACCACGCGGCTCGGGGCAGCTCATCTCCGGTCGCAATCCTTCGCGACTCGTCCCCCTGCGGATGACGCTTGCCAGAGCCGCCGCCGGGGTCGATGGAACGCCCGCGCGGCCCGAGCCACGACACGATCGCAGCCGCTGCCCTCGCGCGTCCGGGAGGGTGGCCCGCTCGCCCGACGCGCGCTGGCGCGGCGGGGAGCGCCCGTATGGAGCCGCCCCGGCTACCACGAAACACCGAAGACCTAGTGAAAGAGAATCATGTTCGCAGAAAAACCCCATGCCTCTCGGGCGCGAGCCCGCGCGGCGGCTCCCCACTGTGCTCGCCGCCCCCACCACGCCCTCTCGTTGCTCGCGATGGCCTTCCCCTCCTCCTTCGCCGGCGCGGCGGGTGCCGAAGAGCTCGGGCCGCAGGCACTCGAGCCCGAGTCCGCCCTGTCCGTCGGCGTTCGCGCGGCTGCGGTGGAGGTCTTCGAGGGCGCTGCGATGCAGGAAGAAGAAGGCGCGCGTCAGCCGGACGAGGAGTCTCGTGTGCATCGAATGGTCGGTGTGGTCGTTTCGGCCGAGAAGGTCTTGCTTCCAGGCTGGTTGAACGCCGAAGTCTCCTGGCTGGTGGTGCCGGGCGCCGAGGGCTTTTCGGCCGTGGATCTATTTCTCAACGAGCCCTTCGAGCTCGGCCGCAGCGTCGAGGCCACCGTCGGTGTCGGTCTGGCCAGCGAGTGGCCCAACGGGGCCGATCGCCCCCCGGTGCCCGGGGTGGGCTGTCTGCTGGGAACGCGCCTCTTCCCCGAGCGGCCCGTGGGGCTGGCTCTGAGCTGGGAGTACGAGCTCTTCTTCGGCTCCGAGCTCGAGCACGAGCTCGTCCTGAGCGGCGGCGTGGCGATGCGAATGTGAGCGCCTCGCCCTGCCAGCGCTTTCGGCATTCGCTCCCATCGTAGCGCAAGGCGCCGCGTCGGCACCAGCTGGCGCCGACGCGGGTCTTTGCCCAGGCTGTGCTTGCAGAGGACGCGCACCGACCGCGTCCTCGGTCGCCCAACCGCGGCGCCACCGCACCCGTCGGGGCTCGTGAAATCATGGTACGTCTCGCTTCTACCTCCCGGTCGGCGCACCGGCTTCTGCACCGCCTCCTCGACGCACCCGACTTGGTTCAGACGGTTCGGGGCATGTCGGGCGCCGAGCTGCACGCCTTGGTCGCGCGAGTCGGGCTGGAGGATGCGTCCGAGCTGGTCGCGCTCGCCTCCGCCGAGCAGCTCTCGCGCGCATTCGACGAAGATCTCTGGTTGGCCTCGGACGACGAGGAGGAGCGCTTCGATGCGGCCCGCTTCGGTTTGTGGCTCGAGGTGCTGCTGGAGTCCGGCGATGCAGCGATCGCCGAGCGCCTCTCGTCGCTCTCGCTCGACCTGTTGTGCCTGGCCTTCGGGCGCCTGGTGGTGGTCGCGGACATGGACCAGTTGGTATCTCAGGCGAGTGAGCTGGACGAAGAGGAGCTGGATAGCCTCGAGCGGGCGCTCGAGAGCGCGTCGAGTGAAGAGTGGGAGGGGTTCCGGATCATCGACGCCGGCATCGCGAGCTGGGATGCCGTCATCGGGGCGCTGCTCGCGCTCGACGAGCAACACTCGGACCTCCTTCGCGTCTTGCTCGAGCGCTGCGCGGCCTTGACGGAATCCCGCGGGGACTCCTTGTGGGAGGTGCTCTCCGAGATCGAGAGCTTGGAGACGCTGGTGCGCGGAGTCCGCGACGACCGGCGCGCGGCGCTCGGGCACGTTTCTCTGGCCGATGCGCGCGCGTTTCTGCGCCTCGCGGCGGCTGGCCTCCCCTATGCGGGGGGACGCGACCCGATCACCAAAGCCTACTTTCGATCGATTTCATCGGCACCGAGAGCCGAACGCCCGCTCGCCGGCGCGGCGGCGAGCGACGATCGGGGGGCCGCCGCATTGCCTTCGGTGCCGGTCGTCGGGCGGCGGCCGACGACGGCGGAGCCGGCGGCGCTCGCCGCGACCGGTCCTTGGCACGGCCTCGTCCGCCGGTCGCTCGCGGCCATGGCCGACGCGGGGGATCCGGCCCACGCCGCGCGGCGCGACGAGCTCGCCTATCTCGCCAACGTTCTGCTGGCCGCCTCGGCCGCCCTGCCGAGGCGGCTGCGGCCGGTGGAAGCCGTGGAGGTCGCGCTCGTGGTCTGCGATTGGGCGCTTTCAGAGCGCAGCCCAGCGCCGCTTGGGCAGGTGAGCGAAGCCTCCGAGCTGGCGTCGCGATTGGCAACCACGCCGATGGACGAGCTGTTTCGCGCGGGGTTTCGGCGCGGCGGCGACGCGGCTTCCCCCTTCGCGGCCCTCGAAGAGCCGGTGCGCTCCGTCGCGCTGCAGCTGTTTCGCGCGGTCGATGGCAAGGTCGCTGCGGCTCGCGGGTCGAAGGGGCGCGAGTAGCCGCGTGCCGCGGCGGTCGCTGGGGGCCTCGTCGCACCGAGCGCGCCGAGCTCTGCCCTCAGCGCGGGCTCAGCTGCCCGCGCAGGTCCGCGTTGTCGAGCGGGGGGCGGCGATTGTTCGGGTACGCATGGGTGAACGCGTCGATCTGCTCTGCCGAAGCCGTGAGCGGCGCAGCGTAGACGTTCCATTGCACGCCCTCGCTGCACGGCGGCGTCGTGAGTGAGCCGGAGTAAGTCCAGCCGCGCTCGTCCGTCGGCAGGAGCGCTCCGAGGTCGACCTCGCGGGCGAGGGGGTGAGGCTCCGAAGGGCTGCGTGACATGGCCTCGAAAACCTCCGAAAGCGCGGTGTTTTCCTCCCCCTCCACCAGGAAGATTCCGACGACGGCCAGGTCCCCACCGCTCGCCTGGTGTACCAGGTGCATTTCCAGCGGGTGCCCTTCTCCCTCGAGTCGGTGCTCGCTCTCGGCGTGGAAGTGGAACTGCAGCAGCCGGTAGGCAACCCCGTCGACCATCACGACGTTCGGCTCGGCGCCCTCCGCGTCCGGGGCCATCTCCACCACGACGGTGTGCCCGTTGTCGAGGATGTGCGCGCGCGAAGGAGCGTAGTCGAACTCCAGGTGGTGCAGATCCGACGCGGCCAGAGTATCGGGAAAGTCCACGGGGGATTGATGGCTGCCATCACTGCAAAGCGCGTAGTCCTCGGATAGCTCCCCCCAGAACTCGGGCCCATGGGCCCCCGAGTAGCCCCAGGGCCCTGCCTCGGCGCCCGTGTTCTCCTGTGTGCCATCTCCGAGGTCGGGGTCGTCGGGTGAGCCGCAAGCCGCTGCTCCGATCAAGGCCGCAAAGTGGAGTGCCAAGGCATGTTCGAATCGTCTCATCTCGCTCGCTCGTAAAAGCCCTCGGGTCGCCATTGCCGCATCGTGAGCCGGCGCCGCCCCCAGGGAACCGTCGTGTCCGTCGCCATCGGATGGGTGCGACGCGAGCCCCCGGGTGAGGGCCCGCGCCGCGGATCGATCAAAGCTCGAGAGAGACCTGAAAGTTCGGTTCGTGCGTGCCGGGCAAGAGCCCGTGGATGAGTCCGTCCGTGCAGTGGGAGATCACCCGAAACGTGAAGGGTTGGCTTTGAATCGGCGAGTCGCCCTGCGGGAAGGGGTAGAAGCCATCGCTGAGCAAGAAGTCCAGCTCGGTCGTGAACGTGGCGTTCCCGGCCGCGTTGGTCGAGAAAGCGTTGGCGCCACTCGTGGTGCCCGCGGCGGGCGGAGTGAAGGGCGCCAGGTCGTCGAGCGCCGTCGTGGGCGCCGCCGGAGTCGCAGCCGCTCCCGTGATCGGGCTCGCCGCGCGCAGCCAGATCGAATAGAGCATGCTGGGTACGGCGTGCTGAACGTGAAAGGTCAGCATGGTCGTGCCCGAGAGCAGGTTCTCGTTGATCACGACGAAGGCCTTCGCCTTGTCGAAGTCCGTCTGGCACAGCGCCTCCGCCTGGGCGTTCGCGATGAGATCCAGCGGAATCCAGTCCGCCCCGGGGGGCGACTGAAGCGGTACCTGCTCTGTAGTCGGTGCTGCCTGGGCCAGGCCGAGGCAAGTGCCCAACGCGACACCCACACCCAAAATCATCGACAATCTCTTCATAGGCTTGCTATCTCCTTGTTGTCCCGTGCCAGCTCGAGTGGGTTGGAGCGCCCCGGCGGTCTCTCCTGACCCGGATCTCCTCGCTGTCCCCCCCGCCCGAGGCGGCTGGTACGGTCGACGCAGCCCGGCAAAAAAGGGGGCGCGGCCGATGACGGGCAGGTTCGTGCGACGGCGCCGGCTTCCCGTGCCTTTGTGGGGCCGCTCGGGGCGCCCGCGAGCGGGGAGCGCGCGCCGGGCGCACCGGCGGGGCCATGCATCGACCGCTATTGTCCAGCCCGAAGCGGGTGCCGAACGCACCGGCGGCGCGAGTGGGTCCACCTGGTACGTTGCGGCTGCGGGAAGAAGGGGACGCCGGCGCGTGACGGGCGGTGGCGGTGCGGCGCGCCGGGAGTGCGCGGGGGGGGCCTTACCGGTGGAGCGCGCCCGCACGGGGGGGCGCGGCCTCGTGCGGCGAGGCAGCCCGAGGGCGGAGGTCTCCGGTCTTGCGGTGGGCGCTCGCGCGCGAGCCGCACTTCGGTGTTGCACCGCGCTCGGTCGACGCAACGGGCGCGTGGCTCCGGGCAGGGTGCGCGGAGTCGGATTGGCACAGCGGCAGCACCGGCCGGCGCGGCGAAGCCGCTTCGTCGTCGTCGGTGGCCCCGAGCGGGGAGGGCGGCTGGCGACCTCGACTCGGCGCGCGATGCCGGTGCTCGAATTCGGAGCGCCCGCGCGCGAAGACGCGCCAAGACGCCGCAGTCCACCGGCGCCCACGACCGGCGCCCGCGCGCTGTCACGGCCTGCCGCGATGCCCGGGTCCGGTGTGGCGCGCAGCTCGCCGCGCGGCCTGCCGCTTGCCGCGCCCTTCGTTCTTCGGCGCCTTTTCTCGGCGCGCTGCTCTCGTTGCGCCGCTCCCAAAGCCACTTCGATGGACCGCCGTCGCTCGCCCTCGCGACCGCGCACGTTCCGTCATGCGTTTGATTTTTCCGATGGCACGGGAGGCTCCGGAGCCCCCTTGCATTCGCGAGGATTTCCTCCAGCCCGGATTTCTCACGACCTGGTCCCGAGAGGGCGATGAGTCATGTCTTTTCGCCCAGCTGCCCGCCGGGCGCGGGCGGGGCCGACAGCCCGGCTGCCGGCGCGCGCCC
>JBNKVS010000095.1:0-33515 GCA_050299315.1 Polyangiaceae bacterium
TCGCCTCGCCTCGCCTCGCCTCGCCTCGCCTCGCCTCGCCTCGCCTCGCCTCGCCTCGCCTCGCCTCGCCTCGCCTCGCCTCGCCTCGCCTCGCCTCGCCTCGCCTCGCCTCGCGTGCATGCATGCGCTCAGGCGTCGCGACTCATCGACCTTTCCGTCGCCGGGTGTGGGGATTGCCTTTCGAAGCGAGCGCCGCTCCCGCCGAAGGCTGCCGCGCGCTCGTTGCGGCGGCGCCGCGCTCGTGACGGCGCGATCCCTCCGGTGAGAGCCGGGCTCGCGCTTCTGCGACGGCATGACAGCGACTCCCGTTCGGCAGAGCGGACGTCCGCTCGCTCTCGCCGGGAGCTCTCGCCCGGGGGCTCCCGCCGGACTCCACGGTCTTTGGTGGCCGGAGGCTCGAGGTGGGCTGAGGCACGACGGTGGCGCCCCCGTGGCGGCCGGGCGCTGCGAGTGGCGCGTGCGTGAGCCCGGGTGCTCGGTGGTGCCGGCCGGCGCGGGGCTGCGGCCGATGCAAGGCCGGAGGCGGCGGCGCGCGTGCGGCCGCCGTCTTTCGGACCGGCGGCTTTCGGCCACCGCCTTTCGGACTGGCGGCTTTCGGCCACCGCCTTTCGGACCGGCGGCTTGCGGCCGCCGCCGATCCGCGATACTTCGCGCCACGGAATCATGGCTGAGCGCAGCGTTGGACTGATGTGTGCGATCCCCTCTGAGCTCGCGATGCTGCGGCCCTTGCTCGAGGCGCCTTGCGCGCAGACCGTGATGGGTTTCCGTTTCGACGAGGGAAACCTGTTCGGGCGCCGCGTGGTGCTCGCGGAAACCGGGATCGGCAAGGTGAGCACGGCCGCCGTCACCACCCTGTTGGCCACGCGTTTCGACGTCGCCGGGTTGCTCTTCACCGGGGTGGCGGGAGGTCTGGACCCGTCGCTCTCCGTCGGGGATGTCGTCGTTTCGACGCACGTCTTGCAACACGACTGCGGTGTGTTCGAGAGGGGGCAGTTGAGCCCCTACCAGGCCGGTCACGTGCCGTTCTTCAACCCCACGAGCGAGTTGGGCCATCGGCCACCACCGGGGCTGGTCGAGGCGGCGCGCGCCGCACTCGCGGGGGTGGAGCTCGCTTCCTTGCCGGCCGAGGCGGGCGGGGGGCAGCGCCCGGCCCAGCTGCGTTTCGCGGCAATTCTCACCGGGGATCAATACGTGCACTGCGAGCAGACGCGCGAGCGCCTGCGCCAAGCCTTCGGGGCCGCGGCCGTGGCGATGGAAGGGGCAGCAATGGCCCAGCTTGCCGAGCGGCTGCAGCTCCCCTGGCTCGAGGTGCGGGCGCTGTCGGACCTGGCCGGGGCGGATTCGCGTTTCGACTTCGCGCGGTTCGCCGAGGTGGCGGCCGAAAGTGCGTGCCAGCTCACCAAGCACTTGCTGCCGTTGTTTCCCTGAGCCATTGCATGACCTCGCCGCCGCGGTTGCGCAGGGTGCGCCCCCGTCGGAACTCGGGCCTCGGATGAGGGCCTGGGTGCTGAACCTCGCCGCCGCCGCCGCGGAGGATGCGTGCTCGTCGGAGCCCTGGCCTCGAACGAGGGCTTGCGGGCTAGCCGGCGTCCGGCGCGCCGGCGTCAGCGGCCTGGCTCGCGTCCGGCACTTGCGGCGGGTCGACCTCGTTCGACGAGCCACCCCGCGTCGAGGCGTCTGGTGCATCGGGCGCGGGACCCGGATCCGCCGAGCCTTCCCACTCGTAGCCGTAGTGCCCTGCCGTTGCCATCATTCCGAGCAGGTACACGCACTCTTGGTAGTAGCGGTAGAGCCCGGATTGCTGACCGCCGAGCCACGCGTTGCGCACGTAGTCTGCGCGCCGCTCGTGGCCCGAGGCGAGCGCTCCCGAAGCCAACGTAGCCGTGAGCGCGGTGGAGCTGCCCCCCTCCGCTCCGCTGCCATCGAGGGCGAACAGTGCTTGGGTCACGTTGCCCTCCTGCAGGTAGTCCGAGAAGAAGGCGTGGTACTTCTCGACCTGCGCTGCCAGGCGCTCGTCGGCGCTGTACCAGGCGTAATCCACTGCCATGTTCATCACGACGCGCCAGGCGTCGTATCGGAACTCGTCGTGGCGATCGCCGCCGGCGTTTGGTGTGCCGTCGAAATTGGCGTAGTCCGGGTGCAGCCCGGTCGTCTCGTGCGCCGAATCCACGAAGTACTGGCGGCTGATTTCCGCGAGCGAGCGCCAGCGCGCCGCATCCGCGGAGGGGCCCACCTCCGCGAAGAGCTCGTAGAAAGCGGGCAAGTGGTAGCTGGGATCGGAGAAGCCGTTGCTCTCGCCGAACGGTACGAACACGACCATGTTCGCTCGCTGGTGAATGACAGGAAAGCGATTGCCCTGGGCTTGGTTGTTCAGCATGGCGCTGGCCAGCGCATCGGCCTCGGCCTTGTAGTCGATCGCGCCGTCGCTGCCCCAGCGCCGATCGGCGAGGTAGAGGGCGGCCGCGAAGTATTCTTCGCCATCGGGCGCGGGCACGGTGGCGTCCTGGTAGCTCACGGACCAGGAGCTCTCGCTATCGTCTCGCACGCGACCCTGCCAGCGAAAGTAGCTTTGCCAAGCGCCGGAGCCGATCTGCATGTGCTGCTCGGCGAAGCGCCAGAGCCGGTCGAAATGCTCGCGGAGCCCCACCTGAACGGCGATCATCATTCCGTACGACATGCCCTCGCTGCGCACGTCCTCGGAGTCCGGTGCCCAGATGAAGGCCTGGCCGCGATCTTGGGGTAGCTCGTAGTAGACGCGGTAGCCCGAGTCTTGCACGAGCTGGTTGGGTTCCCCGGTGCCGATGCCGAAGAAGCGGCTGACGGCCGTGGCCAGCTTCTCGCGGACGTCGCTTTCGCTCATGCCGAGCACGGTCGAGAACAGGTTCTCCGTGCCGGCGCGGGGAGCAGACCCCGGCCGCTGCAGGAGAGTCGAGACGACGTCCGCGGGGTCGACACCGAGCTCCGTCGCCATGGCCTGCTCGGCGCTCGGGCTGTCGGCAGGTCCGCCATTTGGGGAGCCGCTGCCCGCCGCCCCGCCGCCTCCTGCCGAGTCGGAGCCGCACGCGGCGGATGTTCCAATCAGGGCCCCGAGCAGTCCAGAAGCTCGCCACAGCGACCCGCGCCCGCGAGATACGTCGAAACTCATAGCAGCCAAGCGGATAGCAGCCCGCCAGCCCGACTTCCAGTTGCACCAAAGGCGAGTCGCCTCCCCTCGGCGGCGGAACCCGGTTGCCGCGCCGAAAGGGTTCGGTGTGGGACGCGGGCCAGTCGGCGAGCGACGCGCCGCCGCGCTCGGTCGGAGCCGCGGGGTAGGGCGCCCTCCAAGCCGCGGCGCGCAGCCGGTGCACGCCGAGCCGTCGAGCGGCATCGCGCCGTCGGCACCGCCTGCGGCGCCGGAGTCGCCGCGGCGGCTCACTCGCCGCGCGAGAAAGGCGGAATGGGCCGTTGCCGGAGGAGCGAGCCGCCGACCGCGCTCGCGGAAGGCGACGCGCCGCCGGCGCTACTTCTCGCGCATGGGCGCCATGTGCCAGCCGGAGGCTGCCATGGGCGGAGTCGAAGAGTGGGCCGTGGCTGCGTAGCTCGGGGCCGCGTAGGTCGGAGACCACCCGGGCGGGCGCGGCACGTCGTTGTTGGCGCGCTGGGTCGCGCCCTCCAACATCGCGGCGATGGCGACGTGCGCGGCGGGGTCGCTTTGCGGTTGCGCGGGGCGCGGCGCGGCGTTCGCCAGGCCGTCGTGGCGCCCGTTCTTGCGCGCCCGGCGCCAGGCGCCAGGGGTGGTCCCCATCAGCTTGCGAAATTCGCGGATGAAGGACTCCGGAGAAGCGAAGCCGAGCTCCCGGGCCACCTCGAGCACCGGCATTTCGGTTTCGAGGAGGCGCGCCTGAGCGCGGCGCAGTCGAGCTTGCTTCAGCTCGCGCCGGAAGGAAGTGCCCGAGGCAGCGAGGTGTCGCTGGAGGCTGCGCTCGGAGCAACCGAGGTTGCGCGCGGCCGTGGAGAGGGCCACGTGCGCAATGTCTTCGGCGAGGAGCTCCCGCAGCCGGTCCACGCAGTTCGCGAGGCCCGGAAGCGGCGGGGAGTCGGTGGATTGGCTGGGCTGTGTTTCGGCTATGGCAGGCGTCATGGCACACATTCCCTTGCAGTGTCCGTACCAGCTCGCGGACAGCGACGGGCGCCCGAAAATTAAGGGAAAACGGCCTCTCGCCGGGCAGTGTGAGCCAGTGGCGGACAGTCACGCGGACAATTGTGTCCGGCGGCGTCCGCTCCGTCCGTCGCCCGCTGCGCTCTCACTTGCTCGCTCCGCGCGCGCGGAGCGCAGGCGGGCCCTGGTTGTCGAGCCGGTCCCGCTCGGGCTCGCTCGGCTCCACCCGGGCGAGCAGCTTCCCGCGCCGGACGCGTCCGCTGCTCGGCGAAGCGCAGATACCGTGCGTCGTCCCAGGTCGGCATGGCCCCGATGCCATCACCGAGGCCCGTCCGCCGCCCGTGCGCCGATCAATCGGGAGGCGGCAGCACGCCCTTGCGCAACGGCAGGTCGCCACAGAAGGCGCGCTCCCCGGTCGCGAAGACCGCGAAGGCCGACCGCGCCCGCTCGTAGAAAGCAAACCGCTCGACCCGCGCGATGCGAGGCCGCGCGGCAGTGGCCTCGTCCACCACGGCCTGCATCGCCTCGACGATGGGCAGGCGCGCCCCGGAGTCGCCGACGCCGCCGCACCACCCGACCCGTGCCCGTGCGGGCGGGGAAGTTCGCGTCCGCCAAAAGCAGTGTGTCGCCGAAGCATCTTGGCCAAGCTCGAGTTCACCAGTTTCACCGTTGCGTCCCTTCCTCCCATGGGCGCGAGCGGTCCGGCCTCGACGGCGCTGGTGCCGGCTCTTGCCCCCGCGTATCTGGCACTCGCCGCGGCAAGCCAAGTGGTCGCACCCTGGCGGTGGCGCTACCGCCGCCGCCAGGGTGAGCTCGAGGCGAAGACTGGCCGGGCCTTCCCGTCCAAGGAGGCCGCTTCAGCGTGGGGTTGGCGGGACGAAGCGACAGCCGTCGGCTTCGTCGAGGTCGCAGACGTTGTTCGCCGGACAAGGTCTGGTGAAAGTGCCAGCCCCCGTATTTCTACACACCGACACCGAGGTCGTGCTCGAGCACCGCACCAGCTCGTTCGGCCTGCACACGTTGCATTCCAGGCGCTGGGTGTTGCAACCAAAGGTACAGCCAACCCCGGACTCCTGCGTCCCGGCGGCGTTGCATGTGAGGAGAGCCGACCCTTGGCAGCGAGTGCCCGGTGTACAGACTCGCCGCACGCACGACCCATCGAAGCAAGTCGTACCCGCGGGGCACGCCACATTGACGAACTGCCCGTTCTGGCAGGTACGTCGCGACGTGCTGTTGGCGCAGGTCGAGGGCGTCTGAGTATTGCACTCGTTGGCTACACACTGGCCACCGCGACACGCGCTCCCCGCCCCACAGCTCTGCGTGACGAAAGAGCCCCCCGAACAAAAGCGCCGCGTAGTGGTCGTTGGACACGTGGGCGGGGTGTTGGCGTTACACTCGTTGGTGATGCAGCGCCCATTCTCGCAGCGCTGGTTGGCGCTGCAGGTCAGGTCCTGAGTCTGCCCCCCCACGCAGGTCCTGCGAACGTTGCTGGCAATACACAGATCCGGCTGCCCGACGACGCAGGTATTGCAGCGGTTTTGTGCCCGATTGCAGCCTCCTGCAGTACACAATGTGAACGGCTCGAATTCGGTCCGGTCGGCGCTGCAGCGCCCCAACGTCAGATCGTCCAAGCACTGTTGCTGCCCCGGGGTGCAGATCGTGTTGCGAACGCACTGGCCATTCTGACACACGTTGCCGGCGCCACACTGCTGCGTTTGAATCAAACCACCACTGCAGAACCGCCGCGAAGTGTTCGTGGCGCAGGTGGGCTGGAAGCTGGCCGTCGAACACTGGTCGCAGCGGCCCGCGCCTTGATTGCACAGCCCATTGGGACAGTTCTCCACGAAGTCGAACTGCGTTCGGTCGGCGCTACAGCGCTGCAGCGCGTTGCCAAAGCAATTCATTTGCCCGGGGGAGCAAATGATGTCCTCACACTGGCCGTTGACGCACGTCGCGTTGTTGCCGCAATTCTGCGTTTGGAACAGGCCTCCACTGCACACCCTGCGCTGATTGGCATTGAGGCAAGTGGCCCCATTCCCGGAGCACTCGTCGCAGCGCCGCTGACCAACGTTGCACAAGCCCGGTTGGCAATTCTCCACGAACTCGAAGGCCGTGCGATTGTCGTTGCACAACCGCAGGGCGTTCCCGAAGCACTCCATTTCGTTGACGTTGCACTCGGGAACGAAGCACCGCCCGGTTTCCCCATTGCAGATCTGACCGTTTGCGCACGTCTGCTCCTGAAACAATCCTCCGGAGCAGAAGCGTCGCCGGTTGCCGCTCACACAGGTCGACCCGTTGCCAGAGCACTCGTCGCAGCGCCGCTGACCAGCGTTGCACAAGCCAGCTGGACATGTCTCGAGAACGTTGAACCCGTTTTGGCCGGCGTTGCACTGAACGAGGTCGTTGCCCTGGCAGCGGACCTCACCCGGACCACAAATTCCCTCGCGGCAGGTACAACTCCCTCCATCACAGCTCCGTAAGGTGTCTGCGCAAAGCTCCGGGGTGTCACAATCTTGGCTGGATTCGAACTCTCCCTGACTTCCGGCCGTGCACACGAGCAACTGGAGGCCATTGCACCGCGCGCTTCCAATCGGGTCGCAAGCCAGACAGCGCCCGGCTTCCGCGCTGCACAGCCCCGAGCCGCATCGTTGGCGCGTTTCGCTTTGGCCGTCGGCGCTGCAGCGCACGAGCGTATCCCCATCGCAGCGCACGCTGCCGGCTTCGCACTCGTCGCATTGGTTCGCCACCGCATCGCAGAGCTCGTCGGGCTGACAGGTCGCGACTTCATCGAACCGTTCCCTCCCTCGAGGGCAACGTTCGAGAACGGCGCTTGCCCCCTCCGGGCGGCAGCGCGTAGCCCCTTCGGCGCACAGCGGCGGGGTGCACCCTTCTTCCGCATCGCAAAGCTGAGGAGTCAAGCAGTCCGCCACCTCTTGCCAGCCCGTCAAGCGGTCTCGACACTCCTCGATCCTGCCTTGTGGTGTGCACCGGGACGAGCCCGGCTCGCACGGGTCACTGCAGGCCCCCAGGGCTGCGTCGCACTGGCTGGCGTCGCCGCAGTTCTCCGCCGTATCGAAGCCCGTGCGGCCAGCGTTGCAGAGCTGCAGCAATGCCCCTTCGCAGCGGTGTTCCCCCAGCTCGCAGAGCGGGGCCCGGCACTCACGCGCCGATGCGTCGCAAAGCTCTGGCGCAGCGCAGGTTTCTACGGCGTCGTAGCCCGTGAGGTTCTCGTTACACCGCGAAAGGAGGGCACCATCACACGCGTACTCGTCTCCGCTCAGCTCGCCGCGGCGACAGGTAGGCTCCTCGCAGAAGGCGGATTCACCGTCGTCGTTGCACAGCGCCGAGGTTACGCAAGGCTCGCCGATCGGGTCGAAGCCGGTTTGGTCTTCGCGGCAGCGCTGCGGCTGCGGACCATTGCAGCTCTGCGCCCCCGGCGGACACGGAGCGTCGTTGCAGGTCCCGTCGGCCGCGTCACAAAAGGCGGCTCCAATGCACTGCTGCACTAGTCGATAGCCGGTTCGGTCGTCGCCGCAGACCTCGAGCGCGCCATCCAGGCTGCAGCGAAATTCCCCCGCCTGACATTCGGCCTCCGGGCAGCTCTCCGCTCCGCTCGCCACGCTCTGCTCACACAGACTGGCACTGGCGCACTGCTCCACCAGCTCGAAGTGGGTCTGCCCCTCGCTGCAGCGCACCAGGCTCGCGCCCTCGCAGCGGAGCTCACCGGGTCGACAGGCCGCGAGAAGGCAACTGCTGACCTCGGTTTCTTCGAAGGCTACCTCGATTTGGCCATCGCTGTTGATGGTCAGCGCTCCAGCCGAATTCGACAGCGTCTCGTCACAGAGCTGGCGGGTGGCGCACACGTCGAGCGCCCCCCAGTCTCCCTCACCACAACGTTCGAGCACCGCGGCGCTGTCCGCGGAGCGGTTGCACCGTAAGTCTCCCGCGGCGCACGGCGTTTCCAAGCAGCGGCGGGTAGTTGCACTGCAGTGCGCGGGGCTTTCGCAGGTATCGAACAGCTCGAAGTCCGTCCGTTCGGCGTTGCAAACGTGGAGCTCGCTTCCGCGGCACGTCATCTCGTCGGCGAGGCACGTGGCAGCACCGCAGCTCGCGGACCGTGCGTCGCACAGCGCTGCGCTCCGACAGGTCTGCACCGTAACGAAGCTCGTGCCGTCTTCCGCGCAGCGCTGCAGCGCTGCTCCCTCGCAGCGCATTTCCCCGGCCGCGCACACTGCCCCACCGGACGGAACCACTCCCAACTCCGATTGCGCCGGCGGAAGTACGGGCTGCGGACGAGAGCGGCAGGAGAGTGCGGCGACCGCCGCCAGCAAGAAAATTGGATGCAACGATCGCAGCAGATGCGGCTTGGGCACGTGTGTTCTCCCGATGTTCGATGGGGCGAAAGCCAACGCGAAGCCGCCTTCGGTGAAACTCGAAGGAATAAATACGCCGACCCCGAAGTGTCATCCATATGCCCGAATCCCGAGCCGCAGAAAAGGAAAAGCGGACTTCGCCGTCCCCTCCCCACTGACAGTCTTGGAGTTTGCCCTGCCGGTCGCTCGCAAGCCGCCGAAAGCATTGGATCAACCTGTCGGGTCCGTATGGGTGGGACCGGACGACTGCGGTGATACGCCGTTACGTCCGGTCCGGGAAACACCGGACGTGAATCACCCGTGCTCCACGAGCCGGTGCGCCTTGGCCCGCACGCGCCCCTCGCCGACGGGCGTGCAGTCGCTCGGCCTCCCGAGGTGCAAGCTCCGCCGACACTCCGCGCCCTCCGCCGCAGCGCGGGTTGCTCTGCCTGGATGTCGACGACTCACGCGTCGCCTCCCCCCCTGTGCCTGGACCAGGCTCTTCCTTTCGCCCCGGAGGCGGGGGCGACCCGGACGCGAGACTTCGCCACCGACTGCAGGCGCCGGTGCGGCGGTAGCCCGGCACATCGAAAGGTGACGCGAGCACGGATCGCGTTGCTGTAGCGCAAGGGCAATGGAATCGACGAGATCGCCCGCGCCCTGTCCGCGGACCATCGGATCGCGCGCCGCTGGCTGCGGCGATATCTGACCGAGGGCTTCGGCGGGCTGAGCGATCGACCCAAGACCGGACGCCCCGCGGAAATCGAGCCCCAGGTTTGGCAGAAGCCGACCACGGACAATCGTGTCCGGCGGCGTCCGCTCCGTTCGCCGCCGGCACCGCTCTCTGCACGCGCGATCGGTGGGCGGCGGGTCCGGTTGTCGAGCTGGTTCAGTGTCCGTCGAACTGCACCAGGGTGCCGACCACGACCCCTGCCTTTTCGAGGCGAGCCCGCCCCCCGAGGTCCGGAAGGTCGACCACGAAGGTGGCCCCGGCGATTTCCGCGCCAGCGCGCCGCAGCAGCTTCACCGCCGCCAGTGCGGTGCCCCCGGTGGCGACCAGATCATCGACGATGAGCACCCGCTCTCCCTGGCCCACGGCGTCCTCGTGGATCTCGATGCAGTCGCTTCCGTACTCGAGCTCGAAGGCCTCCGAGAGGGTCGCGGCCGGCAGCTTGCCCTTCTTGCGCACGGGGATGAACCCGACGCTCAGCTGGTGGGCGATCGCTCCGCCGAGAATGAAGCCGCGGGCCTCGATGGCGGCCACTTTCGTGATCGTGCGGCCCGCATAGGGCTGAACCATCTCATCCACGGCGCGCCGAAAGCCATAGGCGTCTTGCAGCAATGTGGTGATGTCGCGAAACTGAATGCCTGGCTTGGGAAAGTCGGCGATCGTGCGGATGCGCGAACGGAGCGGCATGACGGACCCTATCGGCGGGGCATTCGGGTGGCAAACCGTTTTGCTCGCTCGACGGCGGGCGGCGGCGAAGCAGGGACGCACTGCGGCGCGGCGCGTACGGCGAGGCTGCTGGGGTCAGGGCGTCGACCCGGGCTGCGAACTCGGAACCGCGGGGACAGGCCCGTTAGCCGTGGACGACCCGATCGGGAAGGCCCCGGATCGGGTCGTCGCACCGGACGGTTCGAGCACGACCGGCGGGTAGCTGGGCGAAAAGACACGGCTCATCGCACCCTCGGGACCAGGTCCTGAGAAAACCGGGCCAGGGACGACCGGGCCGGGGTCGTTCGCACCCGACGGCTGGGACGGTCCGGATCGGAGTCGTTCGCGCGACTGGCTGGGGATGGCCCGGTCAGTGCTGCTCGCGCCGGGCGGCGCGGAGCGAAGCTTGCAGGGCCTCCTCCAGCTCGTCGGGGGCGGTGGCCGGCGGGCCCTCGGTGTGCAGCCGCCGCTCGCCGTAGCGGCCCGCCAGGTGCGCCTGCACGTAACGGCTCCGGTTGCTCGCGCGGTGCAGCCAGTCGACCACGGACGCCGGCACGCCGCTGTATGCGTACACGTGCCCGGAGGCGAACTCGAGCTCGAGCTGCCGGGTCTGCGGGTCGTAGCCGAGGGAGCGCAGGGCCTTCGAAGCGACGGGAATCCTCTCCACCGAGTTCTTCTGTGCCCCGAAAGCGCGGCGGCTGGCAAGCAAGTCGAGTCGATCGTCGTCCGGCGCGGACGCCCCGGCCGCGTTCCACGACGGGCTCCTCGCTCCTCGCTTCTTGGCTCGGGCGAGCTGGGCGCCGGCCGGCGAGCGCTCGGCCGTGGCCAATTTCAGCCCGCCAGCGTCTTCTTGCGCAGATCTTCGCGGTAGGCTTTCAGCTTGGCCTTCAGCTCGGGGTCCGACATCGCCAGCATTTGGACGGCCAGCAGCGCCGCGTTGTTGGCCGCGTCGATGGCCACGGTGGCCACCGGGATCCCCGTCGGCATCTGCACGATGGAGAGCAGCGCGTCCATTCCGTCCAAGCTCGCCGAGAGCGGGACGCCGACCACCGGCACCAACGTCAGCGCCGCCATCACTCCGGGCAAGGCGGCCGCCTTTCCGGCGCCTGCGATGATCACGCCGTAGCCGTTTTCCTCGGCGCCTTTGCCGAACGCGATCGTCTCTTCGACACACTTGTGGGCCGAAATGACGCGTACGTCCGACTCGATGCCGAACTTCTCGAGCATCGCGGCGGCCTTTTCCATAATCGGGCGATCGGAGCCCGCTCCCATGATGATTGCTACTTTCGCCATGATCTGGTTTCCCATGCCCGCCGCCCGGTACGGCGCGGTGAACCGCTGCGGAAAGGCGCTGCGCATAGACTGGTTCCCATCCACGACAAGGGGATGGGAACCAAGGTAGAGAAGAGCTGTGAGCGAAAAATGCCGCGAAAAGCGCGATCCCGAGACCCTCACCCCGGGGGGGCTCGGGCTCGCAGCGACATTCTTCGCCGGGAACTAGACTAGGCAGCTCCGCGTGTCAACGCAGGGCGCTTCGTCGGGGGCGGCCTGCGTCGAGGGAAGCGCGGTCGCGTTCGCTCCGGCTCGGGGGAGTCGGTCGCAGCAGGCCCGCCAGCCGCCGGCGTGGATGCGCCGCCACAGCAGCGCCGAGCCGAGCGCCACCTCGAGGCTGAGACCGACCCACGCCCCGTATGCGCCCCCAGCGAGGCGCACGCCGAGCGTGCAGGGGGCGTGAACAGCCAGGCGATGCCGACGACCGCCACGAAGTCCACGATCTGGACGCCGTACCGACGCGGCACTGGCCGGTACCGCCACCCAGCGCGGGCGATGCGGTTGCGGCGGCACCCACGATGCGTGCTGCCCCTCATTCCCGTGGCCGCTGCGCTGCTGGCCGCTGCGCTCATTGCGATTGAATTGGGCGCGGCCATCGGGGTTCCTGCTCTCGAAGGCAGGGCGGGGAGCGCTTGACCCGCGGTGATGCACTCGTCCGGGCGAGGTCCGATTTTTTGACACCTTGCCATGGCCGACCGGGACTCTACTCAGGGTTGGCTCGGCGCGCGGAGGTCTGCGAGGGCCTCTCACATCGAGGCACCGCGGCGCTCGGCGGGAGACAAACCTGTTCGGGCTCGGTGCTCTTTCGTGTCGACTCGACGCGTTCTCGACGAAATCGATTGGATCGAGGTGCGTGTTGCACGGCTGTTACACTACAGTGGGCGCGGGGATTCGACATGTTGCCGCATTGCATTGTTCAAGTTGATACAGAAACTTTCGAGCCATCCGAGGCCACGGATGATCCCGTGTATTCCTCGGCACAAACACCGCTGGAGTGTGCTCTCGATTCGGCCATCGAGGCTCGCACGCAGCGCGATGGAACCTACGCCTGGAGCTCGGGCGTGGCGCCCGCGCAGCGACAGCGGCTTCGACTATACGGCCGCGAGCTCTCCGAAGAGTTTCATCGTTACGCCGAGCGAGTGGCTCGGGGCGAAGTGCTGGGGCCATTCAGTGGTCCCCTGCTGGCAGAAGAGGAGCGGGGGCCGGCGACCGAGCGCCTTCCCGCCCTCGTTTCCTCGACGCCGAAGCGGGCTTGGCTGGTTCCGCTCTCGATGATCGTCGTGGCGATCGGCGTCGCCGTGGCGCCCGTTCCGGACTTGTCGGGCGCCCGGGGCCTGCTTTCTCGCGTCGCGGAGTACGCGGGGGAGCTTGCGACCGCGGCGGTGGGGGAGTCGCCGGCGGCGCTCGAGCAGGCCGCGGAGGTAGCCGCGCCGGGTGCCGCGCCGCGCGCGACGCCGCCCGCAGGCGACCCTCCGATTGCTTCGGCCATCATGGGTCTGATGGGGCAGAGCGCGCCGCGTTCCTCGGAGCCGCCGGCAGGCGAATCGCTCGGCGACCGAGCCGAGAGCGGGGCGAACGACCCCCCGGCGTCCACCGTGCCGGCGGCGGCGCACCTTTCCGAGAAAGCTCGCGCGACCGACTCGCGCCTGTAGCGGTTCGCTTGTGCACTCCGGCCGGCGCGATGGCACGGCGGTGAAGCCGGCCACCGCACGGCCCGCGACGGCGCGACTCAGCCGCCGTCTGGGCGGGGTCCGGTGGCTGGGCACGCCCGCAGCGTCACCGCAATCGCGTTGAGCACGCTCTGCCCCCCGATTTCGTCCACCACGGCGTCGTCCGTCCAGTCGTTGGCGGAAGCCCCCGGCGCGCTCGCGGCCACCGCCTGAAAGCGCGCCAGCTCGCCGTGGCCGTAGCCGTGCGGCAGGCTCACCACGCCCGGGCGCACCTCGTCGCTGACCTGCACCGAGACCTCCCCCGCGTGCACGGCGCTCTCGAGCCGGGCGAGCTGACCGGACTTCACCCCGACGCGGGCTGCGTCCTCGGGGTGGACGAGGAGCACGCAGCGCGGCTTGCCGCCCGCGAGCCGGGGCAGGTTGTGCATCCAGGAGTTGTTCGAGCGCAGGTGCCGGCGCCCGATCAACAGCAGGTCCGGTCGAGGGCGCCCGATCTCCCCGGCGAGCCGCTCGAGCCCTGAGAGGATGGGCTGGCACGCCAGGCGGATTTTGCCCCCGCGGTGCAGCACGCGGCGGCGAAACCCGGGGCGCAGCGCCCCGAGGTCGACGCCGTGCGGGGCCTGCTCCAGCCGCTTTCGATTCAGCCCGGGGTGAAACGGCAGGAACCGATCGCCGTGCGGCCCGAGGCGCAACAGCCCCGCCGCCATGTGGGCGGGGGTGAGCTTCACCCTCAGCGCGCGAAGCGCGCCATCGAGCGCTGGGATGGCCGTCAGCCCTCCCCCCAGCCGCTCGGCGAGCTCGAGCAGGATCTCCCAGTCCAGGCGCTCCTTCGGGCCCCGCGGCACCGGGGCGGGCGACCAACGCACGACGTTGCGGACGGCCATGTTCGCGAAGAACAGGTCGAGGTGATCTTCGGCGAGCAGGCCCGCTGGCGGCAGGATCACGTCGGCGTACCGAGTGGTCTCGTTGACGTAGATGTCTACCGAGAGGACGAAGTCGAGCTTCTCGATGGCTCGCTGCAGGCGCCGCCCGTTCGGAACGCCCAACACGGGGTTGCTCGCGTAGGTGACGAGCGCTCGAACCTGCCCCGCGCCCGGCGTTTCCATCTCTTCGGCGAGCGTGGCGGACGGAATTTCCCCGACCGTTTCGGGCAACCCGCGCACTCGGCTGCGGTAGGTGTCGAAGGTGTCCGCACCGATCGCGCGGGCCACGGGCAACGGATCGACGGCCGGCGTCGGAAACATCGCTCCCCCGACGACTCCCAAGCGGCCGGCGACGAGGTTGAGCAGCTCCACGGCATAACAGGCCAGTGTGGAGTGCCGGGAGGTGCTCGTGCCCATGCGACCGTACGCGACGCTGCTCTCTGCCCTCGAGAACTCTTCGGCGAGGCGCTCGATCACGTGCGCGTCCAGACCCACGCTCGCGCTGACGCGCTGGGGAGTGAAGGGAGCGAGCATGGGCTTCACCTCGCCCCAGCCCACCGCCGCCCGCTGCAACTTGCTTTCGTCGACGAGGCCGCGGTCGACCAAATGCGAAATCAGCGCGAGCACGAACAGGGCGTCGGTGCCGGGGACGATGGCGTGATGCTCGCTGGCGGCCCGGGCCGTTTCCGTGCGGCGTGGGTCGATCACGACCACTTTTCCGCCCCGCTCGAGGATGCCTCGCAGCCGGCGGCGCACGTTCGGCGCGGTCATCATGCTGCCGTTGGAGACGAACGGGTTGGCGCCCAGGCACAGAAGGTACCGGGTGCGGTCGATGTCGGGCACGGCGATCGAGAAGGTGCTGCCGTACAAGAAGTGCGAGGCGACGAACCGGGCCGTGGTGTCCTGCGACGAAACGCCGCTGAAGTTGCGCGTCTTCAGCGCCTTGTGCAGGGCATTTCGCACGAGCAGCACCGAGTACTTGTGGACGAGCACCGTGCCCATGCTCACGGCGACGGCGTCTCGGCCGTGTTGCCTTTGGACGCGGCGCAGGCCCTGCTCGGCCCGGTCGAAGCCTTCCTCCCAGCTGATTTCCTCGAAATCCCCCCCGGGCGTGCGCTTGACCGGGCGCGTGAGCCGCGCGGGATCGGCCTCGAGGCGCCCGAGCTCGGCACCCTTCGGGCACAGGTAGCCCCGGGAGAAGACGTCCTCCGGGTTGCCCGCGACGTGCAGCGCTCCTCGCTCCCTGCGCCGAACCACCAGGCCACACCCCGCTTCGCACAGCGCGCAGACGTGCGGCTTCTCCCAGGCCCCGGACTCTGCGTTTGCCATTGCGTTCCGAGATTGGGCGCGAGGCGGGGTGGGGTCAAGCCCGAGCCGCGCTGGCGCGGCGAGCGCGCCGTGCTCGCGGAGGGCCTCGTCGCGGCGGGGCAGGCAGGCTCGTTATCTGGCGGGCAGCACCCTGTTCGCGCTCGTGCCTTGACCGGTGGCGGCCCGGCGCCCGCGCGCTCGTCAGCGGGGCACGGTGGCGAGCCGAGGCCCGAGCGTTTCCCAGATGCGCTCGGCCACGAGGGAAGCGCCCTCGGCGGTCGGGTGAATGCCGTCCGGCTGATTCAGCTCCGGGTTGCCGGCTACGCCTTCGAGGGGAAAGGGCAAAAGCGTCACCTCCTCGGCCTCGGCAACCTCGCGGAACAGCCCCTCGTACTGCGAGCGGTAGGGCTCGCCCAGGTTGGGAAAGGTCTTCATGGCCCACAGGAAGATTTTCGCCGTGGGGCGGGCCTGGCGGGTCTGCTCGATGATGCGGCGCAGGTTGTCGCGCAGGTTGGAGAGCGGCACGCCGCGCATGGCGTCGTTCGAGCCGAGCCCGATCACCAGCGCCTGCAGGTTCACCGCGTCCCGGAGGTACCAGTCGAGGCGCGCCAGCCCGCCCGCCGTGGTGTCGCCCGAGCGGCCCGCGTTGACGACGTGGTAGGGCAGCCCGGCTCGCTCGACCAGCGCCTGGATCCTCGCGGGCACGGCCTCGGAGAGCTCGAGCCCGCGCCCCGCGGTGAGGCTGTCGCCGAGGAACACGAGGGCCGGGGCGGCGGCCTCGGTGCCGGCCCGCGCGCTGCCTGGAGCGGCTTCCGGCGAGGGCGCTGCCGTGGAGCTCACGCCGGCAGAGGCCGGGCCCGTGGGCGCCGAAGCGCCGGAGCGGGTTTCACAGCCGCCCCCGAGGGCGAGCATCGAAGCCGCGTGAAGCGCTGCGCGAGCGGCGGCGAGGGCGTTCGGTTTCACGTCTCGTTCGCTATAACACTCCCGGCGCGCCTGGCGAGCCCCGCGGGCCATCGCGGGCCATCGCGGTTACCGGCCGCCGCCGGGCCCCGATCGCGCCGGGCGAGCCCCCGAGGCCGTGGCGCGCCCGAGGCTCTCGATCACCCTGCCGAGCCGCCCGGGTCGGTTCGTCATCAAGCCGTCGGCGCCGGTCGCCGCCAGCCGTCGCATCTCGCGCTCCTCGTCGATCGTCCAGTAATGCACGGCCAGCCCCTGGGCGTGAGCCCGCTCGACGAACTCCGGGGTGGTCACGCCGAGCCAGCCGAGCGGAGGCAGCTGGAGCGCGTCGAAGCGAGCGTCGCCGGGAAGCCGCCAGAAGTCCCGCGCGACGTAGCGCAGGCTCTCCCGCGCCGAGGCGGAGGTCGCCACGCGCCTGCCCGCCAAGCGCCGAAAATGCTCCAGCGGCTCGGCGTGAAAGCTGGCCACCAGCACGCGCGACGCGGCCTCGTGGCGGTCGATCGCCCGCAGCAGCGCCGGCGGGACCTCGGGCAGGGCGTCCTTCATCTCCAAGTTGAGGCGGGCCGCGGGAAAGCCCTCGAGCACCGCGTCGAGCCGCAGCGGGCAGCGCTCCCCCGCGAGCCGCTGCAGCTCGGGCCACGTCGTTTTGGCGATCTCGAGGTCCAAGCCGGCCGTGCGCTCCAGGGTTCGGTCGTGCGAGACGACCAGTTGCCCGTCCGAGGTGATGCGCAGGTCGAGCTCCAGCACGTCCGCGCCCTGCTCGAGCGCGAGCGATAGCGCTCGCAGGCTGTGCTCGGGGGCCCGCCGCGAGGCGCCGCGGTGCGCGATGTTGGCCAGCGGCGGCAGCCCTAGGAAGAAGGCTCGGGGGCGATCGTCGGAGAAGGCCGCGGGCTGGGGGCTGGGCGGCACGGACGACCCGGCGAGCCAGAGCGATGCCGCGACGGGCGCGGCCGCCGCGAGCGATGCCGCGCTCGCACCCGTCCGGACCCAGCGTCGTCGTTTGCTTCGGGTCGCCTCCGCGGCGGCGGCCGAAGCCGGCTGGGGAGCGCATTTCATGATTCCATCGCGGGAGCCGACTCGCGGGGAGGGGCCGGCGTGCCCCCGCAGTGTTGCGCCGCCCGTTCGGGCGTGTCGAGGGCGGTGGACGTTTTTGCGGTCGTGCCCCAATACTGTCGGGCCGTTGCCTCGCGGTCCGAGCGGCCCCAGGAGATTCGCAGCAGTTGAGCACCGAAGATTTCGCAACCATGCCGCCGAGGCAGCCGCGCGCCCGGGGCGGGGGCACCCGGGCGGGCTCGCCGCCGGCGCCGCTTCGAGAAGTGGCTCCGCGGCGGCTCGCCGCGGCGATGGCGCGGGCCTCGTCGCGGCGAGCCGCGCCGCTGGGGCCGGTCGCGCTGCGGCCCCCGTGCGCTCGTTCGCCCGCAGGCGATGCGGCAGCGGGGCCGCAGCCCGGTCCGCGCGCCGCGGGGCGGGCATGCGGCCGGGGGCCGCGGTGAGCGAGGGCGCGGGCGCGGGCCGCCGCGCTCCGGCGCGGGTCGAGCTGCGCGAGCTGCGGCGGCAGTACGAAGATGGGCAGCGACGCCTGAGCGTTCTGTCCGACGTGAGCCTGACGATCGAGCCCGGCGAGTTCGTGGCGGTGACGGGCCCCTCCGGCAGCGGCAAGTCGACGCTGCTCGGGCTCGTGGCAGGCCTCGATCGCCCGAGCGCGGGCAGCGTGCACATCGACTCGGTGAACGTCAGCGAGCTCTCCGAAGACGAGCTCGCCGCCTTTCGCGGGCGGCACATCGGCTTCGTCTTCCAGAGCTTTCAGCTCATTCCCACGCTCACGGCGCTCGAGAACGTCCGCGTCCCGGCCGAGCTGCTCGGGCGCTTCGACTGGGCGGATCGCGCCGAGTCGCTGCTTTCGAAGATGGGCTTGGCAGAGCGCCTCTCGCACTACCCGGCCCAGCTCTCCGGAGGGGAAATGCAGCGCGTCGCGATCGCTCGGGCCATGGTCAACCACCCCGGGCTGATCCTCGCCGACGAGCCGACGGGCAACCTCGATCGCGCCGCCGGCGGTCGCGTCATCCAGTTGCTCCACGAGCTGAACCAGTCGGCGACGGTGGTGCTCGTCACACACGACGCCGAGCTCGCCGCCCAGGCGGGGCGCGAGGTCATCCTGAGAGACGGCCGCGTCGGCGAGGTGCGGCGGCGCCGATGATCCCGCTTTCCACGGCGCTCTCCCTGGCCGTGCGCGAGACTCGGCGCTCTCGGGGCATCGTCGTCTTCTGCCTGCTCTCGGTGGCAATGGGGGTGATGGCGCTCACGGCCGTGCGCGGGGTCACGGCTTCCGTCCGCCAGGGAATGGATGGGCAGGCCCGGCAGCTGTTGGGGGCGGACTTCGCCATTCGCGGCAACCAGCCGCTCGAGGCGGGCCCGGCTCAGGCGATCACCGAGGCTCTGCTCGAAGCCGGAGCCGCCAGCGCGGCATCGGTTCGGTTCTACTCCATGCTCGCGCGTGAGGGGCCGAAGAAGGCGGCCGCCCAGCGAACGCATCTGGTGCGCGTGCGCACCTTCTCCGAGGGCTTTCCGTTCTACGGGGAGATCGAAACGCAGCCCCCCGGGCTCTTGCAAGCCCTCGAGCGCGAGCCGAGCGTGCTTTTGGACCCGAGCGTTTCCGAGAGCCTCGGGCTCGAGCCGGGGGATCGCGTTCGGCTCGGCGATCTCTCGGCCGTGGTGCTCGGGCAATTCGTCAAGCGCCCGGGAACGCTGGCGGCCGAGTTCTCGATGGCTCCTTACCTGTTTCTCCACCAGCGGTTCGTCGAGCGCACGGGCCTGCTCGCGACGGGGAGCCGCATTCGCTACGAGCGGTTCTTTCACTTGCCGCCTCGGCTATCGCCCGACGCGCTCCAGGAGCGCTACTGGGAGCGAGCGCTCGAAGGGCACCTCACCCTGCAGACCCCACAGGACGCCGCGGGCAACGTACGGCGTTTCCTGCGGCGGCTGGAGAGCTTTCTGACCCTGCTCGGCCTGGTCACGCTGATTCTCGGCGGGCTCGGCATCGGCTCCGCGCTCGGCGCGTTCATGCGCGACCGCATCGACCACGCGGCCATCTTGCGCTGTCTCGGGGCTCGCCCGCGCGACCTCGTGCTGGTCTACGGGCTCTTGGCCGTCGGCGTCGCGTCGGTCGGGAGCCTCGCCGGGGCGGCGCTCGGCGCCGCGACGCCGCTGGTGCTCGGGCAGCTGCTTTCGGAGATCGCCGGGGGCATGCTGCCCGTGGACTTTTCGCGCGCGCCGGCGTTCGCCTCGGCGATTCGCGGCTCGCTGCTCGGCCTGGTGCTGACCTTGGGCTTCACGCTCGTGCCCGTGTGGCGCACGGCGACCGCTCCGCCGCTGCGCGTCCTCGGTCGCGAGGTGAACGGGGAGGCGGGCTTCAGCCGGGCGCGGTCGCTGACGGCGGTGGGGCTCGGCTCCGCCCTCGCCTCGGTCTTGATCGCGGCCTCGGTGGAGACGCGCTCGGCCCGGCTCGGGGTGGGCTTCACCGTTTCGACGGCCTTCGCGCTCGCGCTCCTGTACGGCCTGGCGCGGCTGATATTGCGCCTCTCGAGGCTCATCGGTCCGCGGCTCCCGACCTTTCACCTGCGCCAGGGCGTGGCCAGCTTGCATCGCCCCGGCAACCAAACCGCCGCCGTCGTGGTTGCGGTCGGGATGGGATTTCTCCTGCTCGGGACGGTCGTCACCTTGCAGCGCTCGCTGCTCGGCGCGCTCTCTCTGCAGAGCCGCGAGGAGCTGCCGAATTTCTTCGTCATCGACATCCAGCCCGATCAGGTCGCCACGGTGCAGGGGCTCGCGGGGCGCGCCGGCGCCGAGGGCTTCTCGCTCAGCCCGATGATCGGGGCCCGCATCGAGTCCGTCAACGGGCGAGCCGTGGACAAGAGCACCGTGCAGCGCCGCGCCCGTGACCGGGAGTGGAGCGACCGGATGCGCACGCGGGAGTACTTCATCTCCTATCGCGACGCGCTGATCGAGTCCGAGGAGATCACGGCGGGGGAGTTCTGGTCGAGCCGGCCCGCTCAGCAGCAAGCCTCGCTGGAGCGCACGATGGCGGGCACGCTGGGGATCGAGCTGGGCGATCGCCTCCGGCTCGACATCCAGGGCCTGCCGCTCGAAGCCGTGGTCACCAGCTTTCGCGAGATTCGCTGGCAATCCATGCGCCCCAACTCGATGATCCTGCTCTCCCCCGGGGAGATCGAGCGCGCTCCGAAGATGTTCGTCGGCGCGGGGAGGGTGCAGAGCCGAGCGGGGCGGGAGCAGCTGCAGCGTGAGCTGGTGGCAGCGCACCCCAACCTCACCATCATCGACGCGGAGCAGGCTGCGGCCACCGTAATCCTCCTGGTCGAACGCCTCGGGGTCATCTTCCGTGGGTTGGGCTTGCTCTCGGTAATCACCGGTGGAGTGATCTTGGCTGGCGCGGTCGCCGCCGGTCGCTTCGCGCGGCAGCGAGAGGCGGTCTTGTTGCGCGTGGTGGGCGCCTCGCGCCGGGATCTGCGCAAGGTGTTGCTCACGGAGTATGTGAGCCTAGCGGCGCTCGGCCTGCTCGGCGGGTGGGTCTTGCTCGAAGGGCTCTCGCGGGCGGCGGCTCGGGCCCTGTTCGACATGCCGGCGGACGTGCCGTATGCGTGGCTCGGCGCAGGCGCTGCGGTTTTGGTCGTCACCAATGCCCTCGTCGGTTTGCTCCTGGGGCGAAGCGTTTCGGGTCGGCGCCCTCTCGACGCTCTGCGAGAGGGGTGAGCTCGCGCGGGGCCGCGCGCCTTCGCCTCGGCGCCCTCTCGAAGCTCTGCGAGAGGGGTGAGCTCGCGCGGGGCCGCGCGCCTTCGCCTTGGGAGGGGCCGAGGGAGCGTGAGACGCGGCGTCGCCTGGGGGCGTTGGGATGTCGCATCGAGCGCGCGCGGCGTCGTGTGGCGGCGTTTGGACGTTGCAGGGCGCGCAGCCACACGGTGTCGCACCGAGCGCCGCGGCGGCGTCGCGCCGAGCGATGTCGCGGAGTCGACCGAATGCAGCGCGTGTTTGGCGCGCTGCAGCGAAGCGCGTGCGCCATGGCCCGCGGAGCGAGCTAGCGCGTTTTCGCGAGAAAAGATGCTCCTCGCACGGGCTCGTTCCCAGTTTGGCACAGCCCGTGCGCGACCCCTCGAACCCATGGATGCGCAAGGGCGCAGGAACGATGGGGAATTGCCTCCACGCCGACACCGAGGTTGCAGTCTTCGGCGGCTTCCGCTACCTCCCACCAATCGCTTGGAGCGTTTTCTAACTTCAGGAGCTCGTCACCATGTTGACCGTCAAGCCTAGTGCGTTGCACCACCTTTGCTCAGCCGTTCCCGTTGCGCGCTGGATCGTAGGGGGAAGCCTCGTCGCTTTCGCCGCACTGTCGTCCGCTTGTGGGGACGACGAAGTCAGCGCCCCGCCGCTTCTGGGTGCGGCCGGACCCGTGCAGGTAATCCAATCGCTGCAGCCGGATGCCGGTGCGGAAGAAGAGCAACCGGCAGAGGAAGAAGCGGCCGAAGAGGCTTCCGACGCACCCGACGCGGACTGATCCCGTCGATTTCGAAGCCGCGGTGCACGGCGCGCAGTCAGCCGCGTGCGCCGCGAGGGGGCAGGCCGTGGCGCCGTTCTGCGTTGCCGCGCTTCGAGCGGCTCGCGGCCAGCTTCCAGCGAGTGCGGCGTCGAAGTGCAACTGTTCGGCGTCCGGGCCCGTCCTGGCCGAAGGCCGTGCCGGGGCCTGTGAATGCAGAGTCGCTCTTTCTCGCATCCGAGCTGCGGCTGCGCGCGATGGAGGGGAAGCGACGGCTGCCCCGCGATGGGGGCGGTCGCGTTCACCTCTCGGCCGCCCGCCGCCGCGGAGCGGGGCGCGGTGAGCGAAGCGCACCGGCGTTTGGCGGCCGAACGGCGCTCGGTTCGGCCGTCTGCGTGCACTCCGCCGGGCGGCGGAACGCACGTCGACCGAGGCGGCGCAGCCGGCGCTCGGGCCCTCGCGTGCGCGCTGCGGTCTGCGCGGCGACCCGGGCGCGGGCGAGGGGGCTTCCGCTCGCTTTCGGTCCGCGTCGGCGGGCGCCCAGTCCCCTCGCGCCCGCCGATGGCCTTCGACGGATCCGAGAATCGTTGGCTTTCCAGTTTTTTCGGGGGTAACGCTGGAGCGACGCGCCCGGTGCGTTCAAGCTATGGCCCGAACATGACTTGCACGGGCACGAAGGGAGGGGGCGTGCGAACGCTCGGGCGAAGGAGCCGGGGGGCGGCGGCGGCAGCCGGCGCATGGGTCGTCCTCGTGTGTCGTATGGCGGCCGCCGACGTGGCCGTGCTGCCCGCCGAAGGCGCCAACGTCGACCCCGGCGAAGCCGCAGCCATCGGTGTGCTGCTCACCGACGCTTATGCGGAGCGCAGCAGAACGAGAGCGTTCGGAGCCCAGGCGACCGGGCCGCTACTCGAGGAGAAAGGCTCGCCCGAGGCCGTGGCCAGCGCGCTGGGCGCCGAGGAGTACATCACCCTGCGCGTCGTCAAGCTCGGAGAAACCTATTCGCTGAGCGCCAGCCGGTTCTCGGCCGATGGCAAGCTGATTCACGGCGCCCGCATCAGCGCCGCCTCGCTCGACGACACCGCGCCCGCCGCCGATCGGCTGGCGCGCGCGCTGTTCGAAGAGTCCACCACAGGGGAGTCTCGCGCGCTGTCGAACATCACCGAGAAGGAAGGGAAGCGGCCGAATCGCGTGCGCACGGAAACGGTCGCGGGCCTCAAGACGGGGCTGAGCTATCCGATCGCGAAGGGGGAGCGATTCGTGCCGATGCTCACGATCAACTACGACGGCCGCCACGAGGGTTCGAGCTTCTTCATCGAGTGGGGCGTCGGCGTCGTGGTGCCCACCCGAGAGGGCGAGGACAGGCACTCCTACGGTGGCCTGCATCTCGAGTTCGGGGCGAGCTATTACCTGACGCAGACGAACATCTCGCCCTACCTGGGGGTCGGGGTCTTGCCGCGACTGTTGACCAGTGGAGTGTCCGTTGCGCCCTACGGGCAGGCCGGCTTGATGTTCCTCAGGCATTCGTCTACCCGCCTGTACACCGACGTTCGGGTGGCGCAGCACGTGTTGCCGCAACAGTTCGATCCTTTGTTCGACTTTGGGGACGAAGAGGGGGAGACGGACGACTTCTACCCGACCGAGGTGACGGTCTCGGTCGGGGTAGGTTGGTAGCGCCGCCCGTTGTGGTGCGGCTCGAAGCCCTCGGGGGCCACTGACCCTCGCCGCTCGCCTCGATGCCGAGTCGCCGTGGCCTTGCCCGCGGCGGCACGTGGGCGGGCGAGCGTGGAGTCGTGCAACACCTGCGCGTCTTTTTGGACCGCGCGATTGAAGCAGTTGTGTTCGATTCCAAAGTCAAGCTGTTTTCTTCGACTTTCGAAGGGGGAGGCGGCCTCTCTAGTTAAAGGCGGTTAACCCTCCGTCGTTCCTCCGCCTCGTGACCATTGCGCTGCTTCGGCAGCCGGGAGGGAGGATCGTCATGGCAAAGGAGAAGGCTTCGAGGGTCGGTTTACCCGGCGTGCTTCTCGCCGGTGGCCTGCTGGCTCAAAGCTGTTTGACCGCGGCGGACGAGGGGTTTTCGAGTCAGACGGAGGACGGCGGAGCACTGGACGATCGAGGGGGGGCGCGGCCCTTGGGCGCCGAGGCCTGGGGCGACGCGAGTGGGATCGACTCCGAGCTTTCCGAGGGAACCACGGCCGCCGAGCCCCGGCAAGCGGCCGAGCCAGGCGAGCCCGCGCACGAGCCGATCCCCGCGGAGCTCGAGCCGTCGCCCTCGGTTTGCCCGGCGGGGGCCGGCGCGACCGTGTTGGCGGGCAACCACCTGATCGGGGAGGTCCACGGCTTCACCCCGGAAGCGGGCTGGACCGTCACGCTCGGTGAGGTGCACGACGGCTTTCTTCGGGAGCGAGTGCTGAGCGATTCGGCATCGTACGAGTTCACCCACATTCCCGAAGGCTGTTACTACCTGGCCGTGAAGGCGCCCGGCGCCGTGCCGCCGGCGACGCGGCTCCTCGAGGTGGCGGGCGGCTCTGCGGGCGGCGGTGAGGCCTCCGTCGGTGTGTTTCGCAACCTCACCATGGCCGAACGTCTGGATCTCGAGGTAGCCGAGCCCGGGGCGGAGCCGGGGCACTTCGAGTTCCACTGGCGAGCGGACGACAGCCGCGCGGGCTACCAAGCGGATTGGATGCCGCGACCCCCGCGGACGCTGACGGGTCTCGGCGAGCCGGTTTCTCCCGTCGAGCTCTCGGCGGCGGACACCCTGGCGTTCGAGTACAACGTGAACCTGGTCACCCCCGCGCCGGGAGCTCTGCAGAGCCACGCGCCCGGCGCATGGACGGACGAGCTGGCGCACCGCTTGCTGCTCACGATGCGCTCGATCCCCCAGCCGCGTCGGGAGTTCGGCCCTCAGACGCTGACCGCTTCGCTGTGGCAGGTCACCGACGAGCCTCTGCCGCAAGACATCCAGATCGAATTCGACCAGGCGCTGGGCCATCGCGTGCTGATTTCCTCTCGAGCGTTCGTGCACTCGGCGCCGCGCGAGGCGCGCCTCGACGGCGACCGGGGCAGCTTCTTTTCCCAACGCCTGTACCGAGCGCTGCTGCGCTTTGCGACCCAGGGCGGTCGGGACCCGCTGGCCGTCGAGCGGGTCCTCTCGGAGAAGCACGGGCTCACCACCCACGTGCCCGGCGCTGAAGGCTCTGCGTCGTGCAGCGACTACGCGGCGTTGACCCACACGGGAGAAGATTGCAGTCGCTTCCAGGAATTCGCGCCGGAGGAGCTGCTCGAGGTGATGAGCATGTTGGCGCTCATGCCTCGCGGCCTGCAATCCACACCAGAGCTGCAGGCGCTGGTGCGCCGGGCGGACGGGGCTCGGCACCCGCTCTACCCACAGGCCGCCGCCGTGGCCTGGTGCGGGCGGGAGCGAGGGTACGTCGAGCTCATGGAGAGCGCTTTCACCAGCGACCCCGCCCACGTGCATCGACTGATGTTGCACGAATACTCGCACTGCCTGTTTTCGGGGCTCGACGAGGGGCTGCGCGAGGACTGGGCGTCGGCGGGCGGGTGGCGAAAGGACGAAGAGGGGCGCTACACGCTGACCTCGAGCACCACCGAGTTCGTCAGCGCCTACGCGCACGACGTGGACTACTCGGAAGATTTCGCAGAATCGCTCGCGTACTACGTGCTCAATCCGACGGCCTTGCTCTCGCGCGCGCCGCAGAAGTTCGAGTTCCTGCGCGATCGCATCATGAGCGGGGTGCGCTATCTCACGCAGCTCGATGAAAGTGCTTCCTTCGAGGTCCTCAACCTGTGGCCCGACTACGCCTACCCGGGCAAAGTGAGCGGTGTCGACATCGTCGTCAGCGGCGAGCCCGAACGGGACAAGGGCGTCGAGATCACGATATCGCTCGAGCAGGGCGGCGGCGCCGGCGCGGCTTCGGCCGGCTATGTGCGGGCCTTCTCCGAAGACGGGACCTTCGTGGATACCTGGCTTCTCCCGCTCGAAGGAGACCCATCGAGGTTGCGCGGCGAGCTGACGATCAACAAACGAGCCGCCAGTGGATGTTGGTTTGCCAGCAGTCTCACGACTTGGGACGCCGCCGGCAATCAGCGCTTCGAAGGTCGTGAGGACTTCGGGTGGCGCCTGTGTGTGGAAAACCCGCTCGCGGATTCCGAGCCCCCGCGCTACGTGGACGGCTCCCTGACTCTTTCCGTGCAGGATGAGACGGTCGTCGACGCGCAGGGGGAGGCTCGCCCGCTGCAGATGGTGGTGGTCGAGTACGAGGTCGTGGACGACGCTCAGATGAACCCGAGCTGCGTCTACGCTTCGCTCGACCACGTCGGCGCCGGGGTGCGCTCGAAGGAAGCATGGGGCAGCTACGACGAGGCGACGGGGCTGGCGCGCATCGAGCTGCTGCTCACGGAGCACTCGGCTTCGGGCACGTGGCGAGTGCCCTACATCAGCTTCTGCGATGCAGCGGGCCACGGGAGCCAGCAGTATTTCGGGGGCCCCGGGGAGCCTGCTGCCGCGCAGATCGAAGTGCTCACGCGCGACCCCGATCTCGAGCCGCCCGAGCTCGCCCGCGCCGATGGAGCCGATGAGGCCGGCAGCTTCGAGGCGCTGCGGGTGAGCGCGCTGCCGACGCACCCCGAGGCGCCCAATGGCGAGACGCTGGTGACGCTCGACTACTACGCTAGGGACGACAAATCGGGCCTGGGCGTCGTTTCCTACCGGTTTCTCGACCCGCTCGGCACTTCGCACTTCGGGTACCACGAGCACGGTAACACGCACAGCGTGTTTTTCGAGGGGGATCCCACCGCTTGGCAGCACTACCAGCTCACCGTGCTGCTGCCGGCCGGGTCGGCCCCGGGCACGTGGGGCGTGGAGCAGCTGGTCCTGTGCGACAAGGCCGGCAACTGCGCGGAGGACAGCTTCACCGAGACCCTGATTTTCACGCCCGACGAGGATTCAGGCTCTTCTCTTTGAGAGGTCTCGGCGTATCATGCGCCCATGTGGCGCAAGCTGAAGCAGTGGCTCGCTCGTCTGGCGATCGGCGCTTTCGTGGGCTTCGGCCTGTGGAGCCTCGTGGGTCGCAGCCTCACCTCGATGTGGTTCGGGTCGCTCGGGGGGACCTTCAGCTGTCGAGAAGACGTGGAAGTGGCCCTGGGGCGCTACATCGGCGGGCAGCTGTACAGCGCGGTCGGCGGGGCCATCGCCCTGCCGCTGGGGCATTTCCTCATCCGGCGCTGGTTTGCCAAGCGCCGGGCCCGGCGTCTGCCGGCCCCGCTGGATCCGGGCTCGGCCGAATCGCCCGATTCGGCCGAAGAGAAGCAGCGCTCGGCCGGTGCCGGAACGCCGTAGGCGCCCTCGATTCGGGCTACTGGCGGGGCGGCCCGGCGCCGTGCTGCCCTCGATTTTTTGCGGGCATGTCGGTCGCGGCCTCGATCGTCGCCGCGCCGGGGACGGCCGTGCTACAGCCCCGCCATGGGTGCAGCACGTCAACCTTCGGGAGGCCCGCTCGGCCTCGGCCGAGGGAGTCGAGTCTTTGTCCAAGGCAGCGCCGTCGTCGATCCGGGAGCCACCGTCGGGGTCGGCACGAAGGTGGGCCATTTCTGTCACATCCTGGCCGGTGCCGTGATCGGTGAGGGCTGCACGCTGGGGCAGAACGTCTTCGTCGACAGCGGCGTCGTGGTGGGGCGCGACGTGAGGATTCAGAACAGCGTGTCGCTGTATCGGGGCACGATCGTGGAAGACTCCGTCTTCATCGGGCCTTCGGCGGTGCTCACCAACGCGCGCCGCCCGCGCGCGGAGCTCGACCGCTGCGAAGCCTTCGCCCAGACGCGGCTGCGCCGTGGTTGCACGGTCGGCGCCAACACCACGGTCATCTCGCCCGTCACCATCGGGCGCTACGCCTTGGTCGGGGCCGGCGCGGTCGTCACCCACGACGTGGTCGACTACGAGCTCGTCCTGGGCGCCCCGGCGCGCGCGGTCGGCTTCGTCAGCCGCCACGGGCATCGGCTCACGCTCGATGCCGTGGGGCGCGCTCGATGCCCGCGATCCGGTTGGCACTACGTGCTGCGCGAAGGGCGGCTGGAGTGCGAGGATCACCCCGAGGACGCGCCGCTGCCGGGGTCGCCGGTCGAGGAGGCTTCCCCCTTGGGCGGCGGCGCGGGCGGCTGAGGCGCTTCGCGCGCTTGCCTCGGGGGCGGCAGCGGGGTCACACTGCGGGGCGATGGGACGCGAGCCGAGCGAAAGGAGGGCGCGCCCCCGCCTCGCGCGCCTGCTGGCGCTCGCCCGGTGGCTCTCCGTGGCGTTGCTGTCGTGCGGCGAGGGCGAGGAGGTCGGCGAGGTGGCCCTCACGGAGCGCCAGGAGGCGAATCGCGCTGCGGTCGTCCGCCTCCTGGAGGAAGGCATCGCAGAGGGCAACCTGAGCACCATCGAGGAGCTACTCGCGGACCGGTTCGTTCAGCACGGCCTCTCCAAGGGCGATGGGCGCGAGGGATTTCTGCAGTACGCTCGCCAACAAGCGCCCCTTCCGGTCGCGATCTACCGCACGCTCGCCGACCGCGCGTTCGTCGCGGCCCAGGTCGTGTACGGGGAGGGGAGCTCGCGCCGAGTCGGGTTCGAGGTCTTCCGGGTCGTCGGTGGCAAGCTCACGGAGCAGTGGAGCGCCACCGGCCTGCCGGCTTCGCAGGGTGGGCAAGCCATTGCCGGCTGGGTCGAGGACTCCCCCGAGGTCCAGTTCCGGGATCGAACGGAGGAGAATCGGGCCATCGTGGCCGAGTATGTGCTCCGGGTCTTCGGCGAGGGGCGCCAGGACCTCGTGCCGGAGTACTTGGGGGCGACGTTCGCGGAGCACTCGGGCCCCACGGCTGGGCTGGGCAGCGGGCTTCGCGTGACCAACACGCCCCACGTCCTCGCCGAAGGCAACTTCGTCCTGGTGGCCTCCGAGGGGCACCGTGGCTCGGGCGAGGAGCAATACGGCATCTCCTATGATCTGTTTTGGACGTCGGAGAGCAAGATCATCGGGCACCTGGGCGTGGCTCCCCCGTTGCCTGCCGATCCGAGCTCGCTTCCCCACGCCAACGGCCTCTTCTGCCCGCCCTCTCAGCCGGGCGAGTGCAGGCTCTGAACCGGGCGCTCCCGCGCTCAAAACTGGTGCTCGAAGTTGACGTACAGCCCCGCGTCTTCGCGGCTCACGCCGTATTCTGCGGTGATGATGGTGGCCTGATTCCAGGCGATGCGCAGCGCGGCGCCGTGGCCGAGCTTCCAGCGGTCGAGGCTCAGATCGCCCACCGAGTCGAAAGGCCTCCCGACGTCCAAGAAGGGCACCAACAGGGGAGCGAAATCCTGCCCGGCCACGCTGAAGTGCAACAGCGTCCAGCGCAGCTCCAGGTTGACCATCGCGAGCACTGGCCCCACGAACCGATCCTGTCGAAAGCCTCGCAGCGTCCGGAGCCCGCCGAGCCCCGCGCGGCTCGATTCGACGTACGGCATGCGGTTCAGCGAAAAGAACGGGACCCCGCTCGACTGAACTTCGAAGGTACCCCGCGCGGCGACCACCAGGTCGGCGAAGCTCGGTACCGGGCTGACGTAACCGCGCAGAGAAACGAGAAAGCGCGCGTAGTCGAAGCTCGACCCAAGCACCTTGCTGGCTAGATCCAAGGCGGTATCGAAGAAGATCCCGGAGTTGGGATCGGGCTCGAAATCCCGGGTGTCGAGCGAAATTCCGAGCCGCAGCATGTTGTCCCAACCGCCGCTGCAGCCGATCAGCTGGCCCGCATCGCATCGTTCGGTCAGGCGCGTGGGGCCCTGCTTCACTTCCACTTCGCGCCCTTCGTCGTCGATGGCGCTTGCGTTGCTGCCCTCGTGGTCCTGCACGCTGTCGTGCATGAAGGTGAAGCCGACGAGCGGGCGCACCAGCCCGCGCAAAAAGGACCGCTCCAGGCTCATGGACAGCTGATAGCGCCTCAAGTCGTATTGGTCGTATCGGGAGAGCGCCGTGCCGTCCGCGCGAACGCGCTCGAGGGAGTCGAAGTAATCCGAGTATTGCTCGAAGGATCGGTCCGCTCCCGTGTGGGTCAGCGGATCGAGCGTCGCCTCGCCGGTGCCAAAGAAGTTCTGGCTCGTGTTGTGCTCCAGGACCAGTTGGGCTCGAACGCGGTAGGGAGTACCGGAGAGCGCCGGCGCGTCGTAGTCGATGACGTGGTACTGCAAGCCCCCGGTCGTCGCGAAGATCTGCAGGTACAGGCGCTGGACGTACGGCGTGTAGGCGAACAGGGGGCTATCGCGCGGCCCGTTGTCGTAATAGTAGGCGCGCGCGCCGAGCCCGACGCCGGTGTTGGGGTCGAAGTTCAGCAGCGGCAGACCCGTGAAGTAGCTGCCCTCGCGCTTGCGTGCCAGATCCGCGGCGGATAGCGGTGTCTTGGCGTCGAAGCCCTCCGGAGGGGGGGGCGGCTCGGGGGCGCCTCGCGGGGGGAGCGGGCTCGGATCGGCTGGGGCGGGCTCGGCGGCAGGTGCCGGGCGGGGAGGGGCGCTTTCCCCCGCGGGCTCCTCTCGGGCTGCGCCGGTGAGTGGGGCCAAGCTGCAGGGCACGGCGACGACGACGCCCAACGCTCGAGAGACGCTCGAACGGCGCGGCGCGCGGCCCGCGGCTCGCGCGCTCGAGGGCGCGCCCGGGAGCGAGCCGCGCCGAGCGGGTGGAGACAGCCGGGGGAAGCGCTTCAAGCGCGGCAATCTATCAGATCCTCACGCATCAGGCGATCGATCACCCACGGACGCGCCGGGCCGTGTTGGGCGAGGATTCGCAGCTCGAAGGGCATCGGCGCGATCTGCGAGTGTCGTCGGCACCCCGCGGCGCAAGGGCGCCTTGGTGAGCGCCCGAGCGACCGCGCAAGCTCGGCGAATGCTCGATCCTTCTTCCGGAAGGAAGCGGCTCGCGTCCGCGCGCTCCGCGGCAGCGGTCGTGCGGGCGTCGCCGAGGCTCGCGAGCGCTGGCGGTCGGGTCGCCATCGCAGAGTCGTCGAGGGAGGGGGGACAGGCAAACCGGTCTGGCGCCGCGCGGGAGGGCGACCCGGGCCGCGTCAGGGCGGGGCCGCGGCCCGCAAGCAGCGGGCGATGGGCGCGGCGTGCTCGTTCCACTGCCAGGCCAGACCCCCTGCGTACCCCAGGTCGATCAGCCGTTGACACAGGCTCTCGGCCTCCACGCGCTCTGCGAGCACGTCGAGGGCCTCGAGCGCGTGGAACTCCCCGATCACGATCGGCTTGCTCAGCTGCCAGTAGGTGGCGGGATGATGGAAGGGCGACCACGCGCCCTGCTTGCCTTCGTTGTCGTAGTAGTGCGGCGCGAAGAAGTCCAAAGTGGCAGCCTCGTCCCCGCCCGCTGCCGCGATCATGCGGTCGTCGCGGTAGAGGTTCGAACCGCCGGCCACGTCGGCGTTGTACTTTCCGAGGGACTTGGAGCCCGTCGTGACCAACGCGACGTGTCCCTGGTCGAGCGCGGCGCGGTGGATGGCCGCCGCCATCTTCGCCTGCGTCCGCTGCAGCTGCTGGAGCGTCGGGACGGGGCCTCCGTAGAAGGCCGGCTCCTTTCGAAACCATGGCTCCGTCATGTTCTCGGGTTCGTTGAAGAGCTCCCAGGCGATCAGCGCGGGGTGCCCGGCCAAGGCGTGGACCATGGGGACGAGGGCCGTGTCGATGTACGACTGGAGCACGGCGTCTTCGGTCAGCAGCCGGTAGTTGTCTCGGGTCGGCGGCTTGCGAAAGTCGTCGTCCCGCAGCATGTCGAAGGACCACAGGCAAGGCAAGACGTACACGCCGCGCTCGGCCGCGATGTCCAGCGCGCTCGCCAGATCTGCCAGAAAGCTCTCCCCGAGCCCCACCACCCGGCGCTCTTCACCCGGTCCCTGCCACGTTGGCGTGAGCGAGCCATCCGTGTGGATCCACCAGCGAATCGTGTTGCCGCCGGCTTCGGTGAGCTCGAGCAGCGCCCGGCGGAGGCGCGGCGCGTCCAGGCCGCGGCCCACGTCGCGCGCGAAGTCGAGCCACGCGAGGTTGAACCCCGAGAGGTAGGAGCTCTTGCCCGCGTGCTGGATTCGGTCGAGGCGCGCGGCTCGGGGCGCCGCCCCGGCGGAAGCCGAGTCGGCCGCCGCCGGGGGCTCGGCGCGCGCCGGCTCGGGGGATGCGACGGGCGAGCTCACGGCGCCTGCTGCGCAACCGGTCGCAACCAAGGGCCACGCGAGCCAGACGGGAGCCGCCCACGCCGCGAGCCGGTGGTCGAGTGCGTTCGGATTTGCGGGAAAGCCGCCGCGGGGCGAAGCCGGCCGCCGGCTGGTCGAGCCTTCGGGCGAGGCCAGCTCGCCCGCCGATCCCCGCCGGGCCGTCGCCCCGCCGGGGTCGGTCCGCGGCGCCGCGCTCGAGGGCCGCCCGGGGCGATCCGGTGCGGGACGGGCGCGGTCGTGGCGGGGCTTCCAGGAGCGATGGGCCATGTGCTTCGTCGGGGTCTCCAGGCGCCCGTGGTATCGCATGAATCGCCGGTGCCGCACAGCCCCGCCGCTTGCCCGTCGCGCGGGTGAAGGGGCCCCTTACCCAGGCGCTCGGAAAGGTTTCTCACTCGACACGCTCGAGAAACGAGAGTGCGGGCTCCGCGTCTACCCGATATTGGAGAGCGAAGAAGCTGCCGTGGCGATCGAGCTGCCGGCGTGAAGCGCTCGGCGGCGCGCGGCGCCGGGGGCGCGCCGGCAGAGCCTCGACTCGGCGCTTCCGCGAGCAGACCTACTCGGCCGCGTCCTCGACCCGGCGCATCACCCGCTGAATCAACGGGCGATTCGGCAGTGGAATCACCCAGGCGACCGCCTCGACCGTGATCGCCTCTCCGTCTCCGCGGATGTGCTGGAACCGGAACGGCTCGCCCGAGTGTTGGTCGGAGACCTGCTCGTAGACGGCTTTCAGCTTGCTTCGGTCGGCCTCGGCGTGCAGCTCCCACACGGGTCGGTTGATCATTTCGAAGGCGGGGTGCCCGAGTAGCTCCACCGACTTCTTGTTCGCGAGCCGGACCAGCCCCGTTTCCTTGTCGATCAGCAGCATGGCCATGCCCGCGAGGTCGACGATGGAGTGAAAATCCCCCACGTGGGTCGCCATTCTCTCGACGGCTCGCGAGTGATCCCGCGCGACCTCGGCTCGGCTCCAGCGCAGGTGGTCGAGCTGCGTGCGGGGCACGAGGCGCGGGATGGGGCTCGGCCTGCCCTCATCCATGGCCACCATGGTCAAGAAGCAGCTGTTGGTGTGGTTCGACTGACCGCTGCGCAGATCCTTGGCCTCGACGCGGACGCCAATCTGCATCGAAGTTCGGCCCGTGTAGTTCACCTGGGCCTGCATCGTCAAAAGGTCCCCGACGCGGACGGGGTGCTTGAAGAGCACCCGATCCACCGACAGCGTCACGCAGTACTTGCCGCAGTAGTTCGAGGCGCAGGCGTAGGCGATTTGGTCGACGAGGCGTAGAATGTGCCCGCCGTGCACGTTCCCCGAGAAATTCGCCATCTCGGGTGTCATCAACGCGATGGTGGTCAGCCGAGAGCTCTCGGGAGCGCGCGACTCGGGAGCGCTGGGGGGAGCGGAGACGGCCATGGCTCGTCTTGCCCTGCCTCGTCGGGGGTTGCAAAGGCTTTGCGCTGCGACGGCGGGGGTGCGGCGCCGTCGCTTTTGCCGCGGACGGGCGCGAAGGCCCGCGTCGGCGCTCTGGATTCCCCGTCGCGGGTCCGCCGGGCCGCGGCACGCCCCCCAGCGCGCCGGGGGGCCGCTGGCCGAGTCGGGGGGGGGGGCGGGGGGCCCCGCCGCCCCGGCGTGGGGGCCGCGCACGCCG
>JBNKVS010000096.1:0-44616 GCA_050299315.1 Polyangiaceae bacterium
CTCCGCGCGCCGGCGCGCGGAGCAGCGGCGACGGGGGAGAGCCGAGTGTCGTCGCGGCAGTGCGCGCGGCATCGCGCTGCCGGGATCATGGCAGTGATTGGACCACTGCACGGGGTACGACGCGCGCTGCGGCAGGCTATAGGGACACGCTTCGTTCGTGCGCGTCGGCGAGCGGCGGCGAGCTTCTCGCCAGATTCCGCTGGCTCGGCTATAGTTCGGGCCGATTCTCGCATGGTCCACAGCGTACAGCGGGAGGAGGGGGAACGGGCCCGCTTCCGACATCGGCGCGGCCGTTCCCTCGGGCAACGCGTCTCCAAGCGACGGCTCGAGCCGGTAGCGGACTGGCTGCTCGTGGCACTGGTGCTCGTTTCCGTGCTCTGGATTGGGTCGGTGACGCTGCCAGCGGTGCTGGTTTGCGGCGCCCTTGGCCTCCTTGGGGGAGCCATTGCACTGCGGTCGCTGCGGGCCGTTCCCCGCGCGACGCTCTTCTGTGGAGCGCTCGCCGGGGCATGCTTGCTGCAAATCGTCCCGCTGCCGCTGTCGTGGCTGTCGGCTCTGTCGCCCGCTGCCGCCGAGGTGTGGAGCCGAGGGCTGCATGCGTTTGGAGAGCCACCGCCGGCATGGGCTCCTTTGAGCATCGACCCCGGCGCCACCCGCGTGGAGGCGCTGAAGTGGCTCACCTACGCGCTGGCGTTTGCGATAGCCGAGGCAGCCCGCGTGCGTCGTGGCGCGCTTTGGCTGCTGAGCGTGGTGTTCGTCGCCGGCAGCTCGGTCGCCGCCATTACGCTTCTGCACGGCGCTCTCGGGCTCGAACTTCTGTTTGGGGTGTACCGGCCACATATGCATGTGGAGCCCTGGAACCTGGGGCCACTGCTCAACACCAACAACCTCGCCGGCTACTGCATCCTGGCGCTTTTTTGCGGGCTCGGCCTGCTCTCGAGCTCTCGAGCGGCGGTCTCGGCGTGGGTGATTGGCCTGGGCGGGGCGGCGCTCGTAGCAGCCTTGCTGCTGTCGGGCTCCCGCGCGGCCATTGGCTCGGCCGCCGTCGGTGGCGGGTTGTTCTTCCTCTACCGAAAGGCGCGTCGCGCGGGGGCATTCGGTGGGCGCCGCAGCACGACCCACGTTCCCATTCCCCTGGTGCTCTCGGGCCTGGCCGGTCTCGTGGTGGCGCTCTCGTTCGGAGGGCTTCGCCAGCTCGAAGCCCTGACCACCCTCGATATCGAGCGGAAATCGGCCGTCTGGCGAGCCTCGCTCGACACGCTCGCCGACTTTCCCTGGTGGGGCGTGGGGCGTGGCGCCTTCGAGACGGCATTTCCCCCGTATCAGCCGCAGTTTCAGTACGACTGGACGAGCCTGTTTGCTCACGCCGAGAGCTTTCCGTTGCAGTGGCTCGTGGAGTGGGGCGTGCTCGTGGGCGGCGGCGCCTTGGCCGTTTTCGTCGGCTGGTTCTTGCGCGCCGCGTGGCGCTTGCGCCGCCGCTCGGCGGAGGCCGCGGCGGTGATCGGCGCATTTTCCTTTCTGCTGCAAAATCTCGCTGACTTGGCGCTGGAGGTGCCCGGCGTTTGCATCGCGCTGGTCGTGGTGCTCGCCGCCTGTGGCACGCGGCGCGAGCCGGCGGGGGACCCCGCCGTCGTTCGCGTCGGGTGCTCCGCGGCGTTCGTCTCCGCGGGGGCGACGCTCGTGGCTTCGCTGGCGCTTTCCCCCTGGGCCCCCGTGCGCCAGGAGCGGCGAGCGCTCGGCGCCGAGTATGCCAGCGCCGAGTCGTCCACTCGCGAGAGTCGCCGCGAGTACCTGGCTCGCGTGCGGGCAGCGCTCCAGCGTCATCCCGGCGAGGGCTATTTTTCCCTGCTCGGCGCGCGAGTCGCCGCCCAGGAGGGGCTCGACCCCATGCCGTGGCTGGCGCGAGCGCTCGAGCGCTCCCCGAACAACGGCCACGTGCACCTGACGCTCGCCGAGGTGCTCGCCCGCCGTGGCGCCACTTCGCAGGCCTTGATGCATCTGCGCTTCGCCGTGACCTACGACGCGACCCTTACGAGCGAAGTCGGCCGCCGCGCGGCCGCTTGGGCGCCGAGTGTGGAGGCGATTCGAAGGGCCTTTCCCCCCGGCGCCGTCCGCCCGGAGGTTTTCTTGGCCGTTTGCGGCGCGAGGCGCTCGGTGGGGTTTCAAGTCCAGTGCTTCGAAGAGCTGCTGCGGCGCTGGCCCGAGAGCGAGCGAGGGGAGCTGGAGTTGGCTCGAGCGTTCGCTCGGGGCCTGGGGCAGAAGCGCTCGGTGTGCTCCAGCGGGCGGGCGGCGTCCGCCGAGGCGGCGACGTGCGCCGAGCGGCTCTCCGCGGCGCTGGCGCGGCTCGAGGCGCGCACGCCCGGCCGCTGGGAGGTGGTCATGCTTCGCGCCCAGCTGCTGGAGGCCCGGGGCCAGCTGCCGGCGGCCGCCTCCGCGATGGCGAATGCCTGCCCGCCGGACGTCCACGGAGAGGAATGCGCTCGGGAGGCGCTGCGGCTCGCGCTGGCCGCGGGCGAAGGCGAGCTCGTTCGGCGCGCCGGCGACGCCTACGTGGCGCGCAACTGCCGCAGCGAATCCGCGTGCGCGGTGGCGCACGAGTTCGTCGCCGAGCATCTGCGCCGGGGTGGGCGGCCGATGGGCGCTTTGCGGCACATGCTGCAGGCCGCCGAGCGCGAGCCGAGCGCCGCGCGCTGGGTGAGGGTGGCCACGCTGTGCCGCAACCTCGGGCTGGAGACGAAGGCCCTTGCGGCGCTGGCCCGCGCGCTGCGCGCCCCGGACGCCGACGAAGAGCTGAGGACCCGGGTTTCCGCGCTCCGCAGGCAGCTGACCAATCAGGCGGCGGAGTCCCGAGATTCGCGCGACGACGCACCGTACTCCCCGTAGTAAGCCGTGTAGTACTTGCCACCGGACCCGGAGGTCGCGTTGAGCACGAAACCCGCCATGTTCGCGCCCACGTCTCGAATCTGGCGCACGGCCTTGGCGACCGCGTCTTTCTTGGTCTTGTTGGCCCGCACGACGAGCACCGTGGCGTCGACTTTGGTCGCGATGACGACCCCGTCCGTCACCGGGCCGATCGGCGGGCTGTCGATCACGACGCGGTCGAAGCGCTGGCGCAACGTGGCCAGCAGGTTCGCGAATGCGTCGGTGTGCATCAGGTCTGCGGGGTTGGGTGCGGATGGGCCCGCTCGCAGCACCGAGAGCTTGGGGATTTCGGATTCCAGCAGCAGCGAATCGAGCTTGTCCGGATCCAGCAGCGCCGTCGTGACGCCTGCCGCGTTGGGCTCGCCGAAAATCTGATGAACTCGGGGCTTGCGCATGTCGCAGTCTACCAAGCAGACGGACTGCCCCGTTTGCGCCATGGCGATCGCGATGGACACCGCCACCGTCGTTTTGCCTTCCCCGGGCGCGGCGCTGGTCACCAGGAAGCAGCGATAGGGTTTGTCGGGGGAAAGGAACACGAGGTTGGTGCGGATGGCGCGCGCGGCCTCGGCCGCGACGCTCTTGGGGTGGCTGTGAACGAGCAGCTCCGGCCCCGAAGCGCGCTTCTTGCGAGATCGGTCGGGGCGCCGCTTCCGGCGCGACGAACGCTCGCCCGAGCCATACGACCCGTAGCTGGCACCCGCGAGGCCGTTGCCGCCCGCGTCGGGCAGCGAGCCGAGCGCCACGAGCCCGAGCGAGCGCTCGGCGTCTTCGACGGTGCGCAGCGTGCGGTCGAGTGCGTCGCGCCCCATGGCCCCGGCCAGGCCCAAGAGCAGCCCCAGCGCGAGGCCGGCCGCCATGTTGCGGCCCTTGCTCGGGGAAATGGGCTCGGTCGGCAGCAAGGGCCGGTCGATGACCTGGACGTTGTTGAGCGGGGCGAGCTTCGAAAGATCGCTCTGCGTGGAGCGCTCCAGCACGATCCCGAACAGTTTTTCGGTGTTGTTCTTCGAGCGCTGCAGCCGGCCGTACTCGAGCCCCTTGAGGTTCAGCGAAACGGCTTCTTGCTTGGCTGCCTCGTACAGCTGCGTCAGCCCATGGAGCTCCCCATTGACCGCCGCCAGGTCCATCGCGCAGCCCTGGCGAATGTTGCGGATCTCCTGCTGCAGCGCTTCGCGGGCGGTCTTGGCGACGGCGGCTGCTTCCAGCGCGGCGGGGTGGTTGACCCCCTTGCCGCTCGCCAGCAGGCCCTGGTAGCTGCGATGAGCGTCGAGGTACTGCGTCCGCAGCCTCTCGAGGCCGCTGTCGAGCAGCACGCTCGTCGGCACGCTGCTCGGGTCGTCCCCTTCGAGCCTTTCGAGCGCGGCCAGCCGCGCGGCGACGGCCTCTCGCCGGGCCTTCACGCTGGTCAAGCTCGCGTTCAGCTGCTGAATCTCGGCTCGAAGCAGGTTGCTCTGGTCGTCGTACGAGACGGACAGCAGCCGGTGCTTGCGCTTGAACTCGTGCAGCTCCATCTCTTCCTCTTCGAGGCCGGATTTCAAGCGCACCAGCTGCGTGTCGAGCCAATTGGCGGTCTTGTTGGTGGCTGCCAGAGTCGTGTCTAGATTCTGCTCGACGTAGGAGTCGACGAGCGCCGAGAGGATCTGTTGAGCGCGGGCGGGGTCACCATCCTGGTAGCGCACGATGACGAGCCGGCTCTCCTCGATCGGCTCGACCTCGATGCGCGCCCGCAAGATCTCTGCGGTCGTTTCGACCGTGACGGGCTCTTCCGGTGGTGGCGCGGGCGGTCGAACGTTGCGAAGGAAGGCGCCGTCTCGATTCAAGTTCAGCTTGCGCACCACCAGCATGGCGACCTTGCGCGAAGAAATCACTTGCAGCTGAGTGCCGAAGTAGTCGCGGTTGCTGAAGTAATCGAGCCTCGGGTGGGTGATGTTGCTGATTGCCGTGACGGGCTGCGGGTCGAGCTGCAGGTTGGCGACGGCCCGGTAGATTCGCTGTTGCCGAGACGTGTATCCCCAGGCGGCCACCGCGGAGATGCCCACCACGATGCTGACCATCAGCCAGTGCTTGCGCAGCGAGCGCACGACCAACCCCGCCGGTGAGATGACCTCGGCCGATTGGGCTTCGAAGCTGCTGAGATTGGAAGAAATAGCCATACTGAGGCGCCGTTCGATTCAGGCACTTTGCCACGACCGCGGCGCCCTGGCACGATTGGGGACTTTGGTGAAAGGCAACACGGACGCTCGCCCAGGCCACTTAACGGGCGTCGTTAAGCGCCGCTCCCGTCGCGCCGTTGCACCGCCACGCCCTGCGTCCGCCGGCGCCGCGCGAGCCCGAGCGCGCCCGCGAAGCGACGGGCGCCCGGACGAGGGGCCGCCTTTGCCGTGACCGAACCCGCTCTCGCCCTGCACCTCGCCGCTGGAAACTTGTTCGGCGGGGTCGAGGCCTTCCTCTGCACCTTGGCCCGGCACTCGGGCGGCAACTCGCCGCTGCGTTCCGAGTTTGCCTTGTGTTTTCCCGGGCGCCTGGGCGAAGAGCTCCGCCGGCATGGCGCCGCCGTGCACTGGCTCGGGGAAACGCGCTTTCGCCGCCCGCAGAGCGTGCTGCGGGCCAATTGGGCCTTGTGCAAGCTGCTGTCAGCGCGCCGCTTCGACGCCATCGTCACCCATGGCGCCTGGCCGCATGCCCTTTTCGGTCCGACGGTCAGGGCATTGGGGCAGCGGCTCGTCGCCTGGGGACACGGGGCGCCGCTGCGCCCCGGTGTGTTCGATCGCTTCTCGGACAGGATTTCCGCCGACTTGTTGATCGCCAACAGCGCGCACACGGCCGGAGAAATGGCGCCCTGGTTCGCCGCGGTGCCCCGCCGCGTCATCTACTGCCCGGTCGATGCGCGGCGGCCATCGCGCCCGCGGTCGGAGGTGCGCGCCGCCCTGGGGGCCGAGGAGGATTGTGTGGTGATCCTGTCCGCCGCGCGTCTCGAACGCTGGAAGGGGCATCGGCTGCTGCTCGAAGGCGTCTCGCGGCTCGGGGGGCGCGGGCGGTCGTGGCAACTGTGGCTGTGTGGCGGCGCGCAGCGTCCCCACGAGCGGGCGTACCTGGCCGAGCTGCGCGCCTTCGTCGAACAGAAGCGGCTCACGGAGCGCGTTCGGTTCCTTGGCCAACGCGCGGACGTGCCCGATCTGATGGGCGCGGCAGACCTGTTCTGCCAACCGAACACCGGGCCCGAGCCGTTCGGAATCGTATTCGTCGAGGCCTTGCTCGCGGGTCTTCCGGTCGTCGCCACGAACCTCGGCGGCGCCGCAGAAATCCTCGACGACTCGTGCGGGCTATTGGTCGAGCCCGACGCCGACGCGCTGGCGGTCAAGCTCGCCTCGCTGGTCGACGACACCGGCAAGCGGCGCACCCTGGCGGCAGCCGGGCCGGCGCGGGGCCGGGCGCTGTGCGAGCCCACCCGCCGCATCGCCGATATCGCCGAGGCGCTGCGGGGGCGCGGCGGGTGAGCCCGCAGCGCCCTTTGGTCGCCTAGGCGGATGCCCGTATACATCCCTACCGTGGCTCCCTGCTTCAGCCGATGACTCAGCTCGCTCTCATTCCGACCGCCCCCGCGCCGGCATCCCGTCGGATCGGCGGGGCCTCGCCAGGCTGGCTGTATGGCTTCCTCGGCGTTCAGGTCGCTTGCCAGCTGCTGCTTCTCTCGCCGGTGTTCAGCCCGATTCGCGTGATCCTGCGCTCCACGGCGTTCGCCGCCAGCGCCGCACTTCTCGCTCTTCTGCCGCTCCGTCCTTCAGCACCGCTTTGGCCTTCTCCCTGGGCCAAGGCATCGCTGGCAATCCTGGCTCTCAACCTGTTTCATCCCGGGTGGAACACGCCGCTGGCGGCCTTTGCACAGGTGGGGCTGTACTTATCGATTCTGGGCCCCTTGTTTTGGGTGCCGAGGCTCGCCATCGGCCAGGATGCGTTGCGCCGATTCGTCGTCCTGCTGTGGCTGTTCAACACGGTCAGCTCGGTGGTCGGGGTGCTGCAGGTCTACTTCCCCGGCTCCTTCCAGCCCGCGCTCTCTTCCGTGCTGCTCGAGCGTGGCCCCGTCTACCTGAGCGGGCTCGAGATCGAGGTCGCCTCGGGCGAGCGCGTGTTTCGCCCCATGGGGCTCACGAGCCGTCCCGGCGGCGCCTCGGTCGCGGGCCTGTACGCCATGCTCTTGGGGCTCGGCGTCGTCCAAACGCGACCCTTCTTGTTTGCGCGAACCCTGGGTGCGGCCGGCATGGTCGCGGGGGCGATGTGCATTTACCTCTCACACATTCGCTCCGTTGCGGTGATGACCGGGATTTGCCTGGTCACGATCGCGGGCGTCCTGGCGGTGGGCAGTAGAAAGTCCAGGTTTCTTTTTGCGGTCGCGCTGTTGGGCTTTGCCATCCCGGCCTCGTTCTACATGGCCGAGTCGGTGGGGGGTGAGGGGATGGTGCAGCGTCTCTCGACGCTCTCCGAGGGAGACATGAGCGAGGTCTACTACCGCAATCGCGGGCATTTCCTCGAGGCAACGCTCGATGAGTTGCTACCCGCCTATCCGTTTGGTGCCGGCCTCGGGCGTCACGGCATGATGAACCACTACTTCGGCGTTCGGGAGGGGCGGATCTGGGTCGAGATCCAGTGGACTGCGTGGTTGCTCGATGGTGGCGTGCCACTGATCATCGCCTACGCCGGCGCGCTTCTGGCGGCGATCTTCGCCTGCTACCGACTCGCCATCGACCGAGATCAACGGGCTCCCTCTCTGTTGAGCACCTGGGCTGCCGTCATCGTCGGCTACGATGTCGGAGTTCTCGCGCTGTGCTTCAACGTGCCCCTGTTCATGGGCACGACTGGCGTGGAGTTTTGGGCGCTCAACGCGGTGCTCCTGCAAGCTGCGGCCAACGAGCGCTCACGAGAACTGCGGCCTCTGGTATCCCAATGAAGTCCCTTCGCATCTGCCACTTGGGAAAGTTCTATCCCCCTGCTCCCGGGGGCATCGAGTCGCACGTGCGCTCGTTGGCGTGCGCTCAGGCGCGGCTCGGGGCACGCGTGAAGGTCATCTGTGTCAACCACACCTCGAGCGAGGGGAGTGACATCACCTGGAGGCGGTTCGGGAGATCGCCCGACGTTTCCGAGCTGGATGGAGAGGTCGAGGTCGTCCGGGTCGGCCGAGTGGCGGGTGCTAGTCGCCTCGAGCTCTGCCCATCCTTGCCAGGTGTCCTACGGCGCGCCGCCCAGCATTCAGACCTCATGCACGTGCACGCGCCGAACGTGACGATGTATCTCGCCCTCGTGGCCAGTCCTGCGCTGGGACCGCTGGTCGTCACGCACCACAGTGACATCGTCAAGCAGCGCCGCCTCGCCGTGCCCTATCGCCTCGTCGAGCGTCTGACGCTGGCTCGAGCCGCCCTGGTGTTGTCCACCAGTGCGGACTACGTCGCCGGGTCGCGGTGCCTGCGGCGGCTCGGCGACAAGGTGCAGCCACTTCCCTTGGGGATCGACCTGCAGCCCTACCTGCAGCCCAGTGAGCAGGCGCTCGACTGGGCGCGTGAATTTCGCCATCGCCACGGAGCACCGCTTTGGTTGTGTGTAGGGCGCCTGGTCTACTACAAAGGCCTCGATGTAGCCCTGAAAGCCATTCGGCAAGTTCCGGGCAATCTCATGATCGTCGGTCGTGGTCCGATTCGCGAGTCCCTCGAGCGCCGCGCCGAGGAGCTAGGCGTTGCCGAGAGAGTTCTTTGGTACGACTACTTGGAACCCCACCAACTCGCGGGTGCCTACAGAGCCGCCACGGCACTTTGGTTTCCCAGCGTCGAGAGAAGCGAAGGCTTCGGGCTCGTTCAGGTGGAGGCCATGGCTAGCGGCTGCCCGGTCATCAACACGAGGATTCCGGGATCTGGCGTATCCTGGGTCTCGCCGCACGAAGTGTCTGGGCTCACGGTCCCGGTGGGCGATGCCGAGGCTCTGGCGCTGGCTTCCCGGAGGTTGCTGTCGGAGGTCGAGTTGCGGCGGCGCTTGACCCAAGGCGCCGTCGAACGGGCCGTTGAACAGTTCACCGAGGAGCGGATGGGCGCCCGGAGCCTCGAGTTGTACCGGCGGGTGGTGTGAACGAAACTCCGTCAAAAGCGCTGCCCTGCTGGCACCTCATCACCGGAGCGTACCCGCCCAAGCTGGGTGGAGTGAGCGATTACAGCCGGTTGGTTGCTCACGCCCTGGCCGATCGCGGTCGTCCGGTGCACGTGTGGACACCCGAAACAACAGGGCGCGGCCTCGACCGAGCGCACGAAGGCGTCATCGTTCACCGGCTTCCGGATCGCTTTGGACCCGCTAGCCTCCGGATCCTCAGCGCCGAGCTGCGGAAATGCCCTGGCACGAACCGCTTGCTCGTACAGTACGTGCCGCACATGTACGGATACAAGGCAATGAACGTCCCCTTTTGTGCCTGGGTCGCAGCCCGAAGAAAAGAACAAGTTTGGGTGATGTTTCATGAGGTTGCGTTCCCTTTCGGCTCCCGTCCTCGCAGAACGAACCTGACAGCGCTCGCCAATCGGCTGATGGCGCTGCTGCTGGTGAACCGCGCGACTCGAGTGTTCGTGTCGATCCCCGGGTGGAGACCGCTTCTCGAGAAGTTGCGGCTCACCGAACTCTCTTGCGAGTGGCTTCCCATTCCGAGTCTCATCCCCACGACGGTATCGAAAGAGCGGGTCGCGGACCTTCGCTCGCGAGTCGTTCCGCGACAAGCCCGACTTCTTGGGCATTTTGGAACCTTCGGCCCCAAGGTGGTGCCGTTGCTCGATCTCCTCTTGCCTCCTCTGTTGACGGGGCACGCGGAGCGCCGTTTGCTTCTGATCGGTCGCGGCAGCCGAGAGATGCGTGAACGTCTGGTCGCGCGGCACGCGGCGCTGGGAGAGCAGATTCGGGCGACCGGCGCATTGTCCGCGAGTGAGTTGGCACACCAAATTGCGGGCTGCGAACTGATGATCCAACCGTATCCCGACGGGCTGAGCTCGAGGCGCTCCAGCATGATGGCGCCGCTCGCCTTGGGGGTCCCCGTGGTGTCCAACCTAGGCGAGCTCACCGACCAATTTTGGATGAGCCAGTCGGCGATATCCGTGGTGCGAGAGGCTACGCCCCAGGCTTATTCCCTGCGCGTTCGCGAATTGCTCGGAGCCGACGCACAGTTGGAAGTGCTTCGTCGGAATGCGATTCGAGTCTACGAACAGAATTTCTCCCTGCAGCGTACGGTGCGAGGTTTGCTCGACGCCGAAGACTCCGCCGCTCGAGGCGGAGGCCACGCCGGGCCCACCGTGTGGGCTCGCCGGTCTCGTCTTTCGTCGAAGTGGTAATGCCCGGCGCCATCCAGAAAGGAAGTCCGGTGTGCATCCCGCAATCCATCGCTGGTGGCGCGACCCTCGACGGTCGTCCGAACGATTCCGAGGCCAGCAGTGGCGGGGGCAGCATCCCGGGGGCGCACGCTGCGGCCCGAGCAGGCTCCACGCAGGTCGGGGATGAGCCACTCACCACTGGTGGTGAGCGCGCCAAACTGGCGAACGCCAGTTTCCCAGGGCTGGACGACCTGCGGGCGGTCGGCACGCCGGCGAGCGCGTGCGACGTTTCCGTATCGAATCGGACGCGTGGGTCGGCGGACGTAGCGGCGGTGCTTACTGCCACCACTCGCTTCAGGTGCTGGTGCCGCCGAAAATTCGAGCTGCGGCCGGTGTGGGCGGCGAAGTCGTAGGACTCATTTGGGAGAGCAACACATGACCAAGAGAGCATTCATCACGGGGATTACGGGACAAGACGGGAGCTATTTGGCCGAGTTCCTGCTTGGCAAGGGTTACGAAGTGCACGGTATGGTGCGCCGATCCTCCGAGGAGAAGTTCGAACGGATCAGCCACATCCGCGGCAAGATCAGCCTGCACCAGGGGGACCTGCTGGATCAATACTCGGTCACTTCGCTGCTGAGTCAGATTCGTCCGCACGAGGTGTACAATCTGGCGGCGCAGTCGTTCATCCCCACCAGCTGGAATCAGCCCGTGTTGACGGGTGAGTTCACCGCTCTGGGCGTTACGAAAATGCTCGAAGCGGTGCGCCACGCCCTTCCCGAGGCGCGTTTCTATCAGGCCTCGTCTTCGGAGATGTTCGGCCGGGTTCGCGAGACCCCCCAGTCGGAGACGACGCCGTTCTACCCGCGTTCACCTTACGGCGTGGCCAAGGTGTACGGGCACTTCATCACGGTCAATTACCGTGAGTCGTTCAACCTATTCGCCACCAGCGGGATTCTGTTCAACCACGAATCTCCGAGGCGGGGACTGGAATTCGTGACCAGGAAGATTTCCAATGGTGTTGCGCGGATCGAATTGGGGCTCGATAAGGAGCTCTTGCTGGGCAATCTGGATGCCCAGCGCGATTGGGGGTATGCAGGGGACTATGTGGAGGCGATGTGGTTGATGCTTCAGCAGGAAGAGCCGGAGGATTACTTGGTGGCGACCGGCGAGACACACACCGTGCGTGAGTTCTGTCGGCTCGCTTTCGACCGGGTGGGAAAGAACTGGGAAAAATACGTGCGCGTGCACCCCGACTTCCTTCGCCCCGCCGAGGTCGATCTGCTGATTGGGGACCCGCGGAAGGCGCAGTCCAAGCTGGGCTGGAAGCCGAAGGTGAAGTTCGCGGAGCTGGTTACGATGATGGTGGACGCGGATCTGGCGCGGTTGCGCGAGGGGCGCTAGTGCGCGTGCTGATCACCGGATCCAACGGATTCGTCGGTCCCCACGCGGCCGCGGCTCTCCAGCGCGCCGGTGCCCAGGTGCTTTCCTATGGGGGCCCCGGCGCGAACCCGGGAGTCGACGTGCGGGACGCGCGAGCCGTCGCGGCGATGGTGAAGGCGTGTGAGCCGGATGCGGTCGCGCATCTGGCCGGCTGGGCGAGTGTGGGGGAGAGCTTTCGGTCTCCCGTGGAGTGCTTCGGTGTCAACGCCACCGGCACGTTGCACGTGCTAGAGGCGATTCGGCGGCATGCCCCGCGTGCGAAAACGCTCGTCGTCAGCTCGGCGGAGGTGTACGGCTCTCGACCGGTCGGCGAGCGCGTCAAGGAGAGTGCCCCCGTTGCGCCCCTCAGCCCGTACGCGGTGAGCAAGGTCGCGGCCGAGCAACTCGCGTGCGAGTATCATCGGGCCTACGCGCTCGAGGTGGTGGTGGCCCGCTCGTTCAACCATGTCGGGCCGGGGCAAAGCACGCGTTTTGCCATCGCGTCGTTTGCCGAGCAGATCCGGCAGATCGCCCAAGGCAAGAAGGCTGCAGTCCTCCGGGTCGGCAATCTCGACCCCGTTCGAGATTTTTCCAGCGTGTTCGATGTAGCTGACGCCTACGCGTTGCTGCTCCGAGAGGGCGCGCCCGGCGAGGTCTACAACGTGTGTCGCGGTCGCGGATGGTCGATTCGAGAGGCCATCGAGCAGCTGCTGCAGCACGCCCGAGTACAAGCTCGCATCGAGGTAGACCCAGAGCGCGTTCGCCCTGCGGACATTCCGTGGCTCGTGGGGAACCCCGAGAAGCTCACCGCTTTGGGGTGGAGCCCCGAGCGCTCCCCGTTCGAGGGCTTGTTGGAGGCGCCGCCCGGCTCGAGCTCGGGCCACTGAGGAGTCGGGCGCCGCCCGGGCTTCGGCAATCCCCTACACAGGAACCGACGGAGCGCGACTTTGGTCCTGATGACCTGAGCTCCCTGAGGGCGCGGCTCTCGAGGGGCGTCGAGCCCCGCGGCATGGCCGGGAACGGACGTCGCAAGCGCAGGGCGGGTTGTTCGAGCAGCTTCCAGGAGGCAAGGGCCAAGGCAAAGGTCGAGCTCAACCCGAGAAACGAGACCAGCAGGGTCAGCGGGCGGCCCCTGACGCCCAATCGCTCGGAGATCCAGGGGCGCACCACTCCGTGGAAATTCGGAATTACGCACCCGTGGATGAGGTAGATCCCAAGGCTCACCGTCCCCAGCGCGCGAAGAGACTTCCCGCGCAGTCAGCGACGAACGAAGGAATCGGGGCCGAACACGCCATCTCGTTCCGTGCCCCGTGGGCTGCTTGCGATCAACGAAAGGAGCAACCCGGAAAACCCAACGGCGAGGAGGGAGTACGTTGCCGATAGCCCGAGCGCGAGCGTCCGCCCGATCTGTTGCCGGTGCACGACGACCTTGTCTCCCTCCAGCAATGTCGTGCAGAGGAGTAAGGCGGTGGCAAGCAGTGGGACCGTTGCCTTCTTGGCGACGGACCGCAGCATCCCGACATTTCCCGTTGCGAGCAACGTTGCCACCATGGCCCCGCCCGCGAGGCCGTCCAGGCGACACCACGTCGCCACGTACACTTCGACTGGCGAGAGACCAGTGCAAAGCGCCGCGTACCGAATGGCAGGCGAACACAAGAGCACCAGCCCGAGCCGGATGACCAACGTGCGCGTCGAAAGGAAACGCACGCAAACCGGCCAAAGCAAGTAGAATTGCTCCTCGATCGCGAGGGACCACGTCACCGCCACTGGCCAGGGGCCAAATGGGTCGGACCCGAAAAGGTTTTGAGTAAACGTGGCGTAGAATGGCCAGTCCTGCCCATCGACGTGCAAGTGACTTGGAAGCCAGCTGGTGCCAAGGAACGCAAACGCGAGCAGCGTGTAGTAGAGGGGCCATATCCTCAGGGCTCGCCGCGCATGGAAGTTGCCAAAGAAGCGCGGGGCGTGCCTGGCCGCGAGGAGAATTCGGTGATCAGAAAGCCCGAAAGAACGAAGAACAAATCCACTCCCACCCAGCCCGACGCGGCCAGCGGGGTGAGGGGCCCCAACGAATTGCCGAGGAAGTGGAGCACCAGCACGAGCCCGATCGCTATGCCGCGAAGTCCGTCGAGTTCCGGAAGACGAGACAGACCCTTGCCCGCCTCGTCGCGAACCGTCCAAGTCACGGCTGCCGCGCGCACCAAAGGCTTGGCCTCGGCGGCCGCATTTTCGGTCCTCGTCATCCGCAGTCTCCCTCTCCAGGTCCCAGGTATCAAAAACGGCCGGGACTGGTGAAGTCGTTAGAACTCGGCGGCACCAGTGCCCACCACGCGGCGGGCAAGATTTCCGGGAAGCGACCCCGCGAGCGCCCGGCCAACGAAGCGAGCTGCCGCGACCCACGCGCGAGGAGGCTTGGCGCACCCGTCCGGTGCCTGTGGCTGCAACCGCCTGGGCCGGCGCTCACGAGAGCGCTGCGATGATCTCGTCGGCCATCGCTTCCCAGGTTCTCTGGCGCAGGATGGTGGAGAGCTCGAGCGCAGACGCACGAAAGCTTGCGGCGCCCGAGCGCCACGCTTGGAGCAAGTGCGCCAGCTCGGTGGCGCTCTCCGGGTCTTGCAAGAGCAGCGGCTGCAGCGCCTCCGGAAAACGCTCGGCGACTCCGGCATGGATCGTGACGATCGAGGGAAGCCCACAGCACAGCGCCTCGTGTACCCCTAGGCCGTAGGGCTCGTAGCGGGTGGGAGCCACCAGCGCATCGCAGGCGGCCAGGATCTCGGGCACGTCGCGCCGAAAACCGAGGAAGCGGACACGGCCGTCGAGCGCATCGCGCTTGGCTCGCTCGCGCCAGGCCTCGAGCTCCGCGCCCCGCCCGACCACGAACAGGTCGCCGTCCCAACTCGGCTTGCCGCACAGCTGCTTCCAGGCATCGTAGAGCGTGTCGAAGCCTTTGCGCCGATCGCCCAGGGCGCCGACGAACGCGATGGCGGGGCGATCGGCCAGGCCGAGGGCGGCGCGTGCGCGCTGGCGCCGCTCCTCGTCGGCTGGGGCGAAGCGATCGGCGTCGACGCCGAAGTAGACGACCTGGATTCTCTTGGATTCCACGCCCAGATGCTGCTCCAGGTCGCGTTTCGTCCGCGCCGAGTTGGCGATGACCAGCTCGGCTTTGGAGATGGCCGTGCGCTCTTGCGCGAGGTCGATCGGTCGCTTGATGCGACCCTTGAGCCGGCGTAGCCAATGCGCTCGGGACGCGGACGCGTAGGCGGCGTGCACGTAGTGGACCCAGTTGACATCGTAGACTTGGCAGTTGCCTCCATTGACCACGATTCGTGCTCGGCGTGGGTGGAGCAGCTTGGCGACGGCTCTGCCCCGCATGTCGAGCAGCGGCGACCCGAGCATGTTGGAGCGCAATGGCCTCCGCACCCGGTGGCATACGACGCCGGGCGCGTCTTTGAGGTTGTTCGCGACGTGGTGGGCCACGACGTGCGTTTCCACCTGCGTGTCGGCGAGCCGCCGCGCCAGCGCGTAATTGGCCATGTCCTGGCCGCCCGTATTCACGAAATCGCCGGAAATCACGGCCGCTGCCTGCATCGAAGGGCAGCATAGCAGCAGCCTCGGCGCCGGCACGGGTTTGCTCGGTCGAGTTTGCCCGCGACCGACGGGGCCGCGGCGACGAGGGGTTTGTGCGGAGGGGTCTACTCTCACCGCTCCGCCAGGCCGTCTGAAAATGCATGGCCTTGAGCTCCACCCGCAAGACCGTCCTGGTGACCGGGGCGGCGGGTTTTCTCGGCTCGCACCTGGTCGATCGATTGCTGGCCGAGGGCTTCGAGGTCGTGGGGCTCGACAGCCTGATGACGGGCGACCTCGCGAACCTTTCGTCGGCGGCTCGAGACTCGCACTTTCACTTCCAGGCAGGCGACGTGCGGCAGCCGCTGCACGTGTATGCCGAGATCGTCTTCAATCTGGCCTGCCCGGCTTCTCCAATTCACTATCAACAGGACCCCTTCGCGACGTTCACCACCAGCGTGCTGGGCGCCCAGCGCCTGGTCGAGATGGCCCGCGGGACGCGGTGCAGCATCGTGCACGCCTCGACCTCCGAAGTCTACGGGGACCCGAGCGTGCACCCGCAGCCAGAGAGCTACTGGGGCCACGTCAATCCAGTCGGACCGCGTGCCTGTTACGACGAGGGAAAGCGCGGCGCCGAAACGCTGCTCAACGACGCGCGCCGCTGCTGGGGGGTGGATACGAGGATTCTCCGAATATTCAACACCTACGGCCCACGGATGGCAATCAACGACGGACGGGTGGTCTCCAACTTCGTGGTGCAGGCGTTGACCGGAAGGCCGCTGACGGTGTGCGGCGACGGTCGGCAGTCGCGTGCCTTCTGCTTCGTGGACGACCTGATCGAGGGTTTCCTGCGTGTCTCCCGTCTGCCATTCCTCGAGGGGCCGCTGAACCTGGGCAACCCGCACGAGTCGACGATGCTCGAGCTGGCCCGTGAAGTGCTGGATCTGACGGCCAGCGCCTCCGAGCTCCACTTCGAGCCGCTGCCCGTCGATGACCCGAAACAGCGGCGGCCAGACATCAGCCTCGCGCGCGAGCTCATCGACTTCGAACCGCGGGTCGGTCTTCGGGAGGGGTTGAAGCGCACCGTGGAGGACTTCCAGGCGCGACTCGAGACCGAGGCGACCGAGCCCTGGGCTAGCGCACTGGGCTAGCGCCGGGTCTTTTCGGACTGAGCGCCAAGGGAGTCGACACCGCCGCTTGCCGTCTGCAGCGAAGGCGCGGGGGGACCGCGAGTGAGGCGGGCTCCCAAGCCGCCCAGAGAGAGTGCCTTAACGGTCACCCCCGCTCGCCGTACACTGCCGCCGTGCCCAATCTCATGCGCCTCCTGACGAACAATCGCCCCAGCGCCAAGCCCGAGCTGTGGGGCCAGCCGCGCGCCGTGGCGTTGCGGCGCCTGGCGACCTGGTGCAGTCGGCTCGCGGATCCGAACTGGGAGCGCATGCCCTACATCGCGACGCTGTGCCCCGGAGGGCAGCTCTTGGAGGTGATTCCCGGCGATGCGATCGGGAAGCCGATTGCCTTCTTCGGCTGCTACGAATTCGCCGTCAGTGCTTTGCTTCGAGCGTACCTGCTGCCCGGAGACGTTTTGTACGACGTGGGCGCGAACATCGGGTACTTCACGGTGATCGCCGCCTCGCGAGTCGGAGCCAGCGGGCGCGTCGTCGCGTTCGAGCCGAGTGACGAGATCGCGAATCGGCTCGAGCGCAACGTCGAGCTCAACAACCTGAGCAACGTCGAGGTGAGGCGCGAGGCGGCGTCGCGCGAGCGTCGGATGGTCACGCTGGTGGCGCCGCCCGAGGAGAGCCACAACTCGGGGCTCGCGCGGGTGGAGCTCTCGGGTAGCGCTCCGGGGGCTTTGGTTCGGGCGGTGCGCCTAGATGGGATCGAGCTTCCCACGCCCGCCTTGATCAAGGTGGACGTGGAAGGTCACGAACTGGACGTGTTCGCCGGGGCGCAGGGGTTGCTCCGTAGCTCCGAGCCCCCGGCGCTGATTTTCGAGGCCTTCGATTTGCCCCGATACCGGGAGCTCCTCGAGGGCTACGGCTATCAGATCTACCAGCCGACGCTGTGGGCCGCTCATGTGGGGTTGACGCGCGACCTGGACTCTCCGCGCTACCGCTCGTGGGAGGCCCCGAACTTCTTTGCTGCCAAGAGCGAACGCGCGCTCGATTTCGCCGAACGCATGTCGCGTGGCGAGTGCTCGTAGCCGCCCGGGGCGAGGCGGGCGCCTAGCGCCGCGCGCACCCGCCCGGGGCCTCGAAAGACCACAGCTGAAACCCGCGGTGGGCACCACTCTCGAGGTGGTATCCGAGCGGCTCGAGCAGGCTCGAGTACTCCGAGGCCTGTACGCCGTAGCGCTTCTCGTGGCCTTCGACCTCGAAGACCACGTGACCGATGGCCCCTCGCTCGAGCAGCTCTCGGGCGCCTCGCAGCACCATCAGCTCGAAACCTTCCACGTCGATCTTCAGCAGGTCGATCGCGTCCACCCCCACGAACTTGCAGTACGTGTCCAGCGCCGTGACCTTGACGGGCTGGCCGCTGCCCGGCGAGTCTACCATGTGGTTGTAGCCACCCAGCGCGGTCGTGACGAAGGCGAAGTGGTCGCCCTCCCCGAGGGCCAGGCAGTTGCACTGCCAAGTGGCGCCGTTCAATCGCCTGTTTTGCAGCAGCCGTCGGAACGCCTCCCACTCCGGCTCGAAGCAGTGAATGGACGCGCGGCCGTCCAGCGCATCGTGCACGGCGAGCGCGTAGTGGCCGAAGTTCGCGCCCACGTCGAAGTACGTCATTCCCGGCCGTGCGAGGCCCAGAATCATCTCCAGATCCGCTGGCTCGTCCGCGCGCGAGGCAAATTTCAGCACGCTTCCCGGCGGGCTCGAGACACACACGTGCGAGCTGCGCCGAAAGGGCAGCCGGAAGTCGTGGTTTGGGTCGAACAGCTTCTGGTAGGCGCGGTGCCCGTAGTACACCGCCTTGGTGGCGGCCGATCGATTCGTCCAAAACCGTGCTCGGGTGGCTCGCTGGGTCATTGCGTGGTTCCTTTGCTCGGCCGCCTGGCCCCCGCCAAACCGGAGGCATCGACCCTTTCGACGATCCCCGAAAGATACGGCGCGGAGGGCCTACAGAGTGACAGCGCGGGGCAGAAAGCCGAGAAAAAAGTGACGAGTGGCGGCGCCGGAGCAGGTCGCGAGCTCTTTCGCGGCGGGCGAGGGGGGGCTCGACGGTCGCCCCCGGCTCCGGGCTGGGCGCGTCCACGCCAGGCAGCGCGGCCCGGCGGGCTCCTCGCGAGCGCCCGTGGCGCCTGGAAGGCTGGCCCCTCGAGAGCTGGCCTTTCGCGAGCGGGGTTTTCGACCGTTGTCGCGAGCTGCCCTTCGCGGGCTGGTGGCAGTGCATGACACGCATCGCGTTCATCAATCCAGTCGGAACGCTCGGGGGCGGAGAGCGAAGCCTGCTCGATGTGTTTCGCGCTCTGCAGCTGGTTGCCCCCGACCTCGAGCGGAAGCTCATCACGCTCGAGCCTGGCCCGCTCACGAGCCGCGCCCGGGCCCTCGGCGTCGACGTGCTGGAGCATCCCTTGCCGGATGCGTTTCGAGCGCTGGGGGACGCGGAGAGCTTCGCTTCTGCGCTGCGCGTCGTCGCGCACGCGGCCCACGGGCGTGAGCTGCTCGCGTTCTGCCGGGGGTTTCGCCGCGCCATCGCGGGGCTCCGCCCCGACGTGCTGCACACCAATGGGATGAAGGCGCATCTGCTCGCCGGCGCGCTGGCTCGGCAGGTGCCGAGCGTGCTCCACGTGCGGGACTTCGTCTCGGACCGGCGTTGGTCGCGGCGCCTGCTGCGCCTGGCGCGGCGCCGGGCGCTGGTGCTGGTGGCGAACTCGCGGGCGGTGGCGCGGGACCTCGAGCGGGAGCTGCCGGGGGCGCCCGTTCGGGCGGTGTACAACAGCATCGACTTCGACCAGTTTTTTCCAGGGCTTGGCGACCGCGAGCGGCTGAGCCGGCTCTCGGGGATGGAGCCGCCCGCGCCGGGTTGCCTGTGCTTCGGGATGGTGGGTACGTACGCGCGCTGGAAGGGGCACACCCTGTTCCTCGAGGCGGCGGCCCGCCTGCTCGGGAGGCGACTGCCGCAACCCGTGCGATTCTACGTCGTCGGGGGGCCCATCTACTCGACGGAGCGCTCGCAATACAGCCGAGAGGAGCTGCAGAGCAAGGCGGCCCAGCTCGGCCTGACTCGGCACGTGGGCTTCGTGCCATTTCAAGAAGACACGGCCCCCGTGTACCGCGCCCTGGACGTGCTGGTACACCCCAGCACGCGACCGGAGCCGTTCGGGCGCACGATTGTCGAGGGCATGGCGTGCCGGCTCCCGGTCATCGTGGCGCGCAACGGCGGGGCGGTCGAGCTGTTCGACGAAGGCACCACCGCCCTCGGCTTCGAGCCGGGCTCGGCGCCCGATCTCGCGGAACGAATGGCGACCCTGGCCGAGTCGCCGACGCGTCGCAACGACCTCGGCGAGGCGGCGCGCGAGCACGTCGCCAAGCGCTTCGACTTGCCGCGCCTGGGCTGGGAGCTAGCGGCCGTGTACGAAGAGCTGTTGGCGGGTTCGCGCTGATGGGCCCGCCGGCACTCGGATGGAGGCTGGCCCGTCCCGTCTCGAGCGGTGCCCGGATCCGGCACCGAAAGAACTCCGACGACCAGACTCGTGGCCACGGAGCGCAGCGGTTGACCGTCACCCTCGGGGCCGGGCTGCGAAGCCCCCCCGCTCGGGGGAGGTCGGTCAGGCCTTCACACGGTTGACCACGAAGCCCGCAAAGGTGGAGCAGGCGGTCAGCAGCCCCCGGGCTTGCTCGGCCCGAAGGGCCGTGGTTCGGCCGCGGTCCAGGACCAGGAGGGAGGTATCGGTCAATTGCGCCAGGGTCGCGACCTCCACCCGACAATCGGCGGCGGGTGCATCGACCACTACGCGATCGTAGTCGCGAAGCAGGCGGCTGAATAGCTCGCGGGCGGGCGGGCCCGAGAGCAGGTCGGCCAGGTGCGCGCTGGGTGCGCCGGCTCTCAGAAGGGATAGGCCGCGCACCGTCGTGCGACTGGCGCGGGGCAGCCGCGGCAGCACCGCCACGGCCGGCGCCTGGGCCCCTTGGGAGCCTCGCGACCCGCCGGCGCCTTCGCCGCCTGCCTCGGAGATGGCGCGGGCCAGATGAGCGCAGAACGCTTCGCCCTGCACGGTTTGCAGCGACTCGTAGAGAGGTTCGCGCGCGTCGCCCGCATCCAAGAGCAGGACTCGCTCTCCGACCCGCGCGAGCGCGATCGCGAGCTCCCTGGCTACCACGCTCTTGCCGGCCCGCGCCCGAGCACTCGTCACCGTGATCGACTTCCACTCGGGGCTTCCGAGGGCCAGCGCGGTTCGCAGCTGCCTGGCGGCCTCTCGCGCGGGCTGGCCAAGCGACTGAGAGGGCGCGCTCGACGAGCTGCTCTGCGCTTTGGGGTCCTCGCCCTCGGCGTGCTTTGGGGTCGACGGGGAAGCCGCGCTCGATGCGGGAGGGGCCCCGGACGAAGCCATCGAGCTCTGCTCGGGAAACTCGGCTAGAACCGGCCCGGCGAGCCAGCGCTGCACGTCGGCTGCGCCGAAGATACGCCCGTCGAACCGATCTTTTCCCGCGGCGACGAGCAGCCCGCATGATAGGCCGCCGAGCAGCCCCAAGCCGAGGGCGAGGGGGAAGGAAGAGTACAGCGGCCGGGCCGGCAGGCTCGGCTCGTCCACGACCCGAATGTCGGGGCCGCGGGGCAGGGCCGCTTCTTGCTCCTCGAGCGGGGCACGCAGGGCCATTGCGCGCAGCGCCTCGTCTGCCTCTCGCTTGCGCTCTAAGCGCTCGTAGCCCAGCTGAAGATCTCGAACACGCGCGGACTCGGCCTTCGCTTCGCGCAGCAATGACTCCAGCTGGTCGACCTTCAGGTTGAGGGCGGCCAACGACTGCCGAGTGGCGTCCGGCTCGGGCGCGGCGCTCCTTGCGATCGCTGCGGCGCCCGGTGGATCGTCTCCGGGCGCCGCGGGGGGAGCGGGCTCGGTAGCCGCTTCGGCCTCCACCAGAACCCTGCCGACGAGCTGCGCCCGTGCGATGCGCGCCGCGGTCAGAGCCTCGCTCAGCGTCGAAATCTCGGTCGCCAGCCGCTCGGCGCGCTGCTCGGGCGAAGAATCGAGCAAGTCGTTCTCGTGTTCGTAACTCTCGAGCGCCGCTTCGGAGCGCTGAAGCTCGCCCTCCAGGCGCCCCACCTGAGCGCCTCGCCGCTCCAGCGCCGAGGCGCCGGCTCGCGACGTCCAAGCGAGGTAGGCGTCGACGACGGCGCCGAGTACGGCGCGGGCGCGTTCCGGGCTGGCCGCCTCGTAGCGGACCCGGAGCAGCTCGGAGCCCTCCAGGTACGTCGCTTCCACCGCGGCGCCCGACGGCTGATGCGATTCTGGGGCTCGCTCGCCGCCGATTGCGGGGTCGAGCCGCTGCTGCGCCAAGCCGAACACCGTGCGGCTCTCGAGCACTTTCGCCTGGGTGTTGTAGAACTCGCGCGCCGCATGGGTGTGGACCAGCGACTCCGCCTGCGAGGGCCGGCCGTTGACACCGAGCGCCGGCAGCGCGGCAAAGCCGACTTGCAGCGTGCACTCGGACCGGTAGCTCAGCGGCAAGTCCTTCAGCCCCTGCGCGGTCGCTACCCCCGCCGCGCAGCCCGCCATCAGGCCCCACCGCCATTGGCGCTGCAACGCGCGATACAGGCCCGCCCACCGCCGCGCGCGGGGCCCGCGAGCCGCCCCCCTCCAGGAGGGGCCGGGGGCCTCGGGTGCGCCCGACCCGCGGTGGATCGCCCCTGCCCCAGCGGCATGCGCGGCGGCCGCCGCCGCGGCGGCACCGGGGTCCGACAGGCGACCCCTGTCGTTCGAGCGCTTCGGGTTCACGGGGCTCGAGTGTACCACTTTGACGGCGACCGGGGGGCGTTCCTCGGGCGGCGCAACGGGGGCGGGGGATCGGTGGATGAGGCTCACGGCGCCGCTCCTTCGTTCAGAAAGCGGCCTCGATCCCGTGAGCTGCCGGCATCAACCCCGACCGCGGATCAAGACCACAGCCGAGCCCCGCGGCTCTCGCGCCACAGGTTGCACTTGCCGCAGATGGAGACTTCTGCGCCGCGGCCGGCGATGTGCTTTTCTCGGGCGGCGCGCAGCTTTTCGCCGTGCCAAACTTGGGTGAGTGTATCGGAGCTCAGGTCGCCGACGGCATACTCTTCGTTCCAGTCGTCGCAGCAAAGCACGGCTTTCCCGTCGGCCCACACATTCATCTCCGACGGCAGGGAGGTGCTCTCATGGATGCCATTACGACCACCGTCGAGCACCGATAACACGCCTTGGATCCATCGTCGATTGTCCCCGGGCGGTGGAGGTTGCGAAAGCAGGGTCCACCTCGTTGGGAGGGCTTGCTTCGATTGGACGGTGGCCCGATCCGTCGGTCGACGGGGCGGGCGCCGACGGGGCCAGTCCGGACTTGCGCAGCTTGCGGCGACCGGAGCCGGCACTTCAGCGAGGAAGCGCCGCGACTTCGGGATCGCTCTCGCGGGTCGGGGTGCGCCCGAGCCCCACGATGGCGGATTCTGCCGCGGTGCTCTGCGCGGGCCGGGAAGCGGGCGCGCGTCGAATCCGATCCCGAGCCTGGTTGAAGCCATTGGCCACGAGCTGCAACAGCACGTCCGTTTGCCGAGAGATCTCGCCTGTCTCGCTCGGCCAAGAGAATTCGAGGACGCCGCTGTCACCACCGAGGGGAAAGCGGCTGACGACCAGATCCCGTCTCGTCGATTCGCCTTCCTGCGCCACCCACTGTCGGGCTTCGTCGGCGGAGCTGGCTTGCAGTCGCACCGAGGTCAGCTGGGAGCGTTTGGCGAGCTGCTCCAGGGCCTTCCAGAGCGAGTCCTCCGAGCCGACGTGGGCGAGCTCGCAGACGGAATCGGAGACGTGTGCGAGCAGACGCTTGGTGCAGGCGTCGTACTGCCGAGCCGTGCCCCGCTTGCGGAGCTGCGAAAACTCGAAGTAACCAACGAAGCGAATCAGGCTGCCGAGAACCACGCTCGCCCCCAGGATGGCCAGGCCGATCTCCCACGAGCGGCCGAGCGAAATGCCGATGGCGGCCAGAGTCAGCGTGATGCTGACCCCATACAGAATCATGACGGCTCGGCGATGGGTGATTCCTCGGTCGATGAGGCGGTGGTGGACGTGGCCGCGGTCCGGGGAAAAGAGCGAGCGCTGCTCGAGCGTGCGGCGCACCATGGAAAAGAGCGTGTCGAAAATCGGAACGCCGAGCGCCACGATGGGCACCAGCAGGGAAACCGCCGTCGAGGCCTTTTGCAGGGAGCTGGTGAGCGAAACGGTCGCCAGAACGTAGCCGAGGAAGTAGCTCCCGGAATCACCCATGAAAATGCGGGCCGGGTTGAAGTTGTAGAAGAGGAACCCCACCATCGAGCCCATGATGGCGGCCATCACGAGCGCCACGAAGACCTGCTGAGCCACGGTCGCGACGACGAAATTCGTGAGCGCGGCGCAGAAGATGACACCGGCGGCGAGGCCGTCGATCAGGTTGACGGCGTTGACGATGCCGACGATCCACAGAACCGTGACGGGTAGGGCGAATACCCCCATTTCCAGAATGCCGAAGAACGGTACGTAAACGGCGGCGATACGGAACCCCGTAGCGTACGCGAGGATCGCCGCCGCGATTTGGAGGATCAGCTTGTTGCGCGCACGCACCCCTCGGGCGTCGTCCACGACGCCGAGCGCCATCATCGAGAGGCCGCCGAGCAGCAGGCCCACGGCGAGGCGAGGGTGATGGCTGAAGGTCTTTCCGACTTTGGACTCGAACAGAGCCAGAATCCCGAGCGGCGCGAACACGGCCGCGGCGATGGCCACGCCGCCCATGCGGGGTATCGCCTGCCGATGCATGTCGCGCTCGCGCGGCACCGAAACGAGGCCGAGTTTCAGCGCAGCGGCTCGGATCACTGGCGTCAGCACCGCCGCGACGAGGAGCGCCAGTGCGAAGACACATACATCGATGAGCATTGGGATCGGCTGCGGGAAATGGGGTACAGGTCGGCGCTTTCGCGCGCTCCCCCGCCGTGAACCTTCGCTCACGCGGGTTCGTCGGGAGGCCCCTCGGCACCCCTCTGTACGGGCGAAAGCAGCGGAAGATTGAGGCGCTGGAACACGGCGAGGGTGCCGTAGACAAACCAGCCGTTCATCCGGGGAGAGGCAGCCCGGGGCGGTCCTCGGTGGGGGGGGGACCGCGGCTCGCGAAGCGCGGAAAGGCGTGCGCAGGCACCTCCTGCGTTTCGCGCCGTTTCGGGCCCCGTGCGCGGCCGCGAGCGCCTCGAGACGCCGCTCTCGAGTAGCATGGTGAGGGGGGGGCGTCCCGAGCCCGTTCCGGCGGCGATGTGCGTCTGAGGCGCCCCGCGGGCGACGCGGCTCGCGCCCTCGTCGTGCGGCCCGACGCGGTCGGATCGCCGCCTCGGGCGGGCGCCCGCGCCGGGTGTGCGGTAGGCGGTTGTAAGGGGCTCGGCACAGCCGCCTCCCCAAGGCAGCGGTGTGCGAGCGCGTCGCGTCCCCGGGCGAGGAGCGTCCGTCCGGCGCTGGCGCTGAGGGGGATGTGCGAACGGGCCTCGGCTCACCGCAGCGAAGCCCGCGCGGCTGGCCGGGGGCCGCAAGGCAAAGCACGGCCCTCGCGAACGGGTTCGGTCGCCGGGTCCGTCGACTGGGCGCTCGCCGCGCCGGTGCCTTCGAGGCTCGCGCGCACGCCAGCCGCCAACAGTTGCAGCAGCAGGTCGCAATGGCTCGCTCCGCCCGAGTCTTCGCTGTGCCATCCGACCTCGAGGGAGCCCCACGGGCCCAAGGCGTAGCGGCTCACAGTCACGTCTCTCGGCGGCTTTCCTTCCGTGTGGCGCGCCCATCGCCGCAGAATCGTGCCGTCTGCGGATTCGAGCTCGCAGCAGTCGTGCTCGCAGGCTTGGCAGAAGCGCACGAGCTCCAGCCACAGCTCTTCGAGGCTCGTCGCGCCGGCCAATTTGCCGAGCGTGTCCGGCAAGGCGCCCAACAGGGCTTGCGTCGTCGCGTCATAGCGTCGACTCTCCGCGCGATCCTCGAGGCGAGAGTAGTCGAAGTAGCCCGCGAATCGGATCAAGCTGCCCAGCACCACGCTGGCGCTGGCGATTGCGACGCCGATCTCCCAGCTGCGGCCCAGCGAGATACCGATGGCCGCGAGGGTGAGCACCACGCTAGCCCCATACAGAATCATCACCGCGCGGCGGTGGGTGATCCCCCGATCCATCAGGCGGTGGTGCAGATGCCCGCGATCCGGAGAGAACATCGGCCGCCGCTGCAACGTGCGGCGCACGATGGACAGCAGCGTGTCGAAGATGGGCAGGCCGAGAGCCACGACCGGCACGAGCAGCGAGACGGCTGTCGAAGCTTTCTGCATCGAGCTCGTCAGCGACACGGTGGCCAGTAGGAAGCCGAGGAAGTAGCTTCCCGCGTCCCCCATGAAAATGCGGGCCGGGTTGAAGTTGTAGAAGAGGAACCCCACGACCGCGCCCATGATGGCGGACATGATGAAAGCCACGAAGGCTTGGCCCGCCACGGCGGCGACCACGAAGTTCGTGAGCGCGGCGCAAAAAACCACGCCTGCGGCCAGGCCGTCGAGCCCGTCGATCAGGTTGACGGCGTTGACCACGCCGACAATCCACAAGACGGAGACGGGCAGGGCGAAGACACCCATCGACAAAACCCCGAAATACGGGACGAATACCGCGTTGATCCGGAAACCGAACTGATAGGCCACCGCCGCGATCGCAAGCTGGCAGGCCAGCTTGTGGAGGGCTCTCACGTGGTGCGTGTCGTCGATTAGGCCGAGCAGCATCGACAGGGCGCCGCCGAGGCACAGGCCAACAGCCAACCGGGAGTGGCTGCCGAGAGTCTCCGACACCAGAGCGTCGAGGTTGCCGAGCAACATCAGCGGGACCAGGACGGCGACGGCCAGCGCGACCCCGCCGGTGCGGGGAATGGCCTGGCAGTGGATGTCCCGGCGGCTCGGGGCGAACGCAAGCCCCCAGCGCAGCGCCCAGCGACGGGCCACCGGGGTGAGCGCGGCAGCAGTCGCCAGGGCGAGACCGAATAGCCACACGCTGGATCGGAAGGCCTCGTTTGTGAGTTTCGTCAACGCACGACCTCCGTCCCGAGCACCCTAGCACCGTCGGCGGCCCCCGTCGGGCAGGCGGGCAGGTTTCTCGGTTTATGTATTGAAGTATGAGCGTACCGGGGCCCGTCGCGACAGGCGTCGGGCATCGACGGGGCGTTCGGCTCGACGCGGGGCGAGCTCAGCTTCGGGTTTCGGGCCTGCGGGCGATCGCCAACACGTTGTCGCTGAAAGCCCGGCCGAGTACCCCACTGCCGGCGGTGAGCGGCGCCGGCCATTTTCTCGCCGAAAGCGGGATACGCCCCTTGCCCGTATACCGGATGCGACAATCCGTCAGGCCCACCTCGGTAAAAATCCGCACCAGGTCGATCTCCAACAGGGCCGTGATGTGCGCTGGGTACAGGCCCGGGCGCTCTTGGAAGGCGACGAACTGGTTGCGGGTGAGCAGGCTCAGCTTCGAAGCGAGGCTGAGCTGATTCGGCGTCGTCACCAGCACCCAGCCGCCGGGGCGGGCGAGCCGCCGCAGCTCTCGCACCAAGGCGCGGGGGTTTTCGACATGCTCGATGGTCTCCAGGCAAACGACGGCGTCACAGCTGCCGTCGCCGAGCGCGACGCGCCCCGTCTCCAGATTGACCTCGACCAGATTCACGTCGCTGGGGAGCCCTTCGTGGGCGATGGCGTCCGCGCCGACGTAGCGCTCGAACCGGTCGGCGAGGTAGGGGCGAAATGAGGCCTTTCCGCAACCGACGTCGACCACCAGCCTTCCGCGGGCCCCAACCGCGTCGAGCAGCGTGAGCGCGGCTTGGTAGATGTCGGCGCAGCTGGACCCACCGGTGGCGCGGGCCCGGGCACGTACGTCGCCGCTCGCGATGTTTGCTCCCGGCTCCCGTTCACCGTGCATCGGACGCCGAATCGCTTCGTGGAGAGGGTCGTACCGTCGCCATGGCCATCGGGCCGCAGCGTACGTCAGACGGGCGGATTTCGCCAGCCGTGGCGCAATGAGCTCTCGGGGTTGGCCCCCGGCTCCCGCTCAGCGTGCGTGGGACGCCGAATCGCTTCGTGGAGAGGGTCGTGCCGTCGCCGTGGCCATCGGGCCGCAGCGTCCATCGGACGGGCGGATTTCGCCAGCCGTGGCGCAGTGAGCTCTCGGGGGAAGTTGGAGCCGAGCCTTTCGATGCCGCCGCGGCGCGGCCCTCGGCCGTGTGCGTCTGCCCCGCTGCGGCGGCGCCCGCGACCTCGCCGCCCGCCGCGTCGTCCGCCGCGCCGCCCGGCTCTGCCGCCGGGAAGCACAGCTCGACGTGCGTGCCGCGCCCGAGCTCGCTCTTGACCTCGATGCTGCCCCTCGAGCGGGCGACGATGGCGCAAGCCACGGGAAGGCCCAGGCTCAGCCCGATGCGGCCGCTGCGCTGAGTGAAGCCGATCTCGAAGAGCCTCTGTAGCCGGTCGGGGGCGATGCCATGGCCCGTGTCGGCGATGGTCACCACCACCTCGTGGCCGCGGCGGCAGGTCTCGAGACGCAGCTCGCCGGGCGGCGAGGTGGCCTCCAGCGCGTTCTGAATCAGGGTGTACAGAACGTGCTTCACGCCTTCTTCGCACCCTCCTGCTTGGCGAGGTGAGCGCTGGCGGTCGTCAGGAAGCGGTTGCGGGCGAAGGCATGCTCTACCACGGGGTGGGGGTAGTCGACACCGAGCCGTAACTGGGCGCGGCGCTGCACGGCCTCTGGAGCTTGCCAGGGCCGGTGAACGTACTCGCTCGGCAGCTTCTCGAGCTCGGGAAGCCACCGCCGCACGTAGGCTCCTTCCGGGTCGAAGCGCTGCCCCTGCGAGATGGGGTTGAACACTCGAAAGTATGGCTGCGCGTCGCAACCGCAGCCCGCCGACCACTGCCAACCCGCGTTGTTCTGCGCCCAGTCGCCGTCCACCAGGTAGCGCAGATAGTGCGCCTCCCCTCTGCGGTGGGACAGGAGCAGGTGCTTGGTGAGGAAGCTGGCGGATATCATGCGCGCTCGGTTGTGTACGTAGCCTTCGGTCAGCAGCTGCCGCGCCGAGGCGTCGACGATCGGGTAGCCCGTATTGCCACGAGCCCACGCCTGCCAGTCCGCTTCGCTATCGCGGTAAGGAAAGTCGCGGAAGCCGGCGTGGAACGGCTCGTACAGCAGCTCGGGCCACTCCCACAGCAGGCCGTGGCAAAACTCGCGCCACGCGAGCTGGCGCAAGAAGGCGTCCCCTCCTCGGCCCCGGTCCGCCCGGGCGACTCGATCCCAGACGCTGCGCGCCGAGATCGTGCCGAACTTCAAGTCGGCCGACAGCCGGCTGGTGCCCGCGTGGTCCAGCCGGTCGCGCAGCGTTTCGTAGTGTTCGACCCCCGTGCGAAGAAAGCGCGTGAGCCGCTTGCGTCCGCGCGCTTCTCCGCCGAGCACGACGGATTCGTTGCGCGTCAGCCCCAGGTCCTCGAGGCGGGGGATCGCTTCGGAAGGCCACGCGACCCCGCGCGGCAGGGGAGGCAGGCTGGCTGGTGCCGGGACCGGGCGAGAGATGCTGGCCTGGGCCAGAAACGCACGAAAAAATGGCGTGAACACGCGATAGGGGCCGCCGGAGGTGGTGCGCAGCGAACCAGGCTCGAGCAGCAGCTCTCCCTCCAGCAGCTCGAGCGGAACGTGCAGCGCCTCTTGGATGCGTCGGTCGCGCTCGCGGCCGAAGGGCTCCGTCCAGCGTTGCGCCACGACTCGGTCCACGCGAAACTCGCGGGCCAACGCGGGGACCTGCTCCACGCTTCGCCCTTTGACGACGACGAGCCGGGAGCCCTTTTGCGCGATTTCGCGAGCCAGCTCCTGCAGTGAGTCGAGTAGAAATTGGATCCGGTGGGGGATTCGCCGCGCCCGACGGGGCGCGAAGAAGCAAGGGTCCAGCACGAACAGGGGGACGATCTCCCCACCCCGCTCGAGCGCCGAGCGCAGGGGGAGGTGGTCGGCGAGCCGCAGGTCTTTGCCGCGAAACCAGAGCAGCGTTCTCACGGGGACCTAGCTAGTTCCCGGCGAGAAATGTCGCTGCGAGCCCGAGTCCCCAGGGGGTGAAGGTCTCGGGCTCGCGCTTCTCGTGGCAATTTTCGCTCACAGCTTTTCTCTACCTTGGTTTCCGTCCCCTTTCGTGGATGGGATCTAGCTTGGCGAGCTTCGCGGGCGCTTTCCATCTTCATTGGTCGGTCTCGCTCGCCTTACGCGGCGAGGGAGCGCGAGGTTTCGCGCGCCAGCTTCGAGCGTCGCTCGAAGGCTCGCAGGGGCGGCCCAGGGGACGTTTCGAGGGGGTTGGTCGCCGCGGTCCGCTCGATCGTCGGGCCCCCGGGTGTCGGCACGGGGCCGGGATGCGCCGCGCCGCCCCGCGTCGGGGCGCGGCGTGGAGGCATCGGCGCGAGGGCGCGGGCCGCGAAGCCCGGCGGCGTTCCAACGGCGCAAGCGGCACGCGACCGGGTCGTGGCGACCTGGCAGCGCAGCGCGATGGGGCGCGAGGCAGTCGGGCCCCGCGAGGGAAGCGCGGGGCGCAGAGGCAAGGCCGAGCGAAGGCCGAGCGGAGGGCGTCGAAGACGCAGCGTTCCGCCTCGGGCATGGCGCGCGTGACGAGCGTCCCAAGCGTCGTGTGTTTCAGCGAGGTCCCCCGCGCGCCGCGGGGCGCAGAGGCCCCATCGCGAGCAGCTCGCGAGGCGACCATTTTCGTATCGCCCCGGGCCCTGGTCAGAGGCGATCCGTCCAAGCCGACTGCGCCGTGGCGAAGAAGCGCTCTGCGCGGCGAGCCGATGGACGCGTGCGAGCTGCGAAGCCGGGCAGCGCTTCGGGCGAGTGGTTGCCCGTGGCCTAGTGGCCCCCAGTCTCGCGCTGCAGTGTTGCCCCGTCCCGGGGCAGTCGCACTCGTCATCTACCCTCAACAGGCGCGTCGGCCGCGTCGTAGTGCTCGTGCGCCGACCTTTCGGCGCCCGAGGAACAGCTCCGCGTCATTCGCGGAGGGGAAAGGGGACGAGTTTCATGAAATCAAAGACTGTTTGCGGTCTGACGGCGCTTGGTGTCGCATCGTTGATCACCGCGGCCAGCGCGCACGACGTGGGCACGGCTGGGCTTCCGGTGTGCCTCGAGGGCAATTTGATGGTCGCCGACGCGATGAACGCGCCTTTCGCCTCGGCGGACGGAGCGGGTCGTGTCCTGGAAGTGAACATTCAAACCGGCGCCCTGGGGGTGGCCTTCGAAAACCCCTTCATCGGCGGGGCCGCCGCCGAGTTGTGTCCAGCGGGCGTGGCTTGTCCGGGTCCGTTCAAGCCCACCGGGGTGCTCTCGGGTGGAATCAACGGCCACGCGTTCTTGACGAGCGCCGCGCAGCACGCCTTGATCGAGTTTCACCGAGATGGAACGCCGATTCGCGCGGCCAAGCTGCCGCTCGATGCGGACCCTGGCTTCGGAACGGTGCCGCGCCTCTTGGGCAGCCAAATCATGCCCAACGGCAACATCATTCAGGCCGTGTGCGACGCGAACTTCTTCAATGCGAGCAATTCGGACCTGAACGGCTCGGGGCAGAATAGCTCGAACGACTACTTCCCACCCGTCTACTCGACGCCCACTCGGGCGGCGAACAGTCGCCTCCTGGTGCTCGACCAGGAGACGTTGCAGGTCGTGGACGAGTACACCCTGCCCGGTCCGGGTCAGCTGGGGCGGGACTTCTGGGGGTGCCCGGCTGGTATCCTGTTCTCGGACGAAGGCATGTTCGTCAGCATGTTTCACGAGGCTGCGGTGCTCGTCATCGACTGGAAGGCTGGCGTTGACCCCCACAGCGGCGGCATCGGCGACAACAACTTGGCGGCGAACTTCGTGATGGGCCAGCCGACGAATCGCGCCCAAGTGCTGCGTGTGATCGACTTTCGTCCCGGTACCCCAGCCGGCCATCCCAGTCGGCGCGACTCCCTGCGCGCCATTTCCCTGGACGAGGGGGGAAATCTGTACGCGACCGACCGTGCGCGCTCTCGGGACTGCCTGGTCGGGGAGATTCCGACCGCGCCCGGAGGCTGCAACCCGAGCGTGTTCCGTCAGCGTGTTTCGATCGTGCCTTTCGGGGAAAGCCAGCCGGAGCGAACGATCGCCCTCGACCCGGGAATGAACGTGATCGCCGGCATCCGGATCAACCGCATGTCCACCGCGGGCTGCGCGCAGATCAATCCCGGTTTGACGGACCCCGACGCGTGCAACGTGGAGACTCTGTACGTGGCCGCCTCGGCGATGAACCCCGGCTGCGCGCAAACGGTGGCGGGCCCGAACCCCTGCTTCGTGCCGGGTGGAGGCGTGGCGGAGTACCTCATCAACGAGGGATCCGTGGACGATCCGCTGACTTGCACCGGAGACCCGGCGGGAGACAACAGCGGCTGTGCGCTCCCGATCTCGAGTTATTTGGGGCCGGCGAACGGCTCACTGAGCCTCGACCCACGCATGTTGATGCCGATTCATGAAGCGTTCGTTCAGTAGAAGGGGCATCTTTCTGGGTGGAGGGCAAAGGCTCGCCGTGCTCGTCGTGCTCTCGGCGATGGCCTGTCGGGGGTCGGCGAAGGAAGATTCGCCCCCTCGCTTCACCGTCACGCCGTCGCCCACGGCCCGCACGAGCCAGCAGGCTCTCCGCCCCGAGGCTCCCCGGGCGCAAGTGCTCGAGCACGGCGTGTTCGAAGCGGTTCGTCCCGGACGGATCGCCAAGCACGAGGCTTCGAGCACGGGGCAGTGGATTCGGGGGGCCGTGTTGCGCCACGTGGAGAGGACGGACTCCATTCCCGCGCGGCTCGGCACGATCTTCGGGCTGCAGTTTCGCATCTCGGGGCTCGACCCGGAGCTGCGCCGGGTCCGCGTGTGGCGGGTGCTCCGGCACCCGCCGTTTCACACGCCCGACGGGGCGGTCGTGTCGAAGGCCGACTACCCGCTCGTGTTGGCGGTCGTCGGAGGCGTGGCCACCGGGGTGACCGGGTACGCCTTCAACGAGGAATACGAGCGGGTGGAGGGCACCTGGTCCTTCGAGCTCTGGTACGAGGGCGAGCCGCTATTGCAGCAGCGGTTCGTCACGCACCGCCCCGGCTCGGCCCCAGCCCCCGTCACGGCTCCGGCCTCGGCGCCGCCGCGGCTCTGAGCCCCTCCGCGGCTGCCGCGCGAGCCTTCCCGGGCTCGCGCGGTCTGCCGGCCGTGGCGTGCTCGCCGGAAGAAGCGCGGCCGTCGAGGGGTCGGGGGCGCAGCGACTCGTCCGGGCAAGGCGAAGGGTCAGGGGGCGCGGCGACTCGCCGAGGCAAGGCGAGCGGTGCGCCCGCGTCCCGAGCACCCCGTCCGGGTTGCTGCGAGCGAGTTGCCGCCGCGGCCGCTCCGCCCGGAGGGCTTCCCGGGGGTGCGCCCCTCGGCGGCGAGCGGACTCGCTCCGGAGGCCTCCCCTCGGCCGAGCGAGCGCTCGGGGCTCACAGAAGGGGCTCGCGCACGCTCGCCGACTGATTCGAGGCCAGCTCCCGGCTGGTGCTGTTGACGCGGTCGCGGCCCTGGTGCAGCTGCTGCCGAATCGAATCGTAGTACTGGCTCACGCGCCGTGTCCTCTTCACCAGGCGGCTCACTCCCTCGATCAAAGCTTCGGGCTTGCTGGGCAGGCGAATGTGCAAGTCCAAACCCGTTTGTCGGATGCACCGGCGAAGAAGATTGACGTCGTCTTGGTCCGACACGAGGGCCCGCGTCACCTCCGCGCTGCAGCCGAGCAGGGGCAGCAGCGGCTCGCGCGAGATCACGCTCAGTGGCCCGAAGAGCACTACCCACGGCGGCAACCGGGCCCCGCTCCTCAGTTCTTCGGCCGCCAGCGTCCGCTCGGCGGGACCCAGGATACGCACCTCGTGCTGGCTGCCGAGCACCGACAGAGCCAGCTCGATCGCCTCCGAGCCGAGCACGTCCCCGTCGTCGAGCACCCAGATGCTGATCGGTCGAGTCGACATCAGCTGATTTCGCGACGGCTCGAGTGTGAGCGTCGAGGGGGGAGCCATCGCACCGAGCAGGTAGGCGTCGGCGGCACCCGCCGTTTCTCGCTCGCTCGGCCACGACCAGCAGCTGAGCGAGTGCAGCATGTCCTGCGCGCTCTGGAAGCGGCTGAGGGGGTCGGCGGCCAGCGCCTTGGTGAGCGCAGCCCGCAGCTCCGGCAGCTTCCACAGCGCGGCGCTCGGACTGTCGGCGGGTGGCTCGAGGCTCTCCTGCGCTGGGTACGTGCCGAACAGGCTGCGGTAGAGCATGGCGCCCACCGCGTACAGGTCCGCTCCCACCTTGGGCCGCGGGCGCGTCGCCAGCTCCGGCGCGCGGCACGAGCGGTCCGGCGCTTTGCGAGGGTTGCAAGGTTGCCAGTAGCCGAGCACCTTCACCTCCGGCTCCCACCCCGCCGCTCGGGTCACCAGAACGTGGTCGGGCTCGAGACGACCGTGCACCAGCCCGCGGTGGTGCGCCTCGGCCAAGGACATCAGGACCTGGGTGGCAATTCGAAGCGCGAGCCGCGGCGGGAGCGGGTCGAGGCTCATCAACGCCGAGAGCGTTTCTCCGCGCACGTATTCGCGAGCCACGAACCCCACTCCCGGCGGCGCAGGCACGGCGCCCGCGTCGATGATTTGCACGGTGTTCGGGTGACTGAGCTGGCTCGCCTTGGCGAAGCGCTGCTGCAGGTCTGCGGCATCGCATTTGCCGCGAAAGAACTGCAGCAAGATCTTCCTGGAGGTGGTGCGGTGTACCGCTTCGAAGAGATGTGCGCTGGAGAACAGGCGCCGCGTCAAGCGGTACGGATCTGGCACGGCGAGCCGCGGCTTGTTGCTGCTGGACTCCGGTGCGGAGCTGGGCGCCGCGCTGGGCGGCCCCAAGTTTTCCGCGTGCGCTTCGCCCGTGGAGCTGGGCGGAGCGCTGTGGCCCGCCGCGACGATCGCGGAACGAGGCGCGGGGGCGAGGGAATCGGGATTTCTCGACCGCCGCAAGAGGTCGGCGATCGGCCCTGGAGGAGGCGGCGTCGCCACGTCGCAAATCGATGTCATCGAGCTGTCGCCGGCTGCCAGCGTCGGCCTGAGCGTCGGCCGCTCGCGGTCGAGCTCCGCCATCTTCTCCTGAATGACCTGGCGGCGCCGCACCCGATCCGTCTCGAAGGCGCCGCACACGAAGGAGGAGAGGTCGCGGTTGGAGCTCTCCGCTCCGCTCGTTTCCAGGTAGTCCTCCAAATCACTCTGCAACGCCGCAGCGGACTCGTAGCGCTCTCCGGGCTTGGGGTGTGTGGCGCGTTGCACAATCTCCGCCAGCGACGGGTCGGAGGCGAATGGAAGGGGAGGGAGGTCTCCGGCGCGCAGCTGCGTCAGGAGCTGAGCGTCCGTGACGCCCTCCCAGAAGCGGCGCCCGGTCATCGCCTCCCACAACAAGACGCCTACGGAGAAAACGTCGGCGCGGCGGTCCACGGCCGTGCTCCGGGCTCGCTCCGGTGCCATGTAGGCCAGCTTGCCTTGTAGCCCCTCCGTCTTGTGGGCGGGGCTCGAGTCGGCCGCCTTGGCGAGCCCGAAATCGAGCACTTTTACTTGCCCGGCGTACGTGAGAAATAGATTCTGCGGGCTCACGTCCCGGTGCACCACGTTCAGCGGCTTGCCCGCGAGGTCGGTCAGCTCGTGGGCGTGGTGGAGCCCCTCGCAGGTGTCTATCAACACACGCACGGTCAGGGCCAGCGGTAGCTTGCGCCGTTCGAGCACCGAGTGAAGCGATTGGCCGTCGAGGTACTCCATCACCAGGAAGTACGCGTCCGAATGCTCGCCGATCTCGAGTGTCTGCACCACGTTGGGGTGGTTGAGGCGCGCCGCCAGCCGCGCCTCTTCGAGGAACATGGAGCGAAAGTGCTCGTCCGCGGCGAGGGCGGGCAGGAGCTGCTTGATGACCAGCAGCTTGCGGAACCCGGTCGGCCCGCTGGAGACAGCGAGCCAAACACGCGCCATCCCGCCGCGGCCGAGCTCCAGCAGGCGCGAGAATTTGCCGCCGAGCGGGGCGCCTTCGAGGTCACCCATCAGAACACGAGGCTGATGCTCGAGCGCTGAGAGAGCTCCATGAAGGAGGAGAGCCCGGCGAACTCGATGTTGGGCAGCTCGACGATGTCGCGCTTCTGAATGCCCATGATGCCCATCGTGGTGGAGCAAATCATGAATCGAACGTCCTGCTCCGCGGCGCTGGCAATCAACTGCTCGAGCGACATGACGTTCGTCTTGCGCATGAACATCTGCATCATTCCCTTGCCCATTCCACCCATGTGCATTTTGCCCATCTTCTGGCGGCTCGGGCCCTTGGGCATCATCCAGTGCATCATTTTCTGCAGGGGATTGACGGATTGCTTCTTCACGTCCTTCCGCGGCCGCTCACCGCGCAGCACGTTCAAGCCCCAGAAGGAGAAAAACATCGCCACTTCCATTCCCTGCGCAGCGGCGGTGGTCGCGGACATGAACGCGCCCATGAGCGACTCGAAGTCGTTCTTCATGACCAGGATGGTGAGCCGCTTCTCGCGTGGCGCCGGCTGAGGGCCGCTGCTCGGAGCCAGCTGAGAAGTGGGCGCCTTGGTCATTGCCGTCGAGCCCGCCGCGCGGGGTGCGGGCTGCGCCGGCGCAGCCGGGGGAGGGGCCAACGCGGGCTCGAGCGCCGCTGCGGCCAGCGCCTCGCCGGCCTCGCCGTCGCCGGCAATGCTGACCTGCACTTTGGGCCAGATGGAGGCAGGTGCTTCTCCGGCCAGCATCAGCTCTACGGTCGTCAGCTGACCATCGCGTTTGGCGGCGAGCACGGTGGCGCGCGTGGCGGTGCTCCAGGCCATCACGTCGGCCATGAAGCTCGGATCGTCGCTGGCGACGCGCAGCCGGGCGCCAGGGGTGTCCGACATCATCGCCGAGAGGCGCAGGATGGGATGCGGGGCCGAGAGGCCGCGCAGGTCGAGGACGGCGACGGGGACCTCGCTACGCCGCGATTTCGGTTTGGCGCTCGGGGGGGGCGGGGCCTGGGCAGGCGCCGCAGAGCGGGGTGCGGCGGAGGTCCGCCGCTCGACTCCGCTCGGCGGCTGCGGGGCGAGGGTCGGTGGAGGCGCGCCGTTGACACCGATGCTGGCGCGATACACGCCGTCGTTATCGGTGAGGGCGTCGAGGCGGTGGCGTTTGGCCTTGCACCAGGTGCGGATATCCTGCGGGAAGTCGGCGTCGTCCGACAGCACTTCCACCTGGGCGGGCTCGCCATCGAGCTCACCGATGCGCTGCGATACCAGGCGAATCGGCGCCGGCGCTTGCTGGCCGCGGCAGTCGACGTACTGCATCGCCACCCGGCTCTCGCTCGGCTTGCTAGCGGGCGATTGCCCGCTCGAAAGGGCCTCTCGGACTTGCGAGGTTCGCAGGGCGTGGCTCGCGGGCGGGGCGGGCGGATGAAGCTGCGCTCCGTTGAGCGCGACGCGCGTAGTGAACACGCCGTTCGCTTCGTGCACCTCGCCCAAAGTGGCGGAAGCGGTGCGGCACCAGGCCTGTACGTCCTTGGGGAAGTCCGGGTCGTCGGCTTGCAGCTCGAGGATGGTCGGGGTCGAGCCGGCCTGCTTGGCGGCGGTGGCGATGCGAAGGATCGGAGCGGGGCATTTCTGCCCGAGACAGTCGATCTTGCGTGTTTCGGCCGAAGTGGCGGCGTGCTCGGCAATGGCCATGCTAGTTGCTCTCCCTTGGTGTGTTCTTCAGTGGCGCAGCGCGAGGCTCTGCTCCAGCTTTCTCAAGTCATCCTGCGTGTCTCGTAGTGCCAACCGGAGTTGATCGTACCGGCGCCGGATACGAGTGGCCCGCTCGACCATGCGATCAATCTCTCGCTCGAGCGCGTCGATTTCCTCTGGAACGCAGATTTGCGCGTGCAGCCCGCAATCGTTCACGGTGCTGTTGAGTAGGTCCATGTTGGGATGCGTGGAGATCAGCAGGCGAGAGGTTTCGCCGTGCCGGCAGACCTCTGCGAGCAGCTGCTCCTGCAGCAGGACGTGGAGATCTCCGAACACGATGACGGCGGGAGGTGAGGAGCCCGAGAGATGCTCGAGCCGCTTGCGCTTCGCACCGTCGGCGTCGAGCAAGAGGAGGTTCCAGCGCTCCCGTAGCTCGCCCAGGCCGCTGCGCACGTCGACGCGATCCATCCCGGGGTCGCCCAGCAACGCCCAAACCTCGGGCTCCTTGGTGGACAGCAGCTCGGTGCGACTGATCGTCCAGGGTCTGTCGTCCACGGCCTGCTGACGCGACACCGGCTCGCTGATGTCGACCGTGTCCAGGGTCTCCTGTGGGCCGACAGCGGAGTCCCAACGCCCCACGCTCAGCTCGGCCACCTCGCTGGCGTCGAGCGCCAACAGCGCGTTGCGAAACTCGGCCGCGCTTTCGAAGCGTTGGGTCGGGTCGACGTGCAGCGCGCGTTCCACCACCGCGGCGAGGCCCTCGTGGATGGGAACGGTGCGCCGGAGAACCTCCGCCTGGGAAGCCGCGGAGCTCAGCCTGCCCACGTCCAGCCGGACGCCTGCCAGGCACTCGAAGAGCACACAACCCACCGAGAACAGGTCGGACGCCGACGTGATGATGCGGTGCTTCATCACTTCCGGCGCGGTGTACTCCGGTGTCGTTCGAGTGCGGGTGCCCGACACGGCCGGGGTCTTTCCCAGGCTCTGCGCCGAGCCGAAGTCGATGAGAGCCGTGCGGTCGACGCCGGCGACCCCCGAGACGACGAGCACGTTGTCGGGCTTGATGTCGCCATGGGCGATGCCCTGCTTGTGGGTGGCGTGCACGCAAGCCAGCAGGTTGAGTCCGAGCCGAATCGCCGAGAGGTTGGTCAAGCGCCGCTGGGTTCGGAGTACGTAAGCCAGGGTTTTCCCTGGCACGTGTTGCATCACGGCATAGGCGTGGCCACCGAGCTGGTCCGGCAGCTCGCCGGCATCCAGCAAGCCGGGGGCGTGCGGTGCTCCCACCAGCCGCAATGCCCGGAGCTCTGCTTGAACCTCCTCGGCGCGATCGCGGTCGAATACCTTGACGATCGCGGACTGCCCGAGCTGGCTGTGGACCGCGTGAAACACGCGCCCGCTGTTCGCCGAAGGAACGGGTCTGTCGAGCCGGTACGCCCCCAGCGATAGTCCTGGTGCGAGCCCCTCAAGCTTGCTGATTGCTTCCGCCGTCACCCGTAGCCCCCCAACGCGTTCTCGGCGCGGTGATGCCGCGCCCCTGTAGCGACCGCCGCATCCCGCGCGGGTGGCCCGATGTGGTCCACCGCCCCCTCCGCCAAGACCGTGCTACCTAAGGAGCGGCTTGCCTTCCCACTCGGTTAAGCGGCAAGTGGTATGAAAGCCCGGTGCGACTTACTTTGCTGGGCTCGAAGCGCGCCGTACCGAAGCGGGATGCCGGCTTGGCCGGTCGCCGGTGGGCGGCCGAATTGGAAAACGAGAAGGACTCGGGCGAGCCGGCCCGCGGCGCGCGGCCGCTCTTTCGTCCCCCCGGGGCCCGCTTGAGAGCCCCCGGGGCCGTGGAGGGTTTTCAGGTCATTTCGCCGGCTCCACCGGGACGGCGGGGGCGATGAGCGGCCGGCGCCTTCTCACGCGTGTTTCGACGGAAGCGATCAAAGGCAGAGAAATCCACGCCAGCGCCAAGGCGAGCCACCCGACATTTTGCATTCCGCGCAGCTGCCCGTCTGCCTGCGACATCAGCAGGGCGGCGCCGCACACCGACCCCAGCGCCGAGCCCGCGTGCCGAACCGCGGATTGCGCGGACATGAAGCTGGCGCGCGTGTCGGCGCGGGGAACTCGGGTGAAGAGTGTGGATAGGGCGACCATGCGCATACTTCCAGATGTCATGTATGTGATGAAGAATACCAACACCGGCGCGCCCCACCCGGGAGCCAACAGGCCGAGCCAAAGTGCGACAGAGTGCACGACGATGCCCATCGTGAAGACGGGGGTCGAGCCCCACCGATCGACGAGCGGGCCGCACAAGCGCATCGTCGCGAAGCTGACGATGCCCCCGATGAAGTACAGCCGCCCGAGGCTTCGGCGCGGGTACCCCAGGTTGTGTTGCACGTAGGCCGAAAGGTTCGGCACGACCACGAACACACCAACGGTGACCGCGCAGGTCGCCGCGAGCGAAAGAAGCGAGGCGGAGCTCAACCACTTGGGCCCGCGAAAGCGGCGCGGCATCGTTCCGCGGCGGCTCGCGCCGTCTCGCTCGGACTGGGTCGGCTCCTCATGCGCCGGGCATTGCTCGGCGGAAGGCATCATGATCGCGGCCAGAGTGGTGAGGGCGGCCCCCAAGGCCGCGACGGCGAAGAAGGCCGCACGCCAGCCCCACCAGCGCGCGATCTCCAGGCCCGCCGGGACACCCAGCACGGAAGCCACCGAGAACGCGGCCATCACCACGCCCAGAGCTCGACCGCGGCGTGCGACCGGTACGCTGTCCGTGACCAGGGCGAGCGCGAGGGCCGTGGCGGGGCCGCCGAACAAGCCGGCCAGCACGCGCGCTGCGATGAGCGTGCCGAGCCCGGTCGAGAGCCCGCAGCACAGGGTCCCCAGGACCAGCCCGGCGAGCGTCACCGTCAGCGCCCTGCGACGATCGAACCGATCGAGGAAGAAGGACCCCAACACGCCGATGACGGCGGCGGCCAGCGTGTAGCTGCCGGCGATCCAGCCGACGGTGGCCGTCGGGATCTGCAGGCCCGCGGCGAAATCCGGGCCGAGGGGCATCACGATCACGAAGTCGAGGACGTTGACGAACTGCACCGCCGCCATGAGCGCCACCAGGCGGCGTTCGGTGGGAGGGGCCTTCTGGCGGCGCTGCGGGGGCACGTTCAACACGCGCGCAGCATAGGACCCGCAAGGCACCGGAACAGGGCGCCGATCACTTTCTGGGCCCCCGGCGTCCACCCAGCGAGCCGGCCCGACGTGCTCCGGCCTGCCGGCGACCCGTCGAGGAACGGCCGGCTCGGCACCGCCGGGTGAGCCGTGGCCTCGCGGCTGTCATTCCCGGCGGGGGGAGCCGCGCAACTACGCGCAGCGCGCCGAGAGGCAACGCTGTCGCAGACTTTCCAGCGCAGAATCATTGGATGTGAAGTCGGCCATAGCCTCGGTCAGGCGCGCCGCGGGCCCGGGCGGCAGCTGCTGTCGAAACGCCCAAAACGCATCGAGCAAGTTGGCTCCCGGCGCCCAGCGCCTCTCGCACTCGGAGAGGCACTCGAGCAGCTCCGAGACCATGCGCGCTCTCCCACCGGAGATCTCGAAGCCCAGGTAAGCGATGCGCGTTCCCGCTTGGGCAGTGAGGTCGGGGCGAAGGTCGAGGCTCAGGCGTTCGACGAGCGCTTGCTCCAGCAGCGAAAAGGAAACCTTGCAGTATTCGCGGGCGACTTCCGCGGCCGCGTGACCCCCGACCTCGAGGCGCTCGGAGAAGCGCTTCAGGGCGGGGTGCAACGACCAGATCCAGTGGCCACCATCCGCCGACTGCGTGATGCACAGGGTCGAGCGCGGCGGGGCATAATCGCCCAGGCGAGTCTGCATTCGCGCCAGCGAGCGCAGGCGGTCTTCCGCAGCGCTCTCGCTGTCGAAACGCAAACGCGGGTCGGTGCGCGCCCACCACGAACCGACTTCGAAAACGGTCGAGAACCCGCTCTCTCGGTTCGAGCTCAGGTCGGGACGCAACACGGGTGAGCCGGCGACGCGCAACCTCTGTGCAACGTCGGTACCGCCGATCACGGGCCACACGTGCTTCGGGTCCGCCTCCAGGCAAGGCAGGCGGGCGGCGCTCGGGGTGATCGAGGGGCCTGCGCTCGGCGCGAGGCTCACATCGCCGACTTGGCTGGGTCGCTCGAGATCGCCCACGGCGGCGAGTAGCGGGTTGTCCACCCCTTCGGCGGGCAGCGACTGGAGCTTGGCGAGCAGTGCCTCCGGGGCCATCGAGCCGGACTCGATGGCGGAGAGGCCCTTGCTTTCGACGAGGTGGCGCGCTCGCTCGGCGGCCCCTCGCGTTGCGAGCACGGCTGCCTCGCGGACGCCGATGCCCGCGATGGCCTGCGCGCCGACCATCGTGAGCTTTGCCGGCGCGCCGAGGCCTCGGCGCACCTGCGCGGTGTCGAGCGCTCCCGGGAGATCCTGCTTGTTGGCTTGTAGAATGACGGTCAAGTCGGACCGCCCCGTTTCTTCGAGGCGCCGCTGGAGCGCCTCGAACATCTCGCGTGCGCGCGGCAGACCGGCCTGGCGACTGTCGCATACGAACACGACGGCGTCGGCGATGTCGAGCAGCGCCATGCGTCGGCCGCGGAGCTCCTCCTGGCCCGGCACCGTCGCGAAGACCGACCGAAGGCGAAACCCCGAAATCAACGCGCCGTCGACGTGCATGCACTCGAAGAACTGCGTACGCTCGGCGACCCTGCCGCCGTCGAAGAGCTCGCTGGCGCTGCTACCGCCGAAGCTGTTGCACAGGTACTCGACGTTGGTGGTTTTCCCGGCGACACCGGGTCCGTCGTACACGATGCGCACGACGAGGCGCTCTTGCTCGGGATCGAAAATGGGCATTGTTTCCGACTCTGAACGTGCAAGGGCCAAGAGACGAGATCAAGCCGCGAGCGATGCGGCGGATGTAGCATGGGCTCCACTTCCCGGAATATTGGCTCGCAAAATGTTTGCGCGTTTCAAAACGGGTGCGTTCGAGTCGCGCCACTCCGGGTTGCGGGCTCGCCCGCGCGCCGTGCACCCACACGGTCCTTCCTTGGCGCCAACCGGTTGGGCAAAGAGCGAGCGGGCTCCGGGAGCGGGCCGTTCAGGGGGGCGTCGGGGTGAGGCAACGCTCGCAAGCGCGGATGAAGTCGGTGGGCAGAGCGGGAAACAGGTGGAGGCGATGGAAGTCCGGCCCCGGCCCGGGGCAGGGCGCGTGAGCCCAGTGACGACGCTCGGGCTGCTGGCCATCGATGGAAAAGGCGTTGAAGTGGCGCAGGCCGGAGGGCAACCAACGGAGCGGGAGGCGCGCCTCGCCGCGCCAGCGCTCACCTTCCAGCGAGGCGAAGTATTGCAGCCGCCGGCTACCGTCCACGACCTGCCGGCACCCTTCGAGCAGCAGCGCCCAGTAGTGACCGTGAGGGCCGAGCTCGAGCTCGAGGTAGCGTTCGCCGTGGCCTACGAGAAATAGCTCGACGACCTCGTGCTTCCAGAGCTGCGGATGAAAGCCCACGGGACCGGGCGGAGGTGGGTTGGCGTAGAAGGGGGCGTCGACCTCGACGCGAAGAAGCGCTTCGTCGGCCTCGACGCCGAGTCGTAGGCTCGGCCCCCGAGGCAGCTCGGTGGCGCCGTTCCACGAATGCCGGATGGCCACCTGCAGGGTCGCCGCATCTCGCCGTCGGACGGGCATGCGCTCGGCGCCCTCCGCCTGCGCCGCATGCCCACGCACGGGCGGCCCCGCGGGGCGGGCTGGGTCGAGCGACTGCCCGGATGCGAACCTCGGCGAGTCTTTCATGTGCTGCCGCGCCCGACCCGGGCGGGCCCCGCGGGATCGGACGCCCTTCCCGTCGCGCGCGCTCCGAGGCTACCCCAGAACGGCTCGAGAATCGAGGCCGCGGCTGCGGCCAGCGCCTGTGCGCGAAGGGCTATCGGCGGCCCGCCGCGCGCGCTCCTGCGGTACGTGGCGGCCTTTCGGCGGCCTGCTCGGGCGGCGCGGGCCGCGTCGACGCTCGCCAGCGTCCCCCGGCGTCGGCCAGGGGGCAGGCCGAACGAGCCTCTCGAACGGGTCCCGCTCCCACGCCGGGGCGCGGCTGGACATCGGCGTCCGTCACGGCCGCGCAAGCCGTCCGCGCGGGGACGCTCGGCGCCTCGAGCCTCCTGGTCAGCCGCGCCCAGTGGCCCGTGCGCGGGGCCGATAATCCCCCCTCCGCGGCGCCCACCGCTCGGGGTCGCGCCAGCGCCTCGAGATCTTCGAGTAGCCCGGGGGGAGAAGCCCTCGACGAGGCATCGCCGTCGGAACGGCGTGCTTTCGAGCGGCGGAAGTAACCTTGCGGCTCCCCTTCGGCAGCCCCCGGTTTTGGACCGCCCCGCCGCGGGGAATCGAACCTTCCTCTGGGGGGCGCTGATACTCGGTGGTTGTCGCGTTTCTGCAGGATTCTTACTGGATTCTGGTTTGAATGGACCCGTCTGGTTACGTTGGGATCCGTGATGGAGTGCGGCGTCGGGTGACAGGGGCGCAACATGGGCGAGCTGCAGACGGATGGGGTCTTGCCGTGTGAATACCTTCATCCGAGTGCCCGTCTGTTTGCGGCTGCACGTCGGATTCTAGGTCCGGGTTGATCAGAGCGTTAAGGTGGTTGCTCGGCGGCCGTCACGCCCGCTGCAACGCGGGATCGAGTGGGCGTCCCGCCCTCAACGGTCGCGCCGGCCGCCGGTCGTAGCAGAGGCAGAGGCGGGGAGGCTGCCTCGTAGGTGCCTAGGACTTTGCGGTGCTCAAGTGCGTCCGTCGTCTCTGCGAGTTGGCAAGCTAGGTATCAGATGGGATGAGGCTGCCAGTCAGCTCGAGTCGACGCGCGTGCAACCTGCAACTTCAGGGAAACGCGAAGGCAACGGGGCGCAAGTGGCGGAGTCTTCCTGCCGGCAACGAGTCCCAGGACCCAGCGCGTCGGCTCACTCGAGCTGAGCGCTGGGCTCGCTTGGTTGTGTTACCAACCACGCAATCTGATGGCGTCTTGATCGGGCTATCTGATGCCCATCGCGGCGACGGTGGAGCGCGCGTCGCAGCCACCACGGCGTGATGCCCATCGGGGCTCATGCCGGGTGCACGGCTCCGATGGGCATCACGGGGGCAAGCGACCGGTGGGGCGGTCGCGGGTCAGTTCTCGTCGACGAAGAAAGCGCTGACCAGGGAGCGGTCCACCTCCTTGAGCTTGCGTCGGGCGGCCGTGCGCAGGGCGTTGCCGGCGACGCGCTCGATGTCACGCAGAATTCCGCTCGTGCCCTCGTGCAGGACGGCGAGCGCGTCGGACGTGAAGATTTGCCGCTCGGTGCCGGCGGCGCGGAGCCGGTACGACACGTACTCGACGGTGTCTTCGGGCGCCGGGTCGTCGATGGCGACGCGGCAGTGAATGCGCGACCAAAGGGAGCGGTTCTTGTGGAGCCGCAAGCGCGCCCAGAGCTCGGGCAGACCAACGA
>JBNKVS010000097.1:0-65269 GCA_050299315.1 Polyangiaceae bacterium
CCCCAGCTGCTTCGCCAGCTCCAGTAGCCCCAGCTTCGCTTTGATGATCTTCTGCTCGTTGCTCATGTTCATGTCCCTTCTGTTTTCAGAGGGACACCAGGAGGGCCAAGTTATCTGTCCGATTAAGTCGTAACTTCTTCACGTGAGAGGCGGAAAAGCGAAACAGCACATGTTTCTCTGGGGCCACGAGTACCCAGAAGTGACCTCGGCGACACTTTTCTTTCTGCTGCACAAGCACGCCGGTGGCATCGGTACAGACGTATGGCGCCTTGAGAGCGTCGAGTTTCATCGCCTCGACCAGCGGCTCGCACAGCTCGGCGAGCTGGTCATGCCAGCCACAAAGCGTGGTGCGCGGAAGGCTCAGCCCATCCCGAGCGTAGATACCCTCGAGCCGGTGCAGCGGTAGATGATCCTGCCATCGGCGTACAAGCGAGTCCGCCAACATGCCCGGCCCCGCCAGCCCCTTTGGGATCGGAAGCTCGGCAGGCTCCGCGAGAAGCACGGTGGCGCCCTCGCGCCCTTGCTCCGTCTTTCGAATGAATTTTCGGCGAATCGTCACCACGACGACCGCCGAGCTGGGTCGACGCTCGAGCGTTTCTCGACGCTCCTCGCCAATCACATCGAAGGCGTCGAGCCCCTCCTGCTGGACTTCGAGCGGCACGAGGTCGACTTCAACGCGCGGCAGGTCCTCGGGGAGCGGCTTGCGACGAGGCTTTTTTCGCTCGTGCTCAGGAATGCTCTGGCTGGAGTCCAACTCCAGCTCCGGCGACGGCTCGTCGCCTTCACCGGAGCCATTCAGCGCGAGGCCCAGGATGGCGAGTGAGAGCTGCTGCTCGCTGTCCGGAAGCCGCTCAGCCTTCTGCCCATACAGGCCCCGCTTCAGGCGAGCGACCTCCTCCTGCAGGTGCGCGCAGAGCTTCTTGTACTCGTCACGCTCCCTTTCGGATCCACTTTCGACGTAGCGCTGGTGGAGCTGGGCGCGCTCGCGCTCGGCCTCTTCGAGCCGCTTGCCGCTCTCGATATAGCGCTGACGGAGCTCGTCGAAGGTCACGACAGTCAGCGATGCCGAGCTGACGGGCCCTTGTCAAGGCAAAGCGGTCGTCAGCGAGCTCTGCCGGGTCGCTTGCCCCGTGGAACACCCACCAGCAGCTTTGCAAGCTGCTGAGTGTTGATTGTGATGGCAACGGACTGCCCATCCGTCGGCACCTCGAAACTCGCTCGGTGAAGCCGCTTGTAAAGCATGCAGAGTCCGTGGCGCTCGCACCACAGCACCTTCAACCGCGTCGCTCGCCGATTGGCGAAAATGAAGAGCGAGCCGCTCTGGAGATCTTCCTTCAGCTCCTCGTGTATGCGTGCAGCGAGTCTGTCGAAGCCGAAGCGCATGTCCGCCGGCTCTGTACAGACGAAGAGCCGCACGTGGGCAGGGATCACGAGGCCTCCAGCACGGCAACGAGACGACGGAGCGTGGCGTCGTCGAAGTCCCGTGGAATCCTCAGCCGCCGGCCGCCGGAGAGCTCCAACACGAAGCCCCCATCAGACACGCCAGTAGCCTGCACCTGGATCATCGAAGTGTGAGGCTTCGACACCTGGGAGCGCGTCTTTGCCGCGCGCTTCGCGACTCGCTCACCGTCTGCGCCGTTTTCGGTCTTTCTGAGCTCGCAGCTCCAGTACGTCAGGGTACTAGCGTTGATCCCAAGCTCCCGGGCAAACTCCGATGCGGTCAGTCCGCTATCCCTCCACCGCTGAACTCGCTTCGCCCACTCCTCGCGCGACACACGCGGTCTTTTTTCCGCCATGGCCTCGCGATGTACTCGGCCGGCACCGCCCCGTCAGGAACGGGGTTGCCCGTACGGATACACCATGACGATCGAGGTCGTTGAGTATCCGTAGAGTGGTTCCAGAAAGCGGCTCGTCGACGCTTCTTGCTATCTAGGGCTTTTCGCCAAGCGCCAGCAAGAATCCGTCAATGCTCGCGCTGTCGGAAGGATACCAATCGGACGCCATGGCGACCAGCGAGCGCGCTCCCGGTTCGAACGGCGTGTCGTCCCACATTACGTCTGCAACGATTCGAACCTTTCCGGGGCCTCCGTCTGTGGCGCGGCGTTCGAGTCGAATGCGGCTGCCCACCAACGGACCCCTGTGCTCCACGAGGCAGGGTTCGCACACACACGAAGGTCTGGTGCCGCACAGGCGGCAAACAGGGGAGGGGCCATGCCGCTGGGAGAGAAGGGCGCGCGTTTGGCTTCGCTGCTGCCGCAACTGCGCCTCAAGGGCCGCTGCGCTCTGCGCTTCGCAGTGTCCGGCGAGTTCGGATAGCCGCCGCGCTTCTTCAGCGCTGACGACGAAGCCGCCTCGCATCTCTGCCCACTGTGCCTGCAAAGTCCGGACGGTGGTTGGCGGTAGCCGTAGCTGTTTGACGATGTCCACCGGGTGAACCTCCCGGTCGAGTAGCTCGAAAACGTCGGCTGCCATCCCGCCATTGTCGACGCCGTTCGTTACCCGAATGGAGCGGCGCTGGACGAGAACCGAGCGCACCTCCGACTCCTCGAAGTAGTGAACTCCTCGTTCGCTCACGATTGGGTTCAGAAGCTCTCCCTCCCGTCGCCGGAGGGTACTGACGCTCACCCCCAGCATTCGTGCTGCTTCCGAGCGTTTGAGGAGCTTGCCATTGCTGCCTGCCACAACTGCGTCGGCGCAATTTGCTGCGCAGCTGGTTTTTTCGCTTTCTTGTCGTTTCACGACAAATTGCCTCCGTTCAGCGGTCGCCTCGGGCTTGCCGTGCATGTTGACGGGGGGCTGGCAGGTTTCAAGGCAAGGCCTCCGGGGCGTTCCTGGTTGTTGACCAGCGGTGCCGAGGGCGTACTGTTGCGAGGATGGCACGGCCGAAAAAGACGGGGCAGGAGCAACTCCTCGAGTACGTTGACAGCGCAGTGCGCCCGGTTTGGATCGGGTGCCAGGCGCTCGAGCGGTTCGCTGCCACGCTTCCCGAGGAGGAACAGCTTACGGCCGAAGAGAATGAGTCGCTGGAGCGAGCGCTTTCCACTTCGCGACGACTTGTTCGCCGGGCGCGTAAGCACGCGCTTCGCATTGTTGAGGGGGGCGAAGATGACCTTCATTCTCTGGCTCTGCGCACCCGTATGAAGTCGAAGGCGGAGTTCGAGCGCGACGTGGAAAATGCGGCAAGAATGGAAAGGGAGAGGCGGTTGATGGCGCTCGCGTGCGCAGAGTTGCTGTTCGCGCCCTCTGACTGGCTTGGGTGTCCGGCCAGGGATGTGAGCGTTCACGCGGAAAGAGTCAGGACGTTGCTCCGGAGCCCCACAACCCGCTCGAGTCGCCGGGAGCTCGTCACGTTGGTGACTCTCGGCTGCGGCGTGCATCTCAGTCGACGGCCGGAAAGCGAGATGGAAAGGCTGCGGCAGCCTTTGGTTCGCGGGCTCTTGATTCTGTTGGCTGCGCTACCAAGTCCGGACGTTGTCGTATTTCGATCATTCGCCACTCTTCTTGCAAACGCGGCGAGGAGGCTGAGCCAACTCGCGAAAAAGGCGGAAAGCAACCAAAGCATTGGGCTTCGGACTCTCTCGGGGCTTCTTCGCTTCTACGAAATCGCCGACGATCTAGAGCAGCTCGATGAAGAAATGCGTGCCTGTTTCTTGCCGTCCGTCGCCGAGCATGGTGCCCGTCACGGGGGACGGCGCGGCGACCCGGTACGCGCAGAGTTCTATCAAGTGCTGACGGAGGGTGGCCTCAGCGAGAGGCAGATCGCCGAGCACGTTCTGACCATTCCGAAGAGCGGGCTGAGGACCGCCACGGAGGAGATCCGTGGCCTACTCAACCACTATCGGTCGCGTGCTGTGGGGGGCGTCTTCGTCGGTGACACTCTTTCGCCGCAGGAAAGAAAACGGGCCATTGACGAGGAGCGACGTGCCCCGAAGGCCCCCCCCTACCTGGGGTGACGCGCCGCGCCGCTGCCCCGAGAGTTTCTCGCCGCCCTTCCTTACGACTTTGCTGACTGAGGTGGTTGTTCACCGCTACCACCACTTCATGACGAACGTTGAACAGCAACACCTGCTGCTGCCGGAGGTCGCCGCCGTAGCGCGGGTGTCCGTGTCCACGGTTCGGCAGTGGATCGCGACTGGCCGGCTCCGCAGCTCGCGGCCCGGCCGGCGGCGAATCGTCCGCCGTGACGAGCTTGAGCGTTTTCTCGCCCGCGACATCACCGTCGAGGCGAGCCGAGATCGCTCCTGAGTAGCCGGGCGCACCGGCACTCCAACAGCCCCCGTGCGGCTTTCGCCGCGCGACCAAGTCTGCAGACGCCCTAAGCGACTGCACACCCAACTCGCCTCCATCTACGAGGCAAGACACCCGTCGTGCGCCTGGAAACCGACGACGGGCATAGGAGACGTGCAACATGAGAAGCATACGAGAGCCACACCACGAACAGCAACCCCTATGTGAATCCTGCCATCTATATCTCGCCACGCAGCGCTGCTCGCTGGATGAAGAAGGGGAGTTCAGTGGAGCCACGCAGCTACTGTGCGAGCTTTGCGCGGGAGAGAGTGACGTACTCGAATCAGCATCGTACCTGCCTGCGAGCGGAAGAACGGCAAAATCGAGAGGATACTCGCGAGTGGATCGGGAGTGTCGCAAGAAGGTGCTTTCCCACCTTCGCCCAAGTGACGTGAACGTCTACCTCACGGTCTTGGAGCGCTGCGACAATCGCCGTCGACTGACGAACACCCGAGAAATCGCGCGGGAAGCGGGGCACGGCGAGAGAACCGTCCGAGTCTCTCTATCCTACCTCGAGCACCTAGGGCTGATTCGTCGCCTCAAGCGTGGAAACGCTGGGACGAGAATTCTCATTGTGCGTCCTGAAGCGAGCGGGCGTGGGCGCCCGCCTCGGGGCGTACTTCTGGATCCGAACGTGTACACAACAGCCGCTGGGCGGCTAGCTGCGACCTCCCCGCGGGCGGTGCAACGCAACCTCCCGGAGAGGCTTCCGGCAACCGCTGAGGGAGGCCCTCACCAGCCGCCCGTTGCTATTTCTCCAATTACCAAGAATGGACAAGATCCCTCCAGCCCCCCAAACCCCCCGGAGGAAGTGGAGGGTGACGTTCGAATTCTTGGACCGGCAACTGCCGTGTTGGCGCAACGGCACAAGTATCCACTCGACGAGATTCGCTCTCGCTTGGAAGGGCTGCTACGACTTGCACGAGCGCACGGCGAGCCCGTCTGCACACGAGACCTCGTCGAGTATGTGGACGAGCAGCTGAGCGATCCTCAGCTCTGCCGAGACCTCGCGGCGGGAGCCATTCGCTTTCCGCTGGCCGTTGCAACGTGTGAGCGCCGATGGCTGCCGTGGTTGCGTGCAGACGCGCGCCATCGCCAGCGCCTGAGAGAATACCGGGAGCACTTGAAAGTCGGGGGAGGTGCAAAGTGAGTGGGGGGTCAGTCTCGCCGTCGTGGCTTCAGTCCGCGGCAAGCGTGTCCTTCGAAGCCAGCGTCGTGGCCGTCGCCTTTTGGCGTCTTCAAACGGTCTCCGGGTTGACGAGTGTTGCCCTGAGCTCGGCCACGCTAGGGCCCTTCGCTCTCTCTGAGGCCCAGTTGCGCCGCGGCATTCGCGACCTGTGCAGGGCCAGGCTCTTCAAGCTCGAACACGAAGGCGCTGGCTCTGCGCTCGTATCAATCCCCAAGAGGGGCCGCGGGGAATCGTGACCCGCGACCTCCTGACCACCAACGAAGCCGCGGCCTACTGCGGCTTCAAAACCCCGTCCGCCCTCCGAAAAGCCAAAAAGGAGGGCAGAATTGCCCCCGTTGCTCGCCGAGGCGGGCGCGGGACCTGGCTCTGGAAGCGTTCCGATTTGGACCAGTTCTTGGTCGGACATGCGCGTGATAGCGTCACCTCGGGCCGCCCGGGTGCGCCTCCGAAAGGAGATGCCAATGGGCAACAAGCAATGGGTCTATCGATGGAAGAACAAGCTGAGAGCTACGCGCCTGCCGGGCGTGTGGCAGACAGAGAAAGGAGGCTATCTGGTGCGCGCGCGAGTGTTGGACCCAACGACGCGGCGCCAGAGAGAGATACGCAAAGTGCTGCCCGACCACACGGAGGCGGACGCCTTCAACTGGTTGGAGGCGGAGAAGGCTCGGGTGCGGGCCGGGCTCGTGTTGGCTCAGCAACGGAAAACGCACTTCGGCGACTACGCGGTCTCCGTCTTGGAGAAGAAGATTGCGATGGGTGAGCTGAGCACGCGAGCCAGCCAAGACCGTTGGCGCCACACGCTGGAGCACTTGATTGGCGGAACCCGAAGCGAGGATGAGCGAATCGTCGTGCAGGGCTTCGGCGATCTACTGGTGGACCAGATTCGCCCCTCCCACGTGGAAGCGTGGAAGGTGAGTGTGGGGCGCTTGCTCAAGGCGGGCCATTACAAGCCCGCCACGGTCAACAGTTGGTTCGCGGTGCTGCGGGGCATCCTCAAGTCGGCGAAGCGTGACTTCGACCTCCCGGGCGTGGCAACGGATGGCATCAAGGAGTTCGATACCTCGACGCACGCTACGTACACGGAGGAAGAGCCCAACGCGCTGACCACCGAGCAGGTGCCTCTGTTCCTCGAGAAGCTGAAGGCGGGCTTCCCCCAACACTATGCGATGGCCTACCTCGGCTTCGCGACGGGGCTGCGGCCATCTTCGCTTCGTCCCTTGCGGCGTGGCGGACCGACGCCCGACGTGGACTGGAAAGGCCAACGCCTGCTCGTGCGGCGTTCGCAAACGCTGGGCAAGCAGGTGCGCAATGCCACCAAGCAGGGCACTCGCTATCGCATCTCGCTTCCGGCGGATGTGGTCGCAGTGCTGCGCTGGCATGTGGACACGCAGCTGGTGACCGAGGCGCAGCGGGACTCGGAGCTCCTGTTCCCTTCGGCGGACGGCGGCTTTCGGGCGGGGTCGGTCTTGAACAAGCCGTTCGAGTCCGTCTCCGAGCAGATGGGCTTGGGCTACAAGTTCGCCGCTCGTGGGATGCGCCGGACGTTCAACGACCTGGCGCGTGCCGCCGAGGTCCAAGACCTCGTCACCCGCAGCATCTCCGGCCACGCCACCGAGCGCATGCAGCAGCACTATTCGACCGTCCACGGGGACGAGCAGCGGCAGAGCATTGCCAAGGTCACCGACCTGATGACCGCTCGCGCGGCACGCTTCAGAGTCGAAAACGCGGAGTACCACCCGGGCTCTCAAACACCCCCTCAAGAGGACCCGAAATCGGGACCAAGTGGTACTCCCGGTGGTACCCCGAGGGCTGCGAGTGGTACCCCAAACGAAAAAGCCAGCTAGACACTGCTGTCTAACTGGCTTCAATCATTCAGATTTTTCTGTGGGCGCAGCTGGACTTGAACCAGCGACTTCAACCGTGTGAAGATTGCACTCTACCACTGAGTTATGCGCCCGAAGGGCCGGGAACATAGCCAGGAGGGGGCGGGTTGGCAACGCGGAATCTGTGTCGAGCGTCTGCCGGGCCGGCGAAACGGCCACGTGCCCCAACTGCTCGTCCGAACGGGGAAACGTGGGGTCCGCCGGGTGCTTCGGCGGCGGTGTTCGTTGGCCGCGCTCGAGGCGGCGGTGTTCGTTGGCCGCCCTCGGGGCGGCTCGGCCAATCGGGGGCCGATGGCGGCCGCCAGGAGGGGCCGCGAATGGGCGGCGGCCGGGCGCGCGGCGGGCGGCGTCGTTCGCTGCCTGGGCCGGTGCGGGCCGGTGCGGGCCGTTGCCTGGCCCGGTGCGGGCGTTGCTTGGGCGGCTGCCAGCCGTTGCCCCGGCCGGCGCGATTGGGCGCAGCGGGGGGCCGCCGTTAGGTCGGCGCTGCTGGGTCGAGATTTTCGCGTCGCGCCCTTTGCCGTCAGCTGTCCAGGAGCTCGAGGCAGACGTCGGTGCTCGGGAGGGTGAGCGGCGCCATGCGGCGGGGCTCGGGGATGAAACGTTGCATGTGCCCGACGAGGTAGTCGACCATGCCTTCGACGATGATTTCGCCCTTTTCCACCGAGGCGAGGGTGGGGTCGCCGTAGGCGCCGGTGGCCGAGTAGGTGCCCGTTTTGGCGAGGGGGTCGCGGGTGAGGCCACCGGGGCCGAGGCTGGGGTGGATGTCGCGCTGGGCGCGCTTCATCTGGACGATCTCGGGCGCGATGTAGAGCATCATCGAGGTTTCGATTTCGTCGGCGTGGGAGCCAGCGGGCTGCGTTTCCACTTTTTGGCGCAGTGGCGCGAAGGCGACGGTGGGGTCGGTGAAGTCCATGCGCAGGCCTTCTTCGCCGAGGATTCTCTGGGCCTGCAGGAGCGGCGCGACGGTGCTGTGCCCGGTGTTGAGCACGTACAGGGGCAGTTGGCAGTGCGGTTGAAAGCTGCGGTGGATGTCGACGACCATGTCTCGGCAGGTTTCTTCCCCGAGGCTGATCGAGCCGGGGTATTCGCAGAAGGCGGGGTAGTATCCGTACTGCAGCGTCGGGAGCACGAGCACGCCGCACTGTTCGGCGACGCGCATGGCGAGGTATTCGGCGATCAACCAGTCGTTGTTCAGCGGGAGGTGGGGGCCGTGTTCTTTGGAACGGGCACCCAGCGGCAGGAGCAGGGTGTTGGCGTGCTCGAGGGCTCGCTCCGCTTGCTCCCAGGTTAGCGTCTCGAGGTACTTGCCCTGCATCGTCGTTTATTGTTCGTGCTGGCGCCGCGACGTCAAGAAAGCGGGAGCGTGGCTGGAGCTTGCCTACAGTGGGGGTCTGGGGCCGCCGGTTTGCGCAACGGGTGAGGACGTGCCATTACGGCGCGGGTGAGTGGGCTGTTCGTATCGGATCTAGACGGCACGTTGGTGGGTCCGGAAGCGAAAATGAGTGCGTTTACGCGCAGGAGGCTCCGTTCTCTGCTGGAGGCGGGGTTGCCTTTCACGGTCGCGAGCGCGCGCAGCGTGGTGACCCTTGCGCCCATCTTGGAGGGGTTGCCGATCTCGCTGCCGGTGGTGGAGTTCAACGGGGCGTTCGTGACGGACTTGCGGACTCGCCGGGCGCTGGTGTGTGAGTCGCTGGCGCCGGTTCTGGTCGAGTGTGTGGTGGAGGCGGCGATCGCCGTTGGGGTGGCGCCGTTCGTGTCCACGTACGTCGAGGCGGGCGAGTCGCCGGCGGGGCCCGCGGGGCGCCAGCGCCTGTACCCCCCGCGCGGTCGCCTGAACGAGGGGATGCAGTGGTATCTGGATAGCCGCGTGGCGGCGCGCGACGCGCGCTTGATGCCAGCGGCGGATCCGCGTGGCGCGTCGGCGGAGCCGACGGTGTGCCTCACGTTGATCGATCGGGGGCCGCGGCTTGGCGTCGTGCAGGCGTCGCTCGCGGAGCGTTTTGCGGGGCAGCTGCAGATGGCGCTGTACGAAAACCCTTATCAGCCGGGCTGGCACTGGTTGACGCTGCAGTCGGCGCGGGCGACGAAGGCGCGCGCCATCGAGCGGTTGTTGCTCGAGGTGGGGTGCACCTGGGAAGAGGTGACGGTGTTCGGGGACGAGGTGAACGACGTTTCGATGTTTCGCGCCGCGGGTCGCGCGGTGGCCGTGGACAACGCCGTGGCCGAGATCAAGCGTCTGGCTCACTTCGTGATCGGGGCCAATCACACGGACAGTGTCGTGCAGTTTTTGGCCGATCACTGGTCGCCATAGCGCCAGCGAGGGCGAGGGTTACTGCCCGAGCTGGCGCCAGCTCGGGATGTCGAACGACTCCGAGGCGTATTCGGCGGGAGCCAGGGAGACGGGGAGGCCGAGCAGGCGGCGCGCGAGCTCGCTGATCCCCGGGTTGTGAGCCACGAGCAGGACGCAGCTCCGCGCGTCCGGCAGGCCGCGCAGCACGTCCAGGCAGTCGGAGGCCGGGGCGAGGTAGAGGTCGCGCCGTTCTTCGGGCCCGGGAATTCTGCAGTGTTTGCAGACGATTTCAGCGGTGCTCAGGGCGCGCCGCGCGGAGCTGCTGAGCACCGCGTCAAACCGCACGCCAGAGCTCAAAAATTCTTCCGCGGCCAGGGCGGCCGCTTCTCGGCCCCGCGCGGAAAGCGGACGGATGTAGTCCTCGGCGGCCTGTTGGGCATGGCCATGCCGCATCAGGACGAGGCGCTTGCTCATTGGCCGAGCGTACCGGATGATCCGGGCCATGTCCTGGCCAACCCCGCTGGATCCGCACAACACCTACTTGCACGTTACGGCGGACGGTCGGGCGCAGCCGATCGCGGTCGATGAGCGTTTTTGGACGCATACGGTGGCGGAGCTCGGCGCCGGCCGTCTGCTCACGGCTTTTCGTTGCGAGCGCGATTGGGATCACTGGGAGATGCACCCGGCGGGCGACGAGGTGGTCATGGTGCTGTCGGGCTCCTGCGACCTGGTGCTCGACCACCCCGAGCACGGGCCGCGCCGTACGTTGCTGTCCGCGGGGCGGATGCTGGTCGTGCCGGGCGGCGTCTGGCACCGGCTGGAGGTCATTGCACCGGTGGAATTGTTGCTGTTCACGGCGGGCGAAGGGACGCAGCATCGGCCCCGCTGAGGGGCGCGAGGGTCTTGTTTCGGGCGGGAGGCCGCCGGCTGCCAGCGGCGGTTCGGCGGGTCTGGCTTTCGGGCCTCGTCGGGGGGCCGTTCGCGGGCCTGGCTTTCGGGCCCGAGCCTGGGGGCGAGTTGGGGAAAAAGCTGGGAAAAAGTTGGGGACGAAAATTGGGCCCGGTGTCGGTTCGGGCGGTAGTACTGAACACATGAGCGCAACTGATCCCCTGAGCCGTCTCCTCATCGCCCTCCTCGAGTTGGGGCAATCTAATGAAGTTATTGACCTATTCTCACTCTCCGACGAGGCGGGGGTGAGCCTGTTCGGGACACTGAAAGGGCTTTCAGAGTTGGCCGAACGCGGGCTGGTGAGCGCCGAGCGGATGCGGCTGACGATGGCCGGGCTTTCGCTGGCCTGTGGATTGCGTGCCGAGCAGGGGGGGGCGGTCGGCTCGCGCGAGCGCGCGGGCTGGCCGCCGGAGGGGGACGAGCCACGAGCCGAGTCCGGGTCGCATGCCGGAGCAGACGGGCGCGTGGCGGCCCGCGGGCGTAGCGCCGCGTGAGCGCGCGCCTCAGCTGAAGGCGTTCAGCGCTTCGCGGCGGGCGTCGAGCATGGCTTGTTCGTGCCGAACCAGGTCGTCTTGGCTGACGCCGGCGTAGGTGGCGCCGGAGTCTTTCAGCAGGGTGGCTCGGAAGTCGTCGTCCCACTCGCCGCCGGAGGCGAGCTGCTCGTCGAGGCGGTCGGCGACGCGCACGAAGGCGACCATCAGACCCACGTCGCCGCCCTCTTCGTAGGCCCGCGCTGGCTCGTGGTGCCAGGCGACCACGCGGGCGAGCGTTTCGGGGAGGTCCCAGATTCTGAGCACGTGCCCACCGAGCACGGCGTGGTCGTAGCCCAGGTGCTGCCGTTCGAAGCGGTGAATGGTCGAGCAGCCGCTCACTTCGGGGGGCGGCTCGTGCTTCAGATCGCCGGATTGCATCAGGAGCAGGCGCCCGAGGTCGTGGAACAGCCCGGAGAGGAACAGCTGGCCGTGACCGCGCCAGTTCTTTCCCTTCGCGAGGGCCTGCGCGATGGTGCCGACTCCGACGCAGTGGTCGCGGACGTAGGCGCCCTGGTTGCCCGTGTCGTCGAACAGGCCCATCACGCTGATGGCCGTCATCATGCTGGTGATCTTCGACAGCCCCAGGCGTACGATTGCTTCGTCGACGCTGTCGAGGCTCTTGCCGCGCGAGAAGGCCGCGGAGTTGGCCAGGCGCAGGGTGCGGCTGGCGAGGGAGGGGTCACTGTTGACGGCGTGAGCCACTTCCTGGATCCGACAGTTGGCGTTGCGCGTGAGCTGAAGTACCTTCTGTGCCACGACGGGGAAAGGCTTCAATCCTTGGATTTCCGCGATGGCCGCCGCCAGGCTCGCGGAGGCCTGCTCGGCGGAGCACGCGGGATCGTCCTCTCCGAACCAAAGGTCCTCCAGGATCGTGTCGGCCAGCTTGGTGGCTCGGGCGGCGCTGCGCTTTCCCATTCGTCCCCTCGTGCGGCGCTTCGCGGGGCGCCCTTTCCCTCGACTACTGTGACGGCTGACCCAAGGGGGCGCAAAACCCTTGGGGTTTGGCGCCGGTTGCCCGCCGTTTCGCGGCCGAGCGGCATGGGACGGTGGCTTGCCATCGGGCGCGAGGTGCGTGCGGCGGCGCCGAGGAGCGCCGTGGTCGCGACACGACGGGACACCGCCCGCGAAGGCCACACGGCGGGACGCACCCGCGAGGGGCGAGACGGCGGGACACCGCCCGCGAAGGCCACACGGCGGGACGCACCCGCGAGGGGCGAGACGGAGGCGGTTTTTGCTCGGCGGAGGGGCCTTCGCCCACGAAGTGCTCACGCCCGTTGTCGAGGCCGTGCCGCGGCGTGCCGCGGCGAACTCGAGTCGTGCCGAGGCCGAGCGGTGCTCACGCCCGTTGCCGAGGCCGTGCCGCGGCGAAGGCGAGCTGTGCCGAGGTCGAGCGGTGCTCACGCCCGTTGCCGAGGCCGTGCCGCGGCGAAGGCGAGCCGTGCCGAGGCCGAAACCGTGCCACCACGCCGAGCGGGGCCCACGCCCGTTTCCGATCCGAGCCCGCGCGGAAGACCGCCCCGAGGTCGCCCCGAGGTCGCCCCGCGCGGCGCCGACGCGTCCGGCGTGGCCCCTTCGCGAGGGCGCCTCGAAATGGGGCGCGGTGCGCCTTGCGGCGTCTCAGTTGGGAGAGTTGCCGTTTCGAATGTTGCAGTGGTGAAAAACTTTGAAAGTGATGCTGCTTGGTTGCAGGCTGAGTGGATGCGCTTGGTTATTGGGGCTGGCTTGTGTGGGCTCTCTGCCTTGGCACTCGCGTGCGGGGGGGGAGAAGGCCCGGGGGGATCCACGTTGCCTTCGGGCGGAAGCTCTTCGTCCGGCGGTGGTGGGGGCGAGGGAGGCGCGCCAGCGGTGCCTCCTCGGGGCTATTACGCCGGGTCGGGGGGAACGACCGGGCTGAACCCCGGAATCGACCCGGGCGGTGGCTCGGGGGGAGGGCGAGCCGGGGGCGAGGTGCGTGTGCTTTCGATGCGTATCGAGCCAGCGAGCGCCGAGCTCAGCGTGGCGCTGGGGCAGTCGGCGAGCCTGCCGTTCGAGGTCTTCGGTACCCTATCCACCGCGCCGGACGAGGAGGTGAACCTCACCGAGACGAGCGTGTTTTACGTGCCCCAGGGATACCTCGTCGGCACCTTCCCCGCGGATGGCTCGCCCACCTTTTCCACGCGGCTGCCGGCCGGTGCGGGGGATCCGGTGCAGCAGGGCGGGGCTGTGACGGTCGAGGCACGTGCCGCCAGCTCCGACGGTACCGTGCATGCCGTGACCACGACGCTGCTGGTGAAGCTCGAGGGCGCGCTTTCTGCCCCGGTTGGCAGCCCCGAGGCGACCCCAGCGTTGCCGGCGGAGCCTTCGGCTGCGTTCTCCGGGAGCGCCTCGGCGGGCTTCGCGCCCGAGCTGTACTACCCGAACGACGGTGTGCTGCTGCCGCCGAACCTCGGCCGGCTCGAGGTGCACTTTCAGGCGGGCAACGCGGCGAGCTCGCTGTTTCGGGTCTCGTTCGAGAGTCCCTCGTCCACCCTGAGCTATTTCACCCGCTGCTACTCGGACCCGGCCGATTTCGTGGCCGACGCGTGTGCTCTCGTGCTCGAGGGCGACACCTACGCCGCGCTGGCCGCCTCGAACCAGGGGCAGGGCCCGGTGCAGCTGCGCGTGGCTGGCAGCGACGAGGCCGGCAACTTCGGCGAGTCCGCGGCCATCGAGGTCGAGTTCGCCGAAGAGCGCATCGACGGCGCGGTGTACTACTGGACGGCGAGCAGCCCGGAGAGCATCGTGCGTTTCGATTTCGGCAACGGGGGCTCCAGCCCGGAGCTCTTCGCAACGCCCAGCAGCGTGCCCGGCAACAGCGGTTCCTCCTGCGTGGGGTGCCACGCCATCTCGCGGCAGGGCGACAAGATGTTCTTCTCCCTCGGCAACTCGCAGCAGGGGCAGCTGATGTTCGCCAAGGACATGAGCGTCCCGCAGGACGACGCCGCGTTCTTCACCTACAACGGCGCGGTCGAGGACATTCCACTGCCCAAGGCCGAGGAAAAGAACCGCGTGCTGACTGGCTCATTTTCTCCCTCGGGGGATCGCTTCGTGGCCGCGGCACCAGAAAATGACCCGCTGCCCGACACGCGCCTGTTCTTCCACGACGGCACGACCGGCGAACGGGACGGGTTCGTCGACTTGCCCTTCGTGCCGAGCCACCCGGACTGGTCGCCGCTCGGCGACGCCATCGCCATGACCGGGATCGAAGGCGACAATCTGCAGACGATTTCCTTCCTCGGCGGCAGCATCCAGCTGCTGGTGCCGATGGCGGGGGCGCCTTCGCCCGACGCGGGTTCCGGCAGCGTGGTGTGGGACGCGGACAACCCGATCGAGCTGGTCCCCTCCGCGACCGGCAAGAATCGCTTCAACCCCGCCTTTCTGCCCGGGGGGCAGGTGCTGCTCTACACGGAAGTGGACGACGCCTCCTATTCGGGGTCGCGCGCCGGTGCGTGCAGCGCGCCGTCGCCGGACGGCTCTGGCAAGTTCTGCAACGGTTACTCCGATCCGGCCGCCAAGACCTGGGCCGTGGGGGCCACCGCAGGCTCCACGCCGGTGTTCCTCGCGCGGGCCGCAGCGCCCGGGCGTGCCGACGAGCTTTTCCCCCCGCCGCAGTCCGACATCGGGGCGGCGGACCTGATGGACACCTTCCCCAAGCCGACGCCCTTCGAGATTCAACACCGCGGGACTCGACTCAGCTGGTTCACCGTCGGCTCCCAGCGGCGGGCGGGCCTGCGCCGGTTCTTTCCGAACGGCAGCGTCGTCGGCGATCCGCCGACGCAGGCGACGCTGTGGATGTTCGCCATCGACCCCGCCGCCGTGCTCTCTGGGGAGGACGGCAGCCGACCGGGCTTCTTCTTGCCGTTTCAGGATCTGACGACCTCCAACCACATGGCCCAGTGGACCGAGCGCATCGTCAGCGACGAGCCGCCCCCGCCCGCGCCGCCCGACCCGGTGCCGCCTGCGCCGCCGCCCGCACCGCCGCCGCCGACGATTCTGCGCTGAGAGCGCCCCCAGCGACTGATTCGCTTCGAGCATCCGGGCGCTCGGGCCTCTCGTGCGCGAGCGCCCCAGAAACTAGCCTTCGGCGGAAGCTCAGGGAAACAGCACGTCGCGAAAGCGGGACTCCGAGAGCCCGCGCGCGGGCACCCGCACCCGGAACAGGCCGCCCGCCAACGGCTGCTGGTGGAGCTGGGCGGCGTTCAGATCCTTGCGGCCCGTGGTGATGTAGAGCGTGTCCAGGCGGGGCCCCCCGAAGCAGGCGCAGGTTACACAGCTCGTCGGCAGCTCGATTCGGTAGCCGAGGGCCCCTTGGGGTGTGTATTGCTGGACGAAGCCGCCGTAGTAGCGGGCGTTCCACAGGTTGCCGCTCGAATCCACACAAGAGCCGTCGGCGAAGCCCTCTCCTTTGGGGATTTCGTGCAGCAGGTGCCGGGTGCCGAGCGAGCCGGTGGCGTCGTCGTAGTCGAACCACAAGAGCTGCAGCGTCTCCGAGTCCGAGAAGTACATGCGGGAGCCGTCCGGGGAAAACGCGATCGCGTTGGTGAGTGCGACGTTCTTGATGAGGGTGCGCGGTGGCCCGTCGCCGTCGTAGCTGATGACCGAGCTGACCGGGTTGTAGTAGCCTTGATGGCAGCCGCCGACGACGAATCGCCCGGAGCGATCGCAGCGGCCGTCGTTGAGCCGCGTGGCTTCGATCTCGGGCTCGAACGTCGAGATGCGCTCGCAGCGCTGCTCCGCCATGTGGTAGCGAAACAGCCCGCTGGCGAACGCGGCGATCAGATTGCCGCGGGGGTCGAAGGCAAATGAGCCGAGCGGCTCCGGCAGCTCGCGACGGGTGAGGGAGGAGCCGTCTTCGCTGCAGCTGTAGAGCTGAGCGCTGTTCACGTCCGTCCAATAGACGCGGCCGTCTACTGTGTTGTACACGACGCATTCTCCGAGCAAGTTCTTGCAATCAACGACCAGCTCGGCTCGCAGAGTGTGAATCATGGGGTCTCTGAGGGGGGGAGGGGGGCACTGGCTGGCGGCGCATCGCGCCGCTCATCCGCTCTGCATCGACGGCAGCTCGACCAGCGTCAGTGCACAGAGTGTGACCACCAACCCAGCAAACGAAACCGCGGCGCGCAGATCGGAAAGTTCGGGGGCTTGCGTTGCAACTGCTCGATACCCTGCACCGAGGGTCAAGAGCAACAATAGGCCGTCTCCCGTGATGAAGTAGCCAGCCAAGAGCAGCGCCACGGCGCCCCAGCGTTCGCGCCGCGCCAGCGCGTTGAAGCCGCGACCTCCGTCGAGCTGCCAGATGGGAATGAGATTGAAGAGGTTGATTATGGCCCCCGCCCGCGCGAGTGCTCCAAACAGCTCGATCGACGAGAGACGATACACGAGGAAACAGCCAATGGCGGCTGCCGCTCCGTAGATTGGGCCAGCGAGTCCGACCACGGCGTCTTCGCGCGGTGAGCGAGGGTATTCGTGAAGGCGCACGAAGGCGCCCAAGAACGGAACGAACATCGGCGCCGAGGCGCTGATGCCGAGGCTGCGAAGAGCCGCCACGTGTCCCATCTCGTGGACGTAGATGGAAAGAATGAAGCCGAGCGCGAACTGCCACCCCCAAATGGACCAGTACGCACCAAGCGCCAGGACCATACTGAAGAACGTCTTCGCCTTCGTGAGGCCCATCAGAAGTAACTTGCCCTTGCCCAGGAGAAATAGGGCCACGGCCTTGAACTTCCACAACAGGAGCGCCAACCCGCCGAGCCCCGCCGCGCGGCCCCGCCGCGTGCGCCGGCGCCGCTCTTGTAGGGGGGCGAGCTCGCGAGCGACCGCCTCTCGCTGATTGGACCCCCGCGGCAGCAGATCCAACATCTCGCGCAGGCAATCTTCTTGCCGCTCGAGGCTTTCGGCCTGCCGCGCGGACCTCAGCGTATCAGCCAGCTGCTCGAGGCGCTCTCGGTGCGTGAGCGCTCCGCAGGAGGGGCAGCTCAGCGCCAGGGCGGAGTACGCGCCTCCACACGCCCCGCATCGCCGTTCGGCGCCCTCTGCCACGGCCTGGGTCATCGCGAGCTCGCGGGGGACTCGCGCCTCGGGCGGGGCGGGGAGCTGCACCGGTAGGCCTCCCAGAGGCCGATCCCCACGATGACGAGGCTCATCCACTCGCCCTCGACCGCGAGCAGCACGGGGGCGAGCAGCGCCAGGGCGGCGGCCTGCTCGAAGCGCGCGAGCGAGCCCGGCGCCCCGTCGAGACTTTCGTAGATGCCCGGCACGTAGCCGGCGACGATGGCAAGGTAGGTAAGCGCCACGGCCAGGGCGACCAGCCCGCGAGAGTGCAGCGCCCCCGCGCCGCGGCGAACCCCCTTGCCGACCAGAATGCCGATCGCGAGCGCGACGAGGCCGAGCTCGTAGCCCAAGATCGCGGCGACGGCCCGATGCAGCAGCGCCCCCGCCGCGGCTCCCGCGGAGCCCCAGGCGATGGCAGCCGGCCAGCTGCCGTGAGGCAGAGGCGCCGTTTCCGGCTGGGTGGCTGCCTGATCGGGAGCGTCGCCCTGGGGAGGAATGGCCTCGGGGGAGGGCGGCTGCGCGAGCGCGCCTGGGGGCGGAGCCTCGGACGCGCGCTTCGTGAAGTCGGCGCGCGCGAAATCGAGATCCTCCACGACGCCCCCCGGAGCTGCCTCAGGCGCGTGCGTTCGGCTCATCGGGATCAACACTAGTGCCGCGGCGCGAAACTTCCACGTACAAAAGCCATCCGCCGGGGAGGGCCACGGGGAGCCCAGGTCCCCGGAGCTCGGGCCCCCGGGGGCTCGGGCCCCCGCCGGCCCTTCAGCGCGAATCGCCCCGCGTCTGTCGCACGAAGAGGCCGAGCGCGACCAGGGCCGCGCCGATCGTGAGCCAGCCCTGCATTGGGACCTGCGGTGTGAGGGGCTCGAAACCACTGGATATCACGAGCGCCAGGACGACGCCGATCAGAGCCTCGCCCGCGATGATGCCGGAGGAGAACAGCACCCCGCGCTGCAGTGCTCGCGCCTCCTGTGCCTCCCCCCGGGCCCGTCGCGCTTGCAGGCTCGCCAGCAGGCCGCCGATGACCATGGGGACACTCAAGCCGAATGGCAAGTAGATGCCGACCGCGACCGGCATCAGGTGCACGCGAAAGGCGGCGGCACCTCGACCGCCCCCTCTGCCCGGACCCCGGCTTCGGCGTTCCCGGGCTTCCAGCCCTCGATCGATGCCGAGCAGCGCGAGCCCGATCAGCGCGCCGACTCCAACCAGCCCCCAGGGCAGCTCGCCGTCGCCGAAGAAGCCTCGTGCCAGGCTGGCGAAAAGCCCCGCTTGCGGGGCGCTCAGCTCCGGGCTTCCGATCCGATACGCTTCGTGAAGTAGGGAGAGCACCGGAGCCATGATCAGCGCCGCCACCGCCACCCCCCCCACCTGCATCAGCTGCTGATTTCGCGGCGTGGCCCCCACCAGTGCGCCCGTCTTCAGGTCGTTGCACACGTCGCCCGAGGTGCAGGCGGCGCAGCACACGATGGCCGCGACGCCCAGGGTCGCGACCATGCCTTCGGTGCCAGAGAAACCGAAGATCCAGAGCAGCGCCCCGGTGAGCAGCACGGCGGTGATGGTCATGCCGCTCACGGGACTGTTGCTGTTGCCCACCAGGCCGACGATGTACGCGGCAACGGCGACGAAGAAAAAGCTCATGACGACCATGACGCCGGTGGAGAGCAGCGTGATGGCCAGCCCCCCCGTGAACGCGTAGTACACCGCCGCAATCACCAGGATGGTGATGAGCGATAGACCGATCATCAGCGAAGCCGGCAAATCTTGCTGGGTTCGATCGGGGTCGGCGGGGCGCCGGGTGGCCATCTGTGCGCGCAGCTCCGTCACCGCTCGCAGCAGCCCGCCCCGCACCTTGACGATCGAGGCGATGCCCCCGACCAACATGGCGCCGACGCCGATGTAGCGCACGCCTTGGGACCATAGAGTGTGGGCCCGCTCGATCGCGCTGGCCTGGGTGTCGAGATCGATGTGTGCGGCGAGCGCTGGCGAGAGCGCCGCCAGGGACCCATTGATGGCGTCGAAGGCGGGGATGCAGACGAGCCAGCCGAGCGCTCCACCCAGCGCGATCAACAGGGCGACGTTGAGGCGAATGATGAAGCCGACGGCCACGAGCATGGGCGAGATTTCGGCTCCGAAGTACAGCACCTGCCCACCCGCGAGGGTTGCCGCCTCGAGGGACCCCGAAAGCACGCCCGCGTAGGAGACGAGCAGCTTGAAGACCGCGCCCACGGCGCTCCCGGCGACCACGCTGGTTGCCTCGGAGCCCTTTGCTCCCGGGTCGGTGGCGTGAGTTTCTCGTGTGTCTTCCTGCTGGGCTTGGCCCGCGCGCAACACCGCGGCGCACGCGACGCCCTCGGGGTAGGGCAACCCCATCTCTTCTGCAACGAACACTCGCCGCATGGGAACCATGAAGAGCACCCCCAACAGACCCCCCGCGAAAGCCACCGCGGAGGTCGTGAGCCAGTCGAAGTCGTCCCAGACCCCGATCAGCAGCAGGGCCGGCAACGTGAAGAGGATCCCCGCCGCGAGGGATTCGCCCGCCGAGGCGGCCGTCTGAATCTGGTTCGCTTCGAGAATGCTGGCGCGCCCCGGCAAGGCTCGCAGCGAGAGCATTCCGAGCACGGCGGCCGGGATGGAGGCCGAGACGGTCATGCCCACCTTCAGGCCGACGTAGACGTTGGCCGCACCCATCACGACACTCAGAGTCAACCCGATCAGCACGGCTCGGGGCGTCAGCTCGCGAAGCGGGGAGGAACTACGGGTAGCCATCGACCCTGCAATACTCCGTTTCGAGTTGGAATGGCCCGACGATGTTTGGCGAAGCTTGCGTCGAGAGGCGCGATGTCGCTGCGAAAAAGCGCTTGAGGCGCGCCGGCGCGTGCCGTTCGCTCCGAGCATGAAGGTTGGGGGAGCTTCCACGCAGGTCGCGTACGACGTGGCCGTCGCACAAAAAGTACAACAGTCGGTCAAGCAGGGCGGCAAGCAGGCCATGCAGCTGATCGATGCCAGCATGATGGCGTCTTCACAGCCGCCGGCCGGCACCGGCGAGATCGTCAACATCAAGGCCTGATGCGGTGACGCGCGTTCGCGCGTTCGTCTTCGGTTCTAGAACGAATTAAGTATGTCGGCGGAAATCCCGCCGAATCAGGGGCGCTTACGCGTCTCCCCAACCCCGGGCCGCCCGCCCGTGGGTCCCGGCGCCGGCCACATTTTCATGTGGCCGGCTTTCGTCGCTTTCGTCTCGGGGCGTACAGTCGCTAGCTCAATGGACGGCTCTGCCGGACCTCGCGTCCTTCCTGGAGCGGAAAATAGTCCTGCCCGGAGCAGACGCGGATCTTCCCAGAGTTAGATTCCGGTAGACTTTCCGCGCGGTGAGGCGCGACTGGCCATGAGGCCGTTCGCTTCGCCGAGACCGCCCTAAATGCCGACCCGACGATGATGACGCCACCTCGCCCATGCGGAAAAACACCCCGTGTTTCCAAGCCTTTGCGGACGCGTGCAGCAGCCGTGGCGCGCTGCGCTCCGGAGGTGGTCGCGGCGGCCGCGGTGCGGCTCCCGGTCCAATGGCCACGGGCGCTGGGGGCGGCGCTGGTCGTGGTCTCGCTCTCCGGCTGCGGCCAGGCCGGCGCCGTCGGCAAGGCGGAGCCGCATGCCGAGTCCGTTTCGCCGGATCCCGACAGGCCCGCCCGCTCCGGGGCCGCCCTCGAAGGGCGCCGCGTGGAGGTGGCCGTAGTGCAGCCCTCCAGCGAAATGCTGCAACTCGAGGTGCCCGGTGAGGTCGAGGGCTACCGGGACGCGTGGCTTGCGCCGCCGCTCGGCGGCTATGTGGAACGGGTGTTGGTCGAGGAGGGTCGTCGCGTCCAGGAGGGCGCGGCGCTCATCCACGTGGACCGAAAGATGCACGCACTGCGCGAGGATCGCGTGCGGCTGCAGCTCGAGGTGGCCGCTCGCGAGCACGAGCGAGCGCTCAACCTCGGAACGTCGATTCCCACGGCCGAGGTGGACGCCGCCCGGGACCGCGTCTCGCTCGCCGAGGCCGATCTGCGCGAGCTGTCCCTCAATACCGAGCGCGCCGTGCTCCGGGCTCCGTTTTCGGGGGTCGTGGTCGAGCTCGACGCCGAGGTGGGGGAAGTGGCGCCGCCCGGTGCCCCGCTAATCCGCTTGGTGCAGCTGGACCCGATCAAGATCAGCGTGGCGCTCTCGGACCGAGACATGGCTCTCGCCAAGCGCGGGGCTCCGGCGCACGTGTCGCTGGACGCTCGCTCCGGCGTGTACGAAGGCAAAGTGACGGCGTTGGCGCAAGCTGCCAACCTGAAGACTCGCGCCTTCGAGGCGACCGTGGAGCTGCCCAATCCCGAGGGCGAGCTGTTGCCTGGCATGATCGCGAGCGTATCGCTGCGGAGCGACACCGACGCTTCCAAAGAGAAGAGCCTGGTCGTCGCGCAGGATTGGCTGGTCACGCGCCGCGATGGCGTGGGGGTGTTCATCGAGGTGGATGGCAAGGCTCGCTGGCGAGACGTCGAGCTGGGCGACATCCTGCGCCGGCAGGTCGTGGTCGAATCCGGCATCGAGGCAGGGGACGCGCTGATCATCGTCGGGCATCGGGACCTCGTCGAGGGCGATCCCGTGCTCGTTCACCGCAGGGGCAAGTGCTGTACGGAGGGACGCGCGACGTTCCGCTGATTCACTCGACCTCCAAGGGGCCATCCGCCGCTGGACCGGGCCCGTGGCAAGGGCGACCCAGCCGTCGGAAATCCAGCCACTGGGTCGCCCGCGGCCGGCTCTCGGCCTGCCCGAGCCATCCCGCGCCCGGCGCCCGAGCGGGGGCCGGCCGGGAGCCGAGCGGATTGCCACCGCGCTCCCACACGTTCTCAAAGGGTTCCGTCTCGGAAATATCGGTATCGAAGGTTTCCGTCCTCGCTCTGGCGCCCGAGGGTGCCCCGGGAAGACTGCTTCATGATTGAGTTCCTCGTTCGCCACCGCGCGCCGGTCCTGTTGGTGCTCGCGTGCATCGTGATTTTTGGCGCCACCTCGTACGCGGGCCTGCCCCGGGAATCCAACCCGGACGTGGAGATCCCCTACGTTACCGTAACGACTCCGTATCCCGGCGTTTCACCCAGAGACATCGAAACGCTGGTGACGATTCCCCTGGAGAACGAGCTCGCGGGCCTGTCCGACGTGAAGGTCATGCGCAGCAGCAGCGCGGAGGGGCTGAGCTCGATCAGCATCGAGTTCGAGCCCGAGACGGTGATCGAAGACGCGCTGCAACGCGTGCGCGACCGCGTCAGCCGCGCTCGGTCCTCGCTACCCCAGGAGGCCGAGGACACCGACGTTCGCGAGATCGCCATCGCAGAGATGCCGATCATGCTCGTCAACATCGCCGGTCCCGTCGACGAGACGGAGCTGAAGGAGCACGCCGAGCGGCTCCAGGATGACCTGGAGCGCATCTCGGGTGTGCTGGACGTACAGCTGTCCGGGGGGCGAACCCGCGAGTTTCGCGTACAGGTCAATCCGCATCGCCTCGCCCACTACAAGCTCGGGCTGCAGGACGTGATCAGCGCGATCGCCAACGAGAACGTCAACATTCCGGGGGGCGAAGTCGGGGCGCGAACGGCGAATTTCCTGGTGCGCGTGCCGGGCCAGTTCGGCTCCGCGCGAGAAATCGAAACGGTCGCGCTGCCGCGGCGCGGGGACCGCCCCGTGTTCCTGCGGGACGTGGCGACCGTGCTCGATGACTTCGAGGACCGCTCCACCTACTCGCGCATGAACGGGCAGCCCAGCGTTTCGCTCGCCGTGGTCAAGCGCACGGGCGCCAACATCGTCGAGGTGGCTCGGGAGGCCAAGGCCATCGCGGCCGCGCATGCCAAGACGTGGCCGAAGAGCGTCGAGTATCGGGTTTTGGCCGACATGAGCCGCGACGTGGACATCATGGTCGAGGAGCTGGAAAACAGCATCCTGCTCGCGCTCATACTCGTGGTCGGCGTGACGGTGTTCTTCATGGGGATTCGCAACAGCCTGTTCGTGGCCATCGCGATCCCGCTCAGTATGTTGGCCTCCATGATGGTGTTCGCGCTGCTCGACGTGACGCTGAACATGGTGGTGCTGTTCTCACTCGTGCTGGTGCTCGGCATGCTGGTGGACAACGCCATCGTCTTGGTCGAGAACATCTACCGGCACCTCGAGATGGGCAAGACACCGCTCGACGCTTCCGTGGACGGGGCCAAGGAGGTGGCGGCTGCCGTGACGGCCTCCACCCTGACGACCGTCGCGGCGTTCGCACCGCTTCTGTTTTGGACGGGCATCATGGGGCAGTTCATGATCTATCTGCCGATGACGGTCGTGACGGTGCTGGCTGCGTCGTTGTTCGTGGCGATTGTGATCTTGCCGGTGCTCACCTCGATCGGGCTGCGCAAGAAGCCGGAGGCTCAGTTGCGCGCCGTCGAGAAGTCGAGCCTGCTGCTGCGGGCATATGGCGTGGTGCTGGCATGGTCCCTTCGCCACCGCATCATCGCGACGGGCGCGTGCTTCGTTCTGTTCATCTTCACGTTCATGGCGTACGGAAAGTTCAACCACGGGACTGAGTTCTTCCCGGACGTGGAGCCCGACCGCGCGACGATATCGGTGCGCGCCCCCGATGGCACGGACGTAGAGGAGACGGACCGGATCGTGCGCGAGATCGAGCAGGTGCTGCTCGGGGAGAATCATCTCGAGACGTACGTCGCCGAAACGGGTGTGGCGATGGGCGAGTTTTCGGCCTCGAGCGCTACCAACCAGGCGCGCATCACGCTCAACTTCTATCCGCACCCGAGCAAGGCGCGGCCTGGGGAAAGCTCACGCACGGAGAGCTCCAAGGAGACGCTCGAGCGCATCCGCCGCGGCGTGGCCCCCATCGTCGGCGCGGACATCAAGGTCGAGAAGGAGCGGATGGGCCCTCCGGTGGGCAAGCCCATCAGCGTCGAGGTCGGCGCCAAAGATTTTCACCAGGCGGGCGGATTCTCGGCCACGCTCAAGCGCAAGCTGGCCGAGATCCCGGGCGCGACGGGCCTCACGGACAACTACCACGTGGGGCGGCCGGAGCTGCGCTTTCGCGTCGACCGCGGAGCGGCCAAACGCATCGGGGCGAGCACCGGAGAGATCGCGAGCGCCGTTCGCGCCGCCATCAACGGGACCACGGCCTCTACGTTTCGCGACGGAGAAGACGAGTACGACATCAAGGTCGAGCTGGCGCCCGAGTTTCGCAGCGACCTGCAGTCGGTCTTGGCACTGCGCATCCCAGGCCGGGAGGACACCGAGATCGGGACCTTCAGCGTACCGATCTCCACGGTGGCTCGCTACGAGCTGATGGGCGGCAGCGGGTCCATCAATCATCAGGATCAGGAGCCCGTCGTGACCATCAACGGCGACATCAAGGAGGGCTTCAACGAAAACGCCGTCCGCGCCGAGGTCATCGAGCTGCTCGGCGACCTGGATACACCGCCCGGCGTCAGCGTGCGACTGGGCGGTGCCGACGATGAGCAGCGCAAGACCCAGGAGTTTCTCGGCACGGCGTTCGGAGTCGCGATTTTCCTCATCGCGCTCGTTCTGGTCGGGCAGTTCAATCGCTTCGACCTGCCCGTCATCATCCTGGTCGCCGTGCTGCTTTCCCTGATTGGGGTATTGTGGGGTCTGATGGTCACGGGTACTGCTTTCGGCGTGATCATGACGGGCCTCGGCGTGATTTCGCTGGCGGGCGTGGTGGTCAACAATGCCATCGTGCTGCTGGACTACGTGGAGAGGCTGCGCGCCGCGGGGATGGAGCGCCAGGAGGCCCTGTTGGAGGCCGGGCGCACCCGTTTTCGGCCGGTGCTGCTCACCGCCGTTACCACGATCTTGGGCCTCGTCCCGATGGCGATCGGGCTCAGCATCGATTTCAAGTCGATGCGCGTCTTCATGGGCACCCAGAGCAGTGAATGGTGGGGGCCCATGGCGGTCGCCGTGGTGTTCGGCCTGGCCTTCGCCACCGTGCTGACTCTGGTGGTCGTGCCGACCATCTACACGTTCTTCGACGACTTCGGAGGCCTCTTCCGGCGCCGTGCGCCGGCGAAGGAGCGCGCGCGGCGCGACTCGGGGGGGCTGCTCAACCCTCGGCCTGCGGAATGAGGCGGGCAGGGCCGAGAGCTTGCGGGCGCTGGCGATTCGCCTCGAACCTGCGGCCCGGCTGCCGACAGTGCGCGGAGCGCCGCTGGCTTGCCCGCAGTGGCGTGTCGAGGTAGGCCGCGGCCTGGCAGGGCATACGGGCTGTCAGCCGCGGTGGGTGACAGGGGCGGAGATACGGGCTTGGAAAAGTGGCAATACGACTTGGAGAGATGAAACGAATGCAAGAGCTTGCTTCCCGCCGTTCGGTCTCGAACCGCTGCGTGGCCCAGAGGCCGCGGACGGTTTCTGCGCTGCTTTCGTGCGCGCTGTCCGTGTCGGCGTCGACGCGGGCGTTCGCGCAGCCCGCCCCGAGTGGGGATCCCCCCGCCGCCGCCCCGCGGGCGGGCGGCGAGGCGGCGGCGAGCGAGGCATCGACCGGCGCCGTGTCACAGGCTGCCGTGTCGCCGGCTGCCGTGTCGCCGGCTGTCGCCGCTTCGCCGTCGTCGCCTTCGCTCGACGAGAAGGCTCTCGGGCTGGATGGCATCGTGGCCGTCAGCGGGGGCCTCACCGCGAAGGACGCCGGGCGGCGGGCGGCCGAAACGAGTCGAGGCGCCGAGCGGTTGTTGGTCTCGGCGAACGCCAAGGATGCCGAGGTCGACCGCGTGCTGTGGGGTGCGGCGCCGAGGTTCACGGTGGAGGCTCGCTACACGCGCCTGTCGGACATCAACAATGGGGATCTCGCCGGGGGGGCGGGGGACATCAGCCTGGTCGGCGCGCAGGGGGCCACGCCGCTCGAGCCCCTCGACCCGGCCGTCACGCCGCTGATTCCCCTCCCACCGATCCAGTTTCCCGTCGTTCTCAACAACTACCATTTGGGTGCGCGCGTGGACGTGCCCCTCAGCAATTACATCTACAGCCTCTCCCACACCCTCAAGGGGCTGCGCCGTTCGCAGGAGGCGCTGCGCATGGAGACGCGCGCGGCGCGCAACTCCTCGGCATTGAACGCCAAGCTGGACTATTACGCCTGGGTTCAAGCGCGGCTCAACCTGCTGTTGGCCGAGCGGGCTCGAACGCAGGCCGAACGGCGTGCTCAGGATATGAACAACCTCTTCGCCAGCGGGCGCGTGGCGCGGGCCGACGTGCTGCAAGCTCAGGCGTTTCTCGCCGACACGCAGCTGGCAGAGGAGCGGGCGCGCTCCGCCAGCTTGCTCGGGGAGCGCCGGCTTCGGCTCGACATGCACGCGGGGCCCCAGGAGTCCTTCGCCATCGGCGAGAGCATTCTTTCGCGGCCGCAGCCCGGGGCCGAGCAGGATGCCGAGGCCATGTACCGAGAGGCGATCGAGCATCGGCCGGAGGTGGCGGCGCTACAGAAAAATCGCGATTCGCTTTCACACGCCAAGAAGGTGCAGGCGTCTGCGGGCTATCCCCGGGTCGAGGCGTTCGGCAACTACGATTACGACAACCCCAACCAGCGAGTGTTCCCGCAGGAGGAGAAGTTCACGCCCAGCTGGGCGGTGGGCATTTCACTCACGTGGAGCCCGAACGATTTGGGCACGTCTCGGGCCGAGGTGGCCGCAACGGAGAGCCAGCGGATGCAGCTCGAGAGCCAGCTCAACGAGCTCCAGGAGACGCTGCAGGTGCAAATCCTCTCCGCGCAGCGCGAGCTGGCCGAGGCCCGGCTCAACATCGAGACGGCGCGCCAGGGCCAGCAGGCGGCTCAGGCCGCGTACGAGGCTCGTGAGTTGCTCTACCACAACGGGCGCTCGACGAGCCTGGAGATTCTGCAGGCGGAGACGACGCGCATCAACGCGCACCTGGCCCTCGTCGGGGCGTACGTGGCGCTGGCGGTCGCCCATGTGCGGCTCGATTACACGCTCGGGCGCCCGCTGTATTGAGGCGCTCCGACGCTCCCGGAGCGGGCCGCGCGCCCGCGCTGCTGCGTGGCTACTCCGGATCGAGGACCACTCCCCGCGTGGGCGCGCTGAGCAGCGGTTCGGGCACGGAGCTGCGCACGCAGCTCTCGATGGCCTCGGTGATGGCGCGGCGCAGGTGCGCGCGCCGCACCAGCATGCTGACCTCGCGGTGTGGCGTGGGTCGTGCCAGGGGCCGCACGTGTGATTTGCGCTTGGCCGGGGCCAGCCCGAGCACCGCTAGCTCGGGCAACACCGTCGAGCCGAGCCCCTCGTCCACCAGCGCCGTGAGCGTGTGGAAGGACCCACCGCGAAAGTCCACGCTGCCGCCTTCGGGGCCGCAGACGGCCTGCTGCCCATCGCACAGCTGCAGCGTTTGACTCCCGAAGCAGTGGCCCTCGGCCAGCACCCAGACCTGCTCTTTGACCAGGTCGCGCTGCCGTACGTATTCCTTTTGCAAGAGCGCGTGTCCGGCGGGCAGATAGGCGTGCATGGGCTCGTAGAAGAGCGTGCTCTCGACGATGCCGGACCGCCCGAGCGGCGTGGCGGCGAGCCCTCCGTCCAGCGTCTCCGCATGCAGGCGGTCGAGCATGGCCGCCGTCTGCACCTCTTCGAGGACCAGCTCGACCTGGGGAAACTCCCGCACGAAGCGCGGCAGAAAGCGTGGGACCAGCAGCGAGGCGAGGGTGGGGATCACGCCCAGGCGATAGGTGCCGCGCGGCTCGCCGTCCCCGTTGCTCGCCACCAGCGTCATTCGCGCGGCCTCCCGCAGGATGACCCGTGCCTGCTCCAACACCGCCCGGCCGGCCTCGGTGGCCACGGGGGGGCTGGCGCTGCGGTCGAAGACGGTCATCTCGAGCGCCCCTTCGAGCTTGCGGATTTGCGTGCTGAGCGCGGGCTGCGACACGCCGCAGCTGCGAGCCGCGGCCCGAAACGAGCCACTGTCTTCCACAGCCACCAGGTACTGCAGCTGCGTTAGCGTCATCGACGACAGGTCCATGCGGCTGAGCCCTCAATAACCCAGCGGCGGGCCAGGCGCAGCCCGATTGCTCGTCGTGGTGCGATTCTTCGCGCGCACGGAGAGCGGACACACGCGGGGGCGGCTTCGGAGGAGCGCTCCGGCCGTCCGCATCGGGCGCCCGAGCGGAAGAACGCTTTGGCGGCTGCCTCGCCCGGGCAGAGGGCGCTCCCGTCGACCAGGGCGCAGCCGATCGGGGCTCAGTAGACCACGATGATGTCGCAGGGGAAGTCGAAGCTGATGTCCGTTTCCACGGGCGCGCGCCAGGTCTCGCAGGCCGAGCCCACCAGCTCCACGCGGGTTGCGTCGAGCATGCGCCAGCCGTCGACCGGGTCGAACGGAACGGGCGTGCCGTTCAAGAGAACTCGCGCCTTGTCTCCCAGATCTTCGCGCTCGAGGTCCACCTCCACGCCGTCGTCACCGAGGTCGAACTCGCAGCTCTTCACGGTCGCCAGGGCCGAGCGAATCTCGTCCACGAGCGCCGATTGGTCCGTCGGGTCGGGACGGTAGACGGGGGCCGTGCCGCCGACCGCGGAGTAGTCCGCCGTGGTTTGGCTACGCTCTGCGGGTTTGCCGGTGACCGCGAACATGTTCGCCCAGCCGACGACGCCATTGCAGTTGTCGTAGATGCCGTTCGGGTTGCCGCCCGGCTGCAGGGAAGCCACGGGCTGTCCCGCGCCGGCGTTGGCGAAGGCTTGCAGAATCTCCGGCGGCACGCTGACGGCCTGGGAGGGCGATTCGAGGCCGAAGACGAGCGTGCGAATGGGCGTATTCTGTGTGCCGTCGTCCGAAAGGCCCTGGGCGATGCGCTGGAGCTTGGCGGTGACCGAGTCCGGGGGGCACACCGGGTTGCCGTCGTCGCAGTAATCTGGCTGACCGTCGGTCACGTAGAGGATGAACTTGTCGCCGTCACTCGTGTCTGCCCACAGCGACTCCGCCGCCATGTCGAGCGCCGGCAGCGTCGGGGTCTCCTTCTGCGTCGGATCTTGCAGAACGGGAGCCTCCAGCGAGCTGTACAGCGTCGAGATGGCCGCGTAGTTGTTCAGGCTCGCTTCGGCGGTCTCCAACAGCGGGCAGGTGCCGCTGGCCGAGCCCGTGAAGGCGGCGAAGCCGAAGCGCACGCTCCCCTGCAGATCCTCGATTACCTCCAGCACTCCGCTGCGCAGCACGCTCCAGACGCTGGCGTTCGTGCCGGGGACCTGGGCGAACATCGTGTCCGACCGATCCACCAGTAGAAAGACCGTGGGGATGCGCGGGTCGAAGCTCCGGCTGGCTTGTTGGCAGCCCTGCGGCTCCATTTCCTCCAGGTCCACGTCGCCGAACGTGCTGCTCACGTCCGGTGTGGGATTGGTCGTTGGCTCCTGCGCCCTTTCGGGGCTCTCTGGCTCCGGCTGCGCTGGCGGCGCCACCGTTTGCTCGTCCCGATCCGCGGTTTCCCCGCTGGCGCTGCACGCGCCCCAGAGGGCTGCGAGCAGTGCGGCACCGACCCGGCTACCCTGTCCGACATACGCCTGCGTCATGGTGCCCGAGGGTACCACTCGCGAGTCGAGGCGCAAAAGCCACCGGCCATATGCAAACGGTTCCCGATCCGTGCGTGCTCTGCCGCGGGCCCCGGGCTTGCCTGTTGCAGCGGGCGGACGACGCGGCGCAGGAGCCGTCGCAGCCGCCCGGTTCGCCGTTTGCCACCGCTCGCGCAGAAAAAAGACAGTATTGGTTTACGCGAGCGCGGCCTGCGATCACTCGCTCCTCGGCCTTGCCCTGCTCCGGTGCGGGTCGGCGCGGCGCTCGGATCGCGATCGGGGGCGGATGCGCGAGGGCCGGGGCTATGATTTGCCGCGGCCTGCTGCTATCCGAGCCGCGTGCTGTTATTGAGAACCGCTTTCACCTCCAGAGGGTCCCAGGGGATGACCGCGCGCGGCATGGCGCCAGCGGCCGGCGCCCTGCTGTGGGCCTCGGTCGCGGCCGCGCAGGCTACCGGAACCGATTCCACATCGGGGCCTCGGCAAAACGCGCTGCCCCCCGGCGCGGCTCGCGAGCTCGAGGAGTTGGAGCAGTCGCTGGCGGCGCCCGCCGCGGGAGCGCCGGCGCCGACAGCGCCTGCCGATGCGGCGGAGCGCGCGGCTGCGAGCGACGAGGGCTCGGCCCCTGGCGATGAGGTCGTGGTGCATGCGGCGCGGGTGCGCCGAGCGCCCGGGTCGCTGCACGTCGTGGGCCCCGAGGTGCTCGAGCGCTTCAAGTACGACGACCCCAACGCCACGCTTCAGCTCGTGCCGGGCGTCTACGTTCGGCACGAAGACGGCTTCGGCCTGCGACCGAACATCGGCATCCGCGGGGCCATCTCCGACCGCAGCAAGAAGGTCGCCCTGCTCGAGGATGGAGTGCTCTTCGCGCCCGCGCCCTACTCGGCACCCGCCGCGTACTACTTTCCGCTCATCGGCAGGATGTCGAGCGTGGAGGTGATCAAGGGACCCTCCGCCGTCGAGTACGGGCCGCAGACGGTTGGAGGGGCGGTGGATCTGCACACGCTTCCGATCCCCGCCGCCTTCGGCGGCTTCGTCGACGTGGCCGGCGGCCAGTACGGCTTTGGCAAGCTGCACGCCGCCGTGGGGAGCGCGGACCGCGATACGGGCTTCTTGATCGAGGGCATCCACCTCGAGAGCACCGGCTTCAAGGATCTGCCCGGCGGGGAGGGTACCGGGTTTCACCGCAACGAGTTGATGTTCAAGGGCGATCATCGCTTCGGCTTCTCCGAGGGCGATCGCTCGCAGCGGCTCTCGCTCAAGCTCACCTATTCGGACGAATCCTCCAACGAGACGTACCTCGGCCTGACCGATGCGGACTTCGAGCGAGATCCGCGGAGGCGCTACGGAGCCAGCCGGGGCGACAAGATGGGGTGGCATCGCCTGAGCGGAGTGCTGAGCCACGAGGCGCAGCTCTCCAGCGCGGTGAGCCTGCGCACGACTGCCTACCGACACGATCTCGATCGCAGCTGGAACAAGGTGAACCATTTCGCCACCGCAGCGCTGTTCGAGGTCGTCTCGGAGCCGGACACGGCCCGCAACGCGCCCTTCGTGGACATCCTCGAAGGATCGGCCGATGCGGTCGAGCCCGAACAGCTCTTGTTCATCGGCCCCAATCAGCGCCGCTACGTTTCGCAGGGGGTGCAGAGCGAGCTGAGCCTTTCGGCGCGCACCGGGGACATCCAGCACGAGGTGGTGGTCGGGGCGCGGCTGCACCACGACGCCGTGCGCCGCCGCCACAGCGAGACGGCCTACGAGATCCGCGGTGGGGAGCCCGGGAGCTCCGTCGGCGCCCCCGTGTTGACGACGCTCAATCGCGCGGACACGCTGGCCGTCTCCGCTCACGCCAGCGACGAGCTGCGCTGGCGAGATCTGACCTTGACTCCGGGCGTACGCCTCGAAGTGATGAGCTCGCGTTTCGTCGAGCGAATGAACCCGAGCGCCGCCGACGGTGAGCGAACCGTGACCGTGCTCCTCGCCGGGCTGGGGGCGCACTACGCGCTGAGCCCGAGCTTCGGCGTCCTGGCGGGCGCGCACCGCGGGATGAGCCCACCGGCCCCCGGCACCGGCGACAGCGTCGATCCGGAGATCAGCCTCAACTACGAGGTCGGCGCCCGCTACCTGAGCGGCTTTCGCCGCCTCGAGCTGATCGGCTACTTCAGCGACTACCAAAACCTCACCAACATCTGCACGCTGTCGGGGGGCTGCGCGGAGGAGAACCTCGACGTTCAGTTCGACGCCGGGCGCGCCCGCATCTATGGCGCCGAGGCGCTCGTCGAGGAGTCGATTCTCACGCCCTGGTTCCGGGTTCCGGTCAGCCTCTCGTACACGCTGACCAGGACGGAGTTCCTCGAGACGTTTCAGTCGCAGGATTCGATCTTCGGCGACGTGGAAGCGGGAGACGAGATGCCGTACGTGCCGGAGCATCAAGGGCGCGCTTCGGTGGGCGTGGTGGGCGACGTGTTGGGCGGCTATGTAGCCGCCACCTACACCGGCCGCATGCGCGAGCGCTCCGGGGCGGGCCCGTTGGATCGGACGCTGGCGACGGACGAGCTGCTCTCGGTGGATGTCGGGTTGAGCGCGGAGCCCTGGGGATGGCTGAGCCTGTATGCGAACCTGCGCAATGCGCTCGACGCCCAGGTGATCGCTTCGCGCAGGCCATACGGCGCGCGACCCAACCCGCCGCGTTGGCTACAGGTTGGCGCCAAGGTGAGCTTCGAGTAAGGCCGGGTTCGGCGGCCACCGAGGCCTCCCCGCCATGGTCTGGCGCGGTGTGCCGCGGCGCGCCGTCGGTGCCGAGTTGACATGGGCCGGGATCGGCGCCAAGCCCACGCCATGTCGATTGGCGACCGCCCGGCGCTCCCGGCGAGGCGCGGGGTCCGTCCGCAGTGGGGCAAGGGGGTCCGCGTCGCGTGGCTTGCCTCCCTGGCGGGGTGCGCTGGCTGTGCCGCGTTCGGGTCCGAAGCGGACGGCGCTCGGCTGGCGCGAATGCAGCGGTCTCCGCGGTTCCGCGACGGTGTCTTTCACAATCCGCAGCCGCTGTACAACGACGCATCCCTCGGCAAACTCGCCTCCCGGGTGCTCGACGGCAGCGACCACGGCGCTCCGGCGGACCCCGCGCGCGACATCGCCGTGGTCCGGGGGGACGGCAGCGCCTTTCGCAGCCCCCCAGCGAGCGGCCTGCGCGTCACCTGGTTCGGGCACTCCTCCCTCCTGATCGAGCTCGACGGCTACAAGATCCTCACCGATCCGGTGTGGGGTTCGCGCGCCTCGCCGTTTCGGTGGGTGGGGCCGCGGCGCTGGTACGAGCCGCCGGTCGCGCTCGCCGATCTGCCCGCCCTCGATGCGGTCGTGATCTCGCACGATCACTACGATCACCTGGACTACCCGACCTTCCAGGTGATCAAAGATTGGGATACGACGTTCTTCGTGCCCCTCGGCGTGGGTGCTCACCTCGAATCGTGGGGGGTGCCGAGCGAGCGGATCGTCGAGCTCGACTGGTGGGAGCGAAAGCGTATGGCCGGTATCGAGCTGGTGTGCGCCCCGGCGCGCCACGCGTCGGGGCGCGGGCTCTTCGACCAGAACGAAACGCTGTGGGCGGGGTGGGCTCTGCTCGGGCCCGAGCACCGCGTCTTCTTCTCCGGTGATACGGGGCTGTTCGACGGGATGCAGCGCATCGGAGCGGAGCTCGGGCCCTTCGATCTGGTGATGGTCGAGGTCGGTGCGTACGATCAGGCTTGGCCGGATTGGCACAGCGGGCCCGAGCAGGCCGTGCTGGCGAGCCAGTGGATGCGCGGGCGCTTTTTTCTCCCCGTGCACTGGGGCCTGTTCGATCTGGCCTTTCACGGTTGGACGGAGCCCGCAGAGCGCACCCTGGTCGCCGCGCGGAAGGCGGGCGTGCCGACCTACGTCCCGCGCCCCGGCGAAAGCTTCGAGCCTTCCCGCCAGCCCGAGCAGGTGCGCTGGTGGCCCGAGGTGCCGTGGCAAAGCGCGGAGGCGTATCCGATCGTCGCCACCGCCGCCAACGGCCGCCCGCCGCGCACCGAGCCCGACTGAGGGCCCGCCGCCCCGACCACCACCTGGATCGCCCGCGCGGCGCCCAGCATGGCCAATCCGCGGATCTCCAGCGCGTGTTGGGCCCGCTGCGAGGTGCCGGCCTCGGCGGGCCTTCAGGTCGTGGGGCCGTGCACGCTCCGCTGGAGGGCAGCGCGCGCCTGCGAGGCGGCGCCAAAAGTGCCCGAGGTGCCCCGCGGCTTCGGCTCCGAGCCAAGGGGCGCCCCGGCAACTTTCGACCGCCCCCAAAAATCCGAGCGCTATCGGGATGAATGGGTTTTCGTGCCCGGGGGGCCGAGCGCTGCGTCGCCGCCGCGCTGCGGTGCGTCGTCGGGGTCGCGCGGAGGCTCGCGATTTGCCGAGATGTCTCGGCGGCTTGCCTCGGCTTGCGCGCTCTTCGGCACTACGGTGGAGTCGCGCCGATCGCGCTCCGATCCAGGGCTCGAAACGACCACGTCGCATTGCTGCGCAGCGCGGGCCAATTCTCGCTCGGCTTCTTCGCGCTGCAGCGTGCCGTGGCTTTTCTGACCCACGGCGTGCCGGTCGATGACCAGCGCGGCGACCAGATCGCCGGTGACGTTGACGGCGGTGCGGCTCATGTCGAGGATGCGATCGACGCCGATCAGCAGCCCGATGCCCGCAACCGGGATCCCGACGGAGGTGAGAACCATCGAGAGGATGACGATGCCGACGCCCGGCGTCGCCGGCGAGCCGATCGACGCGGCGACGGCCGTGACGACGACGAGCGCCAGCTGCGCCGGAGTGAGCGTCAGCCCGAACACCTGGGCCAGGAAGATCGTGGCGACGCCTTGGTACAGGGCGGTGCCGTTCATGTTGATGGTGGCGCCCAGCGGAATCACGAACTGCGAGATCGTCGGCCGAATGGCGAGGTTTTCTTCCGCGGTCCGCATCGACAGGGGCATGACGGCGGCGGAGCTGGAGGTGGAGAACGCCAAGAGCTGTACCTCTCGAACCGCGCGCAGGAAGGCGATCGGGTTGGCGCGCGCACCGATCAGCACGATCCCGAGGTACGCGCTCAACAGGAGCAGCAGCCCGAGCAACACCGTGCCAACGTACACGGACATGCCCGCCAGGGCGGAAAGACCCAGCTTCGAAGTGAGCTGCGCCATCAGACCGAAGACGGCCAGCGGCGCCAGGCGCATGGCCCAGCGAACGATCGTCATCGAGACCTGCTGCAGCGACCCGAGGAGGGCGAGCAGGGGTCGCGACTCGCTGGGCGGTAGCGACACCAGCGCGACGCCCATCACGAAGGCGAACGATACCACGCCGAGCATCTCCGAGTTGACCATCGCGCCCAGTGGGTTTTTCGGAATGAGGTTGGCGATGGCATCGGGCACCGAAGAGATGCCTGCCGAGGCGCCGTCGGCCGTCGGGGCCGCGGTGTTGACCAGATCCCGCGCGAGCGCCGGGTCCATGAATCGGCCTGGCTCGACGAGCAGCCCCACGCCGATGCCGATGACGATCGAGACCGCCGTGGTCACGACGAAGAATGCCACCGCGCGGATGCCGGTGGACTTGAGCTGCTCCAGGTTCTCGCTCGACGCCAGCCCGCGGATGATCGACGCGAACACGAGGGGCACGACGATCATCTGAATCGTGCCGAGAAAGATGTTTCCCGGCAGCGCCGCCCAACTCCCAATCGTAGAAGCCAAGCTCGGCTCGACCCACCCCACCGAGGGACCGATGGCGATGCCGCACAGCACCCCGAGCACCATGCCCACCACGACTTGGAGCCAAAGGCGGCCCTGGATCAGGGACTGCAGGGACTCGGCTAGAAATTTCAGAGATCGAGGATGAATGAGCTCGATGGGATGCATGGCTCGGCCTCCGTGGATTCGACCGTTCGGGACGACGCGATTCGTTTCAGAATGGGCGTTCGCGCGGAAAAAGCGCCAAGAATCGGCAGCCTGCCTGCATCTGACCCGTAGCGACAGGGGGCGCGGCAGCTCGCGCAAAAGTAGCGCGTCCCCCGCCGGCCTCGGGTCGGAAATGGACCGTTGTGCGGCTGCGATCGGGCTGCGCTTGACTTTGCCGGGCGCTCGTCGAAGCTCGCAGCATGTTTGCCTCGGTCTGCGGCGATGATTCCCTCGGGAGTCGTCGGGCCGCTCTCGGCCCCTGCCGATCGCCCCTCGGTGTCCACGGCGTGGCTCGGCTGCCGGTCCCGTCGCGCCGCGCGGGGGGGAGATAGCCGTGGCCAGCAGGCGCCTGGCCCGCGGCAAGGTCGCGCACGCTCCCCGGGCGTGCCGCCAGCAGCCGCTGCCAGGGGACGAGCCGCCCTCCGCCCTGGAGCCCGAGCGAAAGCAGCGCGTCGCCGAGCTGATGGCCCAGCCCGGCTTTCGCCGCGCCGACGACGACGTCGACTGGTTGCAGCGCGACCAGCTGCGGGGGGTGCGGCTCCTGCTCGAGTACGAGAAGCCGCAGCTCGCGCTGGCGGAGCACCGGATCGTCTCGACCGTGGTGCTCTTTGGTGGAACACGTATCGTCGAGCCGGAGCGCGCGGCGCGGCGCGTCTCGCTCTGTCGAGCCGCGCTGGCCGCGGACCCGGACAATCCGCTGCGAGCGCGTGAGCTGGCCATCGCGCTGCGGGTCGCGGAAAAGAGCCACTACTACGAGGTCGCCCGCGATCTCGCGCGCAAGTTGGCGTCATTCGAGACGGAGAACGGCCCGCCGCGAGCGGGGGACCTCGAGTGGGTGGTCACGACCGGCGGCGGCCCGGGCATCATGGAGGCGGGCAACCGCGGCGCCCGCGAGGTGGGCCGCCCGAGCATCGGGTTGAACATCACGCTGCCTCGCGAGCAGTTTCCCAACCCCTACATTTCCGACGAGCTCTGCTTTCAGTTTCGCTATTTCGCGATTCGGAAGCTGCACTTCTTGCTTCGGGCCAAGGCTCTCGTGGCGTTCCCCGGGGGGTATGGCACCCTCGACGAGCTGTTCGACGCCCTGTGCCTGATCCAGACGCGCAAGATCACGCCGATGCCCGTGATCTTGGTGGGGCGAGACTTCTGGGAGAGGGCGCTCGATCTCCCCTTCCTGGTGGAAGAGGGGGTGATCGACGAAGAGGATCTACACATCGTGCAGTACGCCGAAACGGCAGACGAGGTGCTCGACGTGATCCGTCATTTCCCACGCGAATGAGGCTGCCATGCTTCGGGCGGCACGGGGCGACCGAGACCGCCGGCGCCCCGCGGCCCGTGGGCTCGCTCGGGCTTCGCCGGCGGGGGCGGTGTCGGGGGGGAGCCAAATTTGCTAGAGGTGGGGCCCCGAAGCCATGAGCCTGGATTCCGTCCGAGTCTCTCGAGTCACCGCTCTGCTCAGCGGAGCGTTCGCGCTCGGCCTGGCGGCGCTGGCTCACGCTCTGTCGAGCCAGCTGGCGTGGGCCCAGGCGGCGGATAGCGGCGTCGATTTCGCGGGCGCGCTGGTGCTCGCGTGGGTCGTCCGCATCGCCCGTCAGCCCCGCGACGCGGAGCACCCCTGGGGGCATTCGCGCGCCGAGCCGATCGGGGCGCTCGCCGTGGCCATGCTCGCCGCGGTGCTCGCCGTGCAGGTGGGGCTGGCGGCGGTGCGGGCGCTCGCGTCGGGCGCGCGAGTGAGCCCGTCGCTGCTGCTCGTCAGCCTCTTCGTCGCCAAGGTGCTGTTCAAGGCGATCGTCTTCCTGATCTGTCGGCGGGTTCCCAGCCCTGCGCTGCGCGCCCTGGCCGTCGATGCGCGCAACGACGTGTTGGTCGGGCTCACATCCATCGCCGGGTACGTCGGGCTCACGCTGGGCTACGATCGCTGGGACAGCATCCTCGCGCTGCCCGTCGCCGCGTGGATCGGGTGGTCGGGAATCGAGCTCGCTCGTGAGAACATCGACTTGCTGATTGGCTTGGCGCCTTCCGAGCAGCGCACGGCGGCGCTGGTCGCCATCGCCCGCACCAGCCCGGGGGTGATCGACGTGCACGACCTGCGAGCGCTGCACGTCGGAGCAAAGCTCTCGGTGCACGTGGAGCTCGCGGTGCGCGCCGACTTGACGGTCGCGGCCGGTCGCGACATCGGGGAGGGCGTCTGCAGGCGCCTGGAGCGAGAGGAGGACGTCGCATTCTGCGCTGCGCACGTCGGCCCCGCCGAATCTCCCGTAGCGCAGCAGACGCAGCAAGTGGAGGCGGAAACTGCGGAGGTCGCGCCTTCCTCCTCCACCAGAGCCTCGCCCGGCTAGCGGCGTCCCCGGCGCGGCGGTGTGCTCGCACGCGCCAGCGGCCTCGCCGGACCTCGCGCGTGTTTCAGGGAGCTACAGGGCTGCGAGACGGGAGTCTGCCGCACGGCCGGGATTGATCTCGACGGCCCGCGCGCGGAGCCGTGCCCTTCGCGCGGCAGCTTTGGGGCGTTCCTCGCGGAGCGGGCGGCGGTTATGCTGAGGCTCCCATGTTGATCAACAGCGTTCAATACGAACACGGCAAGAGGGTTCGCGACGTTGGCCTCCTGGAGGAGGACAAAGCTGCCAAGGCCGCCGGAGGCTTCGTCTGGGTCGCGCTGAAAGACGCCTCTCCGGAAGAGCTCGACCTGGTGCAGAGCCGGTTCGATCTGCACGAGCTCGCCGTCGAGGACACGCGCACCGGGCAGCAGCGGCCGAAGATCGAGGAGTACGGTGACTCGCTATTTTTCGTCATGCAGCTCATCAAGGTCGTCGACGGGCAGATCCGGGTTGGGCACATGCACGTGTTCGTCGGGCCGCAATACGTCGTCTCGGTGCGCTCGGGCAGCGAGCACAGCTTCGTCGCGGTGCGCGCGCGCGCCGAGAGAGAGCCGGATTTGCTCGAAAAAGGCTCGGCGTTCGTGGCCTACGCCCTGCTCGACACCGTGAGCGACAGCTACGTTCCGGTGCTCGATGCATTCGAGCTGGAGCTCGATCAGATCGAGCGGCAGATTTTCGAAGGCGGGCAGGCCCGGGAGAGCATTCAGCAGCTCTACGAGCTGAAGCACCGCGTCGGCGAGCTGCGGCACGCGGTCACGCCGCTGATGGAGGCGCTCAGCAAGCTTCACGGAGGGCGCGTACACCGCCTGTGCGCGCCGCTGGAGGAGTACTTTCGGGACGTGTACGATCACCTCTACCGAATCCACACCACCATCACCGCCATGCAGGACACGATCCGCACCGCCATTCAGGTGAATCTATCGGTCGTCACGATCGAAGAGGGCGAGGTCACCAAGCGCCTCGCCGCCTGGGCGGCCATCGGTGCCACGGTGCCCGCCATGGCCAGCATCTGGGGTATGAATTTCAAGGTGATGCCGGATCTCGAGTGGGCCTACGGTTACCCCACGGCGCTCGGGCTCATGGCCGCGGTGTGCGGGTTGCTCTACGTTCGCTTTCGCCGCGCGCAGTGGCTGTAGCGCATCGCCGCGCGCCGTCGCACGGACGCGGGTCCGTCGCCGCGCGCGGACCCGGCTGCCGCGCGCGTGGGGCGGCTCTCGCACATCGCCGCACCCGCGCGCGGTGCACCCGCGGCGGCCGGGGCCCGCTTCGGTCCCGCACGAATTGGGGCGAAGTCGCGACAAAGCGCCCTGCGCGGTCGCTCTCGCTTCGGCGAGCGCTATGCTTGAGCCGATGGAGCGTGGAGGAGCACGTCCGCCCGGCCTCCGCGCGCGCGGCCTGGCACGGTCGGGTTTGTGGGCGCTACGACTCGCGGGGTGCCTCGCCTGCGCGAGTTCGCCGCGTCCGCGCGCCGCGCCTCCTTCGCCCTACCCGAGCGTCGCCGCCCCCACCGGCGGCTACGGCGCCCCGGCGCCCTACCCGGGGCCTCCCGCCCAGTACGGGGGGCCAGCGGCCCCCGGCGCCAACGTCCCGCCCCCTGCCGGCATCCCCCCTGCCGGCTACCCGTCGCCTGGCTACCCGTCGCCTGGCTACCACCCCTCGATGGGTCATCCGCCAGCCAGCCCCGCGCCCGCGGGCCCCCCACGGGTCGCGCCGAGCTACCCGCCGCCGGCAGCTCCCTCGGAGCCCCCCGCGAGTGATCCGCTGGAGCGGCTCGACATCGGGTGGATGCGGCAGCGCTCGCAGGCGCTGTTGCAGCAGTTGGTCGCGGCGCTGCCGGCCGCCAGTGCTGCGCGCGTCACGGGAATTCCTCTGGCGTTCGACGAAGAGCCGGGCGAGGTCAACGCGTACGCGAGCTGCCGCGGGCAGGTCTCTGGGCTCGGAATCACCGACGGCTTGCTGGTGGCCGTGGCGATGCTCGCGCGCTCTCAGGCGCGCGACGAGCTGGACGGCAGCAAGAACGTCGAAGCCTATATCGCCGCCGTGCGCGCCTCTCCGGCGAGCGACGATGGAAAGCTCGTGCCCGCTGCGTTCGCCCGCGGCCTGCGCGCTGCCGATGCGCGGGTGCTCGCGCGGCAGCTCGCTTCGTTCGACGAACAAGTCGCTTTCGTGCTGGGTCACGAGCTGGCGCACCACCACCTGGGGCATCTGCCTTGCACGGGCAATGCCGGGCTCGGGGGAAGCGCGAATGCCATCCGGTTGCTCTCGCACGAGATTCCCGTCTTCAATCAACCGAGCGAGCTCGCCGCGGACGTGGCGGGAGTCGACAACGTGCTGACGGCGGGCAGCCGTGGCCCGGCGTGGTCCGAGCGCGGGGCACTCTTGACCATGCGCTTCTTCGCGGGGCTCAGCGGGGGCCCGCTTTTTTCGTTCCAGCGCTCGCACCCGCCGGCGAGCTTGCGCTCCCCCAGCATCGCCCAGGCCGCCAACGTGTGGCGGGCCACCGGCGGGCGCGGCCTGCCCACTTTTCGTTTGGGGGGCTGACGCGAAGAGGCAGCCGGCTGGGGCCGGAAGTGTCAGCGCGGGGCCTGGTGTTCGGAGGAGCCCTCCGGCAAGGTTGCCGGTCGGTGCCTGCCTCCGCCTGCGAGGCGGCGCCAAGAAGACCCTTCGAAGGACCTCGATGATTCTCCGCGACCGTTTCTCTCTCGATGCTGCGGGCCACCAATTTTTTGCGGCCAGCTTCCGCAGATTGCCGGGGCTGGCCGTGGCGCTGCTCGTGGCCCTGGCGTGCGAGACCTCGGACAGCACCGATTTGCTGCAGGGCTTCGCGCTTCCGGGTGCGCAGCCAGAAGGCGGCGGCGCAGAGGGGCCGGATGCGGGAGTGGGGCCCGCGCCCGCCGATGCGGAGCGGCCGATGCAGCAAGGTCCATCCGAGGGGGCTGGGCCGGAGAATGGCTCTCTCGACCCCGGAGTTCCGGAGCCGGGCTCTCCGGCGCCGGAGGGCGGCGGCGCCGAGAGCGCGGAGCCGGCGGACGCCGGAGCCAGCGCCCCGGAGCAATGCCTGCCGCTCGGGTGCGATCGGCTCGGGGCCGACCAGTCGAGCGCCGCCACCACCGTGGCGGAGCAGTTTCTGGACGCCTTGAACGCCGACTGCCGCACCGCGGGCGTCCAAGTGCTCCTGGCGGCCGCCTCGGCGGCCGAGCCAGCCCCCATCGTGGCGGATTTCACGCTCGCGTTGCTGCAGTGCCCCGGCGCGTCGGATTCCGTGGAGGGCCTGTTCGGCCTGTTCGGGGCCGATCAGCCCATTCCCCTTTCGCCGCAGGACGTGGAAAGCGTCGTCGACCACTATCTCGACGAGCTGAGCGTGGTGGTGCGGCTCGACGAATGCGAGCGCACTCCGCTGCGGCAGCAGCTGCTCGACTCGGTGACGCTCACGACCGCGCTCTTCTCCCTATCGAGCTGCTAGCCCGGATTTCTCACGACCTTGCCCCGAGGGTGCGATGAGTCGTGTCTAGAGCGGACGGGGCGCGCCCGGCCGCGTCCCGAGCTGATCGGGCGCCCTCAGTCCCGCGAGGCCTGGCCCCCCCGGGGGGGAGCGCTGGCGGGGGCGCGCTCGGGGCGGACGAAGGTCACGTCGCTCAGGCGCATCGCCCGGCACTTCCTGGGCGCGGTCCCGAGCGCGCGCACGAGGCAGAACTCGTAGGGTCCCGCCCCGCGAACACGAGCGCGCTGGGCGGGATCGGCGAGGACGGAAATCGAATGCCGACCTGGCCGGTGCAGGCAGCCGCGCATCGCGTCCAGTACCCGGGCCTGCGTCAGGCAGGGCACTACGTCGGGCGGCGAGGCCGCGTCCTGCTCCGAATCGAAGTCCGACTCTCGGGTCATGACGATTTCCATGGTGGGATCGGTCTGCAGCTCGTCGAACCGCCGGCGGGAGAAACCCCACCAGTCCCCGTGGGTGACTTGCAGCTCGAGCGCGCCGGGTCGATTGGTGTCCACCGCGGGCAGGGTGCAGCGGCCTCGAGCGCGGGTGGCGCACTGCTCCTTCTCGGTGCCGCCGACGATCTGCACCATCACGTCGTCCCGCTGGATCACGCCGGGCCGTCCCTTCCAGACCCACGCTTCGACATCCCGGGGCACGGCCGCCGACGGCTCCAGCTGCAGCGTGATGCGGGGCTCGTCCGCCAGCAGCTCTCGCCGGCTGACCTGCTTCGCGGCCGAAAGGCTGCGACCTCCCTCGACCGTGGTCGCTTCCACGCGGATTCCGCGGCGGCCCGGTAGCGAGATGGAAAGCGTGCAGGCACCGGCGACGGTCGAGCATCGCTTGCGGCCGGCCCTCACCGCGGCGCCGTCGATGAAGACCTCGTCGCGCCGCACGCGCACCGTCAGGCGCCGCGGTGGATCCGGCTTTGCCTCGGAGTCGGCCGCTTGCTCCGAGGTCGCGCGGTCGAAGGCCGCGGCGCTCGGGTCGATCGCGGCGGGGCTGGTCGCCCGGGCGGCGGCCCGGGCCGCGTCGTCCCGAGCGCGGTCGTCGGCGGACGACCCGGCGGGACCCGGCGCGGCCTCTGCCTTCGACTCTGCGCGTGCCCCTGCGTCGGCCTCGGGGCACAGGGGGAGACGGGGCATGAGCGGGCACAGCGGCTCGCGCAGCGACAGCAGGCCCACGAGGAGCGTGGTCAGTGCGCCGAGGCCCATCGTTCCTCGCTCCCAGCCCGATGCGCGCCGTGCGCCCGGCTCGGTCCCGCGGCGCGTGCTGGCTGCCATACCGGGTGCCGATTCGACGGGTCCGGCCGAGCTGCCGCGCTCGTCGTTGCCCTCGGCCTGGGCGCTCCGCGGTGAGCGAGGGGGCGTCGCGCTCGCTCGCGATCCGGAGTCTCGGTCGTCCTTCATGGCTTCCTTTCGGGGCGCGCTCACGGCCTCGCGGGCGCGGCCGGCGGAGCGGGTCGGCGCCGCGGCGGCGCGCTTCGAAGCAGGCAGTCTTCCTCGCGATCTCGCCGATCCGGCGCCGCGCCGGTCGCCGCCGAGGCGGGCCGACAACCCGCGCCGAACGCCAAATGGCGCGCGCGACGCGCGGCGTTGCCTGCTTGATCCCGTCCCCGCTGCACGCTTTCCTCCGAGGGCGGGCAACGACGCACGCCGGCTGTCTCTTAAATCGAGCGCTCTGCGCGGGCGGTGGGGGTCCGGCGCGGCGGGGCGGCGGATCGTCTGGGCGGCGGATCGTCTGGGCGGCGGGGGCGAGGGTCGTCTGGGCGGCGGGGGTGCGGGTCGTCTGGGCGCCCCGGGGTGCCGGTCGCCTGGGGAGTCCAGCGAGCCACGCCCGAGTCGCCGTCGACCCGTCTTCGGCAGCCGGCGACGCCTGACCGGGACGCGCGGGTCTGGCGCTGCGTCGCCGCGCTGCGGCGGCCCGCTCGCGCCGCCGCCCGGCGCGCGTGCGTACGCGGCGAGCGAGAAGCGATTGGCGCCTGGCCCCCTCCGCGCCAGCCGCTACGCTAGGGCTCCGACCCCTCGACCCCTCGACCCCTCGCCTCTCGGGCTGCATTCTCCTCGCTTTCCATGCAAAACTCCTTCACGCGACACGCGGGCGTCGAGGTTCCCCTCATCGGAGGGGCGATGTACCCATGCAGCAACCCGGAGCTCGTGGCGGCGGTGAGCGAGGCGGGGGGCCTCGGCGTGATCCAGCCGATGAGCCTGACGGTGGCGCACGGCTACGACCTTCGCGCCGGGATTCGCAAGATCCGGGCGGCGACGAGCAAGCCCGTCGGCTTCAACGCGCTCGTCGAGCAGTCGAGCCGAGTGTACGAGAACCGGATGCGGGGTTGGGTGAACGTGGCCCTCGAGGAGGGCGTGAGGTTCTTCGTCACGGCGCTCGGCAACCCGCGCTGGGTGGTCGAAGCGGTTCACGCGGTGGGCGGCGCCGTCTACCACGACGTGACGGAGCGGCGCTGGGCCGACAAGGCGCTCGAAGGGGGAGTCGACGGGCTCATCTGCGTCAATGCGCGCGCCGGTGGGCACGCCGGGAGCCGCGAGCCCGAGCGCCTGTACGCGGAGCTGGCCGATCTCGGAGTTCCCCTGGTGTGCGCCGGCGGGGTGGGGGACGAGGCCGGCTTCGCCGCGGCGCTGCGGCTGGGGTACGCGGCAGTGCAAATGGGAACCCGCTTCATCGCCACCGAGGAGTGCAGCGCCCACGACGATTACAAGCGCGCCATCCTCGCCGCGAAGGCCGACGACATCGTCTTGAGCGAACGCATCACCGGGGTGCCCGTCGCGGTGATCGCCACGCCCCACGTGCTGCGCTCCGGCACCAAGGCGGGGTGGCTGGCCAAGCGCATGTTGGCGCACCGCAAGGGCAAGCACTACGCGCGCCTCTACTACTCGCTCAAGAGCATCTGGCAGCTCAAGAACGCGTCGCTGCGGGGCGCGAGCTACCGGGATTACTTTCAGGCCGGGCGCAGCGTCGAGGGGATCCACTCGATCGAGTCCGCGGGCCAAGTCGTGCGCCGCTTCGCTGCCGCCGCGGACCGGTTGCAGGTCGCCGAGTCGCCGCCCGCTCGCTGACCTGCCCGCCCTCGATCCAACGCGGGGGGCCGCCGCTCATGGCAACGGCCTCGCCCGGCGGATCGTGCGCGCCCGCTCGGAGCGCGACCCGCCGGGGTTGGCGGGGCTCGGGGGTCGTGAGATGACCCGGTGATGAACCTCTGCGTCTATCCATACCCCTCGTGCCGGCGCGTCGTCGTGGGGGAGGGGCTCGTTGCCACCAGTCAGCCTCTGGCTGCCCAGGCGGGAGCCTTCGTGCTTCGCGAAGGGGGCAGCGCCGTCGATGCAGCCCTCGCGGCGGCCGCCGTGCTGACGGTGGTCGAGCCCACGTCGAACGGGCTGGGAGGCGACGCGTTTGCGCTCGTTTGGCACGGCGGTCGCCTCACCGGGCTGGCCAGCACCGGAGCGTGGCCGGCAAGCGCCTCGCCCGAGCGGCTGCGCGCCGGCGGCGCGCGGGAGGTGCCCGAGCTGGGCTGGCCCGCAGTCACGGTGCCGGGAGCTCCCGCGGCCTGGCAGGCGTTGCACGAGCGCTTCGGGCGCCTGCCGCTTTCGCGCGTGCTCGAGCCCGCGTTGCGCTACGCCGAGCAGGGGTTTTTCGTTTCTCCCGTGGTGGCGCGTTTCTGGGAGCCCGCGGTGCGGCGCTTTGCGGCCTTGCGCGAGCCATTGCGAGCAGGCTTCTTGCAGACATTCGCCCCGGCCGGTGCGGCGCCTGCGGCAGGCGAGCGCTTCGTGTGCCCGGGCCACGCCGCCACTCTGCGTCGCTTCCGCGAGGTGGGCATCCAGGACTTCTACACCGGTTCGATCGCGGCGGCGTTGTGCTCCTACGCCGAGCGCACCGGGGGCTCGCTGAGCGCTTCCGATTTGGCGAGCCATCGACCCGAGTGGGTCGAGCCGCTGCGCATCTCGTATCGCGGCTACGACGTTTGGCAGCTCCCTCCGAGCTGCCCGGGCGTGACCACGCTCGAAGCGCTCGGGATCCTCGAAGGCTTCGACCTGGCCAACCTCCCGCACGCCGGAGAGGCGGCCTGGCACCTGCAAATCGATGCGCTCAAAGGCGCGCTGGCGGACACGTTTCAGCGCGTCGCCGACCCCCGGGCCATGCCTGAAGGGCTCGAGGTCGTGCTCAGCGCCGACCATCTGGCGGCTCGGCGCGCGGCCATTGGGGAGCGCGCCAGCGATCCGGGGCCGCCGGCGCGCGAGCGGGGCGGCACCGTCTACCTGTGCGCCGCGGATCGCGAGGGCAGCATGGTCAGCTTCATTCAGTCGAACTACATGGGGTTCGGCAGCGGCTTGGTGGAGCCGAGCTACGGCGTCGCCTTGCACAACCGCGGCGCGTGCTTCTCGCTGCAGCGCGGCCACGTCAACGAAGCGCAACCGGGCAAGCGCCCGCGGCACACGCTGATGCCCGGGTTCGTGACCCGGGCCGGGGAGGCCGTGGCCGCCCTGGGCGTGATGGGCGGGGAGATGCAGCCGCAGGGGCAGCTTCAGGTGATATCGAGCTTGCTCGACCACCAGCTCAATCCCCAGGCTGCCCTCGACGCGCCTCGATTTCGCGCCATGCAGGGCCGATGTGTGTGGGTGGAGGCAGCCGCCGACCCCGCGGTGGTTTCCGCCTTGAGGGCTCGGGGCCACGAGGTCCGGGAAATCTCGGAGCTCGGACATTTCGGCCGTGGGCAGATCATCCTGCGTCTTCCGGGCGGGGGCTACGCGGGAGGCACCGAGCCGCGGGCGGACGGCGGCATCGCGGTGCTGTAGCGGCTTCGCTCGCGCCGTGCCCCGGCAAACCTGATCGGTGCTCTAGGCGCGTTCTTCCGGCGGGGGCCCCGTCGCAGGGTTGCGTGATCCACGCGCGCGGCCGTGCTATCTTCGAGCCGACGTGAAGCGGAACAGCGGCCGAGCTCGGCAAACCGCCAGCCCTCTGCGGGCGGCGCCCACCCGGCGAGCCGCGCCATGACGGTACGGGTCAGCTACCTCATCAAGCGCGTGGAGCGAGGGCTGCGCGCGGAGCTCGACGCGGCGCTCGAGCCCCTCGGCGTCACCGTCACGGCGTATACCGCGCTCAGCGTGCTGGCTCGGCGCCGCGGGCTCTCGTGTGCACAGCTCGCGCGCCGCTCGTTCGTCTCCGACCAGGCCATGAATCAGATCGTCACCTCGCTCGAGCGAAACGGCTGGGTCGAGCGCACGGCGGATCCGCGCCACGCGCGCATCTTGCGGGCGAGGCTGACTCGCGCCGGCCGCGGCATTCTCTCCGCCTGCGATCGGGCGACGGCCGGTGTGGAGCGGCGACTCCTGTCGGGGTTGCCACCCGGCCAGGTCGCCCGGCTTCGAGAGATGCTCGACGGGTGCGTCGAGGCGCTGTCGTCGGCGCCGGAGGCCCGCTAGTGCGGCGCGTCGGAGCGATCGAGCGCCCGAGAGGAGGCGCGCCGGGGGTTCGCCTGCCCTTGCGAGGCGGTGGCTGTACGGCCCGAGCCGAGCTGGCCATGCGCTCGCGCGCTCAGGGCGCGAGCGCCTCGACTCGAGGCAGGATCAGGCCCGGCGCGCGGCCTTCGTAGAGGGCCTCCACCAGGGCTCTGCGTTGCTCGAGCACCGCCCGCTGGTTGATCGAGTTCTTGTCCGTCATCTCCCCCCGATCGATCGACGGCGGCTCGACGCAGACGAGGGCCCGAGCGACTCGTGTGGTGCGACTCGTGCCCATTTCGTACAAGCGATCGACCAGCTCCTGGAAGAACGCGCGCACGGGGGAAGCCTCGAGCACGGCGCGGGTCGGGGCCTCGGCAGGGAGCCCCGCGAGCGTCTGGCACGCCTCGACTCGCGGAAAGATCAACGCCGCGACCTCGCTGCGGTCGGCCCCTGCGATCACCGCGTCCAACACCAGCGGTGAGCCTTCCGAGGTGACGCGTGCGCGCAGCGGGCCGACGCTCACGAACGTACCCGTGGAGAGCTTGAAGTCCTCCACCAACCTCCCGTCGAACCGGAAGCCGAGCTGAGGGGCCCGCGGGTCGAGCGGCCTGACCGCATCGCCGCTCTTGTAGTACCCCTCTTCGTCGAACGCCGCGTTCGTACGCTCGGGGTTTCGCCAGTACTCCTGGAACACGTGAGGCCCCGCGAAGCGCGCCTCGAGCTTTCCCTCGAGGGGTACGAGCTTCATTCGGCAGCCCGAAAGGGGCGTGCCCACGTGGCCAGCGCGCAGGATGGGGCCCAGGGCGAAGGTGCACGAGGGCGACGCCTCCGTCATGCCCAGGCCGGTGATCATTCGAATCTTCTCGCCGACCGTGTTCGCCGCGATGGCCTCCAGGCGGTCCCACACCTCCTGCGTCAACCCCGCCCCGGCGTACAGGAACAGCTTGACTCGCGACAGAAACCTCTCTGCGAACGCCGGGCTTCGTTCGAGCGCCGTGGCGAGATCCTCCCAGGCCTTGGGGACCGTGAAATAGACGGTGGGCGCGATCTCCTGCAGGTTGCGCAGCGTCTCGCAGAACGATGTCGCCGTGGGTTTCCCGCCGTCGATGTAGTAGCTGCCTCCGTTGTACAGGGCGATTCCGAGGTTGTGGCTGCCGCCGAAGGTGTGGTTCCACGGCAGCCAGTCCACCTGGAGCTGCGGCTCTTCGCGCAGAAAGGGCAGGGCCTGCAGCAGCATTTGCTGGTTCGCGCAGAGCATTCGGTTTGTCGTAGCGACCGCCTTCGGGGTCGCCGTCGAGCCGGAGGTGAATAGCAACTTCACGAGCGTCTCGGGGCCCGTGGCGGCGAACGCGGCGTCGGCTTCCGCGCTCGGGCCGCGCTCGAGCAGCGACGCGAAGGGCAGGCTTCGGCGCTCGGCGAGCTGGCCCCGGGTGAACACGAGCTCCGTGGCTTCGGGGACGCAGGCGCGTATGGCACGACCGAAGAGCTGGGCGTCGCTGGCGAACACCATCCCCGGCGTGAGGGTCGCCAGCACCTTCCGAAGCTTTCCGAAGTCCTGTGAGAGAAGGGAATACGCGGCGGAGATCGGGCAGTACGGGACCCCTGCCCACAGGGCGCCGAAGCCGAGCAGCAGGTGCTCGATGTCGTTGCCCGAGAGAATTGCCACGGGGCGTTCCGCCGAGAGCCGCCGCGCAAGCAGCGAGGCGCCGACCCCTCGCACCGCGTGCAGCGTCGCCGCGTAGCTCACGCGCCGCCAACCGGCGCCGGCCCGCTCCGCAACGAAGGTCCGATCGGGGTGCTCACGCGCCCCATCGACGAGCCGATCGAGCAAGCGCTCGGGGTAGGGGGCAAGCGCCTCGGGGGACTCGACGTACAGCACGCCGCCCGGCGCCGTGCGGAGCACCATCGGGCCGGGGTTTCCGAGCTCGACGGGGCGATACTCGACGTCGCGATGGCTGTGCTCCCGATCCATTCTCACGCCTCTTCGGTGGCCCTCGGCACCCGTGGCGTCGCCCGTCGGGTTGCCGTTTGCTGCGTTTTGGCCGCGCTCGGCCGTGCGCTGGGCTCACACTCGCGGCCAATGCGCGAAAGCGGCGGCTCGCGCCACCCGCCTCGAAGCCTATCAACGGCCCCGGGGCGTCGCAAGCCAGGGGGCGGCGTGGCCGCGCAGCGAGCGCGAGGCCGGTGCCGCTCGACGAGCCGCGCCCACCCGCATGTCCCGATTGCACAAACCGTGACTCGAACCGACAAGCCACGACGGCCGCTGTCGTCGTTACCATGCCCTCGGCTGACGGGGTGCGGTTTGCGCCTTTCGCGGCTTCTGCATGGAGACTCGATGGTAGCATTCGATCTCGTTCGATTTCCCTGTCCCGCGGTCGTTCTCGGGCTCTTGACGCACGCTTCGATTGGTGCGGCCGCACAGAACGATGCACCCCGCCAGCCCCCAACTCCCGCGGCGGCGGCGAGCGCGCCCGCCGGCATACCTCCCGCCAGCGCTCCGAAGGGCCCAGTGGCCCCGGCGTTTCCTCCAGCGGTGCCTAACATCGACTACGGCGGGCGCATGCGCATCGCGAGCCTCTTCAGCGACGGAGAGGGGGGCGTGGGCGATGTCTCGATGAGGGTGGATGCCGATTTCTACATGAGCGGGCAGATCCAGGAGGTGCTCAAATGGCTCATCTCGGCAACGCTCTCCTACGGAGGCGTGCCAGGGGCGCCCAGCACGGCCACGTTCAATCTGCTCGATGCGATCGCGCGGATCGAGCTCTCGCCGTGGTTCAACATTTACGCGGGGCGCCTGCTCGTCACGGCCGATCGGTTCGGCCAAGCCGGCCCCTGGGGCATGGACGAGTGGCTGTATCCCGGAATCTTCGCCGGTGCGCCGCTCGCCACCCCCAAGACGGGCCCGGTCGGGCGGGATGTCGGGTTCAACGTGTGGGGGGCACCGCTGGGCGGCCACCTGAAATACTACCTTGGCGCCTACCAGCTGCAGGATCCCACGCTGAGGCCGCTGTTGAGCGGGCGGGTGCAGCTCAGCCTGCTCCGGCCCGAGCCGGCCTTCTTCCATCGCAATACGTACTATGGTGATGGCGAGCTGATATCCGTCGGCGTCGGGGGGCAGTTTCAGCAGGATGGTTCGCGTCAGCCGGCACCCTCCATGCCGAGCGCCGACGCCCTCGTGCCGCTGACCGACGACCACGCCGAGCTCAACGCCGACGTGGCGATCGAAAAGACGATCGGCGGGCTGGGCTCGCTCGCCATCAACGGGGCTGCGTATTTCTTCGAGGGTGATTTTCGGGCGTGGGAATCGATGTTTCTCGGGTCGATCGGCCTGGTGCTTCCGCCCGTGATCGGCGTGGGGAAATTTCGCCCGTCCGTGCGCATCCAGCGGGCTCAGTCTGCGGCGCCGGGTGCCGGGGCCTCGCACGTGATCGACGGCCAGCTGAGCTACCTGATCATGCACTGGTTCGCCCGCGCCGTCGTGACCTATCGCCACGCCAGCCTGGATCTGGGTGCCGGCACCGCGGAAGACGACCGAGTCTTGCTCGGCATCCAGCTGTGGGATCCCTGAGGCGAGGCGGCGCTCGCGGCGGCCGGTGCGGCGTTCTGACCGCCCCGACGGGGTTCCCTCAGCGCTGCAGCGTGCGGCGATAGGCCGCGGGGGTCAGCCCCACGCGGCGCGAAAAGGAGCGCGTGAGCTGACTCTGGTCGGCGAACCCGCAGTGCAGCGCCACTTCGGCGAGGCTTCGCCCGTCTGCGATCAGCTGCTGGGCGTGTGCCACGCGGCGCTGCAGCAAGAACTGGTGGGGGGAGGAGCCAGTGGTTGCACGGAAGGCCCGGCAGAACTGGCGTACACCGAGCCGTGCCTCGGCGGCGAGAGCGGCGAGGGTCAGCGGCTGATCGAGGTCTTGCTCGATGCGCTCGAAGACGCGGCGGCGGGCCGCCGCCGTCAGCCGACCCACCCGGGGCCCGCGCGTTGCCTTGGAGAGGCTGGCGCAAAGCGCCGTGACCAGGCAGTCACCCACGAGGGAGCCCGTGGGGCTGCCCGCGGCGAGGTCGGCAGACAGGGCGTCGAACAGCGCCTCGACGACGGGGGCCGTCGCGGCGGGTAGGCTCCGGCGCCCTGCGCTCGAAAGGGGCATGTCCACGAGTTGCCCCGCGCGCGACTGGGCCACGAACAGGAACTGGGCCCGGACGCTTCCCTCCCGCTCGGCTCGCAGCTCGTCTCCCGGCTGCCACAGCGAAGGGCCGATGGGGATGGTGCGCCAGCCTTGCCCCCGGCGGCGCTCGCGCATCACGCCGTGCGTTCGCTGGATGCAGTAGTGCTGGTGCAGGTGGTCGACCACGCGGAAGGGGGCGGTCAGGACTTCTACGAACATCGCGCCCTGCCAGCGAGCGCTGCCACTGTGCCGCAGGAACCGGGGTTGCACGGATACGTTCAACAGGCTCGTCGGCTCGTCGAAAGGGGGCAAGTGGGACATCGGTGAAGGCGTTCGGCCGTGGCGAGGCAACGGAAGAATCCCGAGCAGCTGTAGGGGCTTCCCGGGGCCACGCCGCGGCCGTGGAGTCGGCCGTGGCCGCGACTGTATCACGCGTCGAACACGGCGCGCTCGCCTTTGCAGGTCGACAGGGGCTTGCGGTGTCGCGCGCTTGCGAATGTCGCGCGCTTGCGGTGTCGCGCTGCTTGCGAATGTCGCACGCTTGCGGTGTCGCGCTGCTTGCGATGTCGTGCGCTTGCGATGTCGCGCTGCTTGCGATGTCGCGCTGCTCGAGCGGCGTCGGGGGTTCGAGCCGCTGGCGCAGCGGGTCCCCCGGGCCGCAACCGAGCCCTCGCGCCCGCTTGTCGCGTATCAAGTAGCTTGATACAGTGGGCGCGGAGTGGAGGATAGGTCATGGCGCATGTCAAACGGTGAAGGTCGCTTTCGTACGGTCCAACTGGAAGCCCGCGAGGGAATCGCGTGGGTGACGTTGAACCGCCCCGAGAAACGCAACGCCATGAGCCCGACGTTGAATCGGGAGATGATCGAGGTGCTCGACGAGGTCGAGGTCGATCCCAGCGTTCAGGTCGTGGTGTTGACGGGTGCGGGAGACTCGTTTTCTTCCGGGATGGACCTGAAAGAATATTTTCGGGAAACGGATGCCGCTCCCGAGATCGTGCAAGAGCGCGTGCGCAGAGATTGCTCGCAATGGCAGTGGAAGATGCTGCGAATGTACAGCAAGGCCACCATCGCCATGGTCAATGGCTGGTGCTTCGGGGGAGCCTTCACACCTCTGGTCGCTTGCGACTTGGCGGTCTGCGCGGACGAAGCCACCTTCGGCCTCTCCGAGATCAACTGGGGCATTCCACCCGGCAATCTGGTGAGCAAGGCCCTGGCAGACACCATCGGCCAGCGCCAAGCGCTCTACTACATCATGACGGGCCAACCCTTCGATGGTCCGAAGGCCGCCGCCATGGGTCTGGTGAACGCGAGCGTGCCGCGCGCTCGTCTGCGGGGCACCGTGGTGGAGCTCGCGGACGAGCTATTGAAGAAGAATTCAGTCGTGCTGCGCTTTGCCAAGCAGGGCTTCAAGCGCTGCCGGGAGCTGACCTGGGAGCAAAATGAAGATTATCTGTACGCCAAGGTGGATCAGGCCATTCATCGGGACCCGGAGAAGGGGCGCCAGCAAGGCCTGAAACAGTTTCTGGACGAAAAGACGCTCAAGCCGGGGTTGGCCACGTACAAACGCTGAGAGGGCTCACCGCATGCGAACCAGAATCGTCGACTTCTCGGGCCCGAGCCTACTGCTCGGCGCCTCGATCGGAGCCTTGGCTTGTGATGGCGGCAGCCAGCGCGGCCGGCAAGCGACCTCCCCTGCGCTTCCCGATGCCTGCGCCGAGCTTGCGGCCACGTTTGCTCACCCGGCCACGCTGATTGACGCGGCCGCACCGGTTGCCGCCGGTGAGCTGTCGGTCGGAGGCAATCCGGTCGCGGCCCATTGCCTCGTCAGCGGCCGGCTGGGTCGCCGCACGGGCAGCGACGGCAACGAATACGCGATTGGCTTCGAGATGCGGCTCCCCGATCAGTGGAATGGCCGCTTCTACCACCAGGGCAACGGGGGGCTGGACGGGTTCGTCGTGCCGGCGACGGGCAGCTACGCTTCCGACGGGCAGTTGACGAGCGCCTTGCTGCAGGGCTTTGCCGTCATCAGCTCGGATGCCGGCCATTCCGCCGCACAGAACGCCACCTTCGGCCTGGAGCCGCAGGCACGGTTGGACTTCGGCTATCGGGCGGCCGAAAAGCTCACCCCCATGGCCAAGTCGTTGATCGAGGCGGCCTACGGCCGCGGTCCGGACCGCTCCTATTTCGGCGGCTGCTCCAACGGCGGCCGGCACACGATGGTCGCGATGGCGCGGCTGGCCCAGCAGTACGACGGGTTCGTCGCCGGCGCTCCGGGGTTCAACTTGCCTCGGGCCGCGGTGGCGCAGGTTTGGGGAGCTCAGCAGTATGCCGCCCTCGCCACGCCGGGGGCGATGACGAGGGCGCCGCCGGAGCTCGGCGGGTTCCCGCTGTTGGATCTAGCCACCGCGATTTCCGACGAAGAGCGCCAGCTCGTTTCGGCGGCGATCGTGCGGCGGTGTGACGAGCTCGACGGCGCGGCGGACGCGATGGTCGCCGACGTGGCGGCGTGCCAGCAGGCCTTCGACCTGCAGCGGGACGTGCCCACGTGCGCCGGGGAGCGGGACGCCACCTGCCTGACGGCCGAGCAGAAGTCGCTCCTCGCTCGCATTTTCGCCGGCGCACGAACGACGGGGGGAGAGCCGATCTACAGCAGCTTCCCCTTCGACCCCGGCATCGCCAACGCCGACTGGGCTGCTTGGGAGTTCGTGATCGGCCAATCGCTCGATCCGCTCGCCTCGGGCGTCGTATTCAGTGTGCCACCCGTTCAGCAAACGTTCCAGAGCGCGAACGTCGATGAGCTGGCTGCGGCCATCTACGCAACCAACGCGGTGTTCACCGAGTCGGCCATGTCGTTCATGACTCCGCCGAACGCGACCGACCTTTCCGCGCTGCGCCAGAAGGGGGCGAAGGCCATCGTGTTTCACGGAACGGCCGACGCCGTGTTCTCCTACGAGGACACGCGGCGTTGGTACGAGGCGGTTGCCGTCGACAGCGGCGGGGACGCGAGGGATTTCGTTCGCCTGTTCGCAGTCCCCGGGATGGGGCATTGCGGCGGGGGGATGGCGACGGACCAGTTCGACCTGTTGACGCCGCTCGTGGCGTGGGTGGAGCAAGGCGCCGCGCCTCGAGCCGTCGTGGCCAGCGCGCGCGGCCCGGGCAATCCCGGCGGCCAGAACCCCGAGCTGCCCGCGAGCTGGTCCGCCACACGCACCCGGCCTCTGTGCCCCCACCCGGAGGTCGCTCGCTACCGGGGCGAGGGCAGCCTGGAAGAGGCCGCCAGCTTCGCCTGCGAATAGCAGCGCAGGCGCGGGCCCGTTCGCCAGCCCATCCCTCGGTGGGCGAGGGCGAAAGCGTCACACGCACCGGGTGCGCGCCCGCTCGCCGCTCAGCTGGCCGCGCCGTCGTCCACGCCCGTGCGCGGCGGGAGGCGCTTGCGCAGCCAGCGCGCGGCTCCAACGCCGAAGGCCGCCAGGGCCACGAGCGCGAGCACCAGCGCCAGCACGGCGCCGACCAGGGTGAATCCCTCGGCCGAAGTGATCCAGTTCGAGGCCGGCTCGGGGCTGCGCGCCGCGGCGAAGGCCCCGACGAGTGAGAGGCCAGTTCCCAGCAGCCCGAGCGTGGTGATACCCAGGCTACTCAACAAGAAGACGACGCCGAGTTTCCAGGGGCCGCGCCACGACTTGAAAGCCGATGCCATGGACCATGGCCTAGCACGCCCGCCGGCTCGGGGGGAGCTGGGCCGGCATGGAAAGCCGCCGGGAGCGCGCGTAGCGCTGGAATTTCCGGTGCCGCCAAACGGATTTGCCCCCATGGCGCGGCGATCCGCGCGCAGCGGCCGGCACGACGCTTGCTTCGGAGCAGCTGCGCCAAACCGCGGTGTGCGCACGGAAGGAGCGATCGTGTTTCGAATGGCTGTGCTCGGTCTGGCCGGGCTCTTGGTGCTGGTCGTCGGGAGTTGGGCATGGGGCGTGCGCCGCTGGCACGGCATCGGCGAGATGCTGAGCCGCCGGCTGGACGCAGCTCGCGAGCCGTCCCCCAGTGGCTTCGTCGACTCGAGCCAGCTCGGCGATTGTCCCGAGCCCGTGAGGCGGTATCTGACTCGGGTCTTGACGCCCGGCATGCCTCCGGGGTCACATCGAATATCGCTGAGCGGCGCGGGCCTGCTCGCTGGGCTCACGGGCACCGCCGGACGCTCCTCCAGATTTCGTAGGTGCCGCTCCGCGAGGAGCCGAAGAACAGCTCCAGGTCGTCTCGCGTCCCGCTCGGGTCCGGCTCGTTTTGCGCGCTGTTGGCCACGTCGAGCGCGCGGGGATCGTCGAACGCGCTGGCCGCGTCGGGGCGAGTCGCATACCAGATGTCGTCGTTGCCGCCGCGGCTGGAGGAGAAGAAGAGCGTGAGCCCGTCCGAAGATAGGCTCGCGCCGCTCTCGTTGCCCGTCTCGTTGAGCTCATCGAGCGGGCGCGGGGCACTGAAATCGACGTTTCGCGTGTCGAGCACGATCGGCGGGCAGCTGGGCAAAAAGACACGACTCCTCGCACCCTCGGGACCAGGTCGGGGCTAGGCGCCGCCGCGGGGCGCTACGGCCGCTGGACGAGCATCTGGGCCGAGTCGAATTGGTTGAAGCTGTCGAGCACGGAAAAGGTCAGGCGAACGTCGCCGACCAATCCAGCCAGGGCCGAGCCCGGGGGGGTGCGTACGACCATTTCGGATTGCCCGAAGCGCAGGTCCGGGAGCTCCGTGCGCATGCTCACGCGCCCGAGGCGAGCGTCGCGCCACCAGGTCGCCACGAAAGGGCGCGGCTCGGAGGTGGGCGCGGTCGCTGTCCCCCTTGCCACGAACCTCGCCGCTCGCGGTCGCCGCACGCGGATCGAAAGGGGGCCCGTCTCGCCGGGCTCGCCCGCGTCGAATTCGTAGCGCAGGCTTCGATCGAGCGCCGCGGGCACGCCCGCGCGGCGCAGCTGCCGAGCCAGAGCCGGAGAGCTCGCCGCATACCAGAGCGTGTAGTTGTTGATGTCGGCGGTGGGGTCCGGGCCGGGGCTGCCCGCCGCATCGGTCAGGCTGAGGCCCACCTGCGCCACCGTGCCGGCCCGGACCTCTTCGCCATCGACTCGGACCTGTTCGCAGTCGGCAACGCGAACCACCACGATGGCGCTTTCCTCGTCTCCGGCCAGCGTCAGGTCGCTCGGGACCAGGCGGGCGGCGCCGTCCCGCGGGACGAAGCCAATCCCGGCCATTTCGGTGCAGCCGCGGAAATCCACCTCGAGCGCCGACGGTTCCGGCTGCCGATGCGGTGCCGAGAGGGCCTGTCGAGCGGCGGCCATGGACAGCACCGGAGCCCCTTCGCCGTCGCCGCCGCCGCCATCGCCAGCTCCGCAGGCCGCGAGCGGCAGCGCGGCCGCCGCCCAGGCGAGCCCGCGGCGGCCGAGACCCCTGGCTCGCATCGAGTGTGTCGTGCCGTCACCCGACGGCGTTGCTTGTCGTCGCATCGAACGTTCTCGCATCGTGTGCTCCTCCGTGCCTGTCACGGCGCGCCGCCGCAGCGCGCGCTCTCGTGGTCTTCTGCAGCGCGTGACACCTGCCGCATTGCCCATGCATCGCTCAGGCATCGCTCAGGCATCGCTCAGGCACTGCCCATGCACTGCCCATGCCACACCGGGTCCCCCCGCGCCGCGGGCGGGCGATCAGCGGTCCGCCGCGGAGCGCGGGCTCCGAGGGACACCCGAGTGTTCGATCTGCGAACGCAACGCGGGGCGGACGAAAGCGTTCGGTGTGCGGCCCGCGCGCGGGCCGTCCGGGGCCGTCGCCCGTCGCTCCGGCTCGCGATGCGTCCCCGGATGTCTCGCCTCGGACGCGTCCTGACCTCACCCTTTGACGCAGACGACGGACGCAGACGACCTGCTCGAGCGTGTGCGCCACCTCCGCCAGATCCGCCTGAGCGTGCATCGGCGCCTCGATGTCCTTGTAGGCCGCCGGCGTTTCATCGAGGACCCCTGCGTCCATTCGGCACTCGACGCGTTCGGTCATGCCGCGGTGGTCCTCCCGGGTGAACCGCTTCTCGGCCTCGCCGCGGCTCATTGCCGGACCGGCGCCGTGTGAGCCGCCGCGGGAGCTCTCGGGGTTGCCCCGGCGGCGGACGATGAACGAACGGGCTCCCATGCTGCCCGGGATGACGCCCAACTCTCCCAGCCCCGCCCCACGCGGCCGTAAGGCCGATGGTCGACCCGAGGGCGAGCCGCTCGCGGGGCGCCGGCTCCGCGCCACCGTCGAGCCACCGTCGAGCCACCGTCGAGCCGCCGTCGAGCCGCCGTCGAGGCTCCAGCGTCGGCGGGCCTCGATGGAGGCTGTCGACAGGCGTCGGACGCCACGCCGGGGAAAAGCCTTGGCAGGCCGGCTTCGCCGCACTAGTCGTCTTGCTCAATGACGCGAAGGCTCATCGGGGGGATCGCCGCGCTGCTCGCCGCGGCCTGTGGCGGGGGCGGATCGGGCGGAGAAGAGCTCGGGGCCGAGCCGGTCGGCGACGGCCCGTCGGGCGACAGCCCGCGGGGCGAGGGGCAGCGAGCCGACGGGGCTCCGGTCGCTGGTGGGGAAGCCGATGCACCTGCCCGCCCAGCCCTCGAGTGGCGCCCGTGCGGTGAGCTCGCTTGCGCCGAGCTGATGGTTCCGCTCGATCGCGAGCAGCCCGATGGCGAGCAGATCCCCATCGCGCTCAACCGCATTCGGCGGGCCCCGGGGGTCCCCAGCTCGGGGGTGCTGCTGATCAACCCGGGCGGGCCGGGCGAGCCCGGCAAGCCGCTGGTGGAGGCGCTCGCGCCGGTGTGGTCCCAGGTCGCGCTCGACGTGATCGGGTTCGATCCGCGAGGGACGGGGGACAGCGCCGGTTTGGACTGTGCGGACCCGGTCGACTTGCTCGATGCCTTCCTGTCCGACGGGCTCCCCGCGTACTTCGAAGCCTTGCGGCGGGCCGAGGCGGCGTGCCGAGCCAGCGCGGGGGACCTCATCGACCACCTGGGCTCCAACGCCGTCGTCGCGGACATCGAGCAGATCCGCTTGGCGCTGGGAGCCGAGCAGATCAACTTCATCGGGATATCGTATGGGACGCGCCTCGGAGCCCTCTACGCCCAGACCCATCCCGGCCGCGTCCGCGCTCTGGTGCTCGACGCGCCGGTTCCCGCGGTAGCCAGCCTCGAGCGCTTCGTGACGGAGCAGTTCGAGGCCACGCTGGTGCAGCACGAGGCCTTGCTCGCAGGCTGCGAGTCCGGCGCTCTGCCGTGCCCCCCGAACGCCCGAGAGATGTTCCAGGAGCTGCTGCAGAGCGCTCCGAGTCCCCAGGAGCGGGCGCGCTTCGCGGCCGGTTGGGGGAATCTGCTCGCGACACCGATTGGTCGAGATCTGCTGATCGAAGTGCTCACCGGCATCGCCGAGGAGCAGGCTGCCGGCGGCGGCGAGATGGATATGGGGGCGGTGATGGATGCGATGGATCCCGAGGGGATGGCGCCCGCCCTGGTGCCCGAGATCGCGCTCGCCGTCAATCGGAGCGTGCACTGCGCGGACGACGCCTCCGAGCCTCTCGCTGGCGAGGCCGCCGCGCAGTTGTTGGAGAGCTTCACCGCGCGTTCGGAGCCCTTCGCGCTCCGGGCGCTCGACGCGGCGTTTTGCTCCGGCTGGAGTGTGGCCTCCGACCCGGTCGCGACCATCGCCTTCTCCCCGGAGGTCCCGCCGCTCATCGTCGGAGGCACGGCCGACACCCTCACGCCGATCGCGTTTGCGGAGGAGCTGAGCGAAGCGATCGAGGGCTCCGTGCTGCTGCGCAGCGAACACTACGGCCACAGCGCGTTCCTGTTCAGCGAGTGCGCCTCCTTCGCCATGGGGACCTATCTCAGAAGCCTCGAGCTGCCTGCACCCGGCACGGTCTGTCCGGCGCCTTGAGGCCCCGCGCGTCGGCGGCCCGCTCGAGTCGGCGATCGATCCCAGCGTTCGAATGCGGACCACACGGTTTCGGTCGAGGCGGCGGCGCCTGAGCCGAGGAGCCGCACGCGTCCCCGGAAGGCGCTCATGACCACAGCGGCTGGGGTGCCGCCGAGGCGGACGACTCGCGGACAGTGCTGGACACCCAGCGGAGCGGCGATGAGGACGCACGGCTCGCTCGCGGGGGACGTCCACGAGAACGAATGCCTCGACAGACTCCTCGGGGGGAGAGAGCACCGCGCGCGTCGAGCGACGGGCGGTTCGCTTCTCGAAATGCGCGCGCTCGGGTGCGGCCAGCCCTTGGCGTTCGCCAGAGTGCCGCCGCCGGCATCGAAGGCTTCGTTCACGGGGGCGCCGCGGCCCGCTCCGTCAGCGAAAATGACGGTGAAACACCAGCGCCTGGCTCTGGGCGCCGACCGAGAAGGCTTGGCGTGGGCTCTGGGGCAACAGGTGGGGTGCGGAGCTGGTGTCGAGCGCGATCTCCACGCGAGTGCCGGGCGGCTCGCGGAGCAGCACGTGAGCCACCCCGCGGGCGTCCGTCTTGCCGACGCGCAGCCCGTCCACCATCACGGGCAGATCGCTTGCCCCCGGGGCGTGCACCACGATGACCGTCTCTGGCGGGACGGGGCGGCAGCGCAGAGCGTGCTCCAGCACCCCGCCCGCGGTAGCCCGCAGAACGAGCACGCTGTGGGCGGGAGAGGGCGCGAGGCCGCGCGGGCAAGCCACGGCGACCTCGAGCCGCTCGCCGCGGCGGCCCGGACGAACGAACCGCAGCGTGCCGCTGGGGGGCGTGTGGCCAGCGACCGCGTGGCCCACGCTCACGGTCGCGCCCTCCACTGGCTGGCCCCCGGCGTCCGTCACGACGAAGGCCAGGGCGAACGCTTCTTCGGGGGGAAGCCAGCCACAGCTCGGCAACAAGCCGCCGCAGAGCAGGGCGAGGGCGCGTCCGATGCGCGCCCTGCCGAGCCGCCGCAGGAGGCGCCTCACCACGGGTCCTCGAACCCTGCGCCTCGCTGCAGGCGCGTGGCCTCGGTTGCGTGAGGAGGGCTCGCTGCGGGCTCGGGCCCGGGGGGCATTCCGAGGCGACGGCGCAGCACCTCGGTCACGGTCGAGTAGGCGCGGGCCTGGGGCCACTGCGTTGCCAGCGCGGTGTACCGTTCGAGCGCTTCCGAGTATCGCCCCTCCGCCATCGCGCTGGCTGCGCGCGCCGCGAGCGCAGACTCGCGCCGGACGGTCGCGGTGTACACCTCGGGCGAGATGGAAGGCTGCCGGTGCGCCAAAGCGCGCAACGGCGGCGTGGGCGCTGGCCTCAGGGATTCGAACGCGACGAAGCCGAGGCCCACCGCCGACGCGCTGAACGCGACGGCGCTGAAGATGCGCTGGCCTCGCCGCGACACCCGCCGCACGCCGGATGTGGGGGCCCGTTCGGGCTTGCGAGCGGCCGTGCCGTGCAGGGGCTCGTCGATGTATTCGCGGGCCAGCTGCGGGTAACGGCTGCGGGCACTGCTTCCGGAGACGCTGCTTCCGGAGACACCGCCTCCGGGGACACTGCTTCCAGAGACACCGCCAGAGGGCGTGGCGAGCTTGCGATCTGGGGGGCTGAAGTTTCCGTTCGCGGCAGATCGCTGCGCGGAAGTCCGCTCGGGTCGCAGGGCCATGGGCGGCGCAACCATAACCCAACCGGCCGCGCGCTTGTGGCGTCGCGCGGCGGCGCGCTTCACTTCGATGAGTGCGTGCCGGCGCTGGCAGGAGCAACGCTACGGCAAACGTTGCCCGCGTGCGTCAGTCTCCGACTCGAAGCTCGAGCGCCCGCCGCAGCGCCTCGGTGCTGAGCGGGTGAGACAGCAGCGAGTGCGCCCCTTCTTCACGAGCCTTCTCGAGCATGTGGGCGCTGGGCGTACCCGGAGCCATCAGGCAAAATCGCACCGAGCAGCGCCGCGACCGCAGCTCGCGCAGCAGGTCCACACCCCCCATCTCGGGCATCGCCCAATCCGAGAGGATCACGTCGGGCTCTGCATCTCTCAGGCGAACCAGCGCGTCGCTGCCGTTCTCCGCGACCATCAGGTCCGTGTCCGAGACGCCGAGCTTGCGCAGCGTCCGCACGACTTGGAGTCGCAGTGGTTTGCTGTCCTCCACCACCAGAACTTTCATCGATCGGGTAGAACGACGGGTGGCCCGGGCGATTGAGAAAAAAGGCCACGGATGTTCGCGGCTTGGAAGATTCGCCCGAGGCTGCGCGCGGCGCTGTACAACACGGGGCAGATGAGTATGCTCCGCGGCGATGATCGCGGAGCCCTCTCCCGCAGCGGAATCGCTGGCCAGAGAGTTGGGCGTGACTCGTACCGTGGCGGCGTGGCTGGAGCGGATTGGCTACGCGGATGTGGGCCGGGCGCGCAGGTTTCTGCAACCGAGGCTCTCCGAGCTCACCGCTCCCGACGCGATGGTGGATCGCAGTCAGGTGTCTCAGCGAGTGGCCAAGGCCATTCGTTCGGGCGAGGTCATCGCGGTATTCGGCGACTACGACTGCGATGGGATCACGTCCGCGGCGATTCTCACCGAGGTGATTCGCGAGCTCGGCGGCCGCGCCGTGCCGCTCGTCGCGAGCCGTTTCGACGGGGGGTATGGGGTCTCCGCGGCGGCTTGTCGCAGAATTCAGCAATCGGGTGCGAGCCTGCTCGTCACCTGTGATTGCGGCTCGTCGGATCACGAGTCGCTGGCTCGGCTGCAGAGCGCGGGCGTGGAGTCGGTCGTCATCGATCACCACCTGGTTCCCGACCGCCCGCTCCCCGCGGTCGGCTTTCTCAATCCGCATCGGCCGGAGTGCGGGTTTCCGTACAAGGGCATGGCTTCGTGCGGGCTCGTGCTTTCGGTCGCGGCGGAGCTGCGCCGAATTTTGGGTGCTACGTTGGACGTGCGCCGCTGGCTGGACCTCGTGGCGATCGGCACGATCGCCGACGTCGCCCCCCTCGACGGGGACAACCGGCGGCTGGTGTCCGCGGGGCTGCGCGCCTTGCGCGCGGCGCGTCGCCCGGCCGTGGAGGCTCTGCTTTCCCTGGCGAAGATCGATGCCTCCGTGCCGATCACCGGCCGAGACGTGGCCTTCCGAATCGCTCCGCACATCAACGCGCCGGGTCGGCTCGGCTCGGCGTCCCTCGCTCTCGACCTGCTGCTGTCGCCCACCGCCGAGCACGCCCGCCGCTTGGCGGAGCGTGTCCAGGAAATCTCCATGGAGCGCCGCCAAGTGCAGGCGCGGATGGAGCAGGAGGCGACCGAAGAGATCGAGCGCTGTGGGTACCACCAGCAGCCGGCCATCGTGCTGGGTCGGCAGGGTTGGAACAGCGGCGTCGTCGGGATCGTCGCTGGTCGTCTGGCGGATCGATACCTCCGTCCCGCGGTCGTCGTAGGGTTCGACGCGGAGATTGGACGCGGCTCCGTGCGAGGGCCGGCGGGCTCGCGGCTGTTCGACGCGCTGCGGGCGAGCAGCGGCCTGCTACAGCGCTTCGGAGGCCATCAAGCCGCGGCGGGGCTGGAGCTTCGGCTCGATCGGCTGGACGAGTTTCGAAGCGCATTCTGCCTGGCGGTGCAGCAGCTTCCCGCGGCCCTCGTGGCTTCGGCCGACGCTCCTCTCCCGCTGCTCCCCGGAGATGATCCGTCCGTCGTGCTCTCCGATCTGGATCGCCTCGAGCCGTGCGGTGAGAAGAATCCCCGCCCTCGGCTTTCGGTGACGGGGGAGCTTCGTTTTGCTCGCGAGGTGACGGGAGGGCACCTCAAGCTCGTGTTGGAGCTTTCGGACCGGCGGCGCCTCGGGGGCTTCGCCGTGGGGCAGGGAGCTCAGCGCGCATCGCTGTCCGGGCGGGTGACCCTGGTGGGGGACCTGCGCCACAACGTGTTTCCGGGGGCCGACCCCTACGAGCTGTTCGTCGAGCACATCGAGGCGGCAGCCCCGTCGAGCCGGCTCGGTGTGCACGCGGGTTGAGGCCTGCCCGCCCGGGGCGCTGAAGCACCGCCACCGTGTCAGTGTGGCGGTTTGGGGTTGCGGCTGATGGGCCGGTCGCCTATTTCGCCGGGTATTGTCGCCCCAGCGTCCGCGGAAAGGGCGTGGCACGGATGCTGCTTCTCACTGCCCGATGCCCGCCCGCCCCACGCCCCGTCGAATCGTCGAAGTCCCGTCCACGCCGAGCGCCGGTGCCGGCAGCGAGCAACCCGCGCGCGAGCGCGATTCGCGTCAGAACGGCGGCGCCGAGCAGGCGATGGCTCGCTACGCGGCGGGGGACGACTCGGCGTTCGAGGAAGTCTACGCCTGCCTCGCCGCGCCCCTGCGGGCCTATTTGATGCGGCTCACGGCCAACCCCGCGGCCGCTGACGACCTGCTGCAGACGGCTTTCACCAAGGTGCATCGCGCGCGCTCCACCTACCGCGTCGGCTTGCCCGTCTTGCCGTGGCTCAAGACGATCGCGCATCGCTGTTTTCTCGACGACCGGCGCGGGCTGGCAGCGAGCCGCGAACGGCTGCCGTTCGACGGGATCCTGCCGGACTGTGCCGATTCGGGCACGCGCGCCGACGTGCGCGCCGAGGTCCACCGCGCTCTCGGGCAGCTGCCGGAGCACTATCGGGTGGCCATTCAACTGACCAAGCTGGTCGGACTCTCCGGGGAAGAGGCGGCCGAGCAGCTGCGCACCACTCAGAGTGCCGTCAAGCTGCGCGTACATCGCGGGATCTCGATGCTGCGCAACATCTTCTTCGATTCCCCCGGCGCCGCGCTTTCCAGCGCGCCGCTGCCCGCGGCCAGCTGAGCCGCGGGCGCCGACGTGCAGCAATATCCCCCAATTCGGGGGCCCGTTTGCGTGCTTCGGCGGACTCGGGTATCTACGCACCCACAATCACAACGAGGGATGCGTAGCAATACGATGCAGAGAATCCGCGACTTCATCACCCACAACTATCGCCACTTCAACTCGGCCGTCCTGGTAGACGCCGCGAAAGCGTACTGCGACCTGCTCGAACGAGGCGGCCGAATGATGCTCACGATGGGCGGAGCGATGAGCACCGCCGAGCTCGGGATCAGCGTCGCGGAGCTAATTCGCAGGGAGAAAGTACACGCGTTGTGCGTGACGGGGGCCAACCTCGAAGAGGACGTCTTCAATCTGGTCGCGCACGCCTCGTACGAGCGCGTCCCGAATTATCGGGAGCTCTCCCCCGCGCAGGAAATTGCGCTACTCGAGCGCGGTCTCAATCGGGTAACCGACACCTGCATCCCCGAAGAGGCGGCGATGCGCCGGGTCGAGCGTCGCATGCTCGACATCTGGCAGCGCGCCGAAGCCGAAGGGCGGCGTGGAATGCCCTATGAGTTTCTCTACGAGCTGATCCGTTCGGGGGAGCTCTCCGGCGCGTACGAAGCCGATCCGAAGAACTCCTGGTTGCTCGCTGCTTGTGAGAAGAACCTTCCGATTTGGACTCCAGGCTGGGAAGACTCGACGTTGGGCAACATGTACGTCTCCCAGGTGCTCAAGGGCGGTTTGGCCAGCTACCAGACGATCAAGAGCGGCCTCGAGCAAATGGGCGCGCTGGTGCGCTGGTACAAGGAGCAGTCCGCCCACTGTCCGATCGGATTCTTTCAGATTGCCGGGGGGATCTCGGGAGATTTTCCCATCTGCGTCGTCCCGCTGATCGAGCAGGATTTGCACGAGCCGGTGCGGAAGTGGGCGTACTTCTGTCAGATCTCCGACTCGACCACCTCCTACGGCTCGTATAGCGGCGCCGTGCCGAACGAAAAGATCACCTGGGGAAAGCTCCACGCCGAAACTCCCCGCTTCGTCATCGAGTCGGACGCCACCATCGTCTTTCCGCTGGTCGCGGCCTACGTGCTGGAAAAATAGCCACTGGGGCGCGATCCCTGGTCGAAGCCCCGCAGCCTGCGGCCGGGCGCGCCGCCGTGGCTCGGGGGCCCGCGCGGGGCTCACGCCGACGGGGGCTCGGCTGGAGCCGCAATCCGGCTGATTGCCGCGACGGCTAGCTCTAGAGCACCGCACGACCAGCAGGCGTCGGGCAGGGGCCTTGGAGAATGCCCCCGCACTGGCTTCGCGGGGCGTTTTCCGGGGCCTGTGGCTGGAGGCAACGCGTTCCGGCGCTCTGGCACGACCGGCGCGGGCAGCTGG
>JBNKVS010000098.1:0-74038 GCA_050299315.1 Polyangiaceae bacterium
CCCCCCCCCCCCCCCCCCCCCCCCCCCCCCCCCCCCCCCCCCCCCCCCCCCCCCCCCCCCCCCCCCCCCCCCCCCCCCCCCCCCCCCCCCCCCCCACCCCACCCCCCCCCCCCCCCCGCCCCCCCCCCCCCCCCCCCCCCCCCCCCCCCCCCCCCCCCCCCCCCCCCCCCCCCCCCCCCCCCCCCCCCCCCCCCCCCCCCCCCCCCCCCCCCCGCGCCGGCGCCGAGCGCCGATCAGGGACTGAAGCTCCTTATTGCCGACCGCCCGTGCGGTTACCAGGAAAAGCACTCCGAATGCGCCTCCGCCGCACGCCGCCGGGAGGATTCTCTGCAGTGGGCCGGCGTCTTCGACCGTTGCCGCCCGGGCGGCGAGGACGGCCGCGACGGATGCTGGCCCGGAGGCCAAGAGGGCGGAGCCAGCGGCCCGCGCCAGCTCGGACAGCCCGAGGGAGACCTCTCCGGGCAGCCGGCGCTGCAAGCTTCCCGCCAGCAGCGCGACCTGGACGAAGCTCGCGCCCGTGACGGCCCAGCTGATGCCGACGTGGCCGAGCGGGCCCCGCAGGCCGAGCGCGAGCAGCACGAATACCCCGAAGTCGACGGCCGATATCCAGGCCGGGCCGCGCGTATCTCCCAGCGCGTAGTGCGCGCTGACCAACTGCCGCACGCAGGCCACCATCCACACGCCCACCGCCTGCGCAGCCAGCGCACGCCCCGTCTCGCGCGCGGCCAGGGCGCCGAACTCGCCGCGCTGGAAGATCGCCACCACGACCGGCTCGGCCAGGGCCGTGAGCATTACACTCGCCGGCAGCGCGACGAACAGCGACAGGCGCAGGCCGAAGCCCACCGTCTCCGCGAAGATGCGCGTATCGCCGCGGACGGCCAGCCGCGAAAGGCTGGGGAGCGTGGCCGCCTGCAGCGCCATGATGAAGATGCCCTGCGGAAAGTCGCACAAACGCAGCGCGAAGCTGAAATAGGTCAGCGACCCTTCGGGCAAGTCGGTCAGCAGCCGGCGCCCCACGATCACGTCGAGGTAGTAAACGCCAATGCCGAGCAGCGCCGGCCCGAGCCTTCGTAGAACCTCACGCAGCTTTTCATCGCGAAGATCCAGCCGGGGCGCTCGCAGCATGCCAATCGCGCGCAGGCTCGGCCACTGCGCCACGACCTGACTGGCGCCCCCGAGCCCAACGCCCACCGCCAGCGCCATCGTGCGCTCCCAACCCCGCGCCGCCATCGCCGCGGGCAAGCTGAGGGCGCAGCCGACGAAGCAGACGTTGAGCAGCGCGGGCGCAAATGCGGTGACTACGTAGCGGTGGTAGGTGTTGAGCGCCGCTACCCCGAGTGCGGCGCTGCCCATGAAGAAGATGTAGGGGAACAGCCAGCGGGTGAGCTGCACCGTCAGCTCGAACTTGCCGGGCTCCTGCCGGTAGCCGGACGCGAAGAGCGACACGAGGGTCGGTGCGAAGACCACGCCGGCGACGCTGACCAAGGCAAGGAGCAACAGCGAGAGCCCCCGCAGCTTCTGCATCAGCTGGCGGGCGGCTTCGTCGCCCTCCGACTCCCGGGTGGCAGCCAAAACGGGCAACACGCCCGTCTGCACCGCCCCCTCGGCCAGTAGCTGGCGCAGCAGGTTCGGAAGCTGAAAGGCGATGTTGTACGCGTCCGTCTCGCGTCGCGAGAACAAAGCGGCCAGCACCTGTTCGCGAACCAAGCCGAGCAGTCGACTCAGCAAGGTGCCGGAAGCGACGAGCTTGGCCCGACCTACGATTGCCTTCTGAAGGCCGCCATCTCCTTCCGTCACGATAGCCCAGCGTGCGCCTCGAGGCAGCTCTGCACCAAACGCAGAGCCACCTCTTCGTCGCCCGACAGTAGTGCGCAGTAGTCGCCCCGCTGCGCCAAGTCCAGCCGCATGCGCTGCTCCCCGCTCAGCACCAGCGAAGCGCCGCCCCGCGCGCGCGATATCAGCCCGCCCTGGGCTGGATCGATCATTGCCGCCTTGCCGGGCGGGCAGGGGGCCCCGCTCTGAACGCAGCGCTGCAGCTCGAGCTGCCAACCGCACAGTGCAAGCAGGTGCAGCGCGTGATTGGCCAGCGTCAGCTGCGCGCTTCGGCGCGCGCCTTCGGGCTTGTCGGCCTGCGCGGCGAGCTCGTCCAGACACCGATTCGAAAGGTCCCAGAGCTCGGGCTCGGCGGTGCGCTCGGGCGCTGCCCGCCGGATCCAACCCAACAGCTTGCCCGCGGCCTCCATGGCCGGCAGAGATTGCAGCAAGCCGACCCTCGGCGTTTGCAGCTCGGCGCTGCGTAGTCTCAGGATGTCGCTCGAAGCGACCTCGTCGAGCTCCACCCGCAGCGTGTGCAGCGGCTCGAGGCTCCCGCCAAAGCGCCTTCGACTGTTGCGGGCCGCTCGCGCCAACGCGGAGATGCGGCCGATATCTTGGGTGAACAGCGCCACGATCCAGTCGGATTCGCCGTAGGCCGTTCGCTTGAGAACGAGCGCCTGGGTGTGGTGGTGAACGCTGGGGCGCTGACGCCTAGCGGCCATGGCGGTGCCCTCGCGGCTCGACGCCCGGGCTGGGCGCCGCGGTGCCTGCCGGGGGTGCCTCGGCGGCCAGAGGACGCAATGAAGGAGCGCCGGGACTCGCTGGCGCCGGGCGCCACTCCTCGGTGACCCTGCGGCGACAGATCACCGCGCCTTCTTCACGGGGGGGCCGCCGACCGCAGCGGTGGTCGAACCCGCGCACGGGCGCGCCCACGGGGCGGGGCGGGCGCGATGCCGGGGGCGCCGCTCGGACCACGCGGGGCGCGGCTGCGCGCCCTCTGCCCACCGTGCCCTCGGCTTCCGATTCAGCCGAGGCTGCCTGCGCTGGCCGCACCGGCGGGGGGAGACTGCCTGGAGAGCTCTTGCGGCATGTCGTGGCGCCGCGGCTTGAGAACGATGCTGAGCGCGAGCGCGAACAGAAACAGAAGCAATACGAACGCAATGGCCACTCCGAATCGACCGCTGCGCGTCGGGCGCGAGGGGCTGGCGATGGGTAGGGGGGTGACCCACGCCATGCGCCGGCTCGCCGTGTAGCGGGCGAGTACCTCGTCCCCCGGAAGGTCGACCGCCTGGGCGTACGACTTCAAGAACCCGCGAACGAATACTTCTCCCGGCAGCTCGTCGAACTGCCCCGCTTCGAGCCGCTCCATGCTCGCCAGGGGCACTCGCGTGGCGCGCGCAACCTCCTCGAGGCTCATGTTGCGAGCTTCGCGATGGCGGCGCAGGTATTGTCCGACGGACTCCATGAAGGTTCGGTAAATTCTGGGCTCAGGGGGCTTGGGGAGTTGGCTCTCGGCTGCTGAACGCCCGACGTTGCAGGTCGCTGCATTCTCTGCCGGCCGGGGTGTGCTTATCAAGTCGAACGCATGTCTCCAGATCGGTTCTCGCCGCCTCCATTCGATCGAGGTGGCTGAGCATTCGGGCCCGCCCGGCGTACGCGGCCTGAAGGCCTTGGCAGCGCCCGCCGGCGCTTTCGAGCGCCTGGGTAAAGGCGGCAATAGATTGTTCGGCCTTTCCCAGCTTTTCGTAAGCCAGCCCGAGCCGGTAATGGCCGACGCAGAAATCCGGCTGCGCGGCGATGCTGCGTTTCAGCGCTGCGACAGCCGCCTCGAGCTGGCCCTGCTCGAGGTAGGCCCAGCCGAGGTTTCCCCAGGCATTCTCGGGTGTTTTGTACAGAATGTTCTCGGTCAGCGGGCGCAGCACCAAGGCGGCCTCCTCGGGGCGCCCCTGGTGAATGAGCGAGACGCCCAGCGTGTTGCGAGCTTCCAGGAACTCGGGGTTCGCTTCCAGGGCCCGCCGAGCGTGCCGCTCGACCTCTGGCTGGCGGCAGTCCGCGCCACCGCGCTGACAAAAATCGAGATATATGAGTGCCGCCAGGTGCTGGGCCTCGGCATTTTCCTCGTCGAGCTCGATGGCCCGCAGAACGTGCTCGAGGGCCTCGCGCGTCTGCCCTCGCGCCAGCCACGTGTCGCGGGCAATGTCGTACTCGGCGATGCTTTGGCTGGCGGCGCTTTGCGGCTGACCGGCGCCGGCGTGGGGCGCCGAGCAACCCGGCGCGAGGCACGCGCTGCACGTGGCAACCATCAGGGCTTGGAGCGCGCGCCGGGCCATCGCCGGGCGCCGGCGATCGGCCCGGCTCAGCCGCGCCGCCGGAAGGGTACGGCCCGGCCGCTCGTCGCGGCTGCGCCTCGCGCGGCTCGCGGTTCGCCGCGACACCCCGGCGCTGCGAGGCTGACTGTGAAGCGATGATTCCACTCTCTACTCGCGATGGGCGCATGCCCGGGTGCGGCCACGGAAAAGGACGCCTCGGGAGGTCGCCTCCCGCGCACGGCCTCGACCGACGAACCGATGTCCCATTCGCGGATAGCCCACGGACCCCCTCGAGTCAACGCGGCTCGGACCAGCTCTGCCGCGGCGGCCGCGAACGGCTCCTACACACTCTTCCTCTTCATTCAACGGCCGATGCGCAGCTACATGAACCCCTCCGCGACGCCCGGCCTCGAATCGCGACGCTCGCGAAGCCGGGAGCGGGCGGGGGCTCGCTGCGAGCGGCCGCGCCGGCTCGTTGGCGCCCGCGGCGTGGGGGCGCTTCATGCGCCGACCGCCCAGGCCGCTCCGCCCCACGCGTCGAGGAGTTGGGAGTGGCCCCCCTCGCGCCTTCGCTCCGCCGGCGCCTCGGCGCCGCGCGGGCGTAGTCCCGCTCGCGCCTCGGCCGCGAGCCGTTTCAGCGCCGTGGGCTGAGGGGGTTGGGCGGCAATTGGGGACGCACGGCCACGTCGTCCCGCACGTAGTCGGGCCGCACGAGCCGATCCGTTGGCGCTTTGGCGCCGAGCCGGGCCGTCAGCCGCGCGCTCGGCAAGTCGGAGTCGGGCCACGGCTGCGCTTCGACGCCGACCAGGGCGCAGCCCGCCCCCACCCAGCAGGGCTCCTCCGGCAGGTGCGCTCGAAGCCACGCGAGCGCCGTTCCGCGCGGTAGGGCCACGGGCTCGAGCGGTGCTTGGCCACTCCGCGTGTAGGCGGCGGCGAAGATCTCGTCACGCCGGGCGTCGAGTAGCGCACAGCGCAGCCCCGCGGAGTCGGGCGCGGCGGCGGCCATGGCGGCCATGGAACCCACGCCGACGACCGGAACGCTCAGCCCTTCGCCGATGCCGAGGGCCAGCGCGATGCCGACGCGCAGGCCCGTGAAGGAGCCGGGGCCGACGCCGACGGCGATTCGATCGAGCTGGCTGCGCGCCCAGCCGGCTTCGGCCAGCGCCGCTTCGATCAGGGGCTGAATCGACTCGCCGTGCGCGTTGGCGCGGCTGTGGCTACCTTCTGCCACCACGGCGCCCGCTTCGAGCAGCGCCACGCTGCCCCGCACGCACGAGGTTTCGATTCCCAGCACTCGCATCGCGCGCCAGTAGAGCGGGGGCCGGCCGCCGGCGCAACAGTTGGCCGGCACGCGGGGCGGCCTCGCGCCGTCGCAGGCGCGCTCCTTGCGGGTTGGCCGGTCACCGAAAAAGCGACAGAGAATCGCTTGCATTCTTTTCGGTTCTGGATACTCTCCGCGAGCCCCTGGGTCGACCAGTGGGCAGGTTCGGGGCGTAGCGCAGTCTGGTAGCGCACTTGACTGGGGGTCAAGGGGTCGCCGGTTCGAGTCCGGCCGCCCCGACCATTGCAAGCCATACACCGCTGGGCGTTCGACTGCCGCGCCCAGCCCGCTTGCCGGCAGGGGGGGGGGCTGCAGCGCTGAGTCGTGCCGTTGGCGGCTCCTCGGTCTGCGAGGGCGATGTGCCGGGAGCGTGTCGGCGCTCGCCGTGACGGCGAGTTGGCGCGCAACATCCGCGAACGCGCGGCTGGCCGGAGCTCGGGGCGCCGCGAGGCGGGCCGGCGGTCGGGCGTACCGTGTGAGCTTTCCTCGCGCACGGCGCGGCCGTCTTGCCCGGGGTGGTGACTGGGAGATTGCCCGGCTGGCGGCGCCGGGCGGCGCTGCTCGTCGTCGCCTGGGCCGCGGTGTGGGGGCAGCCGCAGGTGTGCATGGCCCAGTCCGTCGAGGAGCTGGCGCGCGAGCACGTTCGCCAGGGGCTCGAGGCGCAGAAAAGCAGGAGGAAGAAGAAGCGCGGCAGCCGGCAGTCCGAGACGCGTGGCAAGACCGAGCCCAAGAGCCGCGCCAGGCGATCTCCACGCGCCGCGGCCCCCCAGCCCGCTGCGCTGCCGGGAGCCGACGCGGCGAATGAGCCCGGTGAGCCGGAGCCTCAGCCGGAGCGGCTGTTCGGCGACGACTTTCGGCTCGACGTGGCGTTGGGCGGGGGCGTTCGGGGTTGGTATCCCGATCAGTACCCCCGAGTTGGAGTGGCCCACGCTGGCTACTTCACTTGGTCTGCCAGCGTGCGGGCCAAGATCTTTGGTTGGCTGCGGCTCAACCGAGGCTACTACGAGTCGACGGGCTTGGCGGGGCCCCGCACCCAGGGCGCGGTCGTTGCCACCGAGGTCGGCAAGATCCTGCCCAAGGCGGCCTGGCTGCTGGGTAGCTTCGGGGTCCCGATGAGTCGGGCCTGGGAGACTCTGGTTTCCTACGAGACACGCAGCTTCGTCACCCGGGCGATGCCCCGCGCTCCCGTGGCCGTTGCGGACCGCGAGCTGCCTCGGGGCACGGATCTCTCCCAGCTGCCTCGCAGCGAGCAGCCGCTCCGATTCGTCTCGGGCTTCGAGACGCTCGTGCTGGGCGTGACCGTGCGCCCTTCCAAGCTGGACCCCGGCCTGGGGGTGAGTGGCCTGCCGCCGATGTATCTCGGGGTCGGCTTCACCCAGTACTCCAAGCCCTATCAGCTCCGCGTCGGGCAGGACGCGCTCGACGAGGTGCTCTTCGACGCTCGTTTTCGGGGCCTCGGCCTCGCGTATGGCCTGACCACGACACGGGAAGTTGCCCGCGCCTACGCCGACCTGGACGTTCAGCTGGGCGCCGGAGAGGTCACGTTGCTGAACGGGCTCACGGTCAATCAACTGCTGCCGAGCGACTGGTTGATTGGCTATCTGCAGGGGCAGCTGAAGGTCGGCTACATCCTGCCGCTTCGCCGTCGGGCGCCCGCGCTGCTGCTCTCGCTCGACGGGTCCGCCGGAGGGGCGACCTTTTTCTATTGGGAGGCGTCGGGCAGTGACGGGGGCGATCCGCTGCCGCTGAACTGGGACTTCCTCTGGGGCGCTCGCGCAACCCTGAGCATGCCCCTTTGATTCGAGCTCAAAGGGTGAGGAAGATTGTGGCCTTCGTTGTGGACTGCGCGGGGGCTTGCGGGCGAGGATACTCCCCGGGCCCCGCCGCAAGCGATGTGGGCCCGCCCGAGCCGAGCGTCAGGAAGCCCGGCCTCGGGAGAGCGTCCGGGACTGGTATTTCAAAGCGAGCGTCCGGATGGCTCTCGGTGCGCGCGCTACCCTTTGCCGCACTGCGCAGGTCAACGTCGTAGGCGTGGCACCCTGTCGGCATTGGGCGCCTGTTTCGGGCGTGAAACGCCCGGGAGCGGGGGAAGGTGTGCCACGAGCCTCGACGAGTGTGTCAGGCCGCCCCGATGCGGTGCGTTTGCATCATGGGCCGCCGGGGGGGGCGAGGGTCACGTTGGTGGTTCTGGTCAAGTTTCGAGCGGATTTTTCTCCATGCGTCCTGTGAAGGCGCCCACGATGCGCTATAAACCCACAGGAGTATGGCAAGCGATGCGATGGCGGGAGATCGAATGGCACGTGAAGCTGCGAGCGTGAGCGCGGCACGCGCCGTGGCCTCCCATGGGTCGGAGGCGAGGGCTCGCGAGGAGCTAGCTCGCGACGAGCTTGCGTCGGAGGCCGTTGCGTCGGAGGCCGTTGCCGACGCCTTCAAGTCCGGGGTCGTGGCGTCCGAAGGCGTGCCGCCACCGGAGGATTTGGCCGAGGGTGCGGCGGCCGAGAGCACGGCGGCCGAGAGCACGGTGGTGCAGAGCGCGGCCGCCCAGGAAGCCGCCGCCGCGAAGGACGCCGCCGCAAAGGCTTCCGCGGGCACGGTGGCGGAGGCGGGCGCTGGTTCGCTGCAGGGTGCTGTCGCCTCGGCGCCCACCGAGCCGGAGCGATGTGCCCAGGCGGCTGCCACCGAGGCGGAAGGCGAGCCGGCTCGAGAGGTCGAGAGCCGCGCCAACCAGGGCGGTGCCGACGAGAGTGCCGCCGCCGTGACACGAGGCAGCGTGGCATCTTCGGCAACCGCCGAGGGCGGTGCGGTGGGCAGTGGCAACGCGGGCAGTGGCAGCGCGGGCAATGGCAACGCGGGCAATGGCAATGCTTCCAACGGTCGTGTCGACGAGGGCCGTGCGGCTCCGAGCGACGCCTCGGCGGCTGCCGAGGGCAGCTCGGGGTCCGTGAGCTCGGGCCGCGTTGCAAGCCGGGCAGCTCGGGTCGGCGCGGGCGCTTCGAGCTCCGGTGCGGCGAGCGTCCGGGACCAGGTCGCTTCATCGGATCCGCCGGGCCAGCAAGACATCGAGGTCGATGCGGTCGCGGCCGAAGCCGAGGGCTGCGAGCGCAAGAGCGACATCGAGGTCGACAATCTCACCGTTCTCGACGACGGGACCATCGAGCTGCCCGATGACGAGATTGAAACCACTGACGTTTTGGCGTCGCCTCCCGCGAGCTGGGCGCGGCCGAGCATCGTGCCCCCGTCGGGCGGGGGCGACACGCTGCCGTCACCTTCCCGCAGTACGCCTCCGCTGAGGCCCTCGATGCGAGCCGCTTCGCACATGCCTCCCCCGCGTCGATCTCGCCCGCCGGGGAGTCTGCGATCCAGCCTGCCCCCGCCGAGGGACGAGGTGGCGGCCCAGTGGTTGGTCGCGAATCATCGCCTCGAGGTAGGTCGGCTCAAGCATCGCATAGCCGTTTTGGAGCAGGCGCTTTCGGCCAAGGAGCGCGAGATGGACAGCGTTCAGGCGCGCCTCGGACGTTCGATGGCCAGAGTGGCCGAGCTGGAATCCGTCGTCGCGCGGGCGGGGATCGTCGAGGTCGACACCGAGGACGACCTGCTGCCTCGTCGGGGCGGCGCTGGCAACGTTCCCTCGAACGAGCCCAGCGCGAAGGCTTCTGCGAGCGAAGGGGCTCGCCTCGACTCTTCCGCGGCGAAGGCTTCCGAGCGCAAGCCCGCGGCGGGCACGGCGTCCGCGGCGGGCGAAGCCCCCGCCAAGGCTTCAGCAGAGAAGTCGCCGTCGGAAGTCCCTGCAACTCGGCCGAGCGTGCCGGCCAAATCGGGTCCCGTGCCGCGCGGGTCCACCGCATGGCCGAGCACGACGGCCAAGGCGAGCTCGGGGGCGTCCGTTGCGCCGCAAGCGCGTCCGAGTACCACGCCGGGGTGGAAAGTCCCGAAGCCCGAGGAGCGGAAGGCGCAAGCGCCGAAGCCCGAGGCGGGTGACGCGAAGGTGGCGGAGCCGTTGGCGGGCAATGCGGCGCCCGATGAGAAAGAGGTCGCCTCGATCGACCCTTCCGGGGCCGAAGCGGCCGCGGCGGCTGGCAAAGTCGAGGCGCCTGGCGCCGAAGCCGTCGCGTCGGGCGAGGTGGCGTCCGCTCCGGGTCACGATGTCCGGGAGACTTCATCGAGGGCCGCGCGATCGTCCGATTCGGAGGCCGATTCAAAGGCCGCAGCGCGTTTGCGCGCGATTCAGGGCATTGGGCCGAAGATTGAGGGTGCGCTGCGCCGATTCGGCGTTACGACCTTGGAGCAGTTGGCCGCTTGGAAAGAAGCCGACGTTCGGCGCTTCTCGAAGCAAATGAAGATACCCAAGAGTCGCATCGTGAAAGGTCGCTGGGTGCAGCGCGCCCGCGAGGTCCTGGATGACACCGGGGAGCCGTAGAGGGCAGATTCGAAGGCAACCCGCGAGCATTCCGCCAGTCGGCTCGCGGCCGGTCTCATGAGCGCCCCGGGGGGGCCGAAGCGCGAAGGGTGGCGCCGCCTGGAAGGCGAGCGTGCTGCGGCCTCCCGGCGACGCGCCGAAGCGCACCGCGCGGGGGTGCCGCGGGGCGAACCCGCGCGAGAGTTGACGGTTCGCCGATCGCGTGGCTTGCTGCGCCCCGTGCAGGGAAGCGTTCGCTGGCATTGGGTTGGCAGTCGAGGTCGTGCCGTGTCTCAACCGTCGAGGCCGAACGCACAGGCGGTCTTGGTTCGTCGCGTTCGGGTGAGTCGCGCGGTGTCGATCGGGCTGGTGTTGCTGCCGACGCTGGCGGCGGCTTCGGCCGATAGTCCCGCAGGTCGAGCCAGCGAGATCCTCGCCGGGCTTCCGGAGCAGCTCGGTCCGGCCGCGCAGGCCGCCGCGGACCGCGCCCAAGCGCTGGTGCAGGCTGCGAGTGAGCGCGAGAAGCCGCCCCAGAGCTCCGCGCTGCACAGCAACTTGCTGGCGCGGAACTCGCTGGTATGGGCCAAGATCTCGCGCGATCTCGTGCGCGCCCAGCAAGCGGAGGCGGAAGCGGAGCGGCTCGAGGAGGAGCTGTCGACGCTGCAGGCAGAGATCGTGCGGTCCGAGGCGGCGGTCGAGCAGGCGAAGGCACGAGTCGGTCGGGCCGAGAGCGAGCTGCGCGCCCTCGAGCAGGGGCGCCCCGGCACGGGAGGGCGACCGTGAGAGCGCGGGCGGCCACGGCTTCTACGGGCGGACGGCTCGGCAAGCCGCGGGCGGCGGCGCGGCCCGCCCGCGTCTGGGCAAAGGTCGCAGTGCGCTTCCAGCTCGGCGCGGGCGCAGTGCTCTCGCTGCTCTTGTGGAGCGCCTGCGGGTCGCAGCCTCGCCCGCCCATCCTGGCGCGCGTCGCGGAGGCCCGCTCGGCGCCCATCGCCGAAGACGCCAAGAAGTGGGCTCCGCAGGCGCATGCCGAGGCGATGGCGTTCGAGAAGCGGGCGTTGGAGGCTTTCGACCAGGGCGATCTGGAGGCCACGCGGTTGCTCGCCGAGGGGGCGATCGCCGCCTACGAGCACGCGGGGGTGTTGGCCCGGCTGGCGCGCGCGGAGCGGCGGCGCATCGAGGCGCAGGCATCGAGAGACGCGTCACAAGCTCGCTTGGCCGATCTGCACCGCCAACACCAAGAGCTTTCGGCGCGAGCGAGCGCGATCGAGCTGCGTGGCCAGGTCGCTCGCGCGGCGCTGCCACTGCCCACGCTCGGGCGAGCTTCGGAAGCGCGGCGCCGGGCGCGGCACCGAGCCGCGGGGGCGCTCGCCACGCAGGCGCGGCTCTTGTGCGTCTCCGCGCGGCTGCTCGGGGAAAGCGCCGCCATCGACGACGCCATGAGCTCGCTCGACGAGTTGGAGGAGGCCCTGGCTCAGGGCGGGCCCGAGGAGCGGCTCGGTCGCGCCACCCAGCTTCGCTCGCAATGTCTGGCCCTGCTCTCGGCCGCGCGGCGCGCTCCCATCGAGGAGGGAGCGAACCCCGCGCCTTCGACCGCGGCCGGTGTCCAGGCCACGCGCGAAGGCGCGGAGCCTTCGGCGGCTGGGGCCGAGGCGAGCCCTGGAGTGGCCCCGGCCCTCGTGTCCGAGCGCGCGCAGGGCGCCAGCACTTCGGGTGCGGCGGCCACCGATGCGCTGCTCGGTCGATTCAGCGAGGCGGGGCTCGAGCCCTCGCGGGACGAGCGCGGGGTCGTGATCAGCTTCGGCGCGCTCTTCGATGGCAATCAGCGCCTGAGCGCCAGCGGGAAGAAGCAGCTGCAGCAGGTGCTCGAGCTCGCGGCGCCGAGTGAGGGCTACCCGCTGCTGGTCGTCGGGCACGCGGGGCGAAGCGGGCAGCAGCGGGCCGTCGAGCTCGAGCTCGCAGCGCTCGCGCGCTGGCTCGAGGAGCGCGCCCAACGCGCCGTAGTGGCCGTCAATGCGGGCCAGCGCCAGCCGCTCGCGCCGCCGGGGTCCCCCGGTAGCGCGGAAAAGAACTCGCGCCTGGAGCTCGTCTTCGTCAGTCCTCGGTTTTGACCCGCCCGGCGGCGGTCGCAAGGGTGTCCGCACGCTCTCTGCACCAGCGACGATGGGCCCGCGCGTGGCTCGCCCACGGAGCGCCCCCGCTGCGGGTGCCTTCCTCGAGGTACAGCGACCACAAGAGCATCGCGGTTTGAATCAAGCGGCGAGCGGCCCGCGGCGACGGCTCCTGCTCGGCTTCCGCCATGGTCGCCAGCGCGCGGTAGTAGTGGACCTCGTAGTCGGGGCTGAAGTAGACGCCGACTGCGTCGATGGCCACCGTTGCGCCTCGGCGGCCGAAGCGGCGGGAGGCCGCGGCGCGAGCGAGCGCCAGAGCCGTGGGCAGGTCCCCGTCGCGCTCGGTCGCCACCGCCAGGCCCCAGGTGGCGAGCGCCCGCGTCAGCCCCGAGCGAGAGAGCTCGAGCGAAGCGCGATAGTCGGCCCTGGCCTCTGCGAGCTCTCCGCGCGCCATCGCGCTCTCCGCGCGGTTCATCAGGATGGTCGCCTGTAGCTCGGGTTGCCACTCGAGAGCGAGCGCTTGGGTGTAGGCCTCGCCCTCCTCGTGGCGGTTCCCCGATTTGCCCTCTGCGACCCCGAGGCGGAACCAGGCTTCGGCGGCCAGGGGAGATTCGGGGGCGGCTCGCAGCGCTTCGCGGAGCCGCCGGGTGCCCTCATCGAGCCATCGACCTTCGGCCTGCACCATCGCGTCGCCGAGCAGGTAGACCAGGCGCGGGTCGCCCAGCTCGGCGCCCCCGGCGACCTCGATGATGGCGGCCGCGCGCGCGTTGAGCGAGCGGCGCAGGCTCTCGTCGGTTTCCCGCGAGCGGAACGAGAGCTCCGCGAGCATGGTGGGCGCGGGCAGGCGGCTGCGCTCGGCCAGCTCGAGCAACGGCTCCACGCGCGCCAACTGCGGGTCGCGGGCCTTGTCCCAGATGGTGGGCTCCGCGCGGGCCCGGGTCGAGGCGGCGGCGAGGAGCAGCAGGCTGAGCAGCGCGGCGGCCCGGGGCCTGACAGAGAGGAGCTCGGCGGCGGTGCGGCGCCCCCAGCGCCCGCGCCGCGCTGCGGCCGGGTCGATCATCGCGCCCGCTCCTCGAGCTGGCGGGTGCGCTGCTGCGCTCGCTCGCGCCACGCTTCGCCCGGGCCCGCCGCGGCGGAGGTCGAAGCCACTCCGAGGTGGGCGACGTAGCCCTGCCACAGCTCGAGCGCTCGCTCGGCGTCGAACGGCTCGATGGCAAATGAGGCCACGGCTTGCAGCTCGGCGCGAGCCACGCGCGGCAATCCCGTGCGTGCCGGCAGCGCGCCGGCAGCTCGGCTCAGCCAGCGCGCTGCGGCCTCCGAGGGCCGGGGAAGCTGTGGCGGTTTGAAATCGGAGCGCTGAAAAGCCAGCCAAGCCAGCTCGCCTCGGGCATAGACCTGCAGCGTCAAAGGCGGGGTCCCCCGCAGGGCGGAGGCGGCGTATCCGGCGACCTCGGCTGCGGGGGCGCCCGCCCGTGCGGCGGTGGAGGCCGCCTCGAGCACGATGCGGCGCCGGGCCGCGTCCTCCCTCCAGGTGGCGAGGCGGGCGGCGAGCTGACGATAGTGCTCGAGCGCCAGCGCGAGCTCGCCGGCGGCCGAGGCGCTGCGGGCGTAATCCAGCTGCAAGCGCGGTGCCTGCAAGTCCAGGCCGCCCGCGCGAGCCTCGCCCCACAGCTGCCAGGCCTGGGCCAGGTCACCCATCCGCAGGGCGGCTCGCGCCATCACGGCCAGAGGCTCGGGGGCCTTGCCAAAGTCTTCCCGCAGTGCCTTGGCGGCTGCGTACGCGCGATCGGGCGCCGCGTCGAGCTTGGCGTTCGCTTGCGCCAGCCGGTCGCAAAAGCTCGGGGTGGCCCCGGCGTGCGGGGTTTGCCACGCACCCTCTCGGCTTCGGCAGGCTGGCGGCGCCGTGCTCGCACTCGCGCGCGCGCTGAGGTCGGCCGCGGTGGCGGCCAGCGCGAGCACGGTGGCGGGTGCGAGGGGCAACATGGGGTTCGGGCTCTTCCTTCAGGGGGTGGAGTGCGGGGCTCCTCGCGCCGGGCTCGCGCCGCTCGCGGCGGCCGTTGACGCGGGGGCCCGGTCGAAGGCGCTGCGCCGGTCGGCCTCGCCGCGCAGCTCGAAGCCACTGCGCAGCTCGAAGGCGCTGCGCAACACGATGGTCTCGCTTCGGCGCGGGCCCACGCTCAGCAGGTACAGCGGAACGCCGGAGCGCTCTTCGAGGTAGCGAACGTAGCTCTTGGCGGCAGGGGGCAAATCATCGAGGCTGCGCACCTCGCTCAAGGATTCCGTCCAGCCCGGCAAATCCTCGAAGACCGGCCTGACGCAGCTCGGATCTCGGCTGAGCACTTCGAGGGGCAGCTCCTCGGTGCGCCCCTGCGGCGTGTCGTAGGCGACGGCGACGCGGATCTTGGGCAGCCCCGTGAGCACGTCGAGCTTGGTGAGCGCGAAGCCGTCCAGCCCGTTGACGCGCGCCGCATACCGGAAGCCGGGCAGGTCGAACCACCCCGCTCGACGCGGCCTGCCCGTGACGGCCCCGAACTCCGCTCCCACCTCCCGCAGGTGCCGGCCCGACTCGTCGTCGAGCTCGGTGGGGAAGGGACCCGCGCCGACGCGGGTGGCGTACGCCTTGATGATGCCCAGCACGCACGAGATGCGCGTGGGCCCGAGCCCGGCGCCCGCGGCCGAGCCGGCGGCGATCGGCGAGCTGGAGGTCACGAAGGGGTAGGTGCCGTGGTCGATGTCGAGCAGCGTACCCTGTGCTCCCTCGAGCAACACGTTCTTGCCGGCGCTGACGGCCTGGTTGATCAGCAGTGAGGTGTCGGCGAGCAGCTCGACCAGCGGCTGGCGCAGCGGAGCGAGCTCCGCGAGCACCTCTTCGACCTGGGGGGGGCGCTCGCCCAGCGCCTCGATCACCGGCCGCCAGTGGCTCAGCGCGCCCTCGATGCGGCGCCGAAGCTGGGCCTCGTCTCGAAGATCCCCCGCCAGGACTCCGGTGCGCCGCACCTTGTCTTCCACGGCGGGCCCGATGCCCTTCTTGGTGGTGCCGATGGCCCGCTCCTTGGCGGCCGCTTCGCGCAGCGCATCGATCTGGCGGTGGTAGCCGAGCACCAGATGGGCTCGCTCCGAGAGGATGACGCGCTCCTTCAAGCCGCCGACGCCGCGCTTCGTCAGGTCGTTCATTTCCGAGAGCAGCACCTCGGCATCGACCACCATCCCCTGCGCCAGAACGCACACGGTTCCCTCGCGCAGCACGCCGCTCGGAAGCAGCCGGACGACTGTTTTCTGGTCTTCCACGACGAGCGTGTGACCCGCATTGGCACCCCCACCCGAGCGCACCACCATGTCGGCGTGCTCGGTGTAGATGTCGACGATCTTTCCTTTGCCCTCGTCGCCCCACTGAGCGCCGACGACCACTACACAACCCATAAAATCAGGCTTCCTCTAACACCCGAGACGGGTGCTCACAACGTTGGCGATTTCCGACGGATCGACCGTGTTGACGGCCGTGCGCCGCCCCGCATCCCTCGGCGGCGCTGCGAGCGGCGCCCGCGCTCCGGTGGACAGCACGCTGCGCGGCGGGGCGCTGCTCGGACCGACCTCCATCACTTGTTGCAGCTCGGCCCCGTTGTCCGTCAGGTGGAGAATGTGGCTGTAGTCCCAGCCTGCCGCGTACGCGTACGGGTCGGCGCCGCGCGGCCCGCGGGCTGCGCTGATGCCCAGCCTGCGCAGGTGGCGCAGGACGGCGAGCGTGCGCTCCGAGCTCGTGCCGAGCGGCCTGGTGACGAGCACCTTCGCGTTGAGCGCCTCGGTGCGCCCGGTGGAATCGAGCGCCCAACACACGTTGCTCACGTCGTAGGCGAAGCCGGCCGCCGGCAGGTTCGCGTCGAAGCGCTGGAACAGGTTGTCGTAGCGCCCGCCGGAGCCGAGGGGCTCGCCCGGACCTTCCGCCAGCAAGTGGAACATGGCGCCCGTATAGTAGTTGAAGTCTCGCGTCTCGCCGAGGTCGACCACGAAGCGCGGCGCGAGCTCGGCCGCCGTGGCCGCGTTGAAGATCGCTTGCAGCGAGCGCAGCGGACCTTCCGCCGGTGTTCCCGCCAGCACCTCGGCCGCGCGCTGCCACAGGTCATGGCCGCCGTACAGCTCCGGCAGCGCCACCACGGCACGGGTGACGAAATCCGGCAAGCCCGCCCCTTGCGCCAGCGCCTCGAGGCGACTGGAATCTTTCAGAGCCAGGCACTCGAGCATGTCCGCCTTGCGCTTGGCCTCCACGGGGGAAAGCAGCGCCCCGGCGATCTGCGCGTGGGAAAGATCCACGGTGAAGCTCTCCAAGCCGGCTGCGCGCAGGCCGCTCGTGGCGGCTTCGAGCACCTCGAGATCACCGCCCACCTCGTCTCGCCCGATCAGCTCGAAGCCGATCTGGGTCACCTGTCGATCCAGCCGTGCCCGCTCGCGCCGCCGGCGCATCACCGTGGCCTGGTAGCACAGCCGTGCCGGCCAGGGCCCGCCGGCGAAGCGGGTGGTGACCAGCCGGGCAATTTGCGGCGTCACGTCGGAGCGCAGTGCGACGACCTTGCCGCTCTCCGGCTCGACGAAGCGCATCACTCCGTCCGCCTCGCCGCCGTGACCCCCGGACTCGTGGGAAGCGTCCTGCCAGACGGCGGCGTACTCGAACGGCGGCACCGACACGCGTTGGTAGCCGAACAGCTCGAGGTTGCGCATCAGTCGCTGGCTGACGAGCGACCGCCTCCTCGCTTCGCGCGGCAGCCAATCGCGCATGCCCGCGGGCACGCGGTGCACGGCGCGCACGGGCGGGGCGGAGCTCGCCCCGGCGGAAGAGCTGCCGGCAGCGGGGGACGTGGTGGCCGCTGCGAGCGGAATCGTTCTGGCGGTAGGAGGCATGCGCAAACCCGCGCACCGTAACAGACATCCGAGGCCGCCGCGAAGAGGGGACCGGGCTCGCGTGCCTCCGCCGACCGCATCTCGGCCAATTGGCCGTACATGCCTTTCCCGATCCGGGTCACCCGACGATGGGGTCGATCCCGTGCTATCTCTGCAGCGCCATGAGCGAACCGCAGAGCAGCCAGGAAATCGACGTTTGGGAGCGCACCAAGGGCTTTGGCGGGCAACCCGTCCAGGCCATGAACCGCCGCCTCTTCATGCAGTTGCTCGCCTACGAGTGCGGCTCGGAGCTGCCCCCCGCGCAGGCGATCGAGCGCGCGGGCGCGCTGCTCGACGAGGCCGGGGCCGGGGCGGTCATCTACGCCGACGTGAACAACCCGCGCGGGTTGGCGGTGCTGAGCTGGGGCGAGGATCCGAGCGACTTCGTCACCAAGGTCCGTCCCGCGCTGGCCGACTCGTCGCTCACCGGCATGCGCGGCCTGTCGCCGCTGACCATGATCGGTCGCACCTACTCCACGGGCTACGAGCCCGATCTGGAGCACTGGCTGATTCGGCGCCCGATCGAGACGGCGCTCAACCCCGACTGGCCGTGGGCGGTGTGGTACCCGCTGCGCCGCTCGGGCGCGTTCGAGCAGCTCGACCCGCGCGAGAAGGGCTCGATTTTGCGTGAGCACGCGGAGATCGGCAAGGCGTACGGCACCCAAGATCTGGCCCACGACATCCGGCTCGCCTGCCACGGTCTGGACGCGGCGGACAACGAGTTCGTCATCGGCCTGCTCGGCAAGGAGCTGCACCCCCTTTCGCACGTCGTGCAGCGGATGCGAGGTACGCGGCAAACCTCGCAGTACATCGCCCAGATGGGTCCGTTCTTCGTCGGGCACTGCGCGTGGCGCTGTCGGGCGCGCTGAGCCCGAGCGAGCGAGCGCCGCGGGGCGCGGTGGCCTTCGATCTGGACGGCACGCTGATCGACTCCGTCGCCGACATCGCCAGCTCCGCCAATCACTGCCTGACAACGTTCGGCTTCTCTCCCCGTAGCCAGCAGGAGATCCGAGGCTTCGTCGGGGATGGGGCGCGGTGCCTCTTGCGGCGGGCCTCCGGCTTGCGCGAGGGCGATCCGGTGCTCGACGCGCTGTTCGGGGCCTTCTGCGAGCACTACCCCGCCCATGCGGCGGTCGAAACGCAGCTGTTGCCCGGGGCGCAGGCCGTCCTGGCCGACCTGCGGCCCGACTACTGGCTCGCGCTGTGCACGAACAAGCCGCGCAGGGCGACCGAGGCGGTGCTCGCCGGGCTTGCGATCGGCGATTGGTTCGACGCGGTCGTCGCCGCCGGGGATGTCCCGCAATCGAAGCCGCACCCGGCGCCGCTGCTGCGGGTGGGCGAGCTGCTCGGGGTGGCGCGGGAGCGGCTGATCCTGGTGGGGGACGGGCCGCAGGACATCGGCTGCGCCCGGGCGGCGGGGTGTCGTTCGATCGGTCTTCGCGAGGGGGTGATCGTGCCGGTGGAGCGGCTGGAAGCCGAGCGCCCCGATGCGCTTTTGGCGCTGAGCGAGGTGGCTGCGATGGTGCGCCAGTGGTTGCCGCGCACGCGGCCCGTAGGGTAGCGCTCGGGGTCGCAGGGTCGGGTTCGGGCGTCGGGGGCGGTGCCCTGGGAGCGGCTGCTTCGCGGCTCGGAGCCGAGTCGGTGAGCTGGTGCTCCGGCTGCAGGGGGCGCGCGCTGCCCGCGGCGTGGCTGCCTGCGAGCTCAGTGGGCAGCCGCGGTGAGCCGCCCGTAGGCTGCCACCAGCTGGCTGAAGCGGCGCTCGAGGGCGCGGCGCTCTGGAGGGGGCAGATCGGGGTGTAGGTCGGGGTGCCAGCGTTTGGCCAGGGCGCGAAAGCGCGCCGCGATGGCGTGCCGGGGGGCGTCCGGCGGAAGGTCGAGGCGGAGCAGATCGCGGGCTCGCTGGCTGGGCGGAGGCTCGAGCGGCTGCGCGTCGCGCGCGCGCTGGCGGCCGTGTAGAAACTCCACCGGGCCGAGCGGGTCGCCCGGGGCGGCGATGGGACGGCGCATGACCGCGAAGCTGAGCCGCGCGTGTGCTACGCCGAACACACGCTCCAGACGCTCGAGGCGTTGCGCCCTCAGCGCGCTGTCCAGGGCCCGGCGCAGCGCCACGCGCGCTGCCGGCGTCGACCGGGGGGCCGTGGGACGCGCGCTCTCGCGCTGGGCGCGAACCAACAAGAGGCTCAACGGCGTGACCTCGCCGGGGGTCTCGACCTCGCGGATCAGACCGCGCTGCCAGTGGATGGCGTGCCGACGGCCCTCGGGGGGCTCCTGGAGCACGAGCGAGCCGGTGGCGTCGCACCGGTGCAAGGTACCCAGCACGTCGCCCAACGTCGAGCGGTGCAACTCCCCGGGAAGCTCGACCATGACTCGCGGCAGTATCCGCCGCAGCCCCCGCGGCAGGCAACAAAGCGTGCGGTCGCTGTGCGGGATTACGCGGCCGAGAGGCTCCGCGCGCCCACGCGAGCCCCGGAATCGCTACCGAATCCTCCGGGCGCGCAGGGCTCAGGGCTGTCCGCTGCCCGGGGGGCCCGCTTCCGGTTCGACCCGCACGGTGGCCTGCACTTCGGCCGTGGTCGGCGCGCAGCCGGTGCGGCCCCGGCGACACACCACCGCTCGAGCCAGCAGCCGAAGCGCGCCGCCGCCGATCTGCTTCGCGGCCAGTGAGAGCTGCAGCTCGTGGCGCCGTTGATTGCGCAGCGAAGCGGCGGAGGCACCGACGCGGACGCGCAAGGGCACGGTGCTCGGCGGCGCGCTCACAATCAGCACGTCACTCCACATGAGGTTGCCGCGAGGGGCGACGATGTCGACTCGGCAGCGCACGCGGCCGGGCGTTGCGCGCGGCTCACAGCGGGCGTGGGCGACGATCTCCTCGGGGCCCGCGCCCGGCTCTGCCCCCGCCGCGCTACCGGCGAGCAGAGCGAGGCCGACGCCCGTGCGCCGCGCGAGGCCGACGGCAACCCGCGGCGCGAGGCGAGCCGGTCGCCGCTTTGGGCCACCCGCCCTCGACCTAGGGCCGCAGGCCATGTTTTCTCGCCAGCTCGTGCAGGTACTTGCGGTCCATCTTCGCGGCTCGCGCCGCGGCGCTGAGGTTGCCTCCGTGCTGATCCATCAGCCAGGTCACGTAGCGGCTCTCGAAATCGCGCTCGAAGCGCGCCTTCGTCTCGCGGTACGATTCCCCCTCGGAGAACGACCACACCGGCTGTGCTCCACCCCCGGTAGCGACCGGCAGATCCACGATGCGCAGCTCGCTCTGGCCGGTGGCCGCGGCGATGTACGAGGCGCGGTCCAGCACGTTGCGCAGCTCACGAACGTTGCCGGGCCAATCGTGAGACATGAGCGCTGCGATCGTCTCCTGGCTCGCCGAGAGCGAGGTCAGGCGTGGATCCTTGGCCCGGGCTTGCGCCAGAAAACATTCGACCAGGGCCGGGATGTCTTCCCGGCGCTGGCGCAGCGGGGGCATCGTCACCACCACGACTGCCAGGCGAAAGTAGAGATCCTCGCGAAATTTGCCCCGTTCCACCTCGGACTGCAGGTCGCGCTTCGTCGCGGCCACCACACGGGCCTGGCTCACTTGGGTGCGGTTGCCGCCCACCCGGCGAAACTGGCCCGTCTCCAGCACCCGCAGCAGCTTGGGCTGCACGTCGAGCGGTAGCTCGCCGATCTCGTCAAGAAACAGGGTGCCTTTCCCCACCGTCTCGAAGGCGCCGGCGCGCGCCTGCACAGCCCCGGTGAACGCGCCTCGCTCGTGGCCGAAGAACTCGCTCTCGATCAGATTGTAGCTCACGGCGCCGCAATCCACGACGACGAAGGGCTCGTCTTTGCGCTGGCTCAGCTCGTGGATGCTCTGGCCCAGCACGTCCTTGCCGGTGCCCGTCTCTCCACCCAACAGCACGGTCGCGTCCGTCGGTGCGATCCGCGAGAGCAGGCCGAACACCGAGCGCATGGCCAGGCTCGGACCCACCGCTTTGCCGAAGCGCGGCTCTTCGCTCGGCAGGATCGCCATCCGATCCGTGTTGGGCGCCAACAGCAGCTGCACGTCTCCCACCGTCAGCGTCGAGCCGGGCTCGAGCGTGGCTCGTTCGACCTTCGTGCGGCCGATGCGGGTGTAGTTGGTCGAGCCGAGGTCTCGTACGCTCACGCCCCCCTCCTCGCAGCACACTTCGCAGTGGTAGCGGGAAACCGAAGCGTCGGGCAGCACCAGGTCGTTGTCGTGTGCCTTGCCGATGCGCAGTCGCGCCTGCACGGGCGCGCGCTTGCCGCGCGACTTGCCGCTGAGCACCAGCAGCGAATGAGCCGCCGCTGGACGCTGTCGTTCGAGCGCGCGAGTGGAGCAGTCCGCCGTGTGCGATGCTGTGCGAGAAGGGGCTGTCACTGAGTCAGGGATTGTGCCCACACGAGCGTGGGTCGTCCCTCAAGCGTAACGCGCCTCCGTAGCTCTGTCTCCTCGCCGCCCGCTTCATCGCTCGCGTGGCTCCTCCGCGCGGCGAGCCTCAGCTCGTAGGCTCCGTCGAGCAGTGAGAGCGAGTGGGTCACGCGCCGAGGTGCGCCTCTCGGGTAACGCCAGCGCACTCCTCCCTCATGTCCCGATTCCACCGACACCCACGTCAGCGAGAGCGCGCGAATGGTCTCGCTGCGCTCGCCGAGATCGATGGTCAGCTCCTGCTTGCGCGGCACGGCCGGCAAGAGCTTCCACGCCACCAGTGCGACCGCGGCACCCACCAAGAGCCGCCGGGCCGCCGAAAAGCGCGTTCTCCGCGGCAGGGGAGAAAATGGGTCGCCGCCCGGCGCTTGGGGCTGCTGCATGGCTCGGGCGCCCTTCAGCGGAGGTCGCGCGGCATCACCGCGTCAGCTTCCCGCCCGACTTGGGCTCGTCGCCGCCGTCGTCCTCGGCGGCTTCTTCCTCGGAGCTCTCCGAGTCCTGACCCGCCGGCATCGCGGTCGAGGGCTTGCCCTGGGCGCCGCGCGCTTTGGCGAGCCGCTCCGCTCGGGAGCGACGCCTCAAGCTCCGCACGTGCTTCACGAGGCCCTCCACGGTGCGCTCCGGGAGGTTGAAGGCGGGCATCTTGCCCTTGCCCTTCAAGATGCTCTGGGCCAACTGCTCGTCCGTGACGCTGCTTTGCCATTCCTGCGAGGTCAGGTCCTTGGCTTGCACCATGGCCGAAGCGGGGCCATCGCCTTTGCCCTTGCGGCCGTGGCAGCTCGCGCACTGGTTGATCCAGGTTACGCCGGCGACCTGATCCGACCTCTGCGGCCTGGCGTGCTTGCTCGCTCGCTCGCGACGCCCGCTGGCCCGCTCGGTGCGGTGCTTGTGATCTTCAACCGTCCACTCCCGCAAATCCTCGGGGGGGGAATCACAGCCCGCGGCGGCCAGGGACACCGTGGCAAACGACACGGAGGCGAGCAGGAAGCTCGCCAGGGCTTTCGACATTTTCGCCGGACGCATTGGGGCCGGACATAGCAGGGAAGCGCGCCCGACGCGACAATGCTCGCGGCACTTCGCTCACGGCACTTCGGTGCCGCCGGCCAGAAGGTCGGAGCTCATGTACGGTTTGCCGTCCACCTCCGCGAGGTGCAGCGCGATACGCTCGTTCTTTGCCTGGCCTTCGGGGGTCTTGTTGCTCTCGATGGGTTCCTGCGCCCCGAAGGCAACGGCCAGCACCCGCTCGGAGGGGACTCCGCGCTGCAGGAGCCACTGCTTGATGGCCGATGCACGAGCGCTGGAGATTTTCATGCTCGTCTCTCCGTCGCGCTGGTTGTGCGTGTGGGCCTCGATGCGCAGGCGCGTCACACGCGGGTTTTGCTTCAGGTACAGCTCCACTTGGGTGAGCAGCGCGGCGGCGCTTTCATCGAGGCTGGCCGAGTCTCCCTGGAAAGTGAGCGGCCGGGCGAGCAGCAGCTGCGTGCCTTTCAGTCGCACCTCGGCCTTGGGCTCGGCGGGTTTTGCCTCGCTCTTCGGCGAGCCGTCGCCGTCGTCGCTCGCGCCGCTCCCCTTCTCGTCCGGCTGGCTTGGTTCGCTGGCCGGAGCCTTTTCCGTGGCCTTGTGCCGCCGACTGCCGGCGGACACGCTCGCTTGAAAGGTGCAGCCGCCCGCGGCCAGGGCGGCGGCGAGGGCGAGCGGGGCGGTCGTTGGGGTGAGTTTCATCGCATCCTCGAGTGGTCTGACAAGTCCTACGTGGCGACGGCGGGCCGTCTTCCCGAGCCCGCAGGGATCAACGTACGCGCCAGGCTTCCCCGTAAGAAACGGGCCTCAAAAAACCCGGCGACGCGGCGGCAGCGGCGGCAGGGGCGGGGAATCGCCGGGGCCTCGCGGGCCTGCCGCGGGCGCTGGGCGCTGACGGCCCAAGGCTCCCTCGGGCCCCCTTCATTTCATCACACGCGCGCCGCCCGGCAGCGGCATCCGACAAACCGCCCGGCGGGGCGCGGCGGCCGCCCCGACCATCGCTCGACGCGACCGCGGTGGGTGCAGTACGCTCGGCGCCAGCCTTGGCACAGTTCGTACACCTGCACGTCCATACCCAGTTCTCGTTCCTGGTCAGCACCGTCAAGCTGGGGCAGCTCGCGGAGCGCGTGAAGGAGCTCGGCATGGGCGCGGTGGCCGTCACCGACCACCAAAACATGTACGGCGCCATCCGCCACTATACCCAGTGCAAGGAGCTCGGCATCCAGGCCATCCTCGGCAGCGAGCTCAACGTCGCCCGCGAGGGGGACCCGGCCAAAGTCGATCATTTGGGCGTGCTCGCCGCCACCGCCGAAGGCTACGAGAACCTCGTGCACCTCGTCTCGCAGGGGTACATGCAGTCCGCCTCGGAGGTCGCGCCGGCCGTCACGCTGGCCGACATTGCCCAGCACAGCCGCGGGCTCGTGGCTCTCAGCGGTTGCCTCAACGGCGTGGTCCCGCAACGGGTCATGGAACAGGGGCCGGATCAAGCCGCCCCCGCGCTAGCGCAGCTTCGCGACATCTTCGAGCCTGGCCACCTCTTCGTGGAGCTGCAAGATCACGGGCTCGTCGAGCAGCCGATCGTCAACTCGATCCTGTGCGAAGCGGCTCGAGATCTCGAGCTGCCGCTCGTCGCCACCAACAACGTCGAGTTCATGCGCCGAGAGGACGGCGAGGCGCAGTTCTACCTCGAGTGCGTGCGGCGCGGCTGGCAGCACCGAGAGGTCATCGACGAGCATCACGGCAGCTTCGAGATGTACCTCAAGAGCCCGGCGGAGATGGCGGAGGTGTTTCGCGATCGCCCCGAGGCCCTCGCGAACACCCTGCGGGTCGCCGAGATGTGCTCCGGGCTCGAGCTGACGCTCGGCAAGCCCTCGCTGCCCAAGTTCCCCGTGCCCGAAGGCATGACGCCGGCGGACTACTTTCGCCAGGTCGCGCAGAAGGGGCTCGTCGCCCGCTTTGCCGAGTTCGAGCGCGCGGGCAAGAGCTTCGACCGCGAGGCGTACGAGAAGCGGCTGCGTCACGAGATCGACGTGATCGTCGGCATGGATTTCCCCGGCTACTTCCTGATCGTCTGGGATTTCTGCCGGCAAGCGAAGCGCATGGGCATCCCGGTGGGCCCCGGGCGTGGCTCTGGCGCGGGCTCCCTGGTTGCCTACAGCCTGGAGATCACCGAGCTCGACCCGCTGCCTTTCAACTTGCTGTTCGAGCGCTTCCTCAACCCCGAGCGCATCAGCATGCCGGATTTCGACATCGATTTCTGCATGTCTCGGCGAGACGAGGTGATCCAGTACGTCGCGGACAAGTACGGGCGGCAAAGCGTCGGGCAGATCGCGACATTTCAGAACCTCAAGGCGCGCAGTGTGATCAAGGATGTGGCGCGCACCATGGGCGTGCCCGCCACGGATTCGCAGCGCATCGCCAGCCTGGTGCCCGAGAAGGGGCCGGGCCAGACCTACACCATTTCCGAGGCGCTCGAGGTCGAGCCCAAGCTCGCCAAGCTGAAGGAGGAGGACGGGACGATCCGCGAGCTGCTCGCCCAGGCGCAGAAGCTCGAGGGGCTCACGCGCCACGCAGGCATGCACGCGGCCGGCGTGGTGATCAGCGACGGGCCGCTGTACCGCAGCGTGCCCTGCTTCGACAACGAGGGCGTGCTCGTCACCCAGTATGACAAGGACGATGTCGAGCAAGCCGGTCTGGTCAAGTTCGACTTCCTCGGGCTCAAGACGCTCACCGTCATCGACATCGCCGTGCGGCTGGTCAACGGCCGCCCCGATCGTCAGCGCGAGCCGATGAAGTTCAGCGAAATCGGCCTGGAGGACAAGGCCACCTACCAGCTCATCTCGAGCGGCGATACCACCGGCGTCTTTCAGCTGGAGTCGAGCGGCATGCAGCAGCTGTTGCGCGGCCTTCGCCCGGACTGCTTCGAGGACATCGTCGCCACCGTGGCGCTGTATCGCCCGGGCCCGCTCGGCACCGGCATGGTCGACGATTTCGTCGCCGGCAAGCACGGGCGCAAGGCCATCCGCAAGCTCCACCCGCTGATCGACGAGGTGCTCGAGCCGACCTACGGCGTACCCGTCTACCAGGAACAGGTGATGCAGATGGCCCAGCGCCTCGCCGGCTACACGCTCGGCGGCGCCGACGTGCTGCGCCGCGTGATGGGCAAGAAGAAGCTCAAGGACATGGAGCGCCAGAAGGAGATCTTCATCTCTGGCGCCAAGGAGCGCGGCGTCAGCGAGGAGCAGGCCGGTAGCATCTTCTCCGAGATCGAGGGGTTCGCCTCCTACGGCTTCAACAAGAGCCACTCCGCGGCCTACGCGCTGCTCACCTACCAGACGGCGTACCTCAAGGCGCACTACCCCGTGGAGTTCTTCGCCGCGCTGCTCACCGCGGACAAGGACAAGATCGAGAAGGTCGTGCGCATGATCGCCGAGGCGCGGGCCTGGGGCGTGAGCGTGCTGCCCCCCGACCTCAACGCCAGCGCCCTCGATTTTACCGTCGTCTACAAGTACGAGCGCGGCCAGGGCCCGCCCCGGGGCCCCGGCAAGCTCAAGGATCGCTTCGGGCCCCAAATCCGCTTCGGGCTGGGGGCGGTGCGCGGCCTGGGCAGCAGCGCTCTGGAGGCCGTGCTGGAGAACCGCGAGACGGACGGCCCGTTCAACGACCTGTTCGACTTTGCCTCTCGGGTCGACCCGAAGAAGATCAACAAGGGCGTGCTCGAGGCGCTCGTGCAGTGCGGTGCCTGCGACGAGTCGCTCACGCGCATGGGGCTCGATCGCGCGCGCGCCATGGGAGCCGTGGATCGTGCGCTTGAGCGCGGTCGTAGCGCGAGCCGCGACCGCGCCTCCGGGCAGACGAACCTCTTCGGCCTGTTCGATACGGCCTCTTCGTCTTCCACCTCCGATGGGGGCAGCGTCGTCGACTACCCGTCGGCGGAGGCCTGGGATCGCGCCGAGCTGTTGCGTCGCGAAAAGCAGGCCCTGGGTTGTTACGTCTCGGGCCACCCGCTCGATCGCTACGGCTCCAAGCCCAAGCGCATCGGCGCGGTGCCGGCGGAAGAGCTACGCCGCCAGGACCCGTGGTCCATCGCCAGCGTGGCCGGGATGGTCGAGGGCTATCAGGAGAAGCGCTTCAAGGGCAACAACGGCAGCAAGGTGGGCGGGTCCAAGGCAGGCTTCTTCGAGCTCGAGGACATGACGGGCCGCGTGAAGGCCAAGGTGCGCGGGGATCGTGTGGATCTGTACGCACCGGTGCTCACGGCGGGGGAGCCCGTGTTCGTGACGGGAAAGGTCAGCTTCCCGGTGACGGACGAGCCCAGCGACGAGAAGGAGGCCACGCTGTTGGTGGACGAAGTCGTGCCGCTCGTCGACGCCATTCGCAAAGCCACGCGCGGCATCGTGATTCCGCTGCAGGCGGCGCAAATGGAGCGCAGTCGCCTACACGCACTCCGTGATCTACTGGTCAAAACCCCCGGGCCTTGTGCCGTGGAGCTGGTCGTAGCCCTTTCGGAGGGGGTCAGCGTCACCATGGCGCTCGACGAGCGCCGCGTGGAGCTGCACGACGACGTGCTCGGCGGCCTCGAGCGAGTCTTCCCGGGGTGTGTGGCGGAGCTGCGCTAGTCTGATAACCTGTGAGCCACCATGGTGGCTCGGCAGCTGGACGAGGCGACGCCCCATCCGTTCGATGTGGGGGTGGATCAGGCGGGAGTCCTGCACCCGCTCGGGCAGGGAGCCCGCGAGGCGCTGCGCCCCGGCGCTCGGTATCGTCTCACGCCCTGGGCCCAGCCCCTGCTGATGCTCCGGGAGCTGCCCGGCGAGCCCGGGGCCGGTCGCGAAGGCAACCGCGCCCCGCCCGTGCGCCTCGCCGGAGAAATCTCGGCGCCCGGCGTCGTCTGCGACATCTTCACCATGGTCGCCCAGCTCGGCTGGCGCGGTGCGCTCGTGCTCACCGACAGCAGCGCTCGCCGCGCCCTGTACGTCGAAGAGGGGAACGTCCTCGGCGCCGAAACCAGCGTGCCCGACGAGCGCCTCGGCTCCGTCATGTATCGCTATGGCGTCCTTTCCGACGAAGATCAGCGCCGCATCGCGGCCGCCGCGGCCGAAGGCGGCGGCCGCTTCGGAGCGCTCGCCGTCGAGCTCGGAATCCTCACGCAGGAAGACGTCTACCGCTGCCTACGCCACCAGATCGAAGAGATTGCGTATGCGGGCTTCGCCCTCGCCCAGGGCACGTTTTGCTTTCTCGGGGATTTCGACAGCGCCCGCCTCGTCTCCCTGCAGCGCATCCCCGCCCAAGGGCTCGTGATGGACGGCCTGATGCGCCTGGACGAGATCCGCTACTTCCGCGAAAAAATCCCCAATCACGACTACGTCCCGTACAAGACGAGCCGCGACTGCCCGCCCGCCCCCGAGCACCGCGAAGCCTACGCCGCCGTCGACGGCACCAGCTCCGTCAAGGAGCTCGGCCGCCGCACGGGCCGCGGCGAGTTCGCCACCACCAAAGCTCTCTTCGGCCTCGAGCGCTCCGGCCACGTCCGCCTGCGCCCCCCCGAAGGCCTCGGCGGCATCTCCGCATTCGTCGAAGCCGTCAACGAAATCCTCCGCGCCGCCCACCTCGAGGTCGCCGACGGCTCCAGCCCGGACGAGCTTGCCGGCAACCTCCAGTCCTTCGTCACCTCCACCGAGCCCCTGCGCCTGCTGCTCGAACGGGTCCTCCCCGCGCCCGACGGCAGCCTCCCCGCAGAGGCGCTGCTCGCCGCCCGCGAGCGGCTCCCGGCCGAGGGCGGCTTCGAAAAGGCCCTGTTCGACTACGTCAGCTTCGCGATCTTCTGCGTCGGCGCGGCCGTCGGCTGGGAGCGGGAGGTGGCGCTCAGTGAGCGCGTGGCGGGAGCGCTGAAGCGCATCGAGCCGCGCTGAGACCTTTCGGCCCTGGCGCCGTTCCACCTGGAAGCCCCGCCGGCGCGCATCGCGCGGGGCGACACCAGCCGCCCCCGGAGCCCGGCGTCGCCGCTCGCTCGCGGAGCCGCGAACTCACCTGCTGCGGACGCACGGGCCTCTCGTCTCGGCCGCTCGCCAGACGACCGTTCGGGGGGCCCACCCAGGCCGGACCGGGCGCCGAAAGTGAGTTGAACGAGCACACCAGCTGCGATAGAGTTCGCCTCGTCGGGTTGATAGCTCAGTCGGTAGAGCAGCGGATTTTTAATCCGTTGGTCCTGGGTTCGAGCCCCAGTCGACCCACTTGTAATGATTGGAGATTCCACCCCCACTCTCCTTTCCGTTGCACACCCTCTGCACACCCCGAGCGCTTACGACAGTGGGCTGAGCGGCCCGAGCTCGGAGGCGAATCGCGCTTGCCTTCGATAGCGGTTGAGCATCTGGCTGGTCGTATGGCCCGTTCGGTCTTGCACCCACGTTTCGGTGCGACCCGCCGCGAGCGACAGCGTGATGAACGTGGCCCGCAAGTCGTGCACGCGGATGGGGCTGCGCTGCTCGGTCTTCGCGTGCAGCTCCGGGCGGTCGACGCCAGCCAGCAGGAGGTGCTCTCGAAAGCGCTCCGCCGCCGACGTAGGCTCGATCTGCTCGAACACTGTCTCCGCCCCGCGGGCGCGGCCCCTGATGGCTCGCAGCGCCTCGGTCACGCCCGGATCCATCACCGGCCCAGCGCCGTCACCGGGGCGCGGACAGAGGTTCTCGCGCGAGCCGCCAGGCTATCCTTCGGCCGGCGCCGTCGTGAGCCCGTCCAGCCGCTGGAGCAGCGCGCTGTAATCCGAGATCCATGCCCGCACTTCCTCGATCGTTCGTCTGGGGAGCCCCAGTCGAGTCGCGAGCTCATCGAGATGCTTGCTTTCCTGGAGGCTCGACTCGTCGCTGTCCGCGTAGGCAAGCATCACCGAGTCGCGGTACACGAGCACTCTCGTCGCCCAGGGCAGATGCGTCAGATCTGACGGCACGGTTGGTAGGCTTTCCAGCGACAAGCCCAGGGAGGCGGCCTGCTGCGCCAGAAGTGGGCACATGGAGAGTTCGCTGAGATGAGAGTGTTGCGGGCAGCGTGGCTGCTTCTTCCAGCGGCGCGTGGAACGGATTGCCCGAAGGCGTCGGGGCCCAGACCCAGCGAAGACGAGGTTCTCGCATCGTTGGAGACGGAGCTCGGTCGAACCTTTGCAACGCCCCCGCGCGGTCTTCTGGATGCCGGTCCTCCGACGGACGCCGGCGTTCAGAGTTGCGGCGTCGTTCGCGGCGTATGCGAAGATGGGCGACGGTTCGCCACGTTCAGCGGCGGGTTCGTCGGAGAGCAGCACGTTTTCACGGCGGATGGAGAAAACCTCTGGAGCTACCATTGGTCTGACGTGCAAGTCATAATCAAGGGCCGTGAGCTGCCTCAAGATCACCCCAACCCGCGGTGTCACGCGGTAGAGGCCATCGACGCTTGCGCCGGAGAGCCTGCGAGCGAATTCCGACGCCCCCCGGCCGACTGGTGAATTCTTGCGTCCAGCGAGCCATGTCAAATCGCGGGCCCGGGCTCGGCATCGAGCCCCAGCTTCGCGAGCACCTCGGGGCGCACGCCAGTCAGCGCCTCGGCGCGCTTCCGCGCGAACCGCTCCTCGAGTCGAGCAGCCCAGTCGCGCTGCGCCTCCGCCTTCTCCGCGTCGAGGCGCGCTGCTCGCGGCCTAGCTTCGCGGCCGCTTCCAGTGCCTCTGCTTCCGTCATCGCCTCGCTCATACCGGCGTCACGAAGGCGCTCTCGCGGACGTTGACGGCACCTTCCTGGGCTTCGGCAAGCGCGCCAGAGTCAACCCACCGAATGTGGTGAGAGCCCCTCGCTGTGAACGTGAGGTCGGCGTGGTAGACGCCCGTGCTGTCCTGGACGATCTCGGCGTCCGGTCCGAACACGTAGGTCAACGCGCATTCGCTCCCCGTCCTGATTGCGCGCAGGATTGACGGGCAGCACCGAATCCAAACGCCTCGAGCCTCTGCCGGGGCTAGCGCTGGGCTAGCGCTCATACTTCCATGGCTCCCATCTGACGCTCCAGCTCCTCGAGCCTCTTGGCGAGCTCGGGCGCCATCGCACGGCGAGCGGCGAGAAAACGCTGGACCGGCTCTCGCTGAAGGGCAACCAGCACCTCGACCGCCCGCTCGCTCCCGAAGAACTCCTCGAACACGTTGGCGTATGCGCCGTGATACTGCCGCCGCAAGGCCTCGATTCGCTCGACTTGCTTTTCAGACAGCGGAGCCTCTACTTTGCAGCGCGCGCAAACGATTCGCAGCAAATTGTCGAACGTGCGAGCCAAGCCAGTGATCTCCGCAGCCGCCATCAGAGTTTCCTGCGGCTCCGGAGAGTCCAACGCCGCTGGAGAAAAGAGCGCCGACGAAGGATCCCGACTTCCGATCGGTGCACTGGAAATGCCCTCCCGGGCGGAGACGGGCGGCGGCTCATGGTGCGCCACGTGGGACGAAGCAGCCCCCGGATTGGTTGCAGAGCTCATATTCTCTCTCCTGTCGTTTTCGTTCACGAGCTTGCGATCTCGATTCGGCGCCCCACCTTTGGGCCTACGCGGCCACCCGGGGCCTACGCTGACCCTGCCGGCTGACCTCGGCGGAGCAGGCTTGCACGCGATCCGCGAAGGCTTCGATCGCTCGGTGCTCTCGACACCGACGGGACAGCAACTTCAAGCGCCGCTCGACCTCGGCGTCTTGCAGCAGCCAACGGGCGGTGCGCTGCAGCGTTTCCGCGCGGAAGCTCTGGCGCGGCACGCTCGCGCCCACACCGAGCTGCCGAACCCGGTGCCCGTTGTCGAACTGATCGAACGCTTGGGGGCTGATGATCTGAGGAACGCCTGCCTCCAAGGCCCTCGCAGTGGTTCCCACGCCGCCGTGGTGAACGAGCAGAGCGCTGTGCGGCAGAATCCGCGACAAATCCAGGTAGCCGAGGTGCAGCACGTTGGGTCCGTAGCCTCGGCTCCGGCCATGCGAGCTGAGGAAGATTCCGGGGCGCCCGAGCGCCTCGCAGCAGGTGCGGGCCTGCTCGAAGAACGTCGCCACGTCTTCTACGCCAGTGCCCGGTGTGAACACGACGGGGCGCGCTCGGTCCATCAGCCAGGCGCTCACGTCCCCGGGAAGCTCACGGCGGGCCGGCGGTGCCAAGGGAAACCCGAGGCATGCGCAACCACTTGGCCAGTCCCCGGCGGGCGGACAATACCAATTGGGAAAGAGCGCGACGTGAGAAGAGACCGCCGCCTCCATTTCCCGCAGGCTGGCCACCACCGGCAGCCCGAGCTGCTTGCGAAACCGGTTGACCCCACTCAGGACGAAGGGGTGTGTGTATCGGCGCTCGTAGAGCCCCGGCAGCACGTAGCGCTGGAATGCTCTTCCCAAAGGCCCTGCCATGCGGTGGCTCCACGGAAAATGCGGCCTCTCGAGGGAGGGAATGCGAAAGGGGGTCAGCGCAAATCGAACGAGCGGGAGCCCGTGGCGCTCCGCGAGCAACGAAGACGCCGCGTAGTTCTCTTGATTCACGAGGACGACACGAGCCCCAGCCTTCAGACGCGAACGCACGTGGCGAATGATCGGCTCGTACGATTGAAAGACGATCCGGCGAAAATTCTCCTCGACCGGTGCCAGGTTGTTTTCCTGGCGGGGTGAAACGGCCGTAAACGCAACCCCCAGCCGACGAGCCTCGGCCTCCACTCCGGCGCTCGCCAGGACATGGCTCCGAACACCTCGCCGCCCCAGCTCGGCAGCCAAGGAGAGCATGGGCAGGATGTCTCCATGAGTGCCGGTTCCCGAAATGACGATTTCATGCTGCATGATGAAGACTCGGTCGTCGGTAGCGGGAGTTGCGTGGTTTCTCGCATCAAACCGCCCGCCAGACTCTGTCCCAGCTGGCGTCGCTCCCGCGCCAGGCTGGCCCCCAACCGTAGTCGTGCCCCCAGTCCACCTCGTTGGGAGGCATCCTCTTCGGCCAGGTGCGTGCCACGGAGAAGTGGCGCAGCGCATTGCTCTCGTCCACCCGCGCTTCCTCGCCAAAGCTCACCGCGGCGAGTGTGACCGTGCCGCGGGCCCTGCGGACGAAGGCCTCCTGCAGAGCGACGAGCTCCTGCTGTGAATCCTGCGCCCCCGCCTCGCTGAGCCGCACCACGAGCAAGCGCGCCTCGGGCTGATGAAGAGTACCCCTCAGCTGATCGCGCCGATGGTGAAGCCACGCGCGAAAGCTCTCCCACGCCTGGGCAGTGGGAGCGCCGTCCCCCGACTGCTTCGGAAGATGGTGGCTCGAGCGGACTCCCCGCTTGTCGACGACCCTCCACGACCGACTCGTGGGGGCGCCCAAGCACCGGCCCCCCTCCGGCTGGTAGAAGTCCTCGAAGTCCGTCTCCAGCGCGTGAACGCACTGCGCCAGCCCAATGGCGAACCAGTCGAACGGCCCCCCGCAGCGGAAGCGGCGACCGCTCGCAGCCGCCGCGCGACGCAACTGATGGGTGGGCATGCAGATGCTGCCAACGGACAACGCGTGAGTGTAATCGAAGATTGGCATTGAATGATCCTCTGGATGTTGCGCGCGGCCGCTCGCGTCGGCGAGTGCGCTCGAGCCTCCGCCGTAGAGCACCTGCCGTGGCGCTCCCTCGAGCCGATTCCCTCGCGTTCGATGCGATCTCGCCTCTCGCGAAAGCCCATCACGGCGGCGAACCGCCCTACCGGCGAGCTCCCGCGGGTGGCGGCAGAGCCTGCGAAGGGCCGGCCGCGGGGCGATCGCCCTCCCAAACGGATGAAAGCTCGGGAAAGGCAGCCGCAGAGTCTTCTGCCCGCAGTGCGTCCAGAGCCGCACAATAGTCGCGCAGCTCCCCGGCGCGATGCGACTGATCTCGCTCCCACAGGAAATCGAGCAGGCTCTCCACGCCTTCGACGGCGGTGCGGGCTCCCCTTCGCCGCAGCCACCCCAGATGCGCAAGCAGCCGGCTTTCCGCCTCCCGCTTGACGGCCAGAGGGAGCACCTGCGCGGTGAGCTTGTACGGGCATTGTGCAATGTTGAGCTCCAAGTCGTCCACCCCGGCGAAGCCCGACTCCACCAAACGCCGGTGGAAGTCGGGAAGGTGCCAAACGTTGAGGGCGGTCACCGTGCAGGCGACACGAAACCGGACCTGGGGCGCCTCCTCCCGCAGCCGCCGCCGAAGCGCCAGCGCGCGAGCCCAGGATTGCCCATGGCGAATCACTTCGCCTCGCTCGCCCCAGGCGTCCAAGCTCGCCGCGACCGTCACTTCCTCGAAGCCCTGCCAGAGGCGAGTAACGCTCTGCCCCTCGTACTCGAGCGTCGAGAGGTTCGTGTTGTAGTAGAGCTTCACGTCGAAACGGCCCCGTTCTCGCAGCGCCTGCAGCAATACGTAGTGCTCTGCCTGAAGCATCGGCTCACCACCCGCGAAGTAGATGCTTTCCACGTCGCTCACGAAGTCCCCCAAGGCGGCCCACAAACCCTCCGGGTGCTCGAAGACTTTGAGCAAGGCCGTTGGGCCGTTGGCTTTTCCGTGAACCGCCAGGTGGTCCTTGAACCAGCGCGAGCTGGCGCCGTGGTAGCAGCTGCGACACTTGAAGTTGCACAGGTTGGAGAAGCGAATGTCGTACTCGAGGGGGCGTGCCTGCGGGGTGTGCCCCTCCCGAGTCGTTCCCCGAACCCAAGCATTCGCGCGAGCTCCGAAGCGCCGGTTGGCATCCACTCTCAGGCTGAAGGCACCGACGGACTCGGCTTCGTAGCAACGATTGCAAGCGGCAACGCGCTCCCCAGCGAGGTGGGCAGCTCGGAAGGCCCGCGCCCGCGGCCCGTGCCAGATTTCTTCCAGAGAGGCTTGCTTCAAGTTTCCGTAGGCCTCTTCGGCAACGCAACACGGTCGTGCGTTGCCCCCGGTGTCTACATGGCAGTGCATCCAGGGCTTGATGCAGAAGTGAGGCTGCTCCGTCGGGGACACCCCGGACGCGGAGAAGGGAAGCGCCTCGATCTCCACGGAGTGGCTGACCAAGGGAAGCCGCCGCTTCGAGCTCGAAGGTCGGGGCCGCTTTGCGAGCTCGGCAGAGGGAGGTGGGCACGTGCGCATGAATCGACTCCGAAGATCAGCTACCGAGCAAAGTACCGCGGGGAGGCGAGGCAGATTGCGCCGCGGGCCGCGCCCACGGGCGGCCCGCTGCTCCGCCGCGGGGAGAAGGGCGGCCGCCACGCTCACCCTGCCGAGCAATGCGTTCCAGCTCGAGCGCGAACCCGGCTGCACCGTTTGGGGCGGCGCCACAGCATGCCCGCAGCTCGCGGCGGCTCCACGCAGGGGAAAGCAGCTGTTCGACCTTCTCGGCGAGCGTCTGACCCGTAAGCCGCTCTCGAGGCAGGACGACTCCCAGGCCCAATCGCTCCGCGCGCTCGGCATTGTCGGGCTGATCGTAGCTCAGCGGGCTGATGATCTGGGGAACCCCGGCTTCGACGGCTCGAGCCAACGTGCCGATGCCGCCGTGGTGAACCAACAGCGCCGCCCGTGGCAGAACGGCGCCGAGCTCCACGAAGCTTTCACACCGCACGTTGCCCGCGGTGGCGGAGCGCGCCAGGCTCGGACTGAGTAGCAAGCCCCGCCTGCCCGTCGCCTCCAGGCAGCGCCGCGCCTGCCGGAAGAACTCCTCCACTCGGAACACGCCGGTCCCAGTAGTGAACACCACGGGAGGTGCCCCCGCTTCGAGAAAGGCCTCGAGCTCCTCGCTCAGCTGGTGCCGCTCGTCCGGCAGGGGAAACCCCAGGTGGCGCACGGCAGGCCAATCGGCAGCGGCGGGGGCAAACCACTCCGGAAAGAAGCACATCTGCTCCCGCAGATGCGACTCCTCGGCAGATGCCGAGCGCACGGGCGAAAGAGAGAGTTGCCTGCGGCACGCGTTGATGTGACCCACCAAGCCAGGATGCTCGTCGCAAGCGCGAAAGAATTGCGACAGCCGCTGCCGCGAGACCCGCGAAGGCTCCCCGAACATCCTGCCATAGGGAACCGGCGGCGACTCGATGGAGCGCAGCTTGAATGGCGAGAGATGAACGCGTGCAGCGACGATTCCGTACCGCTCGCAGCACAGGTTGGAGCTGGCCGTCTTATCTATGTTCACGACGAGCGGTGCTTCGCCTTCCGCCATCAGTTGCTTGAAGAACTGCGCGACCTGACGCAGTGCGGGAAAGTAAAAGTCGGAGAAACGAACCTCGTTCGAGGCCGCATCCAGGCTCTTTTCCGTGGTCGACACGTACGCAACTCCCTGCCGCCGTGCCAGCGGCGCGCAGGACACCGGGCCAAGCACCGTGCAGCGGTGACCGCGCTCTCGCAGCTCGGCCGCGGTGGCAACCAACGGGGCTACGTCTCCGCGGGTTCCGATCGTCTCGAAGACGAAGTGGTGACGACCTTCGGCGCGGTTCCCCCCGACGATGAGCCCCCTGCGCTCGGGCTGACGGCCCCCGAGGGCCGACAGCCCGGGTTGCGTCTGCTCAGAACGCAAGGGCCGTTCGACGCGGCGGAGCTGCTGCTCGAGCAAGTCGGCCGCGGCTCGAATCGCGTCCGAGGTTCGTACGGCGCTTCGGTACTCACGCAGGCGATGAGCCACGGTTGGGTCACCGATGAAACGACGAAGATCTCCCTCCAACCGCTCCCCGTCGAACATGCCCGGGGCGAAGTAGGTACCGAGGCCCAGCTGGGCAACGCGCTCGCCGTTGTCCGGCTGATCATAGGCCATGGACCGAATGAACTGTGGGATACCGGCCTCCAGAGCTCGCGCCGTAGTCCCGATGCCTCCGTGGTGCACCAGGGCGGCACTTCGCTCGAGCAATGGAGCGAGGTCGACGAAGTCGAAGTGCAGTAGATTGCGACCTCTCAGCTCGGCTGGCAGCCGATAGTGCCGACTGAGAAATACCCCGGGGCGCCCCAGGCGCTCGCAGCACCGCGCGGCATCGGAAAAGAACTCGTTCACCTGCACGACCCCGGTGCCCGGTGTGAATACGATGGGCGTCGGACCCTGGCGCAGAGCGCTCTCGAGAGAGGCGGGGAGGGCGCTCGTCGAGCTGGGAAGCGGAAAGCCGACGAGGCGGAGATTCTTCGGCCAGTCGGGCTGCGGCTGCCCGAACCAATCCGGGAAGAAGCCGATTTGCAGCGCGAGCCCGCGGTCGATTTCAGAGAACGACTCGAGGGGCTTCAGCCCCGCTGCCTCCCGGAAAGGGTTGATTCGCGAGAGCGCAACCGGAGCGCGGTCCATGCGGTGATACACTTGCGGCAAACGGTATCGCTGGTAGGTTCTCGCAAGAGGCCCGCGCAGCTTGAGGCTCAGCGGCCAGCTGGGGCGATGGACCGAGCGAAATCGGCTGGGCGCCAGAACGAGGCGACATACGGGAATGCCGTGAAGCTCTGCAGCTAGGTTGGACCCGGAGCACGCTTCGAGATTGACGACGACGAGCGGCCTTCCTCGCCGAGATTCCCGCTCGAAGTAGGCAAGCGTCGGACCGTAGGATGGCATGATGTGGTGATCCAAGTTGTCCACCCCCGCCACGAGGTTGTTCGTCTGCGGCACGGTGACCGCGTGAAAGGCGAGGCCATTTTCTCTCGCCAGGGCATCGTACCCTTGGTTGGCGAGCAACTCGCACTCGTAGCCTCGGCTCACCATCTCTCGACCGAGAGCCAGCACGGGAAACAGGTCCCCCTTGGTGCCGGTGGCACAGAAGACGACCCTCGGGGCCTGATTTCGACTTGCGGCTGCGTGGTTCACGAAGAAGAGTCGACCAACGGAGTCGGGCAGTTGCGCAAAAATCGCCACGCCTCACCCACGCTGGGGAGCGCGAGCGGGCGAGTGGCCCAATTCGGTTCCAGCAGGCAACTGAGCTCGTCGCTGACCGAGCATTCCATGGTGCGGGCAGACAGCCCCCGATTGGAGAACACATGCAGACAAGACCTCGCCTCGCCGACTTCGTTCGTGCTCACCGTCTGAGCCACGAGGGGCGCGCGTTTGATGGAATCGCCACGCGGCTGACGCACTCGGTCCGTCGCGCCATGGGTGTGCCCGACCGCGCAGAGCCAGAAATAGAAGAAGAATTTCAGTATCTTAGAATCTGTCTCGACGACTTTCGCCCCGAGTACGAGGTCGCCTTCGGCAGCCTGTTGTGGAAACACTTGGGGGAAGGCGCCAAAGAAGCCCTCTACGCCGTGGAGGCGAAGCCAGTGCAGGAGTACCTGGGAAGCGCAGTCGCGCTGCGAGCCGCGTTCGAGTCGGAGTTGCAGCGAATTGCTGGTCTCCTTCAGGATGAGCTCGAGGCCAGCGGCAGGCTATCGCCCCCTGCTCCCTCAGCCGCTCCGGCAGACGCCTGAAGCGCAGGGCTCGGCAACCTCCCAGCGTGCCGTTTCATGCGCAACTGAACCCGAGTCCGCACCGATAGACCTACCAATGCGGGCGAGTGAAGCCCGACCAGGAAAAGGACCAAGCCATGAATTCTACATCGACTCTATTCGACATCATCGCCGGCGGAAGAGCCAACGGCCGCAGCTCCTCACGAGCCGAAGACCATTCGACGGGCCTCTCCATCGAGGAGCTCGCGATGGTGCACGGCGGCTCTGGAGGGGCCTCTGGGGGCGCTAACGGCACCGGGCACGGAGGCACGCGAAGAAACGAGCAGCAGCCCAACCTTCCGGGAAACGCGACTCCCTATGACGGGGGGAGCAGCGTGGATCTCTCATCGCACGGCGGCGGCTCAGGACCGGGCTACCAGGGCACGGAGGCTCACTGGGAGTCGCCGATCTTCTCGGACCCGATTCCAACGTACCCGAACCCCTTTCCGACAGGGTACTAATCGACCCAAACCGTTGCTGAGAGAGCACTCGCTTCAGCGAACGAAGTCCAATGGAGTACCTCTCGGGCTCCACACTCCTTCGCCCAAGGGCAGAGGAAGCCCCATAGCCCCGCCAAGGTGGAACCCTGGCGGGGCTCGCTGCTTCCATCGACAGGGGCGCCAAGTCGCCCCGCCGAGCTCGCCGCTCTGCACCAAGAGCCACCCACCCCAATCGAGCGCGTCGCTCTGGCCCCTCACCCTGCGCGGCAGGGGCCCCATCGAACGCGCGACTGTGGCGGCGCACACCATGCGCCCAGTCGCCCTGTCGATTGGGCCCTCGACACTGCGCGGCCAGCCCCTGTCGAACGCGCCACGCTGGCCGCTCCCACGACGCGGCAATGGCGCCGCGGAACATTCACCGTGGCGCGGCCCGCGACGACCAACATTTCACCAGTGCGGCCCGCGGCATCCGACGAACACCCTGGGCGCAGTCCGCGGCATCCAACGAACGCTGTGACCGGGCACGACCTGGTCCCGAGGGCGCGAAGAGTCCTGTCTTTTTGCCCAGCTGCCCGCCAGCGCGTGCGGGGCAGACAGCCTGCGCGCGTCCGACGGGCATCTGGACTGAAAGTCCACTTCCTCCTCGCACTCTCGGTCCTGCGGTCGTGAGAAATCCGGGCTAGCGATGGGTTGGCGATGGGCTAGCAATCGTGCCGTGGCCAGCAGTGGCAACGACCCACTCACCGAGACGCATTCCCCTCGGATGACGACATCGCAAGACGGGGCTCTTCACCTGGCCCTCGAGAGCATCCGACACGAGCGCGTTCGACGGAGCCGAGGCGCCGCCGGGGCGCCCGGCGCCGTCACGCGTGTTCGACTCGGACTACGGTGCGGCCGCTCGTCAGCACATCCCAGCGAAACGCGGCGCGCGTACGGGCGTCGATCTGGCTGGTGGACTCGTCCAACAAGAGCACTTCGCGATCCGAGGCAAACGCCGCCGTGAGCAGAATCATCTGACGCTGCCCCGACGACAGATTCTGACCCTGAGCCGAAATCAAGGTCTCTTCTCCCATGGGGAACCCGGCGAGCATTCCGTCCAACCCGGTCAGTCGAGAAACCTCTCGAATGCGCGCTCGGGAAGCGGAGCTGAGAAGCTCGAGGTTCTCGCGAATCGAGGTCTCGAACAGCTCGCAAGACTGCGGCAGGTACAGCACTCGTTCGCGGGCCGCTACCGCCGGGACGCCAAATATGGTGACCTTTCCCTTCCCGGGAACGATGAGCCCCGCGAGCATTCGAAGCAACGTGCTCTTCCCGCTCCCCGAGGGGGATTGCAAGAGCGTCACGCTTCCGCGCGCAACACTCCAGCTGTAGTTCTCGTATAGCCAGCGCTCTGCGGGGCCATAGCGAAACCAAAGGCCCTCGATGCCAAGCTCGTCACGGAGCGCTGGGGCTGCGGGTTGCGCCAACCTGTCTCGCCGCAAGTTGGCAGCCTGCGTGCTACCGCGGACCAAGTCGTCCACTCGCGAAGCGTACGGCCCCAGAGCTCGAAGACCGAGGGTGGTGCGAATGACGCCCCCCAGCGCGCTCGAAAGGCCTCCGGCGGTGGCCGTCAGAAAGAGCATTTCTCCCAGGGTGAGGCGCTGCGAGAAGCACTGGAAGACGGCCCAGATGGTGAGCCCCGTGCCCAGGGCTTGGAGCCCCACCCCCTCCACCGTGCTCAACTTCACACCGACCTCCGCCCGCTTTCGCTGATCGTTCGTAGAAACGAGCAGCTTCTCGGACCAACGCCGGGCAGCCTCTTCCGTGGCGAAGAGCCCTCGCAGAGAGGCTAGATGGCTGAGCAGGAGGTGCAACAATTGTTGCTGAGCGCTACTGCTCGCGAGCAGCTTCTGCAAGAAACCGGATTCGAACCGCACGAGGATCAGACCGACCGAAGCCAAGCACACGTTGACCAGGACCACGACCAACGCGGCAGGAGCCGAATACAAGGCAAGGGAAACGCAATACCCCAGACACAACGTCCCCTGCGAGAGCACCGCCGTGAACGCCCCCGTACACGCGTGCACGGCGTCCCCTGCGCCAGCCAGGGTGGTCATCATCCAGCCTGCGTTCTTGTCTTTTCGCTGGCTGGCCGAGGAATTCACCATGGCCCACACCGCACGACTCAGCGCTTCCCGTTCGATCTCGACATCGAGATGAATGTTCAAAGCGCCGCGCAGCCATGCTGCCCAGGCACAGTGGGCTCCGATGAAGACGACCCCACACGCGATGGCAATCATCAGCTGTGGGGAAGCGTCCGGCAGCGCCTGATCGAACACGACTCGTGACACGTACGGGAGCGTGAGGCCGAGCGCCATGTTCAGAATGGACACGATGGCAATGCGCGTGAGCTGATCGCGCCGCAGCCACATCCACGAGGAAATGCAGCGGCGCAGAGGGCGGTTGTCGAGCGAGGGGATTGCGGAAGTCGTCATGAGGTGCGGGAAGCGAGCGGTATGCGCGGAGGCAGGCGGCATTGGATTGGGAGTTCAGCGCCTATGCGGCGACGATGCTGCTCGGCGCGGCAACGGGTCGAGGCTCTCGTTCGCCCTGGGGAACGGAATCTCCCCCCGTGGCCATCCTCGTGATGGCGCCCCCTTCGACCCGAAACGAATTGCGAGAGCCACGGATCACCGCCTCGCGATGGGCGACGGAGATGGCCGCCATGTTTGCTCGGCTCAGATTCTCGAGCACCCGCGCTTCGGTCTCCTGGTCGAGGAAGCACGTAGCCTCGTCGAGCAGGAGGATGCGGGGGCTCCCGAGGAGCGCTTGCGCCAGCCCCAGGCGCTGCTGCTCGCCCCCGGAAAGCGAGCAATGCGTCGCGCTGAGCCGAGTCGAGTAGCCTCCGGGCATTTTCGCAACGACCTCGTCGAAACAAGCGATGCGCGCGGCGCGCCGCACCTCTTCGTCGCTGGCTCCGGGAACGCGCAGGCACAGATTTTCACGGACGGTCCCCTCCAGAATGACCGGCTTGCCCACGACCACCCCCAGGACTTTGGCCAGGCTTGCCGGCGACAGGTCGCGGAGACTCACCCCCCCCAAGAGCACTTCCCCCTCGGTCGGATGCACGATTCCCGCGAGCAAGCGCAGGAGAGACGACTTCCCTTGCCCCGACGGCCCCACCAGGGTGACCGCCTGCCCGGCGGGAATGCGGAGGTTCATTCCCCGAAAGAGCCAGGGAGAGCCACTACTGTAGCGAAACCCGACATTGCGGAGCTCGAGCTCGGGGGAGAGACCTGCCGCGTCGACATCGCCCACTTCGTGCTCGGGCTGCCGAAGCACCTCGTCCGTGCGAGTCAAGGTACTGCGAAATTCCATCCATGATTCGAGAGTGCCGACGACGCTGCCGAGGGGGCCGCGCAGCAGCGAGCGAATCGCCAAGAAGCCAGCAAAGACGCCCAAGCTCATCTGCCCCTGGATGACGAAGCCTCCGCCGCACCACAGCACGGCCGCGTGCGCGAGGCTGTCGAACGCCGCGAGGAACGAGCTCGCTCCGAGGGCGAGGCGGGCCGAGCGAACGCTCCAGTCGAGGCGTGTCGACAGCCGCTGCAAGTACCACTCGTACAGGCCGAGCTCGATCCCGAACGCCTGAATCGTTTCGCCAGCGCTGGCAGCCTGCAGAACGATGGAGGTCTCCGAGGCACGGGCGGCGATTTCTCCCGCAGCTCGCTGCCGAGTGTCTTCTCGCAAGTGCCTCAAGAGCACGATGCGAACCGCATCGATGCCCAAGACGATGGCGGCCAAGCGAAAATCGTAGGCCGCCATCAGCACCGCCAACCCGGCAACGAAGAATAGACTCATCAGACCGGAAGTCGTGGCGGTGAGCAAGTCCCCCAGCTGAGCGTGACTCGCGACCCGCTGCACCAAATCTCCGCGGCTGCGGCTTTCGATGAACACGAGCGGCAGCCTCAGTAGGCGCCGGCCCAGCTGCTCGGTGAGCTTGTGAGCCAGGGAGAGCTGAAACCGCATGAGAAAGGTCTGTGAAAGCCAGCGAAGCCAAAGGCTCAACACCACGGCCGCCACCTGAATGGAGAGGATCGGCAGCAGCCAGTGGCGGCGCGAGGGCGCAATGACTTGATCGACCAAGATCTGCTGAATGCTGGGAGCCAGGACCCCGAGGAGCTGTGCAATGCCCCCCGCTACGAGAATGAAGAAGACGGCGCCCGTCGCCGTGCGAAGGTTGCGGAAGTATCTCGAGAAGCCAGGCGAGTTTCTTCGGCGTCGTAGCCGCTTCGTGGGGCGAAAGGCGAGAGCCACCCCGGAGAAGCAGCGGTCCACCTCTTCGAAAGTAGCCTGAACTCGACCGGAGGCCGGGTCGATGAGGCTCACGCGCCCTCGCTTGACTCGCTCCAGCACGACGAAGTGGTTCATGCGCCAGTGGAGAATCAGCGGCAGCTCCTGCCGGTCGAGGTCCCCCACGTCCAAGCGATAGCCTGCGGCGTCGAGGCCGAGTTCCTGCGCCGCCCGGACCAAGTCGAGGGCGGAATTGCCGTCACGAGACGTTCCGCACACCTCCCGAAGTTCCTCGAGGGGAATGCTGCCACCGTAGTAGTCCAAGACGACCGCGAGGCTCGCGACTCCGCACTCGGCGGCTTCCATTTGCTGGATCGGGCGCAGCTTTCGGCGCCGAAAGATGGCGATCATGAATCAATCAACTCTCTGGTGAAGTCGAAAAGCAGGTGAATGATCCGACGCTCCCTTCGGTGCAGGCGCACCGTGACCCTTTCTCCCGAGCGGAGGTGCGGCTTCATCTCCTCGTGCCCCGCCACCGAGAGCTCCAGCTCCACGCGCACGAACGCACCCGCGGGGACCTCGCCGAACGCTGTGCTCAGCTCCTGCGGATCTGCCGTATCGGAAGAAACGCGCTTGACGAAGGCATCGGCCGTACCGAACTCACTGCGGGGTAGCGAGTGCAGCTCCACCTTCGCCTTCGCCCCGCGGGCGATGAAGGCCGTTTCGGCGGAGGGAAGAAACGCGACGATGGACTGCAGCGCGCCCGAGGGAACCACTTGGGCCAACTTCTGCCCCTGCGCGACGACGGAGCCGACGGACACGAGAATCGACTCCACGCGCCCCTCCGCCCGCGCTTCCACGACCGTGTGACGCAGCATCGCTCTGGTTTCTTCGATTCGAGCGACCGATCGCGCCAAAGACTTCTCCCGTTCGAGGCTTCTCGCTTCGAGTCGGTTGGTCAGCTCGGCGAGTTGAAGGTCGATGCTGGCGACCTCGGAGGCGAGGCCGTGGCTCTGCCGGCGCGATTCCTGCAGGGACTCGCGAGCGCCTTCCGCTTGAACCAGAGCGGCGGCTCCCGCCGCGACGAGGTCCTCGAGGCGACCCAAGGCCTTGCTCCGCTGCCTTTCTTGGGCATGCGTGATCTTCGACTGTCGAAGCAGGAGAGCGCGGCGGCGTGCCAGCGCGCGCGTCGTGCGCTCCTTCAACCTCTCGTCCGCAGCGACCTCTCGCGCCGCCTCGCTCCGGAGGAGCTCCAGCTCCTGCTGCTGGCGAGCCAACGAGGCCTCGAGCTGGGCCGCCTCGAGACGAACCAGCACCTGCCCGGAAGCGACGTGCTCCCCCGGCTCCACCAGCACCTCGCTCACGCTCCCGGAGAGCTGTGTCTCGACCGCCTTCAGCCCCTCGGGAGCCCGCAGCACTCCGGGTGCGCGGACGGTGACCTCTATGCTTCCCAGCAGCGCGCCGGCCAGTGCCACCAGCACGAGCGACGAAATGATGGTCAAGATCGCCCAGCCACCGGGCGTGGGGAGCGCGAGCTCGCCCTTCTCTCGCGGCGCGCCTTCGTGCGCCTCGAGCGCTTCCTTGCGAAAGAGCCTCGCCACCGCCGAATCTGCCCGCGCAGCCGGCGCGCTCGCGGCGCGCCTCGGCGCGCCGAGCGATCGCTCCACGATCGAGCTCTGACGACCCCTGGGGCGCGCCGTTGCGGGCGCCTCGTTGGGAGGCCGCCGACCAGCGCCTACTCGAGCGTGGGGAGCGGCTTCCGTGGGCGCTGGCGACTCTTGCCGCTTGGACGAGCTCCGCCGAGCGTGCGGGGTCGCTGCCGCCGTCGCTCCCGGAGGCGACGCTTTGCGCCCGGTCGAGGCGCGGCGAACGCGGCGGGCAGCGGCAGCACCAGCCGTTGATTCTCCCCGCTCCGGAGAGCTGCAGCGCGCAGCGGCCGCTTCCGGGCGGCTTTGGGCAACTGGGCCCGTCCGCCGGTCCAGGGCCGCCGCTTCACCGTGCAAACCCACCGCCTGAGCAACTGCGCCCCAAGCATCTTTCCGACGCTGGAATACCTCGCTCGGACGGAGCTCCGCGATCGTCCGCCCGAGCAGCGAGGCTTCGTCCGTCCCCTCTGCCGCGAGCGCTGGGGCACGACCGACCACGGCCTCCCCAACCGCGCGACCCCCTCTCGAAGCCTCCAGCAACGCCGTTGCCGCGACGCAGCGACTCGGCCGCGGTGAAGAGACTGGCTCGGGACTCCCGAATACCGCCGTCTCCGCCAGGCTCGGCCCCACCACTTTCACCGTGGGCGATGCGAACCGCAGCGTGCCACCCTCTTTCTCCCAAATGCGCATTCAACAACCAATCGGCCCGCCCCCGATGGAGTTGCTCAAATTCTAGCCCCGCCACCTCCACACCGCCGTCTCACCAATCAGGGCTCGCTAGATGAGACACGAGGCCGCTCCCCCGCGCCACTCCTCCCATGAGACGGGTGGCCTCAGCGAGGGGCAGCGAGTCGTCGTTCAGTTCGTCGAAGGGCTTGGCCACTTGGCGGAGGGTGACTTCAGCGAAGCCGCCAGGAACATGACGGAAGCGCGCTTCCACGCCGAGAACATGGCCAACGCGGAAGCGCAGGCAGAGGCGAACGCGCGAGCGCAAGCCGCGCAGCGGGAGTTCTCCTCGGCCGAGCAATCAGCCGCCGCCTATGGGACCGGCTCGGGGGGGTATTCTGGTGCGGACGGCTCGACTGGCTACGATTCCTCGGGTCAGTATGAGGCGGGCCCCAACGAGAGCTTCGAGCCTCCCCCGGGCTACTGAAGCTCAGTGCACCCTCGGCGTGCGCATTGGGTAGACTCTCCAATGCGCTCGCCGAGCCGGGAGTCCCGCTGGGCGCCGTGATGGTCGATCGTCAATCCGGCTCTGCAGCCCCTGCCCTGGAGGGCAACTTGCTTGCTTCGAAGCCTCATTCGGGATGAGTTGAATGGAACATGACGAACCCGAAAAGCAAAGAGCTCCGCGCCTCGCGGCTCCTGGCGCTGCTCACGGCGGCCATGGCGTGCCACTCGAGCGCCTGCGACACACCGACGCGATCCCAGCAGCTCGTCGGCGTATCCTCGGCGGCGGTCGGGCCCGCCGAGCCGCCCTCACCACCGCTGCCAGAAGATCCGCAGGTGCGCCGCGAGGTCTTGGAAAGCGGCGTCACCTTGCTGTGGAACCGCCACGGAACGAGCTCTGGACTCTTTCGCCTGCTCCTCGTGGTGAAGGCGGGGAAGCTTTCGGAAGCGCCGGGCGAGGAGGGTTTCGCGCACCTGATCGAACACCTGGCCGCTCGGCGCGCCATGCGCCAGGACTCGAGCATGCGCCGCGCCGGCGTGGCTCTGGGCGATGGGTTTGGCGCCTGGACGAAGAGCGATCACACCTACTATTCCTTTCTCCTCCCTGGCAAAGAGCCTGGCACGGCAAAGCAGGCCATAGCGATGATGCACCAGTGGGCCTCGGCACTCCCGTTCCAGGCCGATGAGGTCGCTTCCGAGCAAGCTATCGTGCTCGCCGAGGGAAGAGAGCATGGCGAACGAGACGACTTCGCCCTCCCGGCGTATCGGCTTCTCCTTTCCGGGTCGGCCTATGCGCAGCGGGCCGCGCGGCCTTCCACGCTGAGTGTCGCTCCCGTCGCGCCGGAGGGCTTGGCGGCGTTCTACCGGCGCTGGTATCACCCCGACAACATCGCGGTCGTCGTCGTGGGGTCCTTCGACGAAGATCCGGTGCTCCACCAGATACGCAGCGCCTTTGGAGCGCTTCCGCGCTCGAGCGGCGGAGCAAAGCTGAGCCCGGCCACCATACCGGTCGAGCCGGGGCTACGAGTCTCCTCGCTTCAGGCGCCGGGCACGTCGCCGGGGCTTCAGATCGTCATGAAGCTACCAGCCAGGCCGCAGATCGACGCATCCTCCCTTCGAGCATTCATGCTCGACTCCGTCATTTCTGCAATCCTTCAAAGGCGCCTCGGTAGCCTGGCAGAAGCCGCGGACTCACCCCTCACCACTTCAGGCAACCGGCGGCTCCTCCCCTTGGTCGGCAGGCTCGCGAGCGTCCGGGTCGGAGCCGGCGTGCGGGACTTTCGGTTCGAACAGGCGGCGGAGATGGCGCTCCGGGAGCTGCGCCGCCTGGAGCTGCATCCCCCCGAGGAAAGCGAGCTGCAAGCCACGCAGTCGATGTTTTCGAGCGTGCTCGCTTCTTCCCCGACAACGTCGACGGTGGAGAAGAACGCCGCTCGCTTGCTGCGGGCCTTCGTCACGGGGGCCCCGACCACGAGCTGGCCCGCTGAGCGGGAGCTCAAGCTGCGGCTCGTCTCGGAGCTTTCCGTGGAGGAGCTTGGGCGACGGATCGCGCTGTGGTTCGAAAAGGGCGAACGCCACCTCGTTCTCCTTGCGCCGGAGGGCGTCGAGCTGCCAGGAGAGGAGAAACTGGCGGCCATCGTGACTACCGTCAGCAGCGAACGGCCCGAGGCCTCGGCCGCTCCCACCGCACTGAAGGAGCTGCTCGAGTCTCGTCCGGCGAGCGGCGGCATCGGGGAGCCGGAAGAGCTATCGGCCCTTGGCGCTTTTCGCTGGAAGCTCGACAACGGGGCCGTAGTCCTGTTCAAGCCAACGGCCTCGCCGGGGCTCGAAATGCAAGCCTTCAGTCCGGGAGGCTGGGTCGCGGCGGATGACTACGACGCGACTACGGTTCGGCTCGCCCCCGCTGCCGTGGCGGCAGCGGGTCTCGGCAACCATCGAGCTCTCGCGGTCGAGCGCTTCTTGTTTGCTCGGGGCGTCCGGCTCGAGCCCTGGTTGGGGCCGCACGAGGAGGGCATCGTGGGGCGCGCCGGTGAGGGGCAAGCCGAAACGTTGCTTCAGGCGCTGTACCTCATGGTTCGGGACCCCGGCCGAGACCGAATCGCCTTCGAGCGCCACCGCGAGCAACTCCTTTCGTCGAGCGCCTCGGCAGAGGCTCTCCAAGCCGCAATCGATGCGCAGGTGTGGCCTGCCAATCGGCACTTCGCCCCGCTCTCTGAGGCGGACCTCTCGAAGCTCGATTTCGAAACGGCGCGCCGCCTCTTTTCCCAGCGCTTTGGGAACGTCAGCGATTTCACCTTCGTTTTCGCCGGGGACCTCGACCCGGCCGCACTGCAGAGCCTGCTCGGGAGCTATCTCGCTTCCCTGCCCGGGGCCCCGCGGCAGGAGGCGAGCCGCGAGCCTTTCGCCCACCGCCGGCCGGGCATCACGAAGGTGCGCGTCGACGCGCCGGGAAGGCAGACCAGCCGAGTACGCCTGGATTTTCATGGTCGCTCGAGGCTGGGCTCTCGGGATCGCATGTTGCTGCACGTACTCGGCCTGGTGCTTCAGGACATGTTGAACGACGAGTTGCGGGTCCGCTCCGCCGCCACGTACGGGGTGCAGACGTCGGTGCACGTCGAGCCGCCGCCGCTGGGCGAGTACACGCTCTCGGTCGCCTTCGAGTGCGAGCCCGCTCGTGCCGAAGAGCTCCAGGCACAGGCGCTATCCGTCGTGACTGGGCTGCGTCGGCAGGGCCCACGCGAAGCCGATCTGCAAGCCGTGCAACAACTTTGGAAGCGGATCGAGGCGGACCCAGTGGATCGGTTCTGGCTCGACGAGATCGCAGCGGCTGAGCGCCATGGCGAGGACCCCGATCGCATCGGTTTCGTATGGAGCGGCCTTGCCTCGCTGAGCCGTGAGCAGCTGCACGCGTTCGCGCGCCGCATCCTCGATCCGAAACAGCTCGTAGACGCCGTGCAGGTTGGCGGGCGCGTTCGGTAGTGGCTGGCGCAATCTCCGCGAGCGGCAAGGGCGCTGGCCTGCCGCCGCTGAAGCTCGGCTTCCCCAGCCGCCGCGCGAAGTCCCGCCGAAAGCCGGCACGCAGCTCTCGCATCTGGTCACTGGAAGCTTCCTCGGCAGCGATCGAAGCGAGCGTTTCGAGCATGGCGCGCCGCATCTCTTCGACTCGGCCCGGAGCGCACGCGAAGGCGAAGGTCAAGAGCACCTCGTGCTCTTGCCAAGAGAGCCACGAATCCACCGTGAGCACGCCTCCGAGCCGGTGCCTGAGCTTCCCGCGGGGCGGCAAGCGCCAGCCACGCCGAGGCGCCCGCCCGCTGGTTTCGAAAGTGCAAGGGGGGAGCCGATGACGGGGATCGAAGCATTCGCGGGGGGGTGCCAGTGCGGCCGCTGTCGGTACCGAGTGCGCGGGGAGGCGCTTGCGCTATTCGTCTGTCACTGCACCGAATGCCAGCGGCAGTCCTCGAGCGCGTTCGGGATGGCCCTCTGGCTGACGAGCCACTCCACACTCGCGACGGGGAGCGCCTGGGGCCGATGGGTGCGCGACACGCCCGCCGGCAAGCGGCTCGTGGGTGAGCTCTGCAGAGTTTGCGGCACGCGCCTGTTTCACCAAATGGCGGGTCAATCCGAGGTCTTGAGCATCAAGCCCGGCACGCTCGACGCCGCCGCGACGCGAGGGCTCGAGCCCGTGGCGCACATCTGGACCCGCAGCGCCGTGCCCTGGATGCGGTTTCCCGAGGGGAGCCTGCTTTACCGGGAGAACCCTCCCAGCTTCGACGCGATCTTCGCCGCGTGGCGTGCGCGTGGCCGCTGAGCCGCGCGCTTGCGATTCCAAGGCCGGACCGCCATCGGCTCGAGTGCTGGCATTCGAGTCCCTGGGCGTTACAAGAAGACGATGGAGGAGGGATGGGAGCGCCCCGAGCGCGTCGCCGTGAGCGAGCCCCAGCTGGCACGGGTCGTCGAAGCCGCGTTCGTCGGCGGGCAGTTGGCCTCCTGGCACGTCCTCGCCGCGGGGCTCGCCAACACGAACCTCTGCTTTCGTCTCGAAGGGTCCAGCGCGCGCTACGTGCTCCGCCCGAGATCCCGCCGCCGCGCAGCCCCTACCGTGCCCGGGAGCAGTCGCGCTCGCGAGGCGCGCAAGATGAATTCTGGTGAGTCGGCGGCGGGTGGCTCGCCGCAGCAGGGCGCGGGTGAGGGCAAAGCGAAGGCCGGTGCGCGGCGGCCTCGCATCGTCGGGCGCTCCAGCTCGAGCTTCACTCGGGTGGCTCGAATGTTCGCGGCCGAGGTCGGGGTGCCTTGCGAGCTCCCGTGGGGCTTTTCCAGGCAGGGCGAAAGAACCACGGGGGGTGCCATGCCAGGGCTCGCGCGAGCGCCGGGGCGCGGGCTATCGTGCCGACCATGCTGATCGGAATCGACCCGCTGCTCGGGCCGGAGTGTCTGGCGGCGCTGCGCGCCATGGGTCACGGCGACACGCTGCTTTTGGCGGACGCGAACTTCCCCGCCCACGCGGGCACGGGCCGGGTGGTGCGGCTGGACGGCGCTAGCGTGGAGCGTGTGCTCCGGGCTGTCTTGGCGCTCCTGCCGATCGACGACTTCGAGCCGGATCCGCTCGTCGGGATGCAAGTCGTCGGCGACCCCAGGGCACGCCCGCCCATCGTCGAGGCGATGCAGGCCGTGGTGGACGAGGCCACTGCCGCGCGGCCTCGCATCGCGCTGGTCGAGCGGTTTGCTTTCTACGAGCGGGCGCGGCCGGCCTTCGCGGTCTTCGCGACCGGGGAGCGCGCCTTCTACGGCAACCTGCTGTTGCGCAAGGGCGTGCTGCCGCCCCCCGGTTGAGCGGCGCACGAGCGGCGGCCGGGCCTCGGTGATAGCATGGGGGCCATGCCGACCTGGGACGACGCACGGTATCTCCGCTTCGCCGAGCAGCGGACGCGTCCGGCGCGGGAGCTGCTCGCGCGGGTCGAGCCGAGCGAGCCCGAGCGGGTCGTCGACCTCGGCTGCGGGCCGGGCAACTCGACGATGCTGCTCGCGCAGCGCTGGCCTCGAGCGAAGATTCTGGGCGTCGACAGCTCGGAGCAAATGCTCGCGCGCGCTCGCGCGGACCATCCGGGCATCGAGTTCGCGCGGGGCGACATCGCACAGCTGCCGAGCGAGCCGGTGGACGTGGCGTTTGCCAACGCCTCCTTGCAATGGGTGCCGGGTCACGCCGAGCTGTTGCCGCGCCTCCTTTTCACCCTGCGGCCGGGCGGGGCGCTCGCGTTCCAGGTACCCTGCAACTTCGACGAGCCCACGCATCGCTCGATGCGCGAGCCGAGCCCGCGCTGGGCGGGGCGCTTCTCAGCGCTGCCCGCCCCCGCGAACGTTCAGAGCGCGGCGTGGTACTACGACCTGCTGGCGCCACTGGCCGCCTCCGTGGACGTGTGGTCGACGACGTACGAGCACCCCATGCCATCCGTCGAGGCCATCGTGGAGTGGGTGCGCGGCACCGGGCTGCGCCCGTACCTCGAGGCGCTCGCGCCCGACGAGCGGGAGGAGTACCTGGCGGATTACACCCGGAGCCTCGACGGCGCGTATCCGCCGCGGGCCGACGGCAATTGCCTGCTTTCGTTTCGGCGCCTGTTCGTGGTGGCCACGCGCGGACACCCCGGGCATCGTGAGCGAGGGCTCGGCTGGCCATGCGGGAATCGATGACTCCGATCGAGCGAGAGGAGCAGGCCTCGATCCAGAGCGGTGGCTGGAGCCGCACCGGGACGTCGACCCACGGCACTGCGGCGGCGATTCGCCGTCGATCCCCCTCGAGCTGTTGGCTGCTGCCACGTCAATGGCCCGGATCCTGCCGGGCGCCGCACGGTGAGCGCAAACCCCAGCCGACTCGACGCCACAGTCGAGGATTTCTCGTTCGATTGAGCACACTTCCGCATCGCGCAGCGGCAGGCCGCTGGGGGCGAAATTCGAGCCGATCAGTAGGCCGCTCGCTCGCGGTCGTCGTGGGGCTCGCGGCGTGTACGGTTGAAGTCCTCGGGATCGACGAGCCCATCCCGCGAGCTGCCTTCCCCAGCGGCCGTCACCCGCGCCATTGAATTTGGCGCGGGCGCTGACAACGTCGCCCTCGTGGCGATCGCGAGCTTCGCGTCGAGGGCAGGCGAGTTGGGGGGAGCTCGCCCGGTGCCCTTCGAGCCGTGCTCCCGGACGGCGGCCGACCGCTTCGCGCTCAGTCGGGCGTGTAGCCGCGCCACAACCAGACCAGCGCATCGGTGAGGGTCTGACCCATCACTGCGCCCGGACAGTGGCCGGACTCCTCCGAGTAGACGAAGCGATAGTGGTATCCCTTCTCCGCGAGCGCCGCCGCCATGTTCTGGTTTCCGATGATCCAGTTTCGCTGGGTGGACTCGTTCTGGTCGTTTCCGATATCGTTTTCGCTGACGTGCAAGAATATTCGCAGCCCCGGCTTGACCGGCTCTTGTCGAATCATCGAGGGATAGTCCCAGGCGCCGTTGGGGGCAGTTTCCGAGCGCTGTAGCGCGACGAACGTACCCGAGTACGTCAGCAGGCGCGTGAAGTCGCCGAACCAGGCCATGCCCATCACCGCCGGCGCGCCGGAGCTGCACCCGTACCCGCCCCGCCCGGACGGGTTGCTCGTGAGCTGGAAGTTCGGGTAGGCGGCCCTGATGTCCTCTCGCGCCAGCACGGCCGGCATGACCTCGGTGGTCGCGTACTCCCAGAATTCGCTGGACACTGTGTCGTACTCGCCGCTGCGGTCGCTACCGGGTGTGACGCCGATCACGACGAGCGGCGGCACTCGGCGCTCCGGATCTGGATCCACCGCGAGGTTTCGCACGGCGGTCACCAGACGATCGTTGAGACCATCCGTCGAGATCATGAACGGCGCCTCCGCACCGTCCACGTATTGCTCCGGGATGAAAACGTCCACTTCGTGCTGCCCGCCGTAGAATTGGCTGGGGCCCAGGTCGAAGCTGAAGATCCTGCCTTCGGGAGCATTCCTGTCACCGAGATCCGGTGAATTCCCATACGGAGGGCTGATCGTGAAGTTGCCGTCGCCCTCGGTACCGGGGTCCGTGACGGCGCTCTCTTCCGTCGAATCGCCCGCCTGGTCGCCGCCAGCGGTTTCATCGGGCTCGAGCGCCGGCGGTGCGGGGGCCTCCGGCGGCGAGGTCGGTGCGGGATCTTCAGCCGGACTCGCGGCGGGTGATGGTGCCTCTGCCGCCGGCTCGACGGCGGCAGGCGCAGCCGTGTCGTCCGATGACGGTTCAGGGGCTCCGTCCGATGACGGTTCGGGGACTCCGTTCGTCGCAGGCGCGGGAGCCGTCGACTGAGGAGAGCTACACGCCGCGCCGAGCGGGACCATGCTTAGCAGACTCAGGAAGGTAAAACGATTCATGACGACTCCTCGGTCGGGTTGCGTTGGTGTTCGATTTTTCTACGCCCGGGCTCTTGCGACGCGTCGGGGTGCCGGCGTGTCGGGCGTCTTCGACGCCGGGGACGAGCCGAACTCTTCTCCGGCGCGCGCCATTGTGCCGTGTGACCCCGGTTTTGGCCATGGCCTCATTGTTCTCTCGTTTGCACGCCGAGGAAGCGCCGCCACGAGAGCGAAAGAAGAGCGAAGTGGGAAAGGTGTTGTCCGGAGCGAAAGAAAAGCGAAGCGGGAAAGGTGTTGTCCGGAGCGAAAGAAAAGCGAAGCGGGGAGGAGTGGTGGGAGGGAGATGAGGAGAGGGGAGGGTAGAGCGGAGAAGCGGTGGAGAGATTCCATCTTCACTGAATGAATGCGCGCGAGAGCGGTTGCGCGAGGGACGACGACTGCGCGAGCCGAATGTGGTTCCTGTCTACGAAGCCGCACCTTGCTCCGCGACGTGCCGAGCGCATTCCGTGATGGCCAGCGCACTTCGATCGATGTCCGCGCGCGTGGTCTTCACGTCGGAGACGGACAGGCGCATGGCGCGCCGGCCGTGAAACGTAGTGCCGCCGACCCAACAGCGGCCGTCTGCCTGAACCCTTCGGATCACGTCGTCCGTCGCCGCGTCGTCGCCGAAGGCCACGAGGGCCTGGTTGAGGACCGGCGTGGCGAGGGGTTCGCCGCCGCCCTCGACCACCTGCTCGAACAGCTCGCGCGCCAGGTCGCAGTGCCGATCCACCAGCGCCGCCAACCCGGCGCGGCCGTGGGAAGCGAGCATCGCCCAGACCTCGACGCCCCGGGCGCGCTGCGACATCTGAATGCCGAGCTGCATCGGCTGGCGCGCCTCGTCCGCGCACAGGTACGCGGCCGACACGCCCAGCGGGCGGCGCAGATCGGCCGCCGAGCGGGCGATGACGATGCCGCAGTCATAGGCGACATTGAGCCACTTGTGCGCATCGGTGGCCCACGAGTCCGCGCCCTCGACCCCCGCCACGAGATGGCGCCTGCGCGCGGACGCCGCGGCCCAGAGCCCGAAGGCGCCGTCGACGTGGACCCACGCGCCTCGCTCGCGAGCCCGCGGCACGACGTCCTGGAAAGGATCACAGTCGCCGGTGTCGACGTTGCCCGCCTGCAGGAGCACCAGCGTCCTTTCGTCCACGCCGTCGGGAAATGCATCGGCGCGCATGCGTCCCTGGGCGTCCGTGGGGACCCGCTGCAGAGCGTCGCTCCCGAAGCCCGCCAGGCGCAGGGCGCGCAGCGCGGACACGTGCACCTCGTCGCCCACGACGACCCGCAGGCGAGGCGCCCCCCACAGACCGCGCCGCCCCGCGTCCCACCCCGCCCGGGCGAGCAGCGCGTCGCGCGCGGCGATCACCCCGGTGAGGTTGGCCAGGGTCGCTCCGGAGCAGAACGAGGCCGTGCAGCCCTCGGGCAACTCAAGGGCTTGCACGACCCAGTTCGCCGCCATTTCGTCGAGCAGGGAAGCCGCGGGGGACATGACCGCCAGCGCGGTGTTCTGGTCCCAGGCACTCGCGAGCACGCTTGCGGCGTGGGCGGCGGGGTCGGTGCCCCCGTTGACGAACCCGAAGTAGCGCCCCCCGTTGCTGGCCACGGTCGCGGGCGAGCCCCATCGCTCGAGCCTCGAGAGAACCTCGGATGCGCCCCAGCCCACCTCGGGCAGCGGACCGCGCAAATGCTCGAGCCCGGCCTGCGTCTCGGGGCTCGGTGCGGCCGGGCGACCCGCAAGGCCCTGGAGGTAGCGCTCTGCCCCTTGGGCAGCAGCTCGGAGCAGCTCGGTGTGCGACGCGACACGCGGGCGGGGGGCAGGAGGCGGAGGGGCTTGTGGAGCAGCTGCCATGGGCCAAGAGTTTGTTTCTTGGACCTCGTTTTCAAGATCCAGTTTCGTACGACTGGCTCCGTCTCGAACGTCCCACTCGAGCCAGGCCGCCCCTAGAACCCCATTTCCCATGCGCAACCCGGAGTACCAGCTGGCTGACGCCCTGCGCGGTTGGCGCCGCGTCGGCAAGCCTCTCCACCAGCAGCTGGCCGCCGCCATCCTGCGACTGGCCCAGTCCGGCTCGCTCGACCACGGCTCGCGGCTTCCTTCGGAGCGAGCCCTCGCGAAACGGCTCGGAGTGTCGCGCAACACGGTGACGGCGGCCTACGGGCACCTGCGCGAGCTGGGCTGGCTGGAGTCTCGCCCGGGCGCCGCGCCGCGTCTCGGAGCTCGGTCCCGCAGTGCAGAATCCGTCGGCGTGGACGTGCGCTTGTCGCGCGTCCTGTCCAGCCGCGAGCGGGTCGTGGTCCCGCTCAACGCCGCGTCCCCGCCCGCCGCCCCCGCGGTCGAGCGCGCATTCGCGGATCCGTCGACTTTCCTGGGAGCACCGGCTTCTGCAGGGGTGGGGTATGCGGCACTCGGCGAGCCGAGCTATCGACTCGCCGTCGCCGACCACCTCAGGGCCCAGGGTCTCCCGGCGACTCCCGACGAGCTGGTGCCCACCTCGGGAGGGCAGCAGGCGATCTGGCTGGCGCTGTCGGCCAGCGGCACTCGGTCGCCCGTGGTGGCCGTGGAGGAGGTGACCTACCCCGGCGTCTTCGACGTGCTCAGCGCCCTCGGGGGCCGCGCCATGGCGCGGCCGTTGGCCGCGGACGGGGTGCGAGTCGAAGAAGCCGTCGAGCTTCTCGGGGCCGCGCGCCCCGCCGCGGTGTATCTGACGACCTTCCAGAATCCCACCGGGAGCGCGCTTCCCCCAGAGGCAGCCGAACGGCGCGCGAACCGACGATGCGCTGGTGGTGTTCGACGGCGCCGCCGAGCAAGTCGTCGACATCACCGATCCGACCGCGCCGCGTGTCCTTTCTCCGGAGCTTCCGAGGAGCGACTTCGCGCCGCTCCCCTACCAGACGACCATCGACAGGCAGTCGAGCTGGTACCAGGGCACCGGCGAGGACACGCTCACCGTCGGCGACCTGCTCGTCCGCAGCGTCGCCGAGCCATTCGCGGAAAGCAGCGGTCGCCTGCGCTATTTCATGGACCGAATCGACTTCAGTGACCCGGCCAGGCCCACCCGGCTGCCCGCCGTGAACGTGCCGGGTACCGTGCTGCAGCTCGATCCGATTGCTGGAACCATCGTCACGTTGGACGTGCACAACGAGGTCGTTCCGGCGCGCGACGCGGCGGAGTGCGAGGACCTCGACGCTCGCTTCTGGTTCGACGAGGCGGGCGGGGTGTGTCGAAGGCAACGCCGAAGCCTGAACGCGCTCATCCTGGAGGGCGACCGCGCCGTGCGCACCAGCCGCCTCTTGCTCGACGGCGACGATCGCCACGTAAACAGCCTCGCGGTGAGCCGTGATCGGCTCTTCTACCTCACGGGAGGAGAAAGCCCCTCGGTGGAGACTCTGCGCATCGTGGAGGGTGCCTTTCAGCGCCTGCCTTCGGTGGCCGTGGAGCGGAGCGCGCTGGATCGACTTTCCCCATTTCCCCGAGGCGAGCGGCTGCTGCTCGCTGGCGCTTCCGGCCTGCAGGTGGTCGACACGTCGACTCCTGCCGAGCCGAGGTTCGCGCAGCTCGAAGGCTGCAACCTGTCCGACGTGCACGGGGATCTCGCCTACTGCACGTCCGGCTTCTCCGGTGCCGAGCTGCGGGATCTGTCGATGCCGTCCGAGTGACGAGCGCCCTTTCCGTCCACGAGCCCCGCGTAGGTGGCCCGACGGCGCCACCGGCCAGCTCAGCTCTCCTCGAGCTCGTCCGCCAAGGCCTGGAGAACCCTCGAGAGCTCCCCGAGATCGTCGGCGACTGCCCGAAAGCTCGTCCGGGCGCCGCGCCTGAGCTCGGCAGCCCGCTCGGACTCCAGGTCGAAGAGGTACGGGTTTCGGAATGGCTGGCGAAAGGCGAGGTAGGGCCGCGCGCGCGAGAGAAGAGAGAGAGAGAGAGAGACAGCGCGCTCGGAGAGCACGGGTGGGCGGACTCTCTGGAATGTCGAGGGACATGTCGTCGAAAAGCGTCCGGTGCCAAGCGGGCCCCTCGGTAACCGCAACCTGACCACGGTGCAGATGAAGCAACTGCAGCAAGTGAACTCACCCACCGTGGAGCAAAACGCCCAGCTCGACGTGGCCTTCTTCGAAGGCGCAGACATCCTGGAGCCGCACGTCGAGAAGAACGGCCCCGGCCTCGAGGCGCCACCATCGCCCAGCGCCGAGGCAGCGGAGCCGCCGACTTCGCCGCCGTCGGCGGACGCGGGAGCCGCTCCGCCACCGGATGGCGACGCTCCCGCCGCCGGCGCGGGCCCGGAGAACTCGAAGGCCATGAGCGACGCCGCCGACCCGTCCGACCCTCCCTGAGCCCCCCCGCACGACGGTGCTCGCCCGGTCGCGTCGGCCAGGGGCGATCGAGGTCAACGCCAGGTGTTCCCAGTGCGAGTATGCGAATCAGCAATACTCGGCTCCGCCCCCTCCTCCGGCGGCGCCAGGGGGGCCGCCGAGCCGTCAGCCGGCTCCCACACCTTCCGTGAGCGCCGACCACCGCGCCCGCCCTCTCATCAGCGCCGACGGCGGAGGGCCCCTCGACGCGCCCCTTGGATAGGCTCCTGGGTGGCTCGGCCGAGCCCGTCTCGCTCGATGCAATCGAGCACCAGCTGATCTGGGAGGCCGCGGCCCGGTGCCAGGGCAACCTGGCTGCCGCAGCGCGTTCGCTAGGAATTACCCGCGTTCAGCTGGCCTATCGACTCCAGGCGGGGAGAGCGCTCGATCGAGCAGCGAGCCGCCCGCGAAGGTCGCGGGGGGCGAGTCGGTCGAGCGCGCCAGCCGCTGTTTTCCGGCGCAGCCTGGCGCGGCGAGCTCGAGTCCCCCCGCCGGGCGAGCGCTCCCGCCGGCTCTTCGCCGCTCCGCGGTGCTGCGCGCACCCAGCGGCAAAGATCGTGCCCCCGGCCCCCCACAGCGGCGAAGCCCGAGGTCGGGCTGCAAGACGCCGTCTGGAGCGCATTCGGCGCCGGTCGTTCGCGGGCGATGCCGTAGATCCACTCGGACGACCGCAGCGGGGCCGGTACACCGGGCGCTGGCCATGGGCCGTCTGACCCCGGTCGCGCCTCGATGCGAAGTTTTCGGGTGAAACGCAAGTCGAATCTACGAGCCGGGTCGGACAAGCGCCGCGGGCCGCGTTCGCCCTGCCGTTGCGCGTCGTCCCGTGTCCTCGGGCGACGTCTGGTGATTTCACGATCTTTCTGCCGGCATGTATTGCGCGGAGCAACTCGGAACGCCGCGCCGTTGCGCCGCAAGCAACCCACGACAACAGAAAGCCACCGTGTTCGCCCACAATGAGCTGGGCGAATGGAGCGCAGCCTTGTACGCCAGGGGGTTCGAGCACAGGGCACCGGCCAGAGCGGTCGGCGGTCGACCATCCGTCGAGTGGCGAGTCCTGGAGAGAGGTCAGCAAGTGAAAATAGTTCATCAGGTTCGAGGGGGCGTCATTGACCACGGGCGCGGGCGGGTTCGAATCCTCCGTACGCGCACCGGGTACGGTGGTTTCCTCTTGGCGCGGGCGTTCAGCGGGCATCGGGTGGCCGTCGCCTGCGCACTGTGGGCGTCGAGCGCTTGGGCGCAGGATCCGGCGCCGGCGGGCACTCCACCGGCCACTTCCGTGGAGGACGAGCTGAAGCAGCTCGAGTCCGAGGCCCCGGCGGCCCCGAGCGCTGCGGCCCCGAGCGCTGTGGCCCCGAGCGCTGCGGCTCCGAGCGCTGCGGCCCCGAGCGCTGCGGCCCCGGCTCCGGCCGCGGACTCGCCGGCGGAGGCTTCCGAGGCAGCGAGCTCGGCCGCTCCGTCGGAGCCCTCCCAGAGCGCTCGAGCCGAGGAAGAGGACGTCGTCGACCAGGTCGTCGTGACGGTCGACCGTCGGCGCAAGGACCTGCAGGACTACGCGGGCGTCGCCGCAGCGTTCTCCGAGAGCAAACTGACCAGTCTCGGCATGAATAGCGTCGCCGATCTGTCGCAGGTGGTGCCGGGCATGCAGATCGGCATCGACAACCAAGGGGCGACCATCTACATCCGCGGTGTCGGGTCGAACAACACCACCGAGCTCGGGGACCCGGCCGTGGCCGTACACGTCGACGGCGTCTATTTGCCGCGTTTCCGCGGGCTGAACGCCGCGTTTCTCGATCTGGAGCGCATCGAGGTCAACAGCGGCCCGCAAGGGACGATCCGGGGCCGCAACGCCACGGGCGGAAGCATCAACCTGATCTCCCGGCGGCCCGTGCTCGGGGAGTATCAGGCCAACGCGGAGGCCACGTTCGGCACGTTCCGGCAGCGTGCCTATCAGGGCATGGTGAACATTCCCTTCGGCGATAGCGTAGCGTTGCGCGTTGCGGCGAGCTCGACCAGCGTCGATCCCACCTGGGCGAACAATGGCCCCGTCTCCCACCTCCCCGGGGCCCAGAACACGGACGACAACGCCGTGAAGGCATCGCTCCGTTGGCAGCCCGTCAAGGAGCTCGACATCACCGTGGCGGGGGATTACACGCTGCAGCGCAGCACGGCGTGGGGCGGAGCCAACGTGATTGGGCTGCTCACCAATCGGAACGACAGGGGCACCCCCTTGGATCTGTCGGACGACTATTTCGATCCGATCGATCCCGATTCCCTCGACAACCCGCGACAAGTGTATCGGAGGGGCCGATATCCAGAGGCCACGACGGAACACTGGGGCGCGCGCCTCAACGCAACCTATGACGCAGGGCCGGTGATCGTCGAGCTGCTCGGCAGCTACCGGTTTCAGGATTACTCGCTCTGGGGAACCTCCGGTGTCGGGCCGTTCGCAGAGCGTGACGACATTCTCGACCAGCAGTGGGACGATTGGTCCTATCAGGAGAATCGGGCCCAGCAGTCTGCCTCCACGCTGGGCGAGTTGCGGTTCTCTTCTCCGGATGACCAGCGGCTCGTGTGGAGCTTCGGGCTGTTCGGGTTCTACGAAGATCAGGGAACCGCGCTGGGTCAGGTTACCGCCGACCAGGGCGGTGGCTTCAACGAGTTCAACATGCCATCGACGATTGGCACTTCCTACGCGGCGTATGGCGACGCGACCTTCAAGGTCACGGACGATTTCCGCGTGATCGCCGGGCTGCGCTACACCCGCGAGCACAAGGATCGCCTGGGCGGTCTGTGGATGCTCGGAAGCAACCTGCCTCAAGATGGCCTCGAGCTGTGCGCGCGGCAGAACGCCGACGGAGAATGCGTCGAGTTCGGCCTGTCGAGTCAGGACATCGGGCGCTTTGGCACGGAAGGCTTCCGCTTTCGCCTGCTGGATCGACCGACGTACGACCCACCCGGCCCGGATGCGACCAAGGAAGAGCGAGTCAACTTCTTCCTCGACGGGATCGAGAGCTTCGGCGTCCGAGATCAAACCGCCATCGCGCTGTGCAACCCGGTCCCGGGGGAGCTGCAAATTCAGGCAGACCCGGACGCGGACCCCGTACTGCTCCCCGGGCAGCGCCTCTACGTCAACGAAGACGGAAACTTTCGGTGCGTCAACGGGGTGCGGGACGCGGTTCCCGACGATATCACGAACCCGCGGCCCCAGAACGGCAGGCGCAACGACGCGTACCCCGACTTTCGAGTGGGCCTCGAGTACGACCTGGCGCCCGAGAGCATGCTCTACGCAATGCTCAGCAGCGCGCACAAGGCGGGTGGGTTCAACGACAGCATTCCCAACCCGGATTCACAGGGTGAGTACATCACTCCCGACTACACGACGGAGGTGGCCTACTCTCTCGAGATCGGTTCGAAGAACTTGTTCCTGGATCGTCGGCTTCGCTTGAACGCGGCGGCGTTTGCGTTTCTCTACGAGGGGCAGCAGTTTCAGACCATCATCACCGTGGGTCAGGCCCCGCCCCTCAACCCGGATGGGACGATCGCCACGGACCCGAACACCGGTCTGCCGTACCCCGACAATCGAGGCGGGTCCGCGGCACGCCAGAATGCCGAAAATGCGAGCACGGTCTATGGCCTGGACGCGGAGGCGACCTACGCGCTGCCGTTTGGCCTGGAAGCGCAGCTCCACGCCCTGTTCATGGACGCCCGCTTCCCGGACAACACGTACGTCAACGACGGGCGTTTGGGCCTCGGCTCGGCGCCCGTCGAGGTGGACATCGGGGGCTACTGGCTGCCGCGCGTTTCCCCGTACACCTTCAACTACAGCCTCTCCCAGATGATTTACTCGGCGGTTGGCCAGTTCGACTGGGTAATCCAGGGCCAAACGCGCGGCTGGCACTACATGACTCCGTATAACGGCGACGGCACCCGTTTCGCTCCTCGGGGACCCAACTGGGGCGTCGACCCGAACGGCGCGCCCAATCCCGTCGAGGCCGAGCCCGTCACCATCAACGTCAACGGCGAAGACCAAGAGTTTGGGGCGAACGGGGCGTATTCCACGATCGCGGACAACCTCGAGCGTCTCGACGACCGAGTTCCGACCTACACGGTGATCAACCTCGGCGCGGGTTGGCGACACCCGGACGGGCGGCTCTCCATCCGCGGCTTCGTGAACAACGTGTTCAACATCGCCTACGCGAACACGATCATCTCCGACACCAACAACATCCGCGCCTACAACAACCCGCGGATGGCGGGCGTGCGCGTGCGGCTGGACTGGTAGCCGGGGCTGATGCGGGGCGGGGGGCGAGTCCGCCCCTCGCGCCCGCGGCAGCGCAGAATGCCGAGAGCGGGCGGCCGCGCTCGGATGGCGAGCTCGCGGCGCCCGGGCGAGCTCGGCCTGCGCCGTCCTCCGCAGATCCACCTGCACGAGCACCGAGGCTTTCGTCGCGGCGCTCGCGGCCGGGAGTGAAGGTCTCGCGCGCGATCGAGCCTCGGCGCCAGCTCGACCGCGTGGAGCTCGCGCGCCAGCACGACGCCGCCCTCGGCGACGTTCCGCGAGGGCGATCCGGGTGGCTCCAAACGGGGCAAGCCCAGGTCCGTTGCTGCATCGCGTGCGGAATCGGCGCCGGCTGGGCGAGCCTGCCTTGGCGCGGGCGCTGAGCCGACCCATCGAGAGTCGCGAGGCCGCGCGCTGCTCGTTCCTGATCGCTACGCCGTGGGGCAAAGCCGTGTCGAAGCCCCGATGCGCTCTGCCCAACGAACGGATCTTGGGCGAGTCGATGGCTGGAGCTCGATCGCCTGGGACTCGGAGGGACTCGTGAGCGGGAGGTTGCAGCCGCTCGAGCGCGGCCCAGGCAGCTCTTGGGGCAGCCACGCTTGCGTCCGCCCCGGCTCCTCCGAGGCTTTCATGCGCCGCCCGTTGATTCTGGCTGTAACACCAGACTGCACGATTCGAAGCTGGCGAGAAGCGAACGGCATGGGCGCCGAGCAGGGCTTCATCGCGCGCATGCCGCTCGGAGCGAGCTTCGAGCAGCCTGGGATCGTTTCCATCCTGCGGGTTTCGAGCTCACCGCTTTTTTTCCCAGCGGAAGCCCATTGAGGCGCCGCACTTCTCCAACAATGGCAATCGTCACCTATGGACGGGGCGTCGGCACGCGGTACCATGATCCAAGGGCGAGCCGTGGTGAAGCGCGCCTGGCGAGGTCTGCGCCGTGGCTTCGTTTCGCTGGTGAATCGGTGCAACACCTGGCCAGCTACGTATCACCCGCCTTCTGCGTGCCTAGTGCCACTCGTGGAGCCATGTCCGCCCTAGCCAAGCTGCAGCGATTCGCGCTCGCCGCCGCGCTGACACCGGTCCTTGCCGCCTGCAGCCTGACGAGTGATCCGCTTCATGCGGCCGAGGTGGGCGGCGTGGACGCCGGCGGCGAGGCGGTGCGCGCCCTCTCTCCGGGCGCAGGTGAGCCGGAAGCGGAGGCCACACCGAGGCCGCCCCCGGGCGCCGCCGGGTGCTCCCGAGAGAGTCCTGCCGCATGCGCCGACCTCGAGCCGCTTCTTCCTTCCGAGTGCGAATCGGGTGCGGATTGCGGGGGGGCTCGCTGCGAGCGGGGCTCGTGCGTGGCCGCGAGCTGCGACGATGGGCGTCAGAACGGACGCGAGCAGGGCGTCGACTGCGGTGGGGGGACGTGCCCGGGCTGCCCGGCAGGCGCTCCCTGCTCGGCGGGGGAGGATTGCCAGAGCTTGGTGTGCGGCGAGGACGCCCGCTGCGCGGAGGCGACCTGCGAGGACGGCGTTCGCAATCAATCCGAGCCAGCCGTCGACTGTGGCGATGCGCGGTGCGGCCCGTGCGCCCAGGGCGCGAGTTGCACCGAGGGCGCGCACTGTGCGAGCGGCGTGTGCAGTGCCGGCACGTGCCTGCCGCTGCCCTGCGCCGACGGCGCGAGAAACGGCGACGAGACGGACGTCGACTGTGGCGGCAATGATCCCGCTTGCCCGCGCTGCCAGCCCGGTCGCGCCTGCAGCGTGGCCACCGACTGCGCTCTCGGGCAGTGCATTGCGGGGCGCTGTAGCAGCTGCGTCGACGGGCAACGAACGGGCCTCGAGACGGATATCGACTGCGGTGGCCAGTGCGGCGCGTGCGCGCCGGGTGGGGCCTGCAACGTCGACGCGGACTGCCAGAGCGGCGCCTGCCAAGACGGCCGCTGCTGCGGGGGCAGCCTCGGGGATTGCACGCGCTGTGCCCGTCGACTGGCGCAGCCCGCGCTCACCTGCGACAGCCACGGGCCCGAGGCCGTGCCCAACTGCAACGCGTTCTTGGACTGCTTGGCGGCCAATCCCCAGGTGTGCTCCATTCGCTACGGGCCCGGTTGCTCGACCGTCGGGGGGGCCTGCGATCCCACGCGCTTCGGCGGCGACGTCGGAGCAGGCATCGTTTTGGCGGACGCCATCATCGGCACGGCGGGCTGCACCTTCTGACCGGTGCCGCCGAGCGCGCGGCGGCAGGGGCTGTGGCGCCACGCCCTCGAGCCCGGGAGGCCGCGCCGGGTGGTGGGGAGCTTGCGACGTCGGTTCGCTCGTCGCGCGGGCACCGAGGTGCGCCGACGGGGGCGTGGGGCGCGGCGCGAAGGGCGCGGCGGGGAGGTGGGAGAGGTCGCCCGCACGGCTCCGGGGCTGGGGCCGGGGATGCATCGTACGAGTTGCCCCGTCGCGTGCGAGTTGCTTCGCCTCGGGTCCGAGGTGCCGTCCGGTGTGCGCCGCGCGGAATGGGAACGCTGGTATGGCTCAGCCATGGCGGGAACGATCCGGTGTTGGAGAAGGCGGAAGATCGCTTGCAGGGGCCGAGGCCCGTAGGAGATAGTGTCCACGGGACGCGCGCCGGCACGTCGTCCCAAGGGCGCGGCCCACATCCGTACCGGCTCCCCCGAGGTTCCGTTGACCATTCGCTATCGTCGACTCGCCATTTCCCCGTCCGCCCTGTGCTTGGCTCTCGCTGCTTGCGGCAGCGAGGGCGAGGCGGATGTCTCCGTCGCAGCCAGCCCGGACGGCCCCGGCGTTCCCAGCGGCTCGGGCGGCGGTCCCGGAGGTCCGGTCGCGCCGAGCGGCGCGAGCCCCGATTCGGTCGCCGGCGAAGCCGGGCCCGCGACTGGCGGCGAGCCGGGGGCGGGCCAAGCCGAGTCGGCCATGGACGGAATCGAGCTGGACTCGGGAGAGCCGGGCGCTGAGAGCCCCGCTGGCGGAGGCGCGCCCGTCGAGGGCACGATCGAACCCGACGCGGAAGCGGAGGCCAGCGGCGAAGCGGAAGGCAGCGGCCAAGCGGAAGGCAGCGGCGAAGCGGAGGCCCCGGCGGAGCCAGAGCTTCACGTCTACTTGGCGCTGGGGCAGTCGAACATGCAGGGGGCCGGCCACCTGCCGGAGGAGCCCATCTTCCATCCTCGCGTCCTGTCGCTCCAGAGCCAGAACTGCGCCGAGCACGACATCCCCTACGGGCAGTGGCGCGAGCAATTCCAGCCAATGATGCGGTGCCAGGAGGGAACTCGCCCAAAGGCCGACGGAACCGTTGCCCCCATCGGGCTGAGCCCCGTGGACACGTTCGCCGTCGCGATGGCAGAGGCGACTGGGCCCAACGTCACCATCGGCATCGCCGGGGCGGCCTATGGCGGCACGGACATTCAGGCGCACCTGCCGAACTGCGGCCAGTTCTGCGCGCCGCCGTTTGGCGACGTCAACGGGGCTCCGGTCGTGAACGGAACCACCCCCATCTACCGGTGGATCTTGGACCTGGCCAGGACGGCGCAGGAGACGGGCGTCATCAAGGGCATCATCTTTCACCATGGGGAGAACAACTCGCAAGATCCCCAGTGGTTGACGCACGTCGAAACGCTCGTCACGAGCCTGCGCAATGATCTGGGTCTCAGCGCTGCGGAGGTGCCCTTCATTGCCGGCGAATTGCCGCGCACGGGTTGTTGCGCGGCCCACAACTCGCTCGTGCAGCAGATTCCGACCGTCGTCGAAAACGGGCACTTCGTATCCTCTGGTCCGAGGGAAGATGGAAGCGTGCTCGTGGATCGTGGAGATGCCCTGCACTGGAGCACCGAGTCGGTCCTCGAGATGGGCAGGCGGTACGCCGAAAAAATGCTCGAAGTGAGCGCCAACTAGCCCCAACGAGACCCGAACCACAGGCAAAGAACGGTCCCAAAGCCACTGCCGGTGCGTGAGCAGGCCCGCCCCCGGGCGGGGCGGGGGTCGGGCCCGCGCTCTCAGGAGCGGCTGAGCCCGAGCCCCCCCGTGGTCGGTTTCAGCCTTGCGGCTCGGCCGCCACGAGCGACAGCCGATCGATCCAGAGGTCGATCGCGGCGGGCGACTCGGCGCTGCCGGGCGAGAGAAAATCGACCTGACCCACCCGCTCGAGAGACATTTCGGCCGCGGTGGCCCAGGAGGGCTGAGCCAGCTCGGAGAAGAGAATCGTCACGTCCTCGTATTCGGCGGGCAAGTCGATCAGCGTGGCGAAGTGGCCATAGCAGCCCTCCTCGCACGTGCCGTCGTGATCGAGCGGTAGGGTATCCGCCGTCGAGAGCTCGAAGCGGATCTGGCCGGAGCCTTTGAGCCGTACCTTGACCCCCTGGAAATCGGAGAGGTCCGAGTACTGGAAGTAGGCAGCCACCGCGACACCCCACTCGGAGAAGCCCTGGCCGGTGACGTGCAACTCTCCCGGCGTGTCACCCACCCCCATGTGGGGGGGCGGGAGCACCTCGGCCGTTTCATCCGAGTAAGTGAACCACTCGCCCTCGACACCCTGAAGGGTGAACTTGTCGTCCCCATCTTCGAGGTCGTCGATCAGCAACTCGCCGTTTTCGTCGACATCCGAGCCCGGCGCGCCCTCCGCTTCGTCGGGGTCGGGCGAGATGGCGCCCACGTCCGAGCTGGGGGAGCCTTCGGCGTCGCCCGCCGCGGGCGAGCTCGCGTCTTCCCCGCCGCAGGCGACGCCGAACAGAGCGAGCAGCGACACCCACTGGGCGGAGGCGAGGGGGATGGCAGAGAACCGGGGGGGAAGCATGCGCATGAGCGGCTTCTACCACGCGGATGGCGTTGCCCGCAGCCCCAGCCGACACGCGGCACGCCGCGCGATGCGCCTCCTTGCGCGCGATGCCCGGTGCCGTCGAGGTCGCTGGCAGAATTTTTCGGCGCAGCGAGCTGCCGCCGAGCAACCGACACGCGGCACGCCGCACCTCCCCCCGCGCTGCGTCCGGGGCCTCGAGGTCGTTGCAGGTGCCGCGACGAGGGCAGCAGCTCCGACGTGCCCGCGGAGTCGAGGTGGCGCTCGGCGTCCGCCGGAGGCGGAGCTTCGGGCCATTCGGCGCAATGGTCATCAACGCGGCCTGTCGTTCCCCACGCCAGACCGTACCTCCGAAGACCCGACGAACTCGCCCCCACGGCTCCTCGACGACGACCCAGCGGGATCCCCCTCGCGCAATGCGTCCGGCGTCACCACCGAAGCGTGCAGGGCGGGGGCGCGCTGGTGGTGGCTTCCGCCGCCGGAGCCGGGTCGACGGGGTGTGCCTCGATCCCGGAGCGTGCTTCTCCTCGTGACCGAGCGAGGCCGTGCCCTTCCGGCCGCGCGCTGGCGCCTGCCCAGCGCTTGCGCCCCGCGATGCTGGCCGGCGCCGCCCCTCCGCGCTACAACCGCCGCGATGTCATCCCAAGCTCGCCAGTATTGCGTCGCAGCCATCGGGGGCGATGGCATCGGCCCGGAAGTGGTCCGAGCCGGCCTCGAGGTGCTGCAGGTGCTCGAGGCGCTCTGTGGTGATTTTCGTTGCTCCGTCACGGAGCTGGATTGGAGCTCGGAGGTCTACCTCCGCACGGGGCGTTACATCCCCGAGGGCGGGCTCGAGGAGCTGCGCCAGATGGACGCCATTCTGTTCGGGGCCGTGGGAAGCCCCCGGGTGGCCGATGCGGTTTCCCTGTGGGGCCTGCGCCTGGCCATTGCGCAAGGTTTCGACCAGTACGCCAACGTGCGGCCGGCGCGCGTGTTGCCGGGGATTGCGGGGCCGCTCGCCGGCAATCCCGCGATCGATTGGGTCGTCGTACGGGAAAACTCGGAGGGCGAATACGCCGGCCACGGGGGCCGAGCGCATGCGCGGCTCCCCCTCGAGGTGGCGACCGAGACGGCCGTCTTCACCCGGGCGGGCGTGGAGCGCATTCACCGCTTCGCTTTCCAGCTCGCCCAGAGCCGCCCGCGCCGGCAGCTCACCTTGGTGACCAAGTCGAACGCGCAGCGCCATGGGTTGGTTCTCTGGGACGAGATCTTCTTCGAGGTGGCCCGCGAGTTTCCACAGGTTCGGGTCGATCGCGAGTTGGTCGACGCCGCCGCGGCGCGCATGGTGCTCCGCCCCCAGTCGCTCGACGTGCTCGTCGCCACGAACCTGCACGCCGACATCCTCTCCGACCTGGCCGCCGCGCTTTGCGGGAGCCTGGGCATCGCCCCCACGGCGAACCTCGATCCCGAGCGGAGATTTCCTTCCATGTTCGAGCCCATTCACGGCGCTGCGTTCGACCTCGTGGGCAAGGGCATCGCCAACCCGGTTGGCACGTTCTGGTCGATCGTGCTGATGCTCGAGCACTGGGGCGAAGCCGCGGCTGCGGCTCGCTTGATGGGCGCCATCGAGCATGTCACGCGGAGCCGGGTCGTGCCTGCCGACCTGGGGGGCACGGCCACGACCGTCGAGGTGACGCGCGCGCTGTGCGAGGCGCTCGCCGAGCCAGCAGAGGCGGCCCTGGCCGCCGCCCGCCCGCCCCTGGGCGCGTAGGGTCGAGGCGGCGCCGCGCCGGCTCGCGCCTTCGAGGTGGCCGGGGCGAATTGCCGTTCGCGCACTGGCCGGCGAGGCCGCTACAGCTCCACGGGCGTCATCGTGATGGGAGAGAGGGGCCGATCGTCTCCATCGCGGGCCACGGCGGCGATCGCGTCGACCACGTCCAGCCCGTCAGTGACGTGGCCGAAGATCGTGTGCTTGCCCAGCAGCGAGGGGGTGCCCGCTCGAGCCTGCACGATGAAGAATTGGCTGCCGTTCGTGTCCGGGCCGCGGTTGGCCATGGCGATCACCCCCCGATCCATCGCGAGCCCGTTGTCGAACTCGTCCGCGAATTTTTCTCCAAACACGCTTTCGCCGCCGCGGCCGGTGCCGAGCGGATCGCCCCCTTGGATCATGAAGCCGGGGACTACGCGATGGAAAGTGACGCCGTCGTAGTAGCCGCTTCTCGTGTGGAGCACGAAGTTCGTCGCCGCGAGCGGCGCGGCGTCCGCATCGAGCTCCAAAGTGATGGTGCCGAGTGACGTCTGGAGCGAGATGTCGTGCGTACCGGTGAGCAGCTCGACCTCCGCGGTGGCGGCTTCCACCGCGGCAGAGCCGTCCGCTGCCGCCACCCCGTCGTTCCCCGCAGAGCCGTCCGCTGCCGAGGAGCCGTCGTCCCCGGCGGAGCCGTAGCGTGCCGCCGAGCCGTCCGTCGCTGCGGCGGCCTCGCCGGCGGGGCCGCTGGCCCCCTCTCCGCCGCAAGCTGCAGCGAGCAGCGCCAACCAGGCGAGACCGCGCCCGCTGCGCTCGTCGAGCTCGACCTTCCTACGGGACCGCAGAGTGTGCTGCATGACCCGAAGGTATCATCCTTCGCTCGGGTGGTGGAGCCCGCGGTTGCCCGGTTTCGGTCCGCGGCCGCTCCGGCTCGGCTCGACCTCCCGCCACGGCGGGCGCGGCCCGGCGGAGCGTAGATCTCGAGCCGCGCGCTCACGTCCTGCCCCGCAGCGGAACGGAGCGGCGGCCGCTCCGCGCGCCCTACCCAGGCCCGCATCGGTCGGGTCGCTCGCAGCGGCACGCGGGGGGGCTTCGCCGGCAGCCTGGCGCGAGGCGGTGCTTCGGGGCCCGTATCCCACGCAACCCCCCCCGAGGTGGGCGCAACGAGTCGAGCGCGGTCGCCGACGAGCGGTCGAGAGCCCGTTCGAGAAATCCGGGCTAGCTGACCGACTCGTCGCGGCGATCGAACGGATTGTCGGGCTCGCTGCCCCCTGACGCGTTTCGATGGGCCAGACCGTCCAACAGGCGGCGAAAGGCGAGCATGCCCGGGTCGTCCAGGCCTACCGACTTGGCGCCGAACATCCGCGCCCGGCCCAACCGGTTCGGTCGCGCGCGGAACCCGTCCAGCGCCCGATCGATGGCGCGGTCGGCGGCGACCAGCAACTCGGCGGGGTCGCCGAGACCCTGGGTGGCTTCGGCAACTGCGTGGACGGCGTCGAGCAGGCTCTTGTCCCCCAGGCTGCCGCGGCCCCGCGCGATCATTGCGTCACGGGCGCCGGCCAACAGGGCCGAGACCTCGCTCCACTCCACCTCTCGTTGCCCTTTGGTCGCCTTCGCGGCGCTCAGGAAGGCCGTCGCCACCAGGGTTCCGAAGGAGGACGACGAGACGCGTTGAAAGGCCTTGGAGCAGGCGAGGAAGGCTTGCCCCAAGTCTTCCGGCAGCCCGGCGGCATGGTCAGCGACCTCCCGCCAACCCTTGGACACGGTGATGCCGAGGTCGCCGTCGCCCAGCTTGGCGTCCTGGCGGTTCAGCTCGTCGGCCGCGGCCTGCGCGCTCGCCGCGATGCCGGCGGCCGCGCGGCGCAGGTGCTCGATCGTGAAGCCCATGGTCTCGACGCCTCGATTAGCCGGTGACGGTCCAAAAGGCGCAGTGGCAGGGCGCTCGGAGCAGCCGCTCCAGCTCTTCGTCGAGCTGGCAGAGCGTCAGCGTGGCGCCCGTCATCTCCATGGAGGTGGCGTAGCGCCCGACCAGCGGCATGACGATCTGGGCGCCTGCGTCGGCGAGGCGCTCCTTGGCTCGGCGGTACATGATGTAGAGCTCCTCCGGCGGCGTGGCGCCCAGCGAGTTGACCAGGAGCGAGACGCGGTCACCGGCCGCCACCGGCCGGTCCGAGAGCAGCCGCTCCATCATCTCGTCGACGATGGCATCCGCGGGCTTCAGCGTGTCGCGCCAAATTCCTGGCTCGCCGTGGATCCCCATGCCCATTTCCATCTCGCACTCGCCCAGCTCGAAGGTGGGCTTGCCCGCCTGCGGCACGGTGCAAGGGGTGAGCGCCATTCCGATCGAGCGGCACGCGTCGGCAGTTTTCTGCGCGACCCGGCTGACCTCCTGCAGGTTGGCCATCTCCTCGGCGAGCGCGCCGGCGATCTTGAACGCGTAGACCATCCCGGCCACCCCGCGGCGCTTGTGCGCCTCTTCGGGGGGCGCCGAAGCGATGTCGTCCGCCAGCAGAACGGTGGTCGACTGAATGTCGTCCTCCAGCTCGACCATCTCGCCCGCCATGTCGAAGTTCATGACGTCGCCCCCGTAGTTGCCGTACAGCCGCAGGATGCCGGCGCCGCCGTGCGCCCGGCGCATGGCGCGGGCCATTTGCTCGGCGGAAGGGGAGGCGAAGACATCGCCGATGGCGGCGGCATCGAGCAGCCCCGCTCCGACGTACCCGGTGAAGACCGGCAGGTGGCCGGAGCCGCCGCCGGTGACGATGCCGACTTTGCCTTGCCGCGTGCCCGCCGCCCGCGCGATCACCCGCGGTTCGGGCTGGGCGTAGATTTCCGGATGGGCCGCCACCAGGCCCTGGAGCATCTCGTCGACGTAATCCGGTGGATGGTTGAGGATTTTCTTCACGATTCTTCTCCGGCGGGCAATCCGAGCGCCGAATGGTCGAGGGGAGGGACCGCCCTCCACGCGGAGCTCGTCGGCTCTTGTAGCCGAGGGTGCGGGCGCCATCCAAGTGCTTGTCGCCCGGCGCCCGTCGGCGCTTGGTCTCCCCAACTTTGGACAATTCGCGCCCATGCCTCGGAGGACTCGGGCACCTGCTTCGAGGTCGGCACGTCGGGTCTCGGCCGGGGCATCCGCTGGCTCCGGTTTTCGCCCCCATCGCGGGAGGCGCGCGCACCGCGCCTCAACGACGGCCCAAGCAGACTTCGCTGGCGCACGATATCAAGCAGGCGCTCTCGAACACCTCGGAGCATTGCACGCAAGCGAGGCCGGAAAAATCTGCAACGGGGCACGTGACCTCCCGCGCGGGTCCGTCGGAGCTCGCGCGAATCGCGGGGGAACGAGGCTCGCGCGCTCGAGCGATGTCCCCCGCGGTGAGCTCGGCCCGTGGCTGCGCCGTGGGCCCGGTGGCAGCGTCGACACGAGGGTCGACCGCGAGATGCGCGCGGGGAAGAGCGCGCGGGGGGGCCGGGCTCTGCGCGGGCTCTGGCTCGGCTGGAAGCACGCGCTGCGGCGACGCCTCCTCGGAGCGAGGCCGCGGGTCGAGCGCCGAGCTCGGCGGCTCGCCGACGCCTGGGCTCGCGCGCTCTGCGGGCCGAGCCCGCTCGACGGTCGTCACCCCCGCGCGCGGCGGCGCGGGCAGACCGGGGCGGCCGAGGCTGCTCGCGAGCACGCCCGCCGCGAGCAGCCACCGGGCGGACAGCTGCACCTCCAGCTTCCACTTGCCGACGAACCGCACCCGCACCATTGCATCATGCAACACAAGGTCGGCGATGCAGGCCCGGATGGCCGAGCGGGTCGAAAAATAACCGGTTGAGTACCGAATTCGGCCGACCCGCGGCCCGCGCGACCTCTCGGGTATTCCGGTCGGGAATACCCGCAGCGCGCGGCTCGTCGAGGCGGCGACTGGCTGCACGCCCGCGTCGCGAGGGGCGGGGCTGGTGTGCTCGGCTGACTCAGCCGCCCGGGCACTCGCGGCGCAGGAGCTTCGAGCGAGAGCTGGCTGCACGAGGGAGCGCCGTCTTCGGAGCGCTCGGACGCATCCAGTCGTGGCTGCCGTGCCGAGCCCGTCCTGCAAGTCTCGGTTGGGGGGCGAGGGCGGCTCTCGGAGGCTCTTGGGGCGGAGCCGAGGGCTCGTCCCCCCTCTGGCCGTCGTGCTGCCCCGAGCTGCCGGGGACGGAGCTGGTCGTCGGGTCGGGCGAGCCCGAAGAGGGTCTCGGTCGCCGTCGGGCTCGGCTCGTCGCGCGGCTCGACCGCGCCAGGGGCGGCGAGAGGACGCTCAGCGGGGGCGCAGGAGGCGGCCGAGCTGTACGCAGCCCTCGTCGCTGCCGCCGGCGCACGCGGCTTCGAACAGCTCGGAGGCGCGCGCCTCGCTGCGCGACACGCCCTGGCCGCGCAGGTACATCATGCCGAGGGCGAGGCAGGCGTCGGCGCTCTTGGCTCGACAGGCTTTTTCGAAGCGGGCTGCGGGGCCGCGCCGCGCCCGGGAGGCTCGTTTGCCATCTCGGCCGCGCTCCTTCGGGGAGGGGCACTCCTCGCCCGTCTGGCCCGTGCACGGCCGGTCGCAGGCACCGTCGCCTTCGGCGCAATCTTCGGGGGTTGGGTCGCGGGAGTCGCCGGCTCCCTCGCGATCGCCATCGCCGGGGATCGGCTCCGACGCGGGGGATGCCTCTTCGCCCTGCGCCGCCGGATCGGGGGCAGCGCGGACGGGGGCAGCAGGGGACTGGGCAGATTGGGGCAAGACGACCTGTGTGGGGGTAGAGGTGAAGTCGAGCGCGAGCATCGCCGCGACGATCACGGCGAAGGTGCCGAGCGAGAGCCAAGCGACGGGCAGGCTCTTTTCGCCGGCGCTCCGTGACGGCGCCGGCTGGGCGCTGCCTTTCGGTGGCTCGGGCGCGGCCAGGGGCTGTGGCTGGGCGCTGCCTTTCGGTGGCTCGGGCCCCGGTGGCTCGGCGAGGGGCTCGCGCGCGGCCCGGGGAGCCAACGCGGCGGGCGTGGCGGCCGTGAGGGTGTCTTGGATGGGCAGCGGCGGCGCCGGGGCGCCAGCCAGCGAGGTGAAGGGCGGGGCCGGCTCCGCGCCAGGGCACAGCACGGGCCGCAGGGCTTCGGCGGCTTCGCCCGCGCTCTGAAAGCGCTCGGCGGGGTCGCGCGCGCAGGCCCGGGCGAACCAGGCGTCGAAGCCGGGCGGCACGGGGCCGAAGCTCGAAGGGATGGGCAGGGGCCGCGCGCAGACGGCCAGCACGATGCTGGCCATCGTTTCCCCGGCGAAGGGCGCGCGCCCGAGCAGGCACTCGAAGGCGATGACGCCGATCGACCAGATGTCGCTGCGGTGGTCGAGCTTCTTGCTGGCCTGCGCCTGCTCGGGGCTCGCGTAGGCGGGTGTGCCGAGGAAGGTGCCCGAGAGGGTGTGCCCGGCGGCGCCCGTGATGCCGGTGGACTTGGCGATCCCGAAGTCGAGCAGCTTGACGAGCAGGCCCTCGTCGCCCTCGACGAGGAAGATGTTCGACGGTTTGAGGTCCCGGTGGACGACCCCGGCCTTGTGGGCCCGCGCAGCCGCTCGGCACACCTGCCTCAGCACGTGCTCCGCCTCCTGGGCTCCGAGCGGGCCGAGCTTGCGGAGCCGCTCGGCCAGCGAGCGCCCCTGCAGCAGCTCCATCACCAGGTAGGGGGTCTCCTCCTCGAGGCCGAAATCGAAGATTTGCACGATGTTGGGGCTCGACAGCCCGGCCGCCGTTTGCGCCTCGAGGAAGAAGCGGCGCCGCGCCTCGTCCGTCAGCCCGTCCTTGGTGATCAGCTTGATGGCGACCTGGCGCTTGAGCGTCGTGTCCTCGGCCACCCAGACCGAACCCATGCCGCCGGCGCCAAGAGAGCGTAACACGCGGTATTTATTGCCGAAGAACGGGTGTGATGGCGCGAGCATCGGGCCTCTAACCTACAGGGCCGGGCCGCTCGCTGGAAGCCCCGATTGGCCGAAGCGTCACCCGGGGGGGGGGGAGAGGAAGCGGGCTGGGTCGCGCGCCTCGGCTCGTGCCCCGCTCGATGACCGTGCCGAGAAGCGATGCGCGCAGCGCGCGCTGGGCGAAGGGTTTCGAGCGGCTCGGTCCGCAGCCGGCGAGGCCAAGCGGCGCGGCTTCCCCATGCCTGCGGGGACGGGCTAGCCCGGATTTCTCACGACCTGGTCCCGAGGGGGCCCCTGCTCGTGTCTTTTCGCGCGGCTGCGCCCCGGTCGTGCTCGACAGACCGCAAGTCTGCCTGCGCGCGCCCGAGGCGCATCCGCATCGAAAATCCACTTCGC
>JBNKVS010000099.1:0-35169 GCA_050299315.1 Polyangiaceae bacterium
CCCCCCCCCCCCCCCCCCCCCCCCCCCCCCCCCCCCCCCCCCCCCCCCCCCCCCCCCCCCCCCCCCCCCCGGTCCCCCAGCCACAAGAAAGCCGCACCCCCCTCGCCGCCCGGTCCCCCAGCCCCAGAAAAGCCGCACCCCCTCGCCGCCCGGTCCCCCAGCCCCAGAAAAGCCGCCCCCCCGCTCACCCCGGTCCTCCAGCCAACAGCCTCCCGCTCCCCGGCCCCAAAACCCCGCCCAAGAAAATCAGGGCCGTTGACCAGCCAAACCGCCCAAACGCTAAGACTCCGCCACCAAATGCTTCGTCAACCGCCCAATCGCCCGACTATGCAACCGACTCGCCCACGACTTACTCAACCCCAGCTCCTTGGCCAGCGCATCGAACCTCTCCCCCTCGAAATAGTGACGCCGAATCAGCGTCTGCTCCTGCTCCGGCAACTGACGAAGAGCCCCCTCCACCCGCTCCAGCAATTGCCGCTGCTGCGACAGCTCCTCGGGCGTCAACTGGCTATCCACCAGCGTCGCCGTCCCCTGCTCGTCGATGGCGGGCTCCGCGATCAGCCCCGTCGCCATCGCGGTCGCCATGGCGGCCAAATGATCCATCAAACGCCGTTCGATATCTTGCGGCGACTGCCCGGGCGGGGCGGGGGCAAACGCATCCTCCACCATGCCCTCCGAAAACTGCTGCGCGCTCTGAATCGACCGGAGCCGCTCGTGCACCCGACGGGGAAGGTGAGAAAGCTGCCGCACACCGTCCAGCATCGCCCCCCGGATCCGGAACGTGGCAAACGCCTTGAACGGAACGCCGCGACTCGCGTCGTATCGACGCGCCGCCTCCAACAACCCAGCCTGCCCGTACGCCATCAGATCTTCCAGCTCGGCTGAGCGGCCCAGCGTCTTGCGCAAGCGCTGGGCGAGCATCTTCACCATCGGCAACCCCCGGTGAAAACGCTCCAGAACTTCGGGCGAGTCGGCTTGTTGGGCCATGCGTCGCACTTACTTACACGCAGACGTGAGGAAAATGCACACAGTTTCCCGGCAGGGCGGCGCGGCGGCATCCGCTCTGGGGAAGCCTAGCGAGCTCTGCTATGCCTGCCGCGTGCGCGGGAGTTGCTCAGGATTTTCGCCATGACGGGCGAGCCCCGCCCGCTGCTCGGCGTGTGGCTCGGAACGCGCCGCTACGAGCCGATCTACGCGCTGCAGAAAGCCCTGGTGGCGCTCCGCAAGCAGAGCGCGGTGACGGACCTGGCGCTGCTGCTGGAGCACGCGCCGGTCATCACTCTCGGCCGAGGCGCGGTCGCCGGGCACCTGCTCGAGAGCCGGCAGGCGCTCGCGGCGCGCGGCGTCGAAGTGCACGAGGTGGACCGGGGCGGGGAAGTCACGCTGCACGTCCCCGGGCAGCTCGTGGCCTACCCGATCGTGCAGCTCGCACCCGATCGCTGCGACGTTCGCCGCTACGTGCGGGACCTGATGGAGGTCATGCGCCGGCTGGTGGAGGGCTACGGCATCGCCGCGGGCGAGGCGAGCCACGGCGTCGGGCTCTGGGTGGATGCGGCCCGGCCCGATTGCTACCGGGCCGAGGCGCCTTCGCTGGCGAAGATCGGCGCCATCGGCGTGCGCATCTCGCGCTGGGTCACGATGCACGGCTTCGCGCTGAACCTGCGCCCCTCGCTCTCGCTCTACGGCTCGATCGTGCCGTGCGGCATCCGCGAGTTCGGCGTGTGCTCGGTCGAGTCCGTCGTGGGCGCCCGCCCTGCGCCCCGCGAGGTCGCGCCGAGCGCCTGCCGCGCGCTGTGCGAGCGGCTCGAGCGCGATGGCGCGGGCCTGTTGGATCTCCGCGAGTGCGAAGAGGGGCAGCTGCTTTCGGCGATTGCCGCCGCGGCTGCCCCGTGAGCGCGCTCGCTCAGGGCGCGTTCGAGGCGCCCGCTTGGCCGTTGTCGTTGTCGCTGCCGTTTTCCTGCGACCGAGCCACGCGCAGGTACATCATGGCGCTGGTGTTCTTGGGGTCCTTTTCGAGCACCGCCTCGAACTCCTGCTTGGCCTCGTCGTGGTCGCCCGAGCTCAGGTGCAGCACGCCGAGCATCAGGCGCGCCTGCAGGTAGTGAGGGTTGGTCTCCTTGGCCAATACGAACTGCTCGCGAGCCCGCGTGCGGTCCCCCGCGTCGCGGTACAAGACCCCCAGGCGGGTGCGAATGTCCGGAAAGTGCGGGCACAATGCTACGGCCTTTTCCAGCTCGTGGATCGCCTCGAGCGGCATCCCCACGTCCGTGTAGGCCTGGCTGACGTCCGCGTGCATGTTGGCGATCTTGCCGCGTACGAAGGCATCGGCCGCGCCCGTTTGGCTGCTGCGCTTCTTGAGCCGCCCGTACAGCTCGCGCGCCTCCCCGTACTCCCCCATGTCGTTGAGCACGACCATCAAGTTGAGCTGCGCCTCGGTGTAGTTCGGGTTGAGCACCAGTGCGCGCTCGAACCAATCTCGCGCGAGCGTGAAGTTGCCCTGACCGTGCGCGATGACGCCCAGCATGTCGAAAACGTCGGCGTAGCGATCCGTCTGCTTCGCGATCTGGCGGAGGAGCGGATCGGCCTTGTCGAACTCGCGCTTGTCGTAGTGCTCTCGAGCGAGCAGGAGCAGTTGCTTGATGTGGTCGTCCATGGGCTACCTGTTGGCGGTGCGTGCCGTACGGGGCCGCCCGCCTGCTACCGTCCTTTCGCTAGAACGCTCGCGCGGACAATTAATTGAGTCAGCGGATCGACTTCTGGCCCTCGCCCCGGCCCAAACGGCCGGGCGACTCTCGGCCGAGCGTGCTGTCGGAGCCAGGTGCGCCCATTTTGGGCACTCGGCTCCCGTCCCCCTTCGCTTTCCTCTCCCAGTGGCCGCTGTCTCGGTTTGGCGGCCCCGAGGTCTCCGAACCGTCCCCCTCGTTGGGCGGAGTGGGCCGCTCGTTGCGGGTCGTTTCGACCCTCGTCCCTCCCGAACCCGTTCTCCGCCTCGTTCCCACGAACGCCCTCGAGCCCAAGGCCTCGGGGGCTCGAATCGAATTCAAGCCTTCCCCACGCCTCGCCCCACGCCTCGCCCCACGCGCGGACGCCGCTCCCTTGCCCTGGCCGTCGGGCGCTGCTAACCGGGCCGAGGCGGGGAGCGGTTCCCCTCGAAAGGCTCCCCGCTAGCATGACGCGCAAGCCCTCGCCCCAGAAGATCGCCGGCTCCGCTCCGCGGGCGCCGAGGTTGGTCGGGCGAATCGTCGACGGCGACGTGCGCGACGACGGCGGTCGCGAGCCCTCGTTGGCGCTCGTGGCGCGCTCCGGGGCGCAGGCAGGCGAGGAGCGCTCCGCGCAGAGCGGTTCGCATCCCGTGCGCGATCGCTTGCTCGCCAAGGCTCGGGCCGCGGCGGCGGCGCGGGCCGAGCTCGAGCGGCAGCACGCGGCGAGCCAGCAGGCTCGCGAGATTTCGCCTCGCGAGGGGCTGGCCGAGTCGGAGGCGTCCGGCGAAGAGGCCCAGCAAACGGAGTTCTTCGTCTCCGACGCCGAGCTCGAGGCGGGGGACCGCGAGATGGTCGGGGTGGACGCGCTCCCCGCCGTTTGCGACGACCTCGACCAAATCGGTGTGGCCCCCGCCCGCGAGGAGACCGGCCCGGGCGGCGCCGAGGACGGGCTGCCGAGCGCGCCGTCGTCGGCCGCCGCCGTGGTCGGCGCGAGCGTGGCGCTGGCCGCCGTGTTCGGCGTGCTCACCCAGCTCTCTCCGCGCGAGCCGCTCACGCAGGCGGCGCGCGTCGCGGAAGCCGAGCCGCTTCGCCGTCCCGAGGAAAAGCCGCGGGCGGCGCAGGCCCAGCAGCTCGCCGAGCGCACCGTGCAACACCCACCCCGGGCGCCGATTGCCGGCCCCTGGCGCGTGCAGCAGGCGGCGGAGGATCCCGAGCTGCTCTTGGTGCGCGGAGCGGTCGGCAAGCGGTCGCTGCTCGTCGCGATGGAGAAGAAGGGCGTTTCCGTCCCGCAGGGCTTCCGCGTGTTGACGGCGCTCAAGGGGCTGAGGGATTGGGATCACTGCAACCCTCGGCACGAGTTCCTCGCGTTGCTTTCGCGGGAGACCGGCCGAGTTCAGGCGTTCGAGTACCTCGCGAGCGAAGAGGAAGTGTACCAGGCCCGCACCGGCGACGACGGTCTGCTGCACGGCGAGCAGCTCGACCTGGCGGTGGTCCATCAGCGGGCGCGCGGTTACATCCGAATGGGCGAAGACTTCGACGCCTCCGCTCTGCGCGCCGGCTTCGAGCCGGGGCTGCGCCGGCTCGTCGACAAGGCGCTCGCCGGTCACATCACCGCCGCGGACATGAAGCCCGGCGACGTGCTCGGCCTGGTCGTGCAGGAGGTCACTCGGCTCGGCTCGTTCTCGCGTTACGCCGGCATCGAGGCGCTCGAGTACCGCAGAGCTGGGCAAAAGCCGCTGCGCATCTACTACCACGACGCCGGCAAAACGAAGGGCTACGTGGACGATGGCGGGCGCATGTTCGGGCGGGGGCGCTGGGCCAAGCCGGTTCGAGGCGCCGTGCGCACCTCGCGGTTCAACCCCAAGCGCCTCCACCCCATCCTGAAGGTGGTTCGGCCCCACAACGGTACGGACTTCGCTGCCCCCACGGGCACGCCCGTCATCGCGGCCGCGCAGGGCCGGATCACGTACGTCGGCAAGCGCGGGCCCAACGGCAACTTCGTGCGCATCGCCCACTCGGGCGGCTACCAAACGGGCTACTCGCACTTGCAGCGGTTCGCCAAGGGGCTGCGCCGCGGCGCGCGCGTCGAGCAACGGCAAGTGATCGGCTACGTCGGCTCCACGGGGCGCTCGACCGGGCCGCACTTGCATTTCAGCGCGAAAAAGCACGGTCGCTACATCGATCCCGAGTCGCTCGACCTCGACGCCTTCGCCCGGCTCCCCGTCTCCGATCGCAGGTACCTCGCGCGCCTTCGCGCGCGCTACGACGAGCTGCTCGAGAAGCTCTCCATGCCCGAAGCGGAAGCCTTCGAGCCTTCTTCCGCGCCGCCGCGGCCCGCGCCAGAGAAGCTCGAGGCGCACTTCCCCGAGCTGGTCAGGGCGGTCGCGCCTGCCGGGCCGGAGGCGAGCGGAGAGCCGAAGCAGCGGGCCGCCGCGCTGCGGCCGGCGTCCTCGCCTTGGGCCGCGGCTGGCCCGGGGCTGGCTCCGGCCGTTGCGCCGGTGTCCGAGCCTCTCCCCGTGGCGACGCCGGTCCAGGCCGCCGGCGAGCCTCCGCTCTCCATCTACCTCTCCGATGTCGAGCTGATGCGCGCGCAACCGGCCGTGCGCTCCCGCGAGGGGGAGCGCTGAGCGCCGCTCGAGCTCGGCGGGGGGGCGCTCAGCTCCGCGGCATCAGCGACTCTCGGTCCAAGAGCAGCGAGCGGGCCGCCAGGAAGCCCGCGAACTGAAAGCACACGTACTCGAGCGCCAGCACGTCTCGCCCGCTGAACGGTGGCTCATGCCCTTCGCGGCCCAGCTCGATGGCGCCCAGGTAGCGCCGGTTCTCCAGTACCGGGCTGCACAGGCCGTGCGAGAGCTGCACGCCGAGCCGGCGCCACAGCCCATGCGGGGTGTGCGCCGCGCTTTGACCGAGCTTGAGGGTTTCCTGCCGGCGCAGCGCTTCGTCCAGGTAGGACTCGATCGCGTTGGTGCGCGTCAACAGGAGCGTCTGGCTCTTGGGGCCTCGGGCGCGCACCAGCACGAACTCTCGCCGTTCCATGTCGAAGAGGTGGATCAACACACCGCTCGAGGGCAGGTGGCGATTGAGGGTCGCCAGAATGTACTGGGCGCCGCTCGAGAGCTCGGAGCAGTAGAGCAGCTCGTGCATCCGCTCGAAGAGGCGGTCGACCGGGTCGACCGCTTCCGTCGGCTCCGCGTTGCCCCGTGGCGCAGCGCTTTCCGCCGGGGACGCCTCGGAGCCCTCCGGCGCGCCCTCGTCGGCGTCGCCGAGCGGCTCGTCCTCGCTCGCGCCGCCCTGGTGGGCCTCGCGCGGCTCTTCGCCATCGGCTCGGCTGTGGGCGGTCTTGGGCTGCACGGAGCTCTCGGGCTGCCGGGAGCCTTCCGGCGGCTCGTCGCCCGCTTCCGCTGCGGCCGCTTTCGCCGCGGCATTTGGGGGCGGCTCCGCCGCGGCGGCCGAGGGCGGCTCCGCCGAGGCGGGCTCCGCTCGCGGCTCGTCCGCGCCCGGGGCGAGAGGCGGCTCTGCCTCTTCCGACGGGGCCGATTCGGCGCCGTGGCGCGGCGCGGCGCTCCCCTCGGCCGCCTCGAGCGAGCTCGCCGCCGGCTCCCGGGACTCGGCTGTTTCCGCAGGCGGCTGCCCCGCGTCCCCGCGCTCGAGCTGGCCGGCGCCGGTCGCCACTTCGGACCCCGGCTCGCGGGCACCGGCGGGCCAGGCCGCTTGCGCCTCACTCGCGGGTCCGATGAACTCGGCTCCCCCGTGTGGGCTGGAAGGCTCCTTCTTTCGCATGAGGGGCAGTGGCTCGCCGGAGGAGGGAGGGCCCGAGTCACTCGCGGCCGGGGCCGGCCGTGGCGACAGGCTCCCCGCAGTGGCCCCGTCCGGATCGCCTTCGCCGTTTCGCTCCGCCGGCTGCTCGCCGCCCGATCGCGCGACGCCGCCCGCCGCGGCCGCGCTCCGTGTGGGAAGCTTTTCCGTCGCCTCCAGTGGATCGGGGCCTCCCTCGGGGGCCTCGGGCCGGGGGGGGCCCGCGGATCGATGGGGCTCCGCCGTGTCCATGGGCTCCGCCGTGTCCATGGGCTCCGCCGTGTCCATGGGCTCCGCCGTGCCCATGGGCTCCGCCGTGCCCATGGGCTCCGCCCGGACCGGGCCGCCCGGCGGCGATTCGCCCACGCCGCTCAGCGACTCGCGGAGTGCCGCCTGCGAGCGCGCGATCTCGGCCGGGTTCACGGGCTGCCCGTACACGCGCAAATCCAGCGAGCCCTGCCGCCAGCTGTACCACGAGAGCGTACCGACCGGCGGCCGCTCCGGCTGACCCGTGAAACGGTGATCGAACAGCGCAAGCTGCACGAACGTGGGCGTGGGATCGCTGCCGGGCGCGTCGAGATCGGCGCGGATGAGCTCCAGCTCGGCTCGCAAGCAGGCGATCACGCGCTCGAGCGGCCGCGCCGAGGGCAACCACAGAAGCCGCTCGAGGTACACGACATCGGCCTGCTCGCGCCGCTCGCCGAGCACCTCGGCGCGGTTGCCGGCGGCGCGCGCGCTGGCCTCCGCGGAAGCGGCGACGACGGAGGGATCCGCGCCGGCGGCGGGCTCTGCCAAGCGGGCTCGGAACGGCTCGGTTCGTTCGTTGGCCGGCAGGGGCTCGGCTCGCTTTCCGGCCTGCGCAGGCTCGGCTTGCTCGCTGGCTTGCACTGGCTCGGCTTGCTCGTCGATGTGCTGCAGCTCGAGTGGCTCGCTGCGCTCCACTGGCTCGTCGCCTGGCGGCAGCTCGAGTGGCTCGTTGGCTTGCAGCGGCGCTCCTTGCGGCGCAGCGCGGGGCGGGGGCTCGGCATCCCGAGCTTCGACCCGCTCCCATTCGGCGCTCTGCCCCGCGACGCGCCCTGCCTCGGCATGCACGGCCTCGGCTTTCACCCCCTCGGCGTGCACGGCGTTGGCTTTCACCCCCTCGGCGTGCACGGCGTCGGTGTGCAAGGCTTCGGCATGCACAGCCTCGGCATGCACAGCCTCGGCATGCACGGCCGCGGCTTCTACCGCGCCGCTCGGCTCTTGCGGCGCGGCAGAAGCTTGGGGGGCGCTCTTCGACGGCGGGGCAGCGGCTTCCGCCGCCGGCTTTCGCGGGCCGCGGCTCGCCGCGCCACTGCCGGACGAAACCGTCGCGCGCGGGGGCGTGGTGACCGCGCGGAGGATCGCCCCCGGAGCGGCGGGGGGATTGGCAGCCGTCGGGCTCCTCTTCGAGGCGGGCCCGGCAAGCGTCGACCCGGCGGCAGCTCCGCTCGTGGGAGTGGACCCCGATGCAACAGCGGGAGACGCCGCAAGGCTCGACCCCGAGCTCGCCGCGGAGGCGGCGCTCGGATCGCTGTCGCTCCGCTCGGGGGAAGCTCGTGGGGAGCTGTGCTCGGGGTCGGAGCCCGCGGTCTTCTTGAGCACGGAGCGGCCCGATCTGCGCGAAGCCTGCAGCGAGCGCCTCGTCCCCGGTCGCGGGTCGTCGAACTTCCACCCGATTTCCGTGCGGCGCTCGGAGCTGCGCCGCTGAAAGCCGGCCGGCATCGGAATGGACGATCGGCGCTGCGGCTCGGAGGAGGCGGCGCTCGACTCCTCTTCCCTCGGGGGGGGCTTCGAGCCACTCATCGAGCGCCCTCGTCTCGCCGCCGCCACACCCGCGCCGCGAGGCTCTCGCGCGGCCGACGCGAGCGCGCCGATCCGGCATCGGGCCGCGCGTGTTGCACGCGGTGAGCCGCACCCGAGGGTGCGCTCGAAATAGGGGGAGCGCTCGCGACGACGCGTGCGCCCACGGAAATGGGTAGCGAAAGCAGCTTCATCCTCATGCTTGGATCGAGAGGGCCGAGGCGTTTTGGGAGAACGCCAGATTATGGCCGAAAGTCCAGGCTTTAGGCAACCCGCCCCCGGGCTGGGAAGCTCCGGGCCTTTTCTGCGTGCGCGGCTCGAATGTGCACCCCGTTGCTGGCTGGCGGGGCTTGCTCGCGTCGAGCCGACGCGCCGCGGGCGCTTGGCTCGGCGCTGCGGCGAGCCTGCGCCGCGCGCTTTTTCGCCCGCTGCCGGCGTTGCGCGAGTCGGCACGGGGCCGCTCGCACGCTGCCCCGTGCCGCGCGAAAAACGTAACGTTCCGGCGCCGTGCGCGCCCTTCGCCAGGAGCGGGCGCTTCGCCGCCGGGGCGCCCGGGGCTCGGCTCGCGCAAGGGGGGAGCGCGCCGCCGCGCGCTGCGGCCGCTGCCGGCAGGGCGCGTCTCGCAAGCGGCGAGGTCGCGGCGCTGCGCCCGGGGTCGCGGGCGCGCGCCGGGTGGTGCAGGGCAGGGGGCTTGTGTCGCGGTAGGCATGTGCGGGGAGTCGAGCCGCCTGCGGGCGGTCCGCGGCGAAGGCGCTGCCGGGCGGCGGCAAGCGCGCGGTGGCCTTGGCTTCCTTCGCCCCTGCCACGCAGCGGCGGAGCGCGCCTCTGCTTTCTTCCGCTCTCTCTTCTTTTGGGCTCCGCCGCGCGGTATCCCCGCTCGTACCGGGCTGCGGTGGGGGTCGTGGCGGGGGGGCCTGGGGGGCCTCGGGGGCCTGGCCGAGCGGGCCGCGGTGAACTGCCGCTCGCCCCCCGGTGAGCCGCCGAGCGGGCCCCGGTGCGTGGCCGGCCGCGCTGGGCGTTGTCGAGCCGCCCGGGATTTCCGCCGCTTGCGCGGCGGCTCCGCCGTGGGTTTGGCTGGCTCCGCCGTGGGTTTGGCTGGCTCTGCCGTGGGTTCGGCTGGGCTCGTCGAGGCCTCTCGGCACGGCGGGCGCTGCGCGCCCGGGGGGGGCGAGTGTGCGCGGTAGTATCCGGCGGGCCTACGATGTGTGTCCGTGTGGGGTGTATTGCTCCGTTCTGTGTATCACGGCGTGGGACACGCACCTTTCCCGTGTGTCCTCACGCGCCGACGGTGTCCCGTTTTGGGGCAGAAAGCGCGCAAAACGGCGCGGCTCGGCCCCGGGCCATTCGGTGTGGCCGGAGCAGCCGGCGGGTGGGGGCGCCGGCCCCGTTGCACTGACAGGGAAAGGCGTTGACAATTCGAAGGTTAGAGCGGACCCTTGGAAGGTTACCGGCGGAGGGATTATGACCAAGAGCGAGTTGATCGACGCCATCGCGGCGCGTGCCGATCTCACGAAGGCTCGGGCAGAGATGGTTGTCAATTGCGTATTCGACACGATGACCAGCGCTTTGCGTCGAGGGCAGGGAATCGAAATTCGAGGTTTCGGGAGTTTCACGGTCCGGCCATACAAGCCGTACGACGGGCGCAACCCCCGAACGGGGCAGCCCGTTCCGGTGCCCCCGAAGCGCCTGCCGTTTTTCAAGGTCGGCAAGGAGCTGAAAGAGATCGTGAACTTCAGTCGGGAGACGGCTCCCGTGCTGGCTGAAGACATGGATTCGGGGGATTCCATGCCACCGTCCTCGCCGAGCGCGGCGTCGATGGGCAACGGCTCTTCGAACTGAGCCGTCCGCGGCGCTCCGAGCGCCTTTCCCGCGCACTTCCGGTAGCTTCTTGCACCGGCGGTCGAGGTGCACGGGGCTCGCGAACCGCACGTTCGTCGAGAGGGGAACGACCACGGGGGAAGCTGGCAGGTGGGGAGCCGGCAGCTTGGGGGATGATCACTCGAGTTTCTCGTGGGCTTATGCCTTTCGGCGGGCGCCTGCGCGGTCTATGTCGAGGGCTCGACCCTCGAGCGGCCCCCTTGCGAACGTGGACTGGCTACCTGATCGCCTGTTGGGTGTTTCACCCGGCGTGCTCGGCTGCGCCCCACGCTCCCGAGGGGGCCGACCGCGCGGGGAAGGGTGCGGCCGGCGCCGAATCGGCTTCCGAGAGAGCCGATTCGGCTCTCGAGAAAGAGGCCCGGGCCGGGGCGCCCCCGTCCGGCTCTGCGTTGGAGCGCTACGTGGCGGCGGCCGGCCTGCGGTGGATGATCGTCGCCAGCCCGAGGTACTGGGCCGAACGATCCGCGCTGGCTCCCTACCTTCGCGAGCTGCTGCCGCCGGCGCGGCAGCAGGCCTTCGCGCGCCACAGCGGCGTGGACGCGCTCGCGGTCGAGCACTTGGTGGTGGCCGGCTACGATTTCGGCGAGGTGTACCTCACCGATGCGTCGGGCTGGGCGGCGCCGCCCGAGCAGCACTTCCTGGACCGCACGGCGGGCAGCGGAAGCGTGCATTCGTTCGCAGGGGGGGTCTGGGGGCGCGGCCTGGTGGGCACCACCCCGCAATTCTTCGTTCGGCTCGATCGGGGGCTGCTCGCGATCGCCGTGCGGGACCCGACCCCCGCCCGCGTCGTGCGCCGCCTCGCGCGGGGCCCGGCTCCGGGGATCGTGCCAGCGCTCGAAGGCGCCTCCCTGCGCTCGCTTTCCGTCTCCATGAGGCGGCCGGGTCCGCTCTCGGCCTACCTCTCGGGGCCGCTGGAGCGCTCGCTGCCCGAGCTCGCCGCGCGCGGTGGCGCGCTGGGCCGCGCCGACGCCATCGGCCTCGCGCTGCGCGCGCGGCACGGCGAGCTGCTCCTGCAGCTCGAGATCGCGGGGGCGGTGGAGGCGCCGGCAGGCGTCGCCGAGCTGAAGCGCGTGTGGGACGACGTGGCAGCCAGCGAGGTCGGCCAGCTCTTGAGCCTCGATCAGCCCTCGAGGCCGCCCGCGTTTGCCCAGTCCGGTGGGCGTGTCGGCTTGCAGGCGGCCCTCGTCGCGCAGCGCGTGGGGGAGGCGTTGGTTGCGCTGGCCACGGGCGATCCGGACCGAATCTCGCGACTCCCCGCCCTTTCCCGGCCGAGCCCGTGAAACGCACTTTTTCCTCCCCGGCGAGCTATCCCCACCCGGGGGGCTGCCGTTGTGGCTAGCTGGGAGGAGCCATGGGGTCAATACTCGCGGTGGGACGGTTTCGAGGGGCTTCCTCCAGGGTGTTGGAGCAGGCAAGCCGCGATGTCGGCATGGAGCTGGAGCGCGTGCAGACGGTCGAGGAGGCGCTCCAGTGGTGCGAGTCCCACACCCCGCACTCCCTGCTGCTCGACACCGAGGCCACGGACATCGAAAAGGCGTGTCTGGGCATGCGAGCGCAGGCACGCCACGCGCTCATCCCGATTCTGGCGGTGACGCCCGAGGTCTCCGAGCTGACCTTCGCCGAGATCTTCAACTGCGGGGGCGACGATGTGGTGGGCGCCCGGGTGAGCTCGGGCCTCTCTTCTCGCCTGCGGCGCTTGCCGGATTCTCCCTGGCAGCGCCCTTCCGAAAGCACCCAAAAGGTCGCGTTGATCGTGGCCGCCGAGCGAACCCGCCGCGTGGTGCTCGGGCGGGTGCTCGGCAACGCCGGCTACGCCATTCAATTTGCCGTCGACCTCGCCGAGGCGGGCGCGGTCGCGCGCCAGTCGGGGCCGCGGCTCGTCGTGGTGGACACCACCGCGCCGGAGGTGCGAGAGTTGGTCGAAGAGCAGGCGCCCGAGAGCCGCGAGACGCTCTGGATCGTCAGCACGCCGCCTCGCATGGTCCGCCAGCACGCCGACTGGATTGCGCCGATTCCCAACGCGGCGCTGACCGACAGCTTCGCGCCCCCGGAAAACGTCGTGTTCCTCGCCAACGAGCTCGGCCGCGGCAGCGCCAACGACCAGCGCAGCAGCCGCCGCTTGCTGTACGGCACCATCGTAGCCTTTCGCGGGGCGGGTCGCGACCAGGACGACCACGGCCTGACGTACAACATCAGCGAGGGCGGTCTGTACGTGCGCAGCCTCGCGCCCCCCGTCGACGACCGCGTGTGGCTCGAGCTGGTTCCACCCCGCACCGATCGCCGCGTGCGTCTGGAGGCGAAGGTGGTTTGGCGCCGGCCGTACGGGCCGAGCGACATGGCGACCGTACCGCCCGGGTTCGGCGTGCAGATCGCCGACGGCGCCAAGGCCGACATGCAGGCCTGGGCGCGCGGCTACGGCTCCTTGGCTGCCGATAGCTGAGAGCGGGCCCGCGGGCTTTCGCGCGGCCGCGCGAACTCCCCGCGGCGGCGAGTCGCCCAAAGCGGCCCCCCATGGCGCTCGAGGCTCGCCCGCGCGTGGGCTCTTTGGCTCGCCCGGAGCCCGTGGCCCTTTGCGCTCGGCGCCGTTTCGTGGTTAGCAGGAGCGCTCGAGCGAGCGATTGCCATGAAGATCTACACCAAGACGGGCGACACCGGGCAAACCGGCCTCTTCGGCGGCCAGCGAGTGAGCAAGGCCGATCCGTGCGTCGAAGCCTATGGCCTGGTGGACGAGCTCAACGCGGCCCTGGGCATGGCCCGCGCCGCGGGAGGCCCGGCCGAGGTGAGCGCGGGGCTCGAGCGCATTCAGTCGGAGCTGTTCTCGCTCGGCGCCGAGCTCGCGACGCCCGCCTCGCATCGCGATCGCTTGCAGATGCCGCGGCTGGCCGCCGATCACGTCGCCGCTCTCGAGGCAGCCATCGATCGCGCGGAAGCCGAGCTGCCCCCGCTCACCACCTTCGTCTTGCCGGGGGGCTCGCCCGAGGCCAGCGCGCTGCACTTCGCGCGCACGGTATGCCGCCGCGCCGAGCGCGGGCTCGTGGCCGTGCTGCAGCGAGCCACGGTGCGCGCCGAGCTGCTCGTCTATCTCAACCGCCTCAGTGATCTGCTCTTCGTGTGGGCTCGCCTGGCGAACCACCGCGCCCAGGTGCCGGACGTGGCCTGGGATCCGCGGCACAGCTGAGGGGGCTCTGGTCATTGGGGCGCGCCGCGCGGGTAGCGTTCGCGCAGCAGCTTCAGGAAGACCGCCGCCGCCGGGCTCGGTGGCTTGCCCTTGAGCGTCACCACGTGCAGCTCGCGGCGCAGCTGCAAGTCCGCGATCGCAAGCTCCAGCAGCCGCCCGCTTCGCAGCTCCACCTCCACGGTGAGGCGCGAGACGAGCGCCACCCCGAGGCCGGCTTCCACCGCATTCTTGAGCGCCTCGGTGCTGCCGAGCGTCATCGTGGGCCGCACGCCCACGCCGCAGCCCGCGAGCGCCGCCTCCACGATCGAGCGCGTTCCCGACCCCTCTTCGCGCACCAACAGGGGCAGCCCCGCCAGCTCTGCGCAGCGCAGCGGACCGGGCCCGAAGTCCCCGCGGCGTGCGGGGCCGGTGATCAGCACGATTTCGTCGTGCAGCAGCGTGTCCACCGTCAGGGCCCGCGAGGCCACTCCCCCCTCGGTCAAGCCCACGTCGAGCTGGCCCGCCAGCAACCGCTCCTGGATGTGGGCGGTGTTGTCCACCGAGAGCTCCAGCGCGATGCCCGGGTGCGCCGCGTGCAGCTGACCGAAAACGCGGGGCACCAAGTAGTTGCCGATGGTGGTGCTGGCACCGACGCTCAGCCGCCCGCGCTCGAGCCCGGCCAGACCCCGCAGGGCCTCCTCGGCGGCGCGCTCTTCCTGAAAAATCCTGCGAGCGTGGCCGAGCAGCAGCGTGCCGGCCGCGGTCAGCTCGATCCCGCGGGCCCGGCGCTCCAGCAAGTCGACCCCGAGATTGCCCTCCAGCTCCGCCAGCTGCTTCGAGGCGGCAGGCTGGCTGATGTGAAGCTCCTGAGCCCCGGCCGTGACCGACCCTCGCTCGGAAATCGCAAGGAAAACCCGCAGGTGGTTCAAATTGAGCGTCACCTCCGTGAGTTTGGCATAGCTCTCGGCTATGCGTGGCATAAACATTATGTCTTTTGTGTATCCTACCCGCGTGACCAAACTGCTTATGTGGCAAAGTTGAACGGAACCCACTACGTCATCAGCGCGGTCTCGACCGACACGGGGGCTCCCACCTACCGAACGCCGACAGGCGCGTGGGTTCGCTCCCTGCAGGAAGCGGCCACCTACGAGACGGACGAAGAAATGGCGGAGCAACTGCAGGTCGCCGAGCGCGAGCAGCGGCTCGTGTGCGATCCCTACTCGTTTCGCGTCTCGGTGGGCGAGGGGCTCATCGACCCGTTGACGACTCGCGAGCGCATTCGAGCGGAGGGGCCGACGACGCGCATTCGCCGGCCGGATTGAGAGCCGTCGCGCCGCCCGCGCCGGAGCCCCGGGTCGGGCGCCGCCGCCGGGCAGCGCACCCGAGCCGGGAGCGGACGAAGCCGGGAGCGTTCGCCGCCGAAGGCGGCGCGGGCTCGGGGGGCCCGCCGCGGCGAGACCGGCGCGAAACGCGACGCAAGAAGATCGACCGGGCCGCTCTCGTGCCCGGGGACCAGGAAAGAAAAACGCGACGATGTATCAGTACGACGCCTACGATCAGAAGATCGTCGAAGAGCGCGCGGCCCAGTTCAAGGGGCAGGTGGCGCGGCGGCTCTCCGGCGAGACGACGGAAAATGAGTTCAAGCCTCTGCGCCTGCAGAACGGCTTGTACATGCAGCTGCACGCCTACATGCTGCGCATCGCCGTTCCCTACGGGCTGCTCAGCAGCGAGCAGGTGCGCAAGCTCGCCCACATCGCGCGCACCTACGATCGCGGCTACGGCCACGTCACCACCCGGCAGAACGTCCAGTTCAACTGGCCGACGCTCGAGAGCATCCCGAAGATCCTCGAAGAGCTCGCCTCGGTGCAGATGCACGCCGTGCAAACCAGCGGCAACTGCATCCGCAACACCACCAGCGATCCGCTGGCGGGCGTCGCGCCCGACGAGCTGGAGGATCCACGCCCCTACTGCGAGCTGATCCGGCAGTGGTCCACCTTCCACCCGGAGTTCGCCTTCCTGCCCCGCAAGTTCAAGATCGCCGTCACCGGCACCCCCAGCCACGACCGCGCCGCGATTCGCTACCACGACATCGGCGTGCGCATCGTGGAAAACGCCGCGGGGGAGCGCGGCTTCGAAATCTGGGCGGGCGGCGGCCTCGGCCGCACCCCCGTCATCGGCAAGGCGATCCGCAGCTTCCTGCCCTACGAGGACCTGCTCAGCTACCTCGAGGCCATCCTGCGCGTGTACAACCAGCACGGCAGGCGAGACAACAAGTACAAGGCGCGCATCAAGATCCTGGTCAACGAGATGACGCCCGAGAAGTTCACCGAGGCCGTCGAGGCCGAGTGGCAACACACGAAAGATTCGGCGCTGAAGCTCACCCGCGAGGAAATCGAGCGGATCGCAAAGGATTTCGCGCCGCCGCCCTACGAGCAGCTCGCCGCCGCGAGCTTGACGGCCGCCTCGCTCACCAACGGCAATCGCGCCTACGCGCTGTGGCTGCGCCAGAACGTGCAGCCCCACAAGGTGCCGGGGTACTGCGCCGTGGTGCTCACCCTCAAGGAGGATGGCACACCGCCCGGCGACATCAGCGACACGCAGATGGAGGCCGTGGCCGACCTGGCCGATCGCTACAGCTTCGGGCGCGTCGTCGTGACGCACACGCAGAACCTGGTGCTGCGGGACGTGCGCATCGCGGATTTGCCCGCGCTGCACGCGAGGCTCACGGAGCTTGGCATGGCCGCGCCGAACTCGGGCCTGCTCACGGACATGATCTGCTGCCCCGGGCTCGACTTCTGCGCGCTGGCCAACGCCCGCTCGATCCCGATCGCCGACAAGATCACCAAGCGCTTCGACGACATCGACTACCTGCACGACGTGGGCCCCTGCTCGGTCAAGATCAGCGGCTGCATCAACGCCTGCGGCCACCACCACATCGCCAACATCGGCATCCTCGGCATCAACAAGCAGGGCGGGGAGGCCTACCAGCTCACGCTCGGCGGCCACGACAGCGATTCGGCCAGCATCGGCAAGATCCTCGGGCCCGCCTTCGACGAGGACGGCATCGTCGAGGCCATCTCCCAGGTGCTCACCACGTACCTCGCCCAGCGCGAGAGCTCGGAAGAAACCTTTCTGCAGTGCTACCGGCGCCTGGGCCCGGCGCCCTTCAAGGAGGCCGTGTATGCGAGTCATTAAAGGCGAGGCCGTCGTCGAGGACGGCTGGGTCGTGGTTCCGGCGGGCGAGCCCCTGCCGCAAAGCGGCGACGTGATCGTGGATCTCGAGCGCTGGGGCTCCGAGCGCGAGGCGCTCTTGGCTCGCGGCGGCTCGGTGGGCGTGGTGCTCGGCAGCGACCAATCCCCCGACGCGATCGAGTCGCTCGGCTCGCTCGCTCTGGTGGCCATCGACTTCCCCAAGTTCGCCGACGGCCGCGGCTACAGCTCGGCGCGGCTGCTGCGCGAGCGGCTCGGCTTCGAGGGAGACGTGCGCGCCGTCGGCGAGGTGCTGCGGGATCAGCTGTTTTACATGCGCCGCTGCGGCATCACCTCCTTCGCCCTCAAGGAAGGCAAGGACATCGAAGGCGCGGTCGCGGCGCTGAAGGATTTCAGCGTCACCTACCAGGCCGCCGCCGACGACCGGCGCCCGCTGTTCCGCCGCGTCGCTCGCTGAAGCCCGGCGCGGCGCGGGCGCCCCTCGGGGCGCGCCGGCTTCTGGCGGAAACAAGAGGGGTGCCCCCACCCCGTCCGTCCTCGCGCGTTCGCGCTGCGGGCGGGCGGCCTCCCCCCAATCGCCCGCTTCGCGGGCTCAGGGGGAGGACGACCCTGGCGCAGACGCCCGGCGGCACCGCCCCGCGCCCCACCCCTCGGCCCCCCGGTGGGCCCGCTGCCGGGCTAGCCCGCTTTGGCCAGCAGCTGGACCAGCGCGTGCCACTCGCCCTCCAGGCTCTCGCGCGGAAAGCTCGCCCCGGCTCGTCCGTACCAGTAGCGGGCATTGCTTTCGTCCCCCTCCTTGCGGTGCAGGTACGCGTGGATCCGCGCCCCTTCGGGATCGGGCAGGCGCTGCGCGATTTCGTGGGCTGCATCGAACTCGCCCTGGGCGTCCAGCCACAGGGCACGCAGCGGCTGGCTGAGGGCCGCGGGGGCGCTCGGCTCCGAGAGTGAGGCCATGAATTGGTCGGGGGACATGCCCGCTTTTTTAGCGCGGCCCCGCGGGGCGCGGGGAAAAATGCGGCGCGTCGTCGGCCTGCGCGCGCTGCGGCGTCGAGCCGTCGAACGCCGCCGTGCGCAACCGAACGATTCGTCGGCAGGGCTGCGTGCCGCCCGCCCGGCAGATCGCCTTCTCCGCGGCAGAGTCGGATACCTTGCCGGCGGCGGGCGAGGCGTTTCTGGGGTTCAGCGCCCACGTCCAGCGCGACCTGCCGTTCGTGCGCTACGATTCGTATCTCGAGGGGTACCCGGTCGGCGACGAGGACCGCACCCTCGTCGACCAGTTCTCGGCGCGGGTCGACGCGGCCGCGGAGTTGGAGGAGCGCTTCGACCCCACCGATCCGCGGGAAGGGCGCCTCGCTCGGATCGAGCCGTGGCGCGAGACGGCGCGGCGCGACTCGGAGCGGCTGCGGGACGCGACCGACATCGAGCGCGCGGCGAGCACGGCGGAGATCGAGCAGGCCGCAAGCTCCGCGCTGCTGTATCAGGGCCTGGTGCACCCGGCCGGCGTGGACCCGAGCGAGCGCGACGCGCACTGCCAGCAGCGCCGCCGAGGTCCGCGGCCCGCGGGGGCCCCGGGCGATCCGAGCGGCAGCGGCCGCAGCGTCGCCGCGAGGCGCGCGCGGCTCACCCGGCGCGGCGTGGCGCCGCCGGTGGGCCCGATTCGCTGCCGCGCGCGCGCTGCGCGGGGTCGTTGCTCGGCTCGACGGGCTGAGCCGGCAGCTCCAAGATGACCCGCGAAGGCTTCTGCCAGGTGAAGTACGCCCACGCCCACTCGAACAGCACTGCGAGGCGACGGCGAAAGCCGACCAAGCCGAGCAAGTGGACCGTCAGCCACAGCCACCAGGCGATCGCGCCCGAAAATTCGAAGCGCCCGAGCTGCGCCACGGCTCGGTGCCGCCCAATCGTCGCCATCGATCCTTTGTCCACGTAGGCAAAGGGCCGCGGAGCGCGCCGGGCGATGCGACACAGGACGTTGTGCGCCGCGTGCCGTCCGCTCTGAAGGGCGAGCTGCGCAACGCCGGGCAGGGTCTCGCCTCCGTCCACCTTTGCGATCAAGTCGCCGACGACGAACACCTCGGGCCGCCCAGGCAGCGAGAGATCCGCCTCCACGGTCACGCGCCCGGCCCTGTCGGTGCAAGACGATAGCCTCCGCGTCAGCGAGCTGGTGCGAACTCCCGCCGCCCACAGCACGGTGCGAGCTTCGATCCGTTCGTCACCGATTCGGACGGATTCGGCGGTCACCTCGGAGACGGCTTTGCCCGTGCGAACCTCGATGCCCAGCTCCGAAAGCGACCGAGCCGCGCTGGCGGCGAGCTTCTCCGAGAACGTCGGAAGGATTCGCGGCCCCGCTTCGACCAGGACCACCCGCGTCGTTCGAGGGTCGAAGTGCCGAAAATCTCGCGCCAGGGTGCGCCCGGCAATCTCCGCCAGGGCCCCCGCCAGCTCGACCCCCGTCGGGCCGCCGCCGATGACCACGAAGGTCGTCAACGCGCGCCGCCGCTCGGCGGAGGTTTCCCCTTCCGCGGCCTCGAAGGCGCGCAGGATTCGGCGCCGGAGGTCGAGCGCCTCCGCCATGGTTTTCAACCCGGGCGCACACGCGCGCCATTCGTCGTGCCCGAAGTAGGCGCTGCGCATCCCGGCGGCGACGATCAGGTAGTCGTAGCTCAGCCGGCGCCCCCCCGCGGCCACCTGCTTCCGATCCAAGTCGATGTCGTCGACGTTCGCCATCAACACGGTGGTGTTGCGCTGCCGGGAGAGCAGCTTGCGGATGGGCGCGGAGATGTCCGGCGCAGCCAGCCCGGCCGTTGCCACTTGGTACAGCAAGGGCTGAAACAGGTGATGATTGGTCCGGTCGAGCAACGTGACGCGTACGTCGGCCGATCCGAGCGCCCGGGCCGCCGCGAGCCCCCCGAAGCCGCCGCCGATGATCACCACGGCAGGGGCTTCGGGCTTCAGCATGGCCTTGGACATGGCACGCCGGACATGGGGCGGGGCTCGCCCGCCGACAACCGGGCGGCGGCGACTTTTTCCCGGAGAAACCCCCGCCCGGCTCTGGAGTCGGCCGCGGGCGGGAGCCGGGCGCACGATCCCGCGCCCCCCCTCCCGCCCTGCGAGCCGGGTCGCACGTTCGACGGAGCTCCGCGTCTTCGCGCGCCGCCCTCGGTCCGGCGCGCGCCGCCCCGCGCGACAGGGCCGCGCGCTCGTTCGATTCGGCCGCCCGCCGGGCGAGCCGGGCGCGTTTGCCCGTGCTTGCGCTTGGTTCGTGGCGCCGCCCGGTGTCCCGGCGCGGACCGCGCCTTTACCGCGCCGCGAAAACCCGATACCAGGCAGGGCATGTCACAGCCTTTGCGTTTTGGAATTCTCGGTGCCGCCAAGATTGCCCCGAAAGCTCTGATTGATCCCGCCGCGAAAGATCCGAGCGTAGAGGTCTCCGCGGTGGCGGCACGGGATGTCGAGCGGGCTCGCCGCTACGCCGAGGAGCACGGCATCGCACGCGTGGCGAAAGATTACGCCGCGCTCGTCGCCGACCCGGACATCGACGTGGTCTACAACCCGCTGCCGATGCACTTGCACGCCGAGTGGTCGATCGCCGCGCTGCGCGCCGGCAAGCACGTGCTGTGCGAGAAGCCCTTCGCGGCCAACGCCGCCGAGGCCAAAGCGATGGTCGAGGCGGCGGACGAGGCGGGCAAGCTGCTGGTGGAGGCCTTCCACTACCGTTACCACCCCGTCTTCGAGCGCATCCTTTCGATCGTGCGGTCCGGCTCGCTCGGCAACATCGAGCGCCTCGAGGGAACCTTCAAGGTGGCCATCAAGGATCGCACCGATCTGCGTCACCGCTACGAGACGGCCGGCGGAGCCACGATGGATCTCGGCTGCTACCCGCTTCACTGGTTGCGCACCGTGATGGGCAGCGAGCCCGAGGTGGTTTCCGCCAAGGCCCAGCAAGGCGCGGAAAACGTCGACATCGTGATGGAAGCCGAGCTCCGCTTCCCCGGCGGCGTGCCGGCGACGATGATCACTTCGATGGAGGATCACGAGCCGTTCTCCACCACGCTGACCGTCATCGGCAGCAAGGGCAAGCTCTTCGCCGACAACCCCATGGCCCCGCAATACGGCCACAAGCTCGAGCTGACGGTCGACGGGCAGACCTCCGTCGAGCAGATCGACGACGGCAAGACGACCTACGATCATCAGCTCGCGGCCTTCTGCCAGGCCGTGCGCGAGGGTGGCAAGCCGCCCACCATGGGGCAGGACTCGATCGACTCGATGCGGCTCATCGACGCCGTCTACACGGCGGCCGGGTTGCCCGTGCGCGGCACCGCCCTCTGACGGGAAAGAGGCCGCCGGCCGAGCCCGAGTCCCCCTTTGGTCGAAGCCTCGTGCTGGCCGCAGGCTCCGCCGGGGGAGGCGGCCGCGGCTCGGCGCCCGCCGGGGGGGCGCCGGGCCGTGAGCGCGGCGCGAGCCGCCCGCGCTGCGGCTCAGTGCAGCGGAAGCGACTCGAACGCGCCGCTGACCTTGCGCGCCCGCCGCCGGCGCGCACGACGCGCGGCCGCGGAGCGCTGCAGCGCGCGCTCCGCCATTCCGAACACCGTGGCCGAGCACTGATAAGCGTCGCCCTCGCTAGCGTTCGAGCAGCGGTGGCGCACGACGATGCAATCTCCCGGTAGGTTCAACAGGAGCATCACGTCGCACTGGTGGCCGTTGGCCATCGGCGAGGAGACCTCGAAGATGACGCGGCAGCTGGTGATGTCCTGGCAGAAGCTTTCCAGCTTGGCCGCCCGCGTGCGGACATGCTCCTCCAGAGCGGGGGAGCTTTGGGTACCTCGGAGCGTGACTTGGATTGGAAAGGTCATGAGCTTTCCTCGTGCAAGCTCCAGGCCACCCTCGGGGAATGTCGCCGGAGCGCCTGCGAAGCTCCGAAAATCAGGGGTTCTTCTCGGGGCTTACCCGGGCCGCCCGCGCACTCTCTGCGTTTTTGCTCAGCCTTGCGGCAGATCCGTGCCGATCGGGCGCGGCAGGATGAAATTTCGAGCCAGAATGCGCGTGGTGAAGGCCGTGCGCAGGTAGAACCCGCGCGGGAGCGCGTCGATGCGCTCGCCGTCGACCCCGGAGGCAATCCGCCGGGCTCGGCTGTCGCGCGCCTTGGGACGGACTTGCAGGAACTTGCCGAGGTGGCCGGTGATGCTCTCGACCTCGCCGCGGCCGATCAGCCCGGAGAGCTCCTCCCAGTCGAAGCGCAGATCGCGCTCCTCGGCCTCACTCGGGCTCCAGAGCAACGCCGTGCCGATGCGTCGGCGCCCCACCTCGATGCGGCGCTCGCCCTGCACGGGCACCCAGAGCACGCGCTGCAGCTTGCGGAGCAGCCGGGATGCCTTCCACTCGCTGTTGCCGATCGCCAAGAGGTCGATGGTGCACACGAAGGTGGTCTCGAGGGGCTTGCCGCTGGCGTCGACCGGCAGCGACTTCAACTCCACCCCCAGCTCCTCGAAGTCGGGGACCGAGCGCGACTTCGCGGTGGCCCCCAGAGCCAGCTCGAGCAGTGTGCCGACCCAGCCTTTGGCGCGGCGCAGGTCGGGCGGCACCGGCACCGAGAGGCGCTCTGCGAGCTCGCCCAGGCTGAGGCCGGCCAGCTCTCGAGCCCGGTGCAACAACTCCGGTTCGCTGCGCGGGGTCACGCCTCCTGGTAGCACGGGTCGCGCGCCGCCGGGGTCCGCCGCCGCGCGGGGCGCCGTCGCGGTCGGCCTCTTGGTCGCGGTCGGGGCCACGCGCGCGGGCGGCGCAGCTCACCGCGTGGCAGCTCGCGCGGTCCCGCGGCCGCGCCGCTCGTCCCCGTCGCGAGTCGCGCGCGCCAGCCCCCCCGGCGGCGCGCGCGGGGCTCAGCGCTCGGACTCGGGCGCCTGCAGCTTGACCTCTGCGACCATCACCCCGTCGAGGCTGCTGAGGGCCTTGGCGAAGTTGCAGGAGACGTTGAACTGCGAGATGCGCGACGGCCAGCGCGGGCCTTCGGAAGCGTCCGGCGTTCGCACCGATAGCGGCAAGCTCAGGATCACGTTGATGCCGTAATGCTGTAGCTGCGTCTTGACCAAGCCCATCAGTTGGTTGGCGAGCTCGCGAGCCCAGTCCTCCAGATCGGACTGGCGCTCCGTCTGGATCGGGAGGCTCTTCTTGAGCTGTTCTCGGTCGAGGCCGATCGTGAGGTTGCCGGTCATGTGCTTGCCGGCGAAGTGGATGCGGCCGACGAGGGACGAGGAGTCTTCGTTCGTCGCGCCACCCATCACGTCGATGCCGTACGCGGAAAACAACTCTTTGCACGAGCTGGCGAGAATGTCCTGCAGGGACATGTGCGGAGTGTGTTCGGTATCGGCCTGATCTGAAGTGGGTGCCATGCGATGTTGCTCCTACTCTTCCAATTGAAAGTAACGGCACTGGACAGAGTGGGTTGAATGCTTCCCCCGCGCGGTTTCGAATTCGCGCCTTCTCCGCCGGCTCCGCGTGCGCTTTTTTGGCTCGCTGGGCGGCGGCGCCAGCTCGCGCTTCCCATTTTGGGTCGCTCGGGTGGGGCTGTCGCGGCGGCGATCCGGGGGGGGGGCGGCGCCGAGCCGCCGCGAAGGTGCGATAGCGGTTCCCGTGTCGGGCTCGACCTTCTGTGGCCGCCCCGGTTGGCCGCATCTACAGGGAAGTGGCCCCGCGCGCCAACTCAACGGGACGATGATTGCCAGTGCCGAAACCGAGCGCCCGTCGGCGGGCGGCGACCCGCGCGTCGATACCGTGCTCAACTCCCGGTATCGCATCGAGAAGCTACTCGGCGAAGGGGGCATGGGGAGCGTGTACCGGGCTCAGCACCTGCAGCTCCGCAAGACCGTCGCCATCAAGGTGCTTCACCCCAGCATGGTGGACAACCCCGACGCCGTCGCCCGCTTCGAGCGCGAGGCGATGGTTTCCGCGAAGATTCAGCATCCCAACGTGGTCAGCGCCACCGACTCCGGTCGGCTCGAGGACGGCTCGCTGTATCTGGTGCTCGAGTTCGTGCCGGGGCAGAGCCTCGCCGACCGCCTCGAGCGCCGCGGAGCGCTGCCGAGCGAAGCCGCCGCCTCGATTGCCCTGCAGGTGGCAGCGGCACTGCGAGCCGCCCACGCCGAGGGCGTCATTCACCGGGACTTGAAGCCCCAGAACGTCATGCTCCTGCCTTCGCCCCGGCCGGGAGACCCGGAGGGCGGGGGGGACTTCTTGGTGAAAGTTCTCGATTTCGGGATCGCCAAGGTGGTCGGAGGCGGCGTGCGCAGCGAGCCGCTGACTCAGGCGGGCGCGATCTTCGGAACGCCCGAGTACATGTCCCCCGAGCAAGCCAAAGGGGAGCCGGTCGACCATCGCGCGGATCTGTACGCGCTCGGTGTGATGCTGCACGAGATGGTGTGTGGTGAGCCGCCCTTTCAGAGCCAGGAGCTGGTGGGCGTGCTGCTCAAGCACGCGCAGGAGCCGGCGCCTCCCCTGCCGGCTCGCGTGCCTTCCGGGCTCGCGCGGCTGGTGCGGGATCTGCTGGAGAAGCAGCCGTCGAAGCGGCCCGAGAGCGCCGCGGCGGTGGAAGCCCGGCTCCGCGCCCTGGCCGTGCCGCCCGGCGGCGCCGTGCCCAGCCCCGACAGCCCCGGGGCCCAGGTCGATCGCACGCTGGGGGAGGTGCGGCGACGCTGGCGCGCGGTGTGGGCACATCCCCGGACGGAGGTCCTGCTCCAGCGGCTCACGGCCCTGGGCCGTCGGGTGCCCGCCGTCGCCCGGCCGCTGACGGGCTTGGGCCGTCGCCTGCGCTCGTGGGCGGAGCCGCTGGCCCGCCCCGGGCGCCGCTGGCTTTCGCGGCTCGATCCGCGGCTCGCGGCCGCCGGTCGGCTGCCGGCCGTGCGCTTCGGCCTCCTGGGGCTGCTGGGGCTGCTGGCCGCGGTGGCGCTGTGGCCGCAAGGCGTGGCCGAGGAGGTGCGCATGCGGGCTCGGTCCGGCGACGCGGTGGCGCTCGCCGAGCTGGCCGAGGTCGACCCCGGTCGCCGCCGGCGGGAGGAGTGGGTGGCCCTGATTTCGGGCGCGCTCGCGGGGGGCGCGTGGTCCGAGGCCCTGGCTTCGCTGCAGCAGGCCCTGCGCAGCGAGCCCAGCCTGCTGAAGGAAGGCAGCTTTCGAACGTTGGCGCGGCGCCTGGGGGAGCACCCGGCAACGGCGGAGCCCGCACTGGCCGCCGTGGCCGGCGCGTCGGGGTCATCCGGGCCCGACCTGTTGTTCGAGGTCTGGTCCTCCACGCCCGACCGCACCGTCGCCACGCGGGCGGCGCGCCGGTGGCTCGACACGCCCGCGGTTCGCGAGCGCGCCTCGAAGGCGCTGCGCCTCGCGCTGCAAGCCCGTGAGGTCCGGGGCTGCGAAGAGGCCAAAGCGCTGCTCCCGGCGGTCGCCGAGCACGGCGACGAGCGGGCGCAGAGGCCGCTCGAGCGCTGGCGTCGCCGCCGCGGGTGTGGCTTTTTGCGACGGCGCGACTGCTACCCGTGCTTGCGCGAGGACGACGCCGTCGACCGGGCGCTCGAGGCCGTGCGCGGGCGCCCGGCGCCGCCACCCTGAGGCGCGCGCGGCCGCGCCGGTTCGCGGGGCGGCTTCAGGGTTCGGTCGAGCCGAGGCGGCGAGCCACGGGGTCGAGCTCGTCCACCAGGCTCTGCTGCCTGTCGGGGCGTGTGCCTAGCCCGGATTTCTCACGACCGAAAGGACCGAGGGTGCGAGGAGGAAGTGGATTTTCCGTCCAGATGCCCGCGCGCGCAGGCGGACTTGCTGTCCGCCCCGCACGCGCCGGCGGGCAGCTGGGGTCCGTAGGCGTGCATCGGGTGCTTCCGCCCAGCACTGTCGAGCACCCTCTGGCACTCGGCGACATCGCGGGAAACCGACACTCCCACGCCGAGAGACGAGACGCACGGAGCGCAAATCACCCACATGGCGTGACCTCCTCCGGGGGGCGGGGCGCGCGGGAGAGGCGCGAAAAATCAGATGTATCACTCATGGTACAGGTGCGTATCACCCTTGGGGTACCTTTCGCGACCCGGTCGGCGAGCTATGCTTGCTGGCAGCTCGACTGGCCCGTGCGGCGTCGCCGGCCGGCTCGAGCGGTAACCCCGCGTCTCGTTTGGCTCGCGCCCTCCCGGCACGTCGCCGGTGAAGCCGCTCTTGATCCACACCTGCTAGGAACGACTTGGCCCATTCGCCCAAGAAGGGGAGCTATCCGTCGCCGCGGCAAAGCCTCGGTAGCCCCCCCAGCTCGCGGCGCGCGCCGGGCAGCAACCCGGCCATCTCGTCCCGGCGCTCGTCCGTCGGATCGGCCTCCGCGCCGCAGGTATCCGTAAGCGTTGTCGCGTCCGCGCCCGGCTTCAAGACTTGTACGGTCGCCGACAACGTGGTGACGATCGTCTCCGATGTGTTCACCCTCGCGCTCTTCGACTCGATGACCGCGGCGTGCGAGGATCGGCGGGAGCGGCTCGGGCGCTTTGGGTGGCTCGGCATCGTGGAGCCGCAGACCAACTTGACCCTCCCGGACGACGTGCGAGCCGCCTGGGTGGAGCTCGTCGCTCGCTACTCGAACTGTTTCACGGGTGCCGTGCTGGTCTACGAGGAGGTCGGTTTCAGCGCCACGGTCATCCGGAGCGTGCTGACGGCGGTCAACATGGCCAGCCGCGCCTCCCATCCGAACCGAGTCTTCTCCAGCCTCTACGAAGGCGTTCGGTGGCTTTCGGGGTGCAGCGAGCAGGCGCAGCCGCCGACCTTCACCGAGCTGTATTCCGCGGTCCTCCGGGTGCGCGAGGTTCGCTGAGCCCGCCGCCACTCCGGGCCCTTGGTCCGGAGCTGCGAGCCGGGGGGGGGCGCGGTTCGGCTCTCGCTATCGGGCCCCGTCTCGGGGGACGTACTCGCTCGTCATGCGGCATCGCCCTTCAGCGGCTCCCGCGACGGGGCCGACGGAGCCGTCGCCTCGCTCGGGGGGCGTGGATGCCGAGTCGGCGCGGCCCGGGCGCGGCGGCGCCGCGCCGCCCGCCGCCGGGGTCGCAGGAGCCGTCGGGGCTCCCCGAGTGCGGTTGCCCTCGTCGCCGCCCGAGGTGATCATCATCGGGGCGTCGACGACGGTGGCTCCCCGGGTCACGGCGGGACCGCCGGGGGGGCTGATCGCCAGCGCCTTGCCGCTGCCGCGCATTTCGTTGCCGAGCACCGCCCTGCCGCGGGTGCGCGTGGGTCGGGAAGAATCCGGGCGCTACACGTACCTCTCTCCGGACGGGGCGGACGGCGCGGAGCTGGGCCGGGGGGGGATCGGCCGCGTGCTGATCGCCATCGACCAGCACCTCGAGCGAGAGGTGGCGCTCAAGGAGCTGCTACCCGAGCCGACCGGCGAGCTCCCCCGCCTCGACGACGAAGCGACGCGGCGCTTTCTGGTCGAGGCGCGCATCACCGGGCAGCTCGAGCACCCCAACATCGTTCCGGTTTACGAGCTGGGGCGGCGGCTCGACGGGCGCTTCTACTACACCATGCGCGTGGTGCGGGGCGAGACGCTCGGGGCGGCCCTCTCGCGCGCGAGGACGTTGCCGGAGCGGCTCGGGTTGCTCAAGCATTTCGCGGGCCTGTGTCACGCCATCGGCTACGCGCACAGCCGCGGCGTGGTGCATCGCGACATCAAGCCGGACAACGTCATGATCGGCGAGTTCGGGCAGACCGTCGTGCTCGATTGGGGCATCGCCAAGGTGCACGGGCAGGCAGACGGCGTGGCGGGAGGCAGCCCGCCGCGCGGCGTGGACTTCGTCGAGGGCACCCTGCACGGCGACCTGATGGGGACGCCGCTGTACATGAGCCCCGAGCAGGCGGCCGGCGACGTCGAGGCGATCGACGAAGCGAGCGACGTCTGGTCGCTGGGGGTCGTGCTCTACGAGCTGCTCGCCGGGCGCTCGCCGTTCGGCGGGCAGACGGTCGAGGAGGTGCTGCAGCGGGTCGGCGAGGCTCGACCTCGACCGATCGCCGAGCTCGAGCCGCTCGCCCCACCCGAGCTGATTGCCGTCGCCGACCACGCCTTGCGCCGCGACAAGGCCGAGCGCTACGCCAGCGTGCACTCGCTGGTGGCAGACGTGGAAGCGTTCATGTCCGGGGCCCGGGTCCGCGTGCACTCCTACGGCGTCTGGGAGCTTCTCCTGCGCTTCTTGCGCAAGCATCGCGCCGTCGCCACGGTGAGCGGGGTCGCGTTGCTCGCGCTGCTCGCCGTCGCGACGCTGCTGTCGCGCCGGATCTTCGAGGCCCGCGACGCGGCCGTGGTCGCGCAGCGGGTGGCGCTCGAAAAGGAACGGCTGGCGCGCTCGCACCTGGCCGACGTGTTCGCCGAGCGCGGCTTGCACGCGCTCGAGGCGGGAGAGGTGGCTGCGGCGGAGCTGTATGCGAGCAAGGCGCTCGAGCTCGAGGAGCGGGCCGAGGCCCGCGGCGCCGTGGTGGCGCTCGGCAATCTCCGGCCGCTGACCCGTCGCGCGGTGGCCGTGGCGTGGTCGGGTTGCGAGCGGCTCGTCTCCAGCGACGCCGGCGCGTACGCCTGCGCCCGCGGTCGGGACATCTCCTGGCTCGCTCCCGACGCTGCCGCCCCGCGCGAGCTCGTCGCCCCGGCCGCCATCGAGGCCGCGGCGCTTTCCCCGAGCGGGCGCTGGCTGGTGGTGGCCACCCGCCGCGCGCGCTCGTGGTTGGCTTCTCTGCCGACGCCGCAGCTCTCGCCGCTGCCCGCCGCGCTTTCGGCGCCCCCCGAGCGTCTCGCCGTCAGCGACGACGGAGCCTGGATTTTCGCGGCAACCGCAGGGCGCGTGCTCGCCTTTCGGTCGGGTGAGCGCGAGCCCGCGGGGGCGCTCGATTTGGGAGAAGCGGTCAGTCTGCTGGCCCCGGTCCCCGCCGCGGCGGAGGTGGCCGTGGGCGGCCGGCGGGGCGCGTTGCTGCTCTGGAATCCGGCCGTGCCCGAATCCGGGCTTCGGGCCGGTGGTGCCGAGAGGGGAACCGCGCGTCGCCTCGCGGGCCACCGGGGCACCGTGCTCGCCGCCGCCTTCACGCCGGCGGGGGACCGCCTGGCCACGGCGGGGGCCGACCACCGGATCCAGCTTTGGGACCCGGCCGCCGGACTGCCCGTGGGCAAGCCCGCCACCGATACCGGGCTCGTGCGCGGGCTGGGCTGGACCCCCGCGGGCGACGCGGTGGTCGCCGCGCTCGAAGACCACCGCCTCGGGCTGCTCGACGCGCAGCAGTCGAGCCGAATGTGGCGGTTCGTCGGGCACCGCGGCGCGCCGCTCGAGGCGCGCTTCGCCTCGGCCACCGAGGTCCTCAGCTACGAGCCGGCCGAAGGCCTCGTATCGTGGCGATACGCGGCGCCCGAAGCGCCTCCGACGCTCGTGACCCGGGCCAACGTTCTGGTCGAGGTGTTCTTGGACGAACGGCACCTCGCGACGGCGGGGTTGGCCGGCAAGGGCGTGTGCCTGTGGGACCTGCCCGCCCGGCGCTGCACGGCGCGGCTCCCGGTGCGCGGCGGGCAAGTGCGGGCCCTGGCGGTGGACGCGGCGCGGCGCCGGCTGGCGCTCGGGACCAGCGAGGGGCGCCTGGTGGTGTGGAATTTGCAGACGACCCTGCCGGAGGTGGTGCTCTCGGCACACCCGGGCGGGATTCGTTCCCTGCAGTTCGTCGACGAGGGAGCGCGCTTGCTTTCGAGCGGAATCGACGGGCGCGCCGTCCTGTGGTCGGCGGACGAGGGCCGGGCGCTCGAGCGTTTCGAGGCCGGCGAGCCCCTGTACGGCGCGCAGGTCGTGGCGGATCGGCTGGTCGCCATCGGCAAATCGAAGCAGCTTCGGGTGTGGAGCCTGTCTGCGCCGGGGGCGGCGGCGGGCCCCGAGCGCATCGAAACGGGGACCGATTGGACGCTGAGCCTCGCGGTCCACGCTTCGAGTGGCCGCATGGCGACCGCCACGGCGCAAGGCGAGGTCGTCCTGTGGTCGCTTTCGCCTCCCGTCGCGCTGCGTCGCCACGCGGGCCACCGGGGTCGCGCCTTGACGGTCGCCTTCTCGCCGGACGGGCGCTGGCTCGCCAGCGGCGGCGAGGACGGCCTGGTCCTGCTCTGGGAGGCCGAGAGCTTGCGTTTGGTCGCTCGACTGCCCTTCCATCGCGGCGGGGTCCGCAGCGTGAGCTTTTCGCCTTCCGGCAGGGCCCTGGCCAGCGGAGCTGACGACGGCCGGGTGCGGCTGTGGGAGCTCGACCGGCTCGACACCGCCGGGGCGGGGCTGGTGCGGGACGCGCAGCGCCGCTACCGGGTTCACCTGGAAGGGACCCGGCTCGCGCTCGACCCGCCGCAGTGATATGGGGCAGCCCATGCTCCCTCGACTATGGGTTTCCGCCACGCTGGCGTTTGGCTGCGTTTCGTCGGCGGGTGCGGCCGCTCCGGTCGCGACGGACGTCCCGTTCGCCCAGGTCGGGCGCAAGACGCTGCGCCTGGATCTGCACATGCCGCCCGGCCGCGAGGCGCCCCGCGGCGTCATGGTGTGGGTGCACGGGGGCGCGTGGCGAGCCGGCGATCGCAAGTCGGTCGAGCTGATCGGGATGACACGCCACGGCTGGGCCGTCGCGAGCGTGGACTACCGGCTCTCGCCCGAGGCGAAGTTTCCCGCTCAAGTCCACGACATCAAGGCCGCCATCCGGTTTCTGCGAAAAAACGCCGCGCGCTATGGTCTGCCCGCGGGCCGTTTCGTGATTGCCGGCTCGTCTGCGGGCGGGCACCTGGCCGCCCTGGTCGGCGTCACCGGCGGCCACCCGCAGCTGGAGGGCGAAGTCGGCGACGCCCCGGAGGCGTCCTCGGCCGTCCAGGGCATCGTCGACCTCTACGGGGCCAGCAACCTCACCACGATTCTCGCGCAGTCCACGCCGCACGGTCTTTCGGTGCGAGTGCCAGCCCTCGAGCTGCTGCTCGGCGCCGCGCCCGAGCTCGCGAAGGACCTGGCACGCCTCGCGAGCCCCGTCTTTCACGTAGACGACGCCGATCCGCCGCTCTTGCTGTTGCACGGTGACCAAGATCCCCAGATGCCGATCAACCAGGCGCACGAGCTGCAGGGCGCCTACGAGCGCCACCACCGCCTCGTCCAGTTCGAGGTCGTGCATGGCGCGGCCCACGGCGGGCCAGGCTTCTCTTCGCCCGAGCAGCTGCTGCGCATCGCCCGGTTTCTCGAGGACCACGTGCCCGCCGACCCGGCCCTTTCGGGGGCTCCTCGCTCGGGGCCGCCCTCTCCCGGAGCGACCCAGGGGGAGCCGCGATGAGCCGAGCGCTTCGCGCGGGGACGTTGCTTTCGGACATGCAGTGGCAGCGCAGCTTCCTCGAGCAGAGCGCGCCCGTCTACGGCCGCCTCTTGACCCTGCTCGTGGACGCCTTGCCCGTGGGGCTGAGCGCCCGCCTCGAGCTGGCCTGGCGAGATCGGCAGTTCGTCGCTCGCTACGAGCGGCCGCTGCTTTTGCTGGCGGCGCTGCGCTACGTGGCGCTTCGAGGAGGAGCCAAGCGGCCGCTGTACCGCGCGCTGGTGGACCCCGTCGACCCGTCGGAGCTCACCTCCGCCGTGCTCGCGCAGGCGCTGCGCGAGCCCGAGCTGTGGAAGGTGCTCGCCACGCGCCAGGTACAGACGAACGAGCTGAGCCGATGCGTCGTCTGGCGCTGGGTGGCGGAGCTGGTGGTCGAGAGCCACCCCGAGGCTCGATTCTCGCTGTTCGACGTGGGAGCCAGCGCCGGGCTGAATCTGGTCGGGGATGGGCTGGACGTGCGTTGGCGCACGGCCGACGGAAGGAGCCTGGCCGAGACGGATTTGCGCTCGCGCGTGGACGCTCGGCTGGGCTTCGACCGAAACCCTCTCGACGCCCTCGAGCCGACGGACGCCACGTGGCTGCGCGCGTGCGTCTGGCCCGGCCAGCTGCAGCGTGAGGGGCGCCTCTCGGAGGCGCTCGAGGCGTTTCGGCTCCTGGCTCGGCGGGGCGAGGGGCCGCGGGTGATCGCGGCTCCGGTCGAGAGCGTGCCGAGCCAGCTCGCGTTCCAGACCTCGCACGCGATCGCCTACCAGACCGTGGTGCGCGACTACGTGCCCCCCCGCGAGCTGTCGCGCTATCGCGCGGGGATGGCTCGCTGGCTCGAGCAGCATCCGCGCCGAGCGCTGTGGGTGGAGCTCGAGCCCTCCGATGACGGGTCCGTGCCCGATCGCGCCGTGGCGCTCTCCGTCGCCCTCTGCCGGGGGGGCGAGGTCGAGGTGTTTGCGCTCGCTCGCTGCCACCCGCACCCTAGCGTGCTCGAGGTGAGCGAGAGCGCGGTCTCGGCCCTGGTCGAGGCCCTGCGCTAGCCCCATCTCGATCCGGTTCGGGGCCGCGCCCGCCGCCACGCCGGTGGTCGGTTGGGGGATTCGGAGGCTCGGCGCGGCGGCGTGTTTTCTCGCGGCGGCCGGGGCGTCGGGCTCGTGGGCGCGGCCCTGTGCGCGCTGGCAGCGCTGGAGGGTTCGTTCGCGCTCTCGTGCGGCTGCGCGACGCTCAGCGGATGATCGTCGCGCAGCCGACTTGCAGCTCGGCTTGCAGATCCCCCGCGCGCAAATTGCGGCACGTGGCGGGGCAGACGTTGAGCTGCTGCGGAATGTCGTCTTCCCCGCGCACGTAGTACCAGCCGGGCTGATCGCCGCACGCACCCGGGCCCGCCACGTTGGGCAGCTGGGTGCGAGCGTCCGCGGTGGGTCCGACCAGCAGGTTGACGCGGTCGAAATCCAGCGCTTCGTTCGCCTGAAGCCGGAACTCGCAGCTGACCGCCGTGTCGCGGATGTCGCTCAGAGCGTTGAGCAGCTGGGTGGCGACGTCCTCGTCCGTGTCGATGATGACGGCCCGCTCGCTGCCCCCGGCGCGGGCCAGCTCGTCGAGCCGCTCCTGGCCGTCGATGCCGTCCGCGTCGGGCTGCAGGTCGAACGCGCTGAACACCCCGATCACGAAGGTGCGCACCGAGGTGTCTCCGTCCCGCGCGGCCCGGGCGATCTCGGCGATCTGTGAGGTTTCGGTGGGGCTACACTCGGTGGGAAGGCCGTCCGTCACCAGCACGGTGACCGTTTGACGGCCGGGGTTGTCGCTCGACCAGCGCTGGGCGTGCAGCAGCGCCCCTTCGAGCGCGGGCCCCGTGGGCGTCAGGCCTTCGGGAACCCGGCTCCGCAGGGAATCGATGATGGCGATCGATCGATCGGCGTCCGTCCGAATCGCGACGGCCGGCTCGGAGTAGTCCCCCGGCTCGCAGCGCGTCTGGCCGACGCACCGGGCCGGCAAAACGGTGCAGCTCCCCGTGCCGGGCGGGCACGGGAGCGAGGTGGTGCATTGAAGGTCGGGGGCACCGGGGCACAGCCCCACCGCTTCGCAGACCGTGTCGGGCAGACCGGAGCAGTCCGATTGTGAGCCGCAGAGAGGCCGCAAGCCTCCAAAATCCGTATCGAAAACCGGCACGCCCGCCGGCTCGCCGTCGGCCGGGGGCGCCACGCAGAAGCCCACCACGGGCGCGCACTGCTCGCCCTGCAGGCACTCGGCGTCCGAGCCGCAAGGCGCGTCGGGTACGCTGGTGATGGACCGGAACGCGAGATCGCCCCCGACGAAGGTGGTGAGACAGATGCTGTTCGAGCAGGGCCCCCCCGCGCCACATTCGGAGTTCTGGCTGCACTCGTTCGGCACCCCGTCGACCAGCTGGGGGAAGTACTGCAACCCGACCCCGATGTCGGCCGTCTCCCCGTCGGCGAGAAACGCACGGAGCGAGCTCTGCACCGCGTCCCACTTGCGCAGCGGCAGCAACGGGTTGGGGGAATCGGGCAGCGGATCGAGCATCGAGGCGGAGGTGTCGATCATCAGGAACAAATCGAGGTCCATCGCCTCCGCTTCGCGAATTTCTCCCAGGCACGTGGAGGCCTCCGACAGCCCACCGGAGAGGTCGTTCTCCTGGACGGCAGAGCCGAACAGACCTTCTGGGTCCGAGACCGTGCCCGGCGGGGGCTCCGAGCCGGACCCAGCGCCTTCCCCGGCGCCGCTGCTCTCGCCGCAGCTCGAGGCCAGCATGATGAACGAGGCGAGCAGCGGCTGGGCTGCCCTGCGGCCGATGCGGGTCATAGCCGATCCCTACGTGCTCGCGCCGAATCTTGCCAGCGCGGATGCGCCAGGCGGGCGCACCGGAACCGCCCACGAGTGTTTTCGTGCAACTTCGTATCACTCCGTGGGCCGAGCGCGGGCGCTGCAGCCTGAATGTCGCCGCTGGAGGACAATTCGCTCTCAAGCTGCCATCCCCGAGCCGTCGCGGCAAGGCCGTCAAAATACTCCGCGGCAGGATCCGCCTCGCCTCGACACCATGAATTCGAAGGGGGCCAGTGGACGAAGAGACGCGATTCGACTTGGAGCAGGTGCTGCGAGAGTGCGGGGGGGGGCGCTCGGGCGGACGGCGGCGATCAGCGCGCGTTCGCGGGCGGAGCGCGAGGATCTTCTGCAAGACGTGGGACTGGCGCGGCTCACTGCGCCGCCGCGTTTTGGGGCGGAGAGCTCGCTGAATACCTGCGTCTCGCGAATTGCGCACGAAGGCGGCGCTCGCCATGGGGCGCGGCGCGGCCCGGCGACCCGCGAGCTCGACGAAGAAGAGCTCGATTCGGGCCGCAGTGGGCCAGAGCGGGACGTTTCCGCTCGGACGGATATCGAGCGGCTGATGTGCGCGCGGTGCGAGGTCTCGCTCGGGAGTCGGCAGGTGCGCGTGCTGGCCCTGCAGGGCTTGACCCAGGCCGAAACCGTCGGGTTTGCGGGAGGTGGCCGTGAGCGTGCGCCTGCCCGGTGCCCGCGCGGCCTTGCGGCAGAAGCTGGCCGCCGCGGGGCTGGGCTCAGCTTCGGCCGCGGGCTCGGATTCGGGCGCCGTGTCGCCCGTCGCTCGAGGGATTCGGAGCTGAAACAGGGCGCGCGGTCTTGGCGCTCGGCGCCCGTCGAGGGGGCGGCGTTCGTTCGTCGGGCGCAGCGGGTGCATCGCCGCGAGGCGGCGACCCGGAGGTTGGCCATCGGGGGGGCTGGTCTTCGCCGCTACGGCGCGGAGCCTGGTGTCGGGCGCGCTCGAGCTCACGACGGCGGCGGGGCGCTGGCGAATCGCGTGGGCGCTCTCGGCCTGCCTGGTGGGCGCCGTGCCCGTGGTCTGGTCGCGCCGGGAGATCGTCGCGGCTCGGCGAGCGTTTCTGGCGACCCCGGCGGGCTGGATCGAAGACGTGGTCCGGCTGCGGGAGCGGGAGTGGCTGTGGGGGAGGGGCAGAGCCCCGCTGCTCGCGACGGCGGGGCTCGCCGTGGACGCCCGGCTCGGTGCGGCGGCTCGCTTCGCCCCGGCCGCCTTTTCCTGGGGTCACGCCCGGGTGCCGGGGGCTCCTCGGCCCGCTGGTGCTCACCGTGCCGGCGCGCCGCGGTGGCCGCGGGGCGTGCTCGGTAGCTCGGGCACGAGCTCGCGCGCTTGCGACGGCTGCGGTCCGAGCTCGACGAGTCAGGCCGAGCCATCGCGGGGCTGCTGCTCGCGCGCAGCGCCTGCCGGCTCAGCGCGCGAGC
>JBNKVS010000100.1:0-397258 GCA_050299315.1 Polyangiaceae bacterium
TCGGCCTCTTTTTCGCGCTGGGCCTTTGCGAGCGCTTTTTCGCGCTCGGCCTTTTTCTTTTCGGCCTCTTTTTCGCGCTGGGCCTTTGCGAGCGCCTTTTCGCGCTCGGCCTTTCTCACGGCGGCCTTGGAAGCCTCTTTCTTGGGCTGAGCCTTGGCGATCGTCCGCTTGGCTTCGCCCTCGGACGCCGATTTCGCAGCCCCCGAGCCCTTGGCGCGAAGGGTCTTGCCCACCACCTTCTTGGATTTCACCCCGGCGGCCTTGCCCCTGGCCTTGGCAGGAGCAGCCGCGGCGGCGCGGCCGGTGATCTTCTTGGCGGCTGGGCGCTTCGCGGCAGTAGCGACTTTTTTCGCTACCCCCTTGACTTTCTTCGCCGAAGCCTTTTTGGAAGCTACCTTTTTGGCCTTCTTTGCGACGGCCTTTTTCGCAGAGCGGCGGCTTGCCCCCACGGTGGACTCCTTTGCGCCGGTGCTGGCGCGCTTGGCGGCGCCAGTGCTGCGATTGGACTTCTTTTCCACCGCCACACGCGCGGAGGCTCGGCTGACAGTCTTCTTTCGCTTGGTTTTCTTGTTAGCGGCCGCCATCGAGTTTCCGCCGAGCCGACGTGAGAGTGCTTCTCCCGGTATCCCCGCAATGGCAGGAAAACCCGGCCCAAACCTCACGCGGCAAGCTAGTCAGCTGCAAGTCAATCCGTCAAGCGGACTTTTCGGCCGCACGGGCTCTTCATGAAAACTCTCTCATGTAGGGAAGGAACCGCGGCGACACTTCCCCAGAGCGCCTTCATTTCTGCCAGTAATCGGGGAACATCTCGCTGCTCACGAGGCTGCCCTCGCGCTGCGTGAGGACCTCGCTACCGGTGTCGGTAACCAGCAGCGTGTGCTCGAACTGCGCCGAGAGCGAGCCGTCCGCCGTCACCGCCGTCCAGTCGTCCTCGAGCACCTCCACGTCGGGCGAGCCGAGGTTGATCATGGGCTCGATGGTGAAGGTCATTCCCGCTCGGAGCCGCTCGCCCCGGCCGCGAACACCGACGTGGCTTACCTTCGGATCCTCGTGAAACTTCCTGCCAATACCGTGTCCCACGAAGTCCGTTACGACGCCGCAACCGAGGCCTTCGGCAAACTCCTGGATCGCGGCTCCGATGTCACCGAGCCGCGCCCCGGCCCGAACCTCCGCGATCCCGAGCTGAAGGCAGCGGCGAGCCGTCTCCGTGACCTTCTTCGCGGCTTCGCTGGGCGTTCCGACGTAGAAAGTTGCAGACGTGTCCCCGTGAAAGCCGTCGAATAGGTGGGTTACGTCGACGTTGACGATGTCGCCGTCTTGCAGGATCTCGCGACCCGGAATGCCGTGGCAAACGACGTCGTTGCGGGAGGTGCAGACGCTCTTGGGAAAGCCGTGGTAGTTCAACGGCGCAGGCGTGGCGCCCAACTCCCGGGTGTGCTCGCTGACGAAGGTGTTGATTTCCTCGGTCGTCAACCCCGGACGAATCATCGTCCCCACGGCCTCTAGCGTTTGTGCGGCCATTCGGCCTACTTTGCGCATGGCGTCGATTTCTCTGGCGGTCTTCAAGTGGACGCTGCGGCTTCGAAAGAGCATGCCCTCCATCTTGCCTGCTCGGACGGGTCAGGTACAGCCTTCTGCCGCGGCGAGCCCTTCCGGCCCGGACGCGCCGCGTGCACGCGGTCTGCGGCGACGTGCCCGCGGCCCCTCTTCGAGTCGATACTCACTCGCTTTTGCTCGATTTTGTAGTCGGTAACCCGACGCTGTGCCCGACCCCGTCGGCGCTCGCGCGGCCGCCGTGCCGCGCTCCTCCCCCAGCGTCTCGCCTTCGTAGGAGACCTCCGCCTGGCTCAGTGGCGCTTGGGTCGGCGCTCGGGAGCGACGACCTCCGCGACGGCCTCGGCACCCTCCGGAATCAAGTGGCCCCACGTCACGTCGACCTCGACCTCGGGGGCCACCGCGGCGACGGCGGGCGCAAACACTCGCCGGACGAAGACCTCGTTTCCTGGGCAACCTGCAAATTTGCCGGTCAGGTGCACGGCCACTCGAAGCTCGCTTGCCTCGACGAGGTACATCTTGCCGCCGTCGGCGCTGACCATGGGCGCGAGAACCTCGCGAATGACCGAAACGATTTCTTCCCGCATTCCTGTATCACTACTCCCAGTCCAAAACTACCACGGGCCTTGACCCGGCACGGAGGATTCCCTTACGGTGCGCCCGCCCTGGGCGTAGCGGGCGACGCCGCTGCCAGTTCCGACCGCGGAGCGCCTCTTTCATCGCAGAACGGTCCGAACCGGAGTCGCCATAGTCCAGAGTACTGAAAAGTCCCGTGCGGTGGGCCGCGTCACGATTGTCTCACTCAACCCATGCCACCGGGCAAAACTTCTGAAAATTCGAGCCGGCGACTGCCTTCGGCAGGTGCCGGAGCCGCCGCCGGGTAGCGGCTCGACGGCAAGCCCGAGGGAGGCCCGACTTGGCGCCTCCCGCCGAAAAAGACCACCAAAGAGCAAAGCAGAGAAAAAGATGGCTGTACACATTCGCCTCGCGCGCCACGGTTCCAGAAAATCTCCCTACTACCGTATCGTGGTAACGGACGGCCGGAACCCGCGGGACGGGCGTTTCAAGGAGAAGCTGGGTGCCTACAACCCGGTGGCCGAGCCCAAAAAGTTCGACATTTCGCGGGAGCGGTACGAGTACTGGACGCAGCGCGGAGCGGTTCCCTCGGCGACTGTCGTTCAGCTGCTCAAGCGGTTCGCGGCCCCGCAGGAGTCCTCCGATAGCTGAAGCCTTCGGGCGCGGGCGGGCGCCCGCGCGCTCGCTGCTTCCCCCTCTTGCGGATAGCCCGGCGTTGGCGCAAGGGTCGAGGAGGGGGTGGCGATTGGTTCGTGCGACAAAAAAGGTGGTCTCGTAGTGTCACTGAAGGAGTTGATCGAAACCTTGGCTCAGGCGCTCGTGGACGAGCCGGAGGAGGTGGAGGTGCGTGAGATCGGCGGCGATCAGAACGCCCTCATCGAGCTCCGCGTGGCCAAGGAAGACATTGGCAAGGTGATCGGGAAGGAAGGTCGCACAGCCCAGTGCATGCGCACTCTGTTGACCGCCGCTTCCACCAAGCTGGGTCGCCGCGCGCACTTGGACATCATCGATTAGGGCCCCGAATGCCGCCTACCCCCGTCGGCTCAGGCGATGTCACGGGCCTTCGCGGCGAGCTGGCGCTGCCGGCTGCCACGCTCTCGTACGTTGGCGCGAGCGGGCACCGCGTCGCGTGCTCGCGCGGCCGCCAGGGGTCTCGGCCTTGACCTGCCGCGCGGCTGTTCGATGGGGGGCGGTGGCTCGTCGGGGCGGTGGCACCCGCGCCCTGCCGGGCGGTGCGCGCTCGAGCGCGGCGTTCTCCAGGCTCTCCAACGGCACGTACGCCCCCTTGCTCGCCCAGCCCGCCGAGCGGGCGGTGGCCGCCTTTCTCAGTCGTGGCGGGTGAGGGGCGAATCGCAGTCGGCTGGGTGAGCCGGGTCCACGGGTTGCGCGGCGAGCTCGAGGTTCGGCTCAACTGGTCGCAGAGCGAGGCGATTCGGCGGCGGGCCGAGTTGCTTCTGACGGCCGGCGGGGGGCCGCCCAAGCGCTACACGGTCGAAGCCGTGCGAAGGACGCCCAAGGGTTTTTTGGTGCGGCTGGACGGCCTTCTCGACAGAAGCAGCGCCGAAGCGCTGAAGGGCGCGATCGTGGAGGTCGAGCGCGACCAGCTGCCGGCCCTCGAGGAAGGCGAGTACTACCTCGAAGATCTGGTGGGGGCGACGGTTGCCGAGCCCTCGGGCGAACGACTGGGAACGGTGGAGGCGGTGTTCACGTATCCGTCGGTCGATGCCGTTTCGGTGCGCCTCGGCGAAGGCGGCTTGGCCGAGCTTCCGCTGCTGGACGACGTGGTGCTGCGCGTCGACACGGGTGCGGGTCTGGTCGTGATTCGCGATCCGGAGGCATTGATTGAAGCGGAGCCCCGCCGACCGCCGCGCGAGAAAAAGCGATGACGAGCGACCCGCGCCGCTCGGGGCCTTCGCCCCGGCTCGCCGTCGGGGTGGTGACCCTGTTTCCCGCACTGATGCGGGAATTCGTTTCGACGAGCATCGTCGGGCGGGCTTTCCGAGGCGGGCAAATCGAATTCTTTCTCGAGGATCTCCGCAGCCACGGGCTCGGCAAGCACAAGAGCGTGGACGACACGCCCTACGGGGGGGGCGCCGGGATGGTTCTGCGCGCCGACTGCGTCGTGCCGGCGATCGAGGCTTGCGAGGTCGCCATGGGCGGCTCGGGGCCGCGGCCAACTCGCGTGCTGCTCACCCCGCAGGGGCGGCGTTTCGACCAGCACTGCGCCAGGCGGTACGCGGCCGCCGGAGGCCTCCTGCTGGTCTGTGGTCGGTACGAAGGGTTCGACGCCCGCGTGAGCGACCACGTCGACGAGGAGCTTTCGGTGGGGGATTTCGTGCTCGCCGGAGGGGAGGTGGCTGCCATGGCGGTCATCGAGGCGTCGGCTCGGTTGGTGCCCGGGGTGCTGGGCAACGAGGAGTCGGCGCACGTCGAGTCCTTCAGCGACGGCACCGACGGGCTGCTCGAGTTCCCGCAGTACACCCGTCCGCTGAGCTTTCGCGGGGCCGAGGTGCCGGAGGTGCTGCGCGGGGGCAATCACGCGCGCATCGAGCGGTGGCGAAGGGAGCAGGCCGCTGCGCGAACCAGGGCCATCAGACCGGACATCGGCCCGCGTGCGCGAAAGAGCTGAGGGCCGGGAACCGAGCCTCTCGGCTCGTCGAGCTGGCCCGGGCCCGAGCGGGCGCGACCCGTTTCGGAGCGGAGCCGGAGGATTCGGCGGGCCGCCGTGAGGCGCCCCGCGACGATTCTCTTCACTCGGTGGCCCGCGCCCCGGGGGTGACCGGGTCGCAACGGTTCGGCTCGCTTGCGGCCGAGGAGCAGTCAAATGGCTCGATTCAGGTCCAAAGCGCCGCGTCGGCTTGCCGCGGACGGGGCGGGGCAGTAAAGCCGCGACGATGGTCAACGTTGTCATCGGCGAAGGGCGGCTGCCCCGGGACTTTCGGCGCTACAGTCGGCACTTCTCTCTGGTGGAGGTCGATCTCGAGTCCGGCAAGGCGCCCGGTAAGGCGCGGCTACGGGCTTGCCGCGAGCAGGCCGGGGAAGATTTCGTGTTCAGTCTCGTCGTGCCCCGCGCCATCGCCGCCCTGCAGGGAGTGCAGGCGCAAGGCGAGTGGTCGCGGGTCGAGGCGATGGCCGAGCTCGTGCGTCCAAGCTGGTGGGTGGTGCGGACCCCCGCCGCACTGCGCCCGACCACGCGAGCTCGGGCCCAGCTCGGCGAGTTGTTCGAGCGCCTGCGCCAGCTCGGGGGCCGCGTGGCCTGGGAGGCTGCCGGCCTGTGGGAAGCCGCTGAGGTCGTGCGAACCGCGCGCGACCTCGGCGCCACCGCGGTGCAGGACATCGCGCTCGAGCCGCCCATCGCCGACGAGGTGCTGTACAGCCGCGTCCTGGCGCTGGGTCGCGGCGAGCGCATCGGGCTGGGGGCCGCCGAGCGGATCGCCGAGCGCGCGCTGCAGTTCGAGCAGGCCGTGGTCGTGATCGAGGGCAGCGGTGCGCTGACGGTTCAGCGGCTGCTCGGTCAGCGCCAGCAGGAAGACGAAGAGCTCGCTGCGCTGATGGATGCAGGGGAGCTGTGAGAGCCGCCGTCGAGGTTCACGCCACCGAGCCCGAGGCGGAGGAGGCGGCGCGGGCGTATCTGGCCGCGGGCGGCGACGCCACCGGCGCGGCAGTCAGTGGCTTCTTCGCCGGCGCGGGGGCGTCGGCCGCCGTGCTGTTGGGGCCCGCCGCGCTGCTGGTGGGGCGCGTCGGCGTCGGCGTGCGCGCCTTCGACGGGCGCCCGCGCGAGCCCGGCCTGGGGCTGCGCCGTCGCCGAGCTGCCGTCGCCGCGGGGTTGCCCCCCCCGGAGGCTTCCCGGGTCGTGACGCCCGCGGCCCTGACCGCGCTCTTCGTGGCCTGTCGATACGCCGACGGGGCCACGCCCGCCAAGGTCGTTGCGGCCGGTCTCAGCACGGCCCGCCGCGCCGGCTGCGAGCGCCGCGCCGCGGCGCTCGAGGTCGTTTCCCGCGTGGGCGCGGCCGCGCTCGCCGAGCCGCCGCTGCAATCGGTGCTGCTGCATCGGGCGGGGCCGCCCGAAGGGGGGGCTCTGACGGCCGACGATCTGCGAGCGGTCGCCGAGATCGACTTTCCCGCCGGCGCCGCGGGCTCCGGCTTGTGGCAGCCCCCCTGGCAGCCGGAGGGGGCGTCGCCCGCCGCCGAGGCGCTCACGGTGGTGGACCGCCAAGGGGGGGTCGCCGTGCTGTGCTACGGCAGCGCGGCCGAGCAGCTCGTGCTCGAAGAGCTCGAGCTCGGCCTGCCTCTGCTCGGCGCCGCGCCGGCGCGGGGCACTGCGAGAACGCCCCCCGGCACTCCGATCCGCTGGGGATCGCCGATGTACCTGCGGCTGGAGGGTAGGGAAGAGCCCGCCGAGGGGCAGGTTCGGCTGCTCTCCGGGGTCGTCGGTGCGAGGGCGCAGCCGACGCTCGAGGCCTGAACGAGCGGCCCGCAGGGCCACCCGGGCTCTCTCCACGGCCCCTTTCGGGCACGGCAACAGCACGCACGGAAGCCCCCCGCCCGGTCCCGGTGAGGCAGGCCCGGTGACTCCACGCCCAGTGGATCGCGCGGCGCCCTGCATGCGACGACGCCGCCTCGCCGAGGCGCTTGCCTCGGGGGCGGCGTTGCATCGCCGGTTTTCGTTCGGGGAAGGGCCCGGCCACCCGCTGCCCCGCTCGACTCGGCGGGGAAGCCCTCGCCGATCCGGCTCGCGCGAGCCCAGGCCACCGTGCGCGAGCCCAGGCCACTGTGCCTGAACCCGCGGCAAACCGCCCACTGCAAGCCGGGCAAGACCGGGGCGAGGGGCTCAGCTGATCCGCAAGCCGTGTTTTTTCGCGAATTCCAGCACGCCGACCTTGTCGATCGTGCGAAGATCTCGGGTCGTCAGCCGCAGGCTGACGAAACGACCCAGCTCGTGGACCCACAGCCGCCGGCGCTGAACGTTCACGTTCTGCCACCGGGGGGTTTTGATGTTCGAGTGCGAGACGTGATTCGCTCGCATCCGCCGCTTTCCCGTGAATTGACTCCGCGCCATTTGGGGCGGGACCCTAGTGTGCGGGCTCATTGCAGTCAACCGCCGGCCCTTTTTTTGTCTTGGCGCGATGATCCAACCGGTTGCCGCTCCAGGGGCCACCGCCGCCCGGGGGGGCCAAGCCCGTTGCCGGGCGCCGGGGCGGCGGCGGTCAACGCCCGAGCAGAGGCTCCGGTGGCAGGGCGCCGAGGCTGCGCACCAGCTCTCGGCAGTATTGCCGGGTGTCCCAGAACGTGTCCTTCTTTTCGAGCGTATCTTCGTCCATGTACAGCGCTCGGGAGAGCTCGACCTGTAGCGCGTGCTGCCCGGAAGCCGGCTGGCCGTAGTGCCAAGTGGTGAATCCCCCGCGATACGGGTTGTCGTGGGCGACGGACCAGCCCCGCGTCGCGGCGAGCGCCTCCGGCGTGTCGACGATGATCGGGGCGGCCGTGCTGCGCCCGCGGCTGCCGGGGACGACGTGGGCGCGCACGCGACCGGTGTCCGTGTGACCCTGGCGCCCGCGGCTCGGCATCGAGTGGGCCGCCAACAGAATCACGTAGCCGAAGCGCTCTCGCTTTTCGTCCAGCAGGCTGCGCAGCTTCTGGTGGTAGGGCCGGTAGATTTGATTGAGCCGCCGCTCGTACTCGCTGCGGGACAGCGGCTGGCGCAGCGCGCGGGCTCCCGTGGTGGTGTCGCGCCACACCAGGCCGTGGGGGGCGCGCTGCAGACGCCCCCCGGTGACGGCGAGCGGGTCCACGTCTTCCTCGCCGCGGTTGAGGTCGCAGACGTAGCGGCTCAGACGCGCCGAAAGCAGTGTGGCGCCCTCGGCCGGGGCATCCGCGTAGAGGGCGTCGACGTAGAGATCCGCGTCTACGCCGAGGCAGCGGGCGGGGGCTACCAGGCCGGCCAGCGCGAGCGGGTCGAGATCGAGGCCCGCGTGCGGCACCTCCACCACGACGGGGATCTCTCGGCCCACCGGGGCTACGACTGAGAAGGACACTTCCTGCTGCCTACCACAGGTTGCTCGGCTTGCCGTCATCGCGCCGGGCCCGCGGGTGGGAAATGTCGTACTGCTGGCGAACCGCGTCGTCGGAAACGTGCGTGTAGATTTCGGTGGTGGAAATGTTCGCGTGGCCTAGCAGCGCCTGGACGCTGCGCAGGTCAGCCCCGCCTGCCAGCAGGTGGGTCGCGAAGGAGTGCCGGAGCCGGTGGGGATGAACGTGGTCGGCGATCCCCACGCGGCGAGCGTAGCGACCAACCATCTTCCAAACCATCTGGCGCGAGAACGCCTTGCCGCGTCGATTGTGGAAGAGCAGGGGGCTGCTCGTGGGTCGGCAGCGCGGCTCGGCAAGGAACTGCTCCACGTGCTGCAGCGCCACTTCCCCCATCGGGACGAGCCGCCGCTTGCCCCCCTTGCCCAGCGCGGCGAGCAGGCCCCGGGCGAGGTCGAGATCGGCGCACGCGAGGTGCCGCAGCTCGGAGACTCTCAGGCCGGAGGCGTACATCAAGCTCAGCATGGCCCGGTCGCGCAGCCCGCGGGGTCGAGTGCAGTCCGGCGCGGCCATCAGGTTGAGGAGATCCTCGACCGTCAGCGGGCGCGGCAGCCGTCTCGGCTTGAGGCTGCCCCGCAGGTGCGCGCTCGGGTCGCTCTCGAGCTGCCGCTCCTCGACGAGGAACCTCGTCAGGGCTCGCAGAGCGCTGAGGTGGCGCGCCAGGCTCCGCTCGGACAAGCCGCGCCTCGTCAAGTGCTGCAGCCACTGGCCGAGCAGGGGCAAGCTCAACTCCGCCAGCGTGCCGTCCGTGGTGGCCTCGAGAAAGTCGAAGAAAATCGAAAGGTCGCTCTCGTAGGCAAGCAGCGTGTTGTCACGCAGGCCGCGCTCCACCCGCAGGTGACCCAGCAGTGGCTTCAAGTGGTCGCGCAGCAACACCGCGCCGAGCATACCGAGGTCTCTCGGACCGGGCCCAACTGTTGCCGATTGGGCGCGCCCAGGCTTTCGGCCCGGCTCACGGAGTGCAGCCGGCTCGGGGCGCTCAGCGGGCCGCGGCGCAGAGCTCTCTCAAGAGCGGCGTTGGGTCGTCGCGCCGCATCAGCGTCTCGCCGATCAGCGCGGCGTCGGCGCTGGATGCCGCAACCCGGCGCACGTCTGCCGGGCCGGCGACGCCGGAAAGGTGCGCACGCACCACCTGGGCAGGCAGCGCCTCGAGGACCTCCCGCGCCTGTTCGGGGTGCATTTGCAGCGTATCGAGGTCGCGGGCGTTGACGCCCACGAGGCGCGCCCCGGCGTCGAGCGCTCGGGAGGCCTCCTCGGGGCCGTGGATTTCCACGAGGGCCTCCAGCTGCCGGTCGTGCGCGGCAGTGAGCAGCCGCTGCAGATCCGGTTGGGGCAGGCAGCGTACGATCAGGAGAACGGCGTCAGCGCCGAACGCGCGCGCGGCGTCGAGCTGCACCTCGTCGATCACGAACTCCTTGCAGAGCAGCGGAATCGAGACGCTCGACCGGGCCTCGCTCAGGTGCTCGTAGCGCCCCCCGAAGAAGGTTTCGTCACACAGCACGCTGATCAGCCGCGCGCCCCCCGCCTCGTAGGCCCGCGCTCGCTCGCCCACCGAGAGCGCCGTCGAGAGCGCGCCCGCGGAAGGCGACCGGTGCTTGATTTCGGCCAGCAGCGACAGCTCCCCGGTCACCTGCCGGCGCAGCTCGACGGGGCGACGCGGGGGCTCCGGCGGCAGTCTTCTCCGCCGCAGCGCCGCGAGCTCTTCGCGCTTGTGGGCGATGATCCGGGCGAGCACGCCCGGCGCGGCGCTCGCTCGGGTCACGCCTTCCCCGCGCGTGCAGCCTCGCACGCGGCCCGCCAACGCTGGAGCACCTGCTTCGCGCTCCCATCGTCGAGCAGCTGAGAAGCCAGGCCGGCGGCCTGCATCGGGGCCATCCCCTTGGCGACCACGAGGCTCGCCGCGGCGTTGAGGACGACGGCCGGGCGCGCCGGATGGCGCTGCCCGTCCAGCAGGGCCCGCAGTGTGTCGGCGTTGTCGGCAGCGGAGCCGCCGTCGATGGCGCCGGGCGCGCTCGGGGCCAGCCCGAACTCTTCCGGGCTCGTCACGCGCGAGGTCACGGCGCCTCCTTCGACGACGCTGACGCGGGTCTCGCCGAACGGGCTGAGCTCGTCGTAGCCGTCGTCCGAGTGCACCACCCAGGCCCGCTCGGTGCCCAGCTCCGCGAGGGCCCCGGCCATCAGCTCTCGCGCGCTGTGGGAGAAGGTACCCACCAGCTGATGGGTCGCGCCGGCCGGATTGCACAGCGGACCGAGCATGTTGAAAATGGTGCGGATCTTCAGCTCGGCCCGCACCGGGCCCGCGTACCGCATCGCCGGGTGGTGCGCTCGCGCGAAGAGAAAGCAGATGCCGGCGCGCTCGAGGACCCCGGTCTGGGCGGCGGGGGGTAGCTCCACGTCGATGCCGAGCTCCTCGAGCACGTCCGCCGTGCCCGACGTGCTGGACGCCGCGCGATTGCCGTGCTTCGCTACGGCGACGCCGGCCGCGGCCACCACCAGCGATGCGGCCGTGGAGATGTTGATGGTGTTCTTGCCGTCTCCGCCGGTGCCGCAGGTATCCATCAGCGGCGAGGCGACGGGCCCGACGCGCACCATCTTGGCGCGCATGGCGCGCGCCGCGGCCGCCACCACCGCTGGGGTTTCTCCCCGCATGCGCAGCGCGACCAGCAGCCCTGCGATCTGTACCGGCGTCCACCCTCCCGAGAGGATGGAGTCGAAGAGCGCGGTCGTGCGGGCTGCCGAGAGCTCGCCGCCGGCGTGGAGCTGCTCGAACACGTCGGCAAAGGCCATCGGGGTGGGGTCACTCACTGCTTTTCTCCGGAGCCGAGGGGGACGGGGCGCAGTCGGCGCACCCAATTGCGCGCCAGTTGCGGTCCCGACTCGCTCAATACCGATTCCGGGTGGAATTGCACACCCTCCAGCAGCCCGCTCTGGCTGCGAAGGCCCATGACCTCGCCCGTTTCGCTGCGGGCGCTCACCGCCAGGCCGCTCGGGAGGCTGGCTTCTTCCACCACCAGGGAGTTGTACCGAGCCATGGCGACCTGGGGGGGCAGACCGAGGTAGACCCCGCGCCCGTCGTGAGTGACTTGGCAGGTCTTGCCGTGCAACAGCTGCTCGGCCCGCCGCACCCGCCCACCCAGCGCGTGAGCGATGCACTGGTGGCCCAGACAGATCCCCAGCATCGGAATCCGGTCGCCGAGGCGGGCGATCAGCTCGAGGGTCACGCCGGCCTCTTCGGGAGTGCCGGGCCCTGCCGAAAGCAGCAACGCGTCGGGCCGCATGGCTTCGATTTCCGCCGCGCTCGCCGCGTCGTTCTTCACCACGGTCAGCGACAAACCCGCCCCCGAAAGCAGGTGGACGAGGTTGTAGGTGAACGAGTCGTAGTTGTCGATCAGTAGCACGCGAAGGGGCGTGGCGTGCGGCTCGGCGGGCTTCGACGCAGGGGCGGCCAAGCTTCAGCGCACCCAGATCAGGGTGGCGACCAGGGGGATCCACAGGACGCCGAGGAAGTGCCAGTACTGCGCGCAATAGCGCAGCTCGGCGCAGCGCGAGCTGGAGTACTCGCCGCGCTCCGTGCGGACCAGGCAGATGCCGAGCGCCACCAGGCCCCCGAGCACGTGCACGGCGTGAAGTCCGATCAGCAGATTGAAGGAGAACCGAAACAGCGCGTGCCCCACCTCCGCGGGCGCGCTCGTCACGAGCCGACTGTTGGCGGCTTGTGCCACCAGGAATACGGCAGCCGCGCCCGCCGCCAGCTTCAGGTGACGCGCCGTAGCGATCGGGCGGTTCTTCTGCAAGCTGCGCTCGGCCAGGCGAAACGCCAGGCCCGCCCCGAGCAGGGGTACGCTGCTGGTGAAGAGCCCCACCGGCAGAGGTGCGCGCGCGGCTCGCCACCCCACGGCTTGACCGTGGGCGACTAGCACCGCCACGCTCGCCGCGATGAACAGAATGCTGATGCTCACCAGGGTCAGCACCATTCCGAGCTGGCCCAAGGAGACGGGAAGCCCGGGCTCCCGGCGTTCGTGAAGGCGCTCGCCCGGCCAACGCTGCATTGCGGCTAGATACCCCGGGCGAGGCGCGGACGCCAGGGGCCCGAAATGGCCGATGCAAAGCGTGATGATTCTGTGTTGATTTAGTGCATAAATATATCAATCAATTGATGAGATTGCCGATCGTATCTCCTCGATGACCCAGTCTTCCTGGGGCTGAGCCGCCGCTTCGAGCAGCAGCTGGCGCGCGCGCGGGCCCCCAATTCGGCCCAAAGCCCACGCGCTGTGGCCGCGGACCAAGGGGTAGCGGCTCGAAAGCAGCGCCCGCCCGAGCGGCTCCACGCTTCGGGGCGAGCCGCCGTTGCCCAGTGCCACCGCCGCGTTGCGCTGCAGCTGGGGCCGGCTCGCGCGGGACAGCGCGCTACCCCGTACCAGGCGGCGGTAGCCCGAAGCGCTCAGCTCGAGCAGGCTCACCAGGTCGAGCCGAGGCGCGCTGCCGGGGCGAGCGACCTCGGCGGGTGGCTCGGGCGCCTTGCGCGTCTGGTTGTACGGGCACACGTCCTGGCACACGTCGCAGCCGAACACCCAGTCGCCGACGCCCGCCCGAAGCTCGGCCGGGATCGGCTCCCGGGACTCGATCGTGAGGTACGAGATGCAGCGCCGTGCATCGAGCCGGTGCGGCGCGGCGAAGGCGCCGGTCGGGCAGGCGTCGAGGCACGCCGTGCAGCGGCCGCAGCCCTGCCGCTCGAGCGGCGTGGGGGGAAGCCACAGGTCGATCAACAGCACGCCGAGCAGGGTCTGGCTGCCCAGGCCGGGCGTGATGCACATCGTCGACTTTGCCGAGAAGCCCACCCCGGCCCGCCGCGCCGCTTCCCGCTCGAGCAGCGGTGCGGTGTCCACGCAGGCGCGCGCCGTGATCTCTCTGCCCGCGGCCTCGGCGCAGGCGTGGGCCAGCCGTTGGAGCTTGGTCTTGATCACCCCGTGGTAGTCGGCGCCTTGGGCGTATCGCGCGACGCGGCCCGCGAGCGGCAGCCGTCGCTCGTCGCCGGCGGGCGAGAGCGGCGCCATCATCGCCACCACGACGAGTGTGGCGGCCTCGGGCAGCAGTGAGCGGGGTTGGTCGCGCCGGGGCGCTTCCAAGTAGCTCAGCCCCCCGTGCTCGCCCTGGGCCAGCCAACGCCGCAGCGCGTCGGCCGCTTGGTGAAATTCGTCCGCGGGGGCGAACCCGACTCGGGCGAAGCCGAGCTGCAGCGCCTCGCGGCGCACGGCCCCGGCCAGGTGGTGGGGGCTCACGGGGCCAGTTTTCCGAGCGATCGGCGTATAAGTCGCGGCGACGCTCGGGGCTTGCGGCGCTGGCTCCGCCCCCTCTCGAGGGGGCGCTGGCGGGGGGCGAGGAGCGGGGGCCATGGCGGGCTCGGGCGGCTGTGCGCGACCGCGGTCTTGCGCTTTGCGCGGCCATTGGGAATAAACGGCGCCGCCTGGTGGTCAGGCGGCAGGCGAACCAACGACGGCCACGAAGGCGAGTAGCTTGTGATCGAAATCAACAATTTATACAAGTATTACGGCGAGCGCCGCGCGGTCGGACCGCTGTCGGCCTCGATCGACAAGGGCGAGGTCGTCGGCCTGCTCGGCCTCAATGGTGCGGGCAAGACGACGACTTTGCGCATTCTGGCGTGTGATCTGTTGCCCTCCGCCGGAGCGGTTCGGGTGGGCGGCGTCGACGTGGTGGAGCGTCCCGACGAGGTGCGCCGTCGCATCGGCTACCTGCCGGACTCCCCCCCGCTTTATGACGAGATGCGAACCGGGGAGTATCTGCAGTTCGTCTACGAGCTGCGAGGCAAGGAGGCCCGCGGCGGGCCGGCGCGGATCGGCACGGTCGCCGAACAGCTCGGGCTTCGCCCCGTCTTGGGCGATCCGCTGTTCTCCCTCTCGCACGGGTATCGCCAGCGGGTGGGCATCGCTCAGGCCATCGTCCACGACCCCGAGCTGGTGGTGCTGGACGAGCCGATCAGTGGCCTCGATCCGGTGCAGATCGTGGAGATGCGCCAGCTCGTGCGCGACCTCAAGGCGCACCACACGGTGATTGTCTCCAGCCACATCTTGTCGGAGATCAGCGAGACCTGCGATCGGCTGCTGGTCCTGCGCAACGGCGAAATCGTGGCTGCTGGCACGGAGGCGGATCTATCCCGCGAGCTGCTCGAGGGGATCCGCATCGAGATTTCCGTGCGCGCGGCTCGAGGCAATGGCGCGGTCTCGTCCGCCCTGTCGTCGCTCGACGGCGTTTCTGCCGTTCGCGCCATCGACCCGCTCGAGCCGGGCGACGGCATCGAGAGCTTCGCGCTCGAGGCCGCGCGGGACGTGCGCGAGGCCGTGGCGGCTCGCCTGCACGAGATCGGAGTGCCCTTGCTGCACCTGGCCAAGTCCGAGAGCGAGCTCGAGGACGTGTTTCTGCGCCTGGCCAGCGGAGGGGGAAAATGAGCCGCGCCGCGTTGATTGCGCGCCGCGAAATCGGCGCGTACTTCCGTTCCCCGCTCGGCAGCGTGGTGATCGCCAGCGCGCTGTTGCTGGACGGGATCCTCTTTTACTGGCGCTCCCTCTCCCAGCGCCTGCTCTCGGGCGAGGCGCTCGCCGAGTTCTTCTGGTGGACGAGCGGTGTCACGGTCACCGCGGCGCTGTTTCTTTCGATGCGCCTGGTCGCCGAGGAACGCCAGACGAAGACGTTCACCTTGCTCAACACCGCGCCCATCTCCGAGTGGGACATCGTGCTCGGCAAGTACGTCTCGGTCTGCGTCATGGTGGCGTTGCTCACCGTGCTGACCATCTACATGCCGCTGCTGCTGTTGGTGAACGGCAAGGTGAGCGCGGGGCACATCGTCATCGGCTACCTCGGGCAGCTGATGATCGGGTCGGCCGCGGCGGCCATCGGCCTGTTCGCTTCCTGCTTTGCGCGTTCGCAGCTGGTGGCGGTGGTGGTCGGCGCCGCGATCGTCGTGGTGATGCTGGTGTTCTGGGTGTTGGCGCAGGCCATCGACCCCCCGCTGAACGCGGTGCTCGCCGCCATGGCGCTGCACCATGAAAACTTTCGTCCGTTTCAGTTCGGAATCCTCGAGCTCGGAGCGGTCGCCTACTACTTGACCGTGAGTTACATGTTCTTGCTCGCGGCAGTGAAGATGCTGGAGGCGCGTCGATGGCGGTAGAAAACAAGGGCCTGCGCGCCGAAGAGGGGGCGAACGAATCGAGCGCGAGGCGGTCCCCCGCCTGGCTCGTTCCGGCCTACGTGGGCGGGCTCGTGCTGCTCTACCTCGGCCAGCGCGTGGTCGTGGAGGAGGGGGGGCTGCGGGTGCTGCTGACCTGGGCCGGCCTCGCGCTGATGACGGGCACTACGCTGATGCGCTTTCTCCCGCAGTTTCGTTCGGGCGGGCAGCGCGCCTCGATCGAGGGGGTGCTGGGGATGGCCAGCCTGGCGGGGCTCGTCGGCATCGGAGTGTACTTCGCGAGCACCCAAGCCGGGCTGGAGGTGCTCGGGCTCTCCGAGCCTGGCGCCGCGGCGGAAAGCGACGCCGCGAACCTGCTCACGGTGATTTGGGTCGTGCTCGTGCTGTGCTCCGGCCTGGCGCTCGTCTTCGGCGAAGCGGCGCTGTGGCCGATGCGCTCCGCCCGGCAGATCGAGGCGCGACGCGTCAAGTCCGCGGCCGCCGCGGGGCTGACGCTCGGCTTGGCGCTCAGCTATTGCGCCCTGTTCGTGTACGCCGCCGGGCAGACCGAAGCGCAGGCGGACTACAGTTACTTCAAGACGTCGGAGCCCGGCTCTTCGACGCGTCGCATGATCGAGAGCTTCGACGAGCCGCTGAAGATCACCGCATTTTTTCCCGATGTGAGCGACGCGCGCAGAGAAGTGGTCGGCTACTTCCGGGAGCTCACCGACGGCGTGGGCGACGTGGAGTTCAGCGTGGTCGATCGCTACCTGGAGCCGAAACTCGCCCAGGAGCTGAAGGTCTTCAGTGACGGCACGGTCGTTTTCTCGAAGGGGGAGACGAACCGCACCATGACCATCGGCAGCGAGCTGCGCGCCGCCCGGGCCAAGCTCAAGACGCTCGATCGCGACGTGCAGGAGCAGCTCTACAAGCTGCTTCGCTCGCGGCGCGTGGCGTACCTGACGGCGGGGCACGGCGAGCTCAACTCGCCGGCTCCCGGCGACAAGGTCAAGGGGCGCACCGCGGACTTGCTGCAGACCCTGCTGCGCAAACAGAACTACCAGGTACAGACGTTGGGTCTGGCGCAGGGGCTCGGGCGCGAGGTGCCGAGCGACGCGGCGGTGGTGATGGTGCTGGGGCCGACCCAGGCCTTCTCACGCGAGGAGCTGGATTCGCTCGATCGGTACGCCAAGAAGGGCGGCGCCCTGTTCATGGCCCTCGACGCCGGGACGGTCGACGCCGGGCCGGTGGCGCCTGCTTCTGCGCCGGACGGTCCCCAGGGCTCGCCGGGGCCGGGTGAGCAGGCCTCCCTCGAGGGGCTCTCGGCCCTGGCCACGATCGCGGGCCTCACCTACTCCCCGGCGGTGCTGGCCCACACTAGCCATCACGTGCGCAGCCGGTCCAACGACTCGGACCGCGCGCTGCTCATCAGCAACCGGTTCTCTTCGCACGCGTCGGTGTCCACCTTGAGTCGCAACGCTTCGCGCGCAGCCTTGCTGTTCGCGCAGGCGGGCTCGCTGGCTTCGGCCGGCGGCGCCGACTTCAAGGTGGACATGGCCGTGCGGGCGATGGGCGGTACCTTTGCCGACCTCGACCGCGACTACCACTTCGACGAGAAAACCGAGAAGAAGGACACCTACACGCTGGTGGCCGCGGTCACCAAGCCCCTGCAAAAGCAGAACCCGCATGCGCCCGACCCGCCCGCCACGGAAGGCGAGGCCGGCAAGGAGATGCGGGCCTTCGTGGTGGCCGACGCCGACGCTGTCAGCGATTTGGTGCTGTCGAGCTTTCCGCCCAATCGCCTGCTGGTGATGGATGCCGTGCGGTGGCTCGGCGGAGAAGATAGCTTCGTGGGCGAGGTGAACAACGAGGAAGACGTGCGCATCGAGCATACGAAACAAAAGGACTTGGTCTGGTTCTACAGCACAATCCTCGGAGCCCCGCTGCTGGTCCTGGGCGCGGGCCTCTCGCTTTCGCGGCGGGCACGCCGCATGTCGAAGGAGGCTACCTGATGGCCGCGCGTGGTTTGTTCCCCCATCTCGTCCTGTTCGTGGGCGCGAGCGTGCTCGCCCTGCGCGCGTGGACGACCGAAGATACCCCGGCCGAGAAACACGAGGGGGTGGAGCTGTGGCAGGGGCGGGCGGCTTCCGTTTCGGAGGTGAGCTTCACGACCGACAAGACGAAGCTGGCTCTGGAACCGAGCAGTGATGACCAGGGCCGTTACTACGTGGCGACGGTGGAGAGAATTGCCAAGCCGCCCGAGCCTGCGCCCGCCGCCGACGCAGGGGCCCCGAAGTCTCCACACGGGGCCCACTCTCCGCACGGGGCTGCCGAGCCGTCGGAGCCGGCCCCCCCCAAGCGCTTCGTCAGCGTCGAGCGCGGCGAGGAGCTCGTCGAGGCGCTCGCCTCGTTGCGAGCCAAGCGCGTGCTGGGCAAGGTCGAGGGCGAGCGGCTCGAGGAGTACGGCTTCGACGACGAAGTGCGAGGTCAGCTCACCGTCACCGTCGACGGCCAGCAGCACTCTCTCCGCTTCGGGGACAAGACGCCGGGCGGTCGCGACCGCTACGTCCGCGATCCTGCAAGCGGCGTGGGCTACGTCATCGATGGTCAGGTGGCCAACGATCTCACCTCCTCGGAGACTCGGCTCGTCGAGCGTAGCTTTCACGACTTCGGGGACGAATCGGTCGCGCGGGTTCGAATCCAGAAGGGGGAGGCGGGGCGCGAGCTCGTCGTCCACCCCACCGAGAAGGACTTCTGGTCCAGCCCCGAGTCTCCGGAGACCAAGGACGAGACGGCCAGCAACTGGATGACCAAAGTGGGCCGCCTTCGGGTCACCACGTACGTCGAGAACCCCGATCCGCCCCCCTCCCAGGACAATCTCGTGGTCCGCCTCGACTACATGAACGCCTCGGGCAAGCCGCTCGGGTTCCTGGAGCTGGTGCGCACCGAGCCCGAGGCGCCGGGCAAGAGGGCGCGCTACCTGGCGCGCAGCGAGCACACCCGCTGGTACGCGACGGTGCTCGGGACCACCGCCGAGCAAATCGACGAGGATCTGGGTTCGCTGCTGTCGCCTTGAGCCGGCGATGAGCCTCGGGGCCGCTCCAGGTCGACTGCCGGAGTCGACCGCCCGACCGTGGGCGAGGTGGTCGAGACGCGCCGCCGGGGCCCCCTTCGATCCGGCGGGCGCCCGGCGTCGCGATTCGCGAGCGCCGGCTCGGGAGACGGAAGACTTACGCGGCTGGGCGCGCCGGCCGGTGGCAAGAACGTGACCTTTGTCTCGCGGGCTTTGCTGACCTTCGGCGCCTGCTGCGCGCTGGCCGCCCTGGCCACGCTCTCGTACGCGGCGCCGGCGGACCACCTCGCCGGGGGATTCTCCGCCTTGCAGCGCGAGCTGGTCGCCTTGACGGCCCCCGGCCCCTGGCGCTGGGTGCTGTGGGGCGCGGCGGGCAGCGGAGCGCTGGCGCTGTCGTTGAGCGGCGCTCGGCGCTGGATCCCGTGGGATCGGCTCGGCGGGCCCGTCGAGTTCGGCAGTTACGAGGGCAAGGCGCAAGCCGCCGCCTTGGCGAAGGAAGTGGCAGCGCGGGTGAGCCGCCTGCTCGAGCATCGAGAGGGGGACGTCGTGCGGGCCTTCGAGGAGGTCGTGCGCGGGGCGGTTTGCCTCGAGGCCAGCGACGTTCATCTCTCGCCGAGCCCCCAGGGTTATCGGATCACCTACCGCGTCTCCGGGGCGCTGCACTCGGTGGCCGAGCTCGAGCCGCGCTGGGCGCAGCCCTTCGCGACGCGCATCAAGGTACTCGCCTCTCTCGAGATCCACACTCGCCGCAAATCCCAGGACGGGCGGCTCGTGATGAGCCTGGACGGAAGCACCGTCGAGGCGCGCGTCTCCACGTTGCCCACCGAGAGCGGCGAGCGCGTGGTGCTGCGCCTCGTCCGGGGCAGCGTCAAGGTCGCCGATCTCGCCTCGCTCGGTCTTTCCGAGCCGGCGCTTGCCGGGCTGGTCGACATCCTGGCCAAGCCCCAGGGCATCTTGTTCGTGACCGGCCCGGTGGGCAGCGGCAAGACGACCACGCTGTACTCGGCGCTCAAATACGTGGCCGAAGCGCGCGGCAAGACGACCAGCGTCGTCACGCTCGAGGATCCGATCGAGATCGAGCTGCCGTTTGCCACCCAGACCCAGATGCACGCCAGAGCGGGGCGCACGTTCGCCAGCACGCTGCGCAGCGTGCTTCGGCAGGACCCCAACGTGCTGATGGTCGGCGAGATTCGGGATCGCGAGACGGCCGAGATCGCCACCCAGGCGGGGCTGACGGGGCACCTGATCCTCACGACCCTGCACGCCGACAGCGCTGCCGGGCCGTTCGCACGACTGATCGACATGAACATCGAGCCGTTCGCCGTCGCCAGCGCGACCGTGGGCAGCCTCTCGCAGCGTCTCGTTCGCCTGCTGTGCGGCGCCTGCAAGAGGCCGGCCCCTGTGGACGAGGACGCCGCCGCCCGGCTCCGCGCGCTCGGGATTCCGACGCTGACGGGGCACTACTTCGAGCCCGCTGGATGCCTCGCGTGCGATGGCGAGGGTTTCGTCGGTCGCCGCCCGGTGACGGAGCTGCTGATCATGACTCCCGAGCTGCGCCAGGCGGTCAGCGCGAGCCGCCCGACGGACGAGATTGCCGCGGTGGCGCGCCAGCAGGGGATGAAGTCCCTGCTCAGCGAGGGGCTGGCGATGGCCGCGCGGGGAGAGACCTCCCTCGCCGAGGTGCTACGGGTGGCGGGATGATGCGCCGTTTCGTCGCCCGCTTGGCCATCGTCACGGAGCTGGGCGCCGCCTTCGCCGGCGCGGCGGTCGGCTTTCGGCTCATGCTCTCGGCCATTCGGCATGCGCGCCGCGCAGGGGCCGTCTCCGCTCAGCTCCCCGCCGCCGCGCCAACCGTGGCGAGCGATTCGCCGCCGCCGGTCGCCCCGAGCTCCGCGGGGGTCGCGCCGAACGACCGTCGCTCGCTCGTCGACGCGGTCGAGCGGCGCGGACTCATGGACTTCGAGCCGGCGATCGAGGAGGGGGACTCGCTGCGCCTGGTGATCTCGGTCACCGTGGGCCCGCCGCGCTCGGAGGTGTTCGTCAACGGGCGGCGGCTGGGCCTCTCGCCCTACCTGGGGGATTTCAGCTGCAAGCGTGGGGAGCCTCTGCGCGTTCAGATCGTTCCGGAGCGGGGCCCCCTGATGACGCGGCGGGCGCGCTGCCGCGGGCGCACGGTTCGCATTCGCGAGTGAGCTCTTCCGAAAAGACTCGGCCCCTCGATTCGAGCCCCGGACGGCTTCGGGAGCTAGCCCGGGGGAAGGCCCAGCCCTTCGATGACCCGCCGCTCGAGCTCTTCGGCACGGTCCGTGCGCACCCGCGAAGCCAAGGGCCCGTCGTCCGTTTCGAGCAGCAAATGGCAGACCGTCTTGTCCGGGCTGCGGCCCACGATGGTGGCTCCTCGAACGCCCGCGCGCGAGGCGGTGCCGCAAGCTCGCCCGAGGATGCCGCCCAGCAGACGCACGCTGCGTTCGTTGGCGAGCAGCTGGCTTTTGGCGCTGGCCGCGAACGCGATGAAACACAGGCTCGCCACCAGCGCGCTGGGCAGCAGCCAGCTCACGGGGTGCATCGTGGACCCCAGAGAAGCGGCCTGGCGCGCCGTGAGCCAGCCCATCAGCCCGGCTGTCACGAGCGTCATGCCCAGCGCGACTCGGCTCAGGCGCGGGTCGGTGCGCTCGGCGACGATCCGCAGCCGGGAAGACGTCGCCGGACGCTGCCCAGCGGAGCCGCCCGAATAGCTCCACGGCGTGGCGTCGCCCCGCAGGCCCCAGCCGGTACGGACGGGCAGGGGAAGCACGCGCAGACACTGGTGCAAGTCCCGGAGCACCCGGTCGGGTCGCGGGCCCGAAAGCAACTCGAAGCTCACCCCCCGCTCGAGGACCAGATCGCAGGCGTACTTGCATTGCGGCGCCAGCCGGTTGGGAGCGAGCCGCAGCTGCCAGTAGGCACCGGGACCGACCGCGTGCGGGGCGCCTCCCACGCGCACCTCGCCGCCCCGCACTCGCAGCTCCGCGCGATACCGGCGAGGCAAGCCCATCGACAGCAGGCCCAGGCAGATGCCCAGAAAAATTGCGCTGACGGCGAGCTGAAGCGGCGTCGGAGGGGCGCCCGCCAGCCAGGGTGTCGCGGCGATGGCGAACATGGGCGGCGCGACCAGCAGGGGCGAGCGCGCCCGGCTTCGTCCGCTGACGAGGACCGTGTCTCCCTGGGCTCGGCGCAGGCGAACGAACTCGGGCGCCTGGTGGGACGGTGAGTCGGAGGCGCTATCGCCGAGGGGGATGTCGCGGGCTGGCACGCCCGCAGCTTGCCTTCAGCGCCGACCTGCGACCAGAGGTATCGGTTCGCTGTCTCGGTGTTGATCGCGCCCCGTCTGCAGCGGCCAGGGGCGTGACTCGAGATCGTGGGCGGGCAGGGCGAGCGCTCGGCGCACCTCGCTGGCGGAGGGCCGCTTGCCCGGCTCCTTGCGCATGCAGCGTGCGAGCAGCATGGCCAGCTCGTGGTTGCCGTCCATGCGCGAGAACTCCGCCAGCCGATCCGGCCACCCATCGTGGTTGATGTGGTTGGTGATTACGGCGGTTTCGTCCGGACCGTCGATCACGTACTTGGTCGTGAGCGTTTCGAACGCCAGGCACGCGAAGGCGTACATGTCGGCGCATGCGGGCGGCGCTTCGTGGCCGCCCGGAATGACTCCGAGGATCTCCGGCGAGCAGTACTCCAGGGTTCCGCAGCCGGGGCGAATGTGGCGCCCGCTCAGGCCGAAATCCACCAGCACGGCGGTGCTCTGGTCGCGCAGGATGACGTTGGCGGGCTTGAGATCCAGGTGCCCCACGCCCTTGGAGTGCATCGCTTCGAGCCCCGCCAGGATCCCGTCCAGGTATTGAAAGGCGCGCTTGGTCGAGAGCAGCCGCCGGCGAATGCAGCGGTCGAGCGAGCTGCCGTCGATGAGCTCCATGACCAGAATGGGCTTGGGGCGAGCCTCCACGTCGAAGTTGACGAACCGCGCGAGGTTCTCGTGTCGGGGCAGCGACAGCAGGGCACCGGCCTCTTGGCGGAACATTTCCAAGAACTCCTGCTCGGACAGGCTTCGGGCCACCGTCGCGTCGTATTTCGGCACCTTCAACGCGTACAGCTCGGCTCCGGACTGCCGACGCGCCTCGATGCGCCGAGCCACGAACACCGATGCGGCGCCCCCCACGCCCAGGGCGCTGACCACGTAGAAGCCGCCGATGGTGCGGCGAGGCAGCAGCCAGTCGGGCAGCACGTTGTGCTGGCGGGGGCGCCGCGAGACGGCGCCCGTCGGTGCCGTCAGCGGCAGCGACCGGAGGGGGGAGAGCGCGAGCGCGAGTGGATCGGCCAGGGCGCAGGGCAACGGGGCGCACAGCGCGTCGATGGCTTTGAGCATGGCCTGTTCGTCGGGCATGCTGCCGGCGCTCGCCGCGTCGGAGAGGATCTTGGAGAGGCTGTCGTCCTCGGAAGATTCGGCGAAGGCGCCGGGGTCGTCCAGCACGCGCGCGGCGGCGCTCTGGCTCAGCTTGGCCAGGTCGCCGCAGGCGCTCTCCAGCTCGTCGATCTGGTGGTGCTCGCCGTCGAGCAGCTCGCCGACGCTGTTGGCCTGCTGCAGCCCTTGCAGGCAGCGGCTGAGCCTCAGCAGGGTTTGCCGCAAGGCCTCACCGCGGTAGGAGGCGTTGAGCCGCAGCCCTTCGGCGATCTCGCGGTAGTGCTGTGCCGGGGCGCGCGGGATCATCGAGGGCGGGTGGCTGCGGCGGCTCTTGGGGGGGCCGGCCTGCGCGAGAAAGCGCGCGTAGGCCTGCAGAGCGTTGCGGCTCTCCTGGGCGGCGGAGGCCTCGACGACCGCCTCCACGCTCGAGCTCTGGTGCAGCCGCTGCACGCTGAGCAACAGCAGGTCGCTCACGTCCGCCACGCCCTCGCGCACCGCCGCGTCGAAGCTCCGCGCCAGCGTGGCACACAGCACGCGGTGCAGGCGCGGGTTGGTTTCCGCCTCGAGGTGCGCGAGCAGCGTGCGAATGGCCTGACGAATGCGCCAGCCGATCCGATTGGCGACGTGCTCGTTCCCCGCCTTCGCGGAGGTCTCCACGTCGATCAGGTGCAACAAGGAAAGCCAGCGCTGCTGGTGCAGCACGAGCGTCCCCTCGGGGTCCGTGGTTTCGTCGACGGGCCCGGTGCGGTTGAGCAGCCAGCTCCCGAATCGGTCGTACAACCCTTCCATTTCGGCGACCGAGGCGTTGGAATCGCCGGGCCGCCTGCCGAGCAGCAGCAGGCAGTAGAGCTTGGAGTTTTCGACCGTGCCGGCGTCGAGGTCTCGCAGGATTCGGTAGGTCTCGGCGCTGGCTTCCTCGCCGCTCTGCTTCTCGAGCACCTTCAACGCATACAGCGATCGGTCGAGCGCTTCGCGGGCCAGGTCGTGGGCGGCTTCGGCGCCCGTGCTCTCGAAGGCCCGCAGCGCCGACCGAACGGCGCCGGCGATGGACGTGTCGCCGCGCCGGCGTATGTCGAGCTCTTGCATCAACGCTTGCAGGCGGAAGCTCGTGCCCGAGTCCGTCGACTCCAGGCGCTCGGCGAGGCCGTTGATCATTCGTGTCGCGGCGCCTTGACCGATCCCGGGGTGCTTGAGGTCGCGCAGGAGCGAGGCGAGGTTCTGGGCGATGTCCGTGCGGTCCACCCAGCTGGTGAAGTCGATCACCTCTTGGGCGAGATCCGGGTCCGTCTCGAGCACCGGGCCCAGACCCCACAGCAGGGTGGAGAGAATGGCGGGGTGCCGGTCGAACAGGTCGCTTCGCAGCAGGCTCTTGCACTGCTGGAGCGCCGTCTTCGGGTCAGAGACGAGGCAGGCGGAAAGGGAGACGGCTGCGCGGCGCCACTCGGTCGGCGAAAGCGATGGGTCGAGCTGCAGGTCGATCTCCTCGCGCAGCGGGGGCTGTACCGCGGAGAGCAGGCCGCGAGCGACCGCGGCGTGGCGCCAGACGAGCGGCTCGCGGTCGGCGAGCAGGCGCTGGTAGATGGCCTGGACGCGCGGGTCCCCGAAGCACGCGAGGGGCGCCGGGTCGCCTCGTTCGGTGCAGCGCACGATTTCGCGCGCCGCCCGCTCCAAAATGATCGAGGCCATGGTTCGCGCCGGCAGCGTGCCGCTGGCGGGGCGAGCCACCCAGCGTTGGAACAGCTCGGGGCGCGCTAGCAGCGTTAGCGCTAGCGAGTCGGCGTTCACGGAGCTGCCGATGGGCAGTGAGTACAGCAGGTGAACGCGCGCTTGCAGCGCCGGGATCTCGAGGGATTTCCCCGCGTGCAGCGCCATGTGGGTCGCCACGGCGGCGAAGGTCGTCGCCGTGCCCTGGTAGAGGCGAGAGAACATCCGGCGACCCAGCGCCGTGCGCTCGGGTCCCGCCGGCATGGCGCTCGTCATCTCGTAGAGGGCTACCGCGACTCGCTCGGGTGCCGCCCAATCCAGATCGTCGATCAAGCCCGAGCCCAGCGCCGTGCGGACCGCGCCGATCAGGCTGTCGCGCGGCAAGCCGTCGAGGGGGGGCGGGCGATCGATGCGTCCCGCCTCCCCGAGCGCCGTCAGCGCCTGGCGCCAGCGCACGCGGCGCTCTTGCGTGTCCTGGCTCTGCGCCAGCGCCGAGAGCGCCTCCCGAGGGCTGTTTCGCGTGCGCATCCCTCTCTGACAACGGTCAACGCGGGGCGCCATTAAACCCAGAGTTCGGCTCAGTTGAGCCGAATTCTGGACAGGAAACGCACACGCCGGGGCCGCGCGAGAGGACCCGGTCGCCGCCGCGCACGGCCTCTGCCCAGGGAGGCGATTTCGGGCATTTGCCGTCGCGCTGCCGTTTCGCGCTCGAACCCGCGGCCGTTCGTGCTGCTTTCGGGGCGGCGGGGCGCAGCGGGCGGCTCGAGTGACCCGCTGCGGGGCGATCTGGGCCTCGAAGTCGCGCGCCGCGGCCGGCCCCCCCACCGCCCCGAGAGCGCTGACGAGACGGGTGCCACGCTTCGAGCAGGGGCTGCCCCTGCGCTCGCTCGCTCGCCCGTGGCCTTCACCCCGGGGGGGGCCGACGGCGAGCACGCGTTCTTTTTTTCCCCGCACACCGTTCCCTCGGGACCAGGTCGTGAGAAATCCGGACTGGGAGCTAGGGAGCCCCGGATAACTCCAGGGCCGCCGCCAGCCCGCGGCTGGCTCGCAGTGCGCGATTGGAGTCCACGAAGGGAAAGTGCACCGAAGCGAACCCGGGCTTGGCGGCGACGGCGCCGTCCTGCGGGCCGAGGTGGTGCGACAGAGTGCTCCGATCGAGCGATTCCCCCGCGAGCGACAGGGAGCGCAATGCGTAGGCGGGTTCGACCGGCAGCTCCGGATTCCCCGACAGCAGCCCCGGCGGCAGGTGTGCCGGCACGGCGGTGGCTCCCATGAAGTAGAGCAGCGAGGCGGCGGCCTCCGGCACCGTGGTGCCCATGAACCACGATCCGAGGTGGTGGGTGCGGCCCGCGGCGCAGCGCGCATATACGCCGCCGTGTCGAGCGCCGTGGCTCTTGGCGAGCGCCTGTGCGAGGCGCACGACCTCGATTCTCTGGTTCTCCTGGAAGTAGGGCTTCACGTAGCTGCCCGAGAGCGTGAGCGAGAGCCGCTCCAGCGCCTCCGGGCGCCCCGCAAGCGATTCTCGGTGCACCTGCAAGCCGGCGTTTTCTCCGCCCTGCGCGACCAGCTGCGGGGCTCCCTTCCAGATGATGGCGGCGGGCGCTTCGCTCACGAACTCTCCCAGCCGGCTCCAGCCGCGCTCGTCGGTCGGGCGCGCCAGATCGATCTCCACGACCCAGCCGTCCACGTCGAGCGGGCTGACCGTCGCTCCGCGCAGCACCCGCGCTCGCGTGGCGCGACACAGCCGAGCTTCGCGCTCCTCGTCGCTTTCGGCCACGGCGGGGGGCGAGTCCAGCGTTCCGGCGGACCCGTCCGGGGCGCCCACGTCGAGGCCCCGGTTGCCTCCCGGGCCGTACGGTGACCGCCAGTACACCACCGCCCCCCCGACCGCGAGCGCCGCCCACACCAAAGGCCACAGCGCGGCGCGCCCGTGGGTCGGGGCGCTGGCGCCGCTGCCGCGCCCGACGCGGGTCAGTCTGCGCGCCAAAATCGTCACCTCGCGCTGTTGCTCCTCGGCCCCGAGGTCCTCCCAGCGCAGGGCGAGGGGCTTCAAGTCGTGCGCGGGAGCATCGGGGGTCATTCGCACTCGGGTGCCCTCGACCTGCAGGGGGGCGGCGCTGCCGAAGCGGGCCAGCGCGGCCTGCAGTTGCCGGCAGATGTCGGACACGGTGTTCGAATCCACCGACTGGAGTACGGAGTCGAAAGCGGAGGACAATAGACCCGGTCCCGTCTCGCCCCGGGCGGTCTTTTTGACGCACGGCCGGCTCGCTTCACCGGGGAGCGCCGTTCGGCGCCGCCACTCGGGCGCGTCGAGCCGACCGCCGCGGTGGCTCCTTCTCGCGGAGAAGGGCTGCCGCCGCGGCGAAACGGTCCCGTTCGAAAGTCCGCGCGGCTCTTCCCCTCCAGAGTTTCGGCTCGACGGAGCCGAGCTCTGGGACTAAATGCACCGCGATGGGCCGCCCGTTGATCCTGCTGTCCAATGACGATGGCTTTCGGGCGGAGGGCTTGATTCTGGCCCGCGAGTCGTTGGGGCGAATCGCCGACGTGGTGGTGTGCGCGCCGTTCACCGAACAGAGCGCCACGAGCCACTCCATCAGCCTGACGACGCCGCTGCGTCTGATCGAGCACGAGCCGGGCCTGTTCTCCGTGGATGGCACGCCGGCGGATTGCGTGTACGTCGCTCTGTGCGCCGGGCGCCGTGTGCTCCACAGGTCGCCGGATTTGGTCGTGTCCGGCATCAACCACGGTTTGAACCTGGGCGCCGATGTCTTCTACAGCGGGACGGTGGCGGCCGCGCGGGAGGCCGCGTTGCGCGGCTATCGGGCCATCGCGCTGTCGGCCAACCCCGCGGCGAGCCTGCCAGCGGCCGCCGCCATTGCCCAGCGCCTGGTCGGCGCGCTGCTGGAGCAGTCCGACGCCGAGCAGGATCGCGGGGCGCTGCTCAACGTGAACTTTCCGCCGGGCGACCGTTGGGCCGTGCGTGGCACGCACCTGGGCACGCGGCGCTACGAGGATGGCGCCGAGTTTCGTCACGACCCGCGCGGGGGCGAATACCTGTGGTTGGGCGGAGCCGGCGTTGCGCACGAGGGGGAGGAGGGCTCCGACACCGCCGCGCACGACGCGGGGGAAGTGGGGGTGACGCCGCTTTCGCTGCAGATGTGGAACGCCCAGGGGCAGCCGCTCGCCGATCGGCTGGCGCAGAGCGTGTCGCGTGCGCCGCGGGCTACCGAGTAGCGGGGCTCCCCACGCCCACGGGGGCGCGGCGGGGGCCCGGCGCGTCGGCGGCGCCGAGGCGCCCGGCATGGGGCCGCAGGGCCGGGCACAACGGGTGCGTCAGGCCTCTGGCTCGGGGAACGCCAGAACCTCGGAGAGCGAGCGCTGCCCCCCGAGCAGCGCCACCAGTCGATCCACGCCGAGCGCGTTTCCGCCGGCGGGGGGCATGCCCTGCTCGAGCGCCGCGAGGAATCGTTCGGGCAGTTCGCAGGCCTCGCCGCGCGCCAGGCGACGCTGCCGTTCGAGCTCGAAGCGCTGGCGTTGGGCCGTTGCGTCCGTCAGCTCGCCATAGCCGTTACACAGCTCCACGCCGGCCACCTGCAGCTCGAACCGCTCGGCCACGCTGCCGTCGGAGGGGCAGGGGCGGGCCAGAGCTGCCTGGCTGATGGGGTAGTCGACGAGAAATACCGGTCGGTCGAGCGCGGCCAGGGCGGGCTCCACCGCATCCACGAGAAGCTGGAAGTACTCGCTCTCGTCGCGCGCGGCGAGCGCGGGGGCGTCGTCGCAACCGGCGTAGCGCCGAAAGGCTTCGCGCACGGACAGCCGTGGGAAGGGCAGCTGCAGGTCGATTTCTCGTCCACCCCGCAAGGGCAGCCGGAGGCCGCCGTGGAGTTGCTCGCACAGCCAGGCGACGAGCTGCTCGGTGTCCTGCAGCACGTCTTGCATCGTCGCGTAAGCCCGGTACCACTCCAGCAGTGTGAACTCGGGGTTGTGCAGCGGACCGCACTCGTCTCTCCGAAAGCACCGCGCCAGCTGGAAGATCCGCGGCAGCCCTCCCGCGAGCAGCCGCTTCATGTGCAGCTCGGGAGAGGTGATCAAGTGGCGGTCGCCCGAGGCGATCGGATCGACGAAGGCCTCCAGGCTGCGCTCGCGACTGCGCAGCGGCGTCTCCACCTCGAGAAACCCCCGAGCTTCGAAAAAGCGGCGCAGCAGGCCGAGGACCCGGGCCCGGCGAACCAGCCCTGCCGCTCGACCCGCCCGCAGCGCGGCGAGCTCTTCGGGGGGGCGCGCGGCGAGCGCTTCGACCCGCACGTCGGCCGCTCGCAGGGTCGCGCCGTCGTATTCCCCCTCCACACGGCAGAGCGCCTCCTCGGGCGGCTCGTGCGCCCCGAAGACGACGGGTACGGCTGCGAGCGCGTCGCACAGCCGCCACTCGGAGCCTTGCCGCCGCGCTCGTCCTCCGACGAGCACGTCGGGCTCCGCGCCTCGGAGCTCGCCGGGCGAGCGAAGCGGCGGATCGGCGGGACCGCAGCGGCTCTTCATCGCGCCGCCGCCGCGCGAGCCGAGCCCCGCGCCCTTCGCGGTGGGGCCGGAGCGCGCCTGGGCAGACTCCTCAGCGCATCTGGAACGCGCGCAGGGCGAGGGCCACCACCTGCCGGCCCATCCACGGGCCCAGCAGGGTCAGTACCGCCGCGGCGGCCAGCAGCCGGGGCAGGTGCGACAGGGCCGAGTCCTGGATCTGGGTGGCCGCCTGCAGCACCGCCATCACGAGGCCCACGGCGGCCGTGACCACGAGCAGGGGCAAGCAGATCGCCACCGCCAGCAGCAGGCCACTTTGCGCAAAGGAAACGAGATCTGCCATGGCGCTCGCAGCCCACGCTCTCAGCCTTCGCTGCCCCCGGCGTCGGTGGCGGCGTCCGCGGCCGGCGGGGGCGGAGCGGCCGGCTCGGAGCCCCCACCCCCGGCGTCGACCCCCTCCTCCTCGGGCCGATCCTCCTCCTCGGGGAGATCCGTGGCGCCGGCGAAACACTGCGGAACGCTCGGCGTCGAGCCCTCCGGCGGGCAACACAGCGCGAACCCGGTCGTGTCCCCCTGCAGGCTGAGCTGCGAAGCGCTCCGGCAGACCAGGCCGGTGTCGCAATCGAAATTGGCATTTCGGGTGTCGCAGCGCTCTCCTTCACCCTGCTTGCCGCAGGAGGAATGGAGGACGAGGAGGAGAGGAAGGTATAGAAAGGAAAGGCGCATGGCTTGCGAAGGAACCGCTCGGGCTGGCTCGCCCGCCGGTGCGGCAGCAGTACCTAGCAGGCCTGAGACGATCATGTCATCCGCGGCGCGGTTTCCGCGTCTGCAAACAACAGGCCGGCCAATTCGGCGGGAGGCTCGTCAGGCCTGGGGCTCGAACGATCCGGTTGCTCCGTTCGCGAGTCGAGGTCGGGGGAGGGCCGGGGGCCCCGGCCAAGTCGAGCCAGCGGGCTGGCCCTCACCCCTCCGGGCGCTTTCGCGTCGCGCCGAAGCGGGCGGATTATTGATCCTGATCCCGCTCCTTCGCCTCCACGGCGTCGGCGAAGAGCGAGACGTACTGAAAGGCGCTGACCATCGAGAAGACCAGCGAAGCGTAGACGAGGGCCCGGCCGACGTTGACCAGGTCGACCACGCCCAAGTCGATGAACGGCAGCCAGAGGTGGTACGGGTAGCCGATGATCAGGCACAGAACGCCGGACATTTGCAGGGCCGTCTTCACTTTGCCGCCGCTGCCGGCGGGGATCACCAGGCCCGTGCTACTCGCAATCGAGCGCAGGCCAGTGACCGAAATCTCCCGGCCGATGATCAAGACGACGGCCCACTCGGGGATCCGCCCGAGCGGGATCATCCAGATCAGCGACGCCATCACCAGCAGCTTGTCCGCCAGCGGATCGAGAAACTTGCCGAGCACGCTGACGATGTTCATCCGGCGCGCCAGGTAGCCGTCCAGCAGGTCGGTGATTGCGGCGCCCGCGTACACCCAGGCGGCAGCCAGGCAGTCGCTGGGCGAGCCCTGATGCAGGAGCCACAGGACCAAGGGGATGATCGCGATCCGCCCCATGGTCAGCAGGTTGGGAACGTTCAGCGCGTCGTCCCGCATCGAGCGACGCCGCTGGGCGCGCTCCGACCGCTCCGCAGGCTGCTCTCGTGTAGGACTCGCCACCACAGTCATCGCCACGTGCTCAGGCCGCGGCGCCGCTCGCCGCGCGCACGGCTTCCGCGAGGGTGAAGCGACGTTCGTGCAGGGAGCGGCCGATGATCGCGCCGACGATGCCGCCGTCGACCTCGCGGCTCGCTTCGCCGAGCCGCTCGAGGTGGCTCAACGTGCCGACGCCGCCGCTGGCGATGACTGGGAGCCCCGAGTGCCGCGCCAGCTCCGCGGTGGCGGCCACGTTGGGGCCGACCTCGGTGCCGTCCCGCTCGATGTCGGTGTAGAGCAGGGCCGCCACGGCATCCTCGGCGTAGCTCTTGGCCAGGTCGGTGACGCGCTGCTCGCTGACCTCCGTCCAGCCACCGGTCGCCACGAAGCCGCTCTTGGCGTCGAGGGCCACCACCACCCGCCCGGGATAGCGGCGACACGCCTGCCGCACCAGCTCCGGATCCTTCACCGCGGCCGTGCCGATCACCACTCGCTCCACCCCCAGCTCGAAGTACGCCTCCACGGCCTGCAGGCTCCGCACCCCGCCACCGATCTGCACGCCGGGGCCAAATGCCGAGATCACGCTGCGAATCTGCTCCACCTGCACGGGGCGGCCCTCTTTGGCCCCCGCCAGGTCGACGATGTGAAGTCGGTCCGTGTGACGCCTCCAGCCGCTCGCGAGGGCCGCCGGGTCTTCGGCGTAGACGGTCACTTTGCCGTAATCCCCTTGGAGCAGGCGAACCACTTGCCCCTGCCAGAGATCGATCGAAGGAATGACTTGCATGATGATGGGGGGATTCGAGGCTAGGGGGCCGCGGGCGCGCCGCCGGCTCGGTGGGGCGGGGGCTGCCGAGGGGCTCTGGCCGGGCTTTTCGTCATCTGGGGTTGTCTGTTCCGAATCGCGGCGCGCGCTTTTGCGCGAGTGGGCCTAGTCCAGCGACCCTTTGGTCGAGGGAACTCCCGAGGCTCGCGGATCGAGCTCGGTCGCCCGACGCAGCGCTTTCGCGAAAGCCTTGAAGGTGATTTCCACCAGGTGGTGGAGATTCCTCCCTTCGAGCTGGTGCACGTGTAAATTGATGCGGGCAGCGCGCGCAATGGCTTCGAAAAAGACCTCGGCGAGCTGGCTGTCGAACTCGCCGATCTTGGCGGCCGGGAGGTCCATTTTCCAGACAAAAAACGGCCGACCGGAAAGATCGAGAGCGACCCGGACGAGCGCTTCGTCCATGGGCAGGGTGGCCTCGCCGTATCGGTGGATCGCGCGCCGATCGCCCAGCGCTTTGACCAGCGCCTCGCCCATCACGATGCCGAGATCTTCGGTGGTGTGATGCCCGTCGATGTGGGTGTCCCCTTCGGCCTCGACTCGCAGGTCGAAGCCCCCGTGTCGCGCGATCTGTTCGACCATGTGCGTGAGAAAGGGCAGGGGGGTGACGATTTCGTGATTCCCTGCGCCATCCAGATCGATCGTCACCGAGATGCGGGTTTCGCTGGTCTGCCGCGCGACCGTGGCGCATCGCCGATTCGTCATCAAAAGTCCTCGATCTTCCAGTTTCCCCCCTCGTTTATCATCTCCACGGTCGCGCCCGCACCGTAACCGACCGTGGCGCGCCGCCCCGCCAGCTCCACGCGCAGCGCAGGCAGGGAGGCCTCCAGAGCCTGGGTGATCTTCTGCATCTGCTCGCGCTGCTCCCCTTCCCAGGCCGCTTCGAGCTGCTTTTCGTCGAGATCTTTTCGCTGCGCGTCGGGGACGAAGCTCATCAGGACGTCGAAACGGCGGTTGTTGAAGGCGCGCACGAACGACTCGAGGGCGGCACGGGGTGTGTGCTGGGCGTACAAGTCGAGCGCAGAGCCCTCGACCTTCCACTGGCCGCCCTCGAGCACGAGCTCGAGCCGGCTGCCGTCTGCCGCGACGGCCGTGGCGCGCACCTCGGCCTCGACCGAGCTGCGCATCAAGTCGCTGGCGATGTCGCGCATCTCCTGGGGGTTTTCGGCGACCATGCGCTCGAATTCCTCGCGGCTCACGCGCTGTCGCGCCTCGGCGCTCAGCAGCCGGTGAGCATCCCCGACGCGCCCGGCCGCGAGCGCTTCTCCGTAGCGCCGCAAGACCTGCTTGGGCCCGAGATTCTGGCTGCCGGCCCCGCACCCGAGTGGCAACAGCAAGGCGGCGGTGGCCAGGCCCACCACGGCCCGCCGCCGCAGCGCGCCGCGAGCCCCCGTCGAAGTGCGCCTCGGCTCGCGCCGCGCGGGATGGCTCGAGGCTCCCGGCGCACGCCGCTCGGGGCCCGCGGCTTGCCGCTGCGCTTTCCGTCGACAGCGCGCCCGTGCTCTGCCTTTCCGCATCGCTCCAGGCTTTAGCATAGTTCCCATCCACGAAAGGGGATGGGAACCCACGAAGAAGAAACCCGCGGGCGAAAAATACCGCAAAAGAAGCTCGCCGGCGGCCCTGGCCGGAGGGGGCCGAACGCGAGCAGGCGATTTCCGCCGCGAGCGTGCCCGCCGCAAGAACGGATGGGAAACCGAGGGCGGGACCGCAGCGAGGAAGAGAGGGCGGGCAGACGGGGCGGGACCGGGGCCTGCGCCCGTACGGGAGTCGAGGGCCCGGGGCGCGGCCGCGAGATCGACTGCGCCGGCGGCGCCGAAGATCTTCTCAATCGCCTCGTTTTCGCGGGCCGTTGCCACCCGCGGGCCCGTGCCGCAGCCCCCGCGGGGCGAAGCGGGGGCCGTGGCCTTTGCTCGGCGCGCGGTCGTCCGAAGCGGTGCCCGACCGCTCGGCGGCGGCCAGCCTACCCGCGCGGCCGGGGGCGCGCGCCCAGGAGCTATCGAAGGGGCGCGGCGGCCTTGCCTTTGGTGCGTGTGTGGGGGATCCGTATTACCGTCATCACCATGGAGGAGTCGCCCCCCAAGCCGTCATCGCCCCCGCCTGCCGCGGAGGTCGTTGCGATCGTTCCCCTTCGAAACTCGGTGCTGCTGCCGATGTCCGTCGTGCCCATCAACGTCGGTCGCCCGCGCAGCGTGCGGCTGGTGGAGCAGTTCGGCACCGATCGAGATGCCGTCGTCGGCGTCATCGCTCAGCGAGATCCGGATGTCGTCGAGCCGACGTTCGACGATCTGTACGAGGTCGGCACCTTGGCCCGGGTCGTGAAGGTGATTCGGCTGGGCTCGGCCAACTACAGCGTCGTCCTCAACGGGCTCGGGCGTTTTCGGGTCGTGCGCCCCGTCGGCTACGAGCCGTTCATGAAGGCCGCCATCGAGCGGCTCCGCACGGGGCCAGGCCCCTCCGAAGAGCTGGAGGAGCTGGCTCGCCAGCTTCGCTCCAAGACCCGCCAGATGCTCTCGCTCCTGCCCGACCTGCCTCGGGAGACGGCCGGGATCGTGGACAACGTCGCCGAGCCGGCCGCGTTGGCGGATCTCATCGCGTCGAACTTTCCCGACGAGCACGCCTCGCTGGCCGAGCGGCAACGGGTGCTGGAGGCGCTCGATCCCGTGCAGCGCGTCGGGCTCGTCCGCAACATCGTCGATCGGCAGCTCAAGCTCCTGCGAGCGCGGGACGAGGTTTCCGGCCAGATGCGCGAGGAAATGAGCCGCAGCCAGCGCGAGTACGTGCTGCGCCAGCAGATGCGCTCGATCCTCGAGGAGCTGGGCGAAGCGGGCGAGGAAGACGAGGTGGACGAGCTGCAAGATCGAGTGATCCGAGCCGAGCTCCCCGCCGAGGTGGAGGAAGTGGCGCGCCGGCAGCTCGGGCGACTGCGTTCGATGCAGAGCCAATCGGCCGAATACAACGTCACACGAAACTACCTCGAGTGGCTCGTCGACCTGCCGTGGAATCGCACCACGCCGGATCAGTTCGACGTCTCGCGCGTGCGTCAGTGTCTGGACGAGGACCATCACGGGCTCGAGCGGGTCAAGCAGCGCATCGTCGAGTTCAGCGCCATCCGGCAGCTGCGGAAAGACAAGCGCGGGCCGATCCTTCTGTTCGTCGGGCCTCCCGGCGTGGGCAAGACGTCCCTCGGCCGATCCATCGCGCGAGCGATGGGGCGCCGCTACGCTCGCATCGCCCTGGGAGGCGTGCGAGACGAAGCGGAGATCCGGGGTCACCGCCGCACGTACGTGGGCGCGTTGCCGGGGCGGCTGATTCAGGCGCTCAAGAAGACGGAGTCGAAAAACCCCGTCCTGGTGCTCGACGAGGTGGAGAAGATGGGCTCGGACGCGCGGGGCGATCCGACCTTCGCGTTGCTCGAGGTGCTCGACCCGGAGCAAAATTCGACGTTCGTCGACCACTACCTGGGTGTCCCCTTCGATCTTTCGCAGATCGTCTTCTTGGCCACCGCCAACAGCCTGGCCACGATTCCGGATGCCCTGATGGATCGCCTCGAGGTCATCGAGGTACCCGGCTACACGCGCGCCGAAAAGCTCTCCATCGCCGGGCAGTTCTTGGTGCCGAAGCAGCTCCGAGAGCACGGCTTGTCCGCCGAGCAGCTGGAGTTCCGCGACGAGGGGCTGGAGGCGATCGTGGATCACTACACCCGCGAGGCCGGGGTGCGCGGTTTCGAGCGCGAAATCGCGGCCGTCTGTCGGGATCTCGCCGTGCGTCTGGCCGAGGGCGAGGAAGTCACGCGCGAGCGGGTGACGGGGGCCTACATCGAGCGGGTGCTCGGCACGCCTCGCTATCGTCCCGAGCTGGCCGAGCGCCGCGTGGTGCCCGGGGTCGCGACCGGGCTGGGGGCGAGCGGCAGCGGCGGAGATATCCTCTTCATCGAGACGACCAGCATGCCGGGCAAGGGAAAGATCAGTGTCACCGGTAGCCTGCGCGCGATCATGCAGGAGGCAGCCGCCACGGCCGTTTCCTATGCGCGGTCTCGGCCGGAGCGCTTGAAGATCGAGCCCGAATGGCTCAAAGCGCTCGACCTGCACGTGCACATTCCCAAGGGGGCGAGCACGCGAGATGGCGCGGGGGTCGGGGTCACCATCTTCGTGGCCGTGGCCTCGTTGCTCGTGAGAGTGCCGACGCGCACGGACACCGCCGTCGCCGGAGAGCTGACGCTGCGTGGGACGGTGCTACCCATCGCCGAGGTGAAGGCCAAAGTGCTGGCCGCGCATCGCGCCGGGATCCGCCACCTGGTGCTTCCCGAACGCAATCGACCAGACCTCGAGGAGGTTCCCCAGACGGTGCTCGAAGCGCTGGACGTGCACTTCGTGTCGCGCGTCGAGGACGCGCTGCGGCTCGCGCTCGACGGCACCATCGAGTCCGGTCGCAGCCGCCCGCCGGAAGAGCCCACCGCCGTGCCCGCCTGAGCGTTTTCTCTTGCACGGCCTTCTGCGGATGATTGGGGCCAAGCGTGCTCGTGCCGAGGTGTGGGTGCTTTTCGCATGCCTGCTCGCCCACGCCCTGGTCGGGCTGCTGCCGCTCTTCGAGCGGCCCGGGTACGAGTCTGCGCTGGCGTTGGGCTTGATCGCGCCCACCCCGCTGGCGGCCGTTTGCGGCTGGCGGGCGGCGCACTCGGCGCGGGGCTCGGGGCTGCGCGGAGCGATGGGCGAGCTCGGGTCGGTGCTCGTTCGCGGCGTGTGGCTCGCGCTCGCGCTGGTGTCTTCGGCGCTCGGCATCTCGCTGCTGCACGCTCTGCGCTCGGGGCTGTGCGACTCGCTGCGAGGCACCGGGGTGTTTCTGCTCGGGCCGGGCGTGGGCTGTTTGATGGCCGCAGCCTGGGGCGGCTCTGCGGGTCTGGTGGCGGCAGCCGTCGGGCGCGGCGGCCCGTGGGGGGCGCTGCTGGGCGCCGCGGGCCCCTTGATGACCATCGCGATCAGCCTGGGGCGCTTCTACACCAGCCCCATGATCTTCGCCTTCGATCCGTTCTTCGGCTATTTCGCTGGCACGCTGTACGACACGGTGATCGTCGCCACGCCTCGGCTGACGACCTATCGGGTGGGCTCGATCTCGACGCTGACGGCGCTGGCCTGCCTCGCTTCGCTGCTGCGCCGCGGAAGTGCTGCCGGTGGCAGCGCCCCACCCTCGCGGTCCGCTGTGTCGCTGACGACCGTGGTGGGCGCCGCGTGTCTTGGCGGAAGCCTCGCCGTCTGGTGGTGGGGGGATGTGTTGGGCCACCACCAATCGCGGGCCAGCATCGTCGCCGCGCTCGGCCACATCGTCTCTTCCGATCGCTGCACGGTGGTACACTCGGGCGCCGTGTCCGATCGGCGCGCGCGGTTGATGGCCCGCGAGTGTGAAGAGTACTTGTATTCGCACGAAGCTTTTTTCGAGGTGCAGCTCGCCGGCCGCGTCACCGTCTACGCGTTCGGCTCGCCCGAAGAGAAAGGTCGGTTGATGGGGGCCTCGCAGACCTACATCGCCAAGCCGTGGCGCCACGAGGTCTACGTTCAGACGGGCAGGTACCCGCATCGCGTGCTCGGCCACGAGTTGGCCCATGTCGTCGCGGGGGCGATGGGGCGGGGGCCATTCGCCGTGGCGGGGCCGCTCGGGGGGTGGATTCCGGATCCGGGTCGCATCGAAGGGTTCGCGGTGGCTGCTGCGCCGGCCGAAGACACGGAGCGAGACCTGATGCAGTGGTCTCGGGCGCTGCTCGAACTCGACCTGTTCCCCGATTTGACGAGCCTCTTTCGGCTCAGCTTTCTCGGTCAGAATTCGTCGAAGGCGTACACCGTGGCGGGCGCGTTCGTCCGCTGGCTGCGCGATCATCGCGGGCCGGCGGCTCTGCGCCGCTGGTACGGAGGCGAGCCCCTCGCGGAGGCCACTGGCGCGCCCCTGGGCGAGCTCGAGGCGCAGTTCCGGCAGGAGCTCGCCCGTCAGCCCGTCTCGCCCGAAGAGCTCGCCGCCGCGCAGGCGCGCTTCCAGCGGCCCGCGATCTTCGGCCGCCGCTGTCCGCACGTCGTCGACCGTGTCTTGACCGAGGCGCGCGAGGCGCTGGCGACGCGCGCCGTCGCGCAGTCCGCACGCCTCTTTCGCCAGGCGGGAGAGCTCGACGCGCAGAGCTTGACGGCCAAGCTCGGCTTCGTCGCCTGCCAGGTGCGGGCGGGCCAACCGGCGGCGGCGCGCGAGAGCCTGGTCGCGCTCGCCCGTGATCCGACCCTGCTCGGTCCCGAGCGGGCGATGGTGCTCGAGCGGCTCGGGGATCGATTTCTCGTCGAGGGGCAGCTGGAGCAGGCCCTGCCAGCCTACGAGCAGGCGCTCGCGTACGCGACGGACGAGCCGCGCTCGCGAACGCTCGAGGTCAAGCTGCTCGCCGCGGGGGGGATCGGCACGCGCGAGCTGACGGACTATTTGATCGGCGACGGCGTGATGGGGGTTCATTCGGTCAGCGCAGGCGCCGCGCTGGGGCGTTGGTCGCAGCGCGAGCCCGGCGTCGGCCACGCCGCCTATCTCGGGGCGCGTTCGCTGCTGGCGGCGGAGCGCTATGGCGAGGCCGACGCGACCCTTTCGCGCGCCCTTTCGCGCGACTTGCTGTTGCCGAGCGTGCGGCGCGAGGCGCGGCGGTTGTCCCTCGTCGTGGCGTGTGCCCAGGGGCTGTCGGGCGAGGTCGTTCGCCGCCTGCGGGCCTACGTCGCCGAGCCCGGCGGGAGCTGGGCCCGAAAGCAGGGTATGCAGCGGCTCGCCGCTCGCTGCGCGCTGGGGGTCGCCGTGCCCGGCGCCCAGGCGGCGCGGCCGTGAGCGGCTCGCGGCTCGCCTCGGTGGCCGCACCCGCTCGCCGGGAGCCGCCCGCCGACCGGTCGCCCCTGAAGGTCTGCCGCGCGGTGCTCGGGGTCGTGTGTCTGTCTCACTGCAATGCTCCGGCAACGCGGCGGTCGAGCCACATCACGCATGCGCGAAATCCCTCTCGGGCAAGCTCGCGTCGAGCGCGATCGGGCGCAGGCGCGCGAAAGGATCCCAGTCCGGGGGTCGCCGGCACTACGTCGTGAGAAATCTGGGCTCGGCAAGATTCGGAGATCCTCGTGATGGTTCCACTTTTGGTTCGTCGGAGGGAAAGGCGCGCATCCCGCCGGAGCCGCGTCGGCGCCAGCGCGCTCGACGAGGTGGGCGGTTTCGCTACCGCCGGGCTGTCGTGGGAGCGCACCAGCCGACCGCGTCGGCGCGAACACATTTCTCGGAACTTTCGCAGCACCGTCGCGCAGCTTCTAGCCAAGCCTTCCGTTGTTACTGAACGGGGTGCAGCTTTTTCGATGCGCCCGGTAGCTCCGCCTCACGGGGGGTTGCATCCTTCGTATTGCTTTGCCGCGGGTTGCCCACGATGCGCTCGGGCCGTGCTTGTCTATCAAACCCGAAGAGCACTCGGTGAAGGAGGCCTGAATGCAAAGAAGACCCTGGCATGGATTGTTGTTGCTCTCACTGCTCTTGAGCGGCTGCCTCGCGACCATGAGCGTGCAGACGAAAGACGGGGACCCGGCGCTCATCGGTGCGCGGCGAAGCTTCGCCGTGGCCGTGTTGGCGCCCGAACGGGGCGCCCCGGAGCTGGAGCGCAAGCTCACGAAGCGAGTCGGCCCCGAGGTGGCGCAGCAGGTCGCTCAGCGCGGCTATCGCCCCGCGCAAGTCCCCTACGCCCAGGTGCTGCTCTTCGTCGACGTGGCAACGGCGGGCTTCTCGACCCTGCAGACGTACGCCGGCTCGTACAATGCGATCGGCATGCGCACGAACGTGGTCGAGCAGAATCGGCAGTCCACCGTCGTGAGTCTCGACGTGGTCGATCCGTCGACCAAGGTCGTGCTCTGGCGAGCCGTGGCGCAGGCGCGCGGCGGCCGTGACCTCGGCGACGGCGAGCTGCGGGACTTGATATCGATGCTCGTCGGCCAGCTGCCGCTGGTGGGCACGCCAAAGCCTGCCGATCGGCTCAGCGCTCGCTGAGGGCGCCGGTCTAGACCCCAAACAAGCGCTAACCTCGCGCTCGTCCTCGTCTTGTGGGCTAGAGCGCCGAGCTAGCTGCTTGGGGCCTGGCCACTCCGGAAGATACGCGTTACGCGAGCCGAGCGGACGCCTTCCGGGCGCCTGCCGGCGCCGAAATCGCCCGCGAGGTGGGCGCCTTGCTGGTCGCCGACATCGCCCATATCGCGGGGCTCGTCGCCGGCGGCGCGCACCCCTCGCCGGTGGGTCTGGCGCCGGTCATCACGAGCACCAGCCACAAGAGCCTGCGCGGGCCCCGCGGCGCGATGATACCGTGCGACGAGGCTCAAAGGTCATCCATCGACAAGGCGGTGTTCCCGGGCCTCCAGGGCGGCCCCCACAATCACACCACGGCGGCGATGGCGGTTGCCGCCCAGGAAGCCGCGACGGACGAGTTTCGAGCGTATGCCGCGCGCGTGGTCGACAACGCGAGGGTGCTGGCCGAGGGCTTGCTGAGCGCGGGCCTGGAGCTCGTGAGCGGGGGCACGGACAACCACCTGATCCTGATCGACCTCAGCGACCGCGGCATTTCCGGCAAGGGGGTGGCTCGCGCCATGGATCGCGCGGGCATCGTCGCCAACTACAATTCGGTTCCGTTCGACCGACGCCGGCCGTTCGATCCGAGCGGCGTGCGCATCGGCACCCCGGCGATCACGACCCGCGGCATGGGAGCGGAGGAAATGAAGAGTCTGGCGCGCTTCATCGCGCGGGTCGTGGAGCGCCCCGAGGACGAGGCAGGCCTCGACCGGATCGCCGAGGACGTGCGGAGCCTGTGTCAGGACTTTCCGGTGCCGGGCGCCGTCGACTGAAGGCGGCGAGCCCCTCGTCCAGGGGCGCGCGTGGACCGCGGGCGACGGAGAGCGGGCCTCGCACGACGGGGAGGCGGCCCGCTGGGCTTCAGACCTCGACGACGCTGACCAGCCCGTGCGAGATCAGCTGGTGGACGCCTTCGAGCGCGTCGGACGGATCGAGATCGCTGTCTCCGACGATCTCCAAGATCGAGCGCCAGCCGTCCACCAAATCCAGCACTGCCCGCCCTCGGTCGGATATCTCGTCGGGCAGGCTGACCAGCGCGCGAATCTCCGGCAGCAACACACTCCCGAGCGGCGGACACAGGCGCCGCAGGCGACTCCAGCGCTCATCGCGCGCGCTGCCTGCTGGCCTACCGGTTTGCGCACGAGCGCCGCCGATCGGCGAGATGCCGCTGTGCGGCGCCTGGTCGTCCTGCGACTCGATGAGCTGCTCTGCCGCCCACCGCGCGTGGCTCCCGCTGCTTTCGGAGCCCTCTGGGTACCAGTGGATCTCGCGAACCTCGGATGCGCGGCGCAATACCTCACCGAGCGCCTCCTCCCCTTCGAGATCCCCGAAGCTCGCGGCAACGATCTCGCCACCGTCGGCAACGAGCCGCGCCTGACCACCTTCGAGCCGAGCGTGGACCTCACCTCGATGGCCGCCAGTTTGGAGGGCGTCGAACACTTGGTCTAATCGCACGACGGAGCTTAGATTCCTATTCATCCCCACCCAAGTGGTTGTTTAGCACGACTGCCCCGCGGCGAAACAGTCGGATGGATGCAGTGGCTTCGTTCGCGTTGACTGACACCTGCCAGTTGGCGGATTCGTTGCTCGTTATTGCCGCCTCACACGGCGTTCGGGCCTGACACGTGTGTGCCAGAGGGTGGAGCCTCAGTGGTCGTTTGTAGGTGTTTCGGTACCAGATCCCCTACGGCTGCGACAAGGCGCGTCGCCTGCGCTCGGCAGCGCGCGCACGGCCCGCGGGAGCACCTCGCCCGAAGGACCCGGCAGCGTCAGCTCGGCCATCGGCGCCGCTCTGCAAAAGCCGTGGTTCACGATTGCGATCGGCAGGCCGAGAGATAGCGCTCGCTTGGCGAATCGGTAGCCCGAGAAGACCGTCAACGAGCTACCGACCACCATCAGGGCGTCCGATCGGCTCAGCTCTTCGTAGGCGTGTTGCACCAGAGCCCCTGGAACCGCTTCCCCGAAGAACACCACGTTGGGCTTCAACATGCCTCGGCAGTGTTGGCAGCTCGCGACCACGAAACGCGAGAGGAGCGTTTCATCGAGGGCGGCGTCGCCGTCGGGAGCGAGGTGGGGGGAATGGTGCTCGAAGTCGGGGTTGCTCTCGACGAGTCGCCGCTGGAGGGCATCGCGACACGAAATGTCACCACAACCGAGGCACCGGACCTCCGAAAGATTTCCGTGCAGGCAGACGGCCGCCGTGCTGCCGGCGGCCTGGTGAAGGCCATCGACATTCTGCGTCACCAGCAGGCCCACCCGGCCGAGGCGCTCGAGCTCTCGCAGAGCGCGATGGCTCGGGCCCGGCTCGGCCGCGCGTACGCGCGGGTAGCCGACCAAGCTGCGCGCCCAGTAGTGGCGGCGCCGCTCCTCGTCGCCGACGAACTCTTGAAAGGTGATTGGGCTCCTGTGGCGGAGCTGACCGGTTTCGTCGCGGTAGGCCGGGATCCCGGACTCGGTGCTGCAGCCCGCGCCGGTCAGCACGAAGCAGCGCGGGTGCCGCTCGAAGAAGTGAGTCAGCCGTGCTGCCTGAACGTCGACGGGCGGTGGGGAGGGCACGGCGGCTCAGGGCTCCAGGCAGAGCGCTTCGACCGGCTCGCAGGCTCCCTCGGGGCAGAGCAGGTTGCGGCTCTCGAGCGAGCAGCGCAGGTTGGGGGCCTCCGTGCAGCGCCCGAGCGGTTCGCACTCGGTCGGCGAGACCAAGAGCACCAGGGCGCTGCAGCCGAGCGCGGGGCCGCAGGCGTTGAGCTCCCCGTCGTCCTCCAGACCCTGCCCGCCTTGTGCCGCTTCGGCGATGAGGCAGGCGCCATCGACGAGCTCACAGCTCTCGCCGACGCTGCAGTCCTCGCTGGTGCGGCAGTTTTGGCGGGTGGCCACCGCGAAGCCCAGCACGGGATTGGGACGCACGCACAAGCTTCGCGAGCAGACGCCACGCGGGCTGCAGTCGGCGTTGGTCGAGCAGCTCGCTCCGGCCCGGGGGAGAAGATCGGCGATGGCGACCCGCTCCGTCGGCTCCTCGGGCTCGGGTCCGGCCTCCTCGGGCGGAGTCACCAACGCAGTGGGGGCCCCCGCATCCGGCGAGCCCAGCCGGCGCTCCCCGCCGCCCGCAGCGGGGCGGGGCGCCTCCTCGCTCGGAGGCCGCGAACCCGGCCCTCCCTGCATCGAATCGACCGGCGCGCCGCTCGCTGGCGCCGTGGTCGCGGCGGGCTCCCTCGGCGGGGGCGCGTCGCCCTGCGAGCTGCTCGACACCTCGGGTAGCAAGCATCCGCCCGCCGCCCAGCAGGCGGCCATTGCCAGGGCCCGAGCCGGCGTCGCGCGCCGCGGGGTGGGCGGGGGAAGGCACCGCTCCGGGCGCGCATGGGCCATGGCTCCAACGCTAGGGCAGCCCTCGGCCTCGGGCAAGGCTCGAGCGCCGGGGGCACGCCCCCACCCAGCACTGCACCTCGCCTCGACCGCCCGCGCGGCCGCCACCGCGGGGCGCCCGCCGCTCCGCCGGCCGCGGTGCGGCTCGGATCGGGTCGCACGCGGATGCAGGCTTTTTGGCCGAATTACTGAGGTCGCGCCGCGTTGCCGCGCCTCGCCTCGCCCTCGGCCCCGCGCGCTTTGACGCTTTTCAAGCGGGTCTCGGCCGAGCAAGGTGGCGGTCATGAGACGACTCGAGAGAGCGGCGCGTTGGGCGCTGCTGCTGGGCCAGCTTCTGCTCACCCATTGCGCGGCCTCGACGAACGCCGTCGGCGGCCTGCCGAGACCCGTCGCGGCGGACGAGCTGGAGGCGGAAGATGGCTACCGGTTGTGGCTGAGATACGAGGCGATGGCGCGAGCGCCCGCCGCCGGTAGCTACCTGCGGCTGCTACGCTCGGCCGAGGTGCTCGGCGAGTCGCCGACCCTCGACGCGGCTCGCCGCGAGCTGCAGATCGCCATCGAGGGGCTGTCGTCCGGGGTCCGCACGGCCAAGTCACTCGGGGGCGAGCCCACCTCCCTGCTGGTGGGCACGCCGCAAAGCTCCGCACGGATCGCCGAGCTGTGCGCGAACGACGCGCTCGAAGCGCTCGGTCCGGAGGGCTTCGTCGTCCGCTACGACGAAGGCGGCGAATCCCCCGTCGTGGTGGTCGCTTCCACCGGCGAGATCGGCGCGCTGTACGGTGTATTCTCGCTCTTGGGAGAGCTCTCCCAGGAGCGCCCGATCCGAGAGCTCGCGCTGCGCTCCTCCCCGCGCATCGAGCGTCGAGTGCTCAACCACTGGGACAATCCCGATCGCAGCGTCGAGCGCGGCTACGCGGGCCTGTCGCTGTGGCGGTGGGATCAGCTGCCCGAGGAGCTCTCGCCCCGCTACCAGGACTACGCCCGGGCCAACGCGTCGCTGGGGATCAACGGCACGGTTCTCAACAACGTCAACGCGAACGCGAAGATGCTGACGGAGCCCTACCTGCGCAAGGTCGAAGCGCTCGCGAGGGTCTTCCGCCCCTACGGGCTGCGCGTGTACCTCACGGCCCGGTTCAGCGCGCCGATCGAGATCGGCGGGCTGTCGAGCGCCGACCCGTTGCTGCCGGAGGTCCGCGATTGGTGGGCTCGGAAGGCTGACGAAATCTACGACATGATTCCCGATTTCGGCGGCTTTCTGGTGAAGGCGAACTCCGAGGGCCAGCCGGGCCCGCAGGACTACCAGCGCACCCACGCCGAAGGCGCCAACCTGTTGGCCGACGCGCTCGCACCGCACGGCGGGATCGTGATGTGGCGGGCCTTCGTCTACGACGACGAGGTGCCGCGGGACCGAATTCGCCAGGCCTACGACGAGTTTCAGCCACTCGACGGGGAGTTTCGACCGAACGCGATCGTGCAGGCCAAGAACGGTCCCCTCGACTTCCAACCGAGAGAGCCTTTTCATCCGCTCTTCGGCGCGATGCCCAAGACGTCGGTCGCCCTCGAGCTGCAAATTACGAAGGAGTACCTGGGCCAGGACACACACCTGTCGTATCTCGGCCCCATGTACGAGGAGGTGCTCGGGGCCGACACGTTCGTCAAGGGGCCCGGCAGCACCGTGGCTCGCGTGATCCAGGGAAAGCTGGCCGAGTCCAAGGCCGCACGGGAGCTGACGGTCATCGCCGGCGTGGCCAACATCGGCAGCGACGTCGATTGGACGGGTTCCATCTTCAATCAGGCCAACTGGTACGTGTACGGTCGGATGGCCTGGGACCCGGAGTCGAGCGCGGAGGCGATCGCGCGGCAGTGGGTGCGCCGCACCTTCGGCAATGATCCCGCCTTGGTCGAAGACGTGACGGACATGATGATGGCCTCCCACGAAGCCGTCGTCCAGTACATGACACCGCTCGGGCTGGTGCACATCATGGCCGCCGGCCACCACTACGGCCCCGGGCCTTGGGTGGACCACCTTCGGCGGGCGGATTGGAATTCCATCTACTATCACCGCGCGGACGCCGAGGGCATCGGTTTCGATCGCACCGCCACCGGCAGCAACGCCGTGGAGCAGTACGCGGCGCCCTTGCGAGAGCGGTTTTCGAGCCGAGAAAAGATCGACGACAAGTACCTGCTCTTCTTCCACCACGTCGGCTGGGAAGAGCCCCTGCGCACCGGGCGCACGCTCTGGGAGGAGCTCGTGCACCGCTACTCGCAGGGCGTGGCCGAAGCTCGGCGCATCCACCAGCTGTGGCAACGGCAACGGGGCAAAGTCGACGCGGCCCGGTTTGCGGCCATCGAAGAGGATCTGCACATCCAGGCGGACGAGGCGCGCTGGTGGCGCGACGCGGCGCTCAGCTATTTCGGTGAGATTTCCGGGCAGCCGTTGCCCGAGGGGTACGAGGCGCCCGCGCATCCGCTGCAGTTCTATCGCGAGCTTTCGTGCCCAGCGGATCGCACACGCGCGCGCTGCCCGGCCGTCTACGAGTGATGCGCCCCGCCATCCCCCTACCGCGGCTCGTCGAGCTCGAGCCCGCGGAGCACGCGGCGCCGGCCCAGGTCGCCGCCGCGTTGGCGGCGCTTCCGTCACCGCCCTCGCCGGAGCAGCAAGCGCGCCTGGGGCAGTTCGTGGCCCTGTTGGAAGCGGGTCGGGCGAAAATGAGCCTCACGGCCATTGCCGAGCCGGCCCAGATTTGGCAACGCCTCGTGCTCGATGCCCTGCTGCTGCGTGAAGATCTGCTGAGCCTGCCCGCCGGGGCTCGGGTCGTCGACGTGGGGTGCGGAGCGGGGCTGCCGGGCCTCCCGCTGGCGATCACGTTGCCCGACCTGCGCTTCACGCTCGTGGACGCAACCGAGAAGAAGATCCTGTTCGTGCGTCACGTCGCCGAGCAGCTGCAGATCGGCAACGTAGAGGCCGTCGCTGGCCGGGCCGAGGTGCTCACGGCAAGCCGGGGCGGTCGGCTCCGCGAGCGCTTCGACTTCGTCACCGCGCGGGCCGTCGCGCCGCTGTGCACGCTGCTCGAGCTGACCGTGCCGTTCGCCAAGGCGCCCGCCGTGGGGCAGGTGGGTGGCAGGCTGCTACTGTGCAAAGGCGACAATGCCGACGCCGAGCTCGCCGGAGCCGAGCGGGCGCTCGATCGTCTCGCCACGAAATACGTCGGCTCTCGCCGTGTGGAGACGGGGCGTCTGCTGGCGTTCGAAAAGCTGCGACCGACGCCGGTTGAGTTGCCGCGCCAAAACGGCGTCCCGAAGCGCAACCCGCTGTAGGCGACGGAGAGGCGATTCGAGTCGCCGCGAGAGTCTCGGGCATGGCGCCTGCGGGCGTGTCGCCCGGCGGGGCGTCGAGCCGCCGCCGGTGGGCGCCGCGCTCGTCGCGAGCCGTCCCCGACGGCCCGGAATCTCGTGGGGTTCGCCCGCGCGGTTGCTCGACTTACGGCGTCACCACCGCGGTGACCGCACCGAGACGACCTCGATGCGGTGAGACTCGGCGCGTGGTGGCCGCGGCACGGATGCTTCGACTCGGACCTGGCAGCAGGTTTCGCTGGGGCGATGGTGGCCATTTCGACGGGGTGCCCTGGATTTTCGTCGCCCCCCCCTCGGGCGAGATTGGACCTGTTCCAACGAAGACGACGTTCAGCGCACGCTCGGTGTGCCGATGCAGGGCACGGGCGAACGCTGGGTCTTCTCGACCCGGCTGCAAGACATCGCGACGGGCGCGTCGCTCGGGGAGTTGTCCGTCAAGCATGTGGCGGGCCTGCCCACGAGCCGCGTGACGGTCACGTCGACGGAGGGGCTCGGTGGCTTTCTCAACGTCGTCAGCGGGATCTCGGTGATCGGTCTGCAGCGCGAGGACGGTACCCCCCTGGCGCGCTCACGGAGCGTCTTCGTGCGGCTCGGATGGCTGACGGTGCTCCGAAGTGACTGCTGGGCAGCCGCCTCTTCTCGAGGCCGCTTTCGGGGAGGCCGGTCGGAGTCGAGCTCGCGCTGTCTTGTCGGGGCGAGCGTCGCTCCGCCCCAGGGGGGGCCGGAGGGGTCGCCGCCTCGCGGCAGGAGCCGCGCTTTCCGCGCCTTCAACGCAGGTCGGCGCAGAACGCCGGGTTGTCCGCCGGATCGGTGTTGTTGCTCTCGTTGCACTCCCCGATCACATTTCTCGGATCCACGGCGGCCCACAGCTCGATCGCGCGCCCGCGCGGTAGGCCGCGCACGACGATCTCGAGCTGCCGCTGCCCCTGCGGAGCAATGCTTCCCTCGACGACCTGCTCGACCAGCAGCGTGCCGCCCCGGGTGGGGTTGCCCGCAAAGATCTGCACGACCACGCCGCTGGCCGGGGCAACGCCGGTATTGCTCACCGTCACCTGGAGCGTGGCGGAGCCGACCCCACAGTCTTCGACCGCTTCGCCCGCCGCCACGCTGAGATCGGGGAGCTGCTCGCCGGGCTCCACGTTGCGCAGCAAGGAGTTGTTCGCCTCGTTGCACTCCCGCTGCGCTCCAAAGCCGCTGCCCGGCGTGCCGCCGGTGTCCACCGTTACGCGCAGGCTATCGGGCAGCCTGGTCTGGGTCGCCTGGTTCGAGACGTCGAAGCTCACCACGTCGATCAGCGAGCGGCCCGGCTCCAACCCGTCTGCGAGCACCGCCACGAGCGGCGCGCCGCCCGCCGCGGAGAGCGGCTCCTCCACGCCGTCCCAGACGCCCACGAAGGACATCTGCACGCCGGCGCCCACCCGCAGATCGCCGCGGTTCTCGACCTCGAAGGTGATGTTGATCTGGTTTTCGAGCGTCCCACACTGGGCGTCGGGCGAGAAAAGGCCGACAGCGGTCACCGCCAGATCCGGCGCGACGCCGAAGCTGCGCGGCTGCGAGCGGTACGTGTTGTAGCGCTGGCCGGCAAAGCTCAGCCAGCTCTCCGGCGGACGGGCGACGATGGCGCCGCTCTCGGTGACGTTCGTCACGTGGTAGCTCTGCTGGTTGTAGATGCGGCGAGCCGACACCCAGGTATCTTGCGGGTCACCCCACACGCGAATCCCGTTCGGGCCCTCGGGCGTGGGCGTCGCGTCGTCCACGCAGCGGATCTCGCCCAGCTGCTCGGTGTTGGCAAAGGTCACGATCTCGGCGTTGCCGTCGTTGTCCACGTCGGCAACGACGGGGTTCTCCGTGAACGTGCGGCCGCGCGAGACGGTGCTGAACAGCACGGCGCCCGTCAGCCCGTCGAAGATGCGAAAGTCGCACTCGTCGTTGTACAGCACCTCGGCTGCGCCATCCCCGTTGAAGTCGAAGACGGAGGAGGAGGTCAACGCGCTGGAGGCGTCGTCGTTCTCGCGGTGCCAGCCGTTGTGCAGGCACGTGCAGCTCCCTTTCTGCTGGTTGCACACGGCCCCGGCGCCGCAGTCGGCGTCCGCCTGGCAGCTCCCCGGTTCGACGGCGCCGCTCGGCAGCGTCGCCCCGCCGACTCCGCCCGGATCGCGGGCGAGGTTTGCTCCCGTGAGGTTGGGGTTGTCCGTTTGGCCTCCGGCCGCCGCGCGGTCGAGTGACGTCGGCCAAGCGGGACAAGCTCCGCCCGGGCCCGTCGGGTTCTGCAAGTCGACGACCACGTAGGCGCGCGCCAGGGCCGAGGCGACCTCCAAAAAGCCGTCGCCGTCGAAGTCGTCGATGTTCGGGGCACCGCCTCGCGGGCGCTGGGGAACGCCGCTGGCCGGATCGAACGGCGGCTGCGAGCCCGCGAGCGAGCGCTGGTGGATGATCGCGCCGGTGGCGCCGTCGAGGATGATCAGGTTTTCCTCGGCGATGAAGATCGCCTCGGGGTTGCCATCCGGTGGGTTGTCCGGGCCCGGTGCCACGTTGGGGTTGGCCCCCCACAGGTCGGCCACCGCGCACAGGCCCTGGTTCTCGACCAGGCTGGCTCCGTTGACCGCTGCCGCCGACCACACCGTTTGAAGAGCCGCCTGGCAGGGCGGGTTGGCGCAGGCGGGGGGATTGTTCGGGATGCGATAGAGGGTGGGCCCGGCGAGGATTTCCTGGCCGGGGTTGGGCGCCAGATCGGCAATGCAGGTCATTGGCCCGCCGCGATTGCCCGCCTCGTTGCTGTTGGTGCCTCCGGTTCCCGCGGCGGCCTCGTAGCGACGCTCCACGAACAAATCACCGTCGGCGTCGACGCCGAACTGCAGCACCGTGCGGCCGAGGACCAGCTCCGGCAGCCCGGCGAAGTCGAGGTTGGCGAGGGAAGGGCTCAGGCTGATCCCTCCGTCGGCGAAGGCGGGTTGGTTTTCGAACGGTTGGATGAGCACGTCGCCCGTCGCGCTCAGCAGTCGGAACTGATTGTTGGTGGTGATCTGGACGATCTCCGGCGAGCCGTCCCCGTCGATGTCGCCGACCGCCGCCGGCGAGCGGCTCCGGCCGTCTCCGGTGCAGTTGCCCGCGGGCAAGGGGTCCCCTTCGTGCCACACCGTGTTGCCGCACACGGCGAAGAAATCCTTGCCCCGCCTCGGCCCGCCTCCGTGAATCGCGCGCAGGATTCCGGAGTTGTCGACGGCCCCGGATTGGTAGGTCACGAAGATCACCTCCGGGAAGTCGAGCTCGTTGATCAGGCCGTCGCCGTTGTCGTCGTCGAGGTTTGCGACCATCGGCGTCGCCTGCACATGGCTGCTCGCGGGCCATGGCGCGAGGCTGCCGTCGCCGGAGCCGTCGTGCGCCCCGTCGTCGTCGCTCGAGTCTCCTCCCCAGTGAAGCTCGACGGCGGGCTGGGTATCTGCGAAATCCGTGGGGGGCAGGGTACACGTCGGCTCGAGCCCCGTGCCGATGCACTGGCCCGCCTCACACACCGTGAACGCCGGGCAATCCCAGTCGTCCTCGCAGGTGCACGTTGCCCGCCCCGGCACTGGTTCGGTGCAAGTCGTTTCGAAGTAGGCCGCGCCGCCGCAGCGAAAGGGCACCTCCTGGCTGCCGCCGTTCGAGGCGCACACCAGCACGTCCTGGTCGCGGCAGAAACGAGCTCCGCCGCTGCACACGTCCGGCTGGCACACGCCGCCTTCGGCGCAGTAGTCGCTGGGCTCGCAATCCACGTCGAGCTCGCAGAAGATGTTCGCGCAGATGTTGCCCCCCTGCGCCTCCGGTCGGCATTCTTCCGTCGCGCTGCAGGCGAGCTCCTCGCAGCTGAGGTCCTCGCAGCGCGCGCCGTCCCCGTCGAGGATGCAGGTTTGCCCGGGGCCGCAGCCGGCGGTGAGGCACGGGTCCACGACGGGGTCGAGCATTTCCGAGCCGGCCGCGGCCCCCGGGAGAAACTCGCCGGGAAGCCCGGCGCCGGGCCCTGCGATGCCGCCCGGCATGTCCGGTGAGCTGCCCGCGGCGCCCTCGGGCGGATCTCGGTCGACCCCGAGCGTGCTACCGCCGCCGCCGTCGGCGCTGCAGGCGCCCAGGGCCAGGGAAAGCAGGGCGGCGGTGGCGAAAACGAGCGGGGCGAAGGGGGCCGCGAGAGCCGGGAGCGGGTGCGCTCCCGCGATCCGCCGGGCGGCGCGCACGCGGGCCCGGTGAAGAGGTGAAGCCGAACGCATAGGAGCGGGAGCATACACGCTTTGCCGATACGGCAAGCGGGCCGCTCGTCGGCCGATCGCACGCCCGCTCCGGGACGCCCGCTATCTCACTCGCTGCATCACTGCTCGATTTCGCCTTGCAGCTTGTTCAGCTCGCTTTCCAGGTCGCTGCTCTCTGAAATTTCTTGCTCTGCCTGTTCCTGAAAGTCTTCTTCGGTGCTCAGCTCGCCGTCCTCCGGGTCCTCTGGCGAGCGGACGGGAGCGGCGGCCAGCGCGGCGCGCTTCTTCTCCGGGGCCTCTGCGGGAGCGGGCGCCTCGGTGGGATTCTGCGCCGCGGACGCCGAAGCCTCCGGTTTGGCTTCGGACTTGCTCTTGCACGCGCCGAGCGCCGCCAGCGACGAGGCGAGGGCCAGAGCCGCGCCGCGGCGCACCGCGGCTCGGCGGCGCCACCGGGAGAGCAGGGGATTGGGTTTCGACGCGCTCATTTCGACTCGCCCTCCTGCTTCGTCGCGCTGCTCGGGGGGGCAGCGGTCGCGCTCGCCCCGGTGGCGGATTGGTCGGCAGGCGCCGCCGCCTGCAGCTCCTTCATGCGCGCCTCGTGCCGCGTCTGCTCCTTGGCGAGCAGCATGGTGGCTCGCCGCGCCGTGTCGTGGCTCTTCTTGCTCTGTGCCACGGATCGGATGCGCTTGAGCTTGGCGACGCGCCGCGCGTGCGTCGCCAGCTCCTTCCGGGCCTCCGGGCGCCGCAGCGTGACGCCCCAGCGCTTGCGCAGATGGTTGCGCCGCGCCTGCTGCGCCCGGGCGCGCATTGCCTCCGGGGAGCGCGCCGTGCGCCGCGCCCCGCCGGGCGAGCTTGCCTCGGAGCCCGAGGTTTCGGCGCGCTCGCGCACTTTCTTGGCCTGGGCTTCCAGCTGGTCCGCCTGCCGCAGCATCTGCTCCTTGGTGGGGGGCGGCGCTCCCGGTCGCACCCCCTGCTTCGGCAGCTTGCCGGCCTCGGCCTTCTTGCGCAGAGCCGCCGCCCGCGCCTCGAGCTTCTTGGCCGCGCTTTCGAGCCGCGCCTGCCGCTTCTTGGCCCGCTCCTCGGCGCGCTTTTGCCGCGCCTCGCTGCGGTTCTTCGGATCTCGACGGTTGCGTCGGCTCTCCGCGAGCTTTTTGCGGCGCTCGGCGAGCTGCTCGGGCGTGAGTTTCCGGCGGCTGGAGGCACTCGAAGAGCCCTGCTGAGGCTCCGCCGACTCCCCCGCTTCCTGGGCCGACGCCGACCGCGGGGCGCTCTGCAGGCCCACCAGGGCGCTCAGCGCCAGGGACGACCACCACGGGGCCCGCGACCATCTTCTGGTTGTCTTTCGTGCAATTACCATAGGCTTCCGTCTCCGCCCTCGGGCGGTGGCTGCTCCGTCCGAGATGGCCACCGCCACGCTAGCCAAGTCGGCGGAGCGTGGCAACGGCGCCGAGGGAGCAGGCGGCTGAAAACGCACGGTTCCGAGCGCCGGAGCGCGCAGCGCTCCCTCCGACGGCGACCGCGGATCGGGGCGGGGCCGAGAGCGGCGGGGCGCAGCCGCCGGGCGGCCCGCGCTCAGAGCCGGCTGACCCGCTTCGCGGGGTTGGTGAACAGGCAATCTTGAAAGAGCTCGCAGCCCACCGCTCGCACCGCTTCGCGCTCCCTCTCTCGCTCGACCCCCTCGACGATGAGCTCCGCGCCGCTCCCCTTGCACCACTCCAGAGTCGGCTCAATCAGCGACTCGGCGTGGGAGGCGCCCGTGGCGTCGAATCGGACCAGGCGCGGGGCCAGCCGCCCGGCGACCTCCTCGTCGAGCGGGGCGTCCGGGCCCACGCTCAGCGCCAGGCGGTAGCCGAGGGACCGCAGGGCGTCGGCCCGCGACCGCAGATCCTGCACGCTGGAAAGCTCGGAGGACTGCGCGAAGTCGAGCGCCACTCGGTTGGCCACGCCGGTGAGGGGAGAGTCGCTCGAATACAGCTCTTCGTCTCTGAGGTCGGAGACCAAGGACCGAATGATCACTCGCTTGCCTTCCGGCAGTGCGCGTGCCGTCTTGGCCACGCTGCGCCACACGGCGTGGCTCAGCTCGCGGCTGCGCCCCAGCTGTTCGGCCGCGCTGAGGATCGCCGAAGGCAGCGCGAGAGATGGCTCGTCCGAGCGAACCAGGGCTTGGTAGCCGAAGATGTGTCGCCTGGGCCAGGAGACGATCGGCTGGTATGCGATCCACAGGGGCTCGAGGGCCCTGTCGAATGCTCGCCCCAGCTCCTGATCGTCGCACGGCCCGGCGCGCCGGCTGCCGAGGGCCTCCTCGCGCAAGCGCGCCACTTGCCGCGTGCGCCGCGCCTGGGCAATGCAGCCCAGCAGGCGGTCGTTGGAGATTGGCTTGACCAGGTAGCGAAAGGCACCGAGCGCCACCGCGTCGATGGCCGTGTCGAGGTTGGGGGTGCCCGTGACGAGCACCATGGGCAAATCCGGGTCGCTGTTGCGCACGTGCCGGAGCAGATCGAGCCCGCTGTGGTCGGGCAATACGATGTCACTGATGACCACGTCGTAGGTCTTGTTCCTCAGCTCGCCGAGCGCGGACGCAGCGTCTCCGACGCAGATGGGAGAGAGCCCGTGGCGTTTCAGGATGCGCGCGTAGGCGCGCGCCAGCGGCAACTCGTCTTCCACTAACAAGATGTTGGCTTGCCCCGGGGTGAGCTCGACCTCCAGGGGGTGGTCGGAGATGCGCATCGGCTCTGGAACGATCGCGTGGGCTGCCCCGGGGATCGCCAGCGCGGGAGCGGTATTTCGGAGCGCATCCATTCGCCTGTGCATGACTGCCCGATACAAGTCGAGCTCGGGGTTGGGCTGTCGCGGGTGGCCTTTGGACACGCTGCTAAGTATGACACGCTCCCTGGCGCGCGCAGTGCGAGGTGACGCCCCGAGGCGAGCGGCGACGTGCCTGGGAGCGACGCGCGGATTGCCTTCTGGTCTCGGGTGCGCTGGGGTCGCTCGTGTGGGGGCGCCGAGTGGCAGAGTCCACCGAGCAGCGGGCGAGCTGCCCGTTCCGGCAAGCCCGCGTGAGCGGCAGGCGCCCGGGCGACGCAGAGCATACCACGGGACGGTCTGCGGGCGCGCTCGGGGGGGGGCGCAGCGCGCCGCAGCCGGGCTGGCAGCGGGCCGTGGAGGGCTGATTGTCCCGTGTTTCATTCTGGCGGCTGCTGGCGCGTTTGCACACCGGTCTCGCTTGGGAGTAGGCTGGGGGCGTTTTCGGGTTAGGAGAGATGGTGTCGGGACTTTCATCCAATCTTGTTCGGCGAGGCCGGGTAGCCCTTTGTGTGGTCGGGCTCGGACTGCTCGCCGCCGGCTCTGCGCCCGCGCAGCAGGCGCCGGCCGCGGAGGCGCCGGGCGCGCGTGTCGACGTTTCGGCGAGCTCTGCCTCGGCGGTCTCCCGGGCGCGAATCGAAGCGCTCGACCTCGGCCTTCAGGCGTACTTTCGCAAGCGCTGGGCCGCCGCCATCGATCTGCTCTCGGCGGCGCCCGAGGGCGAACGCTCCCCCCTGCAGTGGCTGTATCTGGCGCGGGCCCAAACCAGCGCGGGCAAGCTGGTCGACGCGGTGGACAGCTACGCACGGCTGGTGAGCTTGCGGCCCGAGCCGAAGGAGGAAAAGAGCGCTGCCTGGCAGACGCTCCGCCGGCGGGCGCTCGTCGAACGCGGCCAGGTCGAGGGGCGGCTCGGCTGGGCGCGAATCCGAGTCGACGAGGCGCTGCCTCCGCGCGGCCTGATCCTCGTCGATGGGCAGGAGATCTCACGGCAAAGCCTTCTGGATCCCCATCCCGTCGATCCGGGGTGGCATCGCTTCTTGGCCGTCGTCGGCGGAGAGGTGTGGGCGGCCGAGCGTCTTCACTTCGACGAAGGCCAGCAGCGCAGCGCGCGGCTGGCACCGAATTCGAGTCGGCTCGCGCGGCGGGCGCCCCAGCCCGCCGCGGGCGACCGGGCGCTGCGGGAAGATCGGCAGCCGAAGCTGCTCGGCTATACGGGCCTGGCGCTGGGTGTCGGCGGCGGGCTGGCAGCGGGCTTGTTTGGTGTTCGCGCGGCAGCGGCAAGCCAAGATCGGGATCTCGTGGTCGCTTCCCTGTGCGACGACGCTCGCTGCCCCGAGTCGCTCCGCACGGTCGTGGAGGGCTTGCGAGAAGACGCCCGCACCGCGCGCCGCTGGGCGGCCGTCTCGGGGGTCATCGCCGGTCTCGGCATCGTGGGCGGGACCGCGCTGCTGGTCATCTCCCACGGTGGCCGCGGCCGGGAGCTGCGAGCTTCCCTCGGCCCCGCGAGCTTGACGGTCGAGGGCTCGTTCTAAGCGGTCGGATCCCGACGGCGCAGGGAGCTCGTGCTTCCGCGCGTGGCGGGACCCCGGCCGTGCTCGACGGCCGTCGAGTCGACCCGCGCCGCGTCGGAGCTCATCCTCCCCGAGGATCGGCGGCGCCGTCGGTCCGGCGGTCGTGAGAAATCCCGGCTAGCGAGCCATCGCGAGGTTTTCGCCGCCCAGGTCCGCCGCGCAGCGGAAGCCGATCCCGTGCGAGAAGTGGTCGGCGCTCACCGCGAAGCGAACGGCCGCGTCGCTGAACTCGGGCTGGCCGCTGCCAAAGCTACCGCCGCGGATGACGTAGGAGTCGGCCGGGCTTGGCCCGTGCGGGTTGCTCCAGTCGTTTGGTGGGTAGTTGTACAGCCCCTCGGCGGTCCACTCGAAGACATTGCCGAGCAGGTCGGAGACGCCCTGGGGCGAGGCTCCTCGCGGAAATTGCCCCACCGGGGAGGTGCCCGTGAAGCCGTCGTCCTCCTTGAACATCAACCCCTGCAGCTCCTGCTCCAGCTCGAGCGATCGGTGCCAGCGTGCACACTCATTGCCGCACGCGTTGAAGTGGCTGGAGGAGGGGGGGGCGTCGCCCCACGGGAAGCGGCGCCCTTCCGAGCCGCGAGCGGCCAGCTCCCACTCGGCCTCCGTCGGAAGCCGCCCGCCGATCCATCGGCAGTACTGCTGTGCTTGAGCGTGCGTCACGCAGTTGATGGGGTGGTCGGCCCGTCGCGCATCGCCTCCGTTGCACTGCGTGGAGTGAGCCGTCTCCGAGCGAGTGAGGCTCGTGTCCTGGGGTAGCGCGCTGAAGTCCAGCTGCCGGTGTGCGGGGGTGCAGGCGCCGCCCTGAACGCACTGGGCGTATTGGGCCACGGTCGTCTCGTGGGTGGCCAAACAGTAGCTGTCGACGCTCACGCGGTGGGCAGGTCTGGCGAGGCTAAGAGTTGCACTGGGTGAATCAGTTCCCATCACGAAGCTCGTGGCTCCCAGCTCGACCATCGTGGCCGGGCAACTCGAGTCGTTCGCCGCGGCGGCCGGCAGCACCGAGAGGGTGGGGTTCGTCGCCACCACGAAGCCGACCGCGCTGGCCGCTCCGAGCGCCGCGCTGCACAGAGCGCCCGCCGCCCACCACCACCCGGAGGTCCGCCGCGGGGGCGGAGCCAAGAGGCGTACCGAGGGACTGACGAGGGGCTGAAAGGTGGAGGGGTTCTCCGAGAGGTCGACGCTTCTTGGGGATTGGGGGGGCGACGTAGTGCTGCGCGACGCGAGCGGGCCTCGCATGACGGGCTTGGTGGTGTGGGGACGCACCGCGGGGGCTTCGAGCGTCCCCGAGAGTAGGCTCTGCGGTGGCCGCGTGCCGAGCGAGGCGCGAATGCTTCGCTGGTAGATCCGGACCCAGGCCTGGACATCCTCGCGCAGAAGGCCGTACTTGTCGCAAGCGGCCTGTAGGGAGAGCTGCTGCGTCAGGAGCATTTCCACGAGCGCGACCTTCTCGCGCTCCGTCCAGTGACTCGCTTCGGTACGTTGCATGACAGATGACCGTCGGGGTGCGAATCCCCGCCTGTCGGAACGGACCTTGCGCACGGCCCTGAAGAGGCGCCACCACCAAAGGTGATCCATTCGATCCTTTTGTGGCCCTGGACTACGAGGGCTTGCGGGCCAGGCGGCGAGCGGGAAGGCCACGCGGGGTGGCGGCGATTTCCCCCCATCGGGCGCCGCCGAACGCTACCCCTGCAATTTCGCTCACGCTCGGCGCGCAAGCAACTCGTCGATTTGGTGCATTTGCTGGTCGTCGAGTGGCCCCCGATCCAGCGCACCGCAGTTGTCCATCACCTGCTCCACTGTCTTGAAACCGGGGATGGGCACGGTGCACGCACTTCGTGCCCACAGCCACGCGAGCGCACCCTGTGCGAGGCTACGCCCTCCCTGCCGCAAGATCTCGGCAACGGCGTCGCGGCGGGCGACCCACGTCGGGTTGGGCTTTCCTTCCTTGAAGTAGGTCATCCAGCTGGGCGCGCCGACGCCTCGTACGTCGTCGGCGGCGAGCGTGTCGCCCAGCGAGTACTTCGCGGTGAGCAAGCCCATCGCCAGCGGGCCGCGGTTGACGCCTGCGAGCCCGAGCCGCTCGCAGGTCGCGACCATGGCGGGCGCGTCGTCGAGCACGTTCATCTGGTACTGGATCACGGCGCAGTGTGGGCTCTCCGCGAACGCCTCGGCTCGATCCGGATAGTCCGTGCTCCAGCCGAAGCAGCGAATCTTTCCTTCGCGAGTCAGCTGCTCGAGCACCTCTCGCACGGGCGGAGCCGCCGCGAGGGGGCAATCATTGTAGTGAAACAGATAGACGTCGATGTAGTCGGTGCCGAGGCGCCTCAGAGAGGCCTCGCAGGCGGCGCGTACGTAGCTGGGATCCGTGCTGCGCCCCGTCAGCCTGCGCTGCGCCTCGTCGAAGGTGTTGCCGAACTTCGTCATCACGATCAAGCGGTCGCGGCGCCCGGCGATGGCCTGGCCGATCACGCTTTCGCTGTGCCCCGCGCCGTAGGAGTCCGCCGTGTCGATCAGGTTCACGCCGTAGTCGAAGGCGCAGTGCAGGGCCTTTACGCTCTGGTCGTCGTCGGCGGCGCCGCGACCGAGCGGCGTCGTGCCCGACCACGAGGGGCCGGCGAGGGGCGAGCAACCCAGGCCCAACGCGCTGACTCGAATCTTGGAGCGGCCGAGCTCGCGGCGAAACGCGTGCACGGCCGCCTCAACCCCGCGCCAGATGCAGGACCAGGTAGCCCCCACAAGCCAGCGCCATCGCCGCCTTCGACACCGCCGCGGGCGGCGGCGTGCGGCGGTCGAGCCGAGCCTTCACGCAGGCCGAGATCCCGCGGAAGGTGGCGAGGAGGCCCAGCGAGATGACCACGAGCACCGCGATGGCAATGGCCGGAGCGGCGGCGGCTGCGAGCTGCGCAACCAAAATCAAAAAGCCCAGGAAGGCTCCGAACACGGCCGGGATCAGGGCCGTGCGGCTCCTTCGTCCGGTGCCCCAGTAACCGGCCACTCCAATCACACCCAACACGCCCGCGAGAATCGACTCAGCCACGTCCGCTGCTTCGCAAGGAATGCAGCTCCCGGTCAAGGCGAAGCGGCTGCCGGATCAGTAGCCCCAATCGGGGCGGGCGGGCCCGGCCTTCTCTGCGCCGCCCTCGGCCTCGCGCTCTGCGGCCGGTTGCTCGGTGTCGCGGTCCGCGCGCTCGGACGCCTCGCTGCCACGACGGGGCTCCTCGGCCGCTCGCCGGGGCGCGGCCCGCTTCGGCGCGGACCCGCCCGCTGCCTTCCTCGGGGCTCTGCGAGCCCGGGAGACGGACCGCTGGCGAGCCGGGGCGCGCTTGTGCTTCTCGCCCGAGGGCTTCCGCTCTTCTGGTTTGGGGGGCGCACTGCCCTCGTCGGGGAGCTCAGCCCCCGCGTGGCTCTCCGGCGTGGCCGCGAGCGCGGGACCGGAGCCGGCCGCCTGCACGACGGGCTGATTTGCCGGCGCTTGCTCCCGGGCGCGCGGGGCGACGAACCCGGCGGCCTTCTGCGTGGAGGCAGCCGGTTGGACGCTGCCGACCCCGCGCGCCGGGGACGTCCGCGGGCTGGATGCGGCGCTCGGCTCGGTCGGCGGCGCGGCTGGGCTGGTGAGCAGGGCCCAAAGCGCCGTCGCCAAGCACGCGGCCACGGCGGCTAGGGAGATCCAGCGCGTCGTCGAACTCTGCCGGCCACGCGCCGACGGCGCCACCGTCGGGCTCGTCGTCACGCTTCCCGTGGGAGAAACGGAGCTCGACACGCGGGTCGTTCGTGGCCCCGCGCGGTACGGCCCGATCGACGTGGAGGTCATGCCCCGCCAGGCTCGCAACTCCATCCGCAGGCTCGCCGCGGATGCGTGGCGCTCCTCCGGGTCGCGGCTCATGGCCCGGGCCACGATCCGACCGAGCGCGGGATCGACGTTGGGGTTGACTTCGTGGGGGGCCGGCGCAGTTCCCTGGGCAATTTGCGTCAAGAGCTCGTTGAGCCGATCGCTGCTGAACGGGGCCCGGCCGGTCAGCGCGCGGTACAGGATGACCCCCACGGCGTAGACGTCGGCGCGGGCATTTGCCTTGCTCCCAGCGCCGATCTGCTCGGGGGCCATGTAGCCGGGCGTGCCGATGGTGGCGCCCGTCTGGGTCAGGCGCGGCTCACCACCGGTGTCCTCTACCTTGGAAACGCCGAAGTCGAGCAACTTCACGAAGTCTTTGCGGTCCGGTGAGTTCGTGATGAGGAAGATGTTGTCGGGTTTGATGTCGCGGTGGATGACGTCTGCGTCGTGGGCGGCTTGCAAGCCGGACAGGACTTGATCGATCAGAGGTAGGATTTCCTCGGCCGTCATCACTGGAACGGACTGGATTCGTTCGGACAGGGTCTGCCCGTCGAGAAACTCCATCACGATGAAGGGGTCCCCTTCGGCTAGTTGACCGAAGTCCAAGACCTGTACCACGTGCTCGCTCTGAATCTGGTTGACGACCTGCGCCTCCCGCTGGAAACGCCCGGAAAGCTCCCGGTTGCGCAGAGCGCTGCCGTGCATCACCTTGATGGCGACTCGGCGCCGAATCAGCAGATTTTCGGCTTCGTAGACGGCTCCCATACCCCCAACGCCCACGGGGCGTACGATTCGATATCGACCTTCGAGTACGGTGCCGGTAGAGAGCATCTTGTTCTGTTGTACCGCGACTGGTCGCGGCGAAAACCAATCGAGCGAAGTGACGTTCCCATCAACCCCCGACAGGCCACTACGTAGCACATCGACGCCCCGAGCGTGGGCGGGGCGATCGCCGATCCCGCGCACTCGGCTTACGCCATCAATCGGGCCATCGATCGGAAGGGGGCTCGCGCTCTTCGTCCTTTGGGCCGGCACCGCGCACGCGCAGAGCGTGGAGGAGCGGGCCGGCGCTCGCTCCGCGGCCGATCGGGCTTTCACGGAGTACGAGGCAGGTCACTGGGCGGAGGCGGCCGATCTGCTGCAGCGCGCTGAGTCGCTGGTCCACTCGCCCATGCACTTGCTGTTCTTGGCGCGCAGCCAGGTCCAGATGGGGCTGTTTCTGCAGGCCAAGGAGAACTACCTGGCGATTGGGCGGGAGACGCTGGGCGGCGAGTCGCCGGCCTCCTTTGCTCGCGCCAAGGCCGACGCGCGCCGAGAGCTGCAAGCTCTCGAGCCGCGCATCCCGCGGGTCACGCTCGTGGTCCACGGCGCGCCGGCGCAGGCCGCCTGGCAGCTGGAAATGGACGGGTATGCGCTCCCCGGGGCGCTGGTTGGCATTCCCCATCCGGTCAATCCAGGGGCTCACACTTGGACGGTCGCGCTCGCGGCCAATCCGCGCGAGCCGGTCGCCATGGAGTCGCGCGAGGTGCCGGAAGCAGGGGAAGTCGCCGTGTCCTTCGACCTGTCGGGGATCGCTCTGGAGCCGGTGGCCGCGATGGCCTCGGCGGAGCTCGCGGACGAAGCGGTCCGGGGCGAGGCCGCCGGCGGCAGCGGGTGGATGCTCGGAGCCTACGCCGGCTTTGCCGTTGGCGCGATCGGCACGGGGATTGGCATCGGATATTTGCTCGAGCTCAAGAACGCCGAAAGCTCCCTCGAGAATTGCGTCGGCAACGAATGTCCCGCGACCGACGACAATCTCCACGCCGATCGCCGCATTCGCAACGCCGAGACGGGGCAGCTGCTGGGTTTCGGGCTCGGCGCGCTCGGCATCGGGGCCGGGATCGCGCTGTGGCTGCTTTCTCCCGATGCGGAGCGGTCCGGTGCGTCGCACGAGGCTCCCGTTCGGCTCGTCGTGGGCCCCGGGAGCGCGTCCGTCGTCGGCACGTTCTGACAGCCTCCTCGAGCTGACAGCCTCCTCGAGGTCGCGAGGCGCACGCGTCGGGGCCCGGTGCGCTGCCGGGAAGCACTCATGGGTGGGAAGCGATTCGTCCGCCCCCGTCGCGAGGCTTCAGGCGACGAGGCCAGGAGCGCGAGGATTCCGAGAAGGCGGCCTCACAGGACGATGTCCAACAGCTGGGCACGCGCGAGGTGCACCTGCACGGCCTTGCGGTAGTCGTCGATCAAGGGATCGAGCGCGATGCGCGCCTCGGCGGCACTGCGTCGCTCCACCCGCCCGCTCACCGCAATCTCTTCGTCGCCGAGCACCAGCGTGGCCGTTAGCTCGGTGCCCGCTCTGAGCTCGACCGGCGGCTGCTCCACGTAGGCCCATTCTTCCGAGAGGGCCGTCACCGAGCACACACCGCCGCTGTCGAAGCGCAGGGAGGTGGCAACCAGGCGCGAAGGTTCCACGAGGTAGTGCGCTTGCCGGTTCTGTTCGATGAGCTGGCTCAGCGCGTCGAACAGCTCGGCGTGCAGCGGCGTGTCCTCGCTGGCTCCGAGCGAATCCCGCATCTGTTTCATGGCTCGCTGAGTGCGCACGATGTTGCCGCGCATCTCGCGGATGCGCCGGCGATCTCGCGCGATCTTGCGGGAGGCGAGGGCCAGCAGGTTTTGGTGCAAGGTGGTGGAGATTTGCCCGTGCTCCGCCAGAAACGGGTTGAGCTTCTCCAGCGGGGCCGCCAACACGGTCGCCGTTGCGACGGCCGCCACCGTGAGCCGAGTGGAGCCGCCGGAGAGGGCGCTCAGCTCGCCCACGGGAGCCGGCGGGTGAAGCCGCATCACCTCCCCCCCGTCGTCCCGGGCTGAGAGCATTCCCGAGATCAACACGCGCAGGTACTGGGCTCGATCCCCGCCCTGGAAGAGAACCTCGCCGGGCTCGAAGGTTTGGCGTTCGAACACACCGAGTAGCTCCCGCAAGGATTCTTCCTCGAGATTGGCGAAGAGCGGGACGCTTTGGACCAGGGACGGAACGATGATTGGCGAATCGACGTGCATGACGAGCCCAACGAGCCGCCTAACCTCGGGTCGGCCGCGTTGTAAAGTTTGTTCACTCTGGCGGGCTGGCACCGCGGCAACGGGGGGCGCTGCCGCTCAGCTCTCCTCGGGCCGCGGCCGGGTGCGGGGCTCGCGCGCGGCGCGCGTCACGCGCCGATTTCCCTCGCGTGCGGGGCGAGCCCGCGATTCTCTACCCGCTTCGCGTCCCGGCCCGGCCCAGGGCGGAGCCTCCCGGCCCGCGCCGTCGCGGGGCCCGGGCCGCTTGAGCCGCAACCCGGCTGGAAGCTTGGCGCCGCGCGGGCCCCCGCGGCCGCGCGGACCCCCGTTGGACCCGAGCCGCGTGATCGTCACGTGCGGGTCGCGGGCGTCGGGCTCGCGCACGGCCGCCTCGAAGCGCTGCGCTGCATCTTCGGAAATCTCCACCACGGTCGAATCCACGTCGACCCGGATCGCGCCGACCTCGCGGCGTGACACGCCGCCTCGCCGGCAGACGTGAGACATGCAGCGGCTCGGGTTGGCGCCGTGCTTGGCGCCCCAGCTCACCAAGAAGGGGGTGAAGCGGACGGTGGCGCCGCCCCGCGGACCCGACCGCTCGGTGCGCGGGGGGACCCACGCGGGATCGACCGCATCGACCTCGAAGGGCGCGCGCGGCAGCGGCGCTTCGGCCATCGAAAGCAGGGTCGCGATGACCTTCGCCGGTTCGACCTTTTCGAGCAGGCTCTGGGCGTACTGCAGCTCGGGCTCCGCGAGTGTGGGCTCGGAGAGGCGGCGGAACAGCTCCCGGCGAGTCGCTTTCGTGATGCTCTGCCGGATCTTCTTCGGCGTCGGGACGGGCTGCCACGTCGCTTCGATGCCGGCGTCCTGCAGGAGCCGGCGGGCTCTTCGCTGCCCGCTGAAGGGCACCAGCAGCAGGCTTCGGCCCGTCTTTCCGGCTCGCCCGGTGCGCCCACTGCGGTGCGTGTAGACGTCGGCCTCCCCCGGCAGGTCGGTGTGAATCACCGTCGTGATGGCGGGCACGTCGATGCCGCGGGCCGCCACGTCGGTGGCGATGAGCGCCGTGATGATTCCGTTGCGGAACGCGTCGAGCGTTCGCGTGCGCTGCGCCTGCGCCAGCTCGCCGCTGAAGGGCAGGGCCGAGAAGCCGTCGCCGGCGAGCTTCTCCGAAAGCTCTGCAGTTTCCGCGCGGGTGCGCACGAACACCAGCGTGCGTTCGCCGTGGCTCTGGAGCAGCAAATTGACCAGGGCGGGATACCTCTGGGCGGGCCGAATCAGGTAGGCGCTGTGCTCGATGTCCGAGTTGGCTTGGCCGAGGGCGGTGCCTTCGATGCGCACGCCCTCGCCCTGGAATCGATGCGCCAGCGCGCGCACCGCCTCGGAAAACGTCGCGGAAACGAGGTGGCTGCGCCGCTCGGAGGGCAGCGCGTCGACGATCGCATCCAGCTCGTCGCGGAAGCCCATGTCGAGCATTTGGTCCGCCTCGTCGAGCACGACTTGGTGTGTGGTCGCCGTGTCGAGCGCGCCCGAGCGCTGGTGATCCAACAGCCGCCCCGGCGTGCCGACCAGCACCGCCGGGCGAGCGCGCAGCTTCTGCTTCTCCCGGCGCACGTCCGTGCCCCCGGTGACGACCTCCACCGCGATGCCGGGCACGTGCGCAAACAGCCAGGCCAGCTCCTTGTGAACCTGGACGGCCAGCTCTCGCGTCGGCGTGATGATCAGCGCCGCAGGACCCGCTCGGGGGGCGCTGGCCTCCGCCAGCTCGATCAGCGAGGGCGCCAGGGCCAGCCCGAGGGCCACCGTCTTTCCCGACCCCGTCTGCGAGGAGATTCGGAAGTTGGCGCCGCCGGCGGACTCTTCCTCCGCCATGTGGGCTGCGACGGCGAGTTGGACGGGGGTGAGCGCTTCGAAGCCCTTCTCCTGCAGCGCACGGCGCAGAGGGGCGGGAAGGCTTTCGAAGGGGGGAATTTGTGTCATGAGTCGCGCGGGCGCAGGAGCGGCTACCGGCGCCGGGAGGCCCGGGGCTTCGCGACTACGCTTGGGGGGGCGGACGCGAAAAGGGCGCCCGCAGTCGTGGGGGCGTATGGGTAGCGGGCTTCTCGCCCGCCGGCAAGGCCGCCACGCCGAAATGCCGAAATGAAACGGCCGGAGATCGCGCGCCGGGCTGGCTGCGCCGCTCGGGCTGAAGGCAAGGCGCCCGCGCCGTCGCGCGGCCGGTCCCGACCCGCCGAGCCCGAAGCGAGCGGGGCTCGCGGCGCCTCCGCGCTGCTCCGAATGCGAGCGCCGGCGGGAGACCGCGGGCCGCGAGCTCGCGCTGGCCTCGTCCGGGTCGCACGACGGTGGGGGGCTCGCCCGCTCGAAGCAAGCCCGCGTGTCGGGTGGCGACGGGGCCCGCGGCGTGACAACCTCGCTCAGTGTTGTATTAGGAGGCCCGGCCTTCCCTCGGCGGCGCTCGGGGCGATCCTTTGGGGAGAACGACCGCGGGAGCCGTCAGCGCACAGGATCAAGCAGCCATGTTCACCATCAGCACGGGGGTTTACGTCCACTTTGCCCACCACATCCGCGGTCACGCCGGGCCCTGCATTTCCGTGCATGGTCACACCTGGAAGCTCGAGGTCAGCCTCTGCGCTCGAGAGCTGGACGCCCAGGGGTTCGTCGTGGATTTCGACGACCTCCAAGAGCGAGTTCTCGGACCTTGCCACCGGCTGCTGGATCACAGCCTCGCGCTGGGCGCCCAAAGCTTCGAGGAGAATCATGCTGCGCTGCAGCAGCTCGGCGACCGGCTCGTGGATACTCGGCGCGAAACCCTGGGGGACCGGGGCAAGTTGCAGGCGTCGCTGACCGGCAGTCTGGGCGGGGCCCGCAACGAGCACCCCGGTGGGATCAAGTTGGCCGTGTTTCCATTCTGTCCGACCTCGGAGCGGCTCGCCCAGTGGTTGCACCAGGTCGCCAGCCAGGAGCTGAGTGACGGGCGCGTCCACGTCAGCGCCGCGCGCGTGTTCGAGACGCTTCACCCCACCGAAGCGGTCGCGGAGTACGCGCCCCCTCGGTGAAGCCGCGCGCCCTGTGGCGGGGCCCCCGCGGGCGTCGACCGCTGCTTTCGCCAGCGGCCGAATCGCCATCGAGCTGCGCGTGCGACAGGTTAGCCGGCTGACCCAATAGTGGGCCGTCAGGTGGGCGCCTCGGCTGCCAGGCTCCCAGCCTCCGAGGCCGATGAGGTCGGTGGACCCCGGAGCCCGCGCCCGGACGGGAGCCGCGGCTCAGTCGATCGCCTCCAGCTCCTGCTCGAGCCGCGCGTCCCAGTCCTTCTTGGCGGATCCGGGCGGGGGGTCGGGCGGGGGCAAGGGCTTCTCGTCCGCCGTCGGCTTGATCAGCACGCGCAGGAGAAACACCAACAGGGCGACGGCCGCCAGAACGAGAAAGATCGGCAGCGCCCAGCCGAGCGGGGTCTTCGGAATTCCGAATAGGTCGTGGCTCGGGATGCGGGCCGCCAAGCGCTGACGGATCTCGTCGGCGGGCACGCCCTGTCGAACCATGGTCCGAATGTCATCGCGCCATTCTGCGGCCTTCGGGCTCGGGCACGCCGAGAGAGTCCGCCCCGCGCAGAAGGGGCTCATCATCTTCTGGGCCAGAGCTTCGGCCGCGCGGTTGACCTCTTCCTCGTCGACCCCGGCGGGGCTCGCCGCCTCGCCGCCTCGCGACTCGGCCTGTGAATCCTGCGCTCGAGACTCCACCGGGAAGGCCAACACGCCCGAGCCGAGACAGGCGGCCACGGCGAAGGCGGCCAGCGGGACGCGGCGGCGGCAGACTGCGAGCCAGGAAAGAAGCGCCCGATCGAGCATGTGGAACATGTCGCGAAGGTTACCAGCTCGAGTGGCCCGCCACCAGGGCCCACCTTCGGGGCGACGGCGCCACCACCGCCAGGCTTTTCGACGACTTCGGCACGTGCCAGGCTCGCAGGCACGCGCGCGGACGGCGCGCCGGTACGGCAATCCCGGAGGAAACCCCACGATGAGCACCAAGAAGCGCTCCCGCGCCAAGCCGGCAGCGCCCGAACGGGCCAAGCCCACGCCCGAAGACACCCGAGCGCTCGAGCTGTGCGAGCGGCTGGAGCGCGACGGGGTCCGGTGGGCGAAGATCGGCGGCTTCGACGTGGATGGCGTGCTGCGCGGCAAGTACGTCTCGCTCGAGAAGCTGCGCTCCGCGCTCGCCAAAGGCTTCGGGTTCTGCGACGTGATCTTCGGCTGGGACATGGCCGACGAGCTGTACGACAACGCCACGGTGACGGGCTGGCATACCGGCTACCCCGACGCCGTGGCGATTCTCGACCCGGACTCCCTTCGGCAGATCCCCTGGGAGCCAGGCGTCGTTTCCCTGCTGTGCGACTTCCGGCTGGAATCCGGCGCGCCGCACCCGGCATGCCCGCGCTCTTTGCTCAAGCGCGTGGCGGCGCGCGCCGCCAAGGCGGGGCTCGAAGCGAGCTTCTCGGCGGAGTTCGAGTTCTTCTTCTTTCGTGAAACACGAGACACGCTCCAGGAGAAGGGGTTTCGAGACCTGCAGCCCCTCGACCCGGGCATGATGGGCTACAGCTGGGTCCGCACGGGTCAGGACTCGGAGCTCATGCGCGACATCCTCGACACGCTCGACGGCCACGGCATCGACCTCGAGGGGCTGCACACCGAAACCGGTCCGGGCGTGTACGAGGCGGCGATTCGCTACGACTCCATTCTGGCGGCCGCCGACAAGGCGGCACTCTTCAAGACCGTGATGAAGCAGATCGCCCCGCGCCACGGGCTCAGCGTGACGTTCATGGCCAAGAATAGCGTCGACCTGCCCGGCTCGAGCGGGCACATCCACCAGAGCCTGTGGAAGGGGGGCAAGAACGTCTTCGCCGGATCCGGGCGCAAGCTCTCCGCCACGCTCTCCGCCTACCTCGGGGGGCAGATGGCGATCCTGCCGGAGCTGACCGCGATGATCTCGCCCACCATCAACAGCTACAAGCGCTACGTGCCCGGGCTCTGGGCGCCGCTCTCGGCGACCTGGGGCATCGAGAACCGGACCTGTGCGCTGCGCGTCATCTCCCCCGGCAGCCCCTCGGCGGCCCGCATCGAGTGCCGCCAGGGGGCCGCGGACATCAACCCCTACATCGCCATGGCCGCGTGCCTCGGCGCGGGGCTGTGGGGCATCGAGAAGGGTCTCGATCCGGGCCCGGAGTCCAGCGGGGACGCGGCCGCGGCGGGCGTCGCGTTTCCGCGCACTCTGGCCGAGGCAGCCGATCGGCTCGAGAAGAGCCGCGCCGCCCGACGCATCTTCGGCAGCGAGTTCGTGGACCACTACGTGCGCACCCGAAAATGGGAGGTAGCGCAGTTCCGGCGCGCGGTCACCGACTGGGAGCGGCGGCGCTATTTCGAGATGGTGTAGTGCCCCCGCGGGGGCGCGCTCGGGCCCGGGCCGCGTCAGCTCCCCCCTGCGCGGGTCGCCCACCTGGGGGGGGGGGCGGCGGCCCGGGCTCGGACGTCGCGATGACCCGAGAGCCCGAATCGAAAACAGCGCTCGCCCCGGGAGCGGGTCGCGCTGCGCCAGGGGGGAGCCGCGGCTCGCCGAGGCGGGCCTGGGGCGACGCGCGGAGCGCCGCTTTGCCGATCCGGGCAATCGGGAAATGGTGTAGGCATCCAATCATGGTCGTCACCTGGTCGTATCCCACGCGGATCCTCTTTGGCGCAGGGTGCGCCGCTCAGCTCGGCTCGGAGGTGGCGCGCCTCTCCGCATCGCGGGTCCTGATCGTCAGTGACGAGGCCGTCGCTGCCGCGGGCGTTCTCAAGGCGCCGCTCTCGTCGCTCGACGCGGCGGGCATCGCGTCGGCCGTATTTTCTCAGCTCACCAGCAATCCCACGGAAGCCCAGGTGGACGAGGGCGCCGCAGCCTACCGCGACTTCGGTGGGCAGGCGCTGCTCTCGATTGGTGGCGGCGCCGCCATGGATGTAGCCAAGCTCATCGCGGTGCGCGTCAGGACGCCTCGCCCGTTCGATGAGCTCGACGACGCCAAAGGGGGAGATCAGTGGATCCCTGGCGATTTGCCCAAGACGATTGCCGTGCCCACCACCGCGGGCACGGGTAGCGAGGTCGGGCGGGCCGCGGTGCTCACGGTCGCATCTACCGGTCTCAAGACGATCGTGTTCCACCCGGCCATGTTGCCTGCGGCGGCGGTGCTCGACCCCGAGCTGACCGTCTCGCTGCCCCCCGGGGCCACCGCCGCCACCGGCTTCGACGCGCTCAGCCACTGCCTCGAGGCCTACCTGGCCGCGGGGGACCACCCGATGGCGGATGGGATCGCGCTCTCGGGGTTGGAGCTGGTGGGCAAGCACCTGGTCACCGCGGTCCGCAACGGCAAGAATCTCGAGAGCCGGGGGGCCATGCTCAAGGCGGCCACGATGGGCGCCGCGGCCTTCCAAAAGGGGCTGGGAGCTTGCCACTCGCTCTCGCACCCACTATCGGCTCAGCTCGGGCTGCACCACGGCCTCGCCAACGCGCTGTGCCTACCCGCCGTCGTGGACTTCAACGAGGAGGTCGTGCCCGAGCGCGTCGCGCGGGCCAGCCAGGCCCTCGGGGGCTCGGGGCGACGGGGCGAATGCGGCCAGCTGCTGCGCGCGTTGCGCCGCCAGTGCGGGCTCCCCGAGGGCCTCGCCAGCCAAGGGCTCGACGAGGGGCGCATCTCCGCCCTGGCTCTGCTGGCCGCGCAGGACGGCTGTCACGCTCAAAACCCCCGCTCGTGCACTGCGGCGGATTTCGAGCAGCTCTACCGGCTGTCGCTGTGAGTCGCGCCGCGCGTGCCTCGCGGACCGGCGGCAGCGCAAGGGCTGGCCATGCCGACCTCGGGCACCGTGGCACGCGGCGCGCCGTCTCGACGCAGCGCCCGCTCGGGCAGTCGTGAGCAGGCGAGTCCTGAGCGGAGCCAGTCGTGAGCGGGCGAGGGCGCGCGGCGTGGCGACAGGGGCCGCAGCCAAGGGCCCGCCGAAAAAATCCGATCCAGGGGCGGCAAATGACCTTCACAGCCGCGGGCTTTCGGAGGTATGCTGCGCCTCCTTCGCGGGAGTAGCTCAGTTGGTAGAGCACAAGCTTCCCAAGCTTGGGGTCGCCAGTTCGAACCTGGTCTCCCGCTCGAAGAAAAACGCTTGATTCTGTGGCCGGACCGAGCTTGGCCCGTGGCCTGGGCCTGGTTTTTGGCCTGGGAATATCAGGACGGTTCGCCGTCGAGCGGGTAATGCCTCGCGGCGATGATAATCATCGGCTCGGAGATCCAATAGATCCGGATGCCCTGCCGGTGCTCGTCGATGGTCTTCAGGTACGTCTCATGGACAACGGGGCTGTCGTGCTGTCGATGCGTCCGTGCTTTGGGGCGTCCGGTGGCTACGTCGCGAAGCAGTGCCAGGATGCCGTCCCATCGCCGCCCACCATACTGTCTGAGCCCCTTCAAGTAGTCTGCCGCCGAGCGCGTGATAGTCAGCCCCTCAAAAGGGTCGGCAAACTCGCCTGCCGTATACTCCTCTATGCCGGTGTAGATCGAGTTGATGGGCGCAGGCCGATAGTCGCTGTCCTGACACTTGTCGCAATGCAGCTGCCCTCGGGATGGATCCATTTTCATCCAACACCCTGGCCCGGCCGGGCCGCTGGTGTCGGTTAAGGCTCAGTGCTCGGCCTGAATCGAGGGCGGGCACTGCCGCGCGGCCGGCACCGTGAGCCAGTGGGAGTGGCCGCGGTAGCACCGAAATTCACACGTTCGGTCGTTGCCGTCGACGCTCGAGCCAACGAGGTTGGCCACCACGGCGGCCAGCGCAATGAGCCAGGTCATTCGGTCAGCCTAGCACCCAAGCGGCGCCGGAGCTTGGCGACGCCGGCGCGGGCTCGAGCACACCCCCCGCCGGCGCGGGGCTCCAGGCGGGGGGGCCGCGCCAGCCCTGCGATGCAGACGAGGCAGAGGCGGTGCCGGCAAGAGCCGGAGGAGGGCGCGTCGAGTCGATTGGACCGGCGATTGACCCCCGCGCTTCGTGGAACGTTTTCGTGGCTCGGGGGTTCTGAAAGCGTTGGTCTCGGCCTTCGCGGGACTTCCACTGATGCCAGAGACGACCATGCCCAGATTCCCAGGGAACCGTACCATTTCACGCGCTCGATCGACTCTCGCCACGGGCGCTCTGCTGTTGGTCGCGGCCCCCGCGCTGGGGAGCCCGAACTCTGACCGGGCCGGGTCGTCCGAGCATCCGCCCCTCGCGAGCGCACCGGTCGCTCACGCCTCGCGGGGGCTCACCGGTGGCGTCGATCCTTCGGGGGAGCCTCCGACGCCAGAAGCCGACGACACGGGCGTGCGAGCGAGGCGACCGGGCACAAGCGAGGGCCGCCCCGCGGAGGACCCCGAGCAGGCCGCGCTCGAAGCCCGCGTGAAACGCATGCAGATCGAGAAGGCCGCCGTCGAAACCCGCTTGGCCTTGGCTCGCCTCGAGCAGGACGAGCGGCTGTCCGCGCTGCGGTCGGAGACGGCCGCGCTGCGCGCCCAAACGGACCTGGCCGCGGCACGCCGCCAGCAACGCCAGCAGCAGCGGGAGCTGGAGCTCGCCGAGCTTCAGGCCGACAACGCCCGGCTCGCGGCGCAGCGCCAGAAGATCGAGCAGCAACTGTCGATCGACAAAGCGGAGACGGCGTTGCGGCTTCAGAGCCTCGACGAGGGTCTGGAGCTGGCGGACGCCGAGCGGCGCCTGAAGAGCCGAGTGAGCAGCCCGCTGGAGTACCGCGTACAGCCCTTTGCCAAAGGCGTGCTGGAGGTCAGTGATCGGCGTATTCCCCTCAACGGGCCGATCACCATGGAGACCGCTGATCGCGTTGCCGAGCGGCTCAGCTTCTACAACAACAAGAGCGAGCGGTACCCGATTTTCATCGTGATAGATTACTCTCCCGGCGGCAGCGTCATGGCGGGCTACCGAATTCTGAAGGCGATCGACGCGAGCCGAGCTCCGGTGCACGTGCTGGTCAAGTCCTTTGCGGCGAGCATGGCCGCCGTCATCACCGCGATGGCTCCCCACTCCTATGCCTATCCCAACGCCATCCTCCTGCACCACCAAATATTGGGCGGCAGCGTCGGCAACCTGACCGAGCAGCGCGAGCAGGTGAGGGAAACGGAGGAGTGGTCTCGACGTCTGACCGCGCCGCTGTGCAAGAAGTTTCACATGACGGAAAAGAAGTTCGTCCAGGAGATGTACCGGCACAACTCCCAAGGAAACTGGAGCGAGTTCGCGGATCGAGCGGTGAAACTGGGATGGGTCGAGCACGTGGTCGACCAGGTGCGGGAGCGAGGCGTCACGATGCTGCCAAGCGAGGTCGACGCCGATGCCAAGAGCTCGCTGCCGCACGCCTTGGCGGAAGAAGTCGACGCCCAGTGTCACGTCCATGCGAGGCTGCCTCGCCTAGCCCCCTTCGACCTCTGGTACCTGTACGATCCGGACGACTACTATCGCTGATGCCACAATGGGGTGTCGGCACGCGGTGAGCGCGATGCGACTCAAGACGACTCTGCCACGACCCGTATGACGCAGCGCTACCGGACTCGGGACGCGAGAAAGTCGAGGATCGCGTTCATCTCCTCCGGTGTGAGGTTCTGCGCATAAGCCGGCATGTTCGTGCCGCCATTGGCGATTCGCAGGGTCATCTGGTCGCGAGTGAGCCGCTCGCCGATGCGACTGAGATCCGGCCCCCTTCGACCACCTCGTCCCTGCACGAGATGGCAATTCAGGCATCCCTTCTCGTGAAACGCTCGCGCTCCGTCGGCGACCGGCCCCTCCGAGGTGCCGACGACCTCGGCGCCGAGCGGTGCCACCGAGAAGTTGGGGGACCAATCTGCCCTCGACCCGGCCACCCACAGAGTTGCAATCATCGCTACGACGAAGACCACCGAAGCCATGGCCCACGGGCGCCTGAGCGGGCTGCGCTCCCCCTGATTCGAAAGGAGAGGCAGCGCGAAGAGGAAGGCACCAACAGCCAAAGGTCCCAGCACGATGAGCGCGTCTTCGAGGGCCGGCGGAGTGAGCGAGAGCAGGGCGAAGTACCAGAGTAGGTACCAATCCGGGCGCGGGTTGGCTCGTAGCTCGCTCGGGTCGGGGGGTGAGTCCAGAGCGGGGGCGCCGGAGAAGAGCGCGAGCAGCAGGAGCCCGACGAGCATGACCGCTCCGAACACCACGTCTCGCCACGCAGCGTCCGGCCAAAAGGGAACCCCTTCGCGCTGCAGGCGCTCCTGATATCTCCGCCGATAGGTTGCCACCTCGACCGGCTCCCCCGCGCGAGGCGCCTCGGAGATTCCGTGACGAACCACGAGCGCGAGGTGCACGGCCACGAAGGTGAACAGCAACGCGGGCACGATGAACACGTGGAGCGCAAAGAAGCGGCTGAGCGTGGCGCCACCGATGGTCGATCCACCCAGGACGAACCGCGCCAGGCCGTCCCCGATGAGCGGCACGCGCCCGGCCTGCTCGGCCGCCACCACCACGGACCAGACGGCATTCTGGTCCCAGCGCAACAACTGCCCCGTGAAGCCCATCACCAGGGTGAAGGCAAGCAACAGAACCCCGGTCATCCAGTTCATCTCGCGGGGAAACTTGTAGGAGGCACCGAGGAAGACCTGAGCCATGTGCAGCCCGACCATCAGCACCATCGCCGAAGCCCCGTAGTAGTGCAGGCCTCGCATGAACGAGCCGAGGAAAGCCTCGTGCGTGATGAACAGTAGCGTCGCGTACGCCTCGGCGGACGATGGAATGTAGGCAAATGCCAAAAGCACACCGCTAAAGACTTGAACGCCGAACGCGAGTAGTGTGGCACTGCCGAACACGTACCACCAGCGGGCGTCGCGCGGCACGAGGTGGCGAGCGAGTGGCCCGAGCAGTGCGGTGAGCCCGGACCGATCGTCGATCCAGTGCCAAGCGTTGCCGAGCAAGCTTGCGATGCGGCTCATGGCGGGAACAACCTCGCGCGGGTCATCAGCCCAAGGGGATGGGGCGAGTCTGAATCTCCACCCTACCGCCCCGGACGCGCACCGGGTAGCGAGTGAGGGGACGGGGCGGCGGGCCCGCTGCTACACGGCCGTCGCTGTAGTAGACGCCCCCATGACACGGACACATGAAGAGGTTCTCGCTCTGCCGCCAGCGCACGGGGCAGCCGAGGTGTGAGCAGTTGACCGCAAATGCGATGAACTCCTCATCGTTCACCCGGCGCAGCCAGGCCGCCGTACGCGCCGTCACGCCAGCCCACGGCAGGGGGGAGGCGTCGAGGAATCGGACGTTGGTCGTCTTTCCGACTTCGAAATCGTCCAGGCTCCCCACGGTCCGCCAGAGCTCGGGTGCCTTGCGAAGCAGCGGAGCGAGCACGAACGCAATGCCCGGGGCTGCCAGCGCGGCGACGCAAACGGCGCCGAGGCCGAGGCTTGGCCGCTCGAGAAACTGCCTTCGATCGACTATGTGGCGCGAAGTGTCGCGAGGATCAGTGTTCGTCGTGCTCATGGCAAATGTCTCCAATCCAGCCGGAAATGGCCACTGCGATCACGATCATGCCCACCCCCAGCAGGAGCGCCGCGGTGATCAGCCCCCACGCTGTCAGGGCCGCACCGAACGCGAGCGCCGGGGGCCACCACGTCGGCTCGGCGAGCCTCTCGGGCCTCGGGGTACCATAGGCCGATGGCGACGCGGGTCTGTCGGCGCCCTTCGGTGGGCTGATCGTCATGCGATCTCCTCGTGTGGCGGGTACGCGTCGCCGCGCGAGGCCCCGGCGCGAGGCCGGGGGGATTCGGACCCCTCCGTTCGGTACCATCGCCCGAGCATTGCCATCACGAAGCCCAGGTACAGGGCACAGCCGGGCACCCACATCAGAAGCCCTCCCACCTGCTGATCGACGGCGGGTGTGATACCCCAGTCGTCGCGAATCAATCGAGTGATGGCCGATGGGGCGCTCGGCCTCGAATAGATCGGACACACCCCACCATTGGGGAGGAACGTGATGAGAACGCCGAGCAGGCTGCACGCGATGCACGCAGCGAACAGATAGACGACGGCGCTCAAGGGGGAAAGGCGCTGCTGCGCTCGGTACCCAAACAGCGGCCACCAGAAGAGTGTGCCCAGCCCGAGCGACGTGACGACCTGAAGGTTGCGAAACGTCTCGGTGGTCGTGGCCAGATCGCAGAGCGTACGTTCGTGCCACAGCCACATGGTGCCCACGCCACCGAGCCAGCACGGCCACGCAGGCAAGCGCCGCACTCGCAGGTGGTCGGTCCGGCCGTTCGCGCAGGGTACACCAAGAAGGAGCAAGACCGGTACGACGAGCAGCAGCAACATGTGCTGAAGCATGTGCGCGCTGAACAAGTGACCGCGGGCCAGCGCGTCCAGCGGGGAAGCCAGTGCCAGAATGAAGACGAGTAGCCCGCCGCAGAAGCACCACGAACGCGCCGACCACCGAAAGTCGACGACGATCGGGAAAGCCACCAGCGCCGCAAAGCACGAGCCGATTGCGATTGGGTCGAAACGCCAGGCCGACAGCAGATATTGCAGCGTGGTCACGACCTGAGCCCCAGGTAAACCACACAAAAGACGACTGCCCAGACGCCGTCGACGAAGTGCCAGTACAGGCTCAGTGCTCCCAATGACGGGGATTCGTAGTCCTCGGGCTTGCTGCGTCGAAGTAGCCAGAAAACGCTGAGCGCGATCAGTCCGACGGCAACGTGCAGCCCGTGAAAACCCGTGAGCGTGAAGAAGGAAGACGCGAACAGATTGCTGCTGACCACGATCCCTCGGGCGATCAGGTCGTGATACTCGCCCGCCTGCCCGAGTAAAAAGGCGCATCCAAGGGCGATGGTGAGTGCCAGCCAACGCGTCACGGCGGCGCCATCTCGGCGAAGAAAACCGCGTTCGGCGCGCCAAAGCGTGAAGCTGCTCATCATCAGACACAGCGAGAACCCTGCGGTGCGTGTCACCGCCAGGCTGTTGCTCGCGGAAGGCCCCGCTCCCGGCGAGAGGTTGTAGTGAACGTAGGCGATCACCAAGAGCAGGAAGAAGAACCCTTCGGAAACCATGAACACGACCATCCCGGCCTTGAGCTTCTCGGGTCCGGTCTGGGGAGTGGGTTCGCCGCGCGACGCGCGGTGCGCCAGGTCGAAAAGCGGCCGCCGGCCGTGCACCGGAGGCACCGCCGAGAAGTTGTCAGCAGGCGGCGGAGAGCTGGTGGCCCACTCCAAAGTCCAGGCGCCCCAGGGGTTGTCTTCGGCGAAGCGGCCTCGGCGCAGGCTCCACACGACATTGCAGCCGAGCAGCAGCATGGCCAGCCCGAGAACGAAGGCCCCGATGGTGGAGGTGAGATTGGCGGCACCCCAGCCCGGCAGGTCGGGGTACGTGTAGACGCGCCGAGGCATCCCCATGACGCCCAGAAAGTGCTGGATGAAGAAGGTCAGGTTGAATCCCACGACCGTCAGCCAGAACTGCCGTTTGCCGAGCCTTTCGGAGAGCATTCGGCCGCTGAGCTTCGGAAACCAGTAATATAGGCCGGCCAACATTCCAAACAGCGTCCCGCCAAAGAGCACGTAGTGAAAGTGGGCCACCACGGTGTAGCTATCCGTCAATTGCCAGTCGATCGGCGCTACTGCGAAAAGGACGCCGCTCAAACCGCCGACGACGAACTGAACGATGAAGGCCGTCGCGAAGCACATGGCCGTGGAGAATCGGATGGTGCCCCCCCACATGGTGGCTATCCAGTTGAAGACCTTGACTCCGGTGGGAACGGCGATGGCCATGCTCGCCGCGGCGAAAAACAGATCTGCCGAGTGGCCGAGGCCCACGGTGAACATGTGGTGTGCCCACACGCCAAAGCTCAACAGCCCGATAGCGACCGTCGACGCGGCGACGAAGCCGTAGCCGAACACGGGCTTGCGTGAGAAGACTGGAATCACCTCCGAAATCATGCCGAAGGCGGGCAGGGCCATGATGTAGACCTCTGGGTGACCGAAGGTCCAGAAGAAGTGCTGCCAGAGAAGCGGCGAGCCCCCCTGCCCAGCGAGAAAAAAGTGGGCATCGAGCTGCCGGTCGATCAGCAACATCACGATAGATGCGTTCAGCGCGGGCATTGCGCCGATCACCAAGAAGGAGTTGACGAAGGTCATCCAAACGAACAACGGCACGCGCTGCAGCGTCATGCCCGGCGCGCGGAGCGTGAGGATGGTCACGATCATGTTGATCGAGCCTGCTACCGAGCCGACGCCGAGCAGGAGTAGGGCCGCGACCCAATAGTCGGTGCCGCTGCCGCTGGAGAAAGGCATCTCGCTGAGCGGAGCGTAGCTGAACCATCCAGCCGCTGGCGCCCCTCCCGCGAGAACGCTGAAGTGCAGCAAGAGGCCGCCGAACACGAACAGCCAGTAGCTGAAGGAGTTTAGGCGCGGAAAGGCCATGTCGCGAGCGCCGATCATCAGCGGGACGAGGTAGTTTGCGAATCCCGCGAGAGCGGGCATGACGACGAGAAAGATCATCGTCGTGCCGTGCATGGTAAAAAGCTGGTTGAATGTCTCGGGGCCAAGGAAGGTGTTGTTTGGTACCGCCAGCTGCAGCCGAAGCAGCAGAGCCTCCACGCCCCCCACCAGAAAGAAGCCGAACGTCGTGACCAGGTAGAGAATGCCGATGCGTTTGTGGTCGACCGTGGCGACCCAGTCGAGCAGGCTCTGGCCCTTTCCCCCGTTGGAAGCGAGGCTGGCCGTAGGGAAGGGCATGGCCGCTGGCTGCGTAGACTGTGTCACTGCAAGGTCCCCAGAAATGCCGCGAGGTCCTGCACCTCGCGACTGGTGAGATGAAAGTTGGGCATACGGCACCCCGGCTTGATCTTCTGTGGATCGGTCAGCCACCGGCGCACGCCGTCGTCGGTGTTCTCGAGCACGCCCGCGCCGAGGGTCTCTCGGCTGGCGAAGTGCGAAAGGTCAGGGCCAACCCGAACACTTTGGTCGAGGTGAATGGAGTGGCAGTTGACACAGGTCTTCTCTCGAAAGGCTCTCTCGCCGCGCGCCGCCGCTGCTGTCGTCGGCCCCCGCTCGAGGGACAGCTGGCGGGAGATCCAAGCGCGATGCTGCTCGGGTTCGCGAGCCACCACGAGGAGGCGCATCCACGCGTGCTGTGCACCACAGAACTCGCTGCAACCCCCGAGGTAGCGGCCCGCTTCGTCGGCGCGAAGCCAAACGTGATTGGGGTGGCCGGGGATGGCGTCGACTTTTCGGGCGAGCTGGGGCACCCAGAAGCTGTGCACCACGTCGGCCGCTTCCACTCGAAGTAGCACGTCAGCCCCCGTGGGGATGTCGATCTCGTTGGCGCTGGTGAATCCGTCTGCATACCGAACCTCCCACCACCACTGGTGAGCCACGACGACCACCTCCGCTCGACCCTTCGGGGCGGGATCGGCAATGCGCATCGCGCCGACGGTCAGGATGAACAGGAGCACGAGAACCAAAGTGGTGGCCAGCGTCCACGTCACTTCCAACGTGGCATTGCCCTCGACTTGACGCGGCAGTGCGGAGCTTGGAGCGGTGCGGAAACGGATGAGGCACCACCCGACGAGCGCCGCGACGAGGAGAAAGATGGCCGCGCAGACGACGGAGGTTGCGACGAATAGATCGCACAGCGCGTGAGCCTGTGGCGAAGCGGGGCTCAGCACGGGCGAAAATGACGGGGGCACGGTCGGGAGACTCTGGGGCGGAACCATCGAACGTCCGAAAGTTCGCTGCGGGGTCGATGGGGATTCCGTTGCAAGCGATGTGCCGTGAGCCAATCGTCCGTGAGCCGCAGGCGAGAGGCGAGGCCCCCGGGAGCGCGGCGAACGACGTTCGGAGCGAGGCGGTGAGTCCGGGCAGGTCGAGTCGAGCGAAGTCACGCTCCATCGCCGCAGCTCGCCGCGTTTGCACGGGCCGCATCGACATCGTCGAGGCTCGGGCGCGCAGCCACGGCGTGCTTCACGCAAGAGCTGCGGTCGAGACGCGTTGCGCTCGCGTAGCGACGTGGCCATGCCGCGGTCCGACGCCGAGCCGCACAGTCTGCCCGCCCCCGTCTGCCCGCCCGCGTTTGGGCACGCGCCTTGCTCCGAGCTCGGGCGCACGACGTGAACGCGCGATCGTGCGAAAACGAGCGACCTGGACCGGGTCGCCCTTCAAACCACAGGAGCGATGTCATGACATCAAACGGCCACAACTGCGTTGCAATATTTTCTCGACACCAGGACGCAGAGAGCGCGATCCGCGGGCTCCAACGCGGCGGCTTCGACATGACGAAGCTGTCCATCGTGGGGCGCGACCACCACACGGTGGAGCATGCCGTGGGCTTCTACAACACCGGGGACCGAGTCCGGTATTGGGGCAAGCTGGGAGCTTTCTGGGGGAGCGTATTCGGGATGCTGTTCGCCCCCGCGTTCTTCTTCATTCCAGGAATCGGCCCCATTTTGACGGGTGGGCTCATCGGCTCGGCGCTGATGGGCATACTCGAAGGAGCAGCGGTGGGTGCAGTGGTCGGCGGGGGCGCGAGCGCGTTCGGTGGCGCCCTGGCGAGCCTCGGTATTCCGAAGGATAGCGTGATTCGGTACGAGACGGCGCTGAAAGCCAACAAATACCTGCTGATCGTGAGCGGCTCGGCTTCCGAGGTCGAGCGGGCTCGCTCTCTGCTCCGCGAGAGCAAAGGGGAGATCACCGTGCACGCGGCGTGAGGCGCTGCGGGAGCGCGCCCGTCGTCGCGGTGCGGCCAGGGCCGCGATCGAGATCTCATGAGAGGCGAGCTGCCGGGGGCCTTCAAAGGGAACCTCGCGCTGCAGGCGTGCGCAGGGGTCCACGTTCAGAGCGCCCGGCTCTTCGTGCCCCGTGGCTCTTCGTCTTTGGGGGCGTCCGCGCTCCAGGGCGACCGCGCGGCCAGCGACCGGCAAGCGGCTCTCCACGGCTCGCACGCGATGGGGGTGGAGGCCCGTGATCGCGGCGAGGGCAACGTGCCCTCGTCGCTCGGCGCGAAGGTCCGAGGGGCTCTCTCGATTGGTCTGCCCGGGAGCCAGAACCTTCCAATGCGCAGTGAGCGAGGGCACCATCGTCGCGCCAGCGCCGCAATCGGGCAAAACGATTCGCGTACCCGCTGCGTCTTGTCGCCTTGGCGTCGGTGCCGGCGCCGGGCAGGGGGGGCAGGCGCCAAAGCGGGGCGATTCGCTCGCGGTCGCCGAGAGCACTGGACCGCCCGGTGGAGCCGGGGAGCTGCAAGCGAGGCCGAGGGGTATGGGGGGGGCGCCCGTTCTCCAGTGAAACACTCGCAGTGGCCGGGTTTTCGCACCCGCACTGCATGGCTCCCGACCGTTCGGAAATGCCCGCCGCGTCGCCGCGGGACGCGACCCTGGGGATCGATAGGGCCGGGAGCAACCACAAGTGGTTCCCGCGCCCCGGGGGGCCCGCGCCCATTCGCGGGCAGCGGTTTCGCAGGAAGGCGCCCTGCGGTGGGGCTCGGCCGGCGCAATCTGCGCGCGCACCGCGCCATCGGCGCGCCGCCGGGTCCGTGGCCCGGCGCGCTCGGGTGCCGACCGCCCGCCGAGCGACACGGCGAGCCGCTGCGCGCCCCCCTTGCGCCCCCGCCCAGTGCGACCCCACGATGAGTGCATGGATGATCTCGCCGCCCCGAGAGGCCGCACCCCCGCCGAGCCGTCGCAGCGGCCGTTTCGCCTCGCGACGAGTCGGGCGGGCTCGCCCTGATGTCCTTCCCGCTGTTTCGCTGGCTCTCGGGGCGCACGGGCACGGACCCTTCGAATCGCGCGTTCCCCGTGGCGTGGCGCGCCATCCTCCTGCAAAACGTCAGCCACTATGCGCTGTTGACCGACGACGAGGCGCAATACCTCGGCGACATGCTGGCCGCCTTCATCGAGGAAAAGCACTGGGAAGGGTGCGGCGGGCTCGAGCTGACCGACGAGATCCGAGTGACCATCGCCGGGCAGGCGTGTTTGCTCCTGCTGGGCCTGCCCCATCGCCTCTACGCTCGCGTGGAGACGATCCTCGTCTATCCGTCGGCTTTTCGTCCGCCGCCCAGCGAGCTCTCTCCGCTGTCGGCGCCGCGTATCGTTTCGGTTCCCACCTTCCGCAGCGGCGAGGCACAGCAGCGGGGCCTGGTGGTTTTGGCGTGGGACGCGGTGCGGCGGGGCGCTCGCCACCCGGAGCTCGGGCACAACGTCGTTTACCACGAATTCGCTCACCAGCTCGACATGCTCGATGGGCGCGCCGACGACGTGCCCCCCCTGCCGGATCGGGCCGCCTACGAGCGGTGGACCTCGGTGTTTCGCTCCGAGTACGAAAGACTCCGCTCCGACGTAGACGCCGGCCGAGGCACGGTGCTGGACCCGTACGGCCTCACCGGCGAGGGGGAGCTCTTCGCCGTGGTCACTGAGGCCTTCTTCGACCAGCCCGAACGGCTTCGTGCGGCGCATCCAAAGCTGTACGCCGTGGTCGCCGACTTCTATCGGCAGAACCCCGCCGAGCGCCGAGCCCGTTTCGCCCCAAGGCACCCCCGGCGATAGCAGCCGAGATCGGCACGGCCTCCGCGGAGGGCGGGGGCCCTGCGGAGCGCGCGGAGGTTCATTCCTCGACGCCGAGAAGCGGCCGGGCCATGTCCAGGAATCGCAGGATCGCCCCCATCTGCGCGAGCGCATCTCGCCGCCCCAGTTCGATGAGCCGCGACGTGAAGGAACGTTCGAACAGCAAGGTCGAAAGCAAATCCGACGAGCGGGAGTGACCGGTCCCCCAGCCGCGCAAGAGGTGCCGCAGCGGTGGGGCGAGCTGCGCCTCGCACTGCGAGGCCAGCGCTCCCAGGTCCGCCGAGGGTCGGATCACTAACGACTCCACGGATCGAAGCGCACCGACGGGAGCCTGCGCCGCGGCCACGAGGCGGGTGATGCGGGCGAGGTGCGCGACATCGTGGTCTACGTGGTCGTGGATCAGCGCGTTCAACACAACACTGAGCACGCGTCCCGGCTCGGAGCAATGGACGCCCTCTGCCGTTGCGTCTTCCGCCTCGTGCGGAGCTCCGCGCGGGGCGTTCGGGCCAGCCGAGGTAGAGATGACGAGCGCCCGATCGGCTCCCAGGTGCAGAGCCGGCGACAGCGGTGCGTCCTGGCGCACGCCGCCATCGCCGTACCACGCCTGGTCGATGCGAACCGGCGGAAACAGGATCGGCAGGGCGCAGGAAGCCATCACGTGGTCCACCGTGATCCGAGCAGCCACCCCGCGGCGGTACGGGCGTTCCCAGGTCGGGGCGTGCCGACCCGTCACCTCCACGAACGTCTCCGCCCGGCCCGAACAGTAGTTGGTGGCCGTCACTGCCCAGGCCGCCGTCGAGCTCCGGGAGGGCTTCGCGCGACGTGTGGGGCGCGGGGCGAGCTCCGCTTCGAGGAGCGCTCGAAGCGGACTCGTGTCGAGCAGCGCTACGGGGGTGGCCAGTCGGGCGCTGCCCGACACGAGCCGCAGCGCCCAACGCCCCGCGTTGGCGGCCACGTGCCTCGTCTCGTCCCGGACGATCATCGAAGTGGTCAACCGGCCCCAGAGCTTCGCCAGCGCCGCCGTCGCCTCCCCGAACGGCTTTTCGCTCCGAACCAGGAACGCGGCGTTGATGGCGCCGGCAGAGACGCCCGTCACGATGTCGGGGCGGAACTCGGGCACCCGCTGCGCGATGGCCGCGAGCACCCCTGCCTGGTACGCCCCACGAGCCCCCCCACCGGGCAACACGAGGGCAACCGAGGGCGAGCCCGAGAGGGGGTGCCAGGACTGGTCTTCGTAGCGGAGCATGGCGCAAACGTGCGGCGATGGGCTTGCCTCTCACATCACCAACAGCGCACCGAGCAGCAGCAGCAAGAGCGGGACGAGCAGCCAGAGGACGGACACGATCGTCGGCTCGCCTTCGTCGCTGCGCCGCCAGGTAGCGGGGCGAACGCGTTCCGCCTTCTGCGGGGCCTCGCTGGGGTCCACCTTCTCGCTGGGCGGAGGGCGCTTGGAGGTTGCCAGGTCATGGTGCCGGCCACGGGGGTTGGTGGGTTGGGTCATCATTTGGGGCTTCTCCCGCTTCCACCGAATGCATTCGGCGTGCCGGTTGGCTTCGGGCGTCTTTCCGAGCGCTCGATGCGGCTCCGCCGGTCGCCGTCCGTTCGTCGCCACGGGGCTGCAAAGGGGGAGTCGCGGGGCGGTCCCGGGCGGAGGCACCGCGCCGCGTGCCGCACGCTTTGCGGGTCGTGCGACAACTCTGCGCGGCCAGCGCATTGCCGCGACCCTGGGAAGGGGAACAAGCAGATGTCCGCGCTTGTCGCCGAGCAGCGAGACTCGAGCGGGTCTCGGTGATCACGGAGCCAGCCGAGGCGGCGGCTCGTCCGCGGGCTCGTCTCGCGGGGGCAGCAGAGGCGGGGTCGGCAGGACGTTCACTCGCACGACCACGGTCCGCGCCGCGCCCGGCGCAGGCTCCACGCCCTTCGGTGGAAGCAGATCTCTCTCGACACTCACGGAGGCGGTCAGCCCTGTCAATGATACGGGGCGCGCCGGAATCGCGACGAGATCGCCCGCCAGCCGCGCTGGAACGACCCATGGCAGCTTCCCCGGCACCGCCGAAGCGCTGGCCACCACCCAGCCGCCGGGCAGTCGACCACTCGTCGTCACCTCGACGGGAAGCTCCAGCACGACCGTCCGCTCGGCACTCACCTCGATGGCTCCTGGCTCGACCGAGCGGACCGAGAGCTCGCGGGGAGCTCGTACCTCGGCCGTCGTGAGCGGCAACCTCTGCAGGCCCTCCGCGAGCTGAGAGCCATCGATTACGATGGAGACCTCACTGGGTCCCAGCTGCGTCAACTCCGCTCGGGGCCCGAACAATGTCACATGGGCATGGTCGGGTGAAGGAGCCCCGACTCGGAACGCCGCGGGCACGCCGGCCAACAGAACCGGCACTTCGACGCTGCGGGTCGCGGTATCCGTGCGCTCGAGGAATAGCGGAAGCCAGCCGGCGAATGGGAGGGCCAGGCTGGCGAGCACGAGCGGCACGCGCCTCGTCACGAGGCGAAGGCCTCGACGATGAACCGGTGGCGGCGAGAGGTCCCTGTGGAACTGGACCAGCAGCGATCGCAGCTCGGCCACCGAGGAAACGACGTGCAGCTCGCCGCTGCGCGCCACCGACACCGTCCCGCGTTCCTCCGAAACCGCAATGATCAACGCATCACTCAGCTCCGACAGGCCGAGAGCCGCGCTGTGCCGCGTGCCGTATCCCTCGTTGCCGCGGATGCTCGAGGACAGCGGCAGGTGAACGCCGAAGCGCACCGCTCGGGCGCCGCGCACGATCACCGCGCCGTCGTGCCCCGGTGAGCTCGTGTCGAACAGACTCTCCAGGAGAGCCCCGCTGGGAAAGGCATCCAGTCGGACTCCACCCGCCAGATGCCGGCTCAACGGCTCGCGCCCTTCGAAGACGAGCAGAGCCCCCGTGCGCGTCGCCGCGAGTCGGCCGCACGTACTCGCGACGACTTCGATGGCACTCGTCGCCTCGCCCGCGGAAGGGCGGGAGCGGGGCCAGCTGAGCGCCGTTTCCAGGCCCCGCCGAAGCTCCGCTTGAAACAGGACGACCAGAGCCAATAGGGCGATGGTCAACAGGGACCGAAAGAGCGTGGCCGTCAGCGACAAGCCGAACACCACCGCCAGAGCATGAACCACGACGACGCTGGCACCGAAGAGCAGCGCCGTCTTGGCCCGGGCCCGCCGCGCCCACTCGAGAGCCGTGTAGGTGAGCGCGGCGCAGAAGAGCACGTCGACCGCGTCGTTGTAGCGCACCAGGTGGGCAAGACCTCGCAGATCGGCCAATGCATCCATGTCCGAGCTCGAAGGATCAGAAAGCGTGCCAGTGGGCTGGCGGCGGACGAGGCAACTGGGTACGCGGCTCCTGGCTCGCGCCGCCGCGCCGCAGCCTGCGCCCGCGAGCCTTTTCCAGCGCGGATCGTTGCCGCAAACGGCGCGCGCCTGCGCGCACGGCTTGCGGCTCGTCGGGGGGCCTGGCTTCCCGCGCTCCCCAAGGACCTGGATGAGGAGCATGTCCCGAGGAGCTCGAAGCCTCCGCGCGTTCGCTCGAGCCGGTCGATTGACGGTCGGGCGCCCCTCGCCCCGGGTCGCCTTTTGCCCGGTGCCGGGGGGCTTCGGGGGGATCGGGGCTCGGAAGGAAGGCGCCCCCCGGCTGCGTCGAGAGCCGCCTGCCGCAGCGGGCTTCAGCCCCGCAGGACCTTGGCGAGGACCTGGACCAGGTGCGCGGTGCGCAGGGGCTTGGTCAGGTACGCGGCGAAGCCGGCCGCCAGCGCTCGGGCGCGATCTTCGCCGCGGGCGGCGGCCGTCAGGGCCACGACGGGAACTGCGGCCGTGGTGGGATCGGCCTTCAGCGCGCGCACGGCTTCCACCCCCCCCATACCGGGCAAGTTGAGGTCCATGAGGATGACGGACGGCGGCTGTGCTCGCGCCACGGCCAATCCCTCCTGGGCCGTGTTTGCAACGCGGAGCTCGAAATTGTCGAACTCCTCCAAGAGCGTCTGCACGAGCGAGGCATTGCTGGCATTGTCCTCCACGTACAGCACGGTCACACGCCCGAGGCGCCCCAGCACCTCGGTATCGAGCTCCGGCGGGAGGGCGGTGGGCGCGTGGGTCGGCTTGCGCGCCCGGTGTACCGGGAGGTCGAGCCAGAACTCGGAACCGACGCCTTCCCGACTGGAGAAGCCGACCTGAGCCGACATCAGCTCGGCGAGCCGGTGCGTGATCGCGAGGCCGATGCCAGTTCCTTCGATGTTGCCCGCCTCCTGACCGGCACGATGGAAAGGTTGGAAGAGCCGAGCTTGTTGGGCGGCGGGAATGCCGAACCCGTCGTCCCGCACCTTGACTCGTACGTGGTCGGGCGGTGCGTGGGCCACCGAGAGCACGACGTGCCCCCCCGCCGAGTTGTACTTGATGGCGTTGGAGCCCAGGTTGATCAGGATCTGGCGCAAGCGCTGAGCGTCGGCCAGGACGAGGGGAACGTCGCCCTCCACGAGGTGCCACTCGAGGCGGATCCGTGCCTCTTCGGCGAGCGGCCGCAGGGCGCGCACGGCTTCTTCGGCGACCGACATCGCCGACACGGGCTCGATCGTGAGCGAGATGTTTCCCGATTCGATTTTCGCCAGGTCGAGGATCTCGTTGATCAGGCGCAAGAGATACTCGCCGCCGCGATGAATCTGCGTGACCATTTCGCGTTGGCGCTCGCTCAGCCGATCGCGCCGGCTCTGCTGCAGTAGCTGGGCGAATCCCAAAATGGAGTTGAGGGGCGTCCTCAGCTCGTGGCTCATGGAGGCCAGAAACTCGCTCTTGGCGGCGCTCGCGGCCTCGGCGACCACGCGGGCCGCGGAGGCGTCCCGTTCCTGCCGAACTTCGAGCGTATTTTCCCACGCCATCGTCCACCAACCCCCTTCAGACGTGGCGAGCTGCGAAACGCGAAACCACCGACCGTCTTCGAGCTGCAGCTCGAAATCCCCCCGGGGGGGGGCCGTCTCGCTGCTGGCTTGCGCGGGGTCGTTCGATTGGCTAACCAGGCGACCTATCTCGGCGGAGCGTGACAGAACCCAGGACCAGGGAGCCATCCCGTTCGGGGTCTGCGGCGGGTTGCCAAACACCGCCCGGAATGCCGAATTGAACCACAGTGGGCGGCCGCTGCAATGCCACAGCGCCAGCGGGATGGGAATCTCCTCGGCTGCTCCGCGTACGAGATCATCGGGCGCTCTCGTGGAGGCCTCTTCGAGGGAGCCGATGCCGTACGTCCATTCCTTCGATGGTGAGGCGTTCGCTCGGTCCCAGCGCATGCGCAGCCGGCTCCGTCCGTCGGCGGCGCGCAGCAGGACGGGGAGCCGCTGGTCGTCTGGTAGGAGAGCCCCCGCGACGGGTTCGCGCAGTGCCTCGATGGCCGTTCCTCCCAGTTCGGCGGCAGGCCCCGAGAGCACGTCGCGCGCAGCCGCGTTGGCGAATTGGATGATTCCTCCGGGATCGACCGCCACGACGGGAAGCCATACCCGTTCCACGAACGCACCGAGGTTGTTCAAAGCAGGAACCGCTCTTTCGGCAGCCGGTTTGCACCCGGCCACGGTTTCTCGGTCGCGAAAGGCCGCGATCGAGTCACTGCGACGCAAAGCATGGATTGTGCCACGCGAGGTTCGAGGCTCGGTCGGCAAACTCCGGAGAGACGCCGCGAGTGGCTCGGCTGGCCAACCGTCTACCCGGCGGGCGCGTCGGGGGTTCCTTGCGGCCTCAGTGAAAACCTTGGCGTCGACGCTCCCTGAGCTAGTGTGAGGGCAGCCGAATGAAACCGCCCCGAGTCCTCCTGGTAGACGACGACGCGCCGATGGTCCTCACCCTCGAGCGCGCGCTGTCGGCGTGTGGCTTCGAAGTGGGCACCGCGGAGAGCGGCGAGCAGGCGCTGGATCTGCTCGGCGAGCATACGGACGTGGTGCTCACCGACCTGTGCATGCCGGGGATCGGCGGCATCGAGCTGACTCGGCGCGGCCGCGCCGCCGCCCCCCATGCCGTCTTCGTCGTCATGTCTGCGCACGGGGAGCTGCCCGACGCCGTGGAGGCCATCAAGGCCGGGGCCGATCAGTTCTTGCAGAAGCCCATCGATCTCGACGCCGTGCAGGCCGTGTTGAGCACGGCGGCCCGGCGCGCGACCGAGCATCGCGAGCTCTCCGAGCTGCGTGCAACCCGGGGGCAGGCGGAGGCCGCGCGGTCCATTCTCGGGGCGCACCCTTCCGTGACGAACTTGCTCTCCTCGATTGCCCTGGTCGCCCCCTCGCGCGCGACGGTGCTCATCACCGGAGAGAGTGGCACGGGAAAAGAGCTCGTGGCACGAGCGATACACGCTCAGTCGGGCAGGGGGGGGGCGTTCGTGGCGCTCAATTGTGCGGCCCTTGCGGAATCGGTTCTCGAGTCCGAGCTGTTCGGCCACGAGCGTGGCTCCTTCACCGGCGCGGCAGGGCGCCGAGATGGTCGCTTCAAGCAGGCCGATGGCGGGACCTTGTTCCTCGACGAGGTCAGCGAAATCCCCACGGCCATTCAGGTGAAGCTGCTTCGCTTTCTCCAGGAGCGCACTTTCGAGCGCGTCGGCAGCAACAAGACGGAGTCCGTGGACGTGCGCGTGGTCGCGGCCACCAATCGCGACCTGGCGCAGGACGTCCAAAGCGGGCGCTTTCGGGAGGATCTGTACTTTCGGCTCAACGTGGTGGACTTGAACCTGCCCCCTTTGCGAGCGAGGCGGAGCGACATCCCCTTGCTCGCCGATCACTTCTTGCTGCGGGCCGCCCGCGAAGAGCAGAGAGAGTGCGTGCCCCGCTGGAGCGCCGCCGCGCTCGAGATCTTGGTGCAGTACGAGTTCCCCGGGAACGTGCGCGAGCTGCAGAATCTCGCGGAGCGAGCCATCGTGCTCTGCCGCGGCGAGGAGATCCTGCCGGAGCACCTCCCGCATCGAGTAAGAACCTTGCAAAAGCAGGGGCACGGCCAGCCGGATCTGTCGGGGCTCACGCTCGCGGAGCTGGAGCGTTTGGCGATCACCCAGTCGCTCGTCGAAAACAACGGGTCGACCTCGCGCGTCGCCCAGGCGCTCGGGATCAGTCCGCGCACGGTGCAGTACCGGATCAAGGAGTGGGGGCTGCGCCCTGAATCCGATGAATCGACCTGAACCGCTTGGCTGGTCGAATGGTTTCGAGGGCCGCGCGCGGCGCGGCACGCCTCAGCGCTGCCAGAGAATTTCGCTGGATTCCAGCGGCAGCGATGCCCCTTCGAACCGCGGCACGGCGCGCGCCGTGAAGTCGGCCTTGGGACGAGCGCTGGGCACGGTGCCTCGATAGAAGTGGTAACCGCCCGGAGCGGCGGGTGAGCGCTCCAGCGCCATCGCCTGCCGCGTCGCGGGGCGCCCCTCGACCCCATCCGCGTACAGCTCGACGCACACGGATTTCGCGTCCAACTCGCCGAGAAAGACCTGCACGCCGAACGTGTGATGACTCCGGGTCGATTCGACCTGCAGCGCGCCGAAGCGCAAGTTGCTCCAGCTCCGAGCGAGCGAGCGCCGCCATTGCACCAGCCGTTCCCCCTCGGCGCCGGCGTCTCTCGCTCGGGCGCGAAAGGCCTCGGCTGCCGGCAGGTAGTGTCGCGTGGTGTATTCCCGCACCGCGCGGTTGGCGCAGAAGCGCGGCGTCAGCCGCGCCATGCTCTCCCGCATGCGGCTCACCCAAGCGGCTGGGATGCCGCGGTCGTTTCGCTCGAAGAAGCTTGGAATCACCTCCCGCTCGAGCAGGTCGTACAGAGCATCGGCCTCCTTGGCGTCCCAGCTCGGATCGGCGTCGTGCTCCTCGTCGTCCCCGAGCGCCCAGCCCACCTCCGCGGAGTACGCTTCTGCCCACCAACCGTCGCGTTCGGACACGTTCAGCCCCCCGTTGACGAGCACCTTCATCCCGCTGGTTCCACACGCTTCCCAGGGCCGGCGCGGGGTGTTGAGCCAAACGTCGACGCCCTGAACCAGGTGCTCCGTGAGCTGCATGTCGTAGTCTTCGAGAAAGACGGCGCGCGGGCGAACTTCGGGGCGGCGAACGAAGCGAACCCACTGTTGGATGAGCGCCTTGCCCGCTCCATCGTTCGGGTGCGCCTTGCCGGCGATGACGAGCTGCACCGGGCGTCGTGCGTTGCCGAGGATCCGCACGAGTCGCTCCCGGTCGTGAAGCAGCAGCCCCGGCCGCTTGTAGGTCGCGAAGCGACGAGCGAAGCCGAGCGTCAGCGCTCCCGGGTCGAGGACGTGCCGGGCCCGTGCGATGGCCTCCGCCGGTTCCCCGCTCGCGGTCAATTGTCGGGCGAGGCGCCGGCGCGCGCACTCCACGAGTGAGACGCTGGCCGCCATGCGAAACTGCCACAGGCGTTCGTCCGACACTCGGCGAAAGTCGTCTGCCACCCGCTCGGAATCGCCCTGCCAGCGCTCGTCGCCGCAGGCTTCGGTCCACAGCTCGTCGGCCTGCTGGGAGTTCCACGTTGGGACGTGGACGCCATTGGTTACGTGCCCGATCGGGACCTCGGCTTCCGGCCAGCGCGGGAAGAGCGATCCGAACAGCTTTCGACTGACCTGCCCGTGGATGCGACTGACGGCGTTGACGGCTCCGCTGCCTCGAACCGCAAGCAGGGCCATGTTGAAGGGTTCGGATGCGTCCCTCGGATTCTTGCGACCCAGCGCCAACAAGTCCTGTGTGGAGATCCCGAGATCACGCTCGGCGTAGCGGCCGAGGTGCTGCTCGATGAGGAACGGGTCGAAACGGTCGAAGCCCGCGGGCACAGCCGTGTGAGTGGTGAAGAGATTTCCAGCTCGAGTAGTCGCCAGCGCCACATCGAACGGCTTCGAGCTAACCTGCATGAAGGTGCGGGCGCGTTCGAGGATGGCGAATGCGGCGTGTCCCTCGTTGAGGTGACAGACTTCCGGCTCGAGCCCGAGTGCCTCCAAGAGCTTCCAGCCGCCGATCCCCAACACCACCTCTTGCTGCAGGCGCAGCTGCGGCCCCCCCCCGTAGAGCTCGCTGGTGATGCCCCGGTGTGCCGGGAAGTTGGCGAGGTCATTGCTATCGAGCAGGTACAGCCGCGCTCGGCCAACCTGAGCCTGCCATGCGCGGAGCCACAGCGAGTAGCCCGGTAGAGCGACCTCGAGGCGCAGCCACCCGCCGGTGGCCGTGCGTACGGGCGTGATCGGAAGTTGCGCTGGATCGTTGTACGGGAACAGCTCCTGCTGCGCCCCGTCCGTGCCGACCACCTGGCGGAAGTAGCCCTGCTGGTAGAGAAGCCCTACCGCCACGACGGGTACCCCGAGGTCGCTACTGGCTTTCAGCTGATCGCCGGCAACGTTGCCCAAGCCCCCCGAGTAGATGGGGAGCGCCTCGCTCAGCATGAACTCCATGCTGAAATATGCGACGGTGTTCAGGGCGGATTCGGGGTGTGCCTCTTGGAACCAAGCCGGCGTCTCCAGGTGTTGGCGCCGGCGCCTCACCAGGGCATCGACACTGTCGCGAAGCGCAGCGTCCGCCAGCACGCGCTCGATCTTGTCGCGTGAGGTCGTCTGCAGCACGGTCCACGGATTGCGCGTGAGCTCCCAGAGCTCGGCATCCAGCTCACGCCAGATCGCATCGGAGGCGTGGTGCCACGTCCAATGTAGGTCGAGGGCGAGCTCTTCGAGCAACTCGGAGCCGGAGATGTCGGTCTGTAGCAGACCGTGGCCGGGCTTGACGATGCGCTCACGATCGTTCATGGAGACTCTCTGGATTCGATCGTGGGATCACGAGCGGTGGTGCCGCCGTTGCCGCTCTGCGCCTTCGTGAGGCCGCTCAGCGCGGCGCGAGCGGCTTCGTTCGGGCTGATCGGTGGGATGAGAGCAACGCGATGTTGGGCCCTGCGCCCCCAGAAAACATGGCGACTCGTGCGGTTCATCCGTGGCTTTCGAAAGGTTCGGTCCGTCCGTGCCAGGTGGGGGCTGGCTCCGAGGTGGCCTGGCGCAAGAGCCGGGCCACAGGCCCCACGCTGGATCGCTCTCGGTTGCTCCAACGCGAGCGAGCCGCAGCTCGGGGCCGTGGCCGCTCGGCGGCTCCGCAGGGTCTGCGGCGGCTCCGCAGGGTCTGCGGAGCTGCCGTGCGGGGGGCGAGACCCGAGAAGGCGGGGCGCGGGGCCCGGCCGACGTCGGCCCGGCTGGCAGCATCGGGCGCCGTCGGGCTGGTGCTCGCGTGTGCGGAGCCCGCGGCGGGGTGGTTCGAACCGTCGGCAGCACGGTGTGTGTGGCGGTCCTGGCCGTGTCGATGACGAGTTGGCCTCGAAGATGCGCGTCTCACTCCGCGTGGAATCTCCATTCTTGGCTCACTGGGGGGCGGTTGGGCAGCGCAGACCGGCGCGAGGGGAGAGCATGGCGCAAGCGCTGCACACCGCCAGGCAGCGCTTGCGGGAGCACGACGCCACGGTTCGCGAGTGTGTGCAAGCGGTCGAGAGCCACCGTGTGAAGACGGTCGACGCTACCACACCGCGCGTGCCCCCGCCAGGATTGACCTCGATTCGAAGCGGGCCGTTGCGCTGCTCGTCCTGTGCGCCGGCGGCGCCGCCTTCGTGGCTGGCGAGACCTTCGGTGGATGGCTGGCTCGAACCCCGCGACCGCGGCGGAGACCGGGGAGAACGTCACGCGGCTCACCGCGGAGTCCGCCGCGCGGCTCGCGCGCAATCGGGACTTCCTCTATCTTCGGCAGGAGATCGCCCGGCTCTGAAAGGCCATGGCGCACGGGTCCATCTCGCTGAACGAGGCTGCCCGCCGCCGAGAGCTCGCGCAGCGCGAGTTGCGCCAGGCAGCCCGCGCCAAGGAAAGAAGCTCGGGTCACTGGGCAGGACCTTGGGCACGTGAGGTGACCCTGAAGAGTCTGTCGGCACCCGCGCTGGGTCCCGCCGTGCCTCTTTCGCTCGAGCGGGGAGGGAGGCGCCGGGCGACGGCATTGCCCAGGCCCCTCGCTCGTCGGTCCAGGGTTTCGTGAGGGATCATGCCGAGCCATCGCAGGGCGACCTCCTTCTCGAAGAGGCGCTCTTCATTCTTTCGGACTACGTGGGGATCCTCCGAGCGAACGCGGCGGTTTGGTCCCGAGAGGACGGCGGCCAGCCAGGGAAGTGACCGGTCCGGAAGAGTTGCTACTTCGCGGTGGCACGAGCCATGCAGCGGCAAGGACGCGGACAGAGCGAAACAGCGCCCCCCTCGGCAGCTGCTCCGCAGCGCGTAGCGGCCCAGGCCCCGGGCATCGAGGGCGCGGTCGCGCCAGAAGAGAGAGCAACCCTTCCGGGTCGCAACGGGTTTGACGGCAACACGAAGGGAGACCTCTCGGGGGGCCAGGCAGCGCGGGGAGGCGACTCAGCCCGCGTCCCGAGCGTGATTGGGCGAGGCCGGGAAAGGAGCAATCATGGAAACACTGAAGACTGGCATCGAAGCGGGCATCGGGTGGCGGCCCAAGGACAGAAAGCCGCATCCAATTCTAGCCAGAGAGCTGATGACCGATCGGTTGTTCACCCTGCGTGGTTGGCAGCCGCTGACCGAAGGCATCATCCAGCTCAGCGAGGCGGGGTACAGCGCTGCCCCGGTGCTCGACGCCGCCGGGAAAGTGATCGGAGTGCTCGCGGAGTTTGATTGCATTCGGGTGCTGGCCGGAGACACGTTCTTCGAGCAGGACACGATATCCGCCTACACGGTAGCGGATGCGATGGGGAAGGTGCCCGGCAGAGTCTCCCCCGCAAACGACCTGTACGAGATTGCGGACCGCTTCACCCGAGACAGTGTGCGGCTGCTCCTCGTGATGGATAGGAGCCATTTGGTCGGAGTCATCGTGCGGCGCGATCTATTGCGAATGATGCGGGAACGCTACTGCTGAAGCGAGAACCGCGGCCGGTGCTAATCCGAGCGCCCCGCGCGGTGAGCCCCCGGCGAGCTGATCGAACCCTGGTGTGTTTCCCAGCGGCTGGAGGTGGCGAAGAATCAAATGTTCATCGGGACACCGGGTGACCGATTTTCGCATCGTATCGAACACCTGGGCGGCGTTCGGTTGACTCTCCGACCCCTGCGGTGCCGGTTCGTCCCCTAGACCAGTGCGCACTGGACGGAAACGCGGTGCTCAGACCCAGTTGACCCGGGGAGCGCGCGACGGCTCCCCCGGACTCGGCGCATTGCGGCGCGGGCTCGCAGCCGATCGCCGCCAGGGCGCCTGTGCCGATTGAGCCCCGAGCGGAGCAACGTCGGGGAGAGCTGCGTCGGTGTCCCCGTCGTGAAACGGGGCGTCTTCGCCAACGAGTTGGCCCGACATGCGGGCTGAGCACGGGATTTCGGTCTTTCGGCCCGACTCGGGAATAGCTCCAGGGGGCTGGGTGTAGAAGTGGCACCAGTCTGCTTGAACAGATAGGAGTTGAGCGATGGATCCGTGCTCCCCGACCGGCAACTCTACCGCGATTCTGGTCGTGGACGACAACCCACAGAATCGTCTCCTCGTCAGGATGACCCTCGAGGAGGAGAACCACCGGGTCGTCGAGGCCGCGTCGGGTGAGGCGGGCCTCGAGATCTTCTCGCGGGGCGGGATTGGCTGCGTGCTGCTCGACTATCGAATGCCCGCGATGAGCGGTGCGGAAGCCTGCCGGCGCCTGCGAGCGCTGCCGGGTGGTGGCAGCGTTCCCGTTCTCTTTCTGACGGCCCTGCGCACTCCCGAGGCCTTCGACGAGGCCCAGCGCGCCGGGGCCGACGACTTCGTCACGAAGCCCGTCGAGCCGTCCGACCTCGTGCGCCGAGTGCAGACGGCGCTCCGGCTGAGCCACCTCAGCGGGGAGCTACGCGACTCGGTAGCGAGCCTCAAGAGCCAGCGAGACGCTCTGCAGCGCTTGCGCCTGGAGAAAGAAGCCCTCGTGAGCTTCATCGTTCACGATCTGAAGAATCCCGTCAACGGGCTGGACCTGGAAGCGCAGGTGCTGTTGCGCGAGGCGACCATCTCGGAGAGCACGCGGGGCGCCGTGCTCAGAATGCGCGCGCAGGCTCGTGCGATGTTGCGGCTGATTCACAACCTGCTCGACGTGGGCCGTGCGGATGCCGGCGGGCTGCGAGCCCAGCTGCAGCCGGTCGAGGTCGCTCCCCTGCTCGTCGCTGCCAAGGAATCGTTGGAGGGCAAAGCACGGCACCAGGGCGTCGAGATCGTCGTGGAAGCCGACTCGGAGGTGACTCAAGCCGACCCGATTCTCCTCGGCCGAACGCTGGAGAACCTCCTGGACAACGGGCTGCGCTACAGTCCCCGAGGCTCGAAGCTGTTCTTGCGGGCGCGCCGAAGGGGCCCGAGCCTCGAGTTGCGGGTCGAAGATGCCGGGCCGGGCGTCCCGGCGCATCAGCGCGAACGTCTGTTCGAACCCTACGTGCAGCTGGACGCGCGCGGCCAGAGAGGCGCTGGGCAAGGGCTCGGTTTGGCGTTTTGCAAGCGGGCGGTGGCGGCGTTGGGAGGGCAGCTCTGGGTGGAAGAAGCCGTTTCGGGCGGTGCTGCATTCTGCATCCGGCTGAATTCGTCCGATGCACAGAGGCGTTCGCTCAGGCGCCTGCGACGGGGCGGGGGAGCGGGGGGCGGAGCGAAGAGGAAGGCCGGCGCCGCCGTGCATCACGGCGGCCCGGCCCCCTGAAGGCGCCGCTCGCCCGGCCTCGACCGGCAGACACTGGTTGATGCCGTTGCGATGCCCCCTTCGGCGATGGCCCGGACACGACGGGCGCCGGCACGACAGTTGCTCGAGCGCTGGCCAAGCTTGTCGCGTTCTTCTTCAGTCTCCGAGGCGCGCCCTTCCATCATGAAGCTCGAGCGCTCCCATTTCGCAGCCGGCGGAGTGCTCTACTCCGGGGCATACTCGCGTGTCGCATGAACCCGCGGCAATCCATCGAGCCTCATCTCCGGCCATGGTTGCACCGGCTGCCGGCGCTGGTGGCTGCCACCGCCGCGGTGGCGGCAGGCTGGCTATTGCACCGCGAGCTCCGTCACCTCGACCTGGCCTCGGTCCGCGGCGCGCTGTCGCAGCTTGCTCCTTTCAGGTTGCTCGCCGCGGTCGGGCTCACGATCGTGAACTATTCGTTGCTCGTCGGCTACGACGCGCTCGCATTGCGTGAGGTCGGCCTTCGTCTTCCCGCGCGGCGGGTCGCGGCCGCGTCGCTGACGAGCTTCGCCGCGAGCCACAACCTCGGTGCTTGGCTCGGAGGCGCCACCGTGCGCTATCGATTTTACTCGGGCTGGGGGCTCTCCGCTGGGGAAATTGCGCGCATCTTGACCCTCGTCGGCGCGACGCATTTCAGCGGCCTGTGTGTGGTCTCGGGGGTGCTCTTCACGCTTTCGCCGGTGGCGTTGCCGTGGTCTGGCGCCTTGCCTTTTTCCACCCTGCGGCCACTCGGGGCGATGCTGTCGTGCCTGTCGTTGGCCTATGCCGTGCTCGTTGCCACGGTGCGCCGCTCCTGGGTGGTTTGGGGGGTTGCCCTGGAGTTGCCTCGGCCGCCCACGGCGCTGGCTCAGGCGCTGCTCGGGGCCGCCGACCTGATGGTGGCAGCCTCGGCCCTGTACGTCGTGCTGCCGCCGGAGCTCCACTTGGCGTATCCAACGGTGCTGACGGCCTACTTGGCGGCCGTCGTGCTCACCATCCTCAGCCACGTGCCGGGGGGCGTGGGGGTTTTCGAGCTGGTGGTGCTCACCCTGTGCTCGGCCCAGAGCAGCGAAGCGGCCGTGGCTTCTCTCTTGGCGTTCCGCGCCATCTACTACCTGCTGCCGCTGTGCGTTGCCGTGTGCTTGATGGCTCGAAACGAGCTCGCGGCGCCGACGGCGCGGGCAGCGCTGGAGTCACTCGGGCGCTGGTCGGCCTCGGTGGCGCCCGTGCTGCTCGCGTTCGCCGCGTTTGCGGCCGGCACGCTGCTGGTCTGGTCGGGAACGACGCCGGGCGTCGCCAGCCGGCTGAAGCTCCTGGAAGCAATCTTTCCGCTGGCGTTGGTCGAGGTCTCTCACGTTGCGGCCAGCGTCGTCGGGGCGGGTCTGATTCTGCTGGCGCGGGGGCTGCAGCGCCGCCTGGATTCCGCGTACTGGGTCGCGCTGGGGTCGTTGGGCGTCGGAGCCGTGGCCTCCGTGCTGAAGGGGCTGGACTACGAGGAAGCCACGGTGCTGGCAACCGTCGCCGGGCTGCTCTATGCGTGCCGCCGCCAGTTCTATCGCCGTGGGTCCCTGGTTCACGAGCCCTTCGGCTTGGCGTGGTGGCTGGCCTTCGCAGCTGTGGTTTCTTCTTCTCTGTGGCTTGGCCGCTTCGCGTACCGCCACCTCGAGTATTCCTCGGAGCTGCTTTGGCAATTCGAGTTTCGCGGGGACGCCCCGCGTTTTCTGCGCGCAACCGTCGCCGTGGCAGGGCTCGGCTTCTTGTTTGGCCTTCGGCGTCTGATAGCGGGCAGCCCTGCTCGCCGGCCGCGTGACGCGGGCAAGGAGGCCGAGAGCGTTGCAGCGATTGTCGCTTCTGCCTCTCGAGTGGAGGCGAACCTGGCGCTGCTTGGCGACAAGCGCTTTCTGCTGAGTGAGCATGGCGACGCGCTGGTGATGTACGGTGTGGAGGGCCGCAGCTGGATTGCCATGGGCGGCCCGTGCGGCCCCCCCGACCGCGCCGTGGAGCTCATCTGGGCGTTCCGTCAGCTCGCGGATCGGCACGACGGGCGGGCGGCCTTCTATCGAGTGTCCGAGCCGGGCTTGTCGGCCTACGTCGACGCGGGCTTCTCTTTGGCCAAGCTCGGAGAGGAAGCGCACGTGGCGCTGGCCGGTTTTGGCCTCGAGGGGAGCGCCCGAGAAGGGCTCCGCCAAACACACCAGCGGGCTCTGCGAGCCGGCTGTCGCTTCGCGATCGTGCAGCCCCAGGAGGTTGCGCCGCTGCTCGGGGACCTACAGGCCATCTCCAATGCCTGGCTCGAGAAAAAAGGCGGCGCGGAGAAGGGATTTGCTCTCGGATTCTTCGACGCCGCGTACCTGTGCCGCTTCCCTTGCGCGCTGGTCCTGTGGCGCAACCGCCCGGTCGCTTTCGCCAACGTCTGGGCGTCGAGTGGGGGAGAGCTTTCGATCGACCTCATGCGCTACGACCTTCTCGGCCCGGCCGGCGGCGACGAGCCCGCGGTGCTCCCGCCGGTGATGGACTTTCTGCTGATTGAGCTGATGCTGTGGGGGAGGAGTCGAGGGTACTCCTGCTTCAATCTGGGAATGGCCCCGCTTTCCGGCATGCTCGAGGGCGGGCCGGCGCCTGTGTGGAGCCGAGCCGCAGCGCTCGCGTACCATCATGGCGGGGCGTATCATGGCTTCGAGGGACTGAGGAAGCACAAGGAGAAGTTTCGTCCCGTTTGGCGTCCGCGGTATCTCGCCCATGTGGGGTTGCTCTCGCTTCCCGTCGTGCTGCGGGACGTCGCCGCTCTGATCGGGCGTGAGCCGAAGCGAGCCGGGCGGCTCGAGGGTGAGCCGCCCGTGGTGGGCGCGCGGACGGCGCCGAGCGGCGGCCGCCCGCTCATGGGCGCGAAGTGAGCTTTGGTTCCAGTGGCGGTCGCTGACGCGGCGTGGACACGGCGGGAGCGCCCCGCCGTCGCATGCCCCCCGCGCTCGGTCCGGCGGCGCGCGCGGGTCGCGCCCGCGTGCCCGGCACGTTGCCGCGGGCATCTCACCTCGGGCTCGTCGCGGGGACTCGTGGCGGAAGCGAGCTCGTGCCCCCGAGGGACTACGGCTTCGGCCTGGCTACTCCGACTACCGTCTTGATGTCGCTCGATGGTTCGCACAGCGCGTCGCAGGCGCCGCCAAGGGGCACTCGCCGAATCATCTGCGCCAGCGCGCCCGGCCAGCGGTGTTCGAAGCGCGCCATCTCTGCGACGGCGCAGGTGAACGCGTCTGGTCCGGCGTTTTCGGTGCCCAGGACGAGTTGGTTCTTCAACACGAGATCTCGGACCAGCACCGCGGCGTCGACCCCCACGGGGGCGTGTTCGTGGGGCACTCTCGTGAGCACGATCGTGGCGTTTCGACCGAGGGCCCGCATCGCTTGAAATGGCAGGTGCGGGTCACCCGTTGCCTCGTAGATCAGGTCTACGTTGGGCAGCTGCGCTGCGAGCTCGGCGAGGCTGCAGTCGCTCGCACCCACGTATCGGGCGCCCACCGAACGCACCCAGCGGGCCCTCGCGCCGCGTGGCTCCTCCCGAGAATACACGCACACCGAAAAACCCTGGCTCGAGAGCGAGAGGGCTCCCAGCAAGCCCACCGCGCCCGCGCCCAGCACCAGCGCCTGATCGGGGGCGCGTGCCCGGCTTCCGGGCGGCCACGGAAGCCGCCGGCGCAGAGCCGATAGCTCGATCAGCGCTTTCTGAGCCACGCTCAGCGGCTCCAAGAGCACGCCGACTTCGGCCAGCTGCGGAGGCAGAACGTGCAAGTATCGCGCGTCTTCCACCACCCGCTGCGTCATGTAGCCGTGCCGGCCGCGCAGCCCACGCTCGACGTAGCGACCCGTTGAGCAGAAATCCGGTCGATGTATCGAACAAGCAGGACACCGATCGTCGTCGCATGGGCGACGTACGCGTGGCACCACCAGGTCCCCCACCTCCACTCCTTCGACCGCCTCGCCGATGGACGTGACCTCTGCCAGCGACTCGTGGCCGAGGATGAGGTGGTCGGAGCCAGGGGGCGGAGCGCCGTAGGCCGCCCGAGCGAGGTCGCGGTCGGCTTCACCGATACCCACGTCGAGCACCCGCACGAGCACCTCCGACGCGGACGAGATGGAGGGCTCGGGGTGATCTATCGAGCGCAGTGAGCGCTCGAGTGGAAATACGGCGACGGCCTGCATGGGTTTTGGAGCTGACGATTGAAGCTCGCCCGCTCACGCTCCTGACCCCCTTGCTGGAAGCAATCCGTGTGCCATGTGCGAGCCATGCCGCCACGCTGGGGATTCTCGGCCGGGCGCGGATCACGGGTTGGTGAGCGGCTCGGGAGCCGTGGGGGCGGGAGCGTCTACGGGAAATGCGCTTCGGAGCCACTCGACGCGCGGACGAATGCGATACACGATCGAACGGCGCGGCGTCCGATTCATCTCGTAGCGCCACGTTCGAATGCCGGGGTGGCCCGGATTGCTCGCGATGAGCAGGGGCATGGCCGTGAGGGGGTCGGATTCGTACACCCAGAAGGAATGGTAGTGCACGTAGCGGCGCGGGTCCCAGGGAACGTAGCCGCCAATCAGCACCATGTCGCCAGGCCGGAACTCCTCTCGTCGAGAGGTTAGGAAGGCCGCGAAGGGGCCACTTGGTAGCATACGGGTTCGTTCCGCCAGCGGGATCTCCAAGACGTCGAACCAATCGGGGTGGCTGCGCGCCCAACGCACGAACTCGGCGATGCGCCTGAGCGAATCTCCGCGCCCGCCGGGCAGCTCGGAGAAGTCGAGCCCGCCCGCGCTGCGAGTGGGGGCCTCACCGAGCGGTCGCCACCACGTGCCGCTCGCCCGTTCCAGCGTGTCGACCAAGAAGTCGACGCACACCTGCGGGACGAGCGGTTGCCCCCGCCGGCCGAATACAGGGTACGCGTCGCCGCGATAGCGATAGCTGCGCTTGCCGGCGGCGTAGGCCTCGAGCCACGCGGGCCGTAGCTTCCCGTCCTCTTGCCCGACCTCGTGGCGAGGCTCGTCGAAGGGTAGCTCGTCACGCACCTGCTCGCGAATTGCGCGCTGCAGCGGGCGCAGAGTCTGCAGGCGAGCGCGCCCTCGTTCGCGCTGCGCCTCGCGCTCGGTCGCAGTGCTTGCTCCCGGCGCCGACAGGCTGCAGACCCACTCGGCTCGGGGAGGATCCAAGCGCAGGAGCTCCTGGTGTTCGTCGGCTCCGTACCTCAGCGCGGCGACCATCCAGTGCGCCCCAGCCCATTCGACGCGAAGTTGGTCGAATCCGAGCCGGTAGAGAAGAGACCGAAAGTCGATGTGCAGTGCCGGCGGCACCACGCCGCTTCCCACGCGGTCGAAGAGCAGCAGAGAGACGGGGGCCCCGGCGTCGGGTCCGTCGTCGTAGACGTAGTGGGAGAAACGCTCGTCTCGATGCGCGTGGAGGGTTCGCTCCCCGCGTTGAATCCAGATCGATGGCGCGTCGAAGAGGGATTCTGCGTGAGCCAAGCGCACCACGGTGGCCGCGAGCGCAGGCCGCTCCGCATAGAGATACCCTTCGCGCAGCAGCAGCGACCGCATGCGTGCCGGGTCCCTGCCGCCCATTCGGGCCCGCCGGACGAGTGCCTCCGGGCTGACCTCGAGCGGCGCCGGCCGCGGCCCGGGCTCCTCCATCCCGGCCTCCGCTGTGCCTGCGCGGGGGCTTCGCCAGAACCACACCGGCTCCCCTTTGGCGCGCAGGAAGATCTCGATTCGATGCGCCTCGAAGTTGGGCGCGCCTTCCGCAGCGGGCTCGCCGAGGGCAGCTCGCATCAGCGATTCGCAGCTGGCCCAGCCGGAGGCCCTGGCTGGCTCGTTGGAAGGGGGGGCGCCCGAATCTGCCATCGACTCGTGTGCGTCGGCAGTCCGATCGACGTGCGGCGCGCCTTCGCGGGGTGCCGAAGCGGCGCCTGCCAGGTTGCCATAGCCGAGCAGCGACAGCCCCAGCAGCCAGGGGCCGATGCGCAGGCTCCGGCCGAGGCGCAATCGGCCCGCGTGCGCTGCCCGGAGGCAACCCGTTGGTTGGCCGGGGCCCCTCGACGCGCTCCTGGGCTCGCCGCTTTCGCGTGCGTTCCTCCAGCTGGCGAATCGCTGCGTCGAAGGCGTCCCGCCGCGCGACGTACACGTCTTGGTGCTCCCGGCGGGCGTCGCGCGCCTTGCCCGCGAAAATTTCGCGGTCGGGCAGGTGCAGCAGCACGTGAACCGAGTACAGGTTGCCCTGGTGGTGGTGCTTGGGTCGGGCATCGACGGTAAGGTGGCAACGAGTGATGCGGTTGCAAATCCGCTCGAGCTCACGGGCTTCGGACCGGATCCTCGCCTCCAACGCTTCTGAGGCATCCATTGCGCGAAATGTGATTCGAAGACGCCTCTGCATTCCTTCCTCCTCGGCGGCAGCCGAGCCGTGCTCTTCCCCGTGGCCGAAGGAGCAGCCCGTCCCCGCCAGGGCTGCTCCTGCGGCCACGGGCAAGTCCCGGAGAGTCCGACGCGCTCCACGGCATGGGCTCGGCGGCGGTCTCTACGCTTCCCGGCGCGGGGGGCCACGGCTCGCGCACCGTCCGGGCGCGCGTCACGGGGAAAACGCGACGCACTGGACGCGCTCTTCGTTCGCTTCCCGTCGGACTGCGTCCGTCGCGCACTCGAACCCCACGTTGTGTCGGCAGCTGGAGACCTTGCACGCTTCGACGCCCGCGCTTGCTTTGCGCGTTGCGTGGGATCTTCCGAGAAGAAACGTGTTGCAGAAGGCGTGCGCGTCATCGCCGAGGGTGACGGCCGAGGCTTGGCACCGCCGAAGTGCATCGTAGGCGCAGCTGTCTGCGGAACAGCCCTCGACGGCGGTCAATTCCAAGTGGATCTTCATGGTTTCCCTCCGAGCATCATGGCATGCGCGCGCCATGCCTCGCCGATGCCCCAGGTTGCGTGGACGGCGGCCCTTCTTCGGAGAGCCGGGCTGCGCCGGGAGCCGCGCTGCCCGCACCGAGTCCGCTGCCCGTCGTGGCCGCACGGCGCTGCCCCGCAGGTCTTGCGGCGGGCGCGCGCAAGCGCTGCGCTGTGCGAGGTGAATCCCGCGACTGTGGGGCCGCTCCCAGGGGCGGCCCGGGCGGTTCGCCCGAGCGGCGCTCGCCAGCGTTCGGCGAGGAGCATTCTCCAGCCCTGGTCCCTCTGAGGGGAGGGCTTGGCATGAGACATGCAGCACACCGGACCGAACCTGCGCAAGTCCTGCAGGAGACTGCGCTGCGTCTCGCGCGACGAGAATCTCGAACGACGAGGGCTGCAGCCAGCGGCCAACGCACCACCCATCGGAGCGATTGGGTGAAATTGGCCAATGCACGGCGGCGCTCCGCCGTTGCCTCTTTGGGCCCGGCCCCGGCGGGTGCCGGGCCGCGACCGCACGGTGGTGCAACAGGAAGACCCAATGGAATCGAACCGCAGCGTTGCTCGTGTGATCGTCATCGGAGCGGGCTTTGGCGGGCTCGCCGTGGCTCGGGGATTGTGCGGGGCCGGGTGCCAGGTGCTCGTGATCGACCGCAGCAATCACCACCTGTTCCAGCCCCTTCTCTACCAGGTTGCCATGGCCGGGCTCAGCGCAACGGAAATCGCGCGCCCCATCCGGGCGATGCTGCGCCGCCAGCGCAACGCGCGGGTCCTGATGGAGGAGGTCGTCGGGGTGGACAGGGCGCGGCGTGTGGTCAGAACGAAACAATCGGAGCACCCGTACGACTACCTGGTCGTCGCCGCCGGAGCGACCCACGCCTATTTGGGCCACCCTCAGTGGGAGTTGCACGCCCCAGGGCTCAAGTCGTTGGGTCAGGCCATGGAAATCCGCCGGCGCGTGCTGATGGCCTTCGAGCAGGCGGAGGGCGAGGCCAAGGAAGAGGTGCGACGTGCCCTGATGACCTTCGTGGTGGTTGGCGGTGGGCCGACCGGCGTCGAGCTGAGCGGGGCCATCGGGGAGATGAGCCGGTTCACCCTGGCGCGCGACTTCCGCACGCTGGACCCCACGCACGCGCGCATCGTCCTGGTCGAAGCCGGTCCTCGGATTCTGCCGACGTTCGACGCCGGGCTCGCGACGAAAGCCAGCGGTGCGCTACGCCGCCTCGGCGTCGATGTTCGCACGGGCCGGGCCGTTACGAAGATCGACTCCGAGAGCGTCTCGGTCGAGGGCGAGGTCATTGCTTGCCGGACGGTGCTCTGGGCCGCAGGGGTCGCCGCCTCTCCCCTCGGTCGAAGGCTGAGCACGGATTGTGACCGAGCGGGCCGCGTGCGCGTCACCGCCAGGCTGCGGCTCTCCGACGACCCGCGCGTGTTCGTGATAGGGGATGCCGCCGCCGCGCCGGCTGCCGGCGGCGGGACGCTGCCCGGCGTGGGCGGCGTCGCGATACAGCAAGGTCGCTACGTGGCAACCGCCATTGCGTCGGCCCTGCGCGGGTCCACGCCCCCCGGCGACTTTCGCTACCTCGACCGCGGCCAGATGGCCACCGTGGGGCGAAGGTGCGCGATCGCCCAACTGGGGCGCGTCAAGCTCGCGGGGAGGCTCGCCTGGTATGCCTGGTTATTCGTGCATCTGATGCTGCTCAGCGGGTTCCACAATCGCGTGTTCGTGCTCCTCGAGTGGGTGTACGGCTACCTTCGCTTCTCGCGGGGCGCGCGGCTGATCCTGCCGCAGGATTGGCGGCAATCGGTCGATCTGGGGGGACTGCAGACCGCCCCCGCGCCGCCTGTCGTCGCGTCTGCGGTTTCGTCGTCGCCACCTCCGGCCCGCGGGGCGCCGGTCACTCGAGCGGAGGCAGTCGTCGAGCGCGGCGCGCCCGAGAGCCCGGGCGCGCCCGTGGGGGGCACCGATCGCGCCACGGTGTCGCGCACCTGACCTTCGCGAGCGCCGCGTTCGCTTGCGTGAGCGCCTGCGCGCTTGCCGGAGGGTCGTCATCGGCCCCGCCGCGCGAGCGTGATCCGCCTCGCGTTGCGGCGCTTCGTTGGCACGGCGAAGGACCCGGCAGCGAGCCCCCCACGGGGGCCCCTCACGCCCGCCAGAGCGTGGGCGGTCGACGCTGCCGGCGTGTCGATTCGTTGCCCAGTGTTCGCGGCCGCTAGCCCGAATTTCTCACGACCGCAGGACCGAGGGTGCGAGGAGGAAGTGGATTTTCAGTCCAGCGGCCCGCCGCGCGCGGGCAGGCAGACTTGCTGTCCATCGAGCACGCGCTGGCGGGCGGCTGGGCGAAAAGACACGACTCATCGCGCTCTCGGGACCAGGTCGATTGGCGAGGGGAGGGCCAGAGGGGGCTGGGTCGCGTGCCTGCCGGGGCGGTCCGCTTCGCTCCCCGGGTCAGGCGCTTCGCCGAGGGCGTGCGCGGGCAGGCTCGAGCGCTTGCGCGAGCTTCTTGGCGACGCCCCGGACCCGGTGTGGCGATCGCAGCCGCGCAGCCCACAGCGCACGAGGCCTTCGCACGAGTATCCTCGAGGAGCTCAGGCCGGCTGCGGGCCGGAGAGAACACTCCTCGCCGCGCGGAGCGGGGCTCTGCGTGCGGGAGATCATAGGTGCTTCTTCAGGCGCTCCCAGAAGGAGAGTTTGGGAGTCTCCGTACACTCCTTGATGACTACGGGAACCAGCGCGTCCGTCTTTTCGATGTCGAAGACGGCACCTGTCGATTTGCCCTTCTTGTCGAAGCCTTCCGCCCAGTAGACGACCTTGGGCCTGGCGACTTCTTCGGTCTCGATGAAATCCTCGCAGCTCATTTTCGATAGAGCCACGTGCTCTACCTTCGCGTGGCCGGACCGGGCCTTCTTTGCCGCCGGGGTGGAACGGGTAGGGGGGGGCACCTTATTTCGAAGCTCTCGGACGTGGTGAAGGGCTTTCGCCAGCGGCTTCTTCGGGGCTTTCTGGCACTCCGAAACGAGTATGGGCACCAACGTGTCCGTCTCCTCGACGTCGACGATGGCGCTGTTGGCTTTGCCCTTTCGGTCGAAGCCTTCCGCCCAGAAGAGGACCTTGGGTCGATCGGCCTCGACGAGCGCGACGAATTGTTCGCAGCTCATCTTGGCCGGTGTTTGGGGCTTTGCCGATGCGACCGTGGCGAGCGTCGACGAACCCAATGCCGCCGCCAGCGCGAGCAGTTTGATGCGATTTTTCATGGGGAACCTCTCTTCTCTCGAGCCTGCGCGGCTTCGTTCGCACGCCTGTCGAGCGAGACGGAAAGCGCGTGGCTCTCGCACAGCCCTCTAGCAACTCTCGGACCACTAGACGTCTCGCTGCTCGATACGTCGCCCTTCTTCACCGGGCGCGAGGGACTCGCGCGGTGCCGGGGATACGGCCTACCGGGTCCCTCTCCGCGCGGCCGCGACGAAAATGCGACCGGCTCTGCAGATCTTGCGGTGCGCCACGGTGAGCGTCATGCCGGTGGACATCGAGCCGCCTCGGCGCAGCTTGCGGCGGCCGATCCCGGGGCGTCGAGCTCGAAGTGGGAGTGGAATTGCGCGGGATCGCATCCTTCCGGTTTCAAGCCGAGCCTGCTGCGGGCGTCCTGGGCGTTCGGCTTGCGCGATTTTCTCCGCTCGCGAACCCGCGGCTCACCGCGCCCAGGGGCGGCCTGCCTGGGGCGCCGGGCGCAGCAGCGCCAGAGGCTCCAAAGCGCGAGCGGGAAGCCCGGGTGAGGCCGTATGCGCCGTGCGCAGAGGACCTTGCCGTGCGGGCCGGCATCGCGTCGGGCCAGCACGGGCGGTACGGTGCGTGGGTTCGATCGACCGCTTCCGGCTGGCTCGAGCGCCCCGCGAAGCGTGGCGATGCCGAGCTCTGCGTGGAGCTCGCCCTGGCGCTCGACGGCGAGGGGCAAGTCGCGACCGGAGAGCTTGGCAGCCATCCCATCGGGGTTGCCAACGAAGGGCTGCTGCGGATTGCCGTGCGGGGAGGCGCGGACGGGCCTCGCATCGTGGCTCTCGAACGGGTGGCGCTCTAGACCGGAGGCGCAGGGCAGCCGTCGGCGGCGGCTCCCCCAGGAACGTGCGCGCAACTCGATCGAGGGCTCCCACCCCGCGCACGCCGGCGCATGGGACGCCTCTGGTGCGGTCTTGACGACCTCGACAGAGCGCTCGCTGAGGTGCCCGACAGCCGGCACGTCGCCCGATATGACTCCGCGGGGGGGGTCATCCGCCTCCGACTTCCAGCTCCGTGTCACGTGCTCCGATTGCCCCTTGGGAGATTTGACGTCTCCGGTCGCCGTGCCCGTCGAGGAAGAGTCGAATTGGACGAGCGCAAGCGGTGGCAGGGCAGTCGCCAATGGCGACGGGCGTGAGGATTGCGTCTCGAGTCGACCGGAACTCACCTGGAGTTCTCCTTTCGCGAATGCTCGGTAGGGCGGAGCCGGCGCACCGCGATCGGTTGCGCCCTCGGTTCCTCTGCCTGCGCTCTGCCGATGGCAAATTGCGAGCCGCCTGCCGATTGCAACCATTCCTTTCTGAGAGGGGTGGGGAAGCGCTCATTCCCTTGGGCTCTCGCGCGCTGGCACAGGCCGTGCACGAGAGCAGCCGACCACGGCATTCCAAGTGGGAGGAATACGATGCAAAGCGTGAGAAATAGTCGCCATGCCCTCTGGCTATTCTGTGTGGCGGCGTTCGGATGCGCAGGGACGGGCACCGCCACGGGGGAGCTGAAGAGCGCGGCGGGCAAAAACGAAGCGGCCGTTTCGCTCGAGTGGAAGTCGATGCTGTTCGACCCGCTGCACGGCGAGGTCAGCGGCACGCTCCCGGGCGGTCGACACTTCTCGGGGCAGTACTTCGAAGTCGTGAAGACCGCGCCGGTGGACGTCTACGGTCCCGCTTGGCTCGGCTGGGAGCCCTTCTGGCCCGATTGGGCGGTTCCTTGGCACACGGGCGACCTCGAGCTGCGTGAGTGGCCCGCATTCGCCGAGATCTATACGGGGCGTGTCATTGCGAATCTCCACTCCGACGACAACCAACAACACCTGCGTTGCCGCTTCCAGATCACGCACCCATTCGACGGATTGCAGGGTGGCGGCAGGGGGCATTGCCAGCTCTCCGATGGCGAGTCGGTCGAGGGAGTCGTACTGGCGCCGGGGCGGGGCTGAACCGGTGGGCTCGGTGGCCGCTCACGCCGCAGCAGATGCGCCGAAGCGCGCAGGCCGCTCGGCCACCGGGGCCCTGGCGGCCAGAAGGGGGGCGACTGGTCTCTCGGTCCTCTCAGGGGAGCCCCATGGCACACTCTTCGCTATCGAGTGACCCGATGCCTGCGACATCGCCAAGACCTCGGTGCGTTCGGATCCGGGGAGCCGTGGCGCTCGGAGCTGCGTTCAACCTCACCTCGGCGCCTCGACTGGCTCTCGGCGCCGATCCCGTCGTACAGCTCTCGCGCCCGCAGGCCATCGCCCGGGCGCTGGGGGAGAACCCCAGCATCGCCGCCCAGCGAGCCGTAGAGGATCAGGCGCGGGCTCATACCAGCCTGGCGCGGGCGGCGGCGTTGCCGTCGGTCGTGCTGTTGACTGGCGTGGGACCGTCGCTCACGGCAAAGCGTGTGCCTGGCACTGCCGTCGACTCCACGCAGAACGCCTATGGGGACGTTTCCCTCGATGACCTGTCCGTGGTGCTCGCGGCTCGGCTGGACGTGATTCAGCCCTTGTATACGTTCGGAAAGATCGAAGAGCGCCGGCGCGCCGCGGAGCTCGAGCTGGTCGCGAGACGAGCGCAGACGCGGGTCACCGAAGGCGAAGTGGCCCTGCGGGTGGCGGAGCTGTATGAAGGTTGGTTGTTGGCTCGCGACATGCAGGGCTTCTTCGACGAGACCGAACGCTGGCTGCGGGCAGAGGTCGAAAACACGCGCCAAGAGATCGCCCAGCACAGCAACATCCCGGCGAGCGATCTGCTGGAGTTCGAGGCGGCGCTCGGCGCCGTGGCGCTGGCCGTGCACGAGGCGCATGCGGGCGCGCTGAAGGCGGAGGCCGGCCTGGTCGCGTACCTCGGGTACCCTCGCGGCACCAAGCTGCGCCCGCAAGAGAACAGCCTGGAGGTCCTCGCGCGGCCCGAGATGACCATTCCAGCGCTCGTCGACGTGGCGCTCCGGCAGCGGCCCGAGCTCGCCGCGCTGCGAGCCGGTGAGCAATCCCTTCACGCCCTGGCTCGAGCCGAGGCGGCCGGAGCCTTGCCGGATCTGTTTGCGGCCGGGTTCGTCTCGGGCGCCTACACCCCGCATCGAGAGTGGGTGAGCTCACGATACGTGGTCGACCCGCTCGGCCACTTCGTGCCCGGGGCGATGGTCGGCGTTCGGTGGCAGCTCGGCGGAGCCGAGGCGCGTGCGCGAAGCGATGAGCGCCAGGCGGAGGGCCAGAATCTCGAGCACACTCGGCGTTGGGCGGAGGCGGGGGTTCCCGCCGAGGTTTCCGCCGCGAGGGCGGATATCGAGCGCGCGGTCGCCGACCTCGCGAGCACGGAATCGGCGCTCGCCACGGCCAAGCGCTGGCTCGTGGCCGCCTCTTCGGATTACGGAATCGGCCTCGGCGACTCCCGCAGCGTGACGGACGCTGCCACGGCCGTGATTCGCTTGCGAACGGCCCAGCTGGATGCCACCTACCGCAACAACGTGGGCCTGGCGACGCTTGCCAAGGCCACCGGAACGCTCGCGGGTGCCGCGCCGGCGGAGCGACTCTACCCGAACCGCGATGGAAGCTAGTCATGTCGAAAATCGAGACTTCGGGTATCGTTGCTGCCGCGTTGCAGCTGTCCGTCTTGCTCGGGCCAGCCGCCTCCCGCGCCTCCACGCCGCCGGGAGCGTTCGAGTCCCCCGAAAAGGGCTCCGGTCCACGGGGTTCCAGCGGCGACCCAGCGCGGGCCGCAGCCGCGACGATTCGCGCGCTGGTCGATCAGGCGTTCGCCGTGTTGCGGGACGAGGCGCTGAAAAAGGATCCCGCTCGGCGGTTCGAGCAACTGCGGGCCGTCGCGGATCGGCACGTCGATTGGATGGCCATGGCGCGCGGTTGTTTGGGGCCAACGTGGCGTAAGCTGTCGGAGGCTCAGCGCAAGGAGTTCAGCGCAGTGTTCTCCGAGCACCTGGCTCGCCGCTATCAAGAGAGCCTCAATCGATTCCGCGGCACGGAGAAAGTCGCGATTGTGAGCGTCGAGGCACGAGGCGAGCTACAGCTCGTGAGCACCTCGCTCGTGACGGCGAGCGGCGACGCCATCCCCATCGTGTACACGCTTTACGCCGAGCGGGGCAGCTGGAAGATCGAGGACATCAGAGTCGAAGGCGCCAGCTTCGTCAAACACTACCGAGAAACCTTTGCGAGGTTTCTGGTCAATGCGGACTTCGCTGCGCTGTTGGCCCGCCTGCGGAGGCGGCTGGGAGATGCGGCCGCGCCCTCCCCGTGAGGGCGGTGCGGGGGCGTGGCCGCGGGCCGCTCGAGGGGGCGGGCGGGGGCATCGCCAGCGCATGTCCTGCGGCGAGCGCGCGGCCCTTGCGGCGGGCTCGCCCGCGGCGCAACCCAGCCCGCGGCTCCCCGTCGAGCGTCGCCCGGTCCGCAGTGCCGGGAGCTCGGGGCGGGGCTCGGAGGGGAGGCCGGGCGGCGGGAGAGGGCGTCACCGAGCGTCGGCGCTTCGCCGTGGCATGCCGCGTGCTCGTTCTCCTGCCCAGGGCCTTCGAGAAGAGCTCCGTGGCCCGGCCCCGATTCGGCTGGCCTCCGTCGGGCTCTCGCTCGGTGCGGTGGACGTGCTGAGGGACGTGAGCTCTCGGGTCGACGAGGCGCGCATCGCCGTCCTCGTCGGGGGTCCGGGGCCGGCAAGACGACGTTGCTGCGTGTGATGGTGGGCTTGCTCCGCCCGTCGCACGGAGAGGTCCACGTTCGCGGCCAATGCATGAACCAGCTGGCGCCTCGGGAGTTGCGGCGGGCGCGCCGGCACCTCCGTGTGGTCTTCCAGTATTCGGCCTTGCTCGATTCGCTCTCCGTATTCCTCGACTTGCGCGCGAGAGACGAGCTGGGCGTTACCAGCGTCGTGATATCGCACAGCGTGACGAAAGCACTCGGTGTGGGCGAAAAGCTGCTCGTAATAGAGGCCGGTCGCCTCGTGGCAGACGGTAGGCGACGAGCGGTCGTGGGCCAACCCGGTTCGTTGGCGGTCCGCTTACTCGAAGCCAGTCGAATCGTCGAGCCCGTGGACTTGCGCCTCTGGTGAGAAACGCGCACTCGCGAACCGTTGCTTCGCCATCGCATCGCCTTGGTCCCGCGGGCGAGCGCCGGCTCGTTCCTCAGTAGCGGTATCGCCACAACGAGTCGAGCACGCCGCTGCCCGGATCACGGGGGGAGCCTGCCCGGGCTGGGCGCGCCCAGGGCGTCGGCGAGCTGCGCTGTGACCCGCGACACGAGGCCGAGGAAGCGGGATCTCGGCCGCGTCGCCGGATGGTCGGCGAGGTCGCCCGCGTCGACGCCGTGGACCCCAACGAAGGAAACGGAGTCGTCGGCGACCCGCCAGGCCGGCAGCCGAGCGCAACTCGACGCGGCCAGCGCAGCCACGGCGACAGCGGCAAACCTTGGCGAGGTCCTCGGATTTCGTCTTGCCGAGCCGAGCCGAGCCGAGCCGAGCCGAGCCGAGCCGCGCCGCGCCGCAAGGCGGGGGCACGGGGGATGCTGAAAGGTCGGCACGGCGATCGCAAACGCGGAAGCAATGGCGACGCCGAGGTTGAAGCGCGCCTTCCGCACCGGGCGGGTCGGTCACCGGGTCCGATCGGCTCGCAGCGACATCGACGGCGGCCACTTGGCCTTGGTCGTGCTCGCCTGTCCAGTGAGCGGCTCGATCGTGGTCGCCCCACGCCACGTCGCGCTGCTTCCGGTCCGGGCGCCCCGGTTGCCTAGCCGCCGCCTGGCGTTCGACCGGAGCTCATCGTTGTCCAACCATCCCCGAGATCGGTATGGGTCGACGGGCAGTGGCGGTTCGACGGCGGTCGGTGGCGTTGGCAGCCCGGCGGGTGGGTCATTCCTCCGGCAGGCGCAAGTGCGCGCCGTGCCCAAGGCGACCTCCCCGAGCCGCCACCCCTGGGCGGTTCGGGCGGAGGCTGACACCCGGCGCCGGGGTCGCGAAGAAAAAAGGGCGACGCCTCGGGATGAAACTTCGAGCGGCGCGGGTTCTACCGGTGAGGACGAATCATGACCGCCCCAGAGGCAGGGATCAACGACGAGCTCGCGGCGTCGCCACCACCGACGCCTCGCGCGGAGTGGAACATCGCGGCCGCGCGGCTATTGGAAGAGAGGTACCTGGCCCTGTTGGGGATCATCTGCGCGGCCGACATTCGTATCCCTCAGTTGGAGGTCATCACGGGGCCGTCGAAGCGCGAAGACGTCGCCGGATCGGAGGGAGTCGTTCGGCGATGGGTGCAGCGCGAACGGAACCTGAGGTTGCGGCGAGCGCGGATTTCTCGCTGGCGATCTCCGAGTCGGAGTTGGTCTGCTCGCCGCGGCCGGATCCGCCGAGCGCTCGCTTCCGCGCGCGTTCGAGCGCTCCAACACTTGTCGCTCGACCGCCGCCTGATCGATTGCTTCACGGCGGAGTTGGTGATCGAGGTCGAGCGGGCCAAGACCGTCGCCGCCCGCGCCGCGCTCGGGCTGCGCTACCAGTCCGAGCAGCGCTCGTTGCGAAGAGCTGCCAGAGAGCTCCGGGAAGTGCGGGCACGGATCGATGCGCTGAAAGCGGAGCTGGTCCGGATGAACATGGGGCTGGTGATCAAGATTGCCGCGAAGTTCATCGGACGGGGCCTTCCGATGGAGGATTTGATCCAGGAGGGAAGCTTGGGGCTCTTGCGAGGGATCGAGAAATTCGATCCAGGGCGAGGGTGCCAGTTCTCCACGTACGCCACTTGGTGGGTTCGCCAGTCCGTTTCGAGGGCCGTTGCCGATCAGTCTCGAATGGTGCGAATTCCGAGCCACGCCAATGAGCTGCTCGCGCGCGCGCGCCGTGTCGAGCGGGAGCTCGCACAACGCGGCGGCGGCCGGCCGCCGCTCGAGGAAGTTGCGCGGCAGCTCGGTTGTGAGCCGAGAGGCTTGGAGGTCGCAAAGAGCCGATCCAACCGCCACGTCTCGCTGAGCAAACCGATCGGGGGCGACGCGAGCGGCGAGCTGCTCGACACCCTAGCCAGCGATGATGGCCTGGGCGCGCTCGAATCGACGTTGCAGTCGGTCTTGCGCGCGCGCACCGTCTGCGCCCTCGACCGGCTCGACGCGCGGTCGCGATTCGTCATCGAGGCTCGGTACGGAATTCGGGACGAAGTGCCGCAGACGCTGGACCAAATCGGTCGCGCGCTCGGGGTGAGCCGCGAGCGCGCCCGCCAAATCGAGACCACGGCACTGCGCCGGCTTCAACGGCTGGCGATGGACTACAACCTCGACGAGTTTGCGTGAGCGAACGGCGGGCATTTCTGCCCTCCCGAGGTGCATTGCGCGCAGCCGGTGGCACGGGGTCCAAGCGCTTCGAACGACGGCGGAGGCCAATGCCCGGGCGTCTGGAACGCGCTGGTGAGTCGTGGGTTTGCCCCTGCACGGGCGAGGCGTGTTCCTCCGTCGAAGGGCCTGCGCCGTGGCACGGCGCAATCCGTCCCGCGGCGAGGACTCGGGCCCCTTCGAGCTCTTCGACCGAGTCGGCGCGAGCCGTTGGCATGTGCCCTGCACCGACGAGGCAATCTGAACCCAGAGCTCGGCTCGCTCGAGCCGCACGCGGGGGGCGACGGCGGCGGCGGGCGGAAGACCAAAGCGTGATCCTGCTTGGGCAGCCCACATCGCAAGCGGCTGCCTCTGGAGCGGGGCGCACCCGTACGGCCGAACGCGACACAGGAAGGTAGGTTGCCATGCTTGCAGAGGGATTTGGACTACATCACGCGATCATGCCTGGAGAGATGTGGGGTGAGCTCACGGGGCTCGCCATTTTTTCGCTCACGCTGAGCTGGTTGGCCGCGGCGCTCGGTCGCCAGTATCTGGCGGAAGTCTCCAGTCAGGCCGGTGGGAACTCTCATCCCGCGTCCGGCAACTCCATCTCGCCGAGCTTCGAGACCGCGGCGCTGCGACGGTAGCCGGCGGCGACGGCCCAACTCCCTCGGTGTGCCTCGGCAAAGCCCCCGCCCTAGCGGCAGGAGCTCCAGCCCGAGTTGCTCGAACGGCTGGCGGGCGGCAGGGGGTGCCGTCGCATCGCCGACGAGCCGTCGCGCGTCGAGGACAATCCCAGAGGAGTGGAAGGCGCTGGCGAGCTACCGCGAGGCCATCGGCGAGCCAGTCCCCGATGCGGCGCGGTTTGCCGCGGCGAGCGCGCCAAGCTCGTTGCTTCCCCGCGGGCCAGTCGCTACCCTCGGCAACCAGTTCGACTCCCGTTCGCTGGTCCCATTCATGAACGCAGCCCAAGAGCTCAGCTCGAGCGACTTCGAGATCGAGCAACTCGGCCCGTGTGCTTTTCCATCCCCGGTGCGCCCCGGGAAAAGCGATCTCGACCGGGTGCTCTGGTCCTCGAGCCACGGCCTGGTGGGCGCGCGCGCGCGCGCGCACGAGCCACTGCCGAGCCTCGAGCGAGCGGGGGCGCGTGGCGATCTGTTCTTCGACCCGTCCCGCATCGCGGCGGGGATCGTCACCTGCGGGGGGCTTTGCCCCGGCCTGAACGACGTGATTGCGGCCATTACGCGCTGCCTCTTCGAGCAATACGGAGTCCGTCGGGTGCTGGGTTTTCGGTATGGCTTCGCGGGGCTGGCGCCCAGCTCCCCGCACGACCCCCTTCCGCTCACGCCCGAGCTCGTGGGCCCGATCCGCCATTGGGGAGGGACCATCCTGGGGTCGTCGCGGGGCCCGCAGGACACGCGCGCCATGGTGGACGAGCTCGTGCGTCGCGATGTGAGCCTCCTGTTCACCATCGGGGGTGATGGAACACTGCGCGGTGCCGCGGCGCTGCATGAAGAGGTGAAGGCGAGAAAGCTCCCCATCGCCATCGTGGGCGTTCCGAAAACGATCGACAACGATCTGGAGTGGATCGATCGAAGCTTCGGCTTCTCCAGTGCGGTCGAAGAGGCGCGCCGCGCGGTGCGAGCCGGTCACGCCGAAGCCGTCGGAGCCTGGAACGGAACCAGCCTGATCAAGCTGATGGGGCGCTACTCGGGATTCATCGCGGCCCACGCGAGCATCGCCGACAGTGATGCGGACTTCTGCCTCATTCCTGAAGTGCGCTTCGATCTCGACGGAGAGAGTGGCTTTCTGGCCTGCTTGAGGCGCCGCCTCGAGCGCCGGCACCACGCCGTGGTGGTCGTCGCCGAGGGCGCTGGTCAAGATCTGTTCGGCGCCAGCACGGAGACGGACGCCTCGGGCAATCCTCGCCTCTTCGACATCGGTTCGCTCTTGCGCGAGCGAATCGTGGCTCATCTTGCCGAGCGGGGCATGCCAGTCGCGCTGCGGTACATCGATCCGAGCTACCTGCTGCGAGGGTTGGCTCCGAATGCAACGGATGCCGAGCTTTGCCTGCAGCTGGGTCAAGCGGCCGCACACGCGGCCATGGCCGGGCGCACGAACCTGATCGTCGGCCGCTGGAACCAGAGCGTCGTGCATGTGCCCATCGCCCTGGCGACGGGGCGCCGCCGGCAGGTGGACCCCGAAGGAGAGGTCTGGCGAGCCGTGCTGGGCTCTACCGGTCAGCCGCCGCAAATGCTCGAAACGGGCCCTCGAGGGAATCGAGGGTAGGCTTCCGGCACGCGTCGGCGAGCCGCTGCGCCGTTGCCCCGCCACGCCCTCGGGGATCGGCGGTGCTCTTCCTTCAGTCGAAAGAAGCCTCCAGCGTTCGAGCGAGCGCCCGGCAGGCGTCGACCATCGTGAAGATTCCGACGACACGATTCGCCTCCATCACCACCGCGGAGCCGTACCGGTGGCGCGCCATGGTGGCGGCGACCTCCGACAGCGGCGTCAGCGAGTGCACGGTGAAGACTTGTTCCGTCATCGCTTCTTCGACGTAGATATCTTCCGCGTCCGCGGACGAAAGCGCCTCGACGAGCATGATGTCCCGTTCGGAAAGGAGTCCCACCAGGCGGCCCCCATGAAGCACGGGCAGGTGGCGGATGCCGTGCTCCCGCATCACCTGCCCGGCCCGAGCAAGGGTTTGCTCCCGCCCGATCGAGTGCGGAGTGGGTGTCATGAAATCTCTGACGGTAGGCGCTTCGTGCATGCCAAGTGCCGGAGCAATCCTCGTGCCACGCGTCCGCTTGGAGGCGCCGTCCTGCGCCGCCGTCCCCGTTTCCGCTGCACCAGTCCCGTCGTGGCGCTCCCGGGTCCGTGGCATGGGATGGGTCGCGTGGGGTCGCTCCCATTGGGGTCGGTGACGTGAGCCGCTGCCTTCCGGGCGTAGCGAACCCGAAACGCCAGAGCCTCGACGGGTGTCAAATTTGCGCGACGGCTCGCGTGCCGCGCCCCCCTCGTCGGCGGCGGGCAGAGTGCGGGGCTCGTTGCCCAGCGCCGCATCCCCACGCGGGGGCGCATGGTGCTCGGGCCGCGGCAGGGCGTATCCACCGTGCGGTCGATCCGGCGCGCTTCAAATCTCGAGCGGCGGGGGCAGCTCCAGCACTTCCCGCCAAAAGTCGATGATGAGGTGCAGCTTTTTCTGGAGCTCGTCGTACCCCGGCGGCTTCGTGATGCAGAACGAGGCTTGCCCGCACCTGCCCAGTGCCTCCAGCCGCTCGCGCTCGGCCGAGCTCATCAGGCAGATGGCCGGCAGGGGAGGGGCCGCGCTCTCGGCGAGGCGCTGGAGCACCTCGGAGCCGTCCATTTTCGGCATGCGCTCGTCCAGCAGCACCAGGTGGGGGGTCGGGTGGGCGCTCAGGTCCTCGTAGGGCGGTCGGTGCAGCAGGTAGTCGAGCGCCTCCATTCCGTCTTTGAGCCGCGTCAGCTCCAGCGGGCCGCCGCTGTGCCGCCGCAGCGTGTGGGAGACGAGCTTGGCATAGGTGTCGTCGTCGTCGACCAGGAGTAGCCGAAGGGAGCCTCGAGTCATGGGAGCTGGCTTTCGTCGCTGGAGGGGGGACTGTCGCCCGAGGGGCGGAGGGTGGGGTTGAGCGCGCTCTCGATGGCCGCGCCGAGAGAACGGTCGCTCAGGTCCTCCTTGTCGAGGCAGCACACGATGCCCGCCGAACGCATGCTGTCGGCGCTGAGCCCCTTGCCGTGCCCGGAAAGCACGATGGTGGGAACCGGAACGCCCACCTGCATCGTCGCATCGGGCAACAGCCCCAGCCCGTGGCCGTCCGGCAGGGAGAGGTCGAGGACGATGAGATCGAACTGGGAGGATTTGACCGCCTCGCGTGCCTCGCCGAGCGTGCCGACCTTGCACAGGTCGACCTTCAGGGCGCCGGTCTCCCGTAGCTGCGCGAGCGCGTGTTCGAGCAGCTGCACGTCGAGCGGATCGTCTTCGACGATCAACACCGAAAGGCGCCGCGAGCTGGTGGCACCACCTTCCAGCGGGCTACCCATTCTCTGCACCGGAAGCGTGAAGGCGAAGCGAGCGCCGCTGCCGAGGCTCGAGCTCAGCGTCACCTTGCCCCCAGCGCGACCGACCAAGCGGCGAACGGCGACCAACCCGACGCCGGTCCCGTCCGCCGCCTCGGGGTCGAGGCGCCGAAAGAGCTCGAATACGCGCTCGTGGTGCTCCGGAGCGATCCCCTGGCCATTGTCCGTCACCGAGATCCGAAGCTCCTCGCCCTCGACCGAGCAGGCCACGTCCACCCGCGGGCGCTGGTTGCCGGTGCCGTAGTGAAAGGCATTTTCGACCAGGTTGTCGAGCGCTTGCTCCAGCGCCAGGCGCGGCGCCAGCACCGTCTCGTGATCGCACGTCCACTGCAGCTGCACGCCTCTCGTCTCCGCTTCGCCTAGGTAGGAGGCGAGGCGCGCATCGAGCCACGGCTGCAGCTCGATGCGCTCGGGCGCCTCCTGGGCCTTCTGCAGCATCGTCATTCGGCGCAGATCGGCCAGCAGCTTGCCCATCCGATTGCACTCTTTGCGCGCGTCGGCCATCAGCTGGCGTGCGCTCTCGAGCGACTCGGCGGACGACCCGCTCCCGGCCTGGGCTTCGGCGATTTCCTGCTGCGCGAGAGCCAAGAGCCCATCCACGGCGGTGACGGGGCGCTTGACGTCGTGTGATACGATCGAGAGCACGTCCTCCAGCTCCTTGGATTGCTGTTCGAGCCGCTGCACCGCGCCCTGCAGCGTTTGGTTCATGACCTTGGTGGCCTCTTGGCTGTTCTTGATCTCGCTCACGTCCGTGAAGGTGATCATCACACCCGAGCGGGGGCGCAGGTCGGGCGGCGCGGGCGGGGCGTCGGCGTCCTGCTGGGCTACGAAACGCATCAGAAGCCAGGCCCCGTCCCGGGTCTGGACTTGGCGCTGGAAGGGCTCTCCCGTCGCCGATACCCGTTGGATGTCCTCGACGAAACTTGCGTCCAGCTTGTGAGCGAAATCCGTGATCGGCCGCCCGACGTCGCGCTCGATCAACTTCACGACCGACGAGGTCGTGGGAGTGAAGCGGCGGATCGTCAGCCGCGAATCCAGCAGCAATACACCGAGGTCCACGGAGGCGAGCAGCTGCTCCCAGTCGGCGGCCATGCGAGTCAGCTCGGCGTTCTTCGCCTGGTATTCCGCGTTGACGGTGTGGAGCTCCTCGTTGACGGACTGCAGCTCTTCGTTCGTGCTGTGCAGCTCCTCGTTGGCGGCGACCAGCTCCTCGTTGGTGGACTGCTGCTCTTCGATGGTGGCCTGCAGGTCGTCCTCCGTGCGGCGCAGGCGCAGCTCCAGGCTGCGAACCTGATCGCCCTCTCCCGGCGTGTCGGGTACCCGCCACGGAGCCGCTGCCGACTGCCCCGTCAAGGGCGGGTGTTTCGCCACGAGCAGCAGCTGGCGTGGGGCGGCTCCGCTTTCGGGCAGATCGAACAGCTCGAGCTCGAGCGGCGCGTCGTCGGGCGGGGGGCCCTCGGCGTTCGACGGCACGCCCGGCCCGACCAGGTAGGAGGCCTTGCCTTCGCCGCCTTGGATCCGCTGCAGGGCGACGGACAGAGGCGCCTTGAAAGCCGGCTTGATGACGCGCAGGATGTCGAGCGCAGGCTTGCCCGGTGGCACGCGCAGGACGTCTGCGTCGTCCCCGACCACGTCCTGAACCTGGCCGGCGGAGCTCAGAAACACGCACGTTTCGCCTCTCGCCGAACACACGCGCTCCAGCGCCAGCCGGTATGATTCCTCTGGGACGGCCGCGGCTCTGCCGCGCGGTTGGATGGGCGTCAGGGGCGGATCGAGCGGGCCCGTGGCACGCCGCATGCCGGGCAGCGCCCCGCCGTGGAGCTTTCGGAAAAGCCTCGATTCGCTGGAAACCGCGTGAAATTCGCTCTCGTAGGGCGCGACGGATTCGGCGTTGCCGAGAAATAGCGCCCCGCCGACGCGCAACGCGTAGTGCAAGGAGGCGAGCACCTGCTCCTGGTGTTGTGGTTCCAAGTAGATGAGGAAATTTCGACAGCTCACCAGGTCCAGACGGGTGAACGGTACGTCGCGCATCAGGTTGTGCTTCGCGAAAACGACCTTCTGGCGAAGCTTGGGCCCGACCAAGTACGAGCTCCCGTTGCGGGAGAAGAACTTGACGATGCGCTCCGCGCTCACGTCCGCCATGGTGCCGATCGCGTATTCGCCTCGGCTGGCTCGCTCCAGGCTGTCTTCGTCCACGTCCGTGGCGAATACGCGCAGGTCCCGCCGGCTGCCCGTGCCCTCGAGGACCTCGAGCGCCGCCATCGCCAGGCTGTACGCCTCTTCTCCGGACGAGCAGGCCGTGACCCAGAGCCGTAGCGGAGATTCCTCGCCGCCGCTTTTGACGAGCTCCGGAAGCACGTGCTTCTGGAGGTGCTCGAAAGCCTCGGGGTCGCGGAAGAACGAGGTGACGCCGATCAGCACGTCGCTTTCCAGCCCGGCGAGCTCCGTGGGGTCGGAGGCCAGGCGCTCCAGGTAGAGCCCCGGGTCGAGGATGTTGCAGATCGTCATTCGCCGCTGAATGCGCCGCCGAAGCATGGCGCGGCGGTAGTAGCTGAGATCGATGCCGCGTTTCTCGCGCAGCAGCCGAAAGACCACGGCGAGGTCGGGCTCCCAGACGGAAGCGGGCTCGGCCTCCACGTCGTTGGCCAAAGAGGGGTCGGGCGGCGAGGAGCCGATCAAGCGCGAGATGCGCTCGGCGAGGCGGGCCGGGGACGCCGTGTGGTCACAGAAGCCGGTGCCGATTGCGCTGGAGGGCATGCCGCCGAATTTGGCGGTCGCCGGATCCTGGACGAACACCACTCCGCCGGCGTCCTTGATGTGGCGAATGCCGCGAGAGCCATCTCCGCCAGTGCCCGACAGGATCACGGCGACGGCTCGCTCTGCGCTGTGTACGGCCAGCGACTCGAGGAACTCGTCGATCGGCAGGTGAACGAGGAGGGCCCTGCCGCGCAGCTGATCCTGCAGCTGCAGCAGGCCGTCGACCACGGTCATGTTCTTGCGCGGTGGGATCACGTAGCCGTGACCGGGCTCGAGCCGCATCCCCGATTCCGCGGTGTGAATCGGCAGGCGCGCCCGCTTCGCCAGCAGCTCCGGCATCAGGCTCTTGAAGTCCGGCGAGAGGTGCACCACGATGACGAACGCCGCATCGATGCCGTGTGGCAGCGCCGCGAAGAACTGCTCCAGCGCTTCGAGCCCTCCCGCCGAAGCGCCTATGCCCACCACGTAGCGTGGCGCTTCGCGGGGGCGCGGGACGATATCGGAGTGGCGGGCATTCGCGTCCGAATGCTCAGAACCTGAATGCTCAGAACCCGAACGCTCGGAACCCGCGTGCTCAGAACCCGAATGCTCAGAACCCGAATGCTCGGAACCCGAATGCTCGGAACCCGCGTGCTCAGAACCCGAATGCACCGCTGCCTGCGCCCCCGCTTTGGGCTTCGGCCCACCTTCAAGCGTCACGTTGCTCTTCCTCCCTCGTGTGGCTTTCGTCCAGCCTAGATTGGATGACGTTCCGCGGGAAGGAGCGATAGTCCGAGCGGGGGCGCGGTCCCTGCCGGCCAACGGGCTGAGGTGGGCGAATCGTCGTTCACCGCACGGCTGCTCTGCGGGTGGCGGCCTACCGCGGCGGTGCGCCGGCGGGAAATTCCCTCTCGGCCGGGCAGGGCAGCGCGATCTGCATCTCGACACCGCCACCCGGCACGTCGTCGCAGCGAATGCGTCCGCCGTGGCGCTCGGCGATGCGCCGGCATACGTACAGGCCGAGCCCCGCGCCGCGCACGGTGCCCTCGCGCGGCACGGAACGAAACGGAGCGAACAACGAGGCGCGCCGCGGCTCGGGGATGCCGAGCCCGTTGTCCGCGAGGTGGATCGACCACAGCGGGCCGTCGCGTTCGGCGTGCACCGCGATACGCAGCGGCCGTGTGCTTCGAAAACGCAAGGAGTTGTCCATCAAGTGCTGCAGCAGGCGCTCCAGCAGGTAGGCATCGGCCCAAACCTCGGGGAGCGCGGCGTGCCGCACCTCGGCCCCGAGGCGCTGCAGCTCGGGCTGCAGCGGGGCGAGCGTTCGCTCGAGCAGGGGCCCCAGCGCGACCCATTGCCGCTGCACGGCGCGTGCCTCCAGGCGCAGGCATTGCACGAGGCCGTCCACCAGCCGCGCGAGGTGCTCGCCCGTCGTCGCGAGTGTCGCCAGCGACTCCTCCGCGCCCGCCCGATCGCCTTCGGCGAGCTGCGCACGGGCAATTTGTACGAAGCCATCGACGTGCCGAATCGGCGCGCTGAAATCGTGCCCAGCGCCTCGCGCGAGGGTCTCCAGCCAGGCCAGCGAGGAGCCGCTCTCCGCCGCGCTGGGCCGATCCGCCGCGGCGCGCCTGGCTGCCCCGGGCCGCGCTGGCGCGGCGCCCCTCAGCCCAGCTGCGCTGCGGCCCGGCTCCGCGCCGACCTCCGGCGGTGAATGCGCTTCCCCCACGACTTCGCCGAAGAGTACCGATCCGGGACGGCCCCGTCAAACCTCGCTCGGTCGGCGGCCGCGGCTCCCGGCGCGGTCTTCGCGCACCCGGCTCACAGCACAGGGGGCGGCGCGCTGCGGGAGCTTTCGCCGCTCACGCGCGGCGGCGCGCCGCCAGCACCAACCCGAGCAGCGCGAGCCCCGCCCACCATCCCCCCGCGCGGCCTTCGCGGCCGCTAGCTCGCGCGGACCCGCCGGCGACCGAAGCGCAGCCCCCGCCGGCGAAGTCGTCCGAGCCGCAGTCGCGGGAGAAGCCGTGCCGGGGCCCGGTCGTGGGGGGGCACGTGTCGAACTCCACCTCGTCGGGTGGATATACGGCGCAGATGCCCGCGATGTCGTCTTCCGCGAGCGTCCGGTACGCCAGGTCGTCGAGTGCGTACTGCGCGTTCATCGTCGCGTTGCGGGCCTGCGTATGCGCCAACCCCAGGAAATGGCCCGCTTCGTGGGTCAACACGGAGAGCAGATCCTGGGTCACGGGCTCGCCCGGCAGCGAGAAGGAATTGGCGAACGTGTTGATCTCGATGTCGGCGTCGTGCAGCGCCCCAGTGTTCATGTCGAACGTCAACACGGTGCGGGCGATCTCGATGGTGTCTTCCTCGGTAGAGGTGTCCTCCCCCCAGCTTTCGTCGCGAAAGATCAGGATGTTGGCATTGGGAGCCCCGGCCGTGCCGTCCTTGGGGAAGTTGAACTCGGCCTCGCCGCAGCGCACGGGCCCGAGGGCGACCACGCCCAGCGAGGGCCGCTCACCCTCCGAGCAGGGCGCGCTCACCCAGGACCGGAATGCCTGCTCCATGGCATCGTCGGCCATCTCCGCTGGGATCCCGCGAGCGAGCGAGCCCTGCTCCTCGACGGCGTAGGTGACGCACAGGCTCGGCCAGTACAGCGGAAGCCCGCGGGTGCTGCAGCCGCGGGCGTCGGGGTCGCAGTCGTTTTCACCCGTGACGGCACACGTCGTGGCCTGGCAGAAGGCCCGAGCGGGCGCCGATTGAAACATCGCTGCCGCTCCGGCCGCCGCCGCGAGCCGCAGCAGCTCACGCCGCCGCGCCGGGCGATTCAGCCCGCGGGATCGCGGCGCTGGCCGTGGCCGCGCGGGGAGCGTCATCTACCTCGGAGCAGACAGTCGCACACCATCTGCTCGGCTTCGACCACCGTCTTTTCCACCAGCTGCCGCGCGGCCGAGGTGCCCTCGCCGAGCAGCGCGGGGAAGCCCGGGCTGGCTGCCAAGCGGCGCTCCCGATCCGCGCCGAGGCGCAGCGGATAGTGCCCCTGAGCCATCGCGGCCACGTGGAACACGCCTTCCGATCCGGGGCGCAGGAAAAATACCGACGTGTCTTCCGCGACCAAGCGCGCCTCGCCGTGCACGAGCTGACCGATGTCGCCCACCCGGCCACCCAGTGTACGAATGGTCAAAAAACGCTCTTTCGGAGGTCTACCGTCGATGGTCTGCTGGACCTCGACGCTCGCGTACGTCACGATGCGCCGCGACCGGCCCACGGTTTCCCAGCGGCTCACGAAGCTCGTCGGCGTGCCGACGAGCGCGTGGTCCGAGAGCTCCACGAGCTCTGGCAGAGAAACGGGCCGAGCCGTGGTGGCCCAGGCGAGGTTCGGCAGGCTCGCGAGCGCACCGCCGGCAGCGGCCACGAGCAGTTCGCGTCTCGACAGCATGGCAACGAGCATACCAGAGATTCTGCTAGTCTCCCCTTTTGCATGAACACTGAATCCGTCCCCGTCGAAGCTCGGCTCGTGGGCTTGTCGTCCCAGCTGGTTCCCGAGCTTCGCAGCTACCTGCAGCTGCACCGGCGCGAGGTGAAGGAGACGGTGTGCGCGGGGGGCCCTGCCGCCGGGCTGGCGGCGGGGTACGGCTACGCTCGGGCGATCGACGGTCTGCTGTCGGGGCTGTTCCTGGCCACGCGCGCCGCTCTGGGTCGAATGGAGCCGCTCTCTCTCGCCGGGGTGGGCAGCTACGGGCGCCGAACCCTGTGCCTGCACAGCGACGTGGACGTGCGCCTAATCGCCTCGGGGTCGGTGGAGTCGGCCCGAGCGCTTGCCGAGGCTCTTCTGTACCCGCTCTGGGACGCCGGCCTCGACATGGGCCACCAGGTGATCACGGTGGACGAAACCCTGGAGCTTGCCCTGGGGGATTTGCCGACGGCCACCAGCCTGCTCGATTTTCGCCGTATTTCCGGGGATGCCGCCCTCGCCCAGAGGCTGATCGAGGGCGCCTTCGCCGGCCCCTTCGGCTCGGGCCATTTGCGCTCGTTTCTGCGCGCCCTCGAAGAGTCCGCCGAGCAGCGCCACGAGCGCTTCGGCGGCTCGGTTTTTCTGCTCGAGCCGGACGTCAAGAACGGCACCGGCGGGCTCCGCGATCTCGACGTAGCGCGCTGGGCCATCCGTGCCCGGTTCCGCGTGAACGATTTCGAGAGCATGACCAAGGTGGGAGTGCTCACGAAGGCGGAGTGGCGGGATCTGGAGCGGGCGTATCGCTTCCTGGCCAAGGTGCGGGCCCGGCTGCATCTCAACTCCGGGCGCCGCGCGGATCGCCTGATCTTCGATGCCCAGGAGCGGGTCGCGCTCGACCTCGGGTACCCCTCTGGGGCCACCGGCGTCGAGGCCTTCATGAGCGATTACTACCGCCACGCGCGCGCCATCGACCGCTCCTGCCGCATGTCGATCGCGCGGGCCCAGCCCCCCGGCAGCGTCATGCCCACGCAGGTGCTCCTGGGCGATGGGCTCGCCCGCATCGGAGAGCGTTTGGCCATCGCGCACACGGGCCAGCTTCGAAAGAATCCAGCGCTGGCGGTGCGCGTCTACCGCAAGGCCGCCGAAGAGGGGCTGAAGGTGGACGACGCGACGCGCCAGGCGATTGCGCGGGCGTGCGCTTCGAAGACGTTCCCGAGCAAGCTGCGGGAGAGCCGCGAGGCAGCCGAGGCCTTCGTGCGGCTCGTGCGGCTCGTGCGCACCGTGCCGTTTCCGGGCGGATCCATTCTGCGCGAGCTGCACGAGGTGGGGCTGCTGTTGGCGATGATCCCCGAGTTTGCGCCGGTGGTCGGCCGGGCCCACCACGACATTTACCACGTCTACACCGTCGACGTGCACTCGGTGGCCGCCGTCGACCGGCTTCGGGCGCTGTGCCGCGGGGATCTCGCGACGGATCAGGCCCTCGCGTGTCGCCTTGCGGCAGAGATCTCGCGTCCGAACGTCCTCTTCTTCGCGACGCTGCTCCACGACATCGGCAAGGACGAGGGGGGTCGGGCGCACTCGGAGCGCGGGGCGTACATGGCGCCGGCCATCTTGCGTCGGCTCGGCTTCGAGGAGGCCGACATCGCCGAGATTCAGCACCTGATCCGCAAGCATCTGAGAATGTACCACGTGGCGACGCGGCGCGACATCGACGACCCGCGGACCATGCAGGAGTTCAGTGAGGAGGTGAACGGAGCGGAGGGGCTCTGCGAGCTGTACCTGCTCACGGTGGCCGACGTTTCGACGACCAGCCCGACCGCGCTGACGGCGTGGAAGGGGCGCATGCTGGCGGAGCTGTACGTGGCGACGCAGCGTTGGCTCGAGGAGGGCAACCGCCAAGGGTCGGCATTTCAGGAGCGGGCGCGGCAGCAGGTTTTGAGCCGGTTCTCTTCCACCTCCGAGCTGGAGAGCGGTCGCCAGCGGCCCCCGAGCTCCGAGATCGAGGTCATGCTGGACGCGCTGCCCGAGCGCTTCCTCAACGCGAACGACGCGGCAGCGGCGTCGCGCCAGCTCGCCGCCGCATGGCGCGGCCGCGAGCGGCTGGCGCACGTGGAGGCCATCGAGGAGAACTCGCCGTACGTGGAATTGTGCGTGGTGGCGAAGGATAGCCCCGGTTTGTTGTCGGCCATCGCAGCAACCCTATCGGCGGCCAAGATGAAGGTGCTCGGCTCGCAGGTGTACTCGTTTCGGCAGGGGGATGAGACGCGGGCCCTCGACATGTTCTGGGTGCGATCCGGTCAGCTGACGGCCAACGTAGTGCGCGCCGTCTCCAAGCTCGAGCGGACGCTGACGGACATCCTCAGCGGCCGGGTGGACGCCGAGCAGTTGGTGCGCAGCCACAGCGGCGACGTGAAGTGGACCACCCGAGTGACCCCCCCCGTGGAAACGGAGGTCACGATCGACAGTCGGAGTGGCAGTCGCCACACGCTCGTCGAGGTGATCACGCAAGACCGGCGCGACCTCCTCTTCTGGCTCTCGAAGACGCTGCACCAGGCGGGGGCCACCATCGATCTGGCAAAGATCAACACCGAGGGCGAGCGCGTCGCCGACGTCTTCTACGTCTCGAACGAGCGCGGAGAAAAACTCGATCCGGAGCACGTCGTCCGCGTACAAGAGCGCTTGGAGGCCGTGTTGGCGAGCATCGAACAGGAGCTGAGTTGAGACGGGAAAGGCCAGGGGGCGCGCTGCCGCGCTGGGCCGCCGCGGCGAGCGCGCTAGCGCTCGGGCTCGCGTGCGGGGGCGCGACCCCGCAGGCGGCGACGGCCGAGCAGGCCGAGGGGGCGCCCGCCGCCCCAGCGGGCCCCCGGCTGCAGGCAGCGCTCGATGCCATCGAAGCCGGCGACTGGGGCAAGGCCGAGCAGGTGCTCGAGCAGCTCGAGGCGCAGCGCCCCAGAAACGCCCAGCTGAAGTACTATCGCGGCGTCGTGCTGTTGGGTCAGGAGCGCCCCGAGGAGGCCATCGCGTTTTTTCGCGAAGCGCTCTCACTTTCTCCGGCGCTGCTGGAAGCCTCGTTGAATCTCACGGCGGCGCTGCTCGATGCGGGGGACGCCGAGGCGGCGCTGCAAAGCGCGGACGAAGCGCTGCAGCAGCACCCCGGCGAGGGCAACCTGCTGTACAACCGAGCGCTCGCGCTCTCGCTGCTGAAGCGGGAAGGGGAGGCGCTCGAGGCCTACGCCGCGGCCAGCGAGGCCGCGCCCCAGAGTGAGGAGGTGCGCTTTGCTTATGCCGAGGCGCTGTTCGCGGCCAAGCAGGCGGGCGAGGCCCGCGAGCAGCTGCGCGAACTGACTCGCTCGCAGGACGCCGCCGTGCTCGCGTCCTCGGCGCGCCTGCTCGGGCGGCTCGAGGCGTTCGACGACTGTATCGAGGCGCTCGACCGCGCCCTCGATATCCAGCCAGCCGCGGAGCTGCTCGTGCTGCGCGGCTTGTGCAACCACGGGCGCAAGAACGACGGGGCCGCCGTGGAGGATTACCGGGCAGCCGGGAAGCTACAGCCGGACTACGCCCCCGCGCACTACTATCTCGGGATGCAGCTTCGCCAGCTGGGCCAACGGGAGGAGGCTCGCCGCGCGCTGCAGCGGGCGGTGGAATTGGCGGGCGGAGCCGGCGTGGGCCAGGCTGCCGAGCGGGCCCTTCAGGGGCTGTGAGCGCTTCGGGCTTGCCCCGATGTCGGCCGCGCGTGGCTCTCCGGGATCAGGGGAACATCTGCTCGAGGATCCGGTCCAGCTCGTCCAAGCTCGCGTAGCGAATCCGTATCTCCCCTTTGCCCTTGCGATCTCGCACCTCGCAGCGCGTGCCGTAGCGCCGCGCGAGCCGAACCTCGAGGTCCCGAATGCCCGGGCTCTTGCGCCCGCTGCCCGTCGCCGGCACCGGAGAGCCGTCTGCTTCCTTGAGGGCTCGGGCGCTGGCCTCGGTCTGACGAACGCTCCACTTGTTGTCCGCCGCCTTCTCGGCCAGGCGGATCTGTGCGGCGGCGTCCGGCGCTGCCAATAGCGCCCGGCCGTGCCCCTCGCTGAGGCGACCCGCGACGATCATTTGGCGGACCGCCTCGGGGAGCTTCAGAAGCCGCAGCGCGTTGGCGAGCGTGGAGCGATCGCGGTGCAGCAGCGTGGCGAGGGCCTCCTGCGTGTGGCCGTAGTCGCTCATCAGCTTCTGCAAGGCGCTTGCGAACTCGATGGGATTCAGATCCTCGCGCTGGACGTTCTCCACCAGAGCTAGCTCGAACGCGCTCTGGTCCTCCACCTGGCGAAGGTGAACCGGCACCTCATGCACGCCCGCCCGCTGGCAGGCGCGCCAGCGCCGCTCACCAGCGACGATCTCGAAGCGCTCTTCGCGCCCGGCCGCGCTCTGCGAGGAGCCGCTTGGGGAGGCGTCGCCCTCGGCGGGCGCCACACGCCGCACCACGAGCGGCTCGAGGAGCCCGTGGAGCTTGATCGAGTCGGCGAGCTGCTGCATCGCCTCTTCATCGAAGTCGCGCCGGGGCTGGCCGCGGTTGGGAACGAGCTGCTCGATGGGACAGACGAACAGCGTAGGCGACTTCTTTTGAGAGGTGGGAAGAGGGCCGGCCGGCAGCAAGGCATCCAAGCCGCGCCCCAACCCCCGAGCCCTGCTGACTTTGCTCACGGCCTCACCTCCTGCCCACTTGTCTCGATCAGCTCTCGCGCCAGGCTCATGTAGCTTTGTGCTCCCTTGCACTGCACGTCGTAGAGAATCGCCGGCAGCCCGTGCGAAGGCGCCTCGCTGAGGCGCACGTTTCGAGGGATTGCCGAGTCGAAAACCCGAAAGTGCTTGCGCACCTCCCCCGCCACCTGATGCGCGAGCCGGTTGCGCGGATCCCACATCGTGAGAACCATTCCCTCCACCGTGAGCGGCGGGTTGAGAGAGCGTTTCACGCGATCGATGGTGGCCATCAGGTACGTGATGCCCTCGAGCGCGTAGTACTCCGGCTGCAGAGGCACGATGACGCGATTGGCGGCGGCGAGCACGTTCAACGTGAGCACACCGAGCGAAGGAGGCGAGTCGATGATTACGAACTCGTAGCCGCTGATGGCCTCCGGGGCGAGCACGTTGCGCAGGTGCGTGCCTCGGTCCTCGCCTTCGAACAGCTCGTACTCGACGGCGGTCAAGTGCTGGCTACACGGCGCGATGTCGAGCGTCTTCATCGCCGTCTCGCGGATGATGTCCGAAAGCGTCGCTTCTCCGATCAGGGCGTCGTAGAGCGTGCGCTCGGCGGAGCCCGGTGCAATGCCGACGCCGCTCGAAGCGTTTGCCTGTGGGTCCATGTCCACGAGAAGTGTGCGGCGCTCGGCGGCGGCCAAGCTGGCTGCCAGGTTCACCGCAGTGGTCGTCTTGCCGACGCCGCCTTTTTGATTCGCGACGGCCAGGATCAGTGGGGTCTCGCTCATGTGAGAAACGAATGCTTATCGAAGCCCGATGGCATCGGGGCGCGATTCCAGCATGCGCAAGCCCTTCTTCGATGGGTTATTTTCGATTGGCCCGTGCAGCCCCGGGGCGGTGACCCGCACGGGTCCGCCGCTCGAGCTCCAGCCCGCCCCGGCACGGCAGCGAACCCTTACCAGGATCTCTGCGGTGATTCCCGTGCGCGCCGCTCCGCCCGGGACTCTGCGCGAGCGCCCGAAGCCGCGAACGGGGGAGGGCAACGGCCCCACCGCGCGGCGCTCGTGCTCGGGAGCGACCCCGAGCTGCCCCTCTCCGAGGCGATTTGGCTCGATTTCTTGGCAGTGCATGCCCGCTCCCCTAAGGTGTGTGCAGGTGTAGGTGCAAGTCGTTCCTGCGGTGGCCGACGCGCTCGGAAGCGTAGCCGCCGCGGGCTCGTTGATGGAGGAAAAACAAGATGTGGCCCAAGTATCGCAACTTCGACGACTTCGAGCGGGATGAGATTCGGCCCGGGCTTCGTGCGGGTTGGACGCTCGACAGTATCAACGATCCGAGCTCGGTGGAGTTGGACTTCGACGAAGATCCGTTCGAGCGCGCCCTGCACGAATCCGAGCAAGAAGAAGACGAGGACGAATAGGCCCTACTCGCCGGGGCGCCCCCCGACTCCGTAGCCGGGGGGAGCGCAAAAACCGCAGGTAGCGGAGTTTTCATCGGTCGCTTCCGGGTTGCTTGACCTGCCCGCTGCTTAGTGGCACGGATGCCGACCGAAAAATGGAAATCTCAGCCAATCAACTCAGTCCCGTGCTGCTCGAGCTCAAGGTGGAGGTCGATGCGGACCGCGTCCGCGCGGAGCTGGACAAGGCCTACAATCAGCTTGCGCGAGGTGCACGCGTGCGGGGCTTTCGCCCGGGCAAGGCGCCCCGCAAAGTGCTGCGGCACATGTACGGGCAGAGGGTGGCTCAGGATGTTGCCCGGCGCCTGGTCGACGAGACGTATCCCGAGGCGGTCGGCGGCCAGAACGTGCAGGCCGTCAGCCAGCCGGCCATCGAGTCTGACAAGGTCGTCGAGAACGGTTCGTTCTCGTACAAGGCGCGCGTCGAGGTCCTGCCGAAGATCGAGTCGGTTCAGTACACCGCGTTCCAGGTGAAGCGCCAATCGGTCGACGTCGCCGACGCGGAAGTCGACGAGCAGCTTGCCGCAGTGCAGCGTGCCAACGCGAGTCTCGAGCCCGCCGGGGAAGATCACGCCGCGGCGGACGGGGACGTGGCCACTGTCGACCTGAAGGTCTCCGTGGGGGGGGAGGTCATCGAGGACGCGGATGCCAGCAACCTCGAGGTGGAGCTGGGCAGCCCCAACCTGCTGCCAGAGCTGCAGAGCGCGCTTTCCGGCCAGAAACCTCCCTTCGAGGCCAACGTGGAGGTCGACGTACCGCCGACCAGCGCTCACCCGAAGCTCCGTGGCAAGAAGGCCGTCTTTGCAGTCAAAATGACCGACCTCAAGAGCCGCGTGCTGCCTGCGCTGGACGACGAATTCGCCAAAGACCTTGGTGATTTCGAGGATCTGGCCGCGCTGCGGGCCTCGATTGCGGAGGACCTGAAGAAGCGCAAGGAAGAAGCCGCTGATAACAATGTGGCCCAGTCCCTGGTTGCCGAGCTGGTGAAGGCGAACCCGATCGAGGTTCCGCCCACGCTGGTTCAGCAGCAGATGCGTGTCACGGAGCAGGAGCTGCTCGCGCAAGCCCGCGCCCAGGGCCAGCCCAACCCGCAGATCGACGCAGAGCTGCGGCGGCGGGTTCAGGCCGACAGCGAGATCAAGGTTCGAGCGGGCCTGCTGATGGCCGAGATCGCCAAATCCCGAGGTATCAAGGTGGCCGACGATGACCTCGAAGAGGGCCTCAAGGAGCTCGCCGAGCAGACGGGAAAGAACCTTCCAAAACTGAAGGCCGAATACCGTGACCGCCAGAAGCGAGAAATGTTGGTCGGGATGATACTCGAGAATAAGGTGCTAGACATCATCGAGGGCGAGGCCCAGATCGAGCAAGAGTGACGAGAGGGCCGTCGCCTGCGGGGCGGCCCGCCGAGAGTTTCCCTACCGGGCTTTCCGGAAACAGGGCTTCCCAAGCCGGGGCTTCCCAGATAGGCGGAGGAGTGATGCTTTACAGACGACCGGAGACCGCGACCCAAGCAACCGAGCTACTCGAGCGAGCCCATCGCAGCGCGCAATACGGGGGGATGAGCGGGCCGATCCAGTCCGTGATTTATCCCCACGTCGTGGAAACCACCCACCGCGGTGAGCGCACGTGGGACATCTTCAGCCGCCTGCTCAAGGATAGAATCGTCTTCCTGGGCAGCGCCGTGGACGATGACGTGGCGAACATCATCATCGCCCAGTTCCTGTTTCTGGAGAGCGAGGACCCGGACAAGGACATCCAGCTCTACGTCAACTCCCCCGGTGGAGTCGTTTCCGCCGGCCTCGCGATGTTCGACACCATGCAGTACGTTCGCTGCCCGGTGAGCACGATCTGCATTGGCCAGGCGGCAAGCATGGGCGCGGTCTTGCTCGGTGCCGGGCAGAAGGGGCGGCGCTTCGCTCTGCCGCACTCGCGCATCATGATCCACCAGCCGCTCGGCGGCGCCCGCGGCCAGGCATCGGACATCGAAATTCAGGCCCGCGAAGTCCGGCACGTCAAGGATGTGATCATCAAGATCCTGGTCGAGTCCACCGGCAAGTCGGCGGACGTAGTCGAGAAGGACATCGATCGCGACTTTTACATGGGCCCGGGCCAGGCAAAAGAGTACGGTCTGATTGATGAAATCTTCGAGCCCAAGGGAAAAACCAAGGGTGATGTGAAGAAGGAAGATTGACCGCTCGGCGCAATGAGGGTCTCGGCCTGCTGGTTGAGGGCCCGCTGGTCGACGACCTTTGGGTCGAAGGCCTGCGGGTCGAAGGCCTGCGGCAGGCGGCTGTCTCCCGGAGCAGGGTGACTGGTTTTGGCCATTTGCCCCGGTGCGGCGCCGAGCGTTTCAGAAGAGGCTCGTGCGCCGGTCTGCAGTGGCACACTAGCGGAGTGCATTGTGGTGGCCGTTACTCAGTGCGGGTAGACGGTGGGTGGAAGTCAGTGGCTTGCAGGGATTGGGCCGGCGCTCTAGACTGCTGCTGAACCAAGGGCGAGAGACGTGGAGCGACGACGAGACGATTCGAACGGCAACTTGTGCTGCTCCTTCTGCGGTAAGTCACAGAAGGAAGTAAAAAAGCTGATCGCCGGCCCTACCGTTTACATCTGCGACGAGTGCATCGCGCTGTGTAACGACATCATTGCCGAAGAGGTCGAGAAGGACGAGCCGAATGGAGGCTCGGAGCCGATCCCGAAGCCCTCGGAGATATGCGCTACCCTCGACGAGTACGTCGTCGGCCAGGAGCGCGCGAAGAAGATTCTCTCGGTCGCCGTCTACAACCACTACAAGCGCATCGACTCCAAGGTCGAGGCCGGGGACGTGGAGCTGGGCAAGAGCAACATCTTGCTGCTCGGGCCCACCGGTAGCGGCAAGACGCTCCTCGCCCAGACGCTCGCCAAGATTCTCAAAGTCCCCTTCGCCATTGCAGACGCGACCACGCTCACGGAAGCGGGCTACGTCGGCGAGGACGTGGAGAACATCATCGTCCAGCTGCTGCAGAACGCCGATCACGACGTGGAGCGCGCCCAGCGCGGCATCGTCTACATCGACGAGATCGACAAGATCAGCCGCAAGAGCGACAACCCCTCGATTACGCGGGACGTGTCCGGCGAGGGGGTGCAGCAGGCATTGCTCAAGATCATCGAGGGGACGGTTGCCAACGTGCCTCCAAAGGGCGGCCGCAAGCACCCGCAGCAAGATTTCCTCCAGATCGACACCACGAACATCTTGTTCATCTGCGGTGGTGCATTCGTGGGCTTGCCCGAAATCATCCAGCGTCGCATCGGTGAGGCGCGGCTCGGGTTCGGCGCCGAGATCAAGAGCAAGGAAGAGTTCAAGCTCGGCGAGCTGCTGCGGGATGTGCAGCCAGAGGATCTGCTCAAGTTCGGCTTGATCCCCGAGTTCATCGGGCGCCTTCCCGTGGTGGCGACGCTGCACGAGCTCAACGAGGAAGCGCTGATTCAGATCCTCACCAAGCCGCGCAACAGCCTGGTCAAGCAGTTTCAAAAGTTGTTCGAAATGGACGGTGTGCGCTGCCAGTTCAGCAAGGGGGCGCTCAACGCGGTGGCGCGCAAGGCCCTCGAGCGGGAAAGCGGTGCACGCGGCTTGAGAGCCATATTGGAAGAATCGATGCTGGACGTGATGTACGACATCCCGTCGAAAGCGGGCATCAAGGAAATCGTCGTCAACGAGGACGTGATCCGTCGCGGAGAGCACCCCCTCATCGTCTACGAAAATGACAAGGAAGAGGTCGCGGGGGCCTAACCGGCCCAGCTCGCGGCTACGGCGGTCTGCGTGTTCTTCAAACAAGACAACGGCGTATCAGAGCCGGCGGCGCGAATGAGCCTGCCGGCTCTGCCGCTTCGGGACATCATCGTTTTTCCACACATGTCCTCGCGCCTGTTCGTCGGGCGCGAGAAGAGCATCGCCGCGCTCGAAGAGGCGATGGGGCGCGACAAGGAGATCTTCCTCGCCGCGCAAAAGAACGCCAAGACGAACGATCCCTCTCCGGAGGACATCTACGTTTCGGGCACCATCGGCGTCATCGTCCAGATGCTCCGGCTCGCCGACGGCACCGTGAAGGTGCTCGTCGAGGGGCGCAAGCGCGCGCGGATTCGGCGCTTCAGCGAGACGCGTGATTACTTTCTCGTCGAGGTAGAGGAGCTCTCCGAGCAGGATGTTTCGGATGCCGAAGTGGAGGCTCTCGTGCGCAGCCTCCACAGCACGTTCGAGGTCTACGTAAAGCTGAACAAGAAGATTCAGCCAGACGTGCTCATGAACGTTCAGAGCATCGACGACATCTCCAAGCTCAGCGACACGATCGCGGCGAACTTGCCGACGATCAAGCTGGTCGAGCGTCAGAATCTCCTGGAGATGACCAGTCCCAAGGAGCGGCTCCAGAGGCTCTTCGAGCTGATGCAGGGTGAAATCGAGATCCTGCAGCTCGAACGCAAGATTCGTTCCCGCGTCAAGAAGCAGATGGAGAAGACGCAGAAGGAGTACTACCTCAACGAGCAGATGCAGGCCATCCAGAAGGAGCTCGGCGGCGGGGATCGCGACGAGTTCAAGACGGAGCTGGCCGAGCTCGAGGAGAAGCTTCGCTCGAAGAAGATGAGTGAAGAAGCGCAGACCAAGGTCGAGCGCGAAATCAAGAAGCTGAAGATGATGCACCCGACGTCCGCGGAGGCGACGGTCGTGCGCAACTACATCGATTGGGTGCTCTCGCTGCCGTGGTTCGAGAAGTCGGAAGAGCGCGGCGACATCGACGAGGCCATCTCCATCCTCGATTCGGAGCATCACGGTCTGAAGAAGTGCAAGGAACGGATCGTCGAGTACCTCGCCGTACAAGCGCTCACCAAGCGGCTCAAGGGGCCGATCCTATGCTTCGTCGGTCCGCCTGGCGTCGGGAAGACGAGCATCACGCGCAGCATCGCGCGGGCGACGGGGAGAAAATTCGTCCGGCTTTCCCTCGGGGGCGTGCGTGACGAGGCGGAGATCCGGGGGCATCGCCGCACGTACATCGGAGCTCTGCCGGGCAAGATCATCCAAAGCCTCAAGCGAGTCGGCTCGAACAACCCGGTCTTCCTGCTCGACGAGGTCGACAAGATGAGCACGGATTTTCGCGGCGATCCGGCTTCTGCTCTGCTCGAGGTGCTCGATCCCGAGCAGAACAAGACGTTCAACGATCACTACTTGGATCTCGACTACGACTTGAGCGACGTGATGTTCGTCACCACGGCGAACTCTCTACATTCGATCCCCGTGCCGCTGCAGGATCGCATGGAGATCATCCAGCTCAGCGGGTACACGGAGTTCGAGAAGCTGAGCATCGCCCAGCGCTACCTCGTTCCGCGGCAGAAGAAGGAGTGCGGGCTGGAGGAGGTCGAGGTCCAGCTCGGCGATGCCGCCGTGCGAACGGTGATCCACCACTACACGAAGGAAAGTGGCGTTCGTTCGCTGGAGCGCGAAATCGGGGGCATTTGTCGCAAGGTGGCGCTGGCCGTCGTGCGTGATGAGACCAAGAAGAGCTTCACGGTTGCCGCGTCCGACATTCCCAAGTACCTGGGCGTCCCGAAATACCGCCTGGACAAGCCCGAAGCCCACAGCGAGGTGGGGTTGGTGCATGGCCTTTCGGTTTCCGACTACGGGGGCGACATCCTCGATTGCGAGGTCGCGGTGGTCGCCGGCACGGGCAAGCTCAAGATCACGGGGCTGCTCGAGAAGGGTATGGAGGAAAGCGGGCACGCGGCGATCAGCTACGTGCGGAGCCGAGCCGGCGTTTTGCAGCTCGAGACGGACTTTCACTCCAAGCTCGACATACACGTCCATTTTCCCGACTTCATCCGCAAGGATGGGCCGAGCGCAGGCGTCACGATGGCCACGGCGCTGGCGAGCGCTCTGACGCGCGTCCCGGTGCGCCACGACGTGTGCATGACGGGAGAGATCACGTTGCGGGGGCGGGTGATGCCCATCGGCGGCGTGAAGGAGAAGCTCCTGGCGGCTCAGCGTGGCGGCATGTCGGCCGTGCTCTTGCCCAAGGGCAATCGCAAGGACCTGCGGGAAATTCCGCGGCGCGTACTCAAAGCGTTGCGGGTCATCCTCGTGGATCACATGGACGACGTGCTTCGGCACGCCCTCGAGCTCGAGGAGCCGGACAAGTACTTCGGTGCGCGCCGATTGATCCTCGAGTATCGCAGCGGCGAGCTCTTCGAGCAGGAGGCGCCGGCAATCCCCGCGACGGGGCTCGGCACGGGCGGCGCGCGGCGCATCGGCAACCCCACGCCCGACGACCAGCCGGGCGCCGCCGAATAGCGTTTCGTCGCCGCGCGCGCCGTCGGCCGAGGGGAGGCGGAAGGCCGCGCCGGCGCACGCTCGGCGGCTGCGCTCCGGCCCGCGGCGGGAGCGGCGAGGCGCGGCGCGCCCGAGCGTTTTTTCCCTGCAGGTCCCCCGCCTTGGGCGCAGGGCGCGGCGGCCTGCGCGGGCTCGGCCCGGATTGCATTTGTGTGCCATGGCGCCTAGAGTGCCGCTCCCCGGGCGGGTAGCTCAGTGGTAGAGCGGTGGCCTTACAAGCCATTGGTCGTAGGTTCGATCCCTATCCCGCCCACTGGCGTCGTGCGAGACAGTCACGGCGGTTTCAGGCTCGTTGGGAGCGCCGGCCGCGGTGTCGTCCGGCGCTTTCCCGGCCGCTCGTCGAGCGGCCCGAAGTCTTCGAGGCCCGGGTGCGCAGGGCGACGCAGACCGAAGCGAGGTCCCCCACCGCGCCGGGTGCGGGGGAGGATCGGGCTCGGGCCTCGCGTGCGCGACGACGCGCCGGCGAACGGAGCCGTTGGAGCGGTGGGGCCGCCTCGGGCCGGCACCGCGCAGACGGGGTGCGCGCTGGCGCGACTCGTTCGTGTAGGCAGGGGGGCAACGAAGGGAGCTCGGGGCGGCCCGCGGAAGGCTGGGCGCAGGCGGCTGTCGGGCCCCCCGTCGGGGGCCGTTGCGAGCCGCGCCCGTACAGGATTGGGCCGCTCGGGGCCGGGGCGCGCTCAAGTGCCCGGGAGCTTTGCCGGTCACTGGGTTGGAGGCGCCCAACGGGAGCGCCGCGGAACCTTGCCGATGCCATCCCAACGGATTCTCTTCGTAGACGACGACCCAGTTTCCAGGCGCTCCTTCGCTCGTGCCATGCGCCAGAACGGTTTCCTGGTGGATCTGGCCAGCGATGGGGACGAAGCGTGGGAGCTGGCCAGCCATTTCCCCTATGCCGTGATCGCCACGGACCTGCGGATGCCGGGCATGGACGGCATGATGCTGATCGACCAGCTGAAGGAGCTGCAGCCGGATACGGTATGCCTGCTCGTCACGGGCTGCAGCCAGCAGGATTGGTACGAGGCGCCGGCGCAGGAGGCGGGCATCGACGTGATCCGCAAGCCGTGGGACGGCTCGCAGCTGACGCGTGCTCTCAACCGCGCTCTGGACGAGTATCGGCGGCGCAGTCATGGCATTCCCGAGTCGGAGCGCGCCCCGGCGCCCGGGGTGCGGGTGGCGCTGGTGGGAATGAGCGAGCCGGAGGCGCAGCGGCTCTCGGCATTCTGTGATGCCGAGTGGGACATCGTTTCATTTCGGACCGCCCAGGAGGCTTCCGCGCAGCTCGACGAGCAGCATGTCTCGTGTTGCCTGGTGCGTGCGGCGGGTGATTTCGGGCGGCAGTGCCGGCTGTTGAGCGCCGGCGTGCGACGGGTCCCCGTCGTCGCCGTGGGCGACGACCCCCGCGGCGCGGTGGAGGCCGTTCGCAAGGGCGCCCACGACTGGCTGCCCATTGCCAAGACCTCGGCCGCGGAGCTGCAGCGCGTGGTGACCCTCGCGGTCGCCAAGACGGCCGCGCTCAGCGGCGTCGCCGTGTGCAGCGACCTCGCGACGCCTGGCATGCTCTACGACCGCGTACGCCAGGCCACTTCGCGCGCGCGCCGATACGGCAAGCGGGCGGGCCTTCTGGTCATCGACCTCGATCAGTTCGCCTCCGTCAACGCCGCCTTCGGCTACGAAGGAGGGGACGCGCTGCTCGCCGCCGTGGTGGAGCGCCTCCGTTCGTGCGTACGCGAGAGCGACAGCTTGATCCGCATGGGGGAAGACGAGTTCGCGCTCGTGCTGGAGGATCTCGACAGCGACGCGACGATCGAGATTCCGGCGCAGCGCGTCCTCAACACGTTCGCCACCCCCTTCAGCTACCGCTACAACGAGGTGGTCATCACGGCCAGCATCGGTGGGGCGGTGTTTCCCAGCCAGGCGACCACCGTCGAAGGCCTGGTGAGCAGCGCTCGCGACGCCCTGCAGCGCGCCAAAGACGAAGGCAGCAACCGCTACAGGCTCTTGAGTGAGCAGTCCGTGCGGATACTGGGCGCGGCCCAAGCCGAGCTCCAGGAGCGAGGCTGCGCCGTCTGAGGCGACGCGCCTGCCGTCTTCGCGGGGCGCCGGAGCCCCGCGGGCAACTGCCCGGAAGGCCGATCGAGGCCCGGCCAACGACCGGCTTTGTGGCGAGCTTCGTCACTTTCCTTTTGACGAAGGCCGCCCCGTGTTCTACTTCACTGCTCCCCGAGCGGCGGTAGTTAAGTTGGTTATAACGCCGGCCTGTCACGCCGGAGGCCGCGGGTTCGAGTCCCGTCCGCCGCGCTCATGATGTGATGTTTTGCGCTCAGAAACGCCCGAGAAGCCAGCCAGGTCTGGCCCTCGGGCGTCGCTGATTCACGCCCATTTGGCGTGCCGCGTCTAGGCATCTGCGGGGCGTCGCTCGCTGATTCGAGTCGTTTCACGCCGCCCGCGCCGACGACTCGCTGGGCTCGGGCATCGCGTCGGTCGGGTGCCGCTGCCAGGCTCCGCACGAGGTCGCGCGGGACTTGGAAACGGCGCGCTCGAAGCGGCGCGGCAGCTCGCGACACCCCCTTCGTGTGGGAGCCCGCTCGCGGCGCCGCTCGCCTTCCCTCTGGCGAGCCGTTTTCGGCCACGCCGACGGGCCGATGACTCCGGGTGTGCTCGACGGGGCATGGTTGCGGCGGGGGCAAATCGCTATGGTCCGCCCCCGAGAGAGCTCAGCGATGCAAATTCCCTTCACTCCTTTTTTTCGCCCTCTTCCTCCTCTCCTCGGCGCGCTTCTGGCGGCTGGGCCCCTCGCGTGCGACGACGGGGGCGCCGCCGCCAAGGCGGGCGAATCCACCAAGGCGGGCGAATCCACCAAGGCGGCTCCGGCGCAGCCCGCCGCTCCGCGCCAGAAGGTAGCCACCGCCAAGGTGAGCTGTGAGCCCAAGGCGGGTGGCTTTCCCGAGATGCGCCTGACGCCCGTTGCCTCGGGGCTGCGTCGACCCGTCTACGTCGCCGGGGTTCCCGGGGACGACGGGCAGCTGTTCGTCCTCGAGCAGCCGGGGCGGGTGCGCGTGATCCAGGATGGAGCGCTGCTGCCCACGCCGTTTCTCGATCTCACGGGCAAGGTGAACTCCCAGCACAACGAGCAGGGGCTGCTCGGTCTGGCTTTTCACCCGCGCTACGCGGAAAACGGGCTGGTCTACATCCACTATACGGCGCAGGCCCAGAGCATCGGCGGCGTGTCGGTGCCGAGCGGAGCAGGCGTCACGGTGGAGTTCCGGGTCGACCCGGCAAACCCCGCCCGAGGCCTGCTCGAGAGCGAACGGCTGGTGCTCGCCATCGAGCAGCCCCAGGGCAACCACAACGGAGGCAACCTGCAGTTCGATCCCAAGGGATTGCTGGTGCTCGGCTTCGGCGACGGAGGGGCCGGGGGCGATCCCCACGGCAGCATCGGCAACGGCCAAGCGCTCGATACGCTGCTCGGCAAGATGCTTCGGATCGACGTGGACGGGCGGGGCGCGGGCGCCTACGGCATCCCGCCGGGCAACATGGCCGAGGCGACGGGCAAGGCGGCGCGACCCGAGATCTGGAGCTACGGCTGGCGCAACCCGTGGCGGTTCAGCTTCGACGCTTGCACGGGCGACCTGTATGCCGCCGACGTGGGGCAGCACTTGATCGAAGAGGTGGATTTCGAGCCCGCCGGGACGGCTGCCGGGCGCAACTACGGCTGGCGGCTGATGGAGGCGGGGCGCTGCTTCAACCCCACCGAGGGCTGCGACGCGGCGGCCCAGGGGCTCGAGCTTCCGATTGCCTCCTACGGCCGCGATCTCGGGGTGTCCATCACCGGAGGGTACGTGTACCGCGGCAGCGCTCTGCCCGGGCTGCGCGGCACCTACCTCTACGCCGATTTTCAGTCGGCTCGCTTTTTCGCGCTCGAGGTCGTCGACGCAAAGGCCAGCTCCCCCGTCGAGATCACCGAGAATCTCAACCGCACGAACGTGGCGCAAATTGCCTCGTTCGGCCAGGACAACGCCGGCGAGTTGTACGTCGTTTCCCTCGAGGGGGGCATCTACCGGATCGCTCCGCTCTAGCTAGTCTAGCAGTCCTCGCACCCTCGGGATCCGGTCGTGAGCCGGGCTCGGTCGCGAGTCGACGGGGGGCCCCGGTCGCCCCACGGCCGGCCCGAGGCGAGCCGTCGCGAGAGCCCCGGGGAGCGAGGCGCCGCTCGCCGGCTCGCCGCAGGCGGGCCCGGCGCCTTCACCGCTTGCGGTCGGTGCTCTCGAAGATCTTGTCGGCGCTGGCTGGCACGAACCCCTCGTACAGCTGCCCCGGCGCCACTTCGTGCCGAAGCGCGAACTCGTAGTAGCAGCTCGGGACGGTGCGCGGGCCTTCGGCAAAGGCCACCTCGATGCTGTCGGCCAGGGTCGAGCCTTGCTCCAGGAGGTCCTCGGGCTTGCCCTTGACCCTGCCGCCCGCTTCGTTGATGGAGAATCCGAGGCTCTCGACGAACGAAAGCACTTGCTCCACGCTGCGCAGCGTCTCGAGCGCGTTGATGCTCACGGTGAAGTGGTTGGCGTGCAGGCCGTGGGCTGCGAGCCAGCCGGCGTACTCGCTCTCCTCCGACAGGCGCGCGTAGTCAGCGAAGGAGGGAGCCCGCCACGGGCGCCCGGACCAGAGCCGCTCGGGACCGAGGGGCGCGGCGGGGATCTGGCTCAGCAAGCCGTCGATCGCGGACTGCGCCCAGCTGCCGAGCTGCTCCACCAGCAGCTCGGAGAGAAAAATCCTCGGCTGGCCTGCGCGCAGGTAAGCTCGCGCGCGCAGGCGCTTGGCCTCGAACCGATACTCATCCATCGGGCGATAGCCCAGCCCGAGTAGGATCGGCTCCAGCGCCTCGAGCGAGTACGGGCCTCGATTGAAGGTTCGGAAGGCGACGTGGTCGTTGACGACGCGCTCGCCGAGTTGGGAAAGGCTCTCGGCGATGCTCGCCGCGTGCGGAGCGAGGCGCGTGAAATCACGCCACAGCTCTTCGAAGAAACGCTCACATTTCATGACCCGATGCTCTCCTGCTCGTGCATGGTACGCCAAGGTCGAGGTCGTTGGGGAAGGGGAGAAGGCCCGTCCGGTCCCGCGCCCGCGGGGCCGGGTCCCGCCCCGGCCTACGGGCGCTCGCGCGCCAGGCCGTCGGGGCCCAGCTCGTACTCGGCGACGCGCCCGCTGAGCACGTCGCCCACCTCGTCGAAGTCCACTGGCCCCGTCACGCCACTGAACCCGATGCCCTCGCCCGCCCGGAGGGCGCGCGCCCCGACGCCGAAATCCAGCGGCCCGATCTGGGCGCCGCTGCCGCGCGAAAGCCGGCGCATCGACTCTGCCACGGCGCGCGGATCCTGCTCGCCCACATCCACCAGCGCCAGCGAAAGCAGCCCCAGCATGTCGGCGGCGGCCACCAGCCGAGGCTCGGGGCTCAGGCCGCGCTCGAAGCGGCTTCGCGAGGCGCGCTCGAATTGGTCCAGCCGCTCGCCGGGTGGGAGGGCCAGCTCGAAGGAGCGGAAGCGCGGCGCCGCCGTGTCCCAGAAAATCGGCGCCAGCTCGCTCATCAGCCCGCCGTACGCGAAGTAATACGCTCCGCGGTAACCTCGCACCTCGAGCGTGCGCACGCTATCCATCAGCGCCTGCAAGCTCGAATCGCTCAGGTACACGGAGTCGAACTCGAGCTCGGCGGAGCGCTCCCCGAACCCCGCCCAATCGTAGTAGTAGGGGTCCTGTTCGGCGGGGTAGGTCAGGCTCGCCGCCGAGAGGTCTTCGCCGGTGCCAAAGGCGCGTTCGAGGGCGCGGTGGCGCAGGCTGGGCCCCCCGGGAGCCTCCGGCCCGACCAGCAGCAGGTGCCGCTCACCGCGCGCCTGCAGAGTGCGCGCCTGCTGCTCGAGCAGTGTGTCCATCGGCAGGGTCGCGCGCAGCAGCAGCCCTTCGTAGCTCGGGAGGTTCTGGGATCGCTCCTCGGCCGTGATGCTCATGGCGAGCACGTCGCTCGGCAAGGCCCGCTCCATGATCGGGGCCACCGTTTGTCCGGCCACGATGGAGATCACGTAGTGGTACCCCAGCTCCGCGATGTGCGCGAAGGCCTGCGCGATCGGGCTGAGATCTTCGGCCGAGCGCAGCGGTGTGTCGAAGGTATGGACTTCGAGCGCGCGGCCGTCGATCCCGCCGGCCGCGTTGACGCTCTCCTCGACCAGTGTCCAGGCGCGAGCCGCGTCCAGCATCGCCGAGTTGCCCGAAAGCGGAACGGCGACGGCGACCTCGATCGGCTCCGCGTCGCCCTCCGACCCACACCCGCACTCGAGCGACGCCACCAGTACGGCACCCAACAGGCGCAGGCTCCTCGCGGCGGTCGACGTGTCGGGCTTCACTCGGTTAGATTAACACGCCTTAACCTTAAGTTAAGTAAGTGATGAACGAATCCCGTCCCCAACGGAGCGCTCCCAATCGAAACGGCCTGGCGTCGGAGCCGCACCCCGGCCGTGCGGGGTGCTGCGCGAGGGCGCCGCAGTCTGCACGGCTCCCGTTTCTCCGCGCCGCGCGCGCGGGGGCCTCGCGGCGGCCGCGAAGGCGGCGGGCGGGTCGACACGGCCGCGCCGCGGCGATAGGTACCCAACATGTTTCACCCGCGCGAGCTCGCCTACGAATGGGCGGTGCGCACCAATCGCCCCCGATTCGCGATGCAGCGGCCGAGCGAAGTGGAGCCGCTCTGGCACGTCGCCCACGGCGCGTTTCCCTGGTCGGCGTCGCCGACGAGGCCTCGCTGGCTGGTGGTGACGACCACCTTCCGCCGGCCCGCCGAGATGCAGGCGCAGTTGCACGCGCTGCGCGAGGCGGTGGAGCTCGAGGGGTCCCCGGAGGACGTTTCGCTGTTGGTGTTGCAAGACGCATGCGGCAGCGACTACTCGGCCGCCGAGCGAGCGGCGGCGCGGTCGTTTCCCGGGAGCACCTGGCTGCGCGCGACCTCTCGCCTGGGCAAGCCTGGGTTCTGGAAGGTGCATCAAACGGCCCTGTTTTGGGCTCAGGCGCTCGCTCCCGAGCGCGCCTTGTACCTACAGGATGACGTTCGTTTCGCCCCCGATCTGTTGAGCCGTGTGCGGGAGCTGTGGGAGGCGACCCGCTTCGACCCGCGGCGAGCCGTGCTCTACCTGTACGCTTCCAGCGACGACGAGCGCTGGGGCCGCTGGACGTGGTTTCGGCGCAAATCCCTGCCGCACCTCGGCTGCCGCCAGACGAACTGGTTCGACTTGCAGGCGTTCGTCGTGGATCGGCGCTTCTTCGAGCTACTCGACCACCGCCTGGTGCCCATCGACCCCAACCGCTTTCGTCGCCGCCCTGCCATTTCCAGCGGCGTCGGGCGGCAACTGACGCTGCGGCTGCGCCGCGCGGCGAGTGTCTATCAAGCCTGGCCGCCGCTGGTGACGCACGGCGGGGACGAGAGCCAGATGAACCCGGTGGCCCGGTCCCGTCGCGCGCTCGACAATCACACCGACTTCCGCGCGCGGCGCGCGGACTGAGCGGGGGCGCAAACCTATTCGGCGATCAGCACGGGGCGCTCGTCTCGGGCGTCGCGCAGCGGCTGCAGGGAGGCCTCGGGCAACAGCTCGAGGGAGGCATCGTGGGCGCGGGCGCGCGCCCGTTGCAGCGCCCGGGCGCGGCTCTGCCGCCGCGCCGCGGGGGGCGCCAGGTAGTCGTATTCGAAGCCCGCGAACCCGGGCTGGCGCGCGAGGCTCTTGCCGGCGATGAAACGCACGGCGTCGTACGGGTCTTCGAGCGCCTCGACCAGCAGCTGCGCCTGCCACGGCTGCCCCCAGCCGGGGCGCCCCTGCGACTGCCCCAGCGCGTGGGCGGCCAGTGCGCGTAGGGCGGCGTCGCCGCTCAACAGCTCCACCGCCGTTTGCGAAAGCTCGGTTTCGAGGCTCTCGACAGGTCGCGGCTGCTGCGCGTACCAGTGGTCGACCCACGCCGCCGCCCAGCGCGCGCTGCGTGCGAGGTGGCAGAGGTTGCAAGCGTTCGGGACGCCTCGCTGCAGGGTGCGCGCCGGGCTCGGGCGCGTGATGCGGTGGGAGCGTTGCCCCTCGAGCAGGGCGTAGGCGGTATGGGGCATGTGGCAATCCATGCAGCGCGCGCCCACCTCGGGTCCGTGTCGGTGGTGGGAGGCGGCCGCGAAGCGAGCCGGGTCGTGGCATTCGCTGCATACCGAGCCGTCCCGTGCCGCAGGGCGCAGCTGTGCGTCGGGTCGCTCGCCGTGCATGCGGTGGCAGCTCAGGCAACCCAGCTTCCGCTCCCCGACGCCGCGCTCGTAGCAGGCCGACCGAATCAGGCCGTTGTACTCTCGGCCGCCGACGCGAACGGTCCCATCGGCGTGGAAGATGCTGTCGAACGTCGTGCTGAGCGCTTCGCCGAGCTCGTCTCGGTCTCGCTCGTAGTCCAGAACGTGCCTCGAAGCGCGCAGCGGCGCCCTGGGCGGTCGGTCGCGGGCCAGCCCGGTGTCCCACCATTGGTCGGGGCTGTTCGGCAGGAAGTATGCGTGGCACTGCCCGCACAGCTCGGAAGATTGGGCGGAGCCGAGCGCCTGCGGGTCGACGATGGCCTCGGCGGGCGACTCGCCGCCGCCGGTGAGGCGCTCGAGCCACCCGACCCAGGAGGCGGCGCGTCGGCTGCGCTCGACGTGCTCGCCGGCGGGGCCGTGGCACGCCTCGCAGCCGATGGCCAGCTCGGTGACGCGCGAATCGAACCGATCGGAGGCTTGGTCGTGGCGGGGCTCGCCGCCGACGGCGTGGCACTGAATGCAGTTCGAGTTCCAGCGCGCCTGGTGCGGCGGGGCGTTGGGCGGCTGCAGGAACACCGAGCGCCGAGGCAGAAAACGCCGCTCCCCCAGGTGGTACACGAAGGGCAGCTGCCATAGCTCGTTGCCGCGAGCCCCGCGCACCCAAAAGACCTCGTAGTGGTGCGAACCGGTGACCATCACGACTTGTCGCTGCACTCGGGCTGGCGCGGTGCCCGCCGGGGCGCGCCAGCTGCCTCGGGGCCCCTGGTCTGGATCCGGCAGCGCGACCCACAGCTGCTGGCCTTCCTTCCACAGCTCGACGCGCTGCTCGTCCAGCGACAAGCTGCCACCCCAGGGGGCCTGTACCGAGTCGGCGCGGGCCCAGCGGGTCATGCTGCTGTGGTAGCTCGCGCGCCAGCGCTCGAGCTCCTGCTCGTGGCAGGGCGCGCAGTCGCTCGACGGGGCGTTTTCGGCCGTTCGCACGACGGCCGGGGCATCCGCCGGCGCTTCGGCGAGGCCCCCCGGGGGCGCTCCGCCGGTGCCGGCGGGCGGCGTCCAAAGCACTGCGGCGCACACCGCTGCGCCGGAAGCGGCCGCGCCCGTCGCGGCCAGCAGGCCTCGCGCTGGGCTCCTCACTCGCCCAGCCTAGTTCCCATCCACGAAAGGGGATGGGAACTAATGTAGAGAAAAACTGTGAGCGAAAAATGCCGCAAAGAGCGCGAGCCCGAGACCCTCACTCCTGGGGGGCTCGGGCTCGCGGCGACATTTTTCGCCGGGAACCAGCCCATGCCACTCGCGGGGGGGGCGTCCGGCCCCCGGTGGAGGAAAAATCGCTCGCGAGCTCCGAAACGCTCGGGCGTGGTTTCTCCCGTGGCCCGGCCCGTGGTACGCGGCGGCCGTGACATCACCCGTCTACTCCCTGTGCGTGCAGCTGCCCGAAGCGGCAGCCGACTGGCTCGACGACTGGCTGCTCGCGCGGGGGTTTGCCGCGATCGAGGAGCGAGACGCGGAATCGGGCCGGCTGCAGCGGGTCGTGTACGACGAGAGCGACACCAAGCTTCGCCTCGTGGTGGCAGCGCTGCAGGTCGAGGTGGGGCCCCGCGGCGGGCTGCACTGGTCGATCGAGGCGGTCGAGTCCCGCTGGGAGCTGGGGTGGACGGAGCACTTGCGGGTCGAGCAGCTGACGCCGCGGTTGCGGGTCCGCCCTGCGTACCTGCCGCCCGAGCCGGGCGCCGCGGACGGCTCGGAGCGGGAGCTCGTGCTCGAACCGGCGCTGGCCTTCGGCTTCGGCGAGCACCCCACCACGAGGCTCGCGGCGCGCTTCGTCGAGAGCTTTGGGCTGGCGGCGCCGGGCGGGGCCCTCTTGGACGTGGGCTGCGGAACGGGCGTGCTGTGCCTCGTGGCCCTGCGCAGCGGCTTCCGCAGCGCCGTCGGGGTCGATCTCTCGCGCCAAGCGGTCGACGTGGCCGTGCGCAATGCCGGGCGCAACGCGCTCGCCGACCAGGCTCGGTTCGTGCTCGGCGAGCTCGACGAGGTGCCTGGCCAGTTCGATTTGGTGGTCGCCAACATCGAGGCCCCCGCGCTGATTTCGCTGGCCGCGGGCACTTGCGCGAGGGTCGCGCCCGGCGGCGCGGTGGCGCTCGCGGGGCTGCTGCGCGAGCAGCGGCAGCGAGTGGCGGAGGCCTATGCCGCCTGCGGGGTCGAGCTCGAGCTGGCCGAGCAAGACGGGGATTGGATTTTGCTCACGGCGCGGACGGGCGGCGCGCCGCGGCCGAGTTCGGTTGCCGGCCATGGCGCGGAGCGGTAGCGTCAGCTCATGACGGATACCGTATTCGGAAAGATTCTCCGCGGTGAGCTGCCGTGCCACCGCGTGTACGAGAACGACCACGTGCTGGCCTTCCTCGACGTGTCGCCTCTCTCGGTGGGGCACACGCTCGTCATCCCGAAGCGCGCCGCCCGCACGCTCGACGAGCTCTCCGACGAGGTCGCGGCGGCCCTGGGCGCGGCCCTGCCGCGCATCGCCCGCGCCATCAAGGCCGTGACTGGTTGCGAGGGGTTCAACGTGCTGCAGAACAACGAGGCGGTTGCGGGTCAGTCCGTGTTTTACGTTCATTTTCACGTAATTCCGAAGTCCGCGGACGGCAGTGGCCTGCGCTGGGGGCGCGCGGCGCAGACGAACCCGGTGGCGACGGCGGAAATCGCGGCACAGCTCGCCGACGCCATCGGGGCGCAGTAGCCATTCGGCGCCGGTCGGGGCGCAGTAGCCATTCGGCGCCGGTCGGGGCGCATGCCGCGGGGGGCACGGTTCATCGCGCCCTACAGCGCTCCGCGGCGAAACAGCTCGTTGAAGCGCCGCGCCAGCGCGCGCGCCTCGATGATGTTGTCTTCGATCGAGCAGTACGTCCAGCCTCCGTAGCGCCCCGCCGTGTAAACGCCGCGGGCGGCGAGTAGTTCCCGCTCCTCGGCCACGGCCTTCATGGAGGCCTGCGTGATGTGCACGTACGCGGGGTCGAGCACCACGCTGTGCCAAGCGACCAGATTCTGATCCGTGACCACGGCGCACCGCCGCAAGTCGCGCAGCACCCTCTGCCGCGCCTGCTCGATGGCGTCCGGGTCGAGCGGCTCGTGTGCCGGGTAGCCGATCTCCACGTACAGGCTCATTCGCGGCGCGTCGAGGATGTTGTCGTAGAAGCCCACGCGGTAGAAGCAAACGTCGCGCTGGGGGTAGTAGATCCAGTGGACCCCCGCCGGCCCCTTGCGGTCGAAGCCGAGGTTGAAGACGAGCACCTTGTTGTGGCCGTACAGGCCTTCCGGCGGCGAGCCGCCGCAGAGCCGCAGCAGGGTGGGGAAGGGCGCGCTGCTCAGCAAGTACTCGAAGCGGATCGGGCCGAGCGGCGTGTGGGCGATTTTTTGCCGAAGATCCACCGAAGTAACGGGTCGCCGCAGGCAGATGCGACTCGCGTCCACCTTGCTGGCGATGGCGCCGATGTACTCGACGGCGCCCCCCACCGGGTAGGTGAACGTAGAATTGTAGCTCGCGCTGGTGTCGCGGCGCAGGCCGGCGATGATTTCCTCGGCGTCCGCGTGAGGAAAGAAGCGCCCCATCGCCTCGGTGTCGAGGCGCTCGAGGCGGGTCGCGTACAGCTTCTCGTTGTACGGGCGCAAGAACTTCTCGGTGATGCCGGCGCCGAATTTCGAAAGCAGCATCTCCGAGAAATTCGCCGGGGGGCCCTTGGGCCGCTCGACCAGGCCCACCAGGCATTCGACGAACTCGTCCTTCGGCAGCTGGTGGATGTTGCGCTGAAACGGGAAGTCGACGTGGGAGTCCGCGTAGAAGATGCGAGAGCAGCGCTCGACGGTGACGACGCGGTCGGTGCCGATGTGCTCTACCAGCTCCCGCTCGATGGAGGGGTCGCGGAAGTGGAAGAAATGGCCCGAGTAATCCCAGACGAACCCGGCCTGCTTGACCGTTCTGCAATAGCCGCCGATCTCGTCGTTTGCCTCGCAGATCAGATACTCTGCCCGCTCGAGCCCCGCGGCAAAAGAGAGGCCGGTGACTCCGGCGCCCAAAACGAGAAATCGAGTTTCCTCCACGCCCGCAGCCTACACCCAGAATCCCCTCGCCACGGGGCGGAACTTGGGGCGCCGCAGCGCGGCGAGGCCCGAGGCGTTGGCTGACGCTCGAGCGCTCGAGCCGTCGTGCTCAGGCGACCGGGGGCGGAGCCGACGCCCGCGGGCCCGGCGGGGCGGAGGCCTGCGGGTCTTCCCCGGTTGTTTCTCGGCTGGCGACGACGCGGTTGCGGCCCGCGTGCTTGGCCTCGTACAGCGCCTCGTCGGCCCGCCGCAGCAGGACCTCGAAGTCTCTCGCCTTCGGGCCGCGCTCGGCCGCCACCCCGAAGCTGGCGGTCACGCGCAGGGCCTGGTCTCCGTGCGCGATGGTCATCGCCTCCATGTCCGCTCGAATCCCCTCGGCGAACCGCGCGGCCTGGCAGGCGTCCGCTTCGGGCAGCACCACGGTGAACTCCTCGCCGCCGTAGCGAGCCGGCAATCCGCCCCGTTGGCAGTGTTCGATCAGGAGCCTTCCGACGCGTGCGAGCACGGTGTCGCCCGCCGCGTGTCCGTACGTGTCGTTGAGCCGCTTGAAGTGGTCGACGTCCACCGCGACGAGCCCCAGCCACGTACCCTCCGCGCTGGCCTTGGTGGAACAGCGCTCGAGCGCATCCTGCAGAGCTCGGCGATTGCACAAGCCCGTCAGTGCGTCGGTGCGTGCCATGTTCTCGAGCGCGGCGTTGGCGTTGCGCAGCTGCTCCGCCAGCCGTTCCTTCTCCGCGAGCAGCTCCCCCAGCTTGCGGATCACGCCTTCGTACTGCTGATTGATGTCCGAGAGCAGGCGCCCGGCGTCGTTGCGCAGCGTCTCGAGGTCGTGCAGATCGCCCACGTCGCTGTTGAGGGCGCCCGCGACCTCGGCCACCTGGGCCGGCACTGCCTCGAGAATGTCGTCGATCTGTCGACGCGTGAGCCCCATCGGCCTGCCCAGCGCGATGACCTCGGCGCGGGCTCGATCCACCTCGGGGCTCTCGAAGATCCCGGCGAGTCGCTCCGCGATCCACGCGACGCGCGAAAGGCCGTGCTGGGGCACGTGCGCATCGTGGTGGGTGCGGATTGCCTCCACCGTGTCCTCGGGCAGCCCGAGCTTGGCCGCCAGGCGCGAGCCGGTGAGGGTGTGGGGAGTGATGCTCTCGGCGTGCTCGCGCAGTACGCGGTGGTGGGCGGGGCCCGCCGCGACCGCCACCGCGATCTCGAGCTTGTCCGCGGGGTAGCAGAGCAGCCCACTGTCGAGGAACAGGCCGACGACGAAGCTGCCGTCCAAATCCCGGTATCCCACAGCCTGGGCCACCAGGCGGCAGCTCACGGCGCGACGCAGCGCGTTCGCCATCAGGATCTTGGCGCTCTCCTCCGGCGGGCAGAGGGTCGAGACGAGCAACCCCAGCGCGACCGTGCGCAAGCCTCGAATCCCCAACAAAGTCGCGGCTTGGTTGATGTCGGAGACGGTCTGGGTGCGGGCGAAGGCGGGGCTGTTGACCAGTGCCAGGAGCCGCATCGCGAAGGCCGCGTCCGCGTGGGCGAGGCTGGCCAGGTCCTCGATCGAGACGTCCTCTTTGAGCGCCTCCTGGGCAATGCGTGCGGCTGCGGCCGAAATGACTTCGTTCGTGCCGGCGATTCGGCCCGAGACCGACTGCCGGCTCCCTTTCGGTGACCGCGCGCGAATGCCTGCCATGCCTTGCTGCCCCCTTGCCGACGTCCCGTGGCCGGTCCCTTCCGTGAACGGCAGGCCGCCTCTATCCGTGAGCGGCGGAGGGCCATCACCGGCCAGCACGGCCGGTCCGCCTGAGCCGGCACGGCTGGCGTGGGGTTTTGCTGCTCTGCAATGGACTGGATTGCGACGCCATTTCTGCGCGAGCGCAAATTTATGGGGTTGGAGCGTGTTTTTCGGCGCTTCGCAGGACCATTCCCGCCTTCCCCCTGCAACCTGTACACTCGTGCGTCCGGGTGGTTCACCAGCGGCCTGGCTGGATCGTCCGCAGGAGAACGGCAGGATGCGGATGTTGATTGGAACGAGTCGATGGTTCCGTCGCGGGGCAGTCGCCCGGCGCGCTCGATGGATGGCCCCTGGCAGGGCTCGCGGCTTCGCCGCGTTGGTCTCGTGCTCGCTGGCTTGTAGCGCCGGCTCCGACTCGGGTCCCGAAGGCGGGGGCTTCACGGTCACGCCCGAGTCCCCCGAAGATCAGGGCTTGTGCGCGGAGCAGGGGTGCAGCTCCGATGCCGCCGATCTGCCCGACAACGTGGTGGTTCCGGAAGGGGAGGGCACGGTCTCCTTCAATCCCAACCTCACCGCAGCGGGGGGCGGTATCGGCCCCTCCGACAAGGTGGACCTGCTCTTCGTCGTCGACAACTCGATCTCCATGGCGGACAAGCAGGAGGTCTTCAGCCAGGCCATTCCCGATCTGCTCGAGCGCTTGGTCAACCCTCCATGCCTGACGCCGGATCTCCAGCAATCGCAGCAGCCGGCCAGCGCGCAGGAGCGCTGCCCGGATGGAATGGCGAGGCAATTCGCACCCGTACAGGACATTCACGTGGGGATCGTCACCTCCAGCATGGGCCCTCTCGGGGCAGACGACCCGCCCGAGGCCTGTCGGCGCAACGACGCGGGCCACCTCGTCGGCGCGCTACCTCGGGGTGCTAGCACTCCGACGTACCAGGACCTCGGGTTCCTCGCTTGGGATCCGGGCCAGCGCGTGGACGCCGAGGGCCACAGCGACATCGGGGAAATGACCGGGGCGTTCCTCGGCTTGCTGGGCTCCGTGAGCGAGCAGGGCTGCGGGTTCGAGGCTCCGCTCGAGGCGATGTATCGGTTCCTGATGGATCCCGCCCCGCCAGCGGAGCAGGTTCGCGTGCCCTGCTCGTCGGGGGACCAGGGCAACAACTGCCTGCAGCGCCGCGGCCTCGACGAGAATCTGCTCGCTCAGCGGCGCGCTTTCCTGCGGCCAGACTCGGTCGTCGCCATCATCATGTTGGCCGACGAGGACGATTGCTCGGTTCGAGATACGGACATCGGCTGGTACAACCTGGATCAGAGCCGAGGCATCACGCGGGCTTCGGCCGCGTGCGAGTCGGATCCAAACGATGCGTGTTGCCGTTCCTGCTCGTTTGCCGTGCCGGCCGGCTGCCCCTCGAACGAGGAAGACGCCGCCTGCTCCACGTCGCCCATCATGGCGCGCGAGGAGGAGCAGTCTGTGTACGGGCAGAACCTCCGCTGCATCGATCAGCGGCGCAAGTACGGGTTCGACTACCTGTTTCCCGTCGAGCGCTACGTGTTGGGGCTCACCTCCGCATGGCTGCCGGAGGGCTACAACGAGCTCGGCGAGCCGCTGCGCGACGAAGCCGGCGAGATCCGCTTCGCGCCGAATCCGCTCTACAGCGAGCCGGTCGGGATGCAAATGGCCGTGCGCGATCCTTCCTCGGTCTACTTCGTGGGCATCGTGGGGGTGCCGTGGCAAGACGTGGCCACCGCGGAGACGGTGGGGGTCGAAGGCCAGCTCGATCTAATCGCCGCCAAGGAATTCGAGGAAACGCAGTTCTGGCAGCGAGTTCTGGGTGACCCGCGGGCCGGGGTGGAGCCCCTCGACCCGTTCGCGATCGAATCTCGCGAGCCGCGCGCCGGCACCCACCCCGTCACGGGCGATCCGATCATTTCGCCCGATCAGGACGGCATCAATGGGATCAACGGCCGCGAGCGGCTGGTGGTCGACGATCTGCAGTACGCGTGCATCTTCGAGCTGCCGGAGAGCCGAGATTGCGCGAGCGTCCCGGACGCGGCGGCGTGCGATTGCCGCCAAAGCTACGATCGCATCACGGGAGCCGACGAGAACCCATTCTTGGGTGACCCGCTGTGCTGGAACGAGCAGACGGCCGGCTATTCCACGGTCCAGTTCTACGCGAAGGCCTACCCGGCGCCGCGCATTCTCAGCGTGCTCAAGGGGATTGGAGAGCAAGCCGTGGTGGCCTCGATCTGTCCCAAGAACATGACCAACCCCGCGGCGCGTGACTTCGGCTACCGCCCCGTCATCGGTACCTTCATTCAGGAGGCCGCCCGCTCCCTCATTCAGTAGCGGGAGCGCCGCTTCCGTTGGCGGCCCCGGGGAGCTTGCCCGCGGAAGCGACCCCGCGCCGCGGCCCTCGGCGAGGGCCCGGGCCTCCGAGCCCGCCCTTCAGCGAGTGATCTGCACGGCGGTGGCGATCAGGCGTACTTCCTGAGCGCTGCCATCGGCGTTCTTGCTTGGGAAGTGGGCTCCCTCGGCCTCGAGGTGCTTGACCCGGCCCGCGCTCACCGTGCGCGTGGCCAGCTCGCCCTGTAGGCGCGTCGACGCGCCTGCGGAATCCGTTGGCACGAAGAAGCCATAATCCTTGAAGGTCACGCGGCACTTGGCGTCTCCGTCCGCGATTTCCATCCAGCAGCCTTTGCGCTCACAAGCGCGCTGCACCTTGCCCTCGGTGATCACGGCCTTGCCTGCGTACTCTTCGGGGGAGGAGACCAGCGACGCCAAGGTGACCTCGGTGCCCTCGGTGAATGCGCCCCCGAATGATTCCGTCTTCGCGCCGGCGGGGCTCGCCGGCGCCTCGGTGGGGGGCGAAGCGGCGGAGGGGCCCTCGGCCGGCTCAGCGCTCGGCGGGCTCTCGGGCTCGGGGCCAGCCACCGCCGAATCGCCACTCTTGCAGGCGGCGAGGCTGAAGAGCGCGACCAACAAAGGCGCGCCGCGCAGAAGCACACAGGGCGGGGGGCGGGGAGGTGCGGTGTTCATGTTCTCGCAACCATAGCGGCTTTTTTCTTGTGTGCCCATGGCACAACCAGCTTCCGCTTCGCCCTCTCCCGCTGTTTCTTGCCCCAGGGCGGACGGCTGTAGGCCCAGAGTATGCAGAGCCCGAACGCGAAGAACAGGTAGCTCTGTGCGGTGTACTTGTCGTCAATCCAGTAGAAGCGCAACAGCAAGACCTGGCTGGCGCCCGCCAGGGTCAGGTAGGCGGGGGCGAGCGCCGGGCGCACCCGAGCCAGCACCGCGGAACATAAAAATATCGAATAATAATAGCATGTTACGTTGGCCATGCTGATGATGATCGGGACGCTCAGCGCCATGCCGATCCACAGCTGCCGCGTGCGCCGCAGGGCCCAGGCCAGCCACGCCAGCATCAGCGCGTTGATCGCCAGGAACACGGGGCGCAGCCTTCTCTTGCGCTCCACCCGCCCCTCCTTCCAGCCTTGGAACGGATCGTCGAGCCGGTCGTCGCGCGTGAAGAGCATGCGGCCGTCCCAATCGTGCACCAGGATCGTCTCCAACCCCATGTGGTTGGTCAGTGGCGTATCCTTGTGCAGGGCGATGTGCGCCACGAACTCGTCGTAGGCGTCGGGGTTGGTGGCGGCGATACTGACTGGAATCAAGATGGCCGCCGAGAGGACGCAGCCAGCCACGAAGCGCAGGTGATCGCGGATGATGCGGCGCTTGCGCACGAAATCGAACACCATGATCAACCCCACGCCCCCGAAGAGCACTAGGGGGAAGACGCGCAACAGCGAGGCCCACGTGAGCGCCGCCCCCGAGAGGACGAACTTGCGCTTGCGCGCGCAGCACAGCGCAGCCATCACCAGGAAGAGCCAGTCCTGTCGGAGGAAGGCCCCTCCCGTCCAATAGAAGTTGGCGGGGGCGTTGCAGCCCCAGAAGATGGTGGCCAGCGCCATCGTGCGCCATCCGAATGCCCAGTTGAGCATCAAGACGACGCCTAGCTGCAGGCAGATGTCGATGGAGGCGAGCAGCTTGAAGAACACGTCGCCTGCGGGCGCGACGCTGCCCAGCAGCTTCCCCGTCATCGTCCAGACCGGTGGCGGGTTGTAGCCGTGGTCCTTCTGCATGTTGTTCCAGTAGTCTCCGCGCGCGGAGGCCTCGAACCACTTCACGTCTGCTTTGAACTTCTCCCAGCGTTCCGGCGTGAAATGATCCTTGCACTGGCCCGGGTCCGAGAAGATGTACGTATCCGTGGTTGGAACGATGAGGTTCTTCGCGCTCAGATCTCGGAGCTCGCGCTTGCGGATGGCCGCTCCGTGCCCCAGCTCCACCTCGGCGAGCGAGGTGCAGGTGTACAAGCGCTGGTAGCCGATCTCGTTGAAGTACTTCGAGCCGAGGTAGTAGTGATACAGCTCGTGCCGGTGGTAGTAGTTCGGGTAGCGCGTGTTGGGGTTGAAGAAGTCGAAGTAGAGCAAGAAGGAAACGACCGTCAGCGTGATGCCCACGCGGCGCGCGGTGCGCTCGGGTACCGGCGTGCCCACCTGGCGAGCGCGCCGCTCCAGCAGCCAAAGGCCGGCGGCCGTGAGCGAAATGCCGATTGCCATCACATCCGTGAAGGCTCGAAAGGTGTTGCGCTCGAAGGCACGCCCTTTCCACCTGCCAAATAGAATGCCGTCGAAGAAGGATCCGAGATCGAACGAAAACGCATCCGCCATCGAAGCAGCAGCGTCTCCCAGCACGGTAAGCAGAGTCATGGCCGGCGGAAGGCTACTCCCCGAAGCCGCGGTGAACAATCGTTAGCTGTACGCCGAAATCGGCCGTAAAGCGCTCCGCGCAGCGGCCAGCGGTGGCGCCCCCCCCCGCGAACGCGCAGCGGCCGCTCGCTCGAAGGTGAGCGCCGGCCGCGGGAGCGGGGCGACGCACCCGCGCCGCCGCCGAGCGGTGGCGGGCCGCTTTCTCGGCGAACGCGCGGTGGTCATCTGCGCGAAGGCCGGCGCGCGTGGCTCGGCTGCGGGCGCGGGCGCGCGGTCGTCCGCCGCGCCGCTGCATTGCGGCGGGCGCGGGCTTGCGGCGGGGCGCGGGGAGGTCGCTGCGGCCGCGTGGTCCGGCGGGGGGCGCACGCCGGCTCCGCCGCGCGGCGCCGTGGCTTGGCCGCGTCGCGGTCTTCCCGCCGCGGCGTCGGTCGGCGCGACTGCGCGCGCCTCGGGTCTGGCCGCCGCGGCGTTCGCTCCGCGTCGCTGGCGGCTGCGCGCTCCTCGGATCTGGCCACCGGGCGTTCGCTCCGCGTCCCTGGCCACCGCGAGGTTGCCGTGCGGTGGGTCTGGCCGCGTCGCGGTCGTCCGCCCGCGGGACGGGGACGCGGGGTGCGGGGTGCGGCGCGGCGGGCCAGGCTGCCGCAGCGTGGGGGGGGCTCGCTGCTACGCCGTCTCGCCGTCGCCTGGCCGCCGTCCCCTCGAGGCGCCGACTCGCTTTCGCGCCATGGGGGGCTTCGGCGCCGCGGCGGGTCGCGTGCTCTGCGGCAGCGAAGCCGACGGTTTTCGCCCGCGGCGCGGTGCCCGCAATCGGGAGGGCGGTGCCTTCGGCCCTCGGCGCCCAACCGCGAAGCGCGGCGCTCCGCCGCGAATCCTCCGCCGCGAATCCGAGCGCGGCGCTCGTGCGGGTCAATGTGGGCTCTCTGCCGCCTCCGACCCGCGTCGGAACCACGGGGGGCGCTCGTCCAGAGCCCCGCGGGCGCCGAGCCCCAATAGAGAACGGGCCGGGTGCATACTGCTAGCACCCGACCCGGTGTTGGAGGCCCCTTGCCGCGGTGAAACCGAGTGGTCTTGCCGAAAACGAGGAGCACCGAGCCGTGGGCTCGGGGCGGCTCAGCGTTGCATCGAGCGGACAGGGGCTCGACTTCCAGAGGAAATCGCGGCCCGCGCTCGCTGCGCGGCGAACCTGTCTTCAGGAGATGCCGGGTCGTCGCACGACGCCGGCACTACCCTCGGAGTACCTCCGGGTTAGGGGAACAACTACAATGCATCGTTTCATTCACCTCCTCCGGTATTCCGGACACCAACGAAACACGCGCGCCTGAGTGGCCGCCACATACCGTGGAGAGTCACCGCGGCGACCAATGTCGCGTGCAGGGCTGGGTTTCGAACAGGGGCCCTCCGAGAGCCCAAGACTCGTGTGGGCACAGGGGTGCTCCCCTGCCGACTTGGTTCGGGAAATTGAATCCGGACCACACAGTACCTGGAGTTTGCCACGAATCGACCGCGAGGGCATCCTCCGTGGTGCCTTTTTTACCCCCCCGGAGCTCCGTCGGCGCGGGCCGCGCCGCATCGCGCCGACGGCGCGCTTTCGCTGCGCGGAGCCCGAAATGGCTCTGGCGCGAGCTCACGTGCGCGACGGGGCGACTCGGCTCGCGCGGGCCCGGGCCGCGCCAGCGGGCTGCTCGGGGCGCGGGCCAGCGGAGGCCGAGGCGTCCATCGGGCCGCCAAACCGTCGCCCGGGCCAGCGCCGCTTCGGGGCACTCGGACGGAGACCACTGCCGGCCGCCCATAGCTTCCTAGCCGAGATCGGCGGTTCCAGCCGCCGCGGCGCTCGGTCTGCACCGCGGGCCCGGCCGAGCGACGAGTTGCTCGCGCGCCTCGCGAGACTCTGTGCTAACAGGGGCGGCCTGATGGCAGACCATCCCCACCGCGCCGCTGACATTCGAGCAGCTTTTCTGGAGTTTTTCGACAAACGAGGCCACCACGTCGCCGCCAGCGCGCCTTTGGTTCTCGAGGGCGATCCCTCGCTGTATTTCGTCAACGCGGGGATGGTTCCGTTCAAGGACGTCTTCACGGGCCGCGAGCAGCCGGCGTACACGCGCGCGGCGAGCTGCCAGAAGTGCATGCGCGTCAGCGGCAAGCACAACGACCTCGAGAACGTGGGCCCCTCGCCGACACACCACACCCTGTTCGAGATGCTCGGCAACTTCAGCTTCGGCGACTACTTCAAGAAAGAAGCCATCGCCTTCGCGTGGGAGTTCGTCACCGAGGTGCTCGGCCTGCCCCAGGAGCGGCTGCTGGTCACCTATTTGAAGGGGGACGACAAGCTCGAGGAAGACACCGAGGCGCGGGATCTGTGGCGCGAGCGGAGCGGGCTGCCCGAAGATCGCATCGTCGCCTGTTCCGCCAAGGACAACTTCTGGCGCATGGGGGAGACCGGGCCCTGCGGCCCCTGCAGCGAGATCTTCTTTTTCAAGGGGAATGAGGTGGATCCGGCTCGTTTCGACGAGCCGATCGGCGAGGACGGCAGCGGCTGGCTCGAAATCTGGAACCTCGTGTTCATGCAGTTCGATGCCCAGCCGGACGGCTCGCTGCAGCGGCTGCCCGCGCCCAGCGTGGACACGGGCATGGGGCTGGAGCGCGTCTCCAGCATTCTGCAGGGCCGCAGCAGCAACTACGACACGGACCTGTTCCGCCCGCTGATCGACGAGGTGGTCGCCATCTCGGGCAAGCCCTACGGCGGGTCCATGCAAGCGAGCGACGTGAGCATGCGAGTGATCGCCGACCACGCTCGTTCCACCGCGTTTCTGATCGCCGACGGCGTGTTGCCCGACCGAGCCGGCAGCGCGTACGTCTTGCGTCGGGTCATGCGCCGAGCCATCCGCCACGGGCACAAGCTCGGCATCGAGGTGCCCTTCTTGCATCGCGTTGCCGACAAGGCCGTGGAGCTGCTCGGGGGGCACTACCAGGAGCTGAGAGAGCGCCGCGAGATGATCGTGAGCGTGGCTCGCCAAGAGGAGGAGCGCTTTCGGGAGACCATCGTGCGTGGGCTCGGCCTCTTGGATCAGGCCTTCGCGGGCCTCGCGGAGCGCGGCCAGAAGGCGCTGCCCGGCGCCGAGGCGTTCAAGCTCTACGACACCTACGGCTTTCCGCTCGACCTGACGGAGGTCATCTGCGGCGAGCGGGGGTTCGAGGTGGACCTCGCGGGCTACCGGGCGGCGCTCGAGGAGGCGCGCGGCCGCTCGGAGTTCAAGAGCTCCGCGCAGGCCGTCGAAGGGGTCTACCGGGCCGCGCTGGAAAAGGTCCCGAGCGGCGGCGTGGAGTTTCTCGGCTACGAGCGGGTTGAGGCCAAGGCCGCGCCGCTCGCGTTGATCGCCGGGGGCCAGCTCGTCGAGGTGGCCGACGAGGGGCAGCAGGTCGAGTTGGTCACCGCACGGACGCCGTTCTACGGGGAGGCGGGTGGCCAAGTCGGGGACACCGGGACGGTCGTCTGGGAGGGCGGCGAGTTGCGTGTCGTCGACACGCAGAAGCCGGTCGACGGGCTCGTGGTTCACGTGGGGGAGATCGTGCGCGGTGCCCTGCGGGTCGGTGAGGGCGCCCCCGAGCTGGAGCTGCGCGTGGACCTGCAGCGGCGCGAGTCGATTCGGCGCAACCATTCGGCGACCCACCTGTTGCACTGGGCGCTGCGCTCGGTGGTGGGCAAGCACGCTCAACAAAAGGGCAGCGTGGTGGGGCCGGATCGGCTGCGTTTCGACTTTACGCAGTCCAGCCCGCTGAGCGCCGAGCAGATCGTCGAAATCGAGGACAAGGTCAATGAGCTCATCGTGGGCAACAGCGAGGTGCGCACGCGCGTGTGCACGATCGACGAGGCGCGCGAGCTCGGCGCCATGATGATCTTCGAAGAGAAGTACGGGGACACCGTGCGGCTGCTGACCATGGGGCCCTCGGTGGAGCTGTGCGGAGGCACACACGCGCGGTCGACCGGGGAGATCGGCGTCTTCAAGGTGCTGCAGGAGCAGGGGGTGGCGGCTGGCGTACGGCGTATCACCGCCACGACGGGCGCGGGGGTGCTGCGGCACGCGCGGGCCCTGGAGGCCACCTTGGCGCGGGCTTCGGCGGCTGCCAAGGCCGGCGGAGGCGATCTCGTGGAGAAGATCGAGCGCTTGGTGGCTCAGCAAAAGTCGCTCGAGAAGGAGCTCGAAGCCATGCAGCGGCGCTGGATGCAGGGCGGCGGGGGCGGTGGGGGCATCGAGTCCATGCTCCAGAACGCTCGCGACGTGCAGGGCGTGAAGGTGCTGGGCATCGAGACGCAGGTCACCGATCGCGGAGCGCTGCGCGAGCTCGCCGAGCAGCTGCGGGACAAGCTCGGCGACAGCGTCGTGCTCGTCGCCTCCCAGAGCGACGGCAAGGTGCAGCTGGTGCTCACCGTGGCCAAGGGGCTGACCGCTCGGTGCAACGCCGGAAAGATGATCCGCGGCGTTGCCGAGAAGGTCGGTGGCTCGGGTGGCGGGCGGCCCGACATGGCGCAAGCCGGCGGCACGGCGACCAGCCGCATCGGCGAAGCGGTCGAGGCGGTATACGAGGAGGCGGCGCAGGCGCTTTCGTAGCGCGAGCCGCACCGGGTCGCCGCGGCGACCCGCCGCATCGGCGAAGCCGTCGAGGGCGGCGTACGAGGAGGCGGCGCGGGCGCTTTTCTGTGGCGCGAGCCGCACCGGGTCCCCGCGGCGACCCGGGCGTGGCGGGGCGGCGAGGGGGCTCGACACGCTCCCGCGCGACCGAGTCGGGTGGTGAGAAGTCCGGGCGGGACTGGGGTTAGACCGGCAGCCCGCCCTCGAAGCGCTCGAAGCCCAGGAACTGCGGCTCGGGCTGGAGCCGCAAGCCGAAGCGATCCTCCACCGTGCGGACCACCTGCCGAGCCGCCGCGACGACGTCGCCAGCGGTGGCCCCGGCCTGACACGTCAGTGCCAGGGCGTGGCGGGTCGACAGCCGGGTCTTGCCGAAGCGATGGCCCTTGCCCAGGCCCGCCCGCTCGATCAGCCAGGCCGCGGGCAGCTTGTACTGCGCCTCGCCCTGCGGATAGCTCGGAGGGGGCTCGCGAGCGGCGTCCTGCACGCGCGCCAGCGTTTCCGCGTCGACGACCGGGTTGAGGAAGAACGAGCCGCAGCTGCGGCGGTTCTCGTCCTCCGGCTCGATCACCATCGACTTGCGCCGCCGAATGTCGAGCACGGCCTCGCGAACCGCTCGGGGAGCGGCCTGCTGGCCGTGCGCCTCCAGCGCCCGGGCGAGCTCCGGATAGCGGATCACCGGCTGCCCCCGAGCGCTGAGGGCGAACCGCACCTGCAGCACCACCCAGTGCCGGCCGGCCCCCTTGAAAACGCTGCTTCGATAGGAGAACTGGCACTGCTCGGCGCTGAGCTCGAGCACCTCGTCGGCCCGCATGTCGTAGACGCGCACCGACTCGACGAGCTCTCCGACCTGACGGCCATAAGCGCCCACGTTCTGGATGGGCGTGGCGCCGACGGAGCCGGGGATGCCACTGAGGCACTCGAGCCCGAGCAACCCGCTCGCGGCGCAGTGCCGGACCAGGGCGTCCCACACGATGCCGGAGCCGGCGTCGACCAGCACGTGATCGCCGCTGATCATGGTGGAGAGGTCGGTCAGGTGCGGGCGAATCACCAGCGCGTCGAGCCCCGCGTCGCTCACGATCACGTTGCTACCGCCCCCCAGAATCACCACCGGCACGTCACAGGCCCGCGCCCAGCGCACCATCGCGATCAGTGCGGCTTCCGTGCGGGGCGCGCCGAGGAAGCGCGCGGGGCCCCCCACCTCCATCGTGGTCAGCGGCGACAGCGGCTGGGCGCTCGCGATGCCGAGGATCGGTGGGGGGGATGGAGGAGGGAGCATGGGGAGACCTAACACGGCGCGCCGTGCTCGTAGGCTCTCCGCTCCCGGCGCTGCAATCAACACCAGCGGCACCCGGTGCGGGCGAATCTTCGACGCGCGCCGCGTCGTGTCGAGCGGCGAGGGAGCGGGGGAGGAGTAGGGAAGAGGGCGGGCGTGTCGCGAAGTCGTGCCCGGGCGCCCGACGCCGGGGGTCTGCGAAACGCTCCCCGTGGAACGCCAAATCTCGCGAAAAGAGAACGGATACGAGGGGCCTTCGGCGTACGCTTTGCCCGGCAGCCGACGGGCGCGGGCCGCCCTCACCCCGCCGCCCTCCGGGGTGGCGAAGAAACGCGGGGAATCGGTCCGCACGTGGTATGACTCCGGCAGCGGAGCCGCCGCGCGCCTCCTCGCCGTGAGGTCGCGAGGCACCCGTGTAGAGATCGGTCGTGGCCCGGATCTTCCGAGGAGCCCGCTCCAGCGGAGCCGGCCCGGAGATGGGCGGGCAGCGACTAGGAGACAGAGATCAGGAGAAAATGACTTTTACAGAAGCTGCGGCGCAGGTCCTGCGCCTGGTGGGCAAGCCACTGCACTACAAGGAAATCACGGACGTAGCGATTGAGAAAGATCTGCTCAGCCACGTGGGCAAGAGCCCCGAGGTCACCATGGGGGCCCGCCTGGCCGCGGTGGTGAAGAAAGATCCGAAGGACAACCCGCTGGTTCGTGTCAAGCCGGGCGTCTTCGCGCTGCGCGACTGGGACGAGAAGTCCGTTGCCGAGGGCCTGGCCGATCGCACCCCGGTGCTCGAGCGCCTGGCCCGCCTCGAGGCCGAGCAGGTCAACGTCGTCGGGGTCGAGGAGCTGAATGGGGCGTATTCCAGCGACGAAGAGGAGGTGGAGCCCGCGCCCGCTTCCGTCGAGTCGACGTACACCTCGCTCACGTCCGACGACAGCGACATCGGGGAGGACGAGAAAGCGCGCGCCGAGCTGGCCGCCGCCGCGACCGACCTGTTCACGCCGGAGGAGGACGACGACGAGCCCATCCTCGGGGGAGACGAGCCGGACCCCGTGGAGCGGGCCGACGCGGGCGGCAAGCGACGTCGCCGGCGCCGCCGGCGGGGAGGCCGTGGCGCCTCGGACGAGGACAATGGCTTGCCTTCGTACACCGTCTCGGAGGCTCCCGCCCTGATCGACGAGGTGGAGTCCGAAGAAGCCTCGGAGGAGGTGGAGGATGCCTTCGCCCCGGAAGAGACCGCAGCCGCCGATGGCCCTCGCTCGCGCGAGCGTGGCGATCGCCCGGAGCGTGTTGAACGGGCCGAGCGTGGCGAACGGGCCGAGCGCTCGGACCGAGGCGAGCGTGGCGACCGAGGCGAGCGTGGAGACCGAGGCGAGCGTGGCGACCGCGCCGAGCGAGCGGAGCGTGGCGACCGCGCCGAGCGCGAGGAACGCAGTCGCCCCGGGGACGCGGCGCGCTCCCTGGAGGAGCTCTCGGTCGAAGCCGTGCTGGCCTGGCTCGACCAGACCATGTCGCCCAAGGCCCGCACCCCGTCGACCGCCGTGCGCCAGCTCGCCGAGCAGGGGGCGCGCCGCGCGCGCGGCAAGCTCGATGTCAGCGCCGTCAGCGACGCCATCGTCGACGCCGTGCGGTGCGAAGTGGTCACCGCGCACGTGGAGCGCCGGCGTCCGCGCTTCCGCATGGCGGGCAAGTCCGTCGTGCTCACCGAGTGGGGGCTGAGCCCAGACGTGGTCCGGCTGGAGCGCGAGCTGGCCGCCGTGGCTCAGAAGCACTCGGAGGCCTTCTCCAAGTCGCTTTGCGCCCGGCTCCAGTCCCTCGGCGGGCGCGGCCTCGGGGAGTTCATGACGCTCTTCCTACACCAGGTCGGCTTTACCGACGTCATCCCCGTGCGCCGACCCGGCTCCCACAACCAGGAGCTGCACTACCAAGGCGTGGCCACGGCGGCCGCGGGCTCGGTGCCCACGGGCATCATCGTGCGCAAGGATGGCCGCGACATCGGCCGCGAGCGCGTCGTGGAGCTGCGCGGGGCGCTGCACCACTACGGCCCCGCCTACGCCGGCTTGCTCATCACCACCGGTCAGGTCCTCAGTGGGGCTCGCGAGGAAGCGCGCTGCGACGGCGCGGCGCCCGTGTCGCTGATCGACGGCGCCACGCTGGCTCGTCAGGCGGCCCAGCACGGCGTCGGCGTCACCTGGGTCGACCTGCGCGTGCCGCAGCTCGACGGCGATCTGCTCGACACGCTGGCTGGCGGCTGACGCGGGGTCGATGGGCGGGATCCACGCCAAGGCCTCACGAGCCCGCGCGGCGCGGGGCGTGCTGTGGGCAGCGGCTGCGCTTTCGGCCGGCTGCTACCGCAGCGCGCCCCCTTCGCGGTTCCCCGACTCGCGGGCGCTGATCGAGCGGGTGCGCCGCGAGCTGCAGTGCAGCCGGGGCCTCGGGGGGGAGGCCCGCTTCGACTACTTCGGGCGAGAGGGGCGCGTTCGCGCCAAGGCGCTGTACGTCGTCTCGCTGCCAGCGAAGATCCGCTTCGACGTGCTGAGTCCGCTCGGGGGGGTGCTTTCCACGCTCACGTCGAACGGCGAGCGCTTCGGGTTCGAGGATAGGCAGTCGCGGACCTTCCTCGCGGGGGAGGCCAACGCCTGCAACCTCGAGCAGGCCCTGCGGGTGCCGCTGCCGCCCGAGGTGCTCGCCCAGCTGCTCAGCGGGCGCCCCCCCGTGATCGTCCACGCCGAGGGCGAAGCCAGCCTGAGCTGGGAGCGCGGCGCGTATCGCGTCACCATCGACGGGGAACACGCCGTGCGGCAGACGCTCACCTTTTCCCCCGAGGCGCGGGATTGGCAGCGCCCGTGGCAGGAGCAGCGGGTGCGGCTGCGCAGCGTGGAGGTCGAGCAAGGCGGCGCCGTTTGGTACCAGGCGGAGCTCGCGGGCTACGAGGCGGCGGAGCGCGCCGCGCCCCGCCACGACCCGGACGGGCTCGAGCCCGACGTGCCCCCGAGCGGCCCGGCGTGCGACGTGGCCTTGCCGCGGCGCATTCGCTTCGTCGTGCCGAGCGCGGGCAACGACATCGTGCTCGAGCAGGGCGAGTTGCACCACAACCCGCCGCTCGTCCCGGGGGTGTTCGAGCCCCAGGCCGCGCCGGGCTCGCGCGTCGTGCGTTCGCGCTGCGGCGGCGCGGGCGACGCCGCGCCCTGAGCCCGCGGGGCCCCCCCAGCAGCGCGCGCTCCGGCTCAGCTCGAGAGAGCCTGCAGCAGGCGCTGGGGGCTGTTGCCGATCAACGCGTCGACCCCGAAGCTCGAAAGTTGCCGAGCTTGCTCGGGAAGGTTCACCGTCCAGCAATGCACGCGCAAGCCCTGCCGGTGCCAGCGCTGCACTCGCCGGGGCGTTGCCGCGGCGAAGTGCGGATGTACGGCGTCGGCCGGGGGCAGCCAGGGGCTGCGGGCGACCCAGCTCGAAGAAAAGAGCCAGGCTGCGGCCACTTCCGGGCACAGCCAGCGATGTTGAAGCACCAGCCGTGGGCTGAAGCTGGAGATCAAGAGAGCCGAAGCGGCCCCCGAGTGGCTGACGAGCTCGCGGGCGACGGCGCGGGGCAGGGCGGCGGCGCCGCGGCCGTCGCACTTGAGCTCCACGTTGACGAGCGCGCCGCGCTCGGCGGCCCAGCGAAGCACCTGCCGAAGCGTGGGCAGCCGCTCGCTCCCGGCGAGCCGCAGCTCGGCGCACTCGGCGCTCGTCAGGTCCTCCACCCGCTGGGTGAGGCGCCCTTCGGTGACGCGCGAGAGGTCCACGTCGTGGACCACCACCACGTCGCCGCTGCGGTTGAGCCGCACGTCGAGCTCGACGCCGTCCGCCCCTTGCTCGAGCGCCAAGTCGAACGCGGCCATCGTGTTCTCGGGGGCGTGCTCACTGGCCCCGCGATGGCCCAGGATGAGCGGGCGCTCGGGGCCGCGCCGAAAGCGGGGAGTCAGGCCCTGCGCCACGTCGCCTCTCAGCTGCGCAGCTCGGCGGCGATTTCCTCGGCCACGGTGCGCGCCCGCGACAGCTCACTCTCCGAGAACGCGATGCCGCCCACGAACGGGTGCCCGCCGCCGCCGTAGCGCACGCAGATGGAGCTGATATCCCGGTCGAGCTTTTGATCGCTCCACGGGTTGTAGCCGACGTTGATGCGCGCGCCGCGGCGGAAGCGGCCCAGCACCACGGAATACACGGCGCGTGGGTATAGCGCGTAGGTCACGAACTTGCCGAAGCTCTCGACCTCGCCTTCGCTCAAATCCACCAGCACCACCCGGTCCATCGTCTGCGCCTGGCGCTGCACGTGCGCTCGGAAGCTGTCGCGCTTGCGCCGGATGGCGCGGAAGCGGCGCTGCAGCTCGGGATCGCGTGCGGCCGACTCGGCGCTATCGCGCAGCAGCGCGGGCACGAGGCGAGCGATCAGCTCACTGTCGCCGTGGTGCTCGACCACGCTGGCGAGTTGCATGACGGGGCTCGAGAAATCCAGCGCCGCCTCGGCGCTCTCGAAGGCGGCCGAGTCGATCTTGTCTGCCCACTGCACGAGCGGGGCGAGCTCGGGCGTGCTCACCCCGAACTCGCGCTCCGCCACGTCGGCTACCAGCTTCGCGCAGGAAGAGTAGGCCGCGTCGTAGAAGAAGTGGCGTTGCCCGCGCTCGCGTTCGAAGAACTCCCGCGCCCCGGCCTCCTGGAAGGCCGTGCGATGGTGGTCGAAGTACCAGCCGAGTGCGGGGGCGGGGGCGAAGCGATAGTCGAGGACCGCGTTCTCGTCTCCGTCGAGCAGGTCCTCGACGCGCCTCTGGCCCGGGCCGTAGCCGCAGCAGTGGTATCGGAACCGGGGCGCGCGCCGATGCGGCGCTCGATCCTGAAGGGACGACAGCAGGCGCGTGAACAGCACGGCGCTGCACAACCCGTCGAAACAGTGCCCGTGTGTAGCGACGACCGCTCTCATGTAGGTGTTGATAGCACACGCGAGCGATTTATCGAAAAAACGCCCAAGACGGGCAACCGACACCCCCGCTGGCCGACTTTCGACAGTCAGCATGCCCGCCCCCAAGCGCTCTCCGCAGGCCGCGTCCGGTGGCCCCGTCGACGCGGACCCGTCCAGCCCGACCGTCCTCGAAGGCCCGGCGTTGCCGGCAGCCGTTCGAGACTTACCCGAGCCACCGGCCCGCCTCTTCTCGTGGGGCAGGTTGCCCGCCCCCCCCATGGTGGCGATCGTCGGGACCCGTCGGCCCACCGCGCAAGCCCTGCGGTTCGCTCGCGATCTGGCGGAGGCGCTCGCCCGCGCGGGGGTCGCGATCGCCTCGGGTGGCGCCATCGGCATCGACCGCGCCGCCCACGAGGGCGCTCTCACGGCCGGGGGCTACACCCTGGTCGTGGCTCCCTGCGGCCTTTCCATGCCCTATCCGGCTGAGCACGCCAGCTTCTTTGCGGAGGTGTTGCGCCGCGGCGGGGGCTACCTGTGCGCGCGCGCCGGTGGGCAGGGCGCTCGCCGCCACGACTTCTTCCTGCGCAACGCCTTGCTGGCCGCCTTGAGCCACGCGGTGATCCTGGTGGAGTGTCCCTATCGCAGCGGAGCTCGCAACGCGATGGGCTGGGCCCGCCGGCTCGGCCGCGCTGGTTTCGTCGTACCCGCCGCGCCGTGGAACACCCGCGGCAACGGCTGCATCGAAGAGCTTCGCCTCGGCGGGCGGCCGCTGGGCGGGGCCGACGAGGTACTGGAGCTCCTTCGCGAGCAGCGCGCCCACTCGGTGCCCCGCGGTAGCGCGCAGCCCGCGAGCCGCGCTGGCTGGCCCGCGGAGCCGCGGGCGGGCTCGGCCGGCCCCGAGCTCCCGGAGCGCGCGGGCGGTCCGCCGCCGGGCCGTGGGGCGAGTCGCGCCCAGCCCCGGCTTGGCGCAGGCGGCGAGCCGCTCGGGCCCGAGCCCGCGGCCCGCGGGCGGGCGGCGGATCCCAAGAGCCGGGTGGCGGCTGCCGTGCGCTGCGAGGCCCTATCCGCGGGGCAGGTGGCTTTGCGCTGCGGGCTGAGCGCTGCCGAAGCCAGCTACGCGCTCACCCTGCTGCAGCTCGAAGGCGCCGTGCAGCGGGACGCCGCCGGGCTGTTCACATCAACTCGGCGATGATGCCGTCGGCCAGAAGCCATTGCTCGGCGGGGATGCGAAGCCCCTCCGCCTCGCCGGGCAGCGGCTCCAGCAGCCCACGCTCGAGCAGCTTGCCGGCCGTGCGGCGCCGCTCGAGCGTCCAAAAGGCGCAGCCCGCGGCTCGCTCGAGCGCCTCGATCCGCAAGCCGCGCGCCATTCGCAAGCCGAGCATGATGTGCTCGCTCATCAGGGTGTCCGGGTCGAGCGGCTCGCGCAGCGCATGCAGCGCGGTCGGGGCGCCGCGCCCCTCGAGCGCGAGCGTCATGTAGCGCTCGACCTGGGGGGCGTTGCGGTAGCGAAGGCGCTGCGATTCGCCGCTCAGCAGCCCGCGATTCGGCGCCACCGTCCCAAAGGCTCCGCAGCCGAGGCCGAGGTAGTCGCGGCCCAGCCAATAGCCCAGGTTGTGATCACACTCCGCCCCGGGCCGGGCGTAGTTGCTCACCTCGTAGTGGCCGAACCCGCGCGCTCCAAGCGCCTCGCGCACGGCCACGAAGCTTTCCGCGACCGAGGCATCGCGCGCCTGCGGCAGCGTCCCCTTGCGCGCCCGAGCCCCGAAGGCCGTCTGCGGCTCGATGGTGAGCGCGTAGGCGCTCACGTGCGTCAGCCCCAAATCCGCCAGCCTGGCCGCTTCGTCCGCAGCCTCTTCGGGAGTCTGCTCGTGGACGCCGTAGATCAGGTCCGAGGAGACGCGCAGCCCTCCGACCGACAGCGCGGCCTGCGCGGCGCTCAGACCTTCCTCGGGCGAGTGCCAGCGGCCCAGGAACCGCAGCCGCTGCTCGGAGAGGGACTGAATACCCAGACTGAGCCGGTTGACACCCTGCTCGGCCAGCGCCCGAGCCCGCTCCACATCGAAACGCGTCGGGTTGCATTCCGCGGTCACCTCCACGCCGCCCTCGGCCGAAGCAAAGGCGCTCAGAATCTGCTTCAGCACCCGGCCGAGGGCCGACGGCTTCCACAGCGAAGGGGTTCCTCCGCCGAAGAAAACGCTGCGAAGCGGCGGACGCGGTCCGCCCGCGAGCCACCGGTGCAGTTCCGCCACCACCGCATCCGCGTAGCGTTCGTGCGGGATCTCCCCGGGATCCGTGGGCAGGCTGAGGAAATCGCAATAGGGGCATTTCGCGCGGCACCAGGGGAAATGCACGTAGACACCCAGCCCGTCGCTGTCCGGTTGCCGCGCCGGTCCATCGCAACGCGTCACCCCTGCGGTCGCGCTGCGGTGAGCCACCTTGGCGCCCCCAACCGTAGGTGTTAGCTTATTCATTGCGGGGACTAGGGTGCCCAGGGTTGGAGAAAATGGTGCTTCAAGTTGAGTCCATAGTCGAGCGAGTCCAGGGGTACCATCCCACGGCCGATGTGGACTTGATTCGCAGGGCCTACGATTACGCACAGCACGCCCACCGCAACCAGCGCCGGCGCAGCGGCGAGCCCTACTTCGTTCATCCGGCCGGCGTCGCCGGCATCATCGCGGACTTGCGGCTTGACACGGCCTCCGTCTGTGCCGGGCTGTTGCACGATGTCGTCGAAGATACGGAAGCCACGCTGGCGGACGTATCGGACCGTTTCGGAACGGAGGTCGCCCGCCTCGTGGACGGCTGCACCAAGCTCAACGGCATCGATTTTCGCTCCCGCGAAGATCGCCAGGCCGAGAGCTTCCGCAAGATGGTCGTCGCGATGGCCAAAGACCTGCGGGTCCTGATGGTCAAGCTCTGTGATCGGCTCGACAACATGCGCTCGCTCGAGCACATGAAGGTCGAGAGCCAGGAGCGAATCGCGGCGGAAACGATGGAGATCTACGCGCCCCTGGCCAACCGCCTCGGCATGCAGACGCTCAAGAGCGAGCTGGAAGACTTGGCTCTGCGCTACCTCGAGCCGAAGGCCTACCTCGGCATCGCGGACAACCTCGCCCGTACCGGCCGCGAGCGCAAGCGCTACGTGGATGGCGTCAGCCGCACCATCGTCGGCCTGCTCAGCCAAATGGGCTTCGCCTCGAAGGTCACCGGCCGCCCCAAGCACATCACCAGCATCCACCGCCGGATGAAGGAGCACCAATGCCAGTTCTCCCAGGTCTACGACCTGCTGGCATTTCGCATCTGCGTCGAATCGGCGGCGGAGTGCTACGCGGCCCTGGGCGTGATCCACTCCAAGTGGACGCCCGTGCCGGGCCGCTTCAAAGATTACATCGCGCTGCCCAAGCCCAACCGCTACCAGAGCCTGCACACCACCGTCGTCGGCCCTGCCAAGCAGCGCATCGAGATGCAGATCCGCACCCACGAAATGCACCGGGTGGCCGAGCTCGGTGTGGCGGCCCACTGGGAGTACAAAGAAGCCCAATCCGGCGTGCAGCCGAGCGAAGCGGCCAAGTACAGCTGGCTGCGGGAGCTCGCTCACTTCCAGGAGACCCTCAAGGACCCGGCCGAATTCCTGGAGAGCGTCAAGATCGACCTCTTTCCCGACGAGGTCTATGTCTTCACTCCCCGCGGGGACGTGCGCATGTTCCCGCGCGGCGCCACGCTGATCGACTTCGCCTACGGCATCCACACCGAGGTGGGGGACCACTGCGCTGGCGCTCGCGTCAACGGCCAGCTCGCCCCCGTCCGGGACAAACTGCGCAACGGCGACGTGGTCGAGGTCACCACCGATCCGCGCGCCCAGCCCACCAAGGAGTGGCTGGATGCGTGCGTCACCACCCGCGCCCGCAACCGCATCCGCTCCTACCTGCGCGCCGAGCGGCGCGAGAAGAGCACCAACCTCGGCCGCGAGCTGATGGCCACCGAAATGCACGGCGCGGGCATGAGCCTGCAGAAGTTCTCCAAGAACGACGAGGAAGTCGAACGGGTGTGCAAAGCCCACCAGGTCGACAGGCTCGAGGAGCTCTTCCTCAACATCGGCTTCGGCAAAATCCAGTCCGAAGATGTCGTGCGCACCGTCCGCGCCCAACCCGACGATCCCACCCCCGTCGAAGTCAACCGCCCGGTGCCGCAGTTCAAAACGGGCGCCATCGAGAAGCTCGTGCGCAAAGTGCAGCGCAGAGATCACTCCGGTATCCAGGTCAGCGGCGCCGACGACGTGCTCGTCCGGTACGCCAAGTGCTGCAACCCCGTCGCGGGCGACGCCATCATCGGCTTCCTCACCCGCGGCCGCGGCGTCACCGTCCACCGCCGCTCTTGCACCAAAGCTTTCGACTCCGACCCCGAGCGCCGCGTCGAAGTCAGCTGGCGCGCCAACTCCAAGATCACTCGCCCCGTCTCCCTGCGCATCCGCACCGAGAACAACCCCGGCATCCTCGCGAACGTCAGCCAGACCTTCAGCGAGCAACAAATCAACATCAGCGAGGCCAACTGCCGCGCCAGCCGCGAAGGCCTCGCCAGCAACATCTTCACCTTCATGGCCGGCGACCTCAGCCAGCTCCGCGCCCTCATGCGCGCCCTGGACAAGGTCGACGGCGTCGTCGACGTCGAGCGGGTTTGAGCGGCGCCGGGCCCTCCCAAAGCCCCTCCACCCGCCCCGTGAAAGCCCCTCCGCGCCACCCAACCCGCCAGGCGCGCGCCAGCCGTCCACCGACGCGTCCAGCCGACCAATCAACGCGCCCGTCAATGTCGCCGCACCGATTCCAAGGGAGCTTGACAGCCCAACGGCGACCCGATACACCCTCCCCACTTTCCGCGGGAGTAACTCAGCGGTAGAGTGCAACCTTGCCAAGGTTGACGTCGAGAGTTCGAATCTCTTCTCCCGCTCTGTGTTTTTTGGTTCGTGGGTGCCCTAGCCCACGAACATTATTGGGGAAACACCACTGAAATAAGCCGGCCGATGGTCGGCTTTTTTCGTTTGGAGCACCACCTGCCATACGTGGAGCACCACTTGGGGTTCGAAAAGGGGTGTCGAATCTCGTGTTCTGGGGGCCCAAGTGGTGCTCCGAGAATCGAATCCCGAGGAGGGCAGGGGAGGCACTAGGCGGCGGCATGGTCGCGCCTGCTGGTGGGGGTTGGCGAGGAGTCATCAGGTCGATGACTTTGGCGATGCTGGTGCGCTGCTCGGCGCCGCTCACAGTGCTGTAGTGGTGCTGCATGGTCTCCGTCAGGTGGCCGGAGATGCTGCGCGTCACGATGGCTTCCACTTGGGCGGCGCGCATCAGGTCGTTGAACGTCCTGCGCATGCCGCGTTGCGTGAAGCGCATTCCAGTGAGGTCGATCACCCAATCCGAGGCAAGCCGATCACTCGTCGCAGGGGAAGGCGATCATTCGATCGGAGCGAAGCGACGCCGCTCGGGGTTCACCTGAGCGCTTTTTCCTGAGCCACGCGCCCTTGAGCTCGACGCGGTGGGCGTTGTGCACGAGCTGGTCGAGGATGGCGTCGGCGATCGTCGCCTCACCAATGTACCCGTGCCAGGCGTCGGATTCGTCGGACTCACCTTCTTGCGAGCAACACTTCACAGACTGGTCCCACACCCGGTGGTGCTTTCGGTGCGGGGTCATGACACCCGCGACTACGCGGCATCTTCCCCCGAGGAGTTGCGAGATTCTCTCGAGCGGCTGCTCAACGATCAATCCGAGCTGTCTGTCCCAATGCACGCCTGCGCGCACGTCATATTAGCCGTTCGAGAAAGGACTCAGAGCTGTTGCCGGGCCTCTATAGGAAACGGCGCTCTCGCCTGAATCGGGGGGGCTGAGGCGCCCCCCAACGAGCGACGGAAGGCCTAACGGCAAGGCTCGACGCGGGGTGACGCTGGCCGAGGCACTGCGTATCCGCAGCACGGAGCCTGTTCTTCCCCGGATGCGACAGCATCGGGGAGACTGCGGGCATGCCCGCTTCGGGAAGTTCGCGAGACGCCGCTTGCGCGGTCGGGCGCGTGGCAGGGGGCGGGACGGTGATCGGCCCAACCTCGCGCGAGTTCGGCGGGGTCGAAGCGAGCGCGCGTTGGCGAGGCTGACCTGCTGATCATTGACAACCTCGGGTTGAGGCCGCTGCGCGGCGACGAACCCATTGACCTCTACGATATCATCCGTCCGCGCTACGAGCGAGGCTCCACCGTGATCACTTCAAACTGCGATACCGACGCGCTGCACTGTACCGTGGCGCGTAGTTCGCGCGGGCTCTAGCGTTTGCGTCCCGGACTGAAGACGAGACACGAGGAGCAAGTGCGGGTCCACGTCCCGGTCGCAGAGCGGGTACTCGCCACCTGTTCGGGCCGGCCGTGGTCGGGGGCGCTGCGGTCCTTCGGGAGGTGACGGTGCGTCGCTACCAGCGCCAGCACTGCGGCCTGGTGATGATTGTGACGACGGAGGCCTTGCTGCCGCGGAAGCGTCAGATAGCCCGAGCAAGCCGCCATCAAATTGGGTGGTTGGTGACACGAGTGGATGCTCGGGTCCAGGGAGGGTCAAAAGCTGGGCGCTAGGGTAGGCTCGCGAGCGCCGGAAATAACACGAGCAAGGCGGCGTTGTAACCGATGTGAATGGTTACCGGTCCGACCAGGGAGAGGGTGCGCTCCAGTGCCTTTGCCGCGATCAAGCCGAGCAGGTACGTTGGAAGCCAGGCGATGGGTGGATGGATTGCGGCAAATAGCGTTGCCGAGAGGTGCGCGCTTCTGCCTCGCGGCAACGAGTGCCGAAGGCCTCGATAGATCATACCCCGAAAGAGCAGCTCCTCCAGCAGTGGTGCCCCGACGCAGGTGAGAACGATCACTACGATCCAGTCTTGCACGTCTTCTACGGTCGGCTGCTTTCGGGAGACCTCTTCCGCTAAGCGGTGTACTGCCGGCCAAAGCCTCTGTGCCGCGAAGACGCAGGCCGCGAGCCCAACGGCGGCGGCAAGATCTCGTACGTTGCTGCGGGCGCTGGAGTGGACCCGGCTCTGGCGCTTGCCGAGACCCATCGAAGTCAGCAGCGCCGAGCGATTGCGCTCGCCCGCCGAGAAAGCGATGATTGCCAGCGCCGTGGCGAGAGCGGCTGCCGATGCAAGGAATGCGCAGCCCCGTGCATGCCACGGAGAAAGCCCCGCTGCGGTCAGGGCTGCCTCTGCAACCTGCTGAACGGTCATCACCGCTACGGCAGAGGACAGCCCTGTGCGAACGCCGGGACGGAAGGGCACCGTCGTTGACGGGTCGAGTACCAGAGGCAGCTTACGAGCGGCATCTCGCCACAGCTCCCACACGACAGCGGACGTCATCAACACCAAGGTTGCCTTCGTCCAGAGCGGGCCGTAGAAGCCCGAGGAGAAACAAGCCATCAGCGCGACCGCCCACAGCACACCAGGCCCGCCGGCTTTGGAGCGCCGATCAGTGCCGAGTGCCTCGACATCGACGGACGAGCCAGCCAAGCCAAGGCTGAACATCGTGAGCAAGCAAACGCCTATCAGGGCATAGGCGGCGCCAACGGCGAGCTCCCACGTGAGAGGTTGTGAAAAGGCGCCGTAGATGAGTACGATCGCGCAACAAGTTGCGGCGTACGGGGCCCAGAAGCCCCCTCGGAGGGCTAGCTGCGCAGCGAGTGGGCGCGGGACGGTGAACTGGAGCCAAAGGGCCTTTCCGTCCATCTGCAAGGCGCCCGCCGCCGTGAGGGTCGTCAAACCACCGACTAGATAGGCGACGGTCGCAAGGCCTGCCGGCGATTCGAGAAGCGATGACACGCTGCGGCTCGGCAACACCAGCTGGAGCGCGATCAGCAGGGGGGGGCAGGCTGCAGTGTAGAGCGCCCTCCGATCCCGAAGGAGTCGGAGAGCTTCGTGCTGAACCACTCCGGTGGGATACCGGCGGTACCAAGTCGCCGGTTTCGCCGGCGTGGAGCGAGCGCGCATCTGCCTCGGACCCGACAGGGCGGCTCGGTTTCCGATGGCCCGCAGCAGCAACCCCACCCCCGCCAGCACGGCACACGTCTCGGCCGCAGCGCGGGCAGCTTGACTCAACGCAGCAGCGCCGGAGGCACCTTCGAACGCGAGTGCGAACCGAACCGCGGCGGTTACCGCAGGGAGGGCAAACGATTCGAGCTCCGCTATCGACCGTGCTCCGGGCGCAAGTGCGACCAACCCCGAGATTCCCAAAACCGTGGCCACGAGCTGAAGGGTGTCGAGCGCTCGACGCGAAAGCCACACTCGCGCCGCGCTTTCGCACAGCAGCTGCCAGGACGCCAGGAGAAGAAGGAGAAGCTGACTCGAGCCCAGTGCAGCGAAGAAGGCTCCCCAAGTCAGTACGCCACGAGTCGCAAAGGCGAGCAAGAGCGGGTAGAGAAGCGCACGGGCCAAGCGATTGAACAAGGCCCTGTCCAGTAACTGCAGAATGAGCAGGGTCGTGATTGACGTGGGGAGAAGCAGGAGCCGCTCGACCTCCGCGGTAGAAGCGGACAGTTCGCGGTTGAGGTAGCTCGAGCTCAGCAGAAGCAAGACCACCAGTAGTGCACCGACGATTAGCCCGACGCGCCCTGCGGCTTCCGCCGTGGGGCCTCCAAACACCTCTGCGAAGCCACGCCCGAGGAGCACCCCCAAGGCCGTAGTGGCGCCCAGCGTTGCTACCGCAGCGCCCGCCGAGAATAGAGGGCCAAGGTCGGTGGTGGGTCGCCCTTGCCGATTGCCTTCGCTTCGAGGCCCAAGCAGGCGGTTCCGAGAGCGTGTCAAGCGTAGCTGCCCAATGAGCAAGCACGCCCGCAGGACGGAAAGCGGTCGTGAAAGGGAGCTTCTGGCTAGCGATACAGCGCCTTTCGTGGCCTCTGCTGGGAGTGGAGAGGCGGGCGGCGAGGTGCGGCTCACGACCCCTCGTGCGTAACCGCGAGAAACACGTCTTCCAAGGAGCGATTGGCCCCCAGTCGCTCGCGTAGCTCATCAGGAGCTCCTGCGCCGACCAAGCGGCCACGATCGAGTATCGCAACCGTCGTGCAATACCGCTCGGCCATGCTCAACTGGTGCGTGCTCAGCAGGACGGAGCGCCCGCTCTTTGCGTAGTCCTGGATGAGCTCTCGCACGTGACGAGCTGCGCGCGGATCGAGCCCGGTGGTTGGCTCGTCCAAAATGAGGACTTCGGGATCGTGCATTAGTGCGAGGGCCAATCCCACTTTCTTCTTCATTCCCAGTGAGTAGTTGGACACGAAGTCCCCCGCCGCCTCCGTGAGGGCGAGCTCTGAGAGGAGAAGCTCGGCACGCTCCTCCACTTGCGACCTCGGCATGCCATGCATGCTGCCGAAGAAGCGCAGCAGCTCCCGCGCGGTGAGGTAATCGTAGAAGTCGGGCGCGTCCGGCAGGAATCCGACGTGGCGCTTCACCTCAGCGCGCTTCTCCGTGCAGTCCAATCCCCGAATGTACGCTCTTCCGGAACTGGGCACGAGCATCCCCATGAGAATGCGTAGGGTGGTCGTCTTTCCCGCGCCGTTGGGCCCGAGCAAGCCCAAGATCTCCCCGGGGCCGACGCCCAGCGAAACGTCGCGCAGGGCGTGGACCGTTCCGTAGCTCTTGGACAGTTGCTCCGTCTGAATCCAGGGACTGTCCTCCATCGCTGCTCTCGCGACTTGGCCTCGCGCCCGCGTCTGTTTCTCATTTCCTCGGGCGATGTCAAGTTCACCGATTCGGTGCCTCGCGCCGAGCTGGTTTGTAAGGTGGCATGTAACCTTGCCCGCCGGACTGCCGAAGGGCATCGAGTACGGCCTTCACGTGCTCGGCCCCGAGGTGACGGGTGATCAGAAAGGAGCTACCACGCAGGGCTGCGAAGAGCGCCTCGCCCGTGCCGCCGGCGCGCAAGACCTGTTTCACCGTCGCGCTGATAGCGTCTTCCGGCGAGGCCTCGCCGCGCAGACGAGAGACCGGTGCTTCGGCACGCACGCGACATTCCAATCTGGCACATTCCCGATCGGAGTGTGCCTCTTGGAGAGGTGCGCAGAGGCGGGCCCCGGGGAGGGCGCGGTCCCTACTGGTCGTTGCGCCGGTCGAGCGCGCCGACTGGATGGTGGACGATCTCGGTGCCCAAGACGTGGAGCACGTTGCGGATGAAAGCCGCCAGTGCCGTCCAGCCTTCGGCGGTCACCATGTTGCCATCACGCAGGGCGTCGGTCGGGCCGACCTTGACGAAGGTCGCGCCCGTCAGCGCCACCTCCGGCTCACAGGTGTAAAGCCCGGTGACCCGCTTGCCCTCGATTACCTCGGGCACCGCGACGAGGACCTGTACGCCGTGACAGATCGAAGCGATCGGTTTCCCGGCGTGGTGAAACTCTCGCACGATCTGCTGCACTCGGGGGAACGTCCGGATGTACTCCGGGCCACGCCCACCGGCGACGTAGACAGCGTCGTAGTCTGCGGTGTCGACCGCATCGAAGCTTTTCGATATCTCGACGTCGTGACCGCGATGCTCGGTGTAGGTGAGCACGCCCTGCATGCCGAAGTCGTGTACGCTCGTCTTGAGGCGATAGCCCTTCCGCGTGCCGGGACACACCACGTCGACCACGTGCCCGACCGCCTGGAGTGCCTGCTGGAAAACGAAGATCTCGTATTCCTCGCTGAACTCACCAACCAGCATCAACACTCGCTTCGGCGCCATCGGCCTCTCCCGTTGCGCGTGGACGACTGCACTCGCTGCAGACCGTTGCGCGCTCGGATTGTGCGGGCCGCCACGAGACGCGTCAAGAGCGAGCTCGCCCTCCCCCGCCGGGAGCCCAGTCGCGGAGCCCCCCGCGAGGGAAGTTTCGGGTCAGAACTGCGTGAAGAAGCTCCGCGCCTCCTGCGGGATCCAACTCGCGGTCTCGCCGGCATCCTTTCGCCGACGGGATAGTGCCCCTGAAGGGCGAGGGCGCGGCGGCGGGCCCCGCGCCGTCGCTGGAGCAGCCGCTCGCGGCGACCGCGAGGGCGGCGCCCACCACGCCGGGCGGAGCCCGAGAGAAGGCGAAGCCAACGTCTCGTGAGGTCGGTCGAGTTTTCGTCCGCGGCAACGGGTCCCGCGCTGGCCGTCCGGAGCGGAAGTCCCTCGCCCACGAGAGCGGCATCGCTCCCCGCACGGAGCAACTTTCCACCAGCGCCCAGATGACGAAAAGGCGCTGACGTAGAACGGCGCTGACGCAAGACCGGGGCCGGCAAACGGGGGAGCGAGAGTGCACGTCGATACCAAGCGGCCCAGAATCCGTCCGGACTGGACATGCGCTGGTCTCGCGGAACGAACGTCATCTCAACTCTGCGTCGGGAGCCCGAGGATGCGCGCGCTGGATCGCTTTGGAATCCTCTATGGGTGGGGATGTCAAGGCGCAAGTCTCCCGAGCACCGGCGATCGTGGTCTTGATTTCCGGCGTTCACGGAACCGTTCGGAGAGTGGGTGCAGGGCAGCACGACGCCATCCACGACGGCGTTGTCGGACCGGAACGGGAGGTTCGTCTGTATCAAACGGTGCGACTGCGCACCGGCGGATACGAGACCGTGGAGGAGATCTTTCCGAATGGCTGGGAGGCCATCCTCGAGGGGTCGGGGTTCATTTTGCCGCCTCTCGCCGGGCAGGTGGTCAGCGAGCGTACCGGTTCTGGGACTCCCGTGCTGGCCGCGGCGGCGCTTCTGGGCGGCGCGATGAGCCGCCGGGTGTATTGCGGGCTGACGGGGATCGGGCCGAGCGCGTCATTGCGCGAGCGCGAGGGCTGGCACGTGCCGTGGCAGGAGGACGACGACTTTTTCCGGCTCGGTTTCCGCGGGGAGGTCCATGGCTCGATGGACGGGGTCTATCGGGCGCTGCTGGTCGACACGCCCATCGGGTCGGCTGGGGTGTTGGAGCACCGATCAGGCTGATTCCGTTGCAACCTCGGATGTCCAGAGGAAGCCAGACGTTCGGTGACTGGCCACGCGTGCCAGCGGCGTCCACACGGTTGTCACGGTCGGTTGTTCGTCGATGGAACCGGCCCGGAGCGCTTCACGAATAGCACGCCTTCCGGTCCCCTCCTTGCGGGGCATGAGCAGCTTTGGGGGCGTCGTTACGCGAGCGGACCTTGTCGTTGACGATGGAGAGCGTTCCGTACAAGCCTTTCGTGTATGAGTCACGCCATTCCGGTTCTGCAGACCGAGCGCCTGTTGCTGACCATTCCACCTCCCTCAATCGCGCCGCGCCTGGCGGAGTACCTGCAGCGGAACCGCGAACGGTATGCTGCATCGGTACCGCGCGTCGTACTCGCCAATCTGGGCGAGAACAGTTGCCGTGCACGCCTACAGAGGGATCACCGGGAGTTCAGCGAGGACAAGTCGCTTCGTCTCGTGTTGTTTGCGGGCGGCACGCTCGACGGGGTGATCGCTGGCGAGTGTGGGTTCACCGCTTTCGTGCGTGGGCCTTTCCAGGCGTGCTACTTGGGGTACCGTCTCGATTCCGCACACGTCGGTCAGGGGCTAATGCAGGAGGCTCTTACGGCGGCCATTCGCTACGTTTTCGACACGCTCGAATTGCATCGAATCATGGCGAACTACCGCCCGACGAACGAACGCAGTGGGAACCTGCTTCGGCGCCTCGGCTTCGTGGTCGAAGGCTATGCGCGGGATTACCTCTTCCTCGATGGGGCGTGGCGCGACCACGTCCTCACGTCGCTGGCGAACTCTGCGCTGGTGCCGTCGGACTGAGGCACCCGTATTCCAGCCTGCTCGCGTCCACTCAGACACCAAGCTGGCCAGAATCCGCCCGGACGGCACGCGCGGTGGGTTCGCGGTCGGAAGTTTGCGCTCAAGCGGCCGGAGGGGGGCGGGCCCTACGTCGACGATGGCGATCCGCCCGCGCAGCTTGCCGACGCCTGATCGAGCCATCGTGCGCGTCATGCGCAAGACAGCCGAGTTCGACATTTCTGACGGGGTCGAGTGGGACATCTCCCCCGGGGCTACGGCGACAACAGCCTCGGCGCGGACGACGGAATGGGCCAGAGAACCCCACTACGTCGTGACGCCGGCCTTTCAAGAAAAGCAAAAACGGCTCGAGGCATTACCGCCCCGGCTGCCGGACGGATCCAGCGCGCCATTCCCGCAGTTCACGAGCGTGCAATCGGCCCGACACGAGGCGGTCGCCCCCCCCCTTCGTCGCGTTGTTCGTCGGCATTGGCGCTGAGCGCCCCGTCGACGCCATCGGAGCCGCTCGCACTGGGCGTTTCTCGGCACGAGCGGTTCCGTGGGCGGGCGCGCGCGGTCAGCGGCGCACGCGGGACGTTTCGGGGGGAGGCAAGTCGACGGGTACGGGGTGGGCTTTCCAGATCTCCTCGGCGTACTGCCGAATGGTTTCGTCACTGGAGAAGCGCGCGGAGCCGGCGATGTTGAGCAGGCAGCGCCGCGCCCACTGTCGCCCGTCGAGGTAGTCTGCCACGGCAGCTTCTTCGGCTTCCACGTAGGAGTCGAAGTCGGCGCACACCATGAACGGATCGTGGTGCCTGAGCGAATTGGAGACGTCGCGGTGGCGCGCCGGGTCCTCGCGACTGAAGAAGCCGTCGTCCAACAGCGCCAAGCACCTCGCGAGCAACGGGCTCCGGTCGATATACTCCTGGGGGTGGTAGCCTCGCTCGCGAAGCTGCTCGACTTCTGGGGCGGTGAGCCCAAAGAGATAGAAATTCTCGGGGCCCACTTCCTCGCGGATCTCTACGTTGGCGCCGTCCAGGGTCCCGATCGTGAGCGCCCCGTTCATGGCGAGCTTCATGTTGCCGGTTCCGGAGGCCTCTTTTCCAGCCAGGGAGTTTTGCACCGACAGATCGGCCGCCGGAATGATCGTCTCGGCTACCGAGACTCCATAGTTGGCCACGAACACCACGCGGAGCCAGGGGTTGGCCATCGGGTCCGCGTTGATGAGCTCCGCAACGTCGTTGATCAGCTGAATGTGCAATCGAGCGAGGTGATAGCCAGCGGCTGCTTTGCCAGCAAAGAGGTACGTTACGGGTTTCTTCGGTACGTTTCCGTCCTTGATTTTCAGGTACCGAGAGAGCACGCCGAGCAGCGTCAAGATCTGGCGCTTGTACTCGTGGATGCGCTTGACCTGCACGATGAACATGCTGTCGCAATCCAGCTGGATCCCGTTGCGCTGCTCGACGAACGCCGCGAGGCGCTCCTTGTTTCTTCGCTTCACCGCCCGCAGCTCATCCAGTACCCGCAGGTCGTTGGTGAAGCCTTCGAGCTGGCGGAGCTGTGAGAAATCTCGATGGGACCAGGCTGTGCCGATGCAGCTGGAGATGAGGTTCGAGAGGTCCGGGTTGCAGTACATCAGCCAGCGCCGGGGAGTCACTCCGTTGGTTTTGTTGTTGAAGCGCTCGGGCCACAGCTCGTAGAAATCTTTGAGTAGCTCCCGCTGGATGAGATCCGTGTGCAGCTTGGCAACGCCGTTGATGCTGAAGGAGCCGACGGTCGCGAGGTGCGCCATGCGCACGCTTCGCACCGGGCCCTCCTCGATGAGGCTCATGCGTCGCAGCCGCTCCGCGTCGCCTGGCCAACGAATGTGAACCTTTCGAAGGAAGCGTCGATTGATTTCGTAGATGATCTGGAGGTGTCGCGGGAGCAGCTCTTCGAACATCGCGACCGGCCACTTTTCCAGGGCTTCGGGCAGCAGGGTGTGGTTGGTGTATGCGAACGTTTTCTGGCTCAAGTCCCAAGCTTCGTCCCAGCGCAGCCCCTCCTGATCCACCAGGATCCGCATCAGCTCGGCGACGGCAATGCTGGGGTGCGTGTCGTTGAGTTGAATGGCGACGTGGTCCGGCAGCTCCTGCAGCGTCTCGTAGCCGCGTTTGCGGTATCTACGGATCATGTCGGCGAGTGAGCAGGCCACGAAGAAGTACTGCTGCTTGAGGCGCAGTCGCTTGCCGGCGTCCGAGTGATCGCTGGGGTAGAGGACCTTGGAGAGGTTCTCGCTCTCGATTTTCTCGGAGACGGCTCGCAGAAAATCTCCTTCGTTGAACAGCTCGAGGTCGAAATCCCGGCTCGCGCGAGCGGACCAGAGGCGAATGGTCCCGACGGTGTTCGTCTCATGCCCCAGGATGTACACATCGTAGGGAACGCCCACGACCTGCTGGGTGTCCACCCAGGACATTCGCAGCCCACCGTCGGAGTCTCTTTGCGCTTCGACGCGCCCGCCAAACTGGGCGCACTGGGCCAGCTCCAGTCGCTCCGTGAGGGGCACGGTGCCGTTCTCCAGCCATGCGTCGCGGCGCTCGACCTGGCGCCCGTCGACGATCTGCTGCTCGAAGATGCCGAAATCGTAACGAATTCCGTAGCCCATCGCAGGCAGATCGAGCGTCGCCAGCGAGTCCATGAAACACGCGGCGAGTCGACCCAACCCGCCGTTGCCCAGCCCGGGATCGTGCTCCGCCTCGAGCACCTCGCCAATGTCGAAGCCCCGCTCCTTCAAGATGTCGCGCGTTTGCTCGTACAGGCCCAGGTTGACCAGCGCGAGGCCGAGGCTGCGGCCGATCAGGAACTCGGAGGAGAGGTAGCAAATCTGCTTTGCGTTCGAGGAGGCGACGTAGGTCTTGCGAGTCTCCAACCAACGCTGCAGGAGGCGGTCGCGCACCGTGTGAGAGAGCGCCCTGCAGTAGTCGAGCGCGGTCGCTTGATCGACCTGTTTGGTGCAGGTGTAGTACAAGTGATCCAGGAGAGCTCGCTTGAGCTCGGGCGGCGTCATGCCCGTGCGCACCGGGGGCGCAGCGCGGAGGCTCACGGGGGCGTCGGAGATGGGTTTCGGCATGGTGGGTGGGTATTCCGATGGACGAGAGGCTCGGGGCGCTCGCGCTCGGCGCGGCGCACCCGCTTTGGGATGATTGCTGGGGCCCCGGCCGCTCGAGTGCCGTGGCCCCGTTTGGTCACTTACGGACGCGACGTGGCGCCGCTTGCGCCGCGCTGTCGGCAAAATCTACCGGGGGGTGTGATCGAACTCCTCTCGTGGGTGGTAAACTCCGACTTGTCAGTCTCGGTTGCGACTCGAGTCGTGCCTCGCGGGAAGACGGACTCCCGGTGGGCGTGGAGGGGGCAAGGCTTTGCTTGGAGCGTGGTACGCGCGTTGCCCTGCGCGGACGACGGACATCTCATGCAAGCCAGCGATCCAGCCAGTCGGGGCTTTCCCCGCCGGCCGTCGGCGGGAGCGAGCAGGGACAGACGTCGTGAATGGACGGGGGGCGTGGGCAAAGGGCGCCACGGCTGGTCCTCACGACAATCCAGCGACGGCTTGGCTCCGGGAAACGGGGCGCTCCAGGGCAGCCTGCCGGGGGGCCTCGAGTTCGTGAAAGCGCGGCCCCGCGCCGCTCACGTGGGCCAAGCTCTGTCGGCTACGGTTCAGTGCCTGACCCATCGCATCTGGCTGCGGAGCGATTCGAGGCGCGCTCCCGCCCATTGCATCCGCCCCGACTTCGCTGCCACGGCGCGCGGGCGAGCCGCGCCGGTTCACCGCGTCGGCTCGACCTCGCGGCGGTGACCTGCTGCCGTCGCCCGGTGGGGCGCGCAACGCGGCGGGGACGCCATCGTCCCGCCAAATCGCGCGCGAGTGGGCCGAGCGGCTAGTCGCAGCCGACGGGCGAGCTGCTGAGGACTACGTCGTCCATCCAGACGTCGTTGGCCGGCTGGGGGCTGAAGCTCTGCCAGCCGATGAAGACCTCGTTGAACAGCCCGTTCAGCCACTGGGCGGCCACGGGGATGTGCCAATCGCCCGGGGCGTCTACGGTGCGAACGACCGTGCCGTCGAGGCTGGCGGTGGCCGTCGGATTGCCCTGGTTGAGGTAGGCAATCTCGACGCAGTGCCAAACGTTGGGGGTCATGCCGGGGCCGCTCCCCCATTGTTGGGCGAGCGGCGCCACGGCGTCGTTGCGGCCCGGGCCGACCATGTTGAAGCCCAGCGCGCCCTTGGCCCCGCCAAAGCGAATCTCGTCGTTGCCGTCGCCGGGGGTGGCTCGGAGCCCGATCAGCGTTTCGTGGTTGCTCACGGCGTCCGGCTGCACGCCGCCGACTTGGATGCGGGTCTTCACGTAGGCGCGGATGTAGACGCTGCTCACTCCGGCGGGCACGGGCCGCGTCAACATGGCGGGCTGGGTCGCCCCCTCGGTGTGGAAATGGACGGACTGGCTGCCGGTGAAGGCGTCCGAGTCGTCGAGCAGAGCGAATTGCTGGGCGGTCGCCACGTTGTTCGTGTCCGTCGTGTAGTTGATCCAGTTGGTCCAGGCCGCGGGCTCCGTGCCCGGGGCGCCGGCCTCGAAGTCGTCGAAGAAGAACGCGTTGCCGGGCGGCTCGGGGAGCTGCGGCTCCGGATCGGGCGGAGCGGCCGGCGGCGGGTCCATGTCGGCGGGATCCATGTCGGCGGGATCCATGTCGATGGGGCTCATCTCGGATCCCCCCGCGCCCGTCGGCGGCTCGCTTTCCGGGACCATCGAGGTTCCCCCGGCCGCGGGCGGCGATTGGGGGGAAGAGTCGACGCCGCCGCTGCCGCCCGCACCCTGCGTGCCGCCGCCCTGCGTGCCGTCATCGCTCGGATCGATGGGCGCGGCGGGATCGAGCCCCTCACCGGCATTGCCGGGGTTGCCCGACGGGGCCGGATCGACGGCGCTCCCGTTGGGGTCGGGGGCGGCCCCCGACGGGACGGACGCCCCGGCGGGGGCGTTCGGCAGCGGGCCGACGAAGGCCGGAACGTTCTCGCCCGAGCTCGCGTCGTCTTCGGAGCTGCAGGCGACGGAGGCGAGGCCTGCCGCGAGGAGGGATGTGGCGGCGAACAGCGAACGATTGGAGAACGTCATGGCTCTTGTTCGGTGTACCGAGCTTGGGGGCGTCATCCAACTGGATCTGCGGCATCGCCCGTGAGCGATCGCGTCGCGTGTGCTCTGGGTGAATTATTCCAGGCCTGCGCTCGGGTCGAAAGCACCGGCAGGTCGCGCGCCCCGAGCCCGGCGTCCCATCCCGTCCCGAGCCCGGCGTCCCGCTCCGCCCCGAGCAGGGGCCCCCGTCGGCTAGACGCGGGGGGCGGCGAGGGGCTCCACGCGCAGCCGGACGCTGCCCCGGGGCATGCCGAGCGGCGAGTAGGTGTGTTGCATGCGTTGCTCTCCATCCAGGCGAATTCGGCATCTCGTCAGCAACGCGTGCCAGAAGACGGCCATCTCGGTCGACGCGAGCTGGGCGCCCACGCAAGCGTGGCGCCCGGCTCCGAAGGGGCGAAACGTCGCCTTGTGGCCCCGATCTTCCGCGCGCTCGGGGCTGAACCGATCCGGGTCGAAATCGAGCGGGTCCGTCCACCAGCGCGGGTCGCGCGCGAGGGAGCCGGTGAGCGACCAAGTGAGCGTGCCCGCCGGGAGGGTGCGGCCGGCCAGCTGCACCTCGGCGAGGGATTGGCGCGCGAGCTGACCTGCCACCGGGTAGAGGCGCAGCGACTCCTTCCAGGCGCGATCCAAGTGGGGGAGAGAACGCAGCTGCTGCGGGCTCGGCTTTTCGGTGCCCAGCGCGAGGCACTCTCGCCGAATGCGCTCCTGCACCTCCGGGTGGCGCGCCAGCAGGTAGCCCATGCTCGCCGTGCCCGAGGCCGTGGTATCGAACGCGCCGAACATCGTGAAAATGAACAAACGGGCTCGCGCTTCCGCGTCGAACGAGCCCGGGGCGTCCGGCTGCAGCGCGAGCCGACCGAGCAGGTGCTCTCCCGCGGTTTGGCTCGCCAAGTGGGGGCGGACGAGGCTCCACAGCACGTTCGCGCCGCGCTGGGCCCGGCGCCACGTCGGGCTGAGGCGCGAGCGCTTCCGCAGCGCGATGACGGCGCCCCAGCCGTCGATCATGGCGCGGTCGAGGCGCTCGGACTGCCGCGGGTCGTCGATGCCCATGAAAATCTGCGCCGAGACCGTGGCGAACATTCGCCGCACGGCGGGCTTGAAGGCGACCCAACCTTGCTGCATCCAGCTGCCGATGAACGCCTCGCAGACCGTCCGCGTCGCTTCCGCGTAGCTGCTCATGGCTGCCGTGCCGAAGGCCGGCTGCAGGAGCCCGCGCGCCTCGCGGTGAGCGTCCTGCTCGAGCATCAGCAGCCCGTCGGGGGCTCCCTCGCCCAGCAGCCCCCCGAAGTAGAACGTCCACGGGAGGGCCGCAGACCAGTTGCCGCCTTCGTTCAGCAGGATGCTCGACACCGCGTCGGCATCCGCGACGCAGACCAGCGGGACGTTTCCCATCATGGAGCGAAACACCGGCCCGTATCGAGCGACCAACTCGCTGACGTGATCCTCGCCTCGCCTTGCGAGCCCCGCGGCCATGCGCAGCCCGGATAGAAGACCACTCTCCCCCGGCAAGTGGGACAGGTCCTTCGCAAACGGCGCATGATGGTGTGGCCGGTCGAGGTCGCCGGCGACCTGCAGCCAGGCAGAGGCTTGTGACACGCCCGGTATCATCCCCGATCGGCGCCGCCCCGGCCAGCCTACGCGCAAGCGCACGCGCCCCTCGAGGTGCCCGCGTTTCGACCACGGGGCGCGCCGCCTCGCGGGTGGTGGCCGCTTGGCGTCGCACCGGCCGAATCCAACGCGCCGATCGCGCCAAACTCGCCGAAGGCGCGCGCGGCGCTCTGCGAAAACGACCGCGCGACATGCGCTGCGGGGGATCCCCAATCCGCTCGTCGAGAGAGAGAGAGAGAGAGAGAGAGAGAGAGAGAGAGAGCACGACCGACGGCGCGAGACGGCCGCTGCATCGATCTCGGAGCCTTTCAAGGTAGAGGCACGCAGCCTGCGGCGACCGACGAGCCCAGCGAGGTCGCGGGGAGGTCGCCCGCGCTTCCGGGGGCCGCGCGTGGTGGCACGGCCCGCGAGTCACGCTCGACCGGGAAGCAGGCGCATCGAGCTTCAAAAGTACGTGCCCGCGCCCAGCTGCAGCCGAACCGCGAGCTGGGCTTCCGACCGCGCGTCGGCCCTGGCGCTCTGCTGGTAAGGCAGCAGATGGGCCTCGCCGTCGGCGTGGGCGGCCACGAAGAGGCCGGCGGGCAGCTGGTAGCGGGCTGCGAGGCGCAGCGCCGCAAAGGGCGACAGCGAGGTGCGGGCGGGCGCCTTGCCGTCGAAGTCGAAGTTCTGGCGGAAAAGCGCCGCGCCGAGGTGCGCTCCGGTGCTCAGGCTGAGCCCGGCGGCGTCCCAGCTGCGGGCGGCGCCGGCGCTCAGGCGCAGCTCGTCGGCGGTGGCGGTCAGGGCGGGGGCTTCGAGCCGGCTGCGGCACGCGCCCGCCTCCGCGAACAGGCTCGCGGTGGGCAGGTCGAGTTGGTAGCCGGCAGCCAGCCCGTAGCAGGGGGTGGAGGCGTTGATCAGCCGCGAGCGCGCGGCCACGGCGAGCACGGCGCTGTGGGCGGCGGCGTGCTCGCCGGCGCCTTTGCGGACAAGCCTTGCGTATTGAACGCGGTCGAGGGCGCTCGGGTCGATGGCCTGCGATTGGCCGGGGGCCAGGGCCAGCGCGCCTTCGAGCAAGTAGCCCTCGCCGCGGCCGCGAAGGAAGTACCTGCCCGGGCGCAGGCTCAGCTCTCGGCCGCGCCCGTGCGGCTCGACCTCGCCGACGACGGGCCCCTCGCCGCTCTCGGCGAGGACCAGAAAGCCCAGCCCCTCGGGGAAGACGAGGTGGCTGCGTGCCGCCGCTCGGCCCGGACGCGTCAGCACGAGGGAATCTTGCCCGCGGACGTCGTAGCGAAAGGTCGGGTGCTGCGTGCCGGCGAACGTGCGGCTGGTGGCTCGCACGGTCGCGTCGCGGGCGTGGCGGTAGGCCTCCTCGAGCACGATCTCGCCGTCGCCGTCGCTGTCGGCGGCGCCCAGCAAGCCGGAGACGAATGCGTGGGTGAAGAACGAGCCCGAGAGCTCGTCGGACTCTTGGGCGTCTTCCGTTTCGGCGCTGGCCGTCAGCACCGCGACGCCCTGCCCGGGGAGCCGCTCGTCCATCGCGAGGGGAAAGGGGGCGACCACCGTGCCGCCCTTTCGCCGCGTCAGCGCGCCGGAGCGGCACGCGTCGACCACGAGCAGCCGGAAGGTGGCGGCGGAGCCCGTGACCAGCTCGGACAGCTGCCGAAGGGGCAGCTGCGAGCCCGCCATTCTCAGGGACTGGGCGTCGGCGTGGCCGGAGTAATAGACCAACAGCAGCGCTTCGTTTCCCTCGCGGCCCTGCAGCTCGCGGATGCGGGCGTTCAACGAGATCAGGGTCGAGCGGAACGCCTCGCTCGGCTCGCCCTGCAGCAAGGCGACATTTTCGGGGCGAAACCCTCCCAGGCTGCGCAGCACGTCGCCAACCTTGGCGGCGTCGGATTGTGCGTAGCGCAGCGGGGTATCGCCTTCGATGCCCCGGTCGTTGCCGACGAGCAGGGCGAAGCGGTGCACCTCGGCGCGGACTGCCGAGGGCAGCGCTCCGAGCAGCAGCGCCAGGCCTGCGCTCGCGCCGCGGCGCAGCCACGGGGCGGCTCGTTTTCGGGGGCGTCGACTCGCATGGCGAGGGGCTGGCGCAACGCCGCACCGCCCGCTGCGCGTCATGGCGCCACCCGCTTGACCCAATCGAGGGTTTCCACGCTGCAGCCCTCGGGGGGCTCGATGCGCCGGTCCTTTTCGAGGGCCGCGCGAAGCGGCTCGAGCGCGAACTCCTCGGGGCAGAAGACGCCCCAGATCCGCTCCGGGCCGAGCGCCGCGTCGAGCACGACGCTGCTGTCGAGCGCGTGCTCGGCCGAGGGTCGGACGCGCTGGCTGTGGTCGGCTCGCGGATGGTACACCGAGGCTACTCCGCGCGCGTCGAGGCTGAAGAGAGCCAGCTGCAGCGCCCGCTCCGCCCGCACGGTGAAGCGCACCCGGTCGCCCGGGTGTACCACCGCGCCCGCCGCCCCCGGCAAGATGCCGTGCCCGCGGCGGATGAAGAAGCCCAGGCGCCCCGCGCCCTTGGCGCGCGTGGTCGCTCCGGGCGCTGCGGCGATCGGCGGCTGCGCGGGCGCCGGCTCGCGCGGCGGCCGGGGGCTACCGCCGGGCGCCGCCAGCCAGAGCAGCGCTAGCGCGGCCGCCGCCAGCCCCGCGCTCGCCGCAGCCCCGAGGCGGTGCGCAAGCGGCCCCCGGGGCGCGGCCCCGGAAGCGGGCCGCTCTGGCCGGCGCTCTCGAGCAGGCCCCCCCGGCCCCGGCGCTGGCCGCGGCGCGCCTTGGAGGCCGCCGAAGCGCTCGAGAAAATCGTGCTCTCGCGCCTCGAGCGCGGCTCTTCGAGCGCTGCACGCCGCGCAACGCCGGCAGTGCGCCTCGCACGTTGCGCCTTCTGCCTCGGCGAGCTCGCCCAGCCTCCACTGGTCGAGCCGCAGATCCGAAAGGCAGCCCTCGCCGGGCTCCCGCTCGAGCCAACCTACCATGTGCCCTCCGCCGGCACGGCGGGCGAGGCATCGGGGGCGTGATCGGCCGCCCAGCGCCGAAGCCGAGCGAGGAGGTTGCCCACGTGGCGACGGGAGCAGCGCAGGGCGGTCGCGATTTCTTCGTGCGACATGCCATCCAAGAAGCGGTAGATCGCGACTTCGGCGAGGTCTTCGGGCATCTGCCGCAGCGCGCGCTTCAGCGCCAGGCTCTGCTCGGCGGAGAGCAGCCGAAAATCGTGTTGCTGCTCGAGCTCCTGCGAGCGCTCCAGCCGCAGGCGGCGCCTGTTGTCACGGTTTCTCATGTGGTTGAGGCAGGCGTGGGTGGTGGCGGCGTAGAGGAAGGTGCTCACGCGGCTCTGCTGGGAGAACTGGGCCGGGTTTTCGACCAAGGAGAGGAAGACGTCTTGCATCACCTCGAGCGCTTCCGCCTCGCTGCGAAGTAGGGCCATGGCCCGCCGAAAGACCAGCGAGCCATAGCGGCGGTACAGCGCTTCGGGCCTCTGGGCGAGGGGCTTTGGGTCGGCGGGCATGGGCGCGGCGGCAGAGGGCACGAGCGACGGCGCTCGCGATGGAGCCTACAGCTTGGGGGGGGCGCCGATCTGGATTTCCAGCTCGGCGTTGGCGGGGTCGGGCACGACCCGGAGGATCGGGTCGAGCGCCTGCACACACGCCGCGCCTTTCTGAAACGTACGTTCCAGGAGCTCCGTTCTCACGTCGGCGGGGACTGCGGGGTCGGAGTAGGCGTAGCTCGTGCCGTGCTCGGCGTTGTACTCGTCGCGAGCCCGAAAGGCGGCGTCTTGCGCGCACTCGGATAGATCGAAGAGCGCGTGTCCGTCCAGCGGCGAGTACTCCAGGACGTTGTAGCCCGGCCTCAGCGCGCCCGGCTCGTCCACGTCGTCGACGAGATAGCTGGGCAGCGTGGCGTCTTCGGATAGGTACAGAAATACGTAGTTGTTCGACGACTTGGTGACGAGCGCGGCGAGCTCCAGGACGGGCGCGTCGCCGCGCTCGGCGAGGACCGTGCAGCTCAGGGAGGGGCGTGTGGGGCTGAAGGTGAGGGGCTCGTAGTACTCGAGGGCCCACTGTACGGGCTCGCATCGCCGCAGCTCGGCGTAGCATTCGTCCAGCGGGTTGCACGCTTGGCCGACCGAGAAGCAGGCCTCTCCCGCGCAGGAGCGGCTCGATATCAGCAGCTCCGGGGGCTCGGTATCTCCCCGCGTGGTCGTGAGCACGCTTGCATCGCCGCGGCTCTCGACCAGCTCGCATTCCCGCGCTTGGCAGGAAATGTCGCGCTCCCGGCACGGCCCGCTCTGCGGGCACACGACCTGCGTGAAGGCGCAGCTCTCCCCGAGCGGCAGGGCGCCGCAGGCCCGCTCGAAGTCGCTCCGCCAGTCCGGCTGCTCCGCCGCCGGTAATTGACTGTCGGCGGTGAAGACCAGGAAACCGGCTGCGACGCCGTCCTCGAAAGCCTGCGGAGGCGGAGGCTCGGTGAAGGTCAGGCGAAAGTCGGAAGGGAAGACGCCTTCCACCGTGCCGCGCACCACGGAAAGCTGCCCGCCGGCGTCGAATACCAACATGGGCGCGGCGTCGGGCTGCGGCTGTCCGCGCAATAGCACCCGCCCCTGCACCTCGAGGAGCACTTCCCCGAGGTATTCTTCCCCGGTTTGTGGGTCGCAGGCGGTGGCGAGCAGCAGGGTGGTCGAAAGTAGCGGCTTGAAGCGGAAAGGTTGCATGGGGAGAGCTCCCGGTTGGGGGTTGCTTCCTTGGGAACCCGATTGCCGCAAACTGGGCATGGCCACGCGAGCTTTTTCGAGGCTCGCGGGGAGAATCGACGCCAGGGCGGGCCGGAGCGCAGAAACGCAAGAGTGGGGCCGCTGCGCGCCCGTCCCAGCGGCTCCTGCCGTCCGGCCGAGCGGCTCTGCCCCGGCGGCTTCGCGCGGGCTACTCTCCGGGGACCGACACTTGCCCCCTGTCGCGGCCTTCTCCCGGCGCGCAGCCGGCGGCCGCCCCGGCGCAGCCCAGCCAGGCGGAGGCGTCGTTGTCGAGGAGGGTGTCGAGCTCTTGCTGAGTGAACGGAAATCGCGTCAGCGTCTCCAGTGCCTCCGCCGGCGTTTCCTCCGGTTGAAACTTCAGATAGTCGGAGCCGACCAGCACCCGGTCGATGCCCCAGGTCCGAAGCTGCCAGACGATGCGCTCGCGGACTGCCAGCGGAGCGTCCCGGAAGAATTTCAGGCACGCGCTGCCTTCGACGAACGAGCTGTCCGGCAGTGAGCGGTTGTCGTAACGCAGCCACCGTTCGATGAACTGGTCGTCGATGTTTCCGGCGCAGTGCGCATGCACGACGCGGACGCGCGGGTGCTCTTTGACGATCGAGAACAGGTTGTCGAATCCCTCGCTGCCCAACGGCAGGTTGAACTGGTCGTTGGAGTGCATCAGCAGGGGCGCGTCGAGCTGCTCCGCCCGGTCGAAGATGTCCCAGACGGCGAGCGCGTGGCTGGGCTCCGCCATGTCCACCCTCGACCCCGGCAGGTGCAGTTTGATGCCGACCATGTGCGGCAGCGCGAGGCATCGATCGATCTCGGCGAGCGCGCCGTCCACGAGCGGATGGACCCCGCAAAATCCCAGCAGGCGGTCCGGGAACTGGGCGACCTCCCGGGCCACGAAGTCGTTCTCGTCGGCCATGAGCACGGCCGGAGGGCCCGCCTCTTCCGGGAGCGTGAAGTAGCCCGCGGACAGCACGACGGCCCGTTCGACGTGAGCCTCGTCGAGGCGCTCGATCAGCTCCTCCGCCGTGGCAGCCGATGTGCCTTCGCCGAGGAACAGGTTGGCGAGAAACGGGCTCGCCAGGTGTGTGTGCACGTCGATGGCGGCGCCGTCCGCCACCAGGGGGCGATCCCCTTCGCCGCTGCAACCCAGCGCGCTCGCTAGCAGCAGCGAGGGCCACAGGAGGGACGCCGTGCCGGTGGTCGCCGCGCGGCAGCTCGCGCTTTTCGCGCGGGAAGCCTGGCCACGGGAAGCCTTGTCGAAGGCGTGGTGGCGGGGGGAGGAGAGAGGGGTGGAAGGAGCCAAGAGGCCTCGATTCATTGCAGTGGGGGGCTTGGTTGGTTCGGCGCTCGTCGTCGAATTGCCTCGGCCAAGAGCACGCGCCGTGCCATCCCCCCGCTCGCGGGGTTTCGCGCCGAAAATGGCGGTTTCCTCGCGTTTTCTGCCGCTCCGCGAATCGAGCTCCTGCGGACAGGCGTCCCGTGGGGGGGCTGCTGTCCGGTCCCGTCCGGTCGCGTGCCGGCGCGAGCTCGCCCCGCGGAGGCCGCCGTTCGCGCGAGGCGTCGGGCGCGGCATCGGTCGAGGGCTGGCGTGCCGGTCACGCCTGGGCGAGCCCCGCCGCCCCGGGGGTCCCGTCGGCCGGCGCGATCGCGTGGGCCAGCGGCTTGCCCGGCTTGAGCCATTCTGAGCCGCGGGCGCGCCGCGGGGCGCGCCCGTGAGCGCGCCGTGGGCCGCGCCGATTTCGAGAGAATTCGAGCCGTTGTGGCGAGCCGGGGCGGCGCGCGAGTTGGCTGGCCCAAAACCTGCTTCGGGGGAGCCATGAACCTGAGACGCCTCGCCTTGTCGGGCGCCGCCATCGCGCTGCCCAGTCTATTGTTCACCGCGCCCGCCGACGCCTGCGGGGGCTTTTTTTGCGGGCGGCAGCCCGTGGATCAGAGCGCCGAGCGCATCCTGTTCGAGGTGGGGGAGGATTCGGTCACGATGACCACGCAGATCTCCTTCACGGGGGACGCGGAAGACTTCGCCTGGGTGCTGCCTTTGAGCGAGGTGCCGGAAGCGGGCAGCCTGAGCGTTTTCCCCCAGCGTGCGCTCAACGCGCTCGACGCGGGCAGCGGGCCCTCGTTTCGGATGCCCGCCGACTCGGCGTGCTACCCGCAGCAGGTCGCCTCCGAGTGCGGTGGGTGCATGTTCAGCACCGCATCGCCCGTGTCACTCGAGGAATCGCCCGTGACCGTCTTCGTGCGCGCCGAGGTCGGGGAATACGACGTGGCCGTGATTGGATCGGACGATCCGCAGGCGCTCGTCGAGTGGCTTGCCGCCGAGGACTACCGCATCACCGCGGCGATGGATCCGTACATTCGGCGCTACACCGAGGACGGCATGAAGTTTCTGGCGCTCAAGCTGCTGGATACCGCCGACGCGAAGGATCTGAGCCCGTTTCGCTTCACCCTGCCGGGAACCACACCCAGCGTTCCGCTGCGCATGACGGCGCTCGCCGCCGAGCCCGAGATGTCGATCGTGGTCTTCGTGCTCGCCGACCAGCGCTTCGAGGGCAAGAACTGGGAGAACATCGAGATCGACGACGACCAGATCACCTTCGACCCAATTTCCTTCGGCCCGTCGCCCACCAACAACTGGGCCGCGCTCGTCGCGCAGGGGGTGGATGCCGCCGGGGGGCAGGGCTGGGTCACCGAGTACGCGGGCTCGAGCGCGCCGTACGCCGAGCCGATTCGCGACCAGATCGAGCGGGGCTCTTTCAACTCCGACGAGGACGAGGAGGGCGCCCGCGCGCTGTTGCCGGCGCTCGAGGCGCACCCCTACCTGACGCGGTTGTACACGCGCCTTTCCGCCGAGGAGATGACCAGCGATCCGGTGTTCGGTCGAAGTGCCCTCGGCGACGTGGCGCGGGAGCACCAGCTGCAGCGCTACGTCGATGGCGTGGACATGTGCTCGGAGGCGCGCCGGGAGGGCTCGACCAACCCTTGCGACTACTCCACGTGCGGCGCGGCGGGACAATGTCGAGCGGTGCCCGTCGCGCGGGCGCGACTCGACGGGGCCGCGCCCGCGGGCATCGTGGGGGACCGGGCCGCCGCCTGCGCCTGCTTGCCCGGAGCCACGGCGCGCACCACCCGAGGCCCCGACGGCGAGGCCACCGTCATCTGCCAGGACGGGCGGCTCTCGTTTCTCAACCCCGGCGATCAGGACGCGGACGGGACGGGAACCTTGCCCGACCCCTGCGCCACCTTTCGCTGCGGCGACCGCGGCCAGTGCGCTGCGATGAACATGACGCCCACGTGCGTGTGCGATCAGGGCTACGTGGCGGTGGGCGGCTTCGATGGCTCGGGCGCGCGTGTGATGCGCTGCGTGGAGCCGCCAGAGGTGGTGCCCGCCTCATTTTATCGGCGCACGCTGCCGGCCTTGCCGGAGGCGCTGCCGGGCGGGCGCGCGGTGACTCTCACCGAGCCCTTGCCGATGCTCGACGCGACCGACCCGAGCGCGCCCCCGGAGCCCGCGCCGAGCTTTCCCATGCCGCGCTTCAACCCGGATTTACCCGAGGAGGCTCCCGTGCCGCCGTCCGCCGGGGCGGGCCGCGCCTCGGAAGGGGGATGCTCGGTGCCGGCGAGCCGCTCGGGCGGCAGCGGCCCGCTCGCGCTGCTCGGGCTTTTGCTGTGGGCCGCCCGGCGGCGGTCGGCGCGACGCTGAGCCCGAGCCTGGAGTCGGCCCGAGCCAGCCCCGGACGCAGACCGAAGGTGAGGGCGCTCCGACGTGGCGGCCGCGGGGGGAGCTGGGGTCGTGGTGCCCCCGGCCGGCGTCCGCCGGGCTTGGGGGCACCCGGCGCCGAAGGCGACGGGCCGCGCGGTGGCGCGTACGGTGGGGGGCATCCCCGTGGCTCGCGAAGCGGGCTCTGGCCACCGGTGCCTCAGCGCGCTCGGCCCGGGACTGCCGACGGGCTCGCGCGGGGCAGGGACGCGTGCCGGCGCCCCGATCGTGCGAGGGGGGGGGAGCCGGCGGCGCGCGGGCTCAGTTGGGGGGAGTGATCGAGACGTTGGCGTGGCTGAAGGTGATGCCGCCGTTGCCGCCCCCCGCCTCCACCAGGATCTTGGACTCGTACATGTTGCCGAGGTTCATGCCCATGCTCCGCCACTGCCGGAAGTGCTGGGAGATGGAGACGTGCCCGCACTGGCGCGGGTTCTGCCGAACGCTGAAGAACTGCTGGAAGTTGGCGTCGCCCACGATCGAAGGCTGATTCTGCCGGTTGCCGGAGTAGACGTTGTACTGCGCGCCGTCGACGTTGAAGCTGCCGCGCATCTGGGTGGCGAACGGCTGCGCGGGCCCGTTCCCGAAGGAATCCTCGACGATGTAGTACTCGATGAGCGGATCCGTCGTCCAGCCGTAGATCCCGATGAAGGAGAAGCCGCCGCCGCTGCCCTGCTTGGTGAACCGCAGGTCGGCCCCGATTTCCCCGAGTTGGTCGAACGTCTGTGTTTCGTCGAACCAGAAGCCGATGCGGGCCAGGAAGTCCCCGGGGTTGTTCCACTGGGCGGAGAAGGCGCCGCCCGGGTTCTCGTAGGTGGTCATGCACCCGCCGCCGCCGCCGTTGTACCAGAGGAACCAGCTCTGGCCGAGGACGGAGCCGTTGTCGTTGACGTTGCAGCCCTGCACCCCGGCGCCTTGTAGCGGCTGCGCCGGCGCCCCGCAGTTCAACGGGGGACGAACGATGGGCTCGGGCTCTTCCGCGACGGGCTCGGGCGCCGGCTCCTCCGCGACGGGCTCGGGCTCTTCGGCGACGGGCTCCTCGGCGACGGGCTCCTCGGCAACGGGCTCCTCGGCAGCGGGCTCCTCGGCAGCAGCGGCCTCTTCGCTCATCTCGCTCGGGGCTTCGCCGCCGGAGCCGGCAGGCTCGGGCTCCTCGGAGCCGGCGATGCCGACATTGTCGGGGCTCTGGCCCTCGTTGGGAAGCTCTCCGGCCGCCGGAGCCTCGCCGACCCCGCCGCCACTCGGAGACGGGTCGTTGGCGCCGGCGGGAGCCGTGTCGACGGGCCCGGAGCCGATCGGCACCTCGCCCGCGAAGGCAGGCGGCGCCGTCGCGGTTTCCTCGGTCGCGCCGTCGGAGCACCCCAACATCGCGATTGCTGCGGCGCTGGTTACAAGTTTTTTCAGGGCCATCCGGGCTTTCTCCTCAAGGGAACGGGGTCGAGGCTGGCGTTGGACCGCGCCGCCGCCAGACCGCGGGGGGGCCACCGTGGGGTTTCAGCGCAGCCGGCTTGGAAAGGTCCGAGGCCCGCCACGATCGCACAGACCGAGTTGCATCGCCACACCGAAGAGGAACGTTTCCACACCGGCGGAGATGCGCCCACAAAGTCGATCCGTACTGGATTTGTTCAGGCGAATTGGTCTCGTCGGATTGACGCAGCGCAGGTCGCTGCCGCGAGCTCCCGGACGCCGCTTCGTTGGCCTGCCCGCGCGGGAGGTGGCGCGGGGGCCCGCGCCGCCGACGCCAGACCCACCGCGGCCGCGGGCGGCATCGCCTGGCATCGTCGAGCCGCGGGCTAGGGGTGGCGCCGGTAGCGCCCCAGGGCTTTTCCGTGGAGATCGATGTCGGCGTCGTGCCGCATGCCGAGGCCGTGGGCCACCCGGATCGAACGCACGTTTTCGGGATCGATGAGCGCCCGGACGTGCGGCTCGCCTCGCACCTCCAGCGCGTAGCGAATGGCCGCTGCCGCGGCCTCTCGGGCGTATCCCCGGCCCCAATACCGCGGGTAGGTGATCCAGCCGATTTCGATTCCGCTCAGATCCTGGCGAAAGAACGCCCCGACGGTTCCGACGGCTCGGCCCGGCTCACGAGCTTCCACCGTCCACCATCCCGCCCCCTGCAGGAGCCACAGCCCCGCGTGGCCGCAGAAGAGGCGCCAGGCGCTCAACCGATCGGAGCTGCCGAGGAAGCGCGTCGCCGCGGGATTGGTCAGGTTCGCCGCGAAGGCGTCGAAATCCTCGGGGCGGTATTCGCGCAGCGTGAGGCGCTGCGTCCGAAGACGCGGGACGGATACGGGGGGTGAGCGGTCCACTCGGCAAAGTTACCGCACGAGCGGTCGTCGTGGGGGGGCAGCGGGTGAACGAAGCCGACGCGCAGCTTGCGACCCGGCGCCGGCCGATGTGGCGCGATGGACGGGCGTCGCGCCTCGATCCGGTTCAGTGCGACCAGCCGGCCCTGAGCACTCCGGCGAATTGCTCATCCCCGCCAGGCGTGCCTCGAGGTCGATGCGCGGGTTGACCCCGCGCGGGGGCGAAGCTCCAATCGCACGGTCATGCGCCCCCCCGTCTCTTTGTCGTTTGCCATCGCCCTTTCGTTTCCTCTCATCGCGGGCGGCGCGGGTTGCACCCGCCCCGCCGCGCCCGTCGCCAGCGCCGCGACGGAGCCGGCGCCCGCTGCCACCCCTCCGCCGCCCTCGTCGCGGCGCTCGGGTCTGCTGCTCGACGGTTTCGACCCGGGCGTTTCGCCGAAGGTCGATTTGTTTCGCCACGCCAATGGCAAGTGGCTCGAGACGACCGAGATCCCGGCGGACCGCTCGAACTACGGGGCCTTCACCGTGCTCTCCGACGAGGCGGAGAAGAACCAGCGCGCGATCGTGGTGGAGTGCCAGCAAAATGCGCAGGCCGCGCCCGGCTCCGACGAGCGCAAGATCGGCGACTTGTACGCGAGCTTCATGGATGAAGCCGCCGTGGAGGCCGCGGGCCTCGAGCCGCTTCGGCCGCTGCTTGCCGAGGTGGATGCCGTCGAGGACGTGCACGCGCTCGGCGCGCTGTGGGGCAAGCTCGAGCGCCTGGGCGTAGGCGCCCCCGTCGGTTACTTCGTCACCCAGGACGCCAAGGACTCCGAGCACTACCTGGGCTACCTGTATCAGTCCGGCCTGGGCTTGCCGGATCGTGACTTCTACCTCGAGGACAGCCCCCGCTTTACCGAGCTTCGCGGGCAGTACGTCGAGCACATCGAGAAGATGCTGAGCCTTGCCGGCGTGGCCGCGCCAAAGCAAGGCGCACGGAGGATCTTCGGCCTGGAGACGGCCATCGCCAAGCACCACTGGACCCGGGTGCAACGCCGCGACCGCACCAAGTCCTACAACAAGAAGAGCTTCTCCGAGCTGGGAGCGCTGGCACCGAAGCTCGACTGGGCCGCCTATTTCGAGGGGGCGGCCATCCCGCAGCCCGCCTCCGTCAACCTCGCGCAGCCCGACTTCGCCGAGGCGCTCTCGGCGCTGCTCGAAAAGGCGCCGCTGAGCGACTGGAAGCTGCACGCCAAGTGGCACTTGCTGATGGATTCGGCGCCCTACTTGCCCAAGGCGCTGGTGGACGAGAATTTCGCGTTCTTCGGCAATGCGCTGCAGGGTACCCCCGAAAACCGCGAGCGCTGGAAGCGCGGCGTGGAGCTCGTGGAGATGGCGCTCGGCGAGGCGGTGGGCAAGATCTACGTCGAGCGCCACTTTCGGCCGAGCGCCAAGCAGCGCATGGTCGAGCTGGTGCACAACCTCGAGCTCGCCTTCGAGGCCGCCATCGACGAGCTGCAGTGGATGGGGGAGGATACGAAGAAGGAAGCGCACGCCAAGCTGAAGACCTTCGTCGCCAAGATCGGCTACCCGGAGAAGTTTCGCGACTACGGCAAGCTGCAGATCGAGCGGGGAGAGTTGCTCGAAAACGTGCACCGTGCCCGCGCCTTCGAGCACGATCGCCGGGTCGCGCTGCTGCCCGGGCCGATCGATCGCGGCGAGTGGTTTCTGACGCCCCAGACGGTCAACGCCTACTACAGCGCTTCCAAGAACGAGATCGTCTTTCCCGCCGCGATTTTGCAGCCGCCATTTTTCGACGAGGCGGCGGACGACGCGGTGAACTACGGCGCGATCGGCGGGGTGATTGGCCACGAAATCAGCCATGGGTTCGACGACCAGGGGCGAAAGTCGGACGGCCAGGGCAACCTGCGCGATTGGTGGGCCCCCGAGGACGAAGCGCAATTCCAGGCTCGCTCCAAGCGCATGGTGGAGCAGTACAGCGCGTTCACACCGCTCGAAGGCGAGCACCTCAACGGGGAGCTGACCCTGGGGGAGAACATCGGGGATCTGGGGGGGTTGACGGTGGCTCACCGCGCTTACCAGCTGTCGCTCGGGGGCCGGGAGCCGGAGGTGATCGACGGCTACACCGGGGAGCAGCGGTTTTTTCTCGGCTGGGCGCAGATCTATCGGCGCAAGTACCGCGAGGAAGAGCTGCGCCGGCGGCTGCGCATCGACTCTCACTCGCCGAGCGAGTACCGGGTCAACGGCATCGTGAGCAACATGCCGGAGTTCTATCGAGCTTTCGACGTGCAGGAGGGGGACCCGCTGTTTCGCTCCGACGAGGTGCGCGTGAAGATCTGGTAGCCGCAGGCGTGAGGGCCGTTGCTTGGTTCGGCGCCCGGCTCGCCGAGCTCGGGCCGCCGGCAGGTGGGGGCCTGACCCTCGGCACACGGATCGGCACGGTCGGGCGAGGGTGCCTTTTCGCGGCCCACCCTCGCCCCGGGGCAATTCGCCGGATGGCCCGAGGGCGGGTCGACGCTCTTCGAGCTCGCCGGGCCCGCCCCGCAACGCGCACGAATTGGCGGGGGCGGGCGGGGCCGCCGAATTGCTTTCGCGCTCCGCGGGCCGCGGAGGCTCGGAATGCGCGCATTTCCGGATGGCGCCAGGGTGGCATGGACCGTGCTGGTGCAGGTTCGAGCCAATGAGCCTCGCCACGCCCTACCAATCGCCCGCGGAGGTGAACCCCCCAGCGGCCTCGCGGGTCACTGAACGCGATGCGTCATGGTCCGGCTCGCTCGGCGCCCCTTCGCTCGCCCAGCAGCTGTGGGGGCGGCAGCCGCCCGCTACGACCGCCGCGTTTCGTTGGCTGGTCTTCGCGGTGCTGGGCGCTCTGGTGGGGTCGGGCATTGCCGTTTTCGCCTACTCGCTGATCGCTCGGCAGCAGGCCGTCGTCTTGGACGACGCGCCTTCGCGGCCCTTGCGTTTCATCCGCGTCGATCGCGGGACGCGCGTGGAGCGCCGCTCGCGCGAGCTTCCGAAGAAGCTCTCCGCGCAGCCGCGAGAGCCCCAGATGCCCACGGTGAGCCTGAACTCGAACGAGCGGCGCAGCGTCAGCCCGCAGGACTTGAGGATCGAGGTTCCCACGACCTCGGTTTCGATGGCGGCGCTGCGCGGCGGGGGGGTCGGGCTGATCGGGGCGGGCGTCAGCTCGCACCAGACCCTCACGCGAGACGGGGACTACCTGCCGCTGGTGAGGGCCAAGCCGCTGTACCCGATTGAGGCGCACGAGCGCGGCGTCGAAGGCTGGGTGGACGTGGCGTTCACCGTGCTCGCCAGCGGCCGGGTTGCGGATCCGCGCGTGCTCGGGGCCGACCCCCCCGGCGTCTTCAATCGAGCCGCGCTGGACGCCGTCAAGCATTGGCGATACCGACCCACCGTGAAAAATGGGGTGGCCGTGGCCGCGCGCGGCGTGCGGGCGCGCGTCTCCTTCCGCATCAACGATCCCTGAGCGGCCCCGGACCGGGGCGCCGGCGGCTGCCCCGGGGGGGGACGGCGCATCGGGGCGCTGATCGTCGCTGCGCCGGCGCCGCGTTTCGCGCCGCGGGCCGTTCGAGGCACCTCGCGTCGCGCGTGCCGACCGCCGTGGATCACCGCCCGAGTCGCGGCGCGGGCGCGGCCGCGACTCGGGGTAGCTGGTCGCACGCACACGCCTGGCAGATCCGCTGCCGAAAGCGAGAAGCGGCTCCCCAGGCGTGCGCGAACTCGAGCAGCCCGCCCCGGGGCTCTCGCCCCAGCTGACAGCCGACCGTCAGCCTCAGAGCGGCAGCCCGCTCGCGGTCGCGCTCCGTCAGGCCTTCGGGAGGCAGTGACTCGAGGGCCAGCCGGGCCTTCGATGCCTGGCCGCGCCGCGAGAGCAGCTCGGCGCGCTCGATGATCTCGAAGGCGCTTCGGCGGCTCGCGGCAGGCCGGTGGGCGTCGGAGCTCGGGGGCGTTTGTTGCGGCGCCCCGAGGGAGCGCGGGGAAGGTTGCGGGCGCGCCGCCGGCGGGCGCTGGGGCCCGCTCATCGGGCCTGCATCGGGGCCGGAGCGCGGCTGCCGCGGCTCGAGAGCCGGCGACAGGGCTCTCGGCGCCGCCGCGGCGCTCGTGCCCGAGCTCGCCGCGGGGGTCGGCGCCGCGGACCGGGCGAGGATGCCAATCGTGACGCCGACGGCCGCGAGGCTCCCCAGCGCGGCGAGCCCGGCGACCCGAGCGGGTGAGATGCCTCGGGTCGAGGCAGGGTGAACCGACCCGGCTCGCCCGAACAAGAGGGACCCCGAGGCGGGTTGGGGCGCTTCGCTCGGGGTCGGGCGCTGGTTGGCGCGCCACAGGGCGAAGTTGCGCCGATAGCTGTCCACCTCGTCGGCGGTCGGGCGCCGGCTGCGCAATCGAGCGAAGGCCGAAAGGAGCGCTTCCTCGCTGACGATGGGTTGTTTGCTTCGCATGAAAAGAATGGATTCGTTTGGCTTGGGGGGGCTTGCTTCAGTCGCCCAAAAATCGGCGCAACTGCTCGGTGGCGACCTTGAGTCGGGCTCGCGCGATGTGCTCGGCGAGGCCCAACTCTTCGGCAGCCTCTCGGACGGAGGCGCCGTCGTACAGGACCCGCAGGACGAGCTGGCAGTGCTCTGGGGCCAGGCGAGCCAGGGCTCGACGCAGATCCAGCACGTCGCAGCTGGGGGCCTGGGAGCGGCGCCAGGCGCGCCGCACTTGATCCAAGATGCGCAGCCGAGACCGGGCTCGCTCGCAGTGCTCCAGGGCGCAGCCGCGGATCGTTGCGAGCACGTAGCCTTTGGGCGCTTCACAGCGCTTGCCGGACTTGTCCGGCGCCTTGCCGCACAGAAAGCGCCAGTGCTTCTCCAGGCGCTGCCCGGCGAGTGCCTGGATTGCCTCCCAATCTCCCGAAGGGAATGGCGCCAGCTGGTGGAGGATCTCGCGTTCCCAAAGGCGCATGAGGCGGTACACGCCCTCGACCGAGCTCTCGGCGCACGCGGCCGCTTCGGGGATCGGCTCCGGGGCGGCCAGCGCCACGAGCTGCAACTTGGGTCGACCCGGCCGCTTGTTCACCGCCGCGCTCCGCGGCTTCGCGGGGCCTTCGGCGCTCGGGGGATTCGCGTCAGTCTTCGGCATCGAGCTCGCTCCTGGCGGCCAGTTGGCTCGGGCTCGGGGGGGCTGGCCACTGGGGCGACGGACGGCTGCGGAAGGACTCGGTGTCGAGGGCCCAGCCCACCCGCAGGTGCACGCCGAACACGGAGGCGCGCAGGGCGAGCTGGCTGACGCCGTTGCCCTCCGGGTCGCCGGCGTCGGTGGCAGCGCTCTCGTAGTGCAGCGCCTTGCCCGGCAGGAGCATCTCCACCCCGCCGAAGGCTTCGATCCGTAGGTTGGAGAGGCTCACCGCCACGCCGACGCGGGCGCCGAACGCGGCCGTGCCGACGCTCGCTTCGTCGGGGTAGCTCTCCGAGGCCGACAGCGCCAGGCGATAGCCGCCGGCACTGGCGCAGGTGAGCAGCGACATCTCGCCCTCCGCCAGCGGCGCCGTGAACAGGGGCCCACAGGCTTCCAGTCGGGCCGAGAGCAAGTCGACCTCCGCGCGGGGATAGCGCGGGTTGCTCCAGGGCGCCCAGTGCTGCGCATGCCAGCCTGTGCCGCTCAGGCGCAGGCGCGCGCTGCCGAGCCGCGCGCCGAGCGTCAGCCCGGCGCCCACCGCCAGCCGCGGCAGCACGCCGTCGGTGACGGCGACGTGTGCGAAGACCTCGTATCGGGGAGGCCGCGGCTTCGCCGGCTCGCTCGGCGCGCGCCCATCGCGCAGCGAGCCGGGCGATGCGGTGGGCAACGAGGTTCTCAACGCGGCGTTTCGCAGGCCTGCGGTGCTCGAGGTTTCGTCGAAAGCCGCGGGGCTCTCCCCCGCGGCCGGGAGCGCGGCGACGGGCGTGGGGTCGCTCGGCGAGCGCGCCGCGTGCATGAAGAATTCGTCGGCCCACTCGTCCACCATGACCGGCGCGCGCGCCATGCCGGCCTCGAGCACGGCCTCCCGCAGCAGTCCGTTGCAGTCGGGCGCTGGCGGCAGGTGCATCGCCGGGTTGCCGCTGAACTTCATCGCCAGCTCGTAGCCATCTTCCCGCCGCAGCACGAGGACCCGGGCGCCCCGCAGCCGGTTGCCCCCTCCTGCGGAGACGTGTTTGGCAAGCAGCTTCAGAAACTGGCCCGCGCTCATGCACCCCGGGGCGACGCGGTACGAGAGCTCGAGCTGCATGGCCAGCCCGGGGTCGGAAGGCTCGCTCGCCCGCGCCGAGGTCGACGGGAGCGCGGGCGTGAGCAGGGCGATCGCCACGGCGGCTTGCAGTCGGAGCCTGGCTAGCGGGCGCATGGCGCGCCACCTCCTCCGCGATAGTCCGCGGCTATCGGACACGTCCGAGGGGTCGGTGTCGGGGTGAGGTATGCCTCGATCGCCTCGGCGAAGGCCCGGTCGACGCACTGCTGTCTGCGGGCGCCTGCCGGGCCGCAGCTCCCCTGCTCGAGCGCTTCGAGCCGCTCGGCGCACAGCCCTTCGCAGCCGGCTGAGGGCCCCGCGGGGCTCCGATCGGGGCACGAGGTCGCGGCGAAGCCCAGCGCCCACTGCATCAGCAGGCCTCGAACCACGGCCGGCTCCCGGATCGCTCGTTGCGGCCTTCCCAGCTCGTGCTCCATGCTGCCGAGCAGCTGCTTCGGGTTCTCGAAGCGGTTCGGCAGGTCGTAGGCGGTGTGGAGCGCAGGCAGGGCGCGTTTGCGGTAGGCGAACTCGTTCTGCAGCCGCGGGGTCATCACCTGGTCGAGAAAGCGTAGGCCCGCCTCCACCGTCGTGTCGCTCGGGGCGCGCGGTTTCGGAATCGCGAAGACGTCCGTCGAGAAGAGGTACACGTCCGCCGTGCCCGGCAGAGGGGCGCCCTCCATCGCCTCGGTGACGCCCTTGTCGGTGACGAACCAGTCGGGCATCACCATGAACGAGGCCTCGCCTCGCGCGATCCTCCCGACGGCCGTCGTCCGATCGGGGTCGAAGAGCAAGTGCTCGGCGCCGTGCAGCGCCCGGATCGACTCGAGCGCCCGCAACAGAGGCGAGCCGTCGCTCGCGCCCCTTCCGGCCCAGAGCCGCTCGTAGGTGTCACTTCCCTGCAGCAGCACCAGGCCTTCCACCAAAAACTGCAGCGATTCACCCGCGGGATCCCGCGCGCCCTCGCCGCAGCCCAGCGACACGACCAGCGGGTTTTCGCGGGCCATGCGCTCGAAGGACGGCAGATCCACGACTTCGGCGGAGGCCATCGCCTCGGCGCGGTCGCGCCGGCGGACCACGTAGTTGACTCGGTGCAGCCCGGCCGGGGCCGCGAAGGTCTTCGTGCCGCAGCTCACTCCGAGCAGGATTGCGGGGTCGATATCCCCGAAATCATAGTACTCGTCGAGAGGCACCAGCAGGTCGCGCCCCGCCCCGCAGGTTGTCCAGCGCAGCACGTCCAGGCCCCCGTTGGCGAGGAAGACGTCGATCGGGTGAGGGCTCGGGGCGGGCTCGTCGGCGAAGAGCGTGTCTCGCAGCAGCCGCCCCAGCTCTTCCCGTGTGTACCCTCCGTTCCAGGTCACGTTGCCGACGAAGGGTTGCCTTTGGGCGGCGTCCTGAAAGGTGTTGGCCGGCAGGTCCCGATCCTCCCCCCACCACGTGGCGACGTGGATGTCGCCGCTTTCGCACTGCGCCGCCGCGCAGTCGAAGCCCCCGTCGCCGCAGGCGGGCAGACCGCTCGCCAACCACACCGCCAGCCTTCGCTGCCACCGGCGAGGCGATCGGCTCCCCGCACCGATCCTCGCGTCCCTCCCACGTCGATCCTCCACCACGCTCGAGTAGAGGGGCCAGACCGACGAATTCGAGGCGCTCATGCCGACAAAACGCGCGTCGACCGTTCTCTTGGTAATTCTGCAGCTGTGTGGAAATTCTCGCGAGGCCCCGCCACCGAACTGGGCGCCTGCGATTACAAGTTTCGTCAAATCGGAGGCGCTCGCGCCTCTAGGATTGACGTGGACCGGAAAAAGCTCCCTTCCCGGTGCGAGTCGACGGGCCTGCTGGGGCTCGCGCGGCCGAAGCACTACGACGCAGCCGCGATTGCGGCGCTCGCGAAGCTGCCGCTGCAGAAGGTGCAATACTATCGAGCGCTGGGTTTGATCGGCTGCCGCGCGGGAGGGCCGCTCATCGACGTGGACTTGCTGCGCGTGCAGCAGATCCGGCTGGGGCTGTGGCAGGGGCTTTCGCTCGAGGCGATCCGCGAGCGGCTCGACTCGGAGCCGGAGCACGCGGCAATCGACGACGGCGCGCCGCTCGAGGAGCTGTTTCGCAGGCGCCTCGCCTGGCTCCAAGCGCCCGCGCGCGATGCCCCGATGAGCGCTCGGCAAAGCCGGCTGCGCCGCGAGTGTGCTGGGCGGATGGAGCCGTTTTGCCGCGCCCACCTCGCAGACTGCTGCCCCGGGTGCCCGCGAGTGCGCGCGGCCGTCTCGGCCATGGGTCGGCACGTGGAGCGCTGGTTCTGCTCTCTTTCTTCCGTGGCTCTTTCGCGGGCATGCGAGATCTACGCTCGGCAGCCCGCGCTGATCGCTCCGTTCGAGGCGCGAGCCCCGGGGGTGGGAAGCTACTTGCTCTGGGCCGTGAGTCGGGGCGCAGCCGCAGACTCTTCACTCAATCACCGTCAACCAAGACAGGAGGGGTCGCATGGGTCATGAGCCGCTGGGTCGCGTTTTCTCGGTCGCTGCGGGCGCGTGGCCATCACGCGGGCCGCGCGATGCGCCGCAGCGCTTGGCAGGGCGGCGGCGCAGCACGAACACCAATTGGGGCCCGCGCGCCAGCCGCCGCCGGCCGCCTACGCGGGGCGGCCGCGACGATCCGGTCTAGACGCTCGCGCTGCGGGAAGCGTGCGCCAACCCGCTCTTCAGTCGAAGATCCCCCGTGGCAGCTGAACTGTTGCACGTTTGCGTAGCTCACAGTGCTGCCGCCGGCCACGTCCAGGCACTTGCCGCTGTGGAGGTTCTCGATGGTTCCCGTCGGAACCCAGGTCTGCCGTGCGGAGGCCGGGAGCGCGCACAGGGTCGTGGCCACGGCAACCCAGGAGCGGGCGGAGGGGCGGCGATTGGTCTTCGGGTGTCGTTTCATGTTCGATGTTCCTCGTATTTGGATTTCTCGGCGGGACTTTTGCGCGTCAGCGGGTGTCCCGGGGGGAGGCCTCGGGTGTCCCAGCCAAGCGGGGGCCTCGTCCCAGGGGGGCCTCGGCGGTGCTGCCGCGTCGACGCTGCAGCGGCCCCTGCCGTGCAGGGGCCTCGTCCCCAGGGGGGGCTCGGCGCTGCGGTGTCGGTCGGGTTCCGGCTCGCTCCGAGCCACGAGGCCGTCGCCCGAGGGGCCGTCGCCCGGACCGGGCTCGGCCTCGCCGCTCTCGGGCGATGGCGAGCGCACGGGCGAGAGGCCCGCCGCGCGAGGCGCCCGCCGCGCGCGATCCGTCGGGCGGCGGCAGTGATCCCTCGGCGCCAGGGTCCGAAAGACTACATTTGTAGTTGACTCTCCCGAGTCCTTCGACGACAGTTGTAGTCGTGACGGACGGTGTCCTCAGCGAGCTGCAGCTTTCGGTGATGGCCTCCCTGTGGGAATTGGGGCAGGTCCCGGTTTCGGCGGTGCAGCGGCACCTGGCGCAGGGCGGTCGCCCGCTGGCGCCGACCACGGTGGCCACCTTGCTGCGGCGCCTCGAGGCGCAAGGCTGGGTGCACCAGCGGCGCGAGGGGCGCCGGCTGTTGTATTCGGCGGCGGTCGCCCGCGGGGAAGTGGCGGTCAGCGCCGTCGATCGACTGGTGGGCACGCTGTTCGGCGGCAACGCGGGCGCGCTGTTCGCGCAGCTGGTGGACGCCGGGCGCGTCAGTCGACGCGATCTGGAGCGCATGCGCTCGCTGGTGGAGCGAGCCGCTCCCGTCGAATCCGACGTCGAATCCGACGCTGAAGAGAAGGAGGAGTCGTGAAGTTCAGCATCGATCTGTTCGAGCCCGGAGCGCACGCGCCGTGGCTCTCCGCGCTGATGACGTACGGGCTGCACAGCACCGTGTGGGTGGTGCTCACGGCGCTCTTGTGCGGGCGGCGCCTCGGGCTTGCTCCGGCGGCTGCGCACCGCCTTTGGCGGCTCGCGCTCGTCGGCCCGCTCGGCTCGACGGCTCTCGCCTTGCTGTGGTCGCCCGCCCGCAGCGTACGGCCCTGGCCGCTGCGGGCGGCGCTGCCTGCGCCGGCCGCGTCGGTGAGCAGCGGGTTCGAAGGCTCCTCGCTCGCCTTCGGGGAGAGCCACGCGTGGGCCGAGCCGGCGCTCTCGACCTCGACCTCGACGTTGTCGGCGGGTAGCTGGCTGTGGCTGTACTTCGCCGCCGCCGGCGTTTGGGCGGCGCTGTCGCTCGGGCGGCAGGGCGCCGCGCGGTGGGCGTTCCGCCGTCGGCTCCGTGCGCGCCGGCGGGTCGACGACCGCCGGGCCACCGCAGCGCTCGAGCGTCTGCGACGAAGCGCGCGGCTGGGGCCCGTGCGGCTCAGCGAGCACTCCGCGCTCAGCTCGCCGACGGTGCTCGGGCGCGCCGAGATCGGGTTGCCGCTCCGGGCCGCCGAGCGCCTAGAGCCCGTCTGCCTGGAGGCCGCGCTGGCCCACGAGCTCGCGCACATCGAGCGGCGCGACGAGCTGTGGCTGCCGCTGCTCACGGCCTGGGCTTCGCTGCTCTCGCTGCAGCCGCTGCATCGCTGGGTGCTCGGGCGGCTGCGCGAGACGGCCGAGCTGGCTTGTGACGCGCGCGCCGTGCAGTGGACCGGCCAGCCCCGCGCGCTGGCTCGAGCTCTGGCGGAGGTTGCGGGCTGGCCCGCGTGCCCCGCGGCCCCCGTGGCCGTGCCCGGCATGGCACGCTCGAAAGGCCTGGCGCTGCGGCGCGTGGAACGCCTGCTCGAGCCGCCGGCGGCGGCTTCGCGGTCGCGCGCGGGCTGGGCGCTTGTGGTGCTGATCGCCTTTGGCGCCTGCGCTCCGCGGCTCGGCGGGGCCTTGGCGCCGGAAGGCGCGGCTTCCCAGGGGGCGTCGACCGCAGAAACGGTTGCGCACGGCACGGCTGCCGACGGCACGGCCGCCGTGGGCACGGGGTCTGCGGCGTCTTCCGACCCGTCGCACGTCCCCGCTCGAGCGAGCCAGCCCTCCGCGGCGGCCGAATCGAAGCCGGCCGCCGCGACCGAGCCGGGCGGGGGCGCGCCGCACGCGAGCGCCCCCTCCGCGGCCGCATCGCCGCGGCAGTCGGTGGACGCGCGGAAGCGGGCGGGGCAGGCGCGGAAGCGGGCGGCGCAGGCGCGGCAGCGGGTGGCGCAGGCTCGGCAGCGGGTGGCGCAGGCGCGGCGGCAACTCGCAGAAGCGAAGGCCGAGGCCGCCGGCGCGAACGCCGCGGGCGGCCTCGCGGCCCCCGCACGCGTGCCCCCGTTGCCCCCTGCCGGCTTGTCCCACGATCTCGCCGAGCTGTTGGCCGAGCTCGTCCCGCGGGCCACCTCACGGGGGATGCGCGTCGCCGAGTTGGCGATCCAGGAGGCGAGCCTCTCCGAGCGCCTGGCGTCCGCCAGGCGCCGGCTTCGTCGAGGCGACGCGTCGGCTCGGGCCGACGTCTCGCGCATCAAGCAGCAGCTCGTGCGGGCGCGGGCCGATCGAGTCCGCGCCGAGGCGGAGCTCGAAACCTGGGTCCGGCAAATCGAAGGCAAGGCCCCCGCGCTCGAGGCCCGGGCGGAGGCTTGGGGCCGCGAGATGGAAGAATGGGGGGAGGCTTTCGGTCGCGAAATGGAAGCCTGGGGAGAGGCCTTCGATCGCCGCATGCAGGAGCGCGACGAGGCTCGCCGCGAGGCGAGCCCTCCCGCCGGGCGCCCCTGAAGGCGCCGGCGGGGGAGTTGGCGTGGGAAGGCTCGGGCAAGGCGAGCCAGCCGCCGGGTACCCCTCGGAAAGGGGGGCGGCAATCCGCGAGGGACGATCGGTCCCGTGACGCCGTGCGGCCGCGGTCACACGGACGCGCCACGACGCCGACTTGTCGGGAAGGTCGGCTCCGCGCAGCGCGCGCTGGGCGGCCTCTCGCGCGCGTTTCTGCGCCTGGGCCCGGGCGGGCCCCCGCGCGCTGCGCCGGCTCGCGGTGTCCCTCGCTGTCGAGAGTCCGGCGTGGCCGAGGGGTTCACGGTCGTCGCGACCGGCTCGCCCGTGCACGCGTTCAGCCAAGTCGCCGGGGGCTTCGACCTCGGCGTGCGTCCCGGCGGTCGGGCGCTCCCGCCCCCGAGCGGATGAGTCCACGGCAAGCTCGTCTCCTTTCGAACAATCTCGAGGCGGCACTCTCTCTCGAGTCGGTCGACGATCGAGCGGGACGCGCGGCCCCCGCGGCGCCGTGGAAAGCGGCCCGAAGCGGGCGCGTTCGGCTGTTGCACGATTGTGTTGTATTTTCCAACGTCGCGAAATTTTTAACTTGTTTGGTTTCATTCGCCGAACGCGCCGCCGTTCAATCTCACCCAGGAGGGCCGCTGCGAGGCCGCGCGACCCCGATGTCGCCTCTCGCTCCGTCGCGGCATGAAAGAGGGAGAAGGAGAAGCCCGTCGAATGAAGGATCGCAATCACACAAGCCAGCGCAGCCGGTTCGCGCCCGGTTGCCGCGCGGCCTACGGCAGCTCGCGCCGGCGGCCCGCACTCCGGCGAAGAGCTCAGCGGTCCCAATGCCAGAGCCGGTCGAATCCATGGGGAGCGTGGCGGTGACTTCGGCGCAGCGCAGGGCTCTCGAGCGAGTCGAGCTGAAATCCGTGTCCGCGCGCGATCGGGGAGTTGGCCCAGCCGCCTGTGCGGCCGTGACCCTACCCGGCGTGGACCCCATGGCGGCCACGCTGCGGAGCATTCCGCGAATCATCGAGGCCCAGAGCACCTTGACCCGGTCGAGCGCGCCGCCGGAGAGTGGGATGCGCAGCATTCGACCCCCCTCGTTCTGCGAAGCGCTCGACGACGGTTACCCGAGCGAGGGGCAGATCATCGATCGACGCTACGTCGTCGGGGAGCTGATCGCCGAGGGCGGGGTCGGGCGTGTCTACGAGTGTCACCACCGCGTGCTCGGCAAGAAGCTGGCCCTCAAGGTCATTCAGCCCAGCCGAGCGATGAGCCAGGATGGTGCCCGGCGGTTCGTGCTCGAGGCGCGAGCGGCTTCCATGATCGGGAACAAGCACATCGTCGACGTTCTCGACTACGGGGAGATCCCGGGCGGGAGCGCTTATCTGGTGATGGAGCTGCTCGAGGGCATGCCGCTTTCCGACGTGCTTCGCTACGAAGAGCCCATGCCTCCGGAGCGCGTCATCCACATCGCGCTGCAGGTGACGGATGCCCTGCGTGCCGCCCACGCGGTGGGAATCTTGCACCGCGACATCAAGCCGGAGAACATCTTTCTCGAGGACCGAGCCGGCGAAGAGTTCGTCAAGATCCTCGACTTCGGGTTGGCAAAGCTGCAGTCCCTGGAGGGCATCGGGCCGACGGTGCCTGGCACGACCGTGGGCACGCCGGCGTACATGTCCCCCGAGCAGGTGCGTGGCAAGCCGCTGGACGAACGCAGCGACGTGTATTCGCTCGGCATGGTGCTCTTCGAGATGCTCTCCGGGCATCTCCCCTTTCAAGGGGGACCCACGGAGATCATGCGCCAGCAGATGCACGAGCGCATCCCGCAGCTGCGGAGCCTCTGGCCCGGGCTCGCGGTTCCCGCGCCCCTGCAACGAGTCGTCTCGCGCTGCCTGTGCAAGGGACCCGAAGCTCGCTATCGCAACATGCTCGAGCTTCGGGAGGCGCTCGAAGAGGCCGCCGTGGGGCCGCTGTCGCTGCCTTGCGAGGGCCCGGTCGCCATCGTGCGGGCGAACCAGCCGCCCCCCCCGCCGCCCGCGGCGATGGGGTGGAGGCAGCGCGCGCGCCGTGCGGCGGTGGGGGCCTTCCTCTTCGCTTGTCTCTTCGCCGGGATCCTCAGCCAGGCGCGTCAGCTCGAGAGCGGCGAACCGAGCGCCGACACGCCGACGCACGCCGCGGGCGCCGCCGCCCACCAGGTGTTGCCGGCCGCTGAGCCGCGGCGGGTCGAGCTCGATCGGCCAACGGATCCGACGCGGCCCCCGCTCGGCGCGCGGAGTGCGCCGTCGCGGGCCGAGAAGGCAGCGAGTCCCCGGGGCGATCGCGCCGGTCGCCAGGCGCTCGGGCGCAAGCCCTCCGCGCGGCGCGGCGCGAGCGACGGCGCGGCGGCGCTCGCGGTCCCTGCAGCGCAGCCGGGAGGCGCCCGGCAGGAGCGGGCTGCTCCACCGCGGGCGGGCGCCGCACCGGCCAGCGACCTGCTCACCCCGGAGTCCGACGGCTTGCTCTCTCCCTGGCCCTCGCGCTGAGCGCGGGTGCCCCGAGCCGCGCCGCCGCGGCTCGGCTCAACGGCAGCGATACGGCATCGTGGTGGAGATCGCATTGTCGACGCATGCCGCGCCGTCGCCCTGGCACGTGATGACCGTGGCGCTGCCGCACAGCGGGTCGATGCCGGCGCCGGTTCGCGCGGTCTCGGCGTAGCCCACGCCCGCGCAATTCAAGAAGGTCTGGCTCTCGCAGTCCGGGTCTCCCCCCGCGGGCGAGTTGCCCGGGTCGACCTCCTCGGCGCTCGAGCAGTCGTAGTCGAACGAGACCCCATCCGGTGCGGTCGGCTCGGCGTAGCCGACGCCGAAATAGGTCTCCTGATCGGGGTGCACGTCGACCAGATCGTCGCGGCAGTCGCCCGGCAGAAGCGCTACGCCCGGGCCCAGGCAGGCGAGGCTTTGCTGGTCCGTTCTGCCGTATCCGTCGCCGTCGCCGTCCTGATAGACCACGACCTTCGTGCAAGGCGGGCCGGCGTCGATCGGGTTGCCCGCGTCGGGCTCGGGGGGGGGGCCGGCGTCGGGCTCTTGCTGCGAGGAGGCATCCGGAGCCGCGGCGTCCGGTTCGTCGCCGCCTGCGCCGCCGCTGCCGCCTGCGCCAGCCGCGCTCCCCGCGCTGCCGCCTTCCCCCGAGGCGCCCGAGCGGCCGCCTTCGGCCGAGCCGCCCGTTCCGCCTTCGGTCGAACCTCCGCTGCCACCCGAGCCGCCGCGATCGCCCCCGACGCCACCCGAGCCGCCGCCGGACACGAGCGAGTCCGGTCGAACGCACCGCCCCTCGGCGCTGCAAAGAAAGCCGGGCAAACAGCGCGGCTCGGCGTCCGCGCAGGCCTTGCCCTCGAGGTCCAGGGCGATCCCATTTTGGCATGCCCAGGCCGCGGCGAGGGCCAGGGCGGCTGCGCTCCCCGCGCGGCGACTCCTCACCACCGGCTCCGAAGCATCAAACGCGCTCCCTCTTCGCCCCAGCCGAGCCCGGCGTGGAAGCTCGAGTCGGGCGCCGACGAAAGATCGAAATACAGCGAGATGCCCGACGCGATGCCCGCCACCGCGGCGGCCCCCCCCAGCACGCGCGCGACCGTCTGCCGGCTTTCCATGGTGTCGAAGTGATCCTTGTGCTCGATTTGGCCTTCGGCGCTTTGCGCGGCCTCCTCGGCGGAGCGGCGGGTGATTTCGGCCACGGCCGCGCCGGCGGCCAGCGCCGCCGTGCCGCCGGCCAGGGTCCAGGTCCACCAGCGGGGCCGGGCCCGGTCGACCTCGACCGCGGGGGGCGGCGAAAGCCCCGCGGACAGGTCCGGGCGCTGCGGCGGGTCCGTCGCGGGGGGCTCGGCCGCCTCCGGCTCCGGGGCGCTCGCCTCTGGCTTCTGGAGCTGGCCGCGCACGTCGAGGGCGTGCCGGGCGGGCAGCTCGATGTCGCGCTCCTCGTCGAGGAAGCCGCGCAGCTGCATTTGGACGTGGTGGACTCCCGGCGCAAGCTCACCGGTCCAGGGAGTCACCCCCCGGGGCTCGCCGTCGATGAGGAGCGTCGCCCCCGGGGGGGTCGACAGAACCGTCAGCTGCTGCAGGCCCCGCTCCTGCAGGGCCAGCTCCAGCCGGGCGATCGCGCGGCTCGTTTCGAGCCGGTTGTCGGCATCCGGCAGCCGCCTCAGGTACTCGCGGTAGTACGACAGCGCCATGGGATCGTCCCCCATCTGCTCGTAGGCTTTCGCGATGTTGTAGCTCAGCCGGGCGCTCGGCTGCAGGTCGTCGGCCTGGCGGAACAGATCCGCGGCTTCGCGGAATCGACGGGCCTGGTACGCGGTCACCCCCGCTTGGAAGCGCGCTCGCGCCCGCGACATCAATCCCTCGGAATCGTTCGCCGTGGGCTCGGGCTCCGCCGCCGGGCAGGGGAGCGTCGACAGCGCCCCCAGCGCGAGCAGGACCCAGCCGACCCAGCGGGGGGCGCGGTCGCTTCGAAATCCCACGCTCGCGCCCGAAACTGGCGCCCGCAGACGCCGCGCGTCGCGATCCCGTCGTGCCGTTGCCAAGCTGGGCAATGCTCGTTCCCCCCTGTTCTTCCCTCTGCGCAGGAGTGGCTTCACCCCCCGCGCTGCAAACGACCACCCCGCGATGCTTCTATACCCCCGCGGCGGGTGAAAACGCGCAGCAGAGCTCGCGCCTCTTCCCGGAGGGGCCGCGCGCCCGGATGGCCGGGCCCGGGCGCCTCGCCCGCTGCGGGCCGTCCCGGGGCGGGGCCGATCAGCGAACGAGCACGCAGCGGTTCGGACGGTTGAGACCGCAGACGGCTCCCTCGGGGCATTCTCCACAGTCGAGCACAGCCCCGCACCCGTCGCCGAGCAGGCCGCACTGGGCCGCCGCGGTTTCGCACGTCCGCGGCTCGCAGGCGGGCGCCGGCCCGCAACGGAAGGGGCGTTCGATGCCGCACAGCTGCCCGGGCGGGCACGGACCGCAATCGACGCTGCCCCCGCAACCGTCTCCGACCAGCCCGCACTCGGCGCCCGCGCCCTCGCAGGTCAGCGGTCGGCAGCGAGGCCCCGGGCCGCAGCGGTTGGGGGCGGGCGCCCCGCACAGCTGGCCCTCCTCGCAGCTGCCGCAGTCGATCGCCTCGCCGCAGCCGTTTCCGACCAGGCCACACTCGGCGGCCGCGGCGCGGCAGTCGCGCGGCTGGCAGCCCACGCAGCGGTCGCCGGAGCACGCCTCGCCCTCGGGGCAGCCGCACTCCAAGAGCCCCCCGCAGCCGTCGCCAATGACGCCACAGCGGCCGTCGGCGGGACAATCTCGGCGCTCGCAGGGCACGGGCTCCGGCTCCCCTCCGATGCACGCGCCGAGATCGAAGAGCATGTAGAGCAGCACCTTTTCCTGGTCCGTCAGAGCTCCCGCGCAGTGGGCCGGAAAGGTGGCGCTCTGAAACGGGTTACTCGAGCCTCCGGTTGCCGCCACGTGGAAGCCGCTGTAGGCGACGCGCCCACAGGTCTGCTCGGCGGGGGCCGCGTAGGGGGTGTCGAAGGAGAATTGTTGAACGCGCCGGTTGCCGTCGGTGCGCAGCACGAACTCCTCGGAGGCTGGCCCGAGCGCGATGGCCAGGCTGCGCGGGTCAGTGATGGTGAACTCGGGCGCGCCACCCGGCGGCACCACCCCTTCACTCTGCATCCAGGCCAGGAAGCTGCCGATGCGAGGGCTCGCCGCCGCGCGACCGATGGAGATCCGCCCGATGCCGCTCGTGGCCAGGTTGCTGCCATCGAGGTAGTCCGTGTCCCAGCTGGCCGCCGCGGCGAGGCCCGTCTGCAGGGGGGCGCTGGCCGCAAAGGGGGCGGAGCCGTTTTCGTGCAGCCAGCTGAAGCTGAGGTGACTGGCGAACAGGCGCCCGCCGCGGTTGACGTATTGGCGCACGCGCTCGCCCGAGGCGGCGCGCTGCTCGAAGCCCTGTTCCCCGTCCCAATCGGTGCCTTCGCAGTCGGCGATCAACAGGTCGTAGCCTCGCAGACGCGGGAGCGAGCCGTACAGCTCCGCGTCGTGGGGCGTGGCGGCGTCGATGCGGGCGCCCGCGGCCTCGGCGGCGCTGGGTCCCCCTCGATACAGGTGCACCCGCGCCTCGGAGTCGGGATTGCCGAACTGCGAGGGCGACACGCCCATCTTCTCCAGCACGCACTCCATCGCGTCGATGCGCCCCGTCGAGATCGCGATGGCCGGAATGTTGACGGCCAGCCCATCGTCCACACGGCGCGGCAGTCGCGTGGGGTTCGCGGGCAGCGTCTCGTCCAGCTCGGTCGTCGCGCAGGCGGCCGCGGGCGGTAGCGTCACGCGGGCGGCGCGACGAAATTTGCCCACCTTGGTCACGAGCAGAAACTCGCTGCCGATGGGGATGCTGCCCTCGAGCGCAAAGCGTCCGGTAGCATCCGTCACCGCGCTGACGAGCACCGGGCCGAGCTCCTGCTCCGTGCAGCGGTCGCAGGCCGCGCCCTGCTCGGGGATGCCCGTCGCGATCGGGGGCAGGTCCCCCCGCGAGGCGCTCCGCAGAACGTACACGAAGGCGTTGGGGACGCCGACCTGGTTGGCCGTGTCGGCGGCGCTTCGCCCCGGGGTCACCACGCGCCCCACCAGTCGAGTGGGGGCCTGGGCGCCGCAGCTCGGCACGCTCGCGCACAGCGGGCAGTCGCCCACGTCGCCGACGCACTCGGTGGGGCCGTCGATGCCGCCCAAGCACGTCTCGAAGGGGCCGCAGGTGCGCCCTTCGAGCGCGCAGTCGAAGATCTGCCCGCAGCGGTTGACGGCGATGCCGCATTGCCAACCGAGCTCGGCGCAGCTCGCGCCTTCCGGCGTGCAGCTCGGCGCCGGCGGCGCGTCGCACTGAAACGGCGTGCGCGCGCCGCACACCTCGCCCGCGGGGCAGCCGCCGCGACCGCCGGCCGAGGCGCAGTCGAAGCGGTGGTCGGGGGTCGTCCCGCAGCCGTCGAACACCACACCGCACTCCCGGCCCGCGCATGCCTCGGACTGCGTGAGGGGCTCGCACCCCGGTGGGGGGCGGGTTCCGCAGCGATTGGGCAGGTCCTGGCCGCACTGCTGGTAGGCCCCGCAGCTGCCGCAGGAGAGAAGCCCGCCGCACCCGTCCCCGGTCAGTCCGCAGTTCTTGTCGGCGCACGCCCACGACGCGGGCTGGGGCACGCACGTGGGGGGGGGCACGCAGCGACCCGCCTCACAGCGCTCGCCGGCGGCGCAGCGCCCGCATTCGTGCGAGCCGCCGCAGCCGTCGCCCGCGAGGCCGCACTCGCGGTCGGCACAGGCGACGGCTCGGGCGATGACCGCGCAGCTCGCTCCGGACCCGCACTGGCTGGGCGTGCCCCCTCCGCCGCAGGTTTCTCCGCTCGCGCAGGGCTGCTGCGCATCGCAGTCCACCAAGCCGCCATCCACCTCGGCGCCGCAATCGTTGGACACCAGGCCACACCCACCCGCGCACGCCGCGCTCGGGTCCCGCGGCGCGCAGGGGGGCGTGGGGGCGCAGCGATTCGGCGCCGCGATTCCACACCCTTGGCCGTCCGCGCACGTTCCGCAGTCCAGCGTGCCGCCGCAGCCGTTGCCAATCAGGCCACATTCGGCGCCGACTTGCTCGCAGCTCTCGATACGGGCGCCACACTGCTCGTCGCTGCTGGTCGGGATCTCGCTGCACTGGAAGGGAAGCTCCAGCCCGCACGCCTGCTGCCCCGGGCACTGGCCGCAATCGATCGTAGCGCCGCACCCGTCGCCTTCGACGCCACACTGCCTGCCGGCGCAGGCCTGCTCGAAGGTGGCCGGGACACAAAGGTCGGACAGCGGCGTGCAGGTGTTGGCCGAAACGAGCCCGCAGATCGCCTGCGCCCCGCACGAGCCGCAATCGACCGTGCCGCCGCACCCGTCGACGATCGAGCCGCACTCCTTGCCGAGCTGCTCGCAGGTCGCTCGCTGGCAGTCGGCCGGGCTCAGACTGGCACCGCCCCCGGTCAGGTTCGGCGTCGAGCTCGGGAGGCTAGGCCGGCCCGCCCCGTCGATTTCCCCGCCCGGGGGCTGGCCCGGGTCGTCCCCGACGGTGGCCCCCGGGTCCGGGCGCCCCGCGCAGGCACAAGCCCACAGGATCAGGAGGATTGCGCCCCAGCTCGGGGGGGGTACGGATCGGAAACGCCACGCCACGTCTGGTTGCTCCCAAGCGAGATTGCGGGCGTAGGCCGGCTGCGGCCCGATCCACGCATCGCAACCCAAGTGGTGGGCAAGAGGCGCGAGAAAGCTTCAGAGAAAGCGCGAGGGCGGTCGGCGTTCCGGGCGCGGGGTCGCGGAATCGGCGCTGCGCGCCGACTCCTGCGCGGCGCTCAATACCGCAGCGGGTAGTCGTCTTCTTGGGGCTTCGAGCCGTTGATTGCGATCGTCTTGACGCGTTCGTCGACATCGCTCTCGGCGAGGTATCCGAGCGCTCCAGGCATGGTGGCCACGACGCGAATCAGGAGATCGGCCCGCAGGCTGCGCCGCGCTCCGCGCTGGCCGCGGATCCTTCGGTCGACCCAGAAGCGTCCGACCTCCTCCGGCGTCATCTTGAGGACCAGCTCGTCGAAATGAACGCGGCTGGAGGCGCCGCGCGGCTGGTTGAAGGCGACGATCTTGCCGCCGTCGTCGTCGCTGAGGTGCTCGCCCAGGTACAGCCGCCTGAGGTCGCGCACGGAAAGCTCTTCGATCGGGCTCTCTCGGCCGACGACGACCACCAGCTTGCCGTGCGCTTCTGCGCCCAGAGCCGGGCGCGCGAACGTCACGTCGCTCGACATCGAAAGCAGCAATAGCGAAGAATAGAGAAGTAGAGGTCGTCTATGCATCTCAGAAAGCCCACGCGATCTGGGTGGTCAAGTAATCGATGGTGGCGCCCGGGGTGTCGGGAAAGTCGACGTTGATGTATTCGGCTTTCAGCACGACCTCCGGTACGGGGCGCATGTTGAAGCCGATCTGCCATTCGTTTACGTCAACCAGCAGGGGGTTGTCGTAGCTCTGCCAAACGGCGAACGGCATCAGGTTCCACCAGGGCAACCGATAGCCCAGGAGGGCATAGTAGCCGAGGCGTCGCAGGTCGGAGATGAAGCCCGGGGGCGAACCGGGCAGGGCGATGAGGACGGGCGGGCGCAGCGCGTCCTCGTACGCCCTGTCGGCGGAGATGATCTCGGCCTGCACCAGAAAATTGCCCGGCTCCCATTTCAAGTCCGCGGCGAGGGCGAGCTCGGTATAGCGCTCCGTGACCACGTTGTTCAGCACGGGGCCGTCCGTGGGGTCGAGCCGGACGGGGTTGTCCGGGCGGTTCGTGAAGTTTCCGCGGTACCCGGAGATGCCGACGGTCAGCTTCCCGAGCAGCGCGTCCGTTTGCGCGTACACGCGGGCGCCGAGCGCCTTGTTCTTGTCCAGATCGAGGTACGCATCCATCGGGCCGCGCCCGTTGGAGAGCGTGACGTGGTAGCCGATCTTCGTCTCGCCCGCATACACGGACCCGTGCACCTGCAGCCCCGTTTGGCGCTCTGGAAACAGGGCCTCGCCGATGATGTAAGGTCGGTATACGCCGATCACGGTCGGGGAGCCGTGGTCGACGTTCCAGATCCCGTAGGGCGTGAGCCACTGCCCCGCTCGGATGTTGAGCAGATGATTGACGGTGTACTCGATCCAGGCGCGCTCGATTTCGATGCCCCCCCAGCGCAGCGGGCGGTTCACGTCGGCGTAGTCGTTGGTCGTGGTGTCGATGCGCTGGCTGTCGGGATTGAAGAAGCCGACGACCGGGTCGTCGAGCTGGCCGTGCGGCAGATAGAGAAATCGCACCTCGGTCAGCGTGCGCCAGTTCGAGCCGAAATCGTTGGCGAGGTACAGGTTCAGGTTGCCGATGGCGAAGGTCGGGTACCACGTGACGATCGGGCTCGGCTTGCCGATTTGCATCGAGTAGGCCAGGTCCGCGAAGCCGTAGAGCCGAAGTGATGGCGCGTCCACGGCGGGGCCGTCTTCGTAGTCCGAGGACAGCTCGCTCAGCAGCGCCGGATCGAGCGCCTCCTCCTGCAGGGCGGCGTCCAGAGGGACCTCGGAAGCTGCGTCTCCTTCGGCGGCCGTGCTCGAATCGGCCGCTTCGGAGCTCGCCGCGGCGGGATCCAGCGGGGTCTCCCCGGAGCTCGATTCCGCCGCGGGGCCGTCGCCGGCGGAGTCCGTCGGCGCGGGCGCCTGGGCGATCAACGAGGTGGCGAAACCCAGGATCCACCACGGCTCGTTCCGGGTCGACGGGCCGTCGCCGCGCGCGCTCCGAGGTGCCATCAGCAAGACCCCGGAGGCAGGCAGACCGGCACCGGCACGCCGAACGAGGAAAGGTCGCAGCACTGCTGGCCCCCGAAGCAATCCTGATCGGCGAGGGAGCAATCTTGCTGCAGGCAGGTGTTCGAGACCACCATGTCACAGAACTTCGCTTCGCCGTCGGCACAGTCCGCCTGAGTCGAGCAGGCCTCGCCCAGCCCGATGGGCGGGCGGCGGCAGTAGGGGGGATCCGCTGCCGCGTCGCAGTCGTAGCTGCCCGGGCAATCGTCGGCGCTGGAGCAGCCGGTGCGCGTGCAGTACCCGCCGTCGTCCGTCAGCTGGCAGTACTGGAAGCCTTCGCTGTCACAAGCCATCTCCGCGCTGCACTCCTCGCCCAGGCCGTCGGCGGGAGCGGCCGGCACGCACTGCGAGCCGGAGCGCTCGTAGCCCTCGGCGCAGGTGCATTCGCCGGCGCCGGCCACTTCGTTTTCGCCGCAACGGACGCAGCCTTGCGGGGTGTAGAGGCTTCCCTCCTCGCACACGCACACGCCGTCTTCGTAGAGGTATTGCCCGTCGGAGCAGCGATCGTCGGAGTCGAGAACGCAGCTCGTGGCCAGGAGGGTCAATAGCGTCGCGCGTCGCGTCGCAGCCGAGCTAGTCCTCGATCCAGCGCAAGCGCTGCGCCTCGGCCTAGCCTTCTTTCCCGGGGGCTTTCGCGAAGCCCCCTCAGCCCCGGCAGTGAATTTCGGGGCTTTCACCCCAAAGCGGCCGCCTTCGGCTCCACTAGCCCACAAAGCAAGCTCTGGTGTGAGGTCAGCGCTTGTTTGGGGACTAGTCGATTCTTCATGGCGTCGCGGCCCTCGGGCAGCGCGTGCAGTCGCCTGCCGGGTCGCGTTTGCAGCGTCGCGGGGCCGCTCTCGCAATGTTGAAGCCCGCTTCATAAGCTCGTCCCCATGGCCATCTTCGACTGGACAACGGGCTGTCGCACCGGAAAGTTAACGGACTTCGCACGCCGCGAGTGACGCGACTTGGCTCGGACCTACCTGTGCGTTCGCGCCTCTGGCGCTCACGCGGCAGCGGCGAGCGTCGTCGAACGGCCCCTCGCGGAATGGCGGCGACTCGTCGAACGGCAGCGACTCGTCGCAGAGCGCCCGGAATGCGGGCGCGCCGGAGCCGCGGGCTCAGTCGCGGACGGGATCGACCGAGGAGTTGCGCAGCGCTGCAGCCACGACTCGCGTTGCTCGGGGCTGTCGACCACGTCTCCACGCAGGGCGACCGCCCCGGCATTGACCAACGGGTTTTCGGGCTTGGGTCCGTGCGCCCGAAGGGATAGCGCTGACGGCCCGTCGCGCGGCTCGTCTCGGCGTGGCCCGCGCGCCGTCGCCGCGCTGGGCCCGTTGCGCTCGAAACCGCGGATGCGAGCGCGGCGCGCGCCGGCGGCCTCGCCTTTCCCTCGCGTGAGCCTCGCGGCGCGGGCGGCCTTGCACCCGCCCGCCCGCCGTGTCAGGTTGCCCCTAGTTCATCATGCAGCCCCTTTCGCTCACGACCACCGCGACGACCACCGCCATGGGCGGGCCCGTCGTCGTGCGCGAGCGCTGAGCCGATAGCGCTGCACGAAAAAGAGCGAGCCCCGCCCGGTTGGACGGGGCTCTGCTTTTTGGGGAGCCAGCTCGCCTCCGAGGCGAGCGCTTCGTCCGGCCGGGATCCAAACCACCCCAGCCCGAAGAGACGAAGAAATGGACATCGCACGACACGACCACCGAAACATCGCCAGCCAACAGGATTTGCTTCACTTCCGCGAGGAGGCGCCCGGCATGGCCTTCTGGCACCCCGCGGGCCTCGCCCTGTGCGAGCGCCTCCGCGCCATCGCCCGGCAGGAGCTGCGCCGCGTCGGCTATCGGGAAGTGCAGACACCGCATTTGATGCGGCGCTCGGTGTGGGAGTCGAGCGGCCACTGGCAGCACTTCGACGAGGGCATGTTCAAGCTGCCCGAAGCGGCCGACGACGCGGCGCTGCGCCCGGTCAATTGCCCCGGGCACGTGCAGATCTATCGCCAGCGGCCGCGCTCGTATCGCGAGCTGCCGATCCGATTCGCCGAGTTCGGCGTGGTGCACCGGCGCGAGCCGAGCGGCGCGCTCAGCGGGCTGTTTCGGCTGCGCCAGTTCACACAGGACGACGGCCACGTGTTCTGCGCCCAGAGCCAGGTGGACGAGGAGCTGGCGCGCTTCTGTCAGCGCCTACCGCCTTTCTACCGGCGCTTCGGCTTCGAGGACGTGCGCGTGGCCCTCTCGACACGGCCGGAGCGGCGCGTGGGCGACGAGGCGGGCTGGGACTGGGCGGAGGCGGCTCTGCGCCGAGCGGCGCAGGCGCTGCCCTTGCCCTTCTCGCTGCAGCCCGGCGAGGGCGCCTTCTACGGGCCCAAGCTCGAGTTCTCGCTGTGCGATCGCGCCGGGCGGATCTGGCAGTGCGGCACGATTCAGGTGGACTTCGCCATGCCGGAAGGCTTCGACCTGAGCTACGTCGACAGCGGAGGGCACAAGCGTCGCCCGGTGATGTTGCACCGCGCGCTGTACGGAAGCCTGGAGCGGTTTCTGGGCGTGCTCCTCGAGCACCACGGCGGGGCGCTTCCGGCCTGGATGTACGACGAGCTCGTGTGGATCCTGCCGGTGGAGGCCGAGCAGCACGGCTACGCCCAGGAGCTGCGCGTCGCGCTCGGGGGCCTCGGCGTCGGGGCGCGGGTGCTCGAGGCCCAGCAGCGGCTCGGGGCTCGCGTGTCGGCGGCGCGCCAGGCGGCCGCGCCGTTCGTGTTCGTCGTCGGTCCGCGCGAGCAGCGCTCCCGATCGGTCAGCGTTCGCTGTCGGGAGGGCGAGCGGGCCTGCGGTCTGAGCGAGGCGCTGGATCGGGTTCGTCGCGCCGCGCGGCTGCCCGGCTCGGATTGACGACGGGAGGGGAGCCGGCGGCTTGGTCGTTCGGCCAAGCCGCCGCGGCGTCGGCGGTGGCCGCGGCGTCGTGGGAGTGTGCCGCGGCACCGCCGGGGGCCCGCGCCGGCCCCGATCTTTTCGCGAATGGTTTTTGCCCGCCCGAGCCATGGAGGGGCGATGCGCTCGGGGCGCCCGTCTCCCTGGCATGCTGTTTTCGGTGTCTACTCCTTTGCCTCTCCGCTGGTCGCTCCCTCTGCGCCGCCGCGCTGCGGCCGATCACGCGAGCCCGCGCCGGCTGCAAGCCGCTGTGGCTGGCAGGCTCGAGGCCATTTACCGCACGGCGCGTCACCGGGAGCTGCCCCACGGCCCGCTCGGGCCGGCGACCGCGGACGCCGCGTCGAGCGCCGTCCAGGCGCACCTGCTCCGCACCCGGTGGCTCTCCATCGCCGCCACGCTCAGCCCCTTGGTGGGCTTGCTCGGCACGGTGCTCGGTATGGTCGAAGCCTTCGATGCCATCTCCCAGAGCGCCGAGCTCGGCGATCCGCGCATCGTCGCCGCGGGCCTCTCCAAGGCTCTGGTCACCACGGGGGCGGGCCTCGCCGTCGGCATCTCGGCGCTTTCGGCCCGGCACTTCTTCGTCGCCCGGATCGAGCGCGCTGCCGCCGCCCCCGAGTCCGCGCTGGGCGACTTTCTGCAGGCCGCCCTCCTGGCGGCCCCCGCGGCGAGCCCCGGGGAGGCGGAGCGGGAGGACGCCCGGTGAAGCTCTCGATCAAGCCTGCCGTGGAGGACGAGATCGGCTTGGCGCCGCTCATCGACTGCGTCTTCCTGCTGCTCGTCTTCTTGATGCTCACCGCCAGCAGCCGACAGCCAGAGCAATCGTCGCGCGCAGAAGAAGACGTGCTCGAGCTACTGCTGAAGCTGCCGACCGCTTCGGGCGCAACGCACACGCAGGGCTCGGACGCCGAGCTCGTGGTCGGCGTCGATCGGCAAGGCGATACCTACCTCGACGGTGACCTCGTCGGCCGCACCACTCTGCATGCGCGGCTCCAAGCGCCCTGATGGGCCGCCGAGAGTGCGGTCCGCACCGAGCGAGGCTTCGGGTGTTGCAATGCCGGCGAAGCCCTCTACTGTGCTCCGCGTGCTTCCGAGAGTTTCAGCAGCCGGGGCCGGGCGGTTGCCGGTCGAGGCGCGCCGCGCCGCGAGGGCCGCCCTCGCTGCCGCCGCCATCACCGCTGCCGCCCCTCGAGCCCGCGCCGCCCCCGGGGGGGGCCACGGCTTCGTTTCGCTCGACCGCATGAGCCCGGGCTCTCGCCTCGAAGCCTCCCTCGGCGCCGTCGTCTACGACCGGGATCCCGACTTCGCCGGGCGCCTGGACCTGTACGCGCAGCTGGCCGGCAATCGAGGGGGCGGGGGGTACGCCGTGCTGCCGTTCTCCTTCGCCGACGGCTACGCGGCGCTCGGCAACGTGGAGCTCGGCGGGATGTACAACTCGCCGGGTCGTCTCTCGATGACGCTCCGCGGGGGGCTCGTGATCAACACGGCGCGGGAGGGCCAAGCCGCCCGCGCCACGGCGTTGGCGATTCCGGCGCGCTACACGGATTTGGTGTTGGCCGCGCTGGGCTCGCCCTGGTTTCGCTTCAGCATGAGCCCTCGTTGGTCCGGCCGGCGCGTGTTTCTCCGGGGCGACTTCGGCTTCGACGTGCCCTTTCCCGACTCCGACTCGGATACGCTGGCGCGTGCGAACTTCGGCCTCGGTTGGGCTGCGGCGGGGCGCCTCTCCCTGACCGCGGAGCTCGTCAACTTGGCGAACCTGGGGGATTTGCGCCCCGGAGTCGAGCGCTACGCGCAGCAGCTGACCTTCGGCGCGCGCGTCGACGGCTCGGAGGCGAGCGGCTATTTCGGCGTTTCGGTGCCGCTCGACGACCTCGTCCCCGTCCACCGGTTCACCTTGACGGCCGGGCTGCAGCTACACTTCTGAGAGCGGAGCGCGCCGGGGGTTGCCGCGCGCCTCGGCTCCCCAGGCGCCTCGCGCGCCGGCAGCTCGGCAGGTGCCCCCACTGCGTCCGTCCTCGCGCGTTCGCGCCGCGGGCGGGCGCCCTCCCCCCATCGCGGGTCGCGCCGACGCCTTCGACCCCGTCGCGGGTCCAGCCGTGGCTCGACGGCAGCGCGGGCATCAGGTCGAAGCACCTGTTTCTCGCTCCGCGCGACGCAGCGTGAAACAGCGCACGGACCGCTGGCGGTCGACCGCCGCCGGTGCTCCCGCCGCCCACGGCTTGCCCGGGCTCGGCGCGCGCTCGCAGGCGCCGCGCGCGCCGACGCCGGATGTCTTGCCACTCGAGCCCGGGTGCCGGGCGCGGCTTCGCCGCCGCGGCGGGCTCGGCGCGGTCGGTAAGGTCGAGTTGACATGCAGTATGGTTTTCGTGACAACGCAGAGCCAGCGATGACGACCCCCCGCATTCGGACGACCGTGAGGCCGCGGCGCGAACGAGCGAGCCTCTCCCAGCGCGATCTGGCCGAGCGGCTGGGGATATCCCGCCAGGCGCTGATCGCCATCGAATCCGGCCGGCAGGTGCCGTCCACGGCGCTGGCACTGCGGCTCGGCGGCGTGCTCGGCTGCCGCGTGGAAGAACTGTTCCAGTTGGCCGGCCCCGAGTCGGTTGCCGTGGCCCTGGTCCCTCCGGCGAAGGGGCTGCCGTGGAGAGCGCGCCGCGTCCTGCTTGGCCGAGTAGACGGTCGCTGGGTTGCCCACCCGCTGGGAGACGACGCGCCGGCGGCGGCTGACGGCGTGGTCCTGGAGGGCTCGGGGCCGCTGCACCGGGTCGAGCCGCTCGCCGAGCTCACCGCGCTCGACGGTGGCGTCTTGGTGGCGGGCTGCGCGCCGCTGCTCGGAGTGCTTTCGCAGCACGCGGGGCGCGCGCTCGGTGCGGGCCGCACCAGCTGGCTGCCGGCCAGCAGCGAGCGGGCGCTGAGCATGCTGCGGGACGGGCTGGTGCACCTGGCGGGGCTGCACGGTGTGGAAGGGCGTCCCGGCGCGCCTGCCTGGGTTCGCCGGCGCTTGCCCGGCCGCCACTTGCAGCTCGTTCACCTCACGTGCTGGCGGCAGGGGCTGGTGGTGGCGGCGGGGGGCCGCGTCGCCAGCGCGGCGGACCTGCTGCGACCCGGGGTGCGTCTGGCGCGCCGCGAGGCGGGCTCGGGAGCGGAGAGCCTGTTGCGGCGGGTGCTGGCGGCGGAGGGGGCGGCGCCGGGCTCGCTTGGTCCCGGCCTCCGGGCTGGTGGGCACGCCGAGGTCGCCGAGCTGGTGCGCGCGGGGGCGGCCGACGCCGGGATCGCGATCGAGTCGGCGGCCCTCGCCGCCGGCCTGCGCTTCTTGCCCCTGTCGGAAGAGCGCTTCGATCTGGTCGTGCCCGGTGAGCTGGCGAGCTCCGGTCCCGTGGCGCGCGTGCTCGACCTTTTGCAGAGCGGTGCCTTCCGGCGCGAGGCCGCGCGGCTGCCGGGCTACGACGCCTCGCGGGCAGGGCAGGTCACCTCGCTCGGCTCCGCGGCGTGATGGGCCGCTCCCCCCGCCAGGCGCGCCGCCGCTATCAGAGGTCCGGGCCGCGGCGCGAGCTGCTGCGGCAGTCGGCCGAGTGCGCGCGGCGCGCGCTCGCCTCGCTGGGGCTGGCGTGTCTCGCGTCGTTCGGGTGCGAGGCGGACACCCCGTCCCGACCCGATACGCTGAGGGTGCTGGCCGCCTCATCGCTGGCCGAGAGTTTTCGCGACCTCGAGGTCGAGTTCGAGCGAGCCCATCCCGAGCTGGACGTGGTGACGAGCTTCGCCGGCAGCCAGGTGTTGCGCCTCCAGCTGGAGCAGGGCGCACGCGCCGACGTGCTGGCCTCGGCAAACGAGGATCACCTGCGCGCCCTGCGCGAGCAAGGCCTGGTGGGAGCCAGCCGAATCTTCGCGCAAAACGAGCTGGTCGTGATCGTGCCCCGCGAAAACCCCGCCGGCATCGAGCGCTTCGAGGACTTGCCGCGGGCGTCCCGGCTGGTGCTGGGCAGCGAAGCGGTGCCGGTGGGGGAGTACGCGCGCCGTCTGCTCTCCCGCGCGGCCGAGCGCTTCGGCGACCAGTTCACGCGTCGGGTGCTCTCGCACGTCGTCTCCGAGGAGAGCAACGTGCGGCTGGTGCGCGCCAAGGTCGAGCTGGGAGAGGCCGATGCGGCGCTCGTCTACCGCACCGACGCGGCGGCCGCGGAGGCGCTGCGCGTGGTGCCGATTCCGGAGCCCCTGGGAGTGCTCGCCCGCTACGCGATCGCCGTGGTGGCGCGGAGCGCGCAGCCTTCCGGCGCGCGCGCCTTCTTGGATTTCGTGCTCTCCGCGCCGGGGCGACGGGTGCTGGCGGCGCGCGGCTTCGTCGTGGCGGAGCCGCGATGAGGCTCGAGCGAGTGGGCCTGACCCCGTGGGGCGGAGCGCTGGCGAGCGTGCTGGTGATCTTGCTCGTGCTGCCCCTGGTGTCGTTGGCGGTCTCGATTTCCCCGGAGGAGCTGCGCGCGGGGCTGGGCAGCCCGCTGTTTGCGCCGGCGCTATGGCTCAGCGCTCGCACCACGCTCCTCAGCCTCGTCGTGACGCTGCTGACGGGCACGCCGCTCGCCTGGTGGCTCGCGCGCAGTCGGGCGCGGGCGGCGCGCGTGGTGTCGCTACTCGTCGAGCTGCCGATCGTCATTCCCCCGGCGGTCGTCGGCGTCGGGCTGCTGTCCTCGTTTGGGCGCCGCGGGTTGCTGGGGCCGGCCCTGAGCTCGGTGGGGCTCGAGATCCCGTTCACGCCCGGCGCGGTGATGCTCGCGCAAATCGTGGTTTCGGCGCCTTTCTACGTGCGGGCGGCGACCAGCGCGCTGGGGTCCGTGCCTCTGGATTGGCTGATCGTCGCGCGCACGCTGGGTGCTTCGCCGGCGGCGGCCTGGCTGCGGGTAGCGCTGCCCGTAGCGCTGCCCGGGCTGCTCGCCGGCGCTTCCTTGGCCTGGGCGCGGTCGCTCGGAGAGTTCGGGGCGACGCTGCTGTTCGCGGGCAACCGCGCGGGCGCCACGCAGACGATGCCGCTCGCCATCTTTTCGGCGCTCGAGTCCGACGTGCGCGTCGCCGTCGTGCTGTCGCTGGTGCTCGCGGCGCTCGGCGCCGCTCTGCTCGTCGCCCTGCGGCTGGCGCCGCGCGCGTGGGCTGCGCATGCGCGAGCGGCCGGCCCGCCGCGCAGCGCCGGAGTGGGTCCGTGACGCTCTGCGCGCGAGTCGTCGCCCGCGCCGGCGATTTGCGGCTCGACGTGCAGCTGCGCGCCGGCCGGCAGCCCCTGGTCCTGGCCGGGCCCAACGGCAGCGGCAAGACCACGCTCCTGCGCGTGCTCGCCGGCGCGCACCCCGTCAGCGAAGGAGAGATCGTCGTCGGCGGCGAGGTGTTGTTCAGCGCCCGCCGCGGCGTCGATCTTCCGTGCGAGCGGCGCGGGGTCGGCTACGTGCCCCAGGGCTTCGGCTTGTTTCCCCACCTGAGCGCCCTGGACAACGTCGCCTTCGGGCTCTCCACCGGGGCGCGCCGCCTGTCGCGTCGCCAGCGCCGGGCGCGCGCGCTTCAGCTCCTGGCCGAGCTCGGGTGTGCCGAGCTGGCGGACCGCGACACGCGGCAGCTGTCGGGCGGGGAAACGCAGCGGGTGGCGCTGGCCCGCGCGCTGGCGGTCGGCCCGCGCCTGCTCTTGCTCGACGAGCCGCTGTCGGCTCTCGACGCGGTGGCGCGTCGCTCGGTGCGGGCGTTCCTGGCCGAGCGCGTGCGGGCGGCCGGCGTGCCCGCGGTGGTGGTGACGCACGACGTGCGCGACGCGGCGGCGCTCGGCGCCTCCATTTGCGTTCTGCAGCGCGGGGGCGTGGTCCAGCGGGGCTCGCTCGACGCGCTGCGCGCCTGCCCGGCGAACGACTTCGTGGCAGAATTCGTCGGCGCCGGCTGATCGCGCGGCGCAACCGGGTGTATCGGCCAGCGGACCATTGTGGCCCGCTCCGAGGCCCGAGCTTTCCCGAACGCCTTCCCCACGCTAGGGGGTCCGCTCAGTGATCTCAGCAAACCGCGAAACGCTCGAGGAGCTGGAGAGCCAGCTGACTCGCGCGAGCCAGGGGCCGCGCGACTCGGTCGAGCGCATCGACGCCCTCAACGCGCTGGCCTGGGAGCTGCGCAACGCGGACCTGACGCGGGCCAATTCGCTGGCCAGTGAAGCCCGCCAGCGGGCGATCGAGAGTCGCTACAAGCTGGGCCAGGCGCGGGCCGCCCGCACCATGGCCATGACGGCGCGCGACTCGGAGGGGCTGCGAACCATGTACCGGCTCGCGGAGGAGGCCAAAGACCTCTTCGACGAGGTGGGCGATGGCCCTGGCATGGCGGCCTCGCGCGATTTCCTCTCCACGCTGCGCGAGTTTCTGGGCGACCTGGCCGGTGGCCTCGAGCTCGCTCTCGATGCGCTCAGCATCGCGCGCAGCATCGGCGATCCGGTGCGGCAGGGGTACGCTCTGAGCAGCGTGGGGGGCATTCTGGCCGCCTCTGGCGAGCCAGAGGTCGCCCTCGACCGGCTTCGCGAGGCGCTCGGGATGTTCGAGCAAGTGGGGGATCCGTGGGGCACCGGCACCATCCTGAATCGGCTCGCGAAGGTCTCGTTGGGCGCCGGGCAGCATCGAGAGGCGCTCGAGTATGCGCGGCGCTGCCACGAGCTGGCGGTGCAGCTCCAGGACGACTTCGGGAGGTGGGCGGGGCTCAGCGTGATGGCCGACGTGCGCAGCGCGCTGGGCGAGCTCGAGGAGGCCGAGTCGCTGTACCGCGAAGCACTTCGGACCCTCGAGATGCCCCTCGCGCGAGACGTGGTGGGAGCGGAGACTCAGCTGCGCCTCGGCCAGCTTCTGCTGCGCCGGGGCGCGGTGGCGGCGGCCAAGCTCGAGCTCGAAGACGCCGTGCGCCGCGTTCGGGACGACTCCGTGTCCTTCGTCACCGAGGCGCTGCTGCACGAGACGCTCGCCGACGTGGCCGAGGGCGAGGGCGACTTGCGGGGCGCGCTCGACCACCTGCGCCGCGCCCAGGCGCTGCGTGGTCAGATATCCAAGCACGACGCGCGCAACAAGATGGCCCAAGTCGAGGTTCGCGCCGCGATGGAGGCGGCCAAACAGGACGCCGAGCAGCAGCGGCTTCGCTTCGCGCAGCTCAGCGGGCACCAGAGCAAGCTGGTCGAAGCCCAGAAAATGGATCTGCTCTCGCGCCTGGCCGCCGGCACGGCGCACGAGCTGAACACACCCCTCGGCGTTCTGCAGAGCAACTTCGAGCTGATCCGCAACGCCGCCAGCCGGCTCGCCGCCGAGCTGCCCGAGGGGCACGCCCGGCTCGAAAAGCTCGGCTCGGTGCTGGCCTCCTGCGCGGAGACCACGCAGCAGGCGATGCTTCGCATCGGCTCGCTCGCCCAGCAGTTTCAGCGCTTCACGCAGCTCGACCAGGCCGAGCAGCAGCGGTTCGACGTACGCGAGGGGTTGGAGAGCGCGCTGTCGCTCCTTTCGCCGACCGTCTCCCGTCAGGTCACGGTGCGGCGCCGGTTCGAGGACGTGCCGCCGATCGTCGGTTGGCCGCGGGAGCTCAATCAAGCCTTCTTCACGGTGCTACAAAACGCCGTCGAGGCGGTCGGGCGGAGCGGCGAGGTCACCGTAGAGACCTTCTGCGAAGATGGCCGGGTGGTCGTCGTGGTGCGCGATACGGGGCCCGGCATGAGCCCCGAGCGAGCCGAGCGCTTGTTCGAGCTCGGTTGGTCCGAGAAGGGCACGCGCGCCAAGATGGCGCTCGGGCTTTCGGCGGCGTACGCCACGGTGCACAAGCACAACGGCTCGCTGGTGGCCGAGAGTGAGCTCGGGCGGGGAACGGCGATCATCTTCCGCTTTCTGCCCCACCCGAGCTAGGAGTCGAGAGCCGCCAGGGCGGAGCGGGCTGCTCCGACCCCTTCGCTCAGCCCGGAGCCCGGAATCTTCACGACTGCAGGGCCGAGGGTGCGCGGAGCAACTGGACTCTCAGTCCCCATGCCCCTCGGGCGCGCAGGCAGACTGGCTGTCTGTCGAGCACGACCGGGGGGCGGCTGGGCGAAGAGACACGCCTCCTCGCGCCGTCGGGACCAGCTTGTGATGAATCTTGGCTAGAACGGAAGGGGCTCCAGCCCCGAGACGGCGATGGCGACCCAGTCCGCCTGCGGGCTGGGCACTTGGACGGAGTACCCGAAGTCGGCGACCTCGGTTCGATAGACCGTGATGGATTCGATGGGCTGACCGCTCGCGTCGAGCACGAACGCCACTTCCTCCTCGCCCGCGGCGACGGCCGGGCCGCTGATGGGGCGGCCCCAGCGCGAGCCGCGCGCCGAATCCCACATCAGCACTCGCCAGCTGCCGACTCGTTCCTCCGCGACTTGCACCGACGCCTGGGCGGTGTTCACCGCCAGCGATCGCGCCAGCAGCCCGTTGTAGGTGTAGTCGCTCAGCCACTGGTTGCCACAGTAGCCCATCAAGTCGCTGAATCCGTCGGGCGTGATCAGCAGATCCGTCGCGGCGCTGTAACCGTAGACCCCCACCACACCTCCGCCGTACGGGTAGTTGTTGTCCACCCCGGCGATGCTGCCGCCTTGAAACACGCACGGCGAGTGGCCGCGGCCGTGGTTGTGACCCACCTCGTGCAGCATCGTGAATGCGGAGTTCGCGTCGGCGAACGCCAGCCCCACCGACACGAACTGGCCGGCGTTGATGAAGCGCCCATTGGGTACGAAGCCGACCCCGGCCGTGCACGCGCCGCGACAGAAATCTTGGAAGCGAGCCTCCGTGCGGACCAGCCCGTAGTAGTAGACCTCGGTGTCGGGGGCATCTCGTTGGCGCAGGTTGCGCGCGATGTCGAGTGTCTCGTTCCAGTCCTGCGGGTCGTTCAGCTCCACCGGCTCGCTGACGGAGAACGACACGCGCCCCACCGGGTAGGTCGCGAGGAAAGCGCGCTCGTACAGGTTCAGCGCCTCGTCGGAGGTGTCCGGCAAGAAGCCGTTGGCCCCCATGGGCACGAAGTTCACCCGCAGCACGCCCGTGTCGAGCGCGCCGAAGGGGACGCCGTCGCGGGCCGGAAAGCGGGCCCCGCCGAGCGCCAGCTCGGCGGCGTCCGCGGGGGGCGGGGCGACGCCCGGCTCCCCGTCGGGCTGCGTCGCATCCCCGGCCAGCTCGCCCCCGAGGTCGCCGTCCAGGGGCGGCAATGGCAGCGCCGGCTCGGGCGCACTACCGCACTCGACCACCTCCACCGCGTAGACGCTCTGCGAGGTGAGCGACTCGCCATCGATCAAGAACTCGAAGGTGCTTTGCCGGTTCTCTTCTTCGGAGGCGCTTTCGATCGTCAGCTTCTCGCGCGAGAAAATCTGCTGCTGCTCCTCGCCGTTCCGCAGGTAGAGCCGAGCGGAGAGCTCGCGCACCTCCCAGGGCGCGTCGGGCTCGGGCTCCACGAAGACTCGAACCAGCGTGGTGCGGCCCGCGACCGGGGGCGTGGAGGGATTCTCGACTCGCTCACCGCCCAGGGCGAGCTGCGAGCGAACGGTCTGGTACGCGGCCACCTCCTGCACCGACAGGTCTTGGACCACGCCGGCGCAGCCATCCTGCGCGAGCAAGCCCTGGGCGCACGCGCCGACTCGGCAGCCCTCGCCCAGCCCGCAAGTGAGCCCGCAGCCTCCGCAGTTGAGCGGGTCGGCGAGCACGTCGATGCAGGCGCCGTCACACAGCGCTTGCCCCGCGGGGCAAGCGCACGCGCCCTCCGAGCAAATCTGACCCCCGGTGCACGCGATGTCGCAGCCGCCGCAGTGCTCGGCGTCCGTCTGCGTGTCGATGCACAGCTCGCCGCAGACCACCTCGTTGCCCGGGCAAGCGCACGCGCCGCTCTCACAGCTCTGTTCCGGCAGGCAGGCTTCCCCGCAGGCGCCGCAGTGCTCGGCGTCCGTCTGCGTGTCGACGCACAGCTCCCCGCAAACCACCTGCTCGCCGGGGCACGCGCACTCGCCTGTCTGGCAGGTCTGCGCGTCGAGGCAGGTGGTGCCGCAAGCTCCGCAGTGCTGCGTATCTGTCTGGAGGTCCACGCACGCCTCGCCGCACACCGCCAGCGCCCCGGGGCATTCGCACTGCCCCGCCACACAGCTGCCGTCGCTCGGGCAGGCGTTGCCGCAAGTGCCGCAGTTGGCCGGATCCACCGCGCCATCGGCGCATGAGCGATCGCACAGCAAACGATCCCCGTCGCACCCCTCGGTGAGCGGGCGGCAGCGGCCCGAGTCGCACAGCTCGTCGGGGCTGCAGGTCACGCCGCAGTTGCCGCAGTGCAGCGGGTCTTGCTTCACGGCGACGCAGGCCCCGCCGCAGGCGACCGTATCGCCGGCGCAGACCTCGCCGGCCGCCGTGAGGCGCGCGACGGCGGGCTCGGAGTCGTTGGCGCACCCCGCTCCGAGCAGGGCCACTCCGGCCAGTGTTGCCGCGAAAAGCGCCGCGCCGAGGCGGCCGCCAGTGTAGGCCACCGGGAGCGGCCCTCGCGGGCGCGCCAGGGCTCCGCCGCCGCGGCGAAAGCCGCTCGATAGCGCGTGGAGGAACATGAAGAACGAGCCGCGCCGCGCCGAAGCATGCTCCGGTGCGAGCGCGCGAACCGCCTGGTATACAATCATTCGTTTGGCCTCGTGGCGAGTCTCGCGCGACTCCCCGTGAGGGGTACCATGCCCCAAAACGCGCCGGTTAGTCGCCACAAAGCCTCTAGTAAGAACAAACGAGCTCGCATGTCACAATTGATCGCAGCCCCGGACCACGTTTTGCTTGGGGGCCGCGGCCTGCGCCCGGGGACCAGCCCGCGGGCAGGCGGTAGCTACCAGCGGAAAAATCCTGGAAATCGCGCTTGCGGCCCAATGGTGAGAGAGCGCTCCCGCGTCGCTTGGCGCGGCCGAGCCTTGCGCGGCCCGCTCGAGGCGGGCCCGCTCCGCATCGAAACGACCGACGGGGCGTCGCTGCTGCGCTGCGAGGTCTCGTCGTGAGCCCGGAAGCGATCGAGCTCGAAAGGTTGCTGCGCGACCTGTTCGACCCTCCGGCGGCGCGCGTCACCTTTCTCACGGGGGCGGGTGTTTCCGCGGAGAGCGGCATCCCGACCTTCCGCGGGCCCGAGGGGTATTGGAGGCGAGGGTCTCGCAGCTACCGGCCCGAGGCGCTCGCGACGCGGGCGGCGTTCGAGCGAGATCCGACGCTGGTCTGGAGCTGGTATCTGCATCGGCTCGACGTGTGCCGTCGCGCGCAGCCGAACGCGGCGCACTTCGCCCTGGCCCGGGCGTGTCGAGAGCTCGGGGATCGAGCCTTGCTCGTCACGCAAAATGTCGATGGCTTGCATCGGCGCGCGGGCCATCCCCCCGAGTCGATGTACGAGGTCCACGGCAACATCGCTCGCATGCGCTGCCGCTCGGCGTGCGGCGGCCCGGTGGACATTCCGGACCGAGCGCTGCCGGCAGGTCCCACCGAGGCAACGCTGACGGCCGAACGGCGAGAGGCGCTGCGCTGCCAGCGCTGCGGCGAGCTCACACGCCCCCACGTGCTGTGGTTCGACGAATGCTACGACGAGGCTTGGTATCGTTTCGACAGCTCGCTGCGTGCCGCGCAGCGGACGGATCTGCTGGTCGTGGTGGGAACGACGGGCGCCACCGCGCTGCCGATGCGGGTGGTCCGCGAGGCCAGCTCGGCGGGGGCTGCTCTGCTCGTCATCGATCCCGCGCCCAATCCGCTTTCCGAGCTCGCCGAGCGGTCTGCTCGGGGGGTTCGCGTGCTCGGGACCGCGGGGCTCTGGGTGCCAGCCTTCGTCGAGCTCACGATCGCGGCGAGCGAAGGAACCTGACGCGCCGCGATGGGGGCGGGCGGTGAGCGGCTGGTCGGCTCCTCGGCAAATCAGGCCTCGCGCACCAACCCGACTGATGCTACCGGAGCGCTTGCCGAAGTCGCTGATCGGCCGACGAGCCGCGGCGATCGTTCCCCCCCAGTCCCTGGAGCTTCGAGACACAGATGACCGAGAAAAAGCACAAAGTCGCCCTGTTGACCGCCGGCGGGCTCGCCCCCTGCCTCTCTTCCGCCGTCGGCGGCCTCATCGAGCGCTACACCGAGTTGGCCCCGGAGGTCGAGATCATCGGGTACATCGGTGGATACAAGGGCCTGCTGCGCGGGCAGTCCGTGCCGGTCACGGAAGAAGTCCGCGAAAACGCTCCGATCCTCCACAAGCACGGCGGCAGCCCGATCCAAAATAGCCGGGTCAAGCTGACGAACGTCGGCGATTGCGTGCGCCGCGGGCTCGTCGCCGAGGGGCAGAGCCCCCTGGAGGTCGCCGCCGAGCAGCTGACCCGCGACGGGATCACGATTCTGCACACCATCGGCGGCGACGACACCAACACGACCGCGGCCGATCTCGCCGCCTACCTCGAGAAGAACGGCTACCGCCTGACCGTGGTGGGCTTGCCGAAGACGATCGACAACGACGTGTACCCAATCCGGCAGTCCCTGGGGGCGTGGACGGCCGCGGAGCAGGGCGCGATCTACTTCGAGAACGTCGTCAACGAGCACTCGGCCAACCCGCGCATGCTGATCATCCACGAGGTGATGGGGCGCAACTGCGGGTGGTTGACGGCCTCGACGGCTCGCGTGTACCGCAAGCGTCTGCACGGCGCTGATTTCTATCTGCCCTCCTTCAATCTGGCCCCTGCGCACAAGGACATCGACGCGGTGTACGTTCCCGAGATGGCGTTCGAGCTCGAGAGCGAGGCGGCCCGCCTGCGCCGCGTGATGGACGACAAGGATTGCGTCAACCTCTTCGTCTCGGAGGGCGCCTGCGTCGATCAGATCGTGAAAGAGATGCAGCAGCGGGGCGAAGAGGTGCCGAAGGACGCCTTCGGGCACTACAAGCTCGACGCCGTCAACGTGGGAAAGTGGTTCAGCAATCAGTTTGCGAAGTTGCTCGGCGCCGAGAAGACGCTGGTCCAGAAGTCGGGCTACTTCGCTCGCGCCGCCGCCGCCAACGAGGATGATCTGCGCATCATCAAGAGCATGGTGGATCACGCGGTCGAGTGTGGGCTGCGCGGCGAGCCCGGGGTGATCGGGCACGACGAGGATCGCGGGGGTCGCTTGCGCGCCATCGAGTTTCCCCGGATCAAGGGCGGCAAGCCGTTCGACATCGATGCCCCCTGGTTCAGCCAGTTGCTGAAGGAAATCCACCAGCCGAAGGGGGCGAGGCTGGCCACCAGCCACTGAGGTTCTCCCGGGCCCGCGCGCCCGTTCGGTCGTGGCTCCCCGATGGGCCTCCTCCTGCCGGGCGCTCGGCTTGCTGCTCGCCGAAAGCCGGCTCGACCGAGCGAAGGCTCCGGCTCTCCCCTCGGGCCGCGCCGCACGACTCGCAGCGGGCGGCCGCGCCGATTCGGGCGCGCCGCGCCTCGCGAGCTCTGCGCATCGGAGGACGAGAGTTCGCGCGCTTGCATGCCTCGCAGGCGACGCGTTTTCGAAACATTGCCGCCGCGCGCGGGGCATACTCGGACGGCCGTTGTACATTCCGCGCTTTTCGGGGTCACCACCACTCGCTACAGTTTGCGACGGCCGCGGCCGCAGCCCATTGCTGCCGGAGGCCCCCAGCGGAGAGGAAGGCGGGATAATCATGGAATTGCAGAGAAGAGTCGGTCTCACCCAACAGGGAGAGTGCGCCGCGCTCGATCGCGCGACCCTCAAGCGCTCGATTGCGCTCAAACTTGCCGCCCTCGGCTACTCCGTTTCGGACGGAATGGGCGAGGCGGCCTGGCTGAATGACGCCAAGGATCTGTTCGCGCGTTACCGCGAGCAGAGCCGCCTGCTCAGCGAGCACCTCAGCCCCGTCGATCGGCGCATTCAGTCATTTCTCGATTCGATGCTCGCGGATTGCAAGGCGGAGGTCGGCGACATTCGAGTGCCGTCGACTTCGTTCATTCTCGATCGCTACGGCCTGGCGCGGGAGCTGAGCCTGCCGGACGGGGAGGACAGCTGGCACAACGAGGTCGTCAGCAGCTATCGGTTGGGCAACGGGGTGCTTCACAACCCGATCAACGACCGACGCACCACGCAGGGCGTCTTTCACGTGGCGGACTGTGGCCTGCGCGTCCCTGCGGACAAGGTGGCCGTCCCGAAGGTCACATACGCACACCTGCTCAAGGCCGCCTTCGAACCGACGCCGGAGCTCAACCAGCTGCCGTTCGCCGCCTCGTGGTCGGAGCCCGTGGGAACGATGGTTTCGCTGCTCTTGCGCCCGCTCGTCTGCCCCGAGGTTCCCGGCGGCGCCTCGGAGAAACGCATGGAGGTCCGCTTCTTCGCGCCCGGGGCGCTGGTTTCGAACCTCGACTTCGTCGAGAGCATCTTCGGCAATGCCGGCGATCCATTCTTGCCCGAGAACGACGCGGCACTGGACGTGGAGCACTGGACGGGGCACAGCGGGTGCGTGGTGCTGGCGCCGCATCTGATGCGTTTGCGCAAGAAGGACGTGGGGCTGCCGCACATCGACGACGCGACCGCCGCTCAGAAGGCGACCGGCATGTGCTGGACGCGGGACGATGAAATCTACAACTCGGGTGCGCCGTTCAAGATCACCATGCGCAGCATGGATGGGGTCATGGTGACCATCCTGGCCGACAACTACTTCGGCTACTGCAAAAAGGAGGTCAAGACGCAGATCGGCTTCAGCGCCAACCTCTACGGCTTCGCCGAAGAAGAGCACGCTGGCGGGGCGCTGGCGTTCTCCACCTATGGCCTCGGCGCGCGTTTCTCGGGCGGTTCGAGGATGCGGCGTGGGCAGCACCGCTTCCAGGAGGTCAAGGAGCTACTCGGGGATGCGATCGACGTGCACCCCGCGGGCTACGCCACCGACAAGAAGTACCCGGAGATCCACTACCTGCCGGAAGACATGGTCGTGGACGTGAAGTTGCAGGACATTTCCTGGACCTTCCAGGGGGAGGAGCAGCACCTCAAGCTGTTGCCAGGCCACATCTACCTGCACCCGAGCGGGTTCAAGCTGCGCATGGAAAAGCACCTCGCCGCGCCCACCTGGCGGCTGATCGGCACGGTGCCGGAAGGCACGTTCTGCCACAAGCCCTGCACCGTCTCGGGGGGGGGCAAGTCGGAAATCAGCAAGAGCCTCAACGACGCCGTCTTGTACGGGCCAATTTACGTCAGTGACCTCGAAAAGGACCTGGACGCCGTGGAGGAGATCCTCGGCAAGGACTATGGGCAGGGCATCTATCGCCACGAGCGCGCGGGGGATTCGTCGGCGCCTTCTCGCCCGCTGCTCGCCGGGGATCGATCGCTGGGGAGTGTCATCAAGCTGCTGACGCCGAGCAACGTGGACTTCTCGGATGAGTACAACGAGTGGCTGCTCAGCATTCCCAATCACATCCGAGCGCTCGTCTTCGTGATCAAGCGCTTCTTCCGGCCGGAGTGGGAGGACGACTGGCGACAGCATTTCAGCGTGGACATCGTCAACGGCTCGCACGGCCACGAGCTGCGCTACGACGGTCGAAAGCTGGTCGGCTCCTATCTGCGCATCGGCCACACCTCGGAAGGGGCCTGGCGTACCTTCAAGCTCCGGCAGGATTTCGTGTCGGCAGACAAGGTGCAAATGGAGGACGACATCAGCGCGTCGATCGTGGTGCCCAAGGCTCTGCTCTACGGTTTGCCGTCCGAGTACGACGGGCACCGCAGCCTCAAGCTGAGTGAAAATTGTGAGTTTCGCTTGTTCCAGCGGCCCGACGACGCGATCTACCCGGGGTTCGACAAGCAGACCGAGAAGGACATGTCCGACCCGGGCTTGTTCGCCTCGAACTTTCAGCCGCTTCGCGCGTCGGAAATGCGTGAGATCGAGGAAGATGCGTCGTTCTTCAGCGAGCTCACCGAGCCGATGCAAGCTCACGTCTCCGCCGCCGCCCGCGCAGAGGGCTTTGGGGTCTGCTCGGCTCGGCCGCGCTTGGTCAACGGCGCGCGCACCAAGAACCCGCGCTACCTGCAGGTGCGCCCCGACGTGGCTCGCCCGCGCGATCGGTACGTAGCGGAAATGGGCGCGCGCCTGCACCGGCGCTTGCCCATCGAAAAGCCCGTGGTGTTTCCCGTCATCAGTGTGCTCTCCGGGCGTCGGAACAACCCGCCGCAGGAGGGCATTCGGCCTCTGTGCGTGTACAACCCGCTGCACTACCAAGAGCTGCCCGAGCTGTTCATGGACTACATCTGCTCGGTCACGGGGAAGTCCCCGAGCACGACGGGTGCTGGCTCGGAGGGTGCGCTCACGAAGGGCCCCTTCAACGCCATCACGGCCACCGCGGATCTGAACAACACCCTGGTGAGCATGCTGCTGTGCGAGTACGCCGGCTTCAGCTCCGCGGCGGGCTACATCGGGCCGAACTCCAAGGTCGACCACGACGTGAGCCTCCTCATTCCGGAGATCTGGTGCCGCGTCTTCCCCGAGGAGCGCGACCCCGAGATGATGATCGCCGCCGGGCACCTGGAAAAGCTCGAAGACTACGATCACGAGGGCAAGCGCGTGCTCGCGAGCCGTCTGGGGTACCGCATCACGAGCACGTTCGTGCACACCTTCCTGGGTCGAATCTTCGACAATCCCATGTCGGTGTTCACCGAGGAGATTCTGCAGCCGGAGAAGCAGGACCCGGGCATCTTTGCGGACGGGGTCCACAACATCGTGGAGGCGCAGCAGCGCGCTGCCCAGGCCTACTTCCGAGACGGGACCGTCGAGTTCGCCTGCCCTCCGCTCAGGGCGTTGCTGCACATCATGGCGCACGGTCAATACGACGGCATGACCGTGAGCGACCCGGAGTTCCGCGCGATGTTCACGCGCGAGGCCCTGCTCGGCAGCAAGTGGTACGCCGAGCGCCTTCGGATCAAGCAGAATCGCGACGTGGCGCTTTGGCGCCGGCACGTGGAGAGCCTGGAGCGTTTTCTCGCGCTGCCGGGCCATCGAGAGGAGGCGCAACGGCTCGGGATCGATGAGCGATTGCTGTACGCCCGGAGAGAGCTGACGCGCGTCTCTCGCGAAACGTACCTGGCGGATCTGGCGGGGACGATCGGCGCCGATCCGATCGAGGGCTTCGCGAGCGCCTCCAGCGAGCAGTCGCGGGCCGCGGAGTAGGGCTTCGAGCCTGGGCCTCGGGCGCCTCTCGAAGGGGGGCGCCCCCGGGTCCCTCGGTCCCCAGGAACGCGGTCGGGGGGGCTTCGGCCTCCGCTGGCTGCCGGCCGCCCACGAGCGGGTTGCCGGCGCCCCTGCGGGGTGCCGGTGCGGTCTTTCGTGGGAGCGTCGCTCACACATGGCGTCGGATTGCTGCTTGCGTCGGCCGGAGGCACAAACTCACGTTCGTACGGTATCGGGCGACCGGCGCAGGCGGGCTCGACCCGCTCTCGCGGCCGGTGGGCGCAGCCGATTTGCCCCACCCGCTGGCATCGGCGACCGGGTTTGCACTAAACCGCGGGGCCATGCACAGCGAAAGTCCGCGTTTCCAACGCCCGAGCGAGTCGGTGGAGCAGCGCGTCGAGCAGCTCCTCGGCGCCCTGAGCCTGGAAGAAAAGATTCGGCTCCTCGGGGGCAAGCCTGGGCCGGGCGGGCCCCAGGCCAACAGCGCAACCTACGGCATCGAGCACATCGGCTTGCCGGAGTTGCGCATGGCCGATGGCCCCACCGGGGTCCACTGGTGGTGCGAGCACAGCACCACGTATCCCGCCCTGCTCTGCGCCGCAGCGAGCTGGGACGGCGAGCTGTGGTATCGCCTCGGGGCCGCTCTCGGGCGGGACTGCCGCGCGCGCGGAGTGCACATTTTGCTCGCCCCCGGCGTGAACATCTACCGCTCGCCGCTGTGCGGCCGCAATTTCGAGTATGCGGGAGAGGATCCGTGGCTCTCTTCGCGCTTCGGCGTGGCGTACGTCCGGGGCGTGCAAGATCAGGGCGTGTGCGCCACCATCAAGCACTACGCGGTGAACTTTCAGGAGTACGGGCGCCACACCGTCAGCTCGGACGTGGACGAGCGCACGCTGCACGAGATTTATCTTCCGGCATTTCGGGCCGCCGTGGTGGAGGGCGGCACCGGCGCGCTGATGACGGCCTACAACCCCGTCAACGGGGTGCATTGCTCGCAGCACGCGCCGCTGATCGACGAGACGCTGAAGCGAGATTGGGGCTTCGATGGCGTGGTGATGTCCGACTGGCTTTCGACGTACGACGCGGCGGGGGCGGCCAACGCGGGCCTCGACTTGGAGATGCCGACCGGTATCCAATTTTGCGAGGCGAAGCTGCTGCCCTTGCTCGAGAGCGGCGAGGTCGAGCAGAGGACGATCGACGACAAGGTGCGCCGCTTGCTGCGGCTCGCGGTGTGTTTCGGTTGGCTCGACGGCCCCCAGAAAGACGACGAGATCCCCTACGAAGATCCGGTCACGGCCCAGGTCGCGCTGGACGTGGCCCGGCAGGGAATGGTGCTCCTCGAGAACAGGCGCGGCGTCTTGCCGCTCGATCGCCGCGAGATCGGCAGCATCGCAGTGCTCGGCCCGTACGCGCACCCGGCCGTGTATGGCGGAGGCGGCAGCTCGCTTTCCCCCCCGCACCGCACCACGAGCGTGCTGGAGGGCGTTCGGCGCATCGCTCCGAAGGTCGAGGTGCTCTACGCGCGCGGGCCCGATCCGAACCCGCAACGTGGCGTGTTCGAGGCCAGCGACTTTGGTTGCGAGCAGGGGCACGGCCTATGGGGAGAGTACTTCGATGGGCCCGAGCTGGAGGGAGAGCCCGCGCTGCAGCGGCTGGATGAAGTAATCGACTTCTCGTGGGGAGTGGAGCCCCCCGCCGAGTCGATCCGGCAAGCACGTTTTTGCGTGCGCTGGTCCGGGTGGATCGAGCCGGAGCAGACGGGCAAGCACGTGTTCCACGCGCGTTCGCACGACAGTGCCTACCGCATTTGGCTCGACGGCGAGCTCCTCGTCGACGCCTGGAGCGGAGCGATGAACGGGCCTCAGAGAGTCGACAGGCGGCTCGAAGCCGGTCGGCGGTATTCGATTCGCATCGAGTTCAAGAAAACCCGCTTCTTCACGGGGATGCAGTTCGGATGGTGCGCCACCGACGGGGGGGCCGCGGAGATCGCGGAGTGTGTGCAGCTCGCGAGCCGTGCCGATGCGGCCATCGTAACCGTCGGCTGGGACAACGTCAGCGAGGCGGAGGGGTTCGACCGGCAGTTTTCGATGAGCCCCGAGCTCGAACAGCTCTTGCTGCGCGTGGCCGAGGTGCAGCCGAATACGATCGTGGTGGTCACCGCAGGGGGCAATCTGGACATGGATCGCTGGGCTCCGCGCGTTGCGGGTGTCATTCACACCTTCTACCCGGGCCAAGCGGGAGGCCAAGCCATCGCGGAGATCGTGTTCGGGCTGGTGAACCCGTCGGGCAAGCTGCCCTTCACCATGGAACGTCGGCAGGAAGAGCGTTCCAGCTTCGACTGCTACCAGGACGATGACGGAGACCGTCGCGTACGGCTGAGCGATGGCATCTTCACCGGCTATCGCCACGCCGACGCCCGAGGGATCGAGCCGCGCTACCCCTTCGGCTTCGGCCTGAGCTATACGACCTTCGAGTACGGTCCGATAAGCCTCTCTGCCTCGAGCGTGCCCGTGAGCCGACTGCAAGCGGGCGAAAACGTCGTCGTGTCGGTGGAAGTGAAGAACACCGGAGAGCGCGGAGGGGGCGAGGTCGTGCAGGTGTACGTCAGTGACGAGGAGGCGAGCCTGCCTCGCCCACCGAAGGAGCTGAAGGGGTTCGCGCGCCTGGCGCTGGCGCCGGGCGAGAGCCGGCTCGTCGAGGTCGCTCTCGGGGCGGCGGCGTTTTCCTTCTACGATCCGGCGCAGCATGCCTTCCGCGTGGAGCCGGGGCGGTTTCGGATCCACGTGGGCGCGAGCAGTCGCGACCTGCGCGGCGCCGCAGCCCTGCTCGTCGAGTGAGAGCGCCGGGCGGCCCCGGCGCGGTCGGGGCTCGTCGCGCGGGCGCGGCGCGGCCTGGGGGGAATGAGGCGCTTCGGGTCGTTTTTGGCCAAAAGACCGGCAGGCCGTAAACCGGGCATGGTCGTGCGTCGTACTCCGCTGGAGCGCGCACGATGTCGTCCCTAACTATCGGTCTCTTGGTCGACCGGCTTGACGGCGAGTACCCCAACTCGCTCGTGGTGGCTTTCGCCCAGGAGGTCCGAAGTCGCGGCATGCGAGGTGTGTGCTTCGTCGGGGGGGAGACGGGCGCCGCCGACCAGACGTGCGCGGGCTTGACCTACGAGCTGGCGCGCCACGCCGGGCTGGACGGCGTGATTGTCGGGACACTCGGAGGCCTCTCCACGGGCGAGCCTGCCGGCGTCTTGGACGCGCTCGGTGAGCTGCCGCTGTGTACTTATTCCATTGCGCTGCCCGGGGTGCCTCGCGTTTCGGTCGACAACCGCGCTGGGATGCAGGTGGCCGTCGAGCACTTGATCGTGCAGCATCGCCACCGCACCATTGCGTTCATTCGCGGTCCGGACGGCAACCTGGACGCGGAGCTGCGCCATGCCGGCTATCAAGCGGCCTTGAAGAGCGCCGGCATCGAGCCAGAGGCGAGCCTGGTCGCCGGCGGAGATTTCACCGAGGCTTCCGGAGAAGAGGCGGTGCGCTTGCTGGTCGAGGAACGCAGGCTGGGCTTCGACGCGCTGGTCGCCGCCAACGACGCGATGGCCGTTGGGGCCATGCGCGCGCTCGTCGAGCGCGGGATTCGGGTGCCGCGCGACGTGGCCGTGGTCGGGTTCGACGACGCGGAAGACTCTCGGTTCGCCCGCCCGCCGCTTAGCACCGTCGGCCAACCCTGGCGAGCCCAGGCGAGCCTGGCGGTCGACTTGATCGAGGCCCAGAACGCGGGGCGCCGGGTAACTCAGAGCCCCGCCGTGGCAGCCGATTTCATTGCTCGCATCTCGTGCGGGTGCGGAGTGTTGGCGGCGGGCGTGCACCCGGGCAGCCTTCCTCCGCGCGTCGTCGAGGAGCAGGATTGGCTTTCGGCGTGGGCTTTCGCGCTTCGTCGGCATCTGCTCACTCGCCACATCGAGCTCGATCAGGCACGAGCGGGAGAGCTCGTGGCGGCATTCTGGGCCTGTGTCGAGGGAGGAGCGGACGAGTTCTTGCCGCTGCTCGCCGCGGAGCTCGGTGCCGGGCCGTCGAGCGCTTCGCTTTCCGGTTGGCACGAAGCGATCCTGCAGCTCAGAACCGAGGTTCATCGGCGCGTGCCGCAGCGCCCGGAGGTCCGCTGGGCCGCCGATGACCTCACTCACGCGGCGCTACAGATCGTCAGCTACGCGGCGGAGCGTCATCAGGCGCTTCGCCGGCTGGCAATCGAGCGGGAAGGGCGGCGGCTGGTGGCCAGCGGGCAACAGACGATGACCACGTTCAGCGCGGAAGGGATCAGGTCATCGCTCACTCGCGACTTGCCCACGCTCGGCGTCCGGAGCGGATACCTGGTTCGATACCCTTCCGGCTGTCAGCCGGACCACGATCTATCGGGCGTGGTGCAGCTGGCGTTCGACGTCCGCTCCGCGGAGCCACTGGCCACCGGTCAACGCACCGAGGCGGGACAGCTGTTGCCCGACGAGCTTCGAGCCTCGTGGCCCGCGGAGGTCTACGTCGCATACATGCTTTCGTTCCAGCAGGAGTTGATCGGCCACCTGGTGCTCGAGCTGGGCAGTGGCGGCGGTACTACGTACCGCGCCATCCAGCGGCAGGTGACCGCCGCGCTGAAAGGAGCCGATCTCGCCGCGGCCGTCAAGGCCCAGGCAGAGCAGCGTCAGCTCGATGAGAAGCGCCGGTTGGAGTCGGAGGTGGCCATCGCCCGGGAGGTTCAGCGCAGCATCCTCTCGGGCAACCCGCGCGCCGAAGGGCTCGATGTCGCTGCCGGGATGTTCTCCGGTTCGGGCTCGCCCGCAGCCTACTACGACGTTCGTCGGCACGGCGCCGTCACGTGGGCGGCCGTCGGTCAGGTTCGCAGCGAAGGGATGCCCCCTGGCTTACTCGTTCCCGTGCTCCAGAGCGCCGTGGCGGCCCTGTGCCACCACCACCGCGATGCGAGCGCGCAAGAGGTCTTCGAGCTCGTCTCCAGCGCTCTCGCCGACCAGCGCCAACGGCTCTCGGGGGTGCATGCGGAGGTCTCCCTGATTCTCGCGCGCTGCACCAAGCAGGGAGCCGTGGAGGCGTTTGGCAACTGCCGTGGCGCGTTCATACAGCGCCGCGGGCAGATCGCCCTCCTGCTTTCCCCGAATCGCAGCGGGACCTTCGGGCTGAGAAGCACGCTTTCGCCGCAGTCGGCGCTCGTGCTCATGGCCGAGGAGCGAGCCGAACTCTCGCCTCTGCGCGGGTCGACCGCCGCCGAAAAGCTGGCGTTCTACAAAAGCCACGCCGCGGGGCGTGCTTCGGATTCGGCGTCCGACGACGCAGTGGTGATCGTCCAGAAGCCGCTGGGGGAAGGCGACGATGCCGAGTGAGGGCGCAGCCGAATCGGTCGGGCGGAGGCTCCGCATCGGACTGTTGGTGGAGTCGCTCTCGAATCGCTTCTGGCACGAGGCGGTGGTGGCCATCGAGCAAGCCGTGCGGGCTGCCGGTTGCCAGCTGCGCGTGCTCGTGGGGGGAGTGCTGGACGCCCCGACCCAAGAGGCCCAGCAAGAGAACCTCTGCCACCGTTTGCCGAGCCCCCGAAGTCTGGACGGGCTGATCGTGACACCGCTGGGGCCCCTGGCGGGCCCGGAGCGCCTGTCTCAGCTGTTTCTCGGCTACGGCGCCCTGCCCACCGTCTGCGTCAACACTTTGTTACCGGACCTGGCCTGCTACAGCACGGACAACTGCCAGGCCATGACGCAAGCCGTGGAGCACCTCATCGTGGCACACGGTGCGAAGCGACTCGCCTTCGTTTGCGGGCCCGAGTTGAACGTCGAGGCGGAGCTTCGGCTCGAGGGTTACAGGCAGGCTCTGGCGCGCCACGGGCTACCGCAAGATCCTTCCCTCGTCGTCGCCGGCGATTTTACCCGGCGCGGCGGGCGGCGGGCGATGCGGCAGTTGCTAGAGCGCGCGGCCGGCGGGTTCGATGCGGTGGTGGCTGCAAACGACAGCCTGGCCCTGGGCGTGCTCGATGAGCTGGAGAGGTTGGGGGTCCGCGTGCCCGGGGAGGTGCTGGTCGTCGGCTTCGACGATGTCGCCGAGGGCCGCTGGAGCCACCCCTCGCTCAGCACCGTTCGCCAGTCTCTCGACAGCATCGCCAGCACGTGCGTGGCTCACCTCCTACAGATGATCGACGGGACCCCCGCGCCACCGCTCACGCTCGTCGCCGGCGAGCTGGTGCTGCGCGAATCGTGTGGCTGTCGCCGCGTCGAGACGGCCGTCCCCGAGGCGGGGCCCCCGTCGGAGAAGGGCGAGAAGGACCTGGCCGTGAAGCTGGCCGCTGCGCTGGCCGACACGCGTCCGGGCGGGGTGGACTTCATCGTCGGGACCTGGCGCCGAAGCCTGGCCGAGCGGTTGGCGTGGCAGGTGGAGGAGGGCTCGGGGCAGTTTCTGTCCGCCGTGGAGGATCTGCTCCAGGAGGCGAGCCAGTCGCGGCGGGAGTTGGGGAACTGGCAGCAGGTCGTCTCTCGCCTGCGCGGAGCGCTCGAGCCCGACGCGCGCGCTCGCCAAGAGGTGAACCTGCTGCGGGCCCGCGTGCTCGTCGCCGAGGCGGCCGAGCGCCAGCAGGCGCTCACGCGCATTCGCAGCGAATCTCTGGTGGGTGCCTCGATTGCCGTCGGCAGTGAGATGCTCGGCAGCTTCTCGCACGAGAGCATGTTCGAAGTGCTCTCGACTCGCCTGAGCGAGATGGGAATCGGCGCCTGCGTCGTGGCGCTGTACACGGGCGCTTCTGCCACGGAGCTCGAGGTGGCGCTGGCCTACCGCCAGCGGCGAATTCGCTTACCGAAGCAGGGGCTTCGCTTCGAGCTCGAAGAGCTCTTTCCGAGCGGGCTCGAGCTCATGGACGTCGACGCCTGGGTGATCACCCCGCTCTTCTTCGAAGATCGTCCGATGGGGCTGGCTTGCTTGGAGCTGGGCCCCTCCGTGGGGCAGATCTACGAGTGGCTCAGGCAGCAGATCGCCATCGGGCTCGAGGGCGCCCGACTGCTGCGCTGGGTGCAGACGGCCGCCGAGCGGCGGGGGCTCTCCGATCGAATGCAGCTGCAGCGCGAGCTGGATCTCGCCGCGCTCGTGCAGCGCTCCGTTCTTCCGGAAAAGACCCTCGTCAGAGGTTTGGACGTTGCCGCGGCGATGGTCGCGGCCACCGAGGTGGGCGGAGATTGTTACGATATCATCCCCATCGAGGGGGGGTGCTGGTTCAGCATCGGAGACGTGGCGGGCCACGGGCTCGGGCCGGGGGTCGTGATGATGGGGCTGCAGAGCAGTATTGCGGCCCTCGTCAAGGCCACGCCCAAGGCGTGCCCGGCCGAAATCCTGCGCGTCGCCAACACGGTGATGTTCGATAGCGTCCGCTCGAGATTGAAGCGCGACGAACATGCCACGCTGACCCTCCTGCGCTACGAGGAGACGGGGCGCTGCCGGTACGCCGGCGCCCACGAGGAGCTGTTGGTGTTTCGGGCCCGCACGGGCGAGGTCGAGGTGATCGACACGCCCGGCGCCTGGCTCGGGATTCTTCCGGACATCGGGGACGCGACACAACTCGGAGAGTTCTGGCTCGAGCCTGGCGACGTGCTCTTGCTATACACCGACGGGGTCCCCGAGGCGATGAGCGCCTCCCGAGAACAGCTGGGCATGGATCGCCTCGCGGTCCATTTTCGGAAGGTGTGCGGCCAGAGCGCGGAAGAAATCGTCCAGCACTTGCTGCAGGTGGTGCACGGCTGGTCGGAGCATCAGACGGACGACATCACATTGGTCGCCATCAAGCAGTGCGAGTTTCGCGCAAGCTTGCCTCCCACGGAGCGCTGAGGCGTCGCGCCCCGCGCGGGCAGGAGTCGGACGTGAGTCAGCGGGCGAAGTGAATGAGCGCCTTGCCGACGCCTTGTCGGTAGCCGGCGACGAGCTGGTAGGCCGAGAGGGAATCCGCCGCGGAGAAGTGGTGCGTCACCACGGGATCGAGGTCGAGCCGCCGCTGCGAGAGCAGCTCGATCGCCCGCAGTGTGCAGCCATTTTGCCGCCGCACGTTCTTCACGGTCAGCTCTTTGCGGCGAAGCTGGTTGATGTCGAACGAGATCCGGTTGCCTTGGGGGATCCCGACGATCACGAGCGTGCCGCCCGGGGTCAGCAGCTCCACCGCCGCATCGATCGCCTCGGGCTCGCCCGCGCATTCGAATACGGCATCCAGGCTGCCCGGGGCGGGCCCGCCCCCGGGCGCCCCCGCTTCCGCGGCTCCGAGCGACTTGGCCATCTCGCAGCGATAGGCGAGGGGATCGGCCACCCAGGTATAGGCAGGCTCTTCGAGCCGCGCGGCTCCCAACACACAGAGCCCGACGGGCCCGGCCCCCAGGATGCCCAGGCGCATCCCCGCCGCGCTCGGCCGGTTCGAGCCGAGCGCGAGCTGCCGCAGAGCGTGCAGCGCAATGGCGAACGGCTCGACCATCACCGCGGCGCCGTCGCTGAGCTGGTCCCCGACCGGCAGGCAACATTCGGCGGGCATGACGAGCTTCTCACGCATGGACCCCGGAAGCTGGCCAGGGCAGCCGAGGAAGCGCTGGTTCAGGCAGGTATGAACGCGTCCGGCGCGGCACTGGGCACAATCGCCGCAGTGGATCAGCGGCTCGACCGCCACGCGCTGGCCCGGCTGCAGACCGCTCACGCCGCGGCCGAGCGCCTCGACCTCGGCCACGCACTCGTGGCCGAGGATCCACGGGTCGGACAGCACCTGAGCGCCGATCTTGCCGTCCTTGAAGTAGTGGATGTCGGAGCCGCACACGCCCACCGCGCGCATGCGTAGCGCGACCTCGCCGGGGCCCGGGCGCTCGGGTTCCGGATCCTGGCGAATCTCGAACTGGCTCGGGGCGCTGAGGTAGATTGCTTGCATCGACATTCCCCTCACGTCGGGACGACGGAGCGCTCGACCTCGCAGGCCAGATTGCAGCCGTCGCCGTTGATGCGGTTTCCGTCGTCGCACTCCTCGTCGGCGTCCTGATTGCCGTCCCCGCAGCGGGGCCCCAGCGAACAGTCCGGGTTGCAACCGCCGTAGCGGCCGTCGTTTTCCTCGGCCCCGTCGTCGCACGCTTCCCCCTGGGCGGTGTTCACCTGGCCGTCCCCACAGAAGGCGGGCAAGAGGCATTCCGGCGCGCAGGCCCCGTCACTCGTCGAGTAGCGATCGAGGTTGAAGCCATTGTCACACTCCTCGAATTCCGGGTCGAGGACGCCGTCCCCGCAGCGCGGGCCCGGGCGGCAATCGGCGCCGCAGAAACCGTAGCCGTCGCCGTTGGCCTCCCCGTCGTCGCAGGTCTCGCTGAGCGTTACCTCGCCGTCACCGCACAGCTCGTTGCACTGGCTGCGGGGCTTGTCGAAGCCGGCCAGCGTCAGCTTGAAGTTGGAGCCGCACTCGTGGCGCTCGGCGTGGAAGAGCACCGCCTCGTACACGTTGCCGAGCTGCATGCCGGTCTGTATCTGCGCGGAGCCTTCCAGATCCAGCGCGCTCGCCACGCCTTCGGGGCCGTTGCGCACCACCGTGGCCACCGCCGGGTTGCCAGCGAGCGTGAAGTTGCCGGTCGCCACCTCGTGTAGCCCCCCCAAATCGACGATCAAGCGGTTGTTGACGAACACCCAGACGTCGTCGTCCCCTGAAAACTGGAACTCCTCACCACCCTGGTATTCGAACACGAAGCGCGTCTCGGTGGTGAAGCTCATGTTGCGCGCGTTGCCCTCCGGGTCGCCCAAAGCGCCCGGCCCCGCCAGCTGATCGATGGCGCAGAACTCCTGGCCCTCGTAGATGGTCGGCGCTGCACCGTCGAACGGCTGCGGCACCGTCCAACCGGCGCCGAGGATGGGGTTGAACTGGGCCGAGGGGTTCTCTTCGCCCTGGGGCGTGCTCACCGCCGAGTCGAACAGGAAGGAACCGTCCGCCTGAGCCCCGAGGATCAAGGAATCCACGATCGGCAGATTGACTCCCGCCACGTCCCGATACCATTCGGAGAAGCGTGCGGCGGAGGTGAAGTTCTGGTTGCACAGGGTCGGGTCGGGCGAGGCGGCGCAGTTCAGCAGGGGCACTCCGCCTGCGCCCAGCGTGGCCTGTACGGCGCCCAGCACGCCGGTGCCCTGGAAGACGTTGAAATCCGGGTGGAGCTGCACGCCGGCGGCCGCGCGGGCGGTTTGACGAGCGCCCTCCTGGCCGTCCCCCGAGGTGTCGATGCCGATGAAATCGCGGTACACGACCGGCAGCTCGAAGGTCGGCGAAGCGCCCACCTCTCCGACGGCCGTGTCGGCGCAGACGAACCCCAGCTCGACGAGCTGGCAATCCGAGGAGCAGCCGTCGCCGTCCAGCGTGTTGCCGTCGTCGCATTGCTCGCTGTCGAAGCGCAGGCCATCGCCGCACTCGGCGTCGCACTCGCCCTGGGAGCAAGCGGGCTCGCGCACGCACTGGAAGCAGCCGTCGAAGGGGCGATCGTTCGGGCCGTCGTCGCAGCCCTCGTCACCCTCCGTCACGCCGTCCCCGCACACGGTCAGCGTGCACTCGCCGCCCTGGGGTGGGCACGCGAAGCCGGGCTCGCGACTGCAGGTGGCGCTGCAGCCATCGCCGGATGCCGCGTTTGCGTCGTCGCACTGCTCCAGCCCCACGACGAGGCCGTCCCCGCAGGCGGGAACGCACAGGGCCCCGCGGATCGGGCACTGGTAGCCTTCCTCGGTCTGGCACTCTGCCGTACAGCCGTCGCCGTCCAGCGTGTTGCCGTCGTCGCACGTCTCGTCGCCGGCGAGCAGCCCGTCCCCGCACACGACGAGGGAAATGCAGGGCTCGCCGGGCTCGGGGCACACGTAATCCGCTTCGACCTGGCAAGCTGCCGAGCAGCCGTCGCCGCCCTCGGCGTTGCCGTCGTCGCAGGTTTCGGACAGCAGAACCAACGCGTCGCCGCACAGCTCGACGCGCTCGCACAGGGCGCCGGGCGTGGGGCAGACCCACCCCTGTGCCACCACGAGACAGTTGGCGGAGCAGCCGTCCCCCGCCTCGGTGCCGCCGTCGTCGCACTGCTCGTCGTCGTTGAGCGAGCCGTCGCCGCAGAAGGGCGGCGGCGGCTCTTGCGCCAACACGACGTCCGAATCCGTCGGCTGCAGCGTGGGGGACGGATCGACCGGCTCATCGGGGTTCAGTCCCGCGGTGGCCTCGTCGTCCGGCGGCGGGGCAACGACGGTGGGTGGCTCCGTCTTTTGGCCCGGAGAGCAGGCCGCGGCGAGCACGAGGAGCGCACGCCATGCGCTCGAACGGGTCGATGGACTACGGGGGAGGAGCGAAGACGGGCGCATCAATTTTCTTCATTAACTGAAAAGGCGGGAGAGGGCGAGGGGCGCTCGGAAAGGTTCTGGACCAACTCGCGGGGGCAAGAGGGTCACCCGAGCTCCAACCCCCCCTACGGTAGCGCCAAAAGCGGCCCGGTGACCACGGCTTCCCCGCCGCCCGAAGGGGGCGCGCGTTGCTTCGATATTCACCGAAGGGGCGAGTTGCCGTGAAAACGGAACATTGTTCCTATGGGGTAACTGGGAGGACTCGGCAGCCCGCCCTCGATGCGCAGACAAAGCGCTTGGGCGTCGCCCGGGTCGGGACGTAGCATCGAGCCCATGCTGGAGGAGGTGGCGACCCGTTCGGAGCCCGCGTCCGCGACGCCCGCCGCGCCGCGGGCTGCGGAGCGCGTGTTGAGCCCGAGCGATCTGCAGGGGTTCGTAGAGCGCGGCTATGTGGTCGTGAAACACTGTTTTTCCCGCGAGTTGGCGGCGCAGTCGACGGCCGCGGCCTGCCGCCGGCTGCACTGCCGCCTCGAGGATCGAGAGAGTTGGCCGGTAGGGCGCATGCGCGCGCCGGAGTCGCAGCGCCTCGCGCTTTCTCAGTTCTCCCCGCGCGCCTGGGCAGCGGCGTGCGAGTTGATCGGCGGAGAGGAGCGCGCGCGTACGCCGTGCCGCTGGGGCGACGGGTTCCTGATCAACTTCGGAAAGGACCCCTCGGCTCGCTACACTCCGCCGGGCCCGGAGATTGCCCCCGAGGCCCTGTGGCACAAGGACGGGGACTTCTTTCGCCATTTTCTGGATTCTCCCGAGCAGGGGCTGTTGGTGCTCGCCCTCTTCTCGGACGTGGAGAGCGGGGGCGGGGCCACGCAGATGGCGTGCGACTCGGTCGGGCACGTCGCGCGCTTCCTCGCCGAGCGCCCGCAGGGCGTGTTGCCGCTGGAGACCCCCGCGGACGACATCGTGCGCCAGTGCCGGGACTTCGTGGAGGCGACCGGCGAGGTGGGCGACGTGTACTTCATGCACCCGTTCACGCTACACAGCTGGTCGATCAACCAGAGCGAGAGAGCTCGGTTCTTGATCAATCCCCCCGTGCATCTGCGCGAGCCGATGCGCTTCGATCGGCCGGACCCCGAGGACCACTCGCCGGTCGAGCGAGCGGTGCTCAGGGCGCTCGGTCAATCGAGCTTTGCCTTTCGCCCGACCGCTCCGCGGCAGGCCATCGTGCCCGAGCGCATCGCGCGCGATCGGAAGCTGTGGCGCCAACGTGCCGAGGACGCCGCGGAGCGCACGGGCACGCCGGCCTAGAGCGGCAATCAGGATGATTGCGGCGACGAGTCGACGCCCTAGCCCGCCGCCCCGGGGCGCCGGGCGCCCGGCGCTCCGCTCGGCAGGGGGCGTGTGGCCATCGCCAGGCCCACCATCACGATGGCCGCGCCCAGGCCCTGCACGGAGCTGAGCGGCTGATGCAGCAGCAGCACGCTGAGCAACGCGGAGCAGACGGGCTGCCAGAGCAACACGAGCGCCACGCGGTAGGCGGCCTCCACGCCGAGCGCCCACGCGATCAGGCCCTGGCCGAGGCAATGCGAGATCAGCGCCAGCGAGACCAGAATGGCCCAGGCCGAGCCGCTCGAGGGCAGGAGCCGTTCCTCCCGGAAGGCCGCGTAGAGCCAGAGTAGGAGGGCCGTCGTGGAGGTCGACGCGGCCATCACGGTCCACGTGCTCCACGTGCGGCGCGCCCGTCGAATGCTCAGCTGATAGCCCGCGTAGACGAGGGCTGTGGCGCCCGCGAGTAGGTTGCCCAGCGCGTAGTTGCCCCCGGCCACGCCCAGCCGCAGCTGCAGGCTCTCGTCGGGCGCCACGCACACGAGGGCGGTGCCGAGCACCGCGACCGCGGTCGCCGGGAGTCGGCGGCGGTCGTACGGCTCCCCGAGCACGAACCAGCCCGCCAGGGGGACCAGCACGACCGAAAGGTTTCCCAGCAACGTGGCGAGGCCCGCGGAGATGTGCGTCATGGCCGTGTGCCAGAAGCCGAGATCGAGCGCGAAGAAAGCCCCGGGGAGCAAAAGCGCGCCGTAGTGGCTGGTGCGGGTCGGCGCGGGCTCGGGGCGTCGCTGCAACAGCGCGGCCGCGGCCAGCAGGGGCGCCGCCAGGGCGACGCGCCACAGCGCGGTTACGTGAGGGGCCAGGCCGTCCTCGCGCGCCGCCAGAACGGCGAAAATCGGGGCGAGAGCGATGGCCGTAGCGCCGCAGAAGGCAGCCCACAGGCCATGGCGAGAGCCCTGACTTGCTGTGCTGGCCACGGGGTGGTCGAGTGGGTTGGAGGATGACAATCGGCCTGGGGAGGGGCGAGCGGGAGGCTCTGGCGGGCGAGGCTGCCGCGGGAGGGGAACTTCGAAGGAGGGGCACGGGCAAGCGGCGCTTCAGCTCGGCAACCTCGGCTTTGCGGCTGCGCGGCGCGGCGCGGGCGCGAGCCGGGGCCACGGATGCGACACGGCCAGCGCCAAATTGTCGGGGGAAAGATGCGAAAGCGACACGGGGGCAAGGAACGGCGAGGGACCGCTCGCATCGCAGCAGATAGCCGACACCGCGCGGCGCGGCAACGGCGAGCGGCCAGCGAAGTCGCAGGGGCCCGCTGCGGCCGAGCTGGGGAGACGCGCGCTCCGGGACCGATGGACAGCGCGACGGGCGGCGCGGTCGGGCCGCACCCGGCACGTTTCGCCTGCGTCCGGTGAGAAGAAAAGCGTTTCCGCTCGCTGGCCTCCCGCTCGTTCGATTCGGGCTGTAGGCGAGCCCCACCGATCCGTGTTACCGTTGCCTCTTCATGAAGGGGGAAGCGCGATGTCGAGTGACGAACGTCGAGTTACGGCGGTGGCGGGAGCGCTAGGGAGCGGCAGGGTCCTGGTGCTCGACGACGAGCACATGGTGCGCAAGGTGATTTCGCGCATGCTCTCCAACCACGGTTTCCAGGTCACCGCCGCGAGCCACGGCGCCGAAGCGCGCGGAGCGTTCCAAGCGGCGGGGGAGCGGGCGGCATTCGATGTGCTGGTCACGGACCTTTCCCTGGGAAACGAGAACGGCGAAGAAATTGCCGCGGAGCTGCAGGCATTGCGGCCGCAGCTGAAGGTTTTGTTCGTGTCCGGTCTCGCGCAGGCGCCGGTCCCGGTGACCGGAAAAACCGGGACGGCCCACCTCGCCAAGCCGTTCAGCAGTCGTCAGCTCGTCCAGGCCGTTCGCACGCTGATCAGCGCCGGAAAATCGAGGCCTTCCGGGGAGTAGCAGCGCCCGCCCCCGCTTCGGGCCGGGGCATGGCCGGGCTCAGCCACGGAGCGGCCAAGCCCGTCAGCGCCAGCGCCAACACCAGCGACTTGGCTGCCCGGTGCAACTGTAGGGTGTTCCACCGGGCGCTGAGCGCGAGCCCGGCGCGGGAGCCGAGCCAGACGAAGGGGGCTGCGGAAAGCCCGAGCGCCCAACCGCGGGTCACTCCCCACCCGAAGCGCCAGACGAGGGCCGCCATGCCGACGGGCACGCCAGCCAGAAATGACGCCCAGAGAAAGGCTCGAAACCGCTCCTTGGGCCAGTTGCGAAGCGCAGCGTAGAGCACCAGGGGCGGCCCGCCGATCCCGACCAGCCCGGCGAGCAGCCCGCTGACCCCCCCCGCCCCAGCGGCCCCCGCGTTTTCTCGCGCCCACCCGGCGGCCGCCGCCGAAGCGGGCCCGCCTCCCAGCTTGCCGCGCAGGTGCAATGCCGCGAGCGCCAGACAGATGGCGGCTCCGACCGCCTGGCGACTGCGCAGCGGATCGTGCGCGAACCGCTCCATCAAGCCGACCCCGACGGGCAAGAGCAGCGTCCGGGCTCCCACGACCGTCAGCGTTTCTCGCTTCGGCACGAAGTGGCGAACTCGCCACAGATTGTAGGCTCCGTGCACCGTCACGACGCCGGACATGGCGGCAATCGCCTCGGGAAGGGGCAAGCCCGCCCACAGCAGGCAGGGCAGCGCAAGCATCGCCGATCCGAAACCGACGGCGCTCTGCAGCGCTGCCGCAGCCGTGATGCTCGACGCCACCGCGCCGAACGTCCAAAGAGCAAACGCGGACGGCACCTCGGGGCGGCAATCTACACTGCCGTGCGATGTTGTCGACCCGCCGGCGACCTCCGCCGCGGGGCGGAGGTGGGAGCGCCCCCGGGCCGCTCGGAGGCACCGGGCAGCGCGCGCGGCGCGTCCGCGATGGCGGGGGTCTCGTGATGCGACGCGTTGTTCGGCCGTGCGCGGCTCGGCCGCGACCCGGAGCCGCGCTGCATCGAAGCGGGCGGGGCGCGGGGGGCATCCCGGTCGAGCCCGCGCCGTGCCGGGCCGACTGGGGGCAGCGCGCCGCGGATCCTCCCCGCGCGGAAACGATTCCCCCGCGATCATGGGCGCTTGCAGGCCGCTGCCGTGTTAGCGATAGACGCATGACCCAAGCATCATTTCCCGAGTCGTTCATTTGGGGCGCCGCGACGGCGGCTTATCAGGTGGAGGGGGCCGCAGCCGTGGGCGGCCGGGGCCAGTCGATTTGGGACATGCTCTGCAGGAAGTCGGATGCGATCGTGGGGGGACACGACGCCAGCGTCTCGAGCGACCACTACCACCGCTATCGGGAAGACCTGGCCCTGCTGGGCAACCTGGGTCTGAGCGGCTACCGTTTCAGCGTGAGTTGGCCTCGCCTGCTCCCCGAGGGGGTGGGCAAGCCGAACCCCGAGGGGCTGGCCTTCTACGATCGAGTCATCGACGGGTTGCTCGAGCGAGGCATCCAACCTTACTTGACGCTCTTTCACTGGGATCTCCCGCTGGCGCTCTACCACCGCGGTGGCTGGCTCAATCGGGACGTGGCCGAGTGGTTCGCGGAGTATACCGACCTGGTCGTTCGAAGCTTCGGGGACCGCGTGAAACACTGGATGACGCTGAACGAGCCCCAGGTGTTCGTCGGGCACGGACACTACGACGGGCGACACGCGCCGGGCTTGAAGTTCTCTCTGGAAGAGATGCTGCGTTGTGGGCACAACGCGCTGCTCGCCCACGGGCGCGCGGTGGAGGTCATTCGGGCTGTTGGAGGGCAGGGGCACCGCGTCGGGTTCGCGCCCATGGGCTTTCCAAAAATCCCGGCTTCGAGCTCCGAGCGCGACCTCGCGGCGACGCGCACGGCGATGTACTCGATTTCCGCGCCAAATCACTGGAACCTGTGCTGGTGGACGGACCCGGTCGTGCTCGGCCGCTACCCGGAGGACGGCCTGCGCCTCTTCGGCCGGGACGCGCCCGAGATTGCCGAGGGAGACCTCGAGCGCATTTCGCAGCCGACGGACTTCCTCGGTTTGAACATCTACCAGGGCGTCACGATCGAGGCTGACGAGCAAGGGAACCCGCAACCCGTGGCCCCTCCGCCGGGCTCACCGCTCACGGCGTTCAACTGGCCCGTGACGCCCGAAGCGCTGTATTGGGGCCCGAAGCTCGCTCACGAGCGCTACAAGCTGCCCATTTACATCACGGAGAACGGCCTCTCTTGTCGCGACTGGGTGGCCCTGGATGGCCGCGTTCACGATGCCTCCCGCGTGGACTTCCTCAGCCGTCATCTGCGGCAGCTACACCGGGTGGTCAGCGAAGGGGTCCCGGTGGAGGGGTACTTCCACTGGTCGGCACTGGACAACTTCGAATGGGCCGATGGTTACAAGGAGCGCTTCGGCTTGATTTTCGTCGACTACCCGACGGGAAAACGAACCCCGAAAGACTCCTACCACTGGTACCGGCGCATCATCCAGACGCGCGGGGCGGCGGCCCTCGGAGACGAGGCGCTCCGCGCCCATACGCTCACGTTCGAGGAGGAGCACGAGCTGGCCTCGCGCGTCGCGGAATCTGCCTGAGGGGCAAAGAGCCTCGGGCAGAAGGCGGCTCGCGCCCCGCGAGCCGTCCGGCACCCGCTGGTTGGCGGCGGCGGGGGCTTCGCGCCGGCACCCTTCAGGGTGCGCGGCTAAAGGGAGAACTCCCCGCGCGCCACGATACAGGCCGAGCCGCCCACTTCGATACTGGCCGAATCCCCTTCTTTGGAGGCCACCCGTGCGAAGAGTGTCGAAGGGCGGCCCATCTCCGATCCTTGCTCGATGTGCAGCACCTGACCGTCGGCGAGCTTGCGATGGCGCTGCAAATGCAGCGCCAGGGGCCCCGCAGCCGAGCCCGTCGCGGGGTCTTCGGGCACTCCGGCATAGGGGGCAAAGTAGCGGGCCCGGCAGGCTTTGCCGTCGAAGTGGAAAACGCACACGCCCGCTTCATCCACCGCCTTCGCGAGCGCTGGGAAGTCGGGCGAAAGCAGGGCCACGGCCTGTGGGCTTTCCAACCCGACGCAGATGTGGCGCTGGCCGTTGTCGTAGAGCGCCAGCGGAAGCCCGGGCGCTTCGATGCCCAGGGCGCCCATGAGGGCCGGGGAAGGGTCGTACGGGGTGGCTTCCACCGGAGGCTGGGTCATCCAACCGAACTCGAGGCGGCCCGCCCCCCGCTCGAGGCGAACCGGAATCACTCCGACGGGCAGCTCGAGGCGCAGCTCGTTCGTTTCGAGGGGGCCTCCCAGGACGAACGCGGCGCCCAACGTGGGGTGCCCCGCGAAGCGGACCTCCCGCTTGGGCATGAAGATCCGCAGACGCGCGTGCCCGCCGCGCTGGGGAGGCAGCACGAACACCGTTTCGGACAGGTTTAGCTCGAGCGCGAGCGCTTGCATGGTGCGCTCATCGATCCCTTGCGCGTTCGTGAAGACGGCCAGCGGATTCCCGCTCAGCGGGCGGTCGGTAAAGACATCACACAGCACGTAGCGTAGGGGCGGCACTCTCACGTCTTAACTCGCCGTGGCCGCGGCGAGCAGGTCTGTTTTCAACAATTCGTCATCGCGTCGCGGCCAGCTGGCTCAGAAGCGACCGCGGATGCCCGCACTACTCGGTGACAGCCAGGGCTGAACGCTGGCGGTGTCGGCTCGCTCGGACGACGACGAGCCCATCAGCCACCAAATCAGTGAGCCGAACGCTCCGACGGCACCGACGCCATATGCGACGGTGGAGAAAGCTCTGAGCGAGCGAAACTCGTCGGCGGCGGCGGCCCCCGCGCTGCCCGGAGCGCAGTCGGATTGGCAAAGCTCGTTGGCTTCCGAGTGCTTGCCCGTCGCCAACAATCCCGCGGCGACGCCCGTGCCCGTCCCGACCACGAACGCGGTCCCGAACAGGTACGGGAGCAGCGACGGGGCGCCGTCGCGTGCGGACGCGCGTCCCGCGGTGCCCGGCGCCGCGTCGAGATCCAACAAGATGGTCGCGCTTTGCCCCGCATCCAGCTCCACCTCCGCATGATCTCGGCGCGAGGGACCCGCGCGGGCCTCGATGCGGTAGTGCCCCGGATTGAGCGACTGGTTTTGGCCGAGTTGGGCGGTCGAGATTTGCCGACCGTTGACGGTCACTTCGACGTCCGGGTCGTCGGGGGGCGCGCCGGTGAGGAGCAGCGTGAGCCGGGGAATGCGGGCTCGCAGCGCTTGACCCTCCACTCGAGCCGTCTCCACGGCTTCCACGAACTGATGCGGCGCATCGGGCGATAGCGGCTTTTTCAGCACCTGGTCGTATGCCATCGTCGCCTCGACGAGGTGCCCCATCCTTTCCAGTCCCCGCGCCTCGTAGACCATCAGGGTGGGGGCCGGGTAGAGAGCATAGGCCCGACGGAACAGCGCCACCGCGGTTTCGTAGTCGCCGGCTTGGAACGCCTTTCGCGCGGTGATGGCGACCCCGCGCGCGACGGCCGCGTTGGGCTGCTCGGCGGCAGCGGTCCCGGACGCGTGCGGAGAGGCCGCGGCGGGTGCCGTCATCGTCGCCAGGGCCGCCGACGACAGCAGCGCCGCGCCGAGCGCAGCCCACCTTCTTGCAGCGGAGCGAAGCCTTCGGATCACGAGCGCCATCCCCTCGTTGTCGAGAAACGGTCCTCGGTCGCCAACACGTAGCCGTTCCCTGGGAAAAACGACGGCGCGGGGCTCCGCCCGCCGCCGCGTGCCGTTTCGCGACGGTTGGGATGGCTGGGGGGGCTGCCCCCACCACGGAGCCTGGATTTCGGAGTCGGAGAAACCGCCCGACCCGCCTCTCTCGGCGTCCGCTCGTTCGAGGTTGCATCGAACGTTTCGAAGCGCCCTCGACGAGCCACCGATGGGCGGCGCGCTCGAGGCCGTGTGGCGGCCGCGACGAGTCTTGCCCCCCCCTGGCGCCCCCTTGGGGCAGCGGGAGCGCGGCGGGGCCCCTCGAGGGCTGCCCGGAGGCGTGCTTCAGGCCCTCGCGCGGCCCGAGCTCAGAAGCCGAACTCCTGGTCGATGACGGCCCGGCGGGGCCGCGGGGCGCGCCGCCGCGTCGCGCGCGCGGCGCGACGGCTGGGGGCGGGTCGCTTCGCTTCGGTTTGGCGCTTCGCGCGCACGGGAGCTGCCGGCTTCGCCTCGTGCCCGTCGGCCGCGTTGCTCGTGCGCTCGGCCTGGGCTGGCGGGGCCGCGGGCTCGGGCGGCGGCGTCGCGGCCCGGGAGGCAGCCGCTCGGGGGGGCCGGGCTCGTGCCGGCTCGGGACCCCCGCGTGAGCTCTCGGGTGCGGCCTCGCCCGGCGCGAGCTGCACCGGGGCGGGCAGGGAGAGCTGGGTCGCGGCTCCGGGGGCCGTCGCGGGGCGAGGCGCGCGGTCCGGTGCCGGCGGGCTCCCGCGACCCGCCGCCGCCCACATCCCGATCGCCGCGGCCAGCGTCGCCGCGCCGAAGCCCAACCACTGGGCGGGCAGGCGCTTGGGGGCCCGGACACTGGTCACCGTTTCGCCCCCGAGCGTGTCGGAGGTGCCACGCGGGCCGGTCAGGGTGCTCAGAACGTGGCGGCCGAGCCGCCGCGCAGCAACCGGCAACAGGGGCTTTGCAGACGAGCCGCTGGCGCTCTGATCGAGCCAGATGTCGCGCAGCGAGCACGCCGCCATGTCGGATTGCACGCCCCGCTCCCAGAGCCAGTGCGCGAGCGCCCGACCGAGCTCGGACATCGACTGCCAGCGGCGCGCGCGGTCGCGCGCCAGGCCTCGCTCGAGGATCGTCCACAGCTCGTGGTCCCCGTAGCCGTACGTCGTGATGGACTTGGGTGTGTCGTTGAGGATTGCTGCCAGCAGGGCGTTGTAGTTGGGGCCCAGGAAGGGTAGCTCGCCGGTGATCAGCTCGTAGAGAACGACGCAGACGGACCAGATGTCCGTGCGCGAGTCGAGATCCGTCTGCCCTCGGGCCTGCTCCGGGGAGAAGTAGCCGGGGCTGCCGAGGACGGTGCCGGCTTGGGTCAGCTTGGTGGCGGCGTCCATCGCCGCGTCCAGCTTGGCAATGCCGAAATCGAGCACCTTGGGTTGAAACCCGCGCGCCGTGCGGGCGATGAACAGATTTTCCGGTTTGATGTCCCGGTGGATGATCCCCTGGTCGTGCGCTTCGCGCAGTCCGTCGATCAGGGGCAGTACGGTCGAAACGGCGCGCTCCGGTTCGATGCGCCCTTCGCGATCGAGCACCTCGCCCAGCGACTCGCCGGACAACAGCTCCATGACGACGTACGGGTCGTCGCCCTCCGGAGAGCAACAGCCGAAGTCGAGCACGCGCGCCACGGCCGGGTGTCCCAGGCGAGCCGCCGCGCGCGCCTCGCGGGCCATGCGTTTCAACGCCTCTCCGCGCGCCTCGCGGCTGCGCACGAGCTTGACGGCCACGTCCACGTCGAGCTTGGTGGCGTACGCGCGCCACACCACGCCCATGCCCCCTTGCCCGAGCGGCTCGACCAGGACGTAGCGGCCGTCGATCGTGTCCCCAGCGTCGAGCTCCGAACCCTGGCGGAGGCGACGGGCGACCGAGGTCGACTCCCGAAGCGCAACCGTTTGGGCGGCGTCCGTGCTAGGTCTCGCTTCAATCATTCGAAGGAAACAGTCTGCTTCGACTTCGTTAAGAGTGCCCGTGTCAACGACAAAAATCCTAGCGACGAGCGGACGGTCATGGGCGCCGTTGTGGGCGATGGGAGCCCACCCCCCGTGCGAGGATCACCCGGGCCGCCCGCTGTGGGCCGGCGCTCTGGGTCGAATTGGTTGAGCCGCCGTGCCGGACCTCTGGCCCGCCGTGCTGTCCGGGGCGTGCCTGGCTGGGCTGGTCGCGCTGCTCACCCTGTGGCTGCGCGGCAAGCTGCTTCGTTTTCGGCGCAAGCGTCGGGCCCGCCGCGCCCAGCGCGCGGAACGAGTCGGCGCCGAGGTCCTCGAGCGGTCCGGTTACGCGGTGCTGGATGCCCAGGTTCGCCGTCGCTGGCCCGTGGTGGTCGACGGCGAAAGCCTCACCATCGAGCTCGCCGCCGATTACGTCGTGAGGCGAGGCGGCCGCGTCTGGGTCGCCGAGGTGAAGAGCGGCTCCCGCTCGCTCAGCCTGCGACATCCGCCCACTCGCCGGCAGCTGCTCGAATACGGCGCAGCCTTCGACTGCGACGGCGTTCTGCTGGTGGACGCCGAAGGCGGGCGGATCTGCGAGGTGCGCTTTCCCGAGCTCGAGCGGGCTTCGCCCTGGGCGCCTCGGCGGCTCGCACCGCTCGGTCTGGCATGCGCCGTGGGCGCGGGGCTGGCCTCACTCGCCCATGCGCTGCTCGGCGCCCGGTGAGCCCGCGCTGCCGAGCCGCGCGTCGGCCCCGCTCCGGCGCGCGCCCGGGGCTCGCCGGGCGGGGGCGACGAGCGGTGCGTCACTCGGGAGCGAGCGCTCGAAGCTTTTCGTCGTAGCGCTCCCGCAGCTCGGCGTAGGCGGGAGCCGCGGCGGCGTTCGGCTCGACGGCGCCGGTCCGGTCGAGCTTGACGAAGCGGGCGAAGAGCGCGTCGAAGTCGTGGCCCCCCACGGCCTGGGCCGCTCGCAGCGCACCCCCCAGTGCGGAGGCGTTGGCGACCTCGAGCACCTGCACCGGAGTCTGGAAGACGTCGGCGATGACGCGGCGGATCGCCGCGTTGCGCGAGGCCCCGCCGGTGAGCAGCAGGCGCTCGGGGACGTGCCCGATCCAGTCCGAGTAGCGGTGCATGGAGAGCGCCTGTGCTTCCACGACGGCGCGAACGGCTGCGGCCGGGCTCTTCCAAGCGACGAAGTCGGGCGAGCCGAACAGCTGCGGCTTGGGGTCGGCCAAGCGCGGCGTGGTCTCGGGTGCGAAGAAGGGCAGCATGAAATTGCCGCCGTTGCCCGGCTTCGTTTCTCGCAAGATGGCCGATTCGAATCGAGCCCAGTCGAGCTCGAAGCGCTGGGCCACGGCCTCGCGGGCGAGCGAGCCGTTCGAGAAGCAGATCAGGCTCATGAAGCCCCCTGCCGGATTGCCGAACACGTGCCCGAAGCCGCGTGGGTCCGTGCGGGGGCCATCCATCGCCGCGAAGACGGTGTCGCTGGTGCCCAGACTGATCAGGCGCGTGCCGGGCGCGATGCCCGCCATCCCCACCAGGCTGCTGGGGTTGTCCCCGGTGAAGGCCACCACCTGGGCTTCTGGAGAGAAGCCGTAGCGTTCCACGAAGTAAGGCGCGATCGGGCCCACCACCGTGCTCGACGGCGCGGGAGCAGGCAGCTTCTCGCCGAGGCCGGGCGCGGTGGCGTCGAGCAACCCCCGGTGCCACTGCCCGGTGGCGAGCTCGAGCAGGTTCATGCCGGCGCCATCTCCCAGGTCGATGGGGGCCGCGGTGTTGGCGAGCAGCGAAGCCATCAGCGAGCTCACCAGGTGAATCTCCGCCGTACGTTCGTACTGCTCGCGCGCCTGCTGGAAGATCTTGCGGATCTGGGGGCCCGTGAATCGTTCGATGGTGCGCGAGCCCGTCAGAGACACGACCGCCTGCTGGCCGCCGACGGCCGCGGCGATTTCTTCGCACTGGCGCGCCGTCGAGCTGTCCATCCACATGGGGGAAGTCGGGTAGCTCAACCAGGGCTCGAGCTGAGACTTCAGGTCCGCGTCGGGTGACCATCGCCCCGTTTCCCGCAGCGAGCGATTCAGGAACACCGAGCCGTGTTGCTGCCCCGCGCCGCTGATGGCCTCGACCTTGCTCCAGTCGAAGCCGCTGTCTTTCACTCGCTGCAGCAGCAAGTCGACGGCCTCCGCCCACATGAGCGGGTCGCTGTGGCAGATCCGCGAGTCGGCGTTCGGAAGTACGCCCTGCGGGCTCTCGTACTGCGGCAGGTCCTTGCCGAAATTGACGGCTGCATCCAGCGCGACTGCGCCGGTGTCGGTGTCGATGACGAGCGCCGACAGGCTCTGAGTGCTCGAATCGAGGCCCAAGAAGTAGCCCACGACTTCCTCCGGTGTTGTTGGGATGAACGTTCTGGGCGGCCGAGCCACGGCCCGGCGCCACGCCTTGCCATACCATTCGAGGGCGCGAAGGGCGCGATTTTCTCGGCGCCGCGGACGGCCCGCGGGGCGCGGCCCGCGGGCGCCCTCCTCGGCGGACGCCGGGCCCCGGCGCAGCTGCCTCGTCGGAAGGGCGCCTTTCGGGATCAGCCGGCGTCGGAGCCCGACCCGGTCTGTGAGCTTGCATCGACCGCTGCGTCTGCCGGCGGGTTGCCGCCGTCGGCCCCGGCCGCATCGGGCGCGTCGCCGTCCGGGTTGACGCAGAACCCTGCGCGCCCGAAGCGACTTGGGAAGTCGTTGATGGGTGAACAATTCCAGCTTCGATCGGCCTGCGAGCAATCCGCCGTCGTGTCACACAGCTCGGCGCACAACCCCACGTCCCCGTCTCCTTCGCTGCCCAGAAACGCAGAGGTCACGCGGGGAACCACGCATCCCGCTCCTCGGCTCTCGGCGACGAGCCCGTAGCCGCAGCCCACCGACTGCCCGAAGACGCAGGCGGCCGAGCAAAGCCGCTCGTCTCCCACCAGCTCGAGGCAAAAACCAGAGGCGCAGTCCCCATCGGCCTCGCAGCGCTCGCCGATGGCGCTGCCCGGGGGTGCCTCGTCGACGCAGGCGCCCGTGCCCAAGTTGCACGCTCGCCCTGGGCAGTCCGCGTCGCTGCCGCACTGAGGCCGACACCACCCTCGTTGGCGGCTGACGCCGATGTCGGCCAGGCCCAGCGCCACCTCGGAGTAGCAGGCCACGTCACTGCGGCCCAGACACTTGTTTTCCAGAGGGTCGGTCGGCGAGCGCGAAAGGCACTGGCGCAGGCACAGCCCGGGCTCGGTCGGAATCACCTGGAAGCAGTCTGCCGCGGGGTCGAGCGCGCACTCGGCGTCGGAGTTGCACACGGCCGTGCAATAGCCGTTCGAAGCTCCGCCGCCGAACAGCTCGGAATCGTCGTCCGAGGTGAGGCACGAGAGCCCCTGGCCGCAGTCTTCATCGGTTGCGCAGGCGCGCCCCACGAGGGGCGAAGACTCGAGTGGATCCTCTTCCGAAGGGAACTCGGCGGGCGGCTTCGAGCAGTCGCACGCCTCCTCGTAGCCGGATCCGTCGGCGAGGCAACTCTGCACGCCGGGGCACTCGCCCACACCGGCACATAGGCGGGTCTCTCCAGCGCGGCAAACGGGCCCGTCGTCGTCCTGGCAGGAGGCGCTCAGCGCGCCGAGCAACAAAAGCAACAACAGGGCGCCGCGATGGGGTAGCTCGCTCTTCTTCATGGGCTCAACGTATCTCACAACTTCAGGGCGTCAAAAATCACCGCCCGTCGCGCCCGCCATGCCGGCGGCCGCCGGCGGTGCGGACGACGCGTTGTAGTGCGCCTTTGCGACGAGGGCCGGGGAAAACGAGGCAGTTTCGCGCTTTCGCAAACGATTTCCTCGTTCGAGACAGTTCTGCAGCGTCAGGGGATTGGCGGCGTCGACCGAGTCGCTTTGGCGCACGACCCGGCGCCGGGCCGCCGCGCGGGCGCGGTCCGCGTCGCCCGCGGGCTCGGTGCGCCTGCCCGGACCCCGGCACGCTGCGGGGCACCTCGCCGGGCGCAGCCGGTGCTGTCGCCCCGGCTCGGGAGCACAGCCGGGGCGCTCGCCCCGCAGGGGAGCACAGCCGGGGCTACAGCACCGGAGGGGAGCACAGCCGAGGCGACAGCCCCGGGCGGGGGAGCTCAGCCGCCTCGCAGCTGCTGGACCGCGGCGCGCACGTCCTCGCTCTCGGCTTCCACCGACGCTCCCCGGCTCTGCAGCGCACGCAGGTGTTTCATGGCAATGCCCATCGCGGGACCGTCCGCCTTGGCCCCGCGAATCGAGTCGGCCACCGGCGCGAGCAGCTCGGCGAGGGCCGCCTGTGAGAGCGACTCGGGGAGGAACCGCTCGAGCGTGGCAATTTCGAGCAGCAGCGCCTGCTTTTGAGCCTCGTCCGCGGCCGAGGCGAGGGTCTCGCGATTCGACTTGATCAGCTTCTTGAGCACCTTGACGACCCGCTCGTCGGTTCCCTCCTCCCCCGTGCTGGTCACTTCACCGATGGCCGTGCGAAGAATTTCCTTCTCCACGGCCTCGCCGGCCTTCATGGCCTCGAACATCCGCTTCTTGACTCGTTGCAGCAGCATCGTCGCTCCGGAGGGCTCGGCCCCCGCCTGCCCCTTGTACGACGTGCGGCGCCCGCTTCGCAAGGCGCCCAGCTCGGCCGGGCTCCGCCGCGCCCGGCGCTGGCCCAATACCCGAAGGGGGGCTCACTCGCCGGGCCCGGAGGTGGCGACGTGGGGAAACCGAACCACGAAGCGGACGCCGTCTCCTTGCTGGGCGTCCTGCAGCAAGCTGCCCCCTTGGTTTTCGAGCAGCGCGCGCGCGGTCGTCAGCCCCACGCTCATGGCGCCGTCTTGGCTGCGCGAAACGCTCGCGAAGAGCTGCTCGGTGCCGGGCGTTCGCCGCGCCGCGAGCACGACGATGACGACCGAGAGCGCCTCGGCGCGCCATCCGATCGTCAGGCGCGTGGGGGCCACGGCCGACTCTCGCGCGCAGCGAATCAGGTTTGCGAGCGCTTCGGCGGTTTGCCCCGGATCCACGTGGACCAACAGCTCGCCCGGTGGCTCGCGCAGGATCGGAGCCGGCTCGCCGGCGTCGCGGCTCAGCGCATTTTGAACGATCGCGGAAAAGCTCGCCGTCTGCGGGCTGGCTGGCCCCACTTTCGAGAACGCGAGCAAGTCCGCGATGATGCGGTTTGCCGCCCAGACTTCGTCCGCCGCGATCGTCAGCGCCTCCTGCACGTTCGCCGACGGGTACTCCGAAAGGGGCCTGCGAAGCACCGCGATGGCGTTCGATATCGCGCAGAGCGGGTTGCGCAGCTGGTGCGCGAGGGCCCCGGCGAGCTGTCCCAGGTTGAGCGCTCGATCGAGGGCAGAGCGCTCCGGCAACAAGCTGGCTGCCAAGGATCGCTCCTGGGGGCGGCCCCCGCCGACGGTGCCCCACTGCCGCAGCACGTAGCGCACCTCGAGTCCGTCCCCCGGGATGGCGATGTGCCAGCCGGAGACGCCGAGCAGCGTGCGCGGCGAGTGGTCGCGTTCCTCGAAGAACACGTCGCGCCCCTCCTCGAAAACGCGCCGATCGCGCGCCCGCTCGAGCTGCGCTTGCTCGACGGCGAGCAGATCGAAGTCGGTCTTTCCCAGCACCTCCGCCGCCGGTCGCCCGAACGCGGCTTGGAACGCGTCGTTGATCCAGACGTACGTGCTGTTGCGATCCCGAAGGCACAGCGGCACGGGCAGACGCCCCAGTACCGAGGGGAGGAGATCTGGGGGTAGCTCCGCCGGGCCAGCCGCCAATCGCCTCGAAGCCGCGTCGCGTCCTTTGGTCATGCTGCCTGCCGTTAGCTTACTGGAAACTCGATGTAATTGTTGCCGAGGGACGAAACGACGGGATCGGCGGCGGGGGCGCCGCCCGCCGAAACCACGCCGCCCGACGCGCGAAACCGCCCCGAGCGGCTTCGAGCCCGAGGCCGTGCCGGTCCCCGGTTCGGGGGCGCGCCGGGGGGCGGACGAGGCGAACTGTGTCGTTGAAAAACCCCTTTGCGACGGGTAATAACCGCGTGTGACCACGAATCCAAAAGAGGAAATGCGGGACCTCGATCCGCTGGAGACCAGCGACTGGATCGATTCCCTGGAGGCCGTGCTCGAGCACGCGGGTCCCGAGCGTGCCGCGTTCATTTTGCGCCGCTTGATGGATACGGCCCAGCGGAAAGGGGTGAGGCCCGCAATCCCGCTCACAACGGATTACGTCAACACGATCCCCGTCTCGGAGGAGCCCGCCTACCCCGGGGATCTCGCCATGGAGAAGCGCATCCGGCGAATCATCCGCTGGAATGCGGTCGCCATGGTGCAGCGCGCCAACTCGCGCTTCGAGGGCATCGGCGGCCACCTTTCGAGCTACGCGTCGAGCGCGAGCCTGTACGAAGTGGGTTTTCACCATTTCTTCCGCGGCAAGGATGGGGGCTCCCCCGGAGATCACGTCTACTTCCAGGGCCACGCCGCGCCCGGCATCTACTCGCGGGCCTTCCTCGAGGGGCGCATCGACGTCGAGCAGGTCGACGCGTTTCGGCGCGAAGCCGCGCAGTCCGGTCTCTCCTCCTACCCGCATCCCCGCCTGATGCCGGATTTTTGGGAGTATCCGACCGTCAGTATGGGCATCGCGCCCATCAACGCGATCTATCAAGCGCGCTTCGACCGCTACGTCCACAGCCGTGGCATCAAGGACACGTCCGAGTCCACCGTGTGGTGCTTCATGGGGGATGGGGAGTGCGACGAGCCGGAGTCTCTCGGTCAGCTCCGGCTCGCCGTGCGGGAGGGGCTGGACAATCTCATCTTCGTCATCAACTGCAACCTGCAGAGGCTCGATGGGCCGGTCTACGGGAACGGCAAGATCATCCAGGAGCTCGAAGGCGTCTTCCGGGGCGCGGGCTGGAACGTCGTCAAGCTCGTCTGGGGCACGGAGTGGGATCCGCTGCTGGCTCGAGACAGCGACGGGGTCCTGGTCAAGCGCATGAACGAGGTCGTCGACGGCGCCTTCCAGAAATTTGCCGCAGCCGACCCCGAGTACGTTCGCAAGAATTTTTTCGGCACGGATCCTCGCCTCGTCGAGCTGGTGAAGGACATCGACGACGACACCATCACGGCGCTGCGCCGTGGAGGCCACTGCCCAGCCAAGATCTACGCCGCCTACCACCGCGCCACTCGGCAGCGCAACGGCAAGCCAACCGTGATCCTCGCGCACACCATCAAGGGCTGGGCGCTCGGCGAGGCCTTCGAGGCCAGCAACTCGACGCATCAGAAAAAGAAGATGGCCGTGGAGGAGCTGCGCCGTTTTCGGGATCAGCTGCAGCTTCCCGTGCCGGACGACAAGCTCGTGGAGGCGCCATTCTACCACCCTGGCATGGATAGCCCGGAGGTTCGCTACATGCTCGAGCACCGCCGCGCGCTCGGCGGCTGCCTGCCGAAGCGGCGCCACAAGCCCGCCGTGAAGCTGGAGCTGCCAGGGGGCAGCTTCTACGACGAGTTCAAGGCGGAGATGAAGAAGGGCGAAGCGTCGACCACGATGGTCTTCACGCGGCTGCTCTCCAAGCTGATGCGCGACAAGAAGGTCGGTCGCCGCGTGGTGCCGATCGTTCCCGATGAAGCGCGCACGTTCGGCATGGATGCGCTGTTCAGCGCCGCCGGCATCTACTCCTCCAAAGGCCAGCTCTACGAGCCCGTCGACAAGGGGAGACTGCTCTACTACCGCGAGAGCAAGGACGGGCAGGTGCTGGAGGAGGGCATCAACGAGGCAGGGTCGACGGCCTCTTTCACGGCTGCTGCCACCTCCTACGCCACCCTGGGGGAGCCGATGATCCCCTTCTACATCTTCTACTCGATGTTCGGGTTTCAGCGCACCGGTGATCAATTCTGGGCGCTCGGCGATTCGATGGGGCGAGGGTTCGTGCTCGGTGCAACGGCAGGGCGCACCACGCTCAACGGCGAAGGCCTGCAGCACGAGGATGGCCACAGCCAGCTGCTCGCGACCACGTATCCGAGCGTCGTCGCCTACGACGTGTCGTTCCACTACGAGCTCGCGACGATCATCGAAAGTGGCCTGCGCCGGATGTTCGACGACGAAGAGAACATCTACTACTACATCACTCTCCAAAACGAGAACTACCGCATGCCGGCGATGCCCGCCGAAGGGGAGCAGTCCCAGGCGGAGATCACCGAAGGAATCATTGCCGGAATCTACAGGTACGAAGCCTGCACTGCGCCCAGCGCAAAGCACGTGCAGCTGTTCGGTAGCGGTTGCATCATGCTGCAGGTGCTTCGGGCGCGCGATCTGCTCGCGGAGAAGTTCGGCATCACCGCGGATATCTGGGCCGTGACGAGCTACCAACAGCTGCGGCGCGAGGCGCTCGAGTGCGAGCGCCACAACCGTCTCAACCCGGAGGCTCAGGCCAAGGTGCCGTTCATCACCCGCAAGCTGGCCGGCAGCAAGGGGCCGTTCATCGCGGCGAGTGACTACATGACGCTCGTGCAAGATCAGGTGGCCCGCTGGATTCCCGGCACCTACGTGCCTCTGGGAACGGACGGCTACGGGATGAGCGATACGCGCGAGGCGCTGCGCCGGCATTTCGAAGTGGATGCCGAGTCGGTGGTCGTCGCGGCGCTGTGGGGTCTGCACCGCGAGGGCGCGCTCACCGCCACCCAGGTGCGCGAGGGAATCGAGGCGGTCGGTCTCGATCCGGGCAAGGCCTACTCGGCGCTGACCTGAGCGCCTGCGTCGAGAAAGGGCCCCGGCGGGCGGGCCGCTCGCCCGCCGTCGGAAGGCTCGCTTGCCGCGTCGGGGGCGGGCGCCGTGCGGGCTTGCGCCTCGGCGAGCGCTTTGAGGCGCGCCAGCCCTTCGGCGATGTGCGCCTCGAGGCGCTGCTGGAGGCGATCCAGCGAAAGTGCCGCCAGGGCTCCGGGGATTTCTCCCCGATCTTCCCATGCGACCTCCGTCATCCCGTGCTTCGGCGACATCGTGAGCCGAATTCGAGAAGGCGGCCCGCCTTCGATGCGGGACTGAAAGGAAAGCCCTCGTGTCGGGTCGGACTCCACGATGCGAATCGAGCCCGTCACCGGGCGGCTCGAGCCCGGTCCAGTCGAGCGCCAGCGAAGCCGAGCCCCCACGCCGGTCGTCTGGGCTCCGAGTTGGTTTTTCGTCGTCAGCCGCGAACGGTCCCATTGGGCCCACTCCGGCCAGCGGCGAAGATCCGAGGCGATCGAGTGAATCACCTCGGGGGGCGCCTGCACGAGCACGCGGGCCTCCGCGCGCCACGTGCGCGGCAAGAGCCGATCGAGGGCGAACAACACCCCCGCGACCGCGAGCAGCGCGGCCACCACGAACGCCAAGCTCGCGGAGCGCGACGAGCTGGCCGCGTCCCTCACGCCCTGCCTCGCGGGGTCCGACTCGGCCGACTCGTCCTCGTCGCCTCTTGCTTTGCGATCGGTGGCCTCGCCTCGAGAAATTGCTGAATGCGGCGGTGTGGCGCCGGCATCGCCAGCTGCCGGGTCTGCGCCGGCGACAGCCACTTCGCGGCCCAGCCCGGTGTCGGGCGTATCCGACCCCCGCCCGCCGCCACCTCCCGCACGTGAAGCGTGATGTGAAAGCGAGTGATTTGATGCACCGCGCTCGGGAGGCGCGCGAGGCTCTCCGCGTTCAGACCGAGCTGCCCGGTGAGTGCGAGCGCCTCCGAATCGGCGTTCGCTTCGTCGGGGGTGGAGGCGCTGGGGAACTGCCACAGCCCCGCCCAGCGTACCGCGCCCTCGGGGGCTCGTTGCAGAAGAATGCGACCCCTGCGGGTGGCGATCAACACGACGCGCTGCTCCCGCGTGGCCCGAGGGCGCTTGGGAAGCTCCGGGAGCAATTCAGCGGTGCCTTCGCGGAATGCCACGCATTGGGGCCGTACGGGGCAGGGGAGGCACTGCGGGTTGCGGGGGCTGCAGTGGCTCGCTCCGAGCTCCATCAGCGCTTGATTCAGATCCCCCGAGCCGGCTCCCTCGGGCAGCAGCGACTGCGCCGCGCGCTGCAGGTTCGCTCGGGTGCTGGCCTGCTGGGGATTGCCTCGAATGCCGAACAGCCGCGAGAGCACGCGAATCACGTTGCCGTCGATGGCCGGCGCCCGCGCGTCGAAGGCGATGCTGGCCACGGCGCCGGCCGTGTAGGCCCCTACGCCCGGGAGCCGACGCAGCCCTTCCGCCGTCTCCGGCATCTTGCCCGACAGCTCCGAAACGATCTGCTGGGCGGCGCGGCGCAGATTCTTGGCCCGCGAGTAGTAGCCGAGGCCCTCCCAGTAGCGGAGCACCTCCGCTTCGTCTGCTGCGGCCAGGGCCTGCACGGTGGGAAAGCGCTTTCGCCAGCGCTCGTAGTAGTCGATCACCGTCGCCACGCGGGTCTGCTGCAGCATCACCTCGCTGACCCAGATCTGATACGGGTCCCGCGTCTGCCGCCAGGGTAGGGTTCTGCCGCAGTGCGCGTACCAGGTGAGCAGATCTCTGCGGATCGAAAGCAGGCCCGGGCCTCGTTCGCTGTGGTCCGTCGTGGGGGGGGTGGAGGCGCGGGTCGGACGCTTCGTTGCACCAGTGCTCCGGATCATCGAAGGCTTGCGGGTTGCCCCCCTGGCCTCGGCCCTCGTTCGATCCGAACGCGGCGATTTCGCGCGGCGTCGATTCGGCGCCACCGGGTGGCCCGTCACGGTGCTCTTCCTGTCGAGGTTCGGCAGCTGGGGCTGGTGCGGGCGTGTGTCTTGGTCGTTGGAATTGGTCGGCACGCTTTCTTTGAATGGCAATTCGATCCGTGCCATCATCGACGCAGGGTTTATGCCCCATCCAGAATCCCTATCTTTGGATATCGTCCGCACGGATGGCTGGTTCGAGCGGGTCGGGCAGACCGTATCGAGTTTCGGAGCGCTGTGCGAGATCCTCGGCGAGCGCTTTTTCGCGTTCTCGCTCATCACCGGTGCTCGCATCACCGCCCTCACGGTCGACCGCCGCAACCCGGAGAACACTCTGGTGGACTTCACGGTGGGGTCCACCGATGGCTCGGCAGACGAGGCGGAGCGGCTGCCGCTGGCCGATTTCCAGCGTCGGTTGGTGTCGGCGCTGGTGCTCGAGGGAACACAAGGCCCTCGGCCGGAGCGCTCGGACGACGTAGATGCCATTCAGCAATACATCGGCCCTCACTTTTTGCTGCTGGCGCCGCTGTACCAGATCAAGGTCGAGGAGCTGCGCTTCGTCGAGGACGAGCCGAAGGTTCGCTTCGTCCGCCATGGGGAGGAGCAGGAGGAGAGCCTCGGCGAGTTCCGCACCGCCCTGCAGGATCAGGTGCGCGCCGAGCTAGAAACCGTCGCCCACGCCGAGCACCGCAGCGCGATCGACCTGGGCAACGTGTCCCGCGCCGAAGCCCTTTACGAAAAGAAGGACTATGCCGGTGTGAAGGATCTCCTCGGCACCTGGCCCGCCGCGCTGACCATCTTCCTGCGCACGCCCGAGGCGGCCGCGCTGCAGGTTGAAACTCGCGGCACTCTGGCACACGCGCTCGGGCTGTTGGGCAGCTCCTGCTCGGCGCTCGGCGAGAGCGTCCAGGCGGAGGAGATTCTGCGGCTCGCGGTGCAGTATGCGGGGGATGGACCCGCGGCGGGGGGCATCTACGAGCGGCTCGGAGGGGCATTGCTGCTCGAGGAGCGCGTCGGGGAGGCGATCGGGCCGCTTCGGCGCGCTGCGGCGTTGGGGTCGGCGACCAGCTGGCCGCGCTTGGCGCGGGCTTTTCTCGAGCGGGGCCGGCTGCTGGCGGCCCTCGGGGCGGTGGAGGAGGCGATTCAGCTGGGGGTCGACGAGCCGCAGCTGGCGGCCATCCGCGCGCGCGCAGAGAAAGGCCTGGGGCCGGCCGTGGGCGTTTGGCGAGATCTGGTCGAGGGGTCCTCTCCGCACTGAGCGAGTCACTCCGGGCGCGTGAGCGGGCCGGGGAGCGATCCAGGGCAGGCGAGTGACCGGCCAATCACCTGGTGAATCCCGCGGGATCGTCTCGGCATTCCCGCCGGCTTTGTCCGAAAAATGGGCCTTTCCGCCCCCTCCCTCGACGCAGCCGACCCGCCTCCGGGCCGCGAAATCCGCCGACCCGCGCCGTGGTCGGTCTACCGGGCCTTTCCTCGCCGCCTTCGATGCTCTAGACGCTCCCCGGTGCAGTCGACCACGGAGCGCATTTCGGGGCTTGGGGCGCGCCCCTCGAGCATCGGCCTCGCCGGGCGGGGTCTGGGCCACCGGGCTCGTCCGGAGGCAGCCGGGCACGGGGAGCCGAGCCGCGACCCAGGGGGCGGGTGATGCGCTACGAGCCCGTCATCGGCCTGGAGGTCCACGCGCAGCTATTGACGGCCACCAAGCTGTTTTGCCGTTGCCGCGTCGAGGTGGGCCAGGGCCCCAATCGGCAGGTCTGCCCGGTGTGCTTGGGGCTGCCGGGCTCGCTGCCGGTCGGCAACGGAGACGCGATTCGGCTCGGGGTGCGCGCCGCGTTGGCGCTTTCCTGCACCATCGCCCCCGTCAGCGTGTTCGCCCGCAAGCACTACTTCTATCCCGATCTGCCCAAAGGTTACCAAATCAGCCAATTCGAGCGGCCCTTCGCGCAGCACGGCAGCCTGCCCCTGGAGCTCGAAGGCGGCGACAAGGTCGCCCACATCACTCGCATCCACTTCGAGGAGGACGCGGGCAAGAACGTTCACGGCGTGGGGGGAGAATCCCTGGTCGACCTGAACCGGGCTGGCACTCCGCTGATCGAGATCGTCGGAGCCCCGGACTTGCACTCCAGCGCCGAAGCGGCCGCGTACCTGCGCGCGCTGCGCGACGTGCTGATTTTCGTCCGCGTCAACGATGGCAATCTCGAGGAGGGCAGCTTCCGGTGCGACGCCAACGTTTCGCTCCGCCCGGTCGGCAGCGAGACGCTCGGTACGCGCACGGAGCTGAAGAACATCAACTCCTTTCGCTTCGTCCAGCGCGCGATCGACGCGGAGATCGCCAGGCAGACGGCGCTGTTGGACGCGGGCCAGCAAGTCGTACAGGAGACCCGGGCTTTCGATCCCGATTCGGGCCTCACCAGGCCGCTGCGCTCGAAGGCGGATGCGCACGACTACCGCTACTTTCCCGAGCCCGACCTGCCGCCGCTGACGCTCGGCGAGGAGCTTCTGGAGCAAGAGCGTGCCGCCATCGTCGGGTTGCCACGCCAGGTCCGAGAGCGTTTCGCGAGCCAGGGGCTCTCGGAAGCCGCGGCGAAGACCCTGTCTCAACACCCCGAGTACGTCCGTTTCTTCGACCAGGTCGTCGCCGCCGGCGGGGAGCCGGTGAGAGCTGCGAACTGGATCCAGACGGAGGTGCTGCGAGACACTTCGCTGGCGGGGCTCGAGGCCCGTTTTCCCGTCAGCGCCGCTCAGGTCGCCGAGCTGCTCTTGCTCGTGCAGGAGGGGACCATCAGCGGCGCCCAGGCAAAGCAGGTCCAAAAGGCTCTCGTCGGCACCGAGGGGAGCGCCCGGGCGGCGGTCGAGCGGCTGGGCCTGTCCGTCGTCTCGGATGCCGCGGAGCTCGGGCCGATCTGTCGCCAGTTGCTCGAAGAGAATGCAAAAAACGTCGCAGCGTATCGGGCTGGCAAGACGGGCCTGCTCGGTTTCTTCGTGGGGCAGGTGATGAAGCGCACCAAGGGCCGCGCCGATCCCAAGCTGGTCAGCAAGCTGCTGATGGATCTTCTCGCTTCGGAGCAATCTTGAATCAATCCGAGCAGCCACGTCGCAGCGGCCGTGCTAGGACTAGCCCGGATTTGTCACGACGGCAGGGCGAGGGTGCGAGGAGCAAGTGGATTTCAGTCCAGATGCCCATCGGGCGCGCGCAGGCAGACTTGCTGTCCGCCCCGCACGCGCTGGCGGGCAGCTGGGCGAAAAGACCCGACTCATCGCACCCTCGGGACCAAGTCGCGAGAAGTCCGGGCTCGCTTCCCATCCCACCCAGGGAATGGCAACCAATGAAGAGGAAACCCGTGAGCGAAACGCGCCGCAAGAAGATGCTCGTCGGCGGCCCTCACCCGAGGCGGCCGACGGCGAGCGGGCGCGTTTTCGCCGAGCGCCCGGAAGGGGGTTGCGGCAGGCGATTCGCGGTGCCCCCAAAGCACGAAGAGAACGAGATGACGAAACGTCCCGCAAGCGCGGATCTCGCGCGGCCCTCGCTGTGGGGGGCTGGCCGCGGAGGGGGGCCTTCTTCGCCGGCAATCGGGGCCAGCCCATGGTGCTGAAGTCCGAGAGCAGCCCGGGCCGCCGCTCGCTGCCGGTGGTGCCGAGCGCCGCCGCAGGCAAGATCGCGCGGCGCGCTTCGGAGCCGAAGCCAGCCTGGCTGAAGGTGCGTGCGCCCGGGGGCGAGGCGTACCGGCGCCTGAAAGAAACCCTGCGCGGTCTGGATTTGTACACCGTCTGCGAGGAGGCCCGCTGCCCCAACGTGGGCGAGTGCTGGGCGGCCGGCACGGCAACCGTGATGATCCTGGGCCACACGTGCACCCGCGGTTGCCGCTTCTGCGCCGTGACGACGGGCAACCCGCGCGGGGCCGTGGATCCGAGAGAGCCGGAGCACGTCGCCCGCGCGCTCGAGAAGATGAGCCTGAAGTACGCCGTGCTGACGATGGTCGATCGGGACGACCTGCTCGACGGCGGCGCGGAGCACATGGCACAGACCGTTCGGGCGCTGAAGCGCCGTTGTCCGAGCACTTTGGTGGAAACCCTGGTCGGCGATTTCCGCGGCCGCCACGCCGAGGTGGAGGCAGTGCAGCGGGCGGAGCCGGACGTGTACGCTCACAATCTGGAGGTGACCCGGGCCCTGACACCCGTCATTCGGGATGCGCGCTGCTCGTACGATCGCAGCCTCGAGGTGCTGCGCCAGGCCAAGGAGCTCGCGCCCGCGCGCCTCACCAAGAGCTCGCTCATGGTCGGCCTGGGGGAAACGGACGAAGAGATCCTCGAAGCCATGGAAGATCTGCGGGCCGCCCGGGTCGACATCCTGACTGTCGGGCAGTACCTTCGCCCGACCGAAAAGCACGCGCCCGTGAAGCGCTACGTGACGCCCGAGCAGTTCGCCGCCTACGAGCGGGCGGGGCTGGCGATGGGGTTCGAGTTCGTCGCTTCGGGTCCCCTGGTTCGCTCGAGCTATCACGCCGCCGAGGCGTTCGTGGCCGCCCGGCAGCGGGGGCCCGTCGACGCGGGGGCCACGGCTCCGAGATGAGCGCCCGCCCGAGCTGCCGCGGCGCGAGGTAGCGGCTGGTCGGGCTTGCGCGTCGGCTTGCCAAACGGTGAGCCCGGCGCGGGCTGCGGGCTCGCGTGCCGCGCGGGGGAGTCGAGTGGAGGCACCGGCCGCTTCACTGCGTTTTCTTCGCGTGCCCCAGCGCACGCGAGGCCCCGCGCGCCGCGTCAGGTGCGCTTGTGTAGGTTTCCGGATTTCTGTGGCAATGAGCGACCGCTCCGCACTACCGTGGCTGAAATCATGGAGGTTGTGTGGGAATGGGAAGCGAACCACTGCCCGTGATGCGCGCGCTCGGGGAGGACGGGCGGCTCGACCCGGATCTGGACCCCAAGCTGGGCGACGACGAGTTGCAGAGCGTGTACCGCAGCATGGTGAGAACGCGGATGCTGGACGAAAGATTGACCGCTTTGCAGCGCCAGGGCCGCATCGGCTTTCACGTCGGGTGCCTGGGTGAGGAGGCGGCGATCCTCGGCTCGGCCATCGCCATGCGCCCGAGGGATTGGATATTTCCCTGCTACCGCGAGTTCGGCGCGGCCCTGCACCGGGGCATGGATTTCCAGCGCTTCATCGACAACCTCTTCGGCAACGCCAACGACATCGCGCGGGGTCGGCAAATGCCCGACCACTACACGAATCGCGAAACGGGGTGGATGAGCATCAGCTCGCCCGTTGGCACGCAGATCAGCCAGGCTGTCGGCTTCGCTTGGGCCGCGAGGCTGAAGAAGGACGACAAGGCCGTGCTGGTGTACTTCGGCGACGGGGCCACGAGCTCCAGCGATTTTCACGCCGGCATGAACTTCGCCGGGGTCTTTCGCGCTCCCGCCGTGATGTTCTGCCGCAACAACGGCTGGGCCATCAGCGTTCCGACGCACCGCCAGACGGCCTCGGAGACGTTCGCCGAGAAGGGCAGGGCCTACGGGGTCCCGGGGGTCCGCGTGGACGGGAACGACTTGTTCGCGGTCGTCACGGTCGTGCGGCGGGCGCGAGAGCGCGCCCTTCGCGGCGAGGGGCCGACGCTGATCGAGGCGCTCACTTATCGCATGGGCGGGCATTCGACCAGCGACGACCCCAAGGCCTATCGAGGCAGTGATGATGTGGCCCAGTGGGCCGCGCGCGACCCGATCGCGCGCGTGCGCAAATACCTCGAAGTGCGTGGCTCGTGGAGCACGCGTGCCGAGAAGGAGCTCCAGACCTCGCTCGAAGAGCAGCTCCGGGCCGCCGTCGAGGCGGCCGAGGCGGCGCCGAAGCCGCCCGTCGAGTCCATGTTCGAGGACGTCTTCGAGAAGCCGACGTGGAACCTGATCGAGCAGCGCGAGCAGCTACTGCGGGTGCGGCGGGGGGACTGACATGTCGCAGTTGAACATGGTGCAGGCGATCGGCGCCGCCCTCCGCCACGAGATGCGCAGAGACGATCGCGTCGTATTGCTCGGTGAGGACGTGGGGAAGGTGGGCGGTGTGTTTCGCGTCACCCAGGGCCTCTACGACGAGTTCGGCGACGATCGCGTGATCGACACGCCCCTGAGCGAGTGCGGCATCATCGGCTGCTCGATCGGAATGGCCCTGTACGGGCTCATCCCCATCCCGGAGATCCAGTTCGCGGATTTCATTTGGCCCGCCTACGATCAGATCGTCAACGAGCTCGCGAAGATCCGCTATCGCTCCGGAGGCGACCACCGGGCGAAGTTGGTCATCCGTACGCCCGTGGGCGGAGGGATCCGCGGCGGCCACTACCACTCGCAGCACCCCGAGGCGCACTTCACCCAGGTGCCGGGCCTCAAGGTCGTGTGCCCCTCCAGCCCGTACGACGCCAAGGGCCTGTTGCTCGCTGCCATTCGCGACCCCGACCCGGTGATTTTCCTGGAGCCCAAGCGCATCTACCGGGCGGCGAAGGGCAATGTGCCGGAGGCCGACTATACCGTGCCCCTCGGCACGGCCTCCATCGTGAGAGCCGGCTCGGACGTGACGGTCTTGGCGTACGGCGCGATGTTGTACGAGGCCCTCGATGCGGCTTCGAACGTGTTGGAGCGGGGGATCGAGGCTGAAGTGATTGACCTCCGAACGCTGTGGCCGGTAGACATTGGCGCCATCGTGGAGAGCGTCAGGAAAACCGGCCGGCTCGTCGTCGTGCACGAGGCCCCTCGGACTGGCGGATTGGGCGCCGAGCTCACCAGCCTGATCGCTGAGAAAGCCTTCTACCATCTTCAGGCGCCACCGCAGCGCGTGACGGGGCACGACACCCCGTTCCCCTATTCCCTCGAGATGGACTATCTACCTCTGTCGAATCGCATCTCGTACGCCATCGTGCAGGCCGTCACGGCCGAATGAGTCGGCTCGGGTGGCTGGTTGTTGCTCGTGATTGTTAGCCGCCGAAGCCGTCCCCCCGAGCCGCTGTTTCCAACTCCCTCTCCCGTCGTCTTTTCGCCTCGTCGCCCGCGCGAGCCGGCCGCCTGCTGCAGCCGGCCACGGTTTTCCCCCGAGCGCGGGCTCCGTCCTCGAAGTTTTTTTCCGCGCGCACCCTTCCTCGACAAGGTCGCGCAACACAAATCGCGCAACACAGGTCCCGCAAACACGAGTCGCGCACCACAATCCCCGAGCACCACAATCCCGAGCACCGGGTCTCCGGAGCGACGAGCCTCCGGAGGCAAACGGGAGCCGGCGTCAGGCCGAAGCTGCCTTCAGGAAGAAAATGTCAAAGTTCGAGTTCAAGCTGCCAGATATCGGTGAAGGAGTCACCGAGGGTGAAATTGTAAGCTGGTTGGTTGCCGTCGGAGACAGCGTCAACGAGGACCAAGATATCGTCGAGGTGATGACCGACAAGGCCACCGTGACGATAGGCGCTCCCAAGGCCGGCGCGGTCGCCGAGCTCAAAGGAGACGTGGGGGACGTGATCCCGGTGGGCGAGACGCTCGTCGTGCTGGACCTGGACGGCTCGGGAGCCGCGGAGGCTCCCGCCTCCGGGGCCGGAGGAAAGCCCCAGCCCGAGGCGTCAGCGAAGGAAGCGCCGCCGAAGGAAACGGCTGCGAGCGCGGTGGGAGACATCAAGGAAGAGCTCCCCGGCACGGCCGCAGCGTCCGGAGGGGGCAAGCCGCTGGCGGCTCCTGCGACGCGCAAGCTCGCGCGGGAGCTCGGCGTGGACCTGGCCCAGGTTCCGCCCACCGGCCCCGGGAGCCGCATCACGCGGGAGGACGTGCAGGCCTTCGCGGCCGGTGGCGCGCCTGCTGCGGCTCCGTCGAGCGCCAAGGGCGCACCCGCGCCCAAGGCGCCGGCACCCTTGCCGTCGCCCGCGCCCGCTGTCGGGGACGAGCGGGTGCCCATTCGCGGGATGCGTCGGCTCATCTTCGAAAACATGGCGCGATCCAAGCGGACGGCCGCGCACTTCACCTACGTGGAGGAGTGTGAGGCGTCGGCGCTGATGGCGCTGCGCTCCCGGCTCAAGCCGCACGCCGACGCCGAGGGGGTTCGGCTGAACTTCTTGCCGTTCATCGTCAAGGCCGTGGTGGCCGCCCTCAAACGCAACCCGACGCTCAACGCCCTCGTAGACGAAGAGAAGGGTGAGCTCGTTCTCAAGAAGACCTACGACATCGGCATCGCCGCCGCCACGGACGCTGGGCTGATCGTGCCTGTGCTGCGCCACGCGGACCGCCTCAGCCTGATCGAGATTTCCAACGAGATCGAGCGGCTGGCGACGGACGCGCGCCACGGGAAGACGCGCCGCGAGGATCTGGGCGGCGCCTCCTTCACGATCACGTCGCTCGGCAAGCTCGGCGGCTACTTCGCGACGCCGGTCCTGCACCACCCCGAGGTCGGCATTCTCTACGTTCCCCAGATCAAGAAGAAGCCAGTCGTCAAAGGGGACGAAATCGTCGTCGGCAACGTGATGAACCTGGCGGTTTCGTTCGATCACCGCGTGATCGACGGGCACGTCGGGGCTGCTTTCGCTCAGGACGTGGTCGCCTTGCTCGAAAATCCCGACAAGCTGTTGTTGCACCAATCGTGAGGTGGGGGGCCCGGTCGGGAGCGCGGCGCGTCAGCGTGCAACGCGCTCCCGCCCGGAGCTCGTCGGGGGGGGCGGCTCGAAGGGAGCACGGCGGGGCCGACGCGACGCCGATCCATTGGGCGGCTCGGGGCTCGCCCTGCCGATTGTCCGCGCGGCGCAGCCGCACCTTTCCGAACGGTGGTCCAGCCGCTGCGAGTTGCGTCACCCCAGCCGCCGCCGATGGGAGGCTCCTCGGCCGTGCGACCCTTCCGGGCAGCCACCCCCGCCGTTGCCTGCGACGGCGGCGCGGCGCCGGGCAAAGCCCGCAATGAATCGTGCAACGCTCTGACGAGCGTGGAAGGCCCAGCCCCGGGGACGGGCTGTCCGGCCATGCGGCCTTTTCAGTGGGTTCGTGACGTGGGAGCGACGCCTCTGCGTCGTTTGACAGTGAACAGGCGCGCTGCTAATTGGCGCGCGGGCTCCGCTGCCGAGCGGTGAGGGTCGACGCGCTATTCGGTGAGGAACAAAGTAGTGGCCATCAAGAGTCTCGGCCTGTTCTCGGGCAACTCCAATCGCGCGCTCGCGGAAGAAATCGCGGGGGGCCTCGGTACCCGGTTGGGAGCTTGTCGGCTGTCGCGTTTCAGTGACGGCGAGATGTTCTGCCAAATCGAGGAGAACGTACGCGGCGTACACAGCTACGTCATTCAGTCGACGTGCTCTCCGGTGAACGACAACCTCTTCGAGCTGCTGATCATGGTGGACGCGTTGCGTCGAGCCTCCGCCGGGTCGATCACCGCGGTCATGCCGTACTATGGCTACGCGCGGCAGGATCGAAAGGTCGCGCCGCGCACACCCATCACGTCCCGCTTGGTCGCCGATCTGCTGCAGAGCGCCGGCGTCGACCGCCTGCTCTGTGTCGATCTGCATGCCGCACAAATCCAGGGCTTTTTCAACGTTCCATTCGACCACCTGTTCGCGCTGCCCGTCTTCCTGGAGGACTACCTGCGCCGTACCTTCGACGAGCACGCGGTTTTCGTCTCGCCGGATGCGGGCGGCGTGGAACGCGCTCGCGCCTACTCCAAACGGCTGGGCGCCTCGCTGGCGATCATCGACAAGCGGCGTGAGCGCGCGAACGAGAGCGAAGTCATGCACCTCATCGGTGACGTTCGCGGCCGGGATTGCATCATCGTCGACGATATGATCGACACGGGCGGTACGCTTTGCAATGCCGCGCGGGCGGTCGTGGACCAGGGCGCCCGGCGCGTCGTCGCCTGCGCCTCGCACGGAGTTTTCAGCGGCCCCGCGCTCGAGCGGATCGAGGCTTCGCCGCTCGCGGAGGTGGTCGTCACCAATTCGATCCCCTCGCGGGGGACTACGCCCTCCGCCAAGATCAAGTATCTCTCGATTGCCAAGCTTTTGGCGGAGGCGATTCGGCGAATCGACGCAAACGACTCCGTGAGTTCGCTTTTCGTTTGACCAGCAGCCCGAGTCGATCCAGAAGGCGAGGCTCATTTTCGCCCGCCGCCACCCCATCATCCAATTTGTCAGGAGTTCAACGATGTCAGCCAACACCCTCGCAGCGACCGTCCGCACCGAGGGCGGAAAGGGCCACGCCCGCCGCCTGCGTGCAGCGGGTATGATTCCGGCAGTCGCCTACGGCAAGGATTTCGAGGTGACCCCCTTGAGCGTGTCCCCCAAGGAGCTGTCCCGGCTCCTCGGCGGCGAGCGCGGCCTCAACACCGTCATCGACCTGCAAATCGAGGGGCGGTCGGAGCTCGTGCACACGCTCGTGGCCGACTACCAGATCCACCCGCTGACCCGAGGCCTCCTGCACGCGGATTTCAAGCGCGTGGATATGGACGTGCCCGTCGAGGTGGACGTGCCGCTGGAGCTCACGGGCCGCTCCAAGGGCGTGGTGATGGGCGGCAAGCTGAATCAGGTGTACCGCGCGTTGCCGGTTCGCTGTCGGCCGCGGGACGTGCCCGTGAAGCTCGTGTACGACATCACGGAGCTCGGCTTGGACGCGGTGGCCGCCGTCAAGGATCTCAGTCTTCCCGAGGGTGTGGAGGTTCTCATGCCCGCCTCGAGGACGTTTGCGGCCGTCTTGGCCGACAAGCGGAAGAAGAAGGAGGGCGAGGAAGAAGACGCCGCGTCCACGTGAGCTTGCTGCTCGTCGCGGGATTGGGCAACCCCGGGCTGAAGTACACCCGTACTCCGCACAACGCGGGCTTTGGGGTGGTCCAGCGGCTCGCCGAATCGAGCGGAGGAGCCGTGAACTGGCGTGATCGCTTTCGCGCTCGTATCGCCGAAGTTCTGGTGGCCGGCAGCAAGGCGCTGCTGATGATGCCGCAGACTTTCATGAATGCTTCCGGAGAAGCGGTGCAGCAGGCAGCCTCATTCTACCGGCTGCAGGCTTCCGACGTCGTCGTCATCCACGATGAGCTGGATCTCCCACTGGGCTCCGTGAAGCTCAAGCGCGGCGGCGGGGATGCCGGCCACAACGGGCTGCGTTCGGTGTCGCAACACCTGGGCCCGGAGTACATCCGGGTGCGGGTGGGGGTGGGCCGCCCGGCGGTTGGTACGCCCAAGGCGTACCTCCTGCGCCCACTCGATGCCGACAGCTGGCAGGCCCTCGACGCAGCCGTTGCGGAAGCCGCTGGCGCCGTGGAGCTGCTGATGGGCCTAGGCCTGGATCGAGCGATGAACGCGGTCAATGCGCGCGCGAAGAATACAACCTAAGGGAAACCAGGAATATTTTGCGGTGAACAAAGCCTCCGGAGAGCCGAGGTCGAGGCAGATGGGTCACGAAAAGTGCCGACAGCGGGCACTCCGATCCACCCGGGACCATGGCTAGCCGGCGCGTTTTTCGCTGCCGACGGCGATATTGTCGGGACGTCCGTTGGGTGGCGACATTCTGCTGCCTTCGCGACGCTTTTGTTCTATAGAGTCACGCCTCGATTGCCCGTCGTGGCGTGGGCCCACCCGAGCGGTGGGTCACCGCGCAGCGGCGGGTCACCGCGCAGCAGGGTGCCGCCAAAAAGGGCGATGTCCGCTCGGGGCAGGAGCCCACCGGCGCGGGAAAAGGGGTCTCAGGAGTAGGAATGGCCGAAGTACAGATGAACACCAGCGCTCGTGAGTACGAGACGATTTACGTCCTGCGTCCAGACGCGGGTCGAGAGGCATCCGAGGGTATCTCCACCAGGGTGCAAGACGTGATCTCGAGGGAATCCGGAAGGCTCACGCGCGTGGAGAACTGGGGTTATCGCAAGCTCGCCTACCCCGTTCGAAAGCAGACCCGCGGCGTCTACGTGTACGTCAAGTACCTCGGTAGCGGCGCTCTGGTGAGCGAGCTGGAGCGCAACCTGCGGCTGCAGGATTCGGTCTTGAAGTTCCAGACGGTCAAGGTCGGGGATGGCGCGGCGAGCGACGAAACCTCAGCGGAAGAGCTGAAGTTCGAGCACCTGGAGGCCCCGCTCGAAGAAGAGCCGGAAGATACGCTGGCACAAAGCCTCGGCCTCGAGGAGGTGTCGCGTGCTCCGCAGGAAGAAGCGTCGGAGAATTCGAACGACAGCGGCGGCGGGAATCAGAGCGAAGGCGCCAGCTCGGGCGACGCCGAGGCCGAAACGAAGTGAGCGGCGGCTCGCCATTGCGAGCCGAGTCGACGATCAAGCTGAGGACGACGAGAAGGAATAAGGGAAGATGGCGACCACGATTCAAGTAGTGTTGCAGCAAGAGGTCTCCAATCTCGGGGAAAGCGGGGACGTGGTTCGCGTCAAGCCCGGCTATGCACGCAACTACCTGTACCCTCGCTCCCTTGCGCTCCCGGCGAAGCCCGCGAACCTCGCGCGCGTCGAAGAGCTGAGGCGCGCGGCGGCGGAACGCACAGCGGCGCTGCGCCGGGAGGCAGAGGCGACGGCGGCAGCGCTGGAGTCGCTGAGCGTGAAGATCACCCGCGCGGTTGGCGAGGGCAACAAGATGTACGGCTCCGTGACGGCGAAAGACATCGAAGAGGCCTACGCGGAGCGCGGCGTCACCGTGGATCGAAAGTCCATGGAGATGGCCAGCCCGATCCGCGAGCTCGGCCTGAGCGAAGTGCCCGTGCGGCTGTACTCCGGCGTGTCGGCAACGCTGCGCGTCGAAGTGGTCAAGGACGTGTGATCACCGTGGATGCCGCGCTCGGCCTGAGCGCGGCGTCGGCGCGCAGGCGGGTTTAGCACCTGCCTCGCTACGCGGTCGCGGCGGCGCGAAGGCTCGCAGCCTTTGACGGATGGGCGCAAGGCTGGCCGTCCGACGGTCGACCAGGTCGGGGCGGCGAAACACTTTGGGCCCCGCCGAGGTCGCCGCATACGGCGGCGCGGGGCCGTGGCTGAGCCCCCCTCGACTTTGTCGATGGCGCCCTCGCCGAGCGATCTTGCACCCATGTCGCCTCCGATGTCCGCTGTTCGGCGTTTCTTCGGAGCGGGCGGCGGCGAATCAATTCGATCGAGGCGAGGATGGTTGGCGCGGGACACCCACGCGGGAAGGGGAGCTTTCAGAACAAGCCACCGGAGCTCCGCCCATCGGGCGGAAGGGTTCCCCCCCACGATCTCGATGCGGAGGCGGCCGTACTGAGCGCCGTCATGCTCTCCCAGGAGAGCTTCGATCGCGTCGCCGAGTTCCTCTTGCCCGAGCACTTCTACTCTGGTGCCAACCAGAGGATTTTCGAGGCCGTGGTGGATCTGCAGGCCGGCAGCGGGCCCGTCGACGTGATCCGGGTTGCGACCTGGCTTCGAGACAAGGGGCTGCTCGAGCAGATTGGTGGGAGCGCCTACCTGGCACAGTTGACGGATGCCATTCCGGCCATCGCCCACGTCGAGGTGCATGGCCGCGTGGTCCGGGAGAAGTGGCGCCTGCGCCGAGCGATCCTCACCTGCCAGGAGTTCGCGGCCATCGGCTATGGCGAGGCCGGCGAGGTGCAGAGCTATTTCGACCAGTTCGAGCAGAAGGTGTTCGACCTGGCGAGGCAGCAGGAATCCACCACCACGAGCACGCTCAAGGACGCGATCCACGGCGCGTTCACGCTGATCAGCGAAGCGGCCAAGCGCGGTGGCGGCATCACCGGGATGCCGACTGGATTCACCGACCTGGACAAGATGACGGCTGGGCTGCACCCCGGAGATCTGTACATCGTGGCGGCGCGGCCCGGCATGGGCAAGACCTCTTTCGTTCTGAACCTCGCCGCTCAGGCGGCGGAGCCGCGCCGAGTGGTGTCCGAGGAGGGGGGCGAGCCCCAGGAAGAACCGGGAACGGGCGTCGCGGTATTCTCGCTCGAAATGCCGCTTCAACAGCTGGCGGCTCGTCTGCTCGCCAGCGAGGCCCGGGTCGACGTCTCCAAGCTCCGCAGTGGCAATATCACCAAAGAGGATTGGATCGCGTTGACGGAGGCCGCGTCGAAGCTGGGCCACCTGCCGCTTTGGCTGGACGACACGCCGGCGATCAGCCTGCTGGACGTGCGGGCTCGGGTGCGCCGGCTCCAGGCCGAGGTGGCTCGCGGGAGCACGGAAACGCCCCGCGCCTCCAAGATGGGCGTCGTCATCATCGACTACCTGCAGCTGATGAGTGGGCGAGCCGGCGCACAGAGTCGCGAGCAGGAAATCAGCGAGATTTCTCGTGGCCTCAAGCAGCTGGCGAAGGAGATGGGGGTCGCGGTGATCGCCCTGAGCCAGCTCAACCGGTCGGTGGAAACCCGCACGACGAAGGACAAGCGGCCCCAGCTGAGTGACCTCCGAGAGTCCGGCGCCATCGAGCAGGACGCCGACACGATCATGTTCATCTACCGAGATGACTACTATTTCCCGGACAGCCCGGATCCGGACACCGCGGAGCTCATCCTCGCCAAGCAGCGCAACGGGCCCACGGGCAAGGTGATGCTGCGCTTCGACAAGGCCTGCACGCGTTTCGAGAATCGGGCCTCGGACGAGTACGAGTTCGACGACTGGGACGGGTTTCAGAGCCCGGAGGCATAGCGCGCGCTCCCGTCCTCGACGCGGCTCAGCCTTCGAGCGTGCGGGCGATGCGGCGCAACAGCTGGACGAGGTTCTCGCGGGTGGCCGAGCTGACGGAGTGCAGCTCGACGCCGAACCGCTCCCGAAACTCTCGACAGAGCTCGGGCAGGGCGCGTGCGACCTCCGGACGGTCGACTTGACTGAGCACGACCAACTCGGGGCGTGCGGCGAGCTCGGGGCTGAAGCGGGCCAGCTCCCCCCGCAGGATTTCGTAGTCACCCGCGGCCGTTCGCTCCGGGTCCTCGTGCAGGGTGACCAGATGCACGAGCAAGCGCGTTCGCTCGACGTGCCGCAGGAAACGCAGCCCGAGCCCGACGCCTTCGCTCGCGCCTTCGACCAGGCCGGGGATGTCCGCCACGACGAAGCCGCGCTGGCCGTCGAGCTCCACGACGCCCAGCGTGGGCTCCAGGGTGGTGAAGGGATAGCTCGCCACCTTGGGGCGGGCGCGACTGACGGCGCGTACGAACGTGCTCTTCCCCGCATTGGGAAAGCCGAGCATGCCGACGTCGGCCATCAGCTTCAGCTCCAGTTGCACGCTTCGGGCTTCTCCCGCTCCGCCGGGCTCGGCCTTGCGAGGCGCGCGGTCGGTCGGTGTCGCGAAGTGCTTGTTGCCACGACCGCCATGCCCGCCGCGTGCGATGCAGAGGCGTTGACCGGGCTGCGTCAGCTCACCGAGAACCTGCTCGGTGTCCTTGTCGACGGCGACGGATCCGAGCGGCACGCGGAGGGTCAAGTCCTTGCCGGCCGCACCATAGCAGTCCCGCCCTTGGCCGTTCTCCCCGCGCTGCGCTCGGTACACGGCTTGCCGACGAAAGTCGTGGAGCGTCCCCAAGCCGGAGTCCGCCTCCAGGAAAACGCTACCTCCTCGGCCCCCATCCCCCCCCGCGGGGCCGCCGTACGGTACGTACTTCTCCCGCCGGAACGCGACGGCGCCGTCGCCTCCATCCCCCGCCTCCACGCGGAAATCACACTCATCGAGAAAATGCATTCCGCCGCCTTATAGCGTGAGCCGTGCGCTGCGGCGACCGCCTGGCCGTGTTAGAAGGCCTTGGGCGCACCCCTGTCCGCGACCAAAGAACCAAGCAGGCCAATGCAGAAACGTGCCTTAGCAACCGCCCGGCGTCCGCCTCCTCTCGCAGGGGCCCGTCTCGGGGGGCCGTCGGCGCGCCGGCCGCCGGCCACGGGGGGCGTGTTTCAGCTCGGGGCGTCGCGTTGGCTGGAGGCTGCGTCCGTAGGCTCCGCGACCGCCGTTCGGAGGCGCACCGCGTGACGGAGCTGGCGATTGCCCGTCCCGAGCGCCCCGAGCGCGTCGCGGTGGTCGTGAATGGTCGCGCCAAGAGCGTCAACGCCGAGGTCATTTCCACGCTCGACCAGATTCTGCAGGGCGGCGATCTATTCGTATCCCGAAGCTTGGACGAGGCGGACGACATCGCGGAGGTGCTGGTCGCACGCCGCTACGGTACGGTGCTCACGGGAGGGGGGGACGGCACCTTCAGCGTGATGGTGACGAAGGTCTTCCACGCCGCCCAGCGCAACGGCGCCCCGCTGCCCCGGTTCGGGTTCTTGAGGCTCGGTACGGGCAATGCGTTGGCCCACGTGGTGGGGGCGAGCCAGGCCGGTCACGGAGGGCTCGCGGCCGACATCGAGCGGCTGCGTCGGGATGCGGGAAGCCGGGAGATCGCGCTGATCGAGGTGGGGGAGCAGCTAGCGCCGTTCTGTGGGTTCGGCATCGACGCGCTGGTGCTCAAAGACTACGAGCGACTCAAACGCAGCGTCAGTGGGACACCGCTGGCTCGGCTGGGCACGGGGAAGCTGGGGTACGCTCTGAGCGCCGCAATCCAGTCGATTCCCCGGTCGGTCGTGCAGCGGGCGGCAGACTGCCGAGTCATCAACCTCGGCGGCGCGTGCTTTCGCATGGGCCCCGGGGGCCCCGTGGAGTGCTCCTCCATCGGCCCGGGCGACGTGCTTTTCGAGGGGCCCGCCCGCCTCGTCGCGGCGGCGACGATTCCATACTACGGCTACGGCTTTCGCGCGTTCCCCTTTGCCGAAGAGCGCCGGGACAGAATGCACCTGCGGGTATCGAACCTGTCGACCTATTCTTTCCTGAGTAATTTCCGGTCGATATGGCGAGGTGAGTACCACAATCCGCGGCTGATCACGGAGCTGCTCGTCGAGCGTGTGCGCGTCGAGATGGATCCGCGAACGCCCTTTCAGGTCGGGGGCGATTACGCGGGCGAGGCGGCCCAGCTCGAGATTGGGTTGGCCCCCCGCCGGATTCGTCTCGTGGACTTTTACGCGCCTCCCAGCGTTCCCTAAGAAGCCAGGCCTTGTAGTCGGCCTAACCCGGATTTCTCACGACCGGGTCCCGAGGGTGCGATGAGTCGTGTCTTTTCGCCCAGCTGCCCGCCGGTCGTGCTCGGCAGCTCCCCGAGAGGCCCGGTGCCGCGCGGCCGCGCGGGCTCGAACGCAGCGGGCCGAAGGCCCTCGCGCGCGTCGTCGGTGCGGATCGCCTCGGGCGTGCCAGGCCGGCAAGTCGAGGGGCCGCATCGAAGCGGGTCAGTTCGCCCGTTGCCCGAGCTTCGGACGGGTGAGCCCGCTCCGGCGCGGCTCCCGCCGCCTGCCGCGCGCCCCTCGCGGCGACCCTTCCTGGCTCCGCGCGCGTCCGTTGCCCCTCGGGATTCAATGATTGCGACTTGCCGGACGCGGCGTTAGGACACGCGCATGGCGCAGCGCCACCGGGCCGGTTGGGACGAGTACTTCATGGCCATCGCCACCGAGGTGGCTACTCGCTCGACCTGCGCTCGCAAGCACGTCGGGGCCGTGGTGGTGCGACAGAGGATGCTGCTCGCCACGGGATACAATGGCTCCATCAGCGGGGCCGAGCATTGCGACGACGTGGGCCACCTGATGGAGGATGGCCATTGCGTCCGCACCGTGCACGCCGAGGCCAACGCCATCGTCCAGGCGGCGCGCAACGGCGTACGGATCGAGGGCGCCGGCATTTACGTGACGGCTTCCCCCTGCTTCGGGTGCTTCAAGCTCATCGCCAACGCGGGCATTCGTCGCGTCGTGTTCGGCGAGTTCTATCGCGACGAAAAGATCTACCACTTCAGCCAGCAACTGGGCATCGAGCTCGTTCACCTACCCGTGCCGGTCGAGGTGCCGGCCAGCGTGCAGTCTGAACGGCCCGAGGCGTAGTTGGAGAGAAGGAGCAATGGGCAATCGGCGTGTATTGATTGTTGGCAGCGGCGGGCGTGAGCACGCTCTGGCCGTGAGGCTTCTCGAGTCCCCGGAGGTCGCCGACGTCGTCGTGGCGCCGGGCAACGGGGGCATGCACCGCCTCGGGATTCGCAGCTCCTCGTTGCCGCCTCGGGAGGCGGCGCGGAGCCTCGCGCCCGACCTGATCGTCGTGGGGCCCGAGCAGCCTCTGTGCGAAGGGTTGGTGGACGAGCTGTCTGCCGAGGGGTTTCGCGTTTTCGGCCCGAGCCAGAAGGCGGCCCGGCTGGAGGGATCCAAGGCGTTCATGAAGCGCTTCGCCGACGAGTTTGCCATCGCCACCGGGGACTACGAAGTGGTGGACGCGGAGGATCAGCTCGGCCCCGCACTGGCCCGCTTCGACTCGCCCCCCGTCGTGAAGGCCGACGGTCTCTGCGCGGGCAAGGGGGTCGTGGTTGCGCGGAGCTTCGAGGAAGCGCGTGCGGCCGCGACGGCGATGCTCGACGGGTCCGCGTTCGGGGAGGCGGGCCGCGTCGTCGTGCTCGAGGAGCGCCTGGCGGGCTCGGAGCTCAGCGTGCACGCCATCTGCGACGGGCACAGGGCCTGGATCCTGCCTCTCGTGCAAGACCACAAGCAGCTGCTCGATGGAGGCAAGGGGCCCAACACCGGGGGAATGGGAACCTACGGCCCCGTCTCGGCGCCCACCGCGGGGCTCGAAGCCCAGATCCGCAGGGATATCGTGGACAAGATCCTGCAGGGCATGGCCGCCCGGGGAACTCCCTTCGTTGGAACGCTCTTCGCGGGGCTGATGTTGGTGCAGGGCAGCGAGCCGAAGCTGCTGGAGATCAACACTCGGTTCGGCGATCCGGAGACGCAAATCCTGATGAACGTGGTGCCGGGGGATCTATACCGAGTCTTGGCTGGTGCCGCCGAAGGAAAGCTGGACCCCCCCGCGCGGGATTTCGAGGGCTGTGGCCGCCACGCTTTGTGCGTCGTCGTGGCGGCGCCGGGCTACCCTTCGAAGCCGAAGACGGGCTCTATCGTCGAGGGGCTCGAAGCCGCCGCCGCGGGCCCGGTGGCGATCTACCATGCGGGGACGCGGCTCGTGGAGGGGCGCACGATCACGAGCGGCGGGCGCGTGCTCGGCATCACCGGCGTCGGCAGTGATTTGCCGCAGGCCCGGCGGGCGGCCTACGAGGCCGTCGCCAAGCTCAGCTTTCCCGGCATGCAATACCGTACGGACATCGGCCGCGAGGCGCTCGATGGCGAAAGGTTCCGCAGGGCGCAGGCAACCGCGCGCCGCGCGGGGTCCACGCAGCCGCGTCCGAAACTTCGCGCGCGCGGTCGAATGATTTGAAGCGGCGGCAATGCGCCGCCGCGCCGCCCACGCTCACGAGTCTCGGCCCTCGTCGGGCCGCTTGTCGCTATCGAAGCCCTTTCTGGCTCGCTACCCAAAGAAGACACGGGCAATGAACAGAGTTTGCAACTTCAGCGCCGGCCCCGCGGCTTTGCCCACGGAGGTCCTACAGGTCGCTCAACGGGAGCTACTCGACTACCGAGGTACCGGCATGAGCATCATGGAGCAGAGCCATCGTGCGGCTCCGTACGACGAGGTGCACAGCGGGGCACTTTCCCTCGTTCGCGAGCTGCTCTCCGTGCCCGACACGCACGATGTGCTGTTCATGGGTGCCGGCGCCAGTCAACAGTTCGCCCTCGTTCCGCTGAACCTGCTGGCGGCGGAGCAGAGCGCCGACTACATCGTGACGGGCGTCTGGGGAAAAAAGGCGCTCGCCGAAGCTCGGCAAGTGGGCAGCGCGCGAGCCGCATTCGATGGGGCCGAGGAGAACGAGTTTCGGGCCATTCCCGCGCAGGGCCAGCTCTCGCTCGACCGGGCTGCGGCATACGTTCACCTCACGAGCAACAACACCGTCGTGGGAACGCAGTGGCACCACTTCCCGGACGTCTCCGGCGTTCCGCTCGTCGCGGACATGTCGAGCGACATCTTCGGCCGGACGATTCGAGTCTCGGATTTTGGGCTGATCTACGCCGGGGCGCAAAAGAACCTCGGTCCGAGCGGCGTCACTCTGGTCATCGTCCGCAAGGATCTCCTCCAGCGTACCCCACGACCGCTACCCCAAATTCTCCGCTATTCGACCCACGCCGAGAGCGGTTCCCTGTACAACACGCCCCCCACGTTTGCGATCTACCTGGTGCGTGGTGTGTTGCAACACCTGAAAGAGGGCGGTGGTGTCGCGGAGGCCGAGAGGCGCAATCGAGCGAAGGCCAAGCTCTTGTACGACGCCATCGAGTCGCGCCCGGACCTCTTCGAATGTCCGGTGGACCCGGCAAGCCGGTCGATGATGAACATCGTCTTTCGGTTGCCCACGGTAGAGCTCGAAGCGCGCTTCGTCAGGGAAGCTTCCGAGGCCGGTTTCGCGGGGATCAAAGGGCACCGGATTGTAGGCGGGATTCGGGTCTCCTCGTACAACGCCGCGCCGCTGACCTGGGTCGAACGGTTCGTTTCCTTCATGAGCTCGTTCAGCCCCTGAGGCGCGGGCGAAAACGCGGCGCGCGGCCCGAGCCGCTCGGAGGGGGCGCCTCCGGGCCGCCTCCGCGAGTGCCCTGGCGCTGCGTTGGCACGCAGGAGTCGGCGCGCGATGGGGCCCGATCCTCGCGCTCGGGGGGGGCCGCCCACGAGAAGGCCTGCTTCCCACCTCTCCGGCAGCGGTGCGACGTGCCGCTACACGCGCGAGGCGGCGAGGTTGCGTGGGCGGTCTACGTAGCGAAAAATGAAGGCGTGAGCGTAGGCTGGACTCCGAATGGGTGCACTCGTGCCGCGAAAGGATCGTGTGGCCGGTGCGTCGTTTGATTGTCGGGTTCGGCTCCGGTCGTCCGTGAGCGACGACCTGGAGCTACCCCTGGGGCGAACCCTCGTGGGTCGCGGCTCGCGGTGCAACATCGTGCTGGACGACCCGCTGATCTCGAGAAAGCACGCCATCTTCACGGTAGGCCACGAGGGCGTGCTGCTGGAGGATTTGGGCAGCACCAATGGCGTTCGCGTCAACGGCAGCCGCCTCGAGGGCGAGTGCTGCCTCGAGGCGGGGGACAAGGTTACACTCGGTCGCTTCGAGGGGGTCGTTTGCCTCGTACGAAGCGCCGCATCCGGCCCCAAAGGAGCTCGGTCCATGGCCGACACGCTGATCGATCCGCGTGACGTCACGCGGGCCCTCGCAGCCAACCCTCTGAGGGAGAGCACGCTTCGCCCCGTGGCCGAGCTGGCCGCCAAAGCCCTGGAAATGCGACAGGCCTCGGCTGGCCAGATTCTGGAGCGTCCGCTCAAAGAGCTCATGCAGCGCGTGGTCGACGGCGTGGCGGTGGACCCGGAGGAGATCGACATTGCCGGGCAGCTGGCGGTGCGCCTGGCCTCCGTCCTCGGAGATGCCACCTGGATCGACTACACCTTTCGCTTGTTCCACAAGGTGGGCCACTTGCCATCCGCCAGCGTCGTCGATCTGCTCTACCGCTGCGTTCGAGACGTCTCCGGGGTCGACCTCCCGATGTACCGGCGCTACGTCCGCTCTCTCGATCGAGACGACCAAGAGAAGCTGGGGCCAGGGGCGCGTTTTCTGGTCCGGCGCCTCGAAGGTCTGCACAGCCTTCTTTGAGCCGCGGAGCCGGGCCCTTGCTCTTCCTCGGGCCTCACCCTCAGAAAAAGTTGCCGATCGTGAACTCGAACCGCTGCTTTTGCTCGAAGGGGAGCGGGGAGAAGGGGAACCCCCACTCGAAGCGCAGCGGCCCCAGTGGTGAGAACCAGCGCAGGCCGAACCCGTAGGATGTTCGAAGGTTGAGCAAGTCGCCGGGAAAATCGAAGCAAGGATTGAGCTCGTCGTAGGCGGGCCGCGCGCCCGCCTGGCAGTAGACGCCCTCGAGGTTCCAGGCGTTGCCCGCATCGGTGAACAGCACGCCCTTGATCCCCACCTCTTCGAGCAGGGTCACCTCGAGCTCCAAGTTGTCGTAGAACATCAGGTTGCCACCGATGTTCGCGCCGTCTTGGATCGGGCGGCTGTTGGGGTCGGTGGTGCGCGTCAGCGGCGCGCGTGGCCCAATCGACCGGAAGGCGAAGCCTCGAACGTCCACGATCCCCCCGAGGAAGAAGCGAGCGAAGATCGGCACGCCGTCCGACGACGGGCTCGTCACCAGACCCGCTTCCGTGTTGAGCTTGATCACCCAGCCCGGCGCGAGTGGGTAGTAAAAGCGCCCGGTGAAGCGGTTCTTCCAAAACTCGTTGGTCGACCCGAGGTTGGAGACCGCCAGCTCGGAAGAACCCCGCAGATAGATTCCCGCCGTCGGGAAGAGCCGGTTGTCGCGCGTATCCCATGTCAGCGCGGGGCGCAAGCTCGAGGTGACGCCGTCGTTGAAGAGGTTGGCCAGGGGCAGGCGATTGAACGCGTTGAGGGCCTGGCCGCCGCTGAGGAAGGTGGAGGTCGTGCCGGTCGAAACCGTGTCTTCCTGTAGGGTGTAGGTCAGCGAGGCGCTGAGCTCCGGGTCGATCAGCGGGTAGCCGAACGTCATCGCACCCCCGCGCGACCGCTGGGAGAAATCCCGGAACGTCCGCTCCTGGTTGTAGAGGTCGACCGTCAGCCGCAGGGAGCTATCGAGAAAGTAGGGCTCGAAGAAGCGGATGTTGACCAGGTTGCGAAAGCCGCTGAACTGGGCGTTGAGCGAGAGACTCTGCCCGTTGCCGAACAGGTTCGCCTGCTGGATCTGCGCCGTGGCGATGAAGGTCTCGATGCTCGAAAAGCCCGCGCCGACCTGAAAGGTCCCGGTCGGCTTCTCGGCGACCTCGACGAGAACACCGATCTTGCCGTCTGCTTCGGCTTGGCTGGTCAGGTCCACGCGCTCGAAGTAACCGAGAGCGGTAACGCGCCGCCTCGAACGCTCGAGCTTGGTTTCGCTGAAACGAGCTCCCTCTACGATCTCGAGCTCGCGCCGAATGACCTTGTCTCGAGTCTTGGTGTTCCCGCGGATCTCGATGCGGCCGAAGCGCACGACCTCGTTGCGCACGATGGGCACCACCACGTCGACCTCACGAGAATCGGGGTCGAGGCTCGTCTCCGGGTCGGCCTGAACGTTCGCGTAGCCGGCGTCGCGGTACAGCGTGCGAACGGCCTGGAGATCCTCGAGCAACTCCGCGCGGTTGAAATAGTCCCCGGACTCCGCGCGCACCAACCCGCGCAGCCTTCTCCGCCCGCCAATGGGTTCGACCTCGCGGCCGTCGGGGCCGCGCTCGAACACCCGCAGGCGCCGGATCCTGTAGCGTGGCCCCTCGTCGATCGTGACCGACAGCTCCATCCCGGAACGGTCCGGCGTGAGCATTACGCGAGGCGTCTTGATCGAGACCTGGAGAAACCCGCGATCGTAGTAGAGGGCGCTGATTACGGCCATATCGCGCTCGAACGCGTCCTGCCGAAAGGGGCCGCCCGAGCCAAACCCCAGAAAGCCGGGATTGCCCGTGAACATCACGGAGCGCAGCTCGTCGTCACCGAGGGTCTCGTTGCCGATGAACGTGATGCGCCGAACGCTCACCCGCTCGTGCTCGTGCACCGTGAACTCGATCTTCACGGAGTTGTTCTTGCCCGGTACTACTTTGCTCTCCGCCTGAGCGAGGAAGTAGCCCTGCTCGGCGTACAAATCGCGAATCTTTTGGATGCTGCGCTGGATGGCTGGATAGCTGATGATGCTGTCTTCTTTGACCTCGATGGCCTCGGTCAGGTCCTCGGTGTCGATCTCCTCGTTACCCTTGAACTCGATCGTGGAAATACTCGGGCGCTCGCGGACGAGAAAACGCAGGCGAACCCGATCTCCCTGCCGCTCCAGATCCACCTCGATGTCGTCGAAGAAGCCCGAGTTCCACAGCTCGCGAACGTCCTTGGAGAGCGCCTCGGGGGAGTAGAGGTGGCCGACCTTCTCGCTCAGGTAGGTGAGGATGTCTTCCTTGGTGATGCGCCGGTTGCCGGCGATGCGGATCTCCTCGATCGGGAGCCCTCGCGCTTTTTCGGATTCGCTCTCCACCAGCCCCGGTGCGATGGACGCCTGGGCGGCGGCCGGCGCGGCCCCCGCCGCGCTGAGCAGCAGCCATGCAGCCGCGACTCCGGCGACCATTTTGGCCAGAAAGGGCACCCACGCCCAGCCGAGCAGCGCGCACAATCCGGGGCTGCGGTGGGGTTGACAACTGGTCATCGAAGGAAGGTCGGCGGGGGCGTCAAATGAGAAGATGCGAAAGTGCAAGGCGGAATCAGGCGGGCCGGACCGGGCGCTTGACTAGCCCAGAGCCCAGGGATTCACAAGCGCCGTCGGCTGACGGACTGGCCTCGCTGCTCCAAACAGCGGGCAGTGAGTATCACGAAACTCGAGTTGTCTACGACCGTCGCCGACTTCACCGACCTCGGCCGCGGCGACATCGGCCAGCGAGCCATTCGTCGGCAAATAATTGACCCCGCGCCGCAAGAAAGGCTAGTCCAGCCCCCGGCCGGTGACTGGCCCACAGCACCCTTGACGGACACCCACCCGGGAGTGGCGAGCGGGCGACGCGCCTGGTTCTCCGAACGTGGGGGCCGCACAAAGGCGCCAGTCGAGGCACGTTTCGTTCGAGTCGAATCGTCGGGCGAAAGACCGGAGAAGATCGTCACTTGGCAGCCCGAAAATCGAAACGCGCAGGATCGGGGAGCAAGCCTTCGGAGCCCCAGTCCAACGGCGCTCCCGTCCAAGACGAGCCCGTATCGCTTAGCGAAGTCGTTCAGAGCCGGTACCTGAACTACGCCCTTTCGGTGATCACCAGTCGAGCGCTGCCCGACGTTCGCGACGGCCTCAAGCCCGTCCAGCGCCGCATCCTGTACACGATGTGGCAGCAGCGCCTCACGTCCGACGCGAAGCACAAGAAGTGCGCGAAGGTCGTGGGGGACGTGATGGGCAACTACCATCCCCACGGCGACGCAGCAATCTACGACGCGCTCGTGCGGATGGCCCAGCCCTTCAGCCTGCGCGTCCCGCTGGTCGACGGCTCCGGCAACTTCGGTTCGCTCGACGGGGATCCGCCGGCCGCCTACCGGTACACCGAGTGCCGGCTGGCGCCTGTGGCGAGCTCGTTGCTCGGCGACATCGGGATGAATACCGTCCCGTTTCGCCCCAGCTACGACGGAACCAAGACCGAGCCGGTCATTTTGCCGTCCAAGCTGCCCACGCTGCTCGTCAACGGCGCTTCGGGTATCGCCGTCGGCATGGCGACCAACATTCCCCCGCACAATGCCGAGGAAGTGTGCCAGGCCGCCGTTCGCCTGCTTGACGCGCTGCAAGAGGGCAAGGAGCTGAGCAGCCGCGAGCTGTGTCGCACCGTCAAGGGGCCGGATTTCCCAACGGGTGGCCGAATCGTCTCCAGCTCGGAAGAGATACGCCGAGCCTACGAGACGGGCCAGGGAACCCTCAAGGTTCGCGGCACGTGGAAGTTGGCGGGCGAAAAGGGAAACTCCAAGCGCGTCATCATCGACAGCATTCCGTATGGCGTCAACAAGTCGGCGCTGGTCGAGCGCATCGCCGACATCGCCGTTTCTCGGAAGATGCCGCTGCTGGTCGATGTGCGAGACGTTTCCGGCGAGGACGTCCAGATCGAGCTCGACCTGAAAAAGACGGCGGACGAAGAGAAGGTCATGGCGTACCTGTTTCGCCAGACCCCGCTGCAGTCGAATTTCAGCATCAACCTGACGTGCCTCGTTCCCACCGAGAACGAGGAGGTCGGGCGGCCCGAGCGGCTCGACCTCAAGAGCATCCTCTGGCACTTCTTGATGTTCCGCCGCGAGGTCGTCGCGCGGCGGCTTGGCTGTGAGCTCGAGGCCCTCGACAAGCGCATTCACATTCTTACCGGCTTCAGCACGGTATTCGACGCTCTGGACGAGATCCTTCGAATCATTCGTCGCTCGGAGGGAAAAGCCGACGCCGCGCAAAAAATCATGAAGCGCTTCAAGCTCGACGAGGTCCAGACGGACGCCATCCTCGAGCTGCGGATCTACCGACTGGCGCGCCTGGAAATCCTGATCATTCAAAACGAGCTCAAGCAGAAGCAGGCCGAGGCTCGTCGGATTCGGCGCTTGCTCGCGGAAAAATCCGGAAAGGGCATCTGGGGCATCGTCCGGGCAGAGATCGACGAGCTGCGGCAGACGGGGGGCAAGCGCCGGACGCTGATTCTCGGTGTGGAGGAAGAGCCCGAGTTCTCCGAGGAGGAGCTGATCGTGGCCGAGGACGCCCACGTGCTCATCACGCGGGACGGCTGGATCAAGCGCCAGAAGGAAATCAAGGACCCGGCCGCTACGCGCCTGCGCGAAGGGGATTCGGTGCTCGCCTGCCTGGCCGGCAGCACTCGCTCGACGATCTGTTTCTTCTCGAGCTTCGGGACGGCCTACACTTGTCGCGTCGTCGACGTGCCAGCTACCAGCGGGTACGGCGAGCCGGTCCAAAAGCTCTTCAAGATGAAGGACGGCGAACGCATCGTCGCGGCGATGTCGCTCGATCCCCGGGTGTGCGGAGAGCTCGCCGAGAGCGAGAGCTCCTACCCAGAAACCTACGGGGTCGCCGTCACGTCCGACGGCTACGGCCTGTGCTTGGGCCTCTCGGCCTTTTCGGAGCCGAGCACGCGCAGCGGGAGGCGTTATTGTCGCCCCAAGGGAGAAGCCCGCGTGATCGCGGTGTTGCCCGTTCACGGCACGGAGACGCTGGTGGTGGCCACGCTCATGCGCCGGGCGCTGTTGTGCGCCGTCTCCGACATTTCCTACCTCTCGTCCGCCGGGCGCGGGGTCGTCGTGATCAAGCTCGGGGAGGGCGATAGCGTGCTCGGCGCCCGTACCGCCGTGAGCGAGCGCGACACGCTCGTCTGCAAGACGAGCCAGGGAGGCGAGCAGCGCATCAACATGGCAAAGTACGAAGTCAGCGCACGGGGCGGAAAGGGGAGAGAGGTCATCAAGCGCGGCAGCCTCACTCGCGTCATCGAGGAGCCCCCGGAGGCACCGGCCCCGCTGGAAGCATGACTCGTGGCCGGTGCCCGACTACCCGACCTGGACCGGGAGCAAGCCCTCGGCAGCCCTCACGGATACCAGGGTGACGGTGGGCTGACGGGGTCACCGCCGAGCCGCGGTGCAGCAAAGAACCGAATCGAGCGAGACTAGACCATGGCCTATACCGCCACCGACATCACCGTTCTCGAAGGGCTCGAGCCCGTCCGCAAGCGCCCCGGCATGTACATCGGCGGCGTCGGGAGCGCCGGGCTGCATCACCTCGTTTGGGAGATCGTCGACAACGCGGTCGACGAGGCGATGAACGGCTACGCCAGCGAGATCCAGGTCACGCTGCACGCCGACGGAAAGTCCGTCACCGTAAACGACAACGGGCGCGGCGTGCCGATTGATCGCCACCCGAAGCACAAGAAACCGGCTCTGGAGATCATCTTCTCGACGCTGCATGCGGGCGGCAAGTTCGAGGGGGCGAACTACAAGACGGCGGGCGGCCTGCACGGCGTCGGCGCCTCCGTCGTCAACGCGCTCTCTTCCAAGCTGGTGGCTCGCGTGAGGCGCGACGGGGCCGAGTACGAGATGAGCTTTGCCCGCGGTCTGGCCACCAGCAAGCTGAGGAAAGTGGGCAGCGCCCGTGGCACGGGCACGAAGGTCTACTTCCAGCCCGACCCCACCATCTTTCCGAAGATCGACTTCAACGCGGAGACGATTTCGCATCGTCTGGAGGTAGCCAGCTACCTGCACCGCGGCGTGAAGGTTCAGTTCACCGACGAGAGCTCGGGCCGCACCCAGGTGTTCCACCATCAGCGCGGGCTGATGGACTACCTCGCCAAGATCACCGTAGAGCGCAACGCCAAGCCCGCTCACACGCCCGCCTTCGAATTCGACAAGGCGGGGGACGTGCGCCTCGAGGTGGCCATGCACTGGACGGAGTCCACCGAGGAGCACCTGCGCAGCTACGCGAACGGCATTCCGACCGCCTCCGGCGGTACGCACGAGAACGGCTTTCGAGCCGCCGTCACCAAAGCCGTTCGCAACTTCATCGATACGCACAAGCTTTGGCCGCGGGGTCTGGCGCTCTCGGGGGAGGACGTTCGCGAAGGGTTGGTCGGTGTCTTGAGCGTCTTCCTCGCCGATCCGCAATTTCAGGGGCAAACGAAGGATCGCCTCAACAACACCGAGCTTCAGTCGGCCGTCGACGGGGCGCTGCGGCCGAGCCTCGAGCAGTGGCTCAACTCCAACCGCAGCATCGCCGAGCAGATCGTCACGCGCATCGTGCTCTCCGCGCGGGCTCGGGAGGCCTCACGGGCGGCGTCGGCGGCGGTCGTTCGGAAAACGGCCACCAGCGGGAGGCTGACTTTGCCGGGAAAGCTGAGCGACTGCTCCGCCAGCGCCCGAGGCGAAACGGAGCTGTTCTTGGTCGAGGGCGATTCCGCCGGTGGCTCCGCCAAGCAGGGCCGCGACCGAAACCTCCAGGCCATTCTTCCCTTGCGCGGCAAGGTCCTGAACACCGAAGCCCTCACGCTCGGCAAGGTGATGGATAACCGCGAGCTCGCGGACGTGGTGACGGCGCTCGGTTGCGGTATCGGCAAAGTCTTCGATATCACCAAGCTGCGCTACTCCCGCGTGGTCGTCCTCGCCGACGCCGACTCGGACGGACACCACATCACGACGCTCTTGTTGACCTTCTTCTATCGCCACATGCACGAGTTGATCAAACAAGGGAAAGTGTACGTCGCCGTTCCTCCCCTGTACCGGGTGGACATTGGCAAGAGCGTGTTTTGGGCTGCGGACGACGCGCACCGCGACCGCATTCTCGCTGCGAACAAGGGCAAGGCGGAAATCACGCGCTTCAAGGGCCTGGGCGAGATGATGCCCAAGACGCTGTGGGAGACGACCCTCAACCCCGCGACCCGACGGATGCTGCGCGTAGGCGTCGGCGATGGTCTGGAAACGGACCGAGTCGTCAGCGAGCTGATGGGCAAAGATCCCGCCTGCCGCTTTCGCTTCATCATGGAGCGCGCGGACGAGGCCGAGGAGCTGGACGTGTGAGGCCGCCGCCGCGCACCATGCCGGCTGGTGGGCGTTATTTTCGAAACTGCTGCAAATCGATGTCGTAGCGCTTGATCCAGCGGTGGATCTGCATGCGAGCTTTGCCCAGCTCCCTTCCGACGGCAGCGACGTTGCCGCCGTGGCGAGCGAGGCGCGCCTCGAGGTCGACCCGATCGACGACACCCTTTGCGGGAGCTCGGCGATCGGGGGGGGGGCCGCCGTAGTCACTGAGCGACTCGCGGATCTCCTCGGTGAGAACGGACTCATCCAGCACGTTGCCAGTCGCCAGGAACACGCATCGTTTGATGCAGCTCTCGAGCTCGCGCACGTTGAAGGGCCAATCGTAGTGGATCAGCGCCGTCATGAACTGAAAGGAGACCTGAAGGGGGCGGGGGGCGTGCCGGCGAAGGAACTCCTGCACGAGCTGGTAGATGTCTTCCTTGCGCTCGCGCAGGGGCGGCAGCACGAGCCGCGCCTCGTTGAGGCGCGCATAGAGATCTCCGCGAAACTCGCCGGCGCGTTGCATGGCGAGGAGGTCGCGGTGCGTGGCTCCGACGATGCGAACGTCCACCGGCTCGGGCTGGGTGGAGCCGAGGGGGATGACCTCCTTGGCCTGCAGCACCCGCAGGATCTTGGCTTGAGCCGAGGCTGGCATGTCTCCCACCTCGTCGAGCAGGAGCGTGCCACGGTGCGCGGCGCGGAGCAGGCCTGGCTTGTCTTGGGTGGCGCCCGAGAAGGCGCCCTTCTTGTAGCCGAAGAGCTCGCTTTCCAGCAGATTCTCCGGGAGCGCCGCGCAGTTCACACCGCGAAAGGGGCCACGCCGTCCGCTCTCGTCGTGCAGCGCGCGAGCCGCCAGCTCCTTGCCCGTGCCGCTCTCGCCGGTCACGAGCACGCTGAGCGGGCTGGGGGATAGCCTTTTCACTTGCTCCGCGACCTGCTGCAACTGATAGCCGCCCACCCACACCGCCTCGGCTGCGCGGCCCCGCGCGCTCGGCGAGCCTTCGAGGCGATGGGCGCAGTAGCCTTCGATGTCCGAGGAGACGAACTTGAGCAGCGCGTCGCCGCAGCGCACCTCCTGACCGTGCTCGAGGCGGGCCCGATCCACGCGGTATCCGTCGACGAACGTACCGTTGGTGCTGCCCAGGTCTCGGACGTTGTAGCCCTCGGCGTCCTTCCACAGCTCGGCGTGGGCGCGAGAAACGGCCGCGACCGGCAGATGCAGGTGTGCTCCTTCGGCGCAACCGATGCGTGTCGCGCCACTCGGCTGGAGCCTCCAGCCGGCTGGCAGTCGGGCGAAATCCTCCGCGTAGAGCAGCACGAGACCCGCGCTCGCGGCGCCGCGATGCCCTCCGCGCGGCGCATCGAACTGCTGCATGGCATCCGTGCGAAGGTCACTCATTGCCGCTCCGTGCCCTCTCTGCCTGCGACCGCGTCGGCGGTTTCCCTACACGCGACGGCACCATCCTGGGATAGTATGAACGGACGATGCTCAGCACGCCCTTACCCGTGGCCGTCGTTCAGCTCAACAGCCAGGACGACCTCGTCGAAAACCTGGGCCAGTGCAAGGCGCTGGTCTTCGAGGCGGCGGCGGCCGGGGCCAAGGTCGTGTTGCTCCCGGAGAATTTCGCGTTTTTCGGGCGAGAGGAGGAGCGCAAGGCCGTGGCGGAGTCGCTCTGGCCCGCCGAGGGCCACGCGCTCGGCGGGCAGGCTGGCGGCGCGTCCGGTACGGGGGGGGCGCAGGCCGCCGGCGGTTCATTCGTCGCGCTCCATCCCGTTCAGCGCGCCCTGTCGTCCTGGTCGAAGCAGCTGGGCATCACGCTGATCGGCGGGGGGATGCCCATCGCCAGCGACACCGCGGGGTGCCCCTACAACACCAGTGTCGTGTTCACCAAGGGCGAGCTGGTAGCGCACTACCACAAGGTGCACCTGTTCGACGTGGCGCTGGCCGACGGCTCCGAGTTGCGTGAGAGCGACGGAACGACGCCGGGCAGCCGAGGCGTCGTGGCAAAGGTCGCCGGGGTCGGCTTCGGCCTCTCCGTCTGCTACGACTTGCGCTTTCCCGAGCTGTACCGCTCGCTGGTCGATCAGGGGGCGCTGGTGCTGACGGTGCCTGCTGCGTTCACCTTGCAGACGGGCAAAGACCACTGGGAGGTGCTGCTGCGGGCGCGGGCGATCGAGAGCCAGTGCTGGGTCATGGCGGCGGGTCAGTTCGGCACGCATCCGATGAATCGGCGCTGCTTCGGCAACTCCATGGTGATCGATCCGTGGGGTGCGGTCGTTTCGCGCTGCTCCGAGCAGGTCGGCTACGCGATGGCAAAGTTGGATCTCGGCTACCTCGAGCGGGTGCGGCAGTCGGTGCCGAGCTTGAAGCACCGGCGCCTGTGAGCTCGCGCGGCGTCGAAGCGCTCCGAGAGAGGCGAAGGCGAGGCGGGGGGAGCCCCCGGGCGGGCCGCGAGGGCGCTGAGGCGGCGAGCGTTCGAATCGCCCGGGGCGGCGTCAGCGCGGAGCGAGATCGCGCAAATCCGTTCCCGCGGCGTAGCCGTAGCTGACGTTTCTATCGAACCCGTCCACCAGCACCCCGACGGGGAGATCACTCCGGACCTGGTGCACTCCGTCGTCCTGCGTCCCCTCGGAGAATTGCCCGGCGGACTCCAGCCGCGTATCGATGACGGGGAAGCTGAGCTGACAGCGGTGAACGACGAAGTCGGCGCTCTCGTCGAGGCTCTGCTGCAGAAGGTCCGCGGGGGCTGGGCGGCACCCCGAAAGCTCCTCGATCGGCCGGTCGTCGATGCGCACGCTCGCCCCTCGCGGCGCGACGACCCGCAAGAAGTCGAACGCGTATCGATCGGGCGTCAGAAACACGTATTCGCTGCGAAATTGTTCCACCGGGGGCACGAGCACGAAGCTCGGGTCACCGCCCGGCAAGTTGGAGGGAATGCCCGCGGCGCTCTGGCTGGGTGTGAAGTTGCCCACGATGATCGGGGAGGTGCTCTGCAGCGTGAAGTCGCGATCCGTCGCGATCTCGCGCATCGAACCGCGCTCCGAGAGCTCGAAGTGCGCCAGCTCGCCGGGTAGGCTGGTGTCCACGGAGGCCCCGCCAGGCGTCGCCGCGATGACGCGAAACACCTCCTGCTCGGGCTGCACGTCGATGGGGGCGCCGGCCTGATTCAACGCCCAGTGGCGGTTGAAGGAGACGGGGGCCACGAAGCGGGTGCCCGCCGCCCGGATCGGGTCGAGCTGCTCTTCGAGGTGGTCGGCGCAGCAGCGCCGCTCCGAGAGTCGGTCGAAACGCGGAGCGTCACTCGCCTCGCCGCCGCTGAATACGGCCACCGGCTTGTCCGAGGCGACGATGGAACCGGTGAAGTCCCCGTTGAACTCGTCGCTCTCGAGGTTCAGCACCTCGAACGGCTGGAGCGTGCCCTCCCACTCGTCGCCCGGGGAGAGCGCTTCGACAGGCCCCCCCGCCACCACCTTGGCGGCCGTTCGAACCCGCACGCGCGTGCCTTCCGCCGTTCCGACGATCGTGAGGAAGGCGCGAAAGTCCTGCGGGTTGGTGGCGCTGAAGTTGGTGTTGGGGTCGTCGGATCGGGAGATTGTCTGCGGCCAGCCGAGCACCACGTAGGCGTCCTCGAAGGTGGCGCCTCCAGGGTTCGCCAACGCTTCGACGGGCTTGAGCAGCGAGGCGTCGTTCGAAAAGACGTCGGCGTTCTGCAGTGGGTTGAATTGGTAGGCCACCACGGGCACGTGGGAGCGGATCCGAAACGCGCCTCGGCTCAGGGCCGTGTGGCTCCCGGTGTTGAATTGCCCGGGGGGCGAGCCGTCGACCTCGCGCGGCCCGAGCGGGAAGACGGCCAAGCTCAAGGGCCCGACGCGGCGGCTGGTCACGTCGATCGGCTGCGGCGGCTCTCCGGGCGCCGACTCGTCGATCGCGATCACCACCTCTGCGCTGATGTCGGGCTGGGGGTTGCTCACGACGACGGCGAACTGCTGCGCCGCGGCGTTGAGGCCGCTTCCCGGCACGGCGTTGTCCAGATCGACGGCCCAGTACTCGCAGCCGATGTTGCTCTGCTCCTGGCGTGCCACCAGGCAAAGGTCGCGGCAGCGCCCGGCGCGGCACGCGAGGCCCTCCCGCTCGTCGCAGCTCTCGAGCGACTCGTAGCCGCTGCCGTCCGGGAGACAGCGCTCCACGCGCACGCCATCGCAGCGCTGCAGGCCGGGCACGCAGGCCGCGCACTCCCCCAGCGTGGCCGCGCAGGCGAGCCCCTCGGCTGCGCAATCGCGCACCGTGCGCCAGACCGGCTCGCCCCCGGCCCCGCGCTCGCAGCGCTGTAGCCCCGAGGCGCACCGATACTCTCCCGTGGAGCACGGCGCCGAACCGAGCGCCGCCTGTGAATCGCCCGAGACCCAGCGGGTGGGGTCCTCCAGGCAGGTGGTGAGCAGCAAAGCGTGCAGCGGCAGGGCGTGACGCGAGACGGGGCCGAGGGCCACCGCGCGCAGGGACACCGTGCGGGGCGGAACGGCGCCAGCTCTCCGGGCGGACACCGGGAGCGGCCGGCGCGCGCCGACACCGCCACGCGAGCCGGCTCGGAGCGGCGCCGGTCCGCCCGACCGAGCCGGGCTCGCCGGGGACGGCTGGGGATCGGATTTCGCGCAGCGCTTCACGGGCTACAACCGAGCTTCGACGGTGTCACTCGAATAGGCCCGCCAGCTACCGAAGGAAAGGTGCCCCGTGCGCAGGGTTCGCAGGTCCAAGCCGTCGATCGCCGCAACGGAAGCGGTGATCGTCACAGGCCCCTCGACGAGCCCCCCTTCGGCGAGCTGCGTGAGGTCGGGCAGCTGCAGCTCGCCCTCGCGCGGGGGACCGGCGATCTGCCAGCGAATCAGGCCCGCCCCGCTGCTCACCGAAATGTGCAGCAGAGTGGCCTCCTCGGGCTCTCGGGAGAGGTTGACGCCCAGGGTGTGGTTCCAGCGCAGGCCGTCCTCGGAGCCCGCGGCCACGGTCGGCAGCGCGACGAAGCGACCCAGCCCGAGGGGCTGTACGGTGTCTCGAGCGACCGCCAGCGGCAGCACGCCTTGCGGTCCCGGAGAGAGGCGGCTCGTCGCGGCCGCCCGTGACACGTAGCGACCTCCGGTGAGGATGCCGTCGAGCGGCGGCAGCCCATCCACGAACGCCGAGCCCCCCTGTGTCACGCCCCAGTTGGCCTCGGCCCCCGGCAGTGGGACGTACCCGCCCCGCGGAAGTTGGACGGCCACGGTCGCCGAAATGGCGTCCGGCCCCCGGTCGGAAACGTCGGGGGGCTGCACCGTGAGCTCGATACGTTGGTCCAAGGTGTGGTCCATCGAGATGATTAGATCCTCGATGGTTTCGCCGGGCTGGGCGAACAGGGCGGGTGCGACGCCCAACGCGTAGCCCGTGAAGCGGGGGGGCGAGCTCTGTCGATTTTCGACCCCCGCGATCGCGTACAGCGTGCGTGAGCCGCTTCCCGTCGTGTACTCGAACTCGTAGCCCTGGCGCCCGGGGGCGTCGACGGTGATCGCAGTGACCTCGCGCGGCAGGCGAAACACGGCGTCCGGGCTGCCGGAAGGCTGCAGCAGATACGCCGCGCGTCGGTCGCCCTCGAACGCGGGGGTGGGCACGTTCGTCCACACGGCGCGCCGCAGCTCGATGCCGCCCGCCCAGCGAAGCTGCCCGCGAATGACCACCGGCCGCGCTGCCGCGCCGCCGCCTCGGGGCAGGGAGCCCTGGCCGCAGGCCGGCGAAGCGACGGGCAACAGCTCGGCGCGCACCGTGTCGACCTCGACGCCGTAGAAGGTCAGCGGTTGCATGCATCGCGCGGCGACCGTGACCATGAGCTCCGAGCTCGGCGGCTCGGCCAGCTCCTGCAAATCGAACACCACGCGCCCGCGGGCGTCGGTGCTCTGCACGTTGCTGCCCGGCGCATCTCGATCGGCAGGGTCGAAGCCACCGCCCACGATCACGGTCGCCTCCGCGAGCGGCCCCCCGCCGCGCGACGTGACGATCACCTCCAGCTGCCCCGCCAACGAGTCGCCCGACAAGCCGCCCCTCGGTGCGGCTCCCGGAACGTACTCGAAGCCCGAATCGACCCGCAGCGTCCGGTCCGACGAGGTGACCACGATGCGTTGGTTGCCGAGCTGCCCCGGCGGCAGCACGCAGCTGAGCTGCTGCAGGCCGCCGGGGAGGGGCCCGAGCGACGGATCGTCGCACGCGGCGCCGCCCACCTCGACGCTCGCGTCCTCGGAGAACGTCCCGGCGGGCGCGGTGAGCGTGAGCGTCTCGCCGCCGCTGACCAGGGCCCCCGCCGGCGCGAAGGAGAATGGGTCGTAGGTATAGGCGTCCAACAGCCCGCGCCGCGTGGAGGGGTCGTCCCCCGACTGCACCCAGACGGCGGCCTGCCCGGCCGCGCCGGGGGGAACGGTGATTTGTAGGCGCTCGCTGCCGAGCGCCTGGACGAGGCCCGGCTCGACTTCGCTCGAGCCCACCCAGGCGCGCGAGCTCGACGAGAAGCCTCTGCCCCGGAGAACCGCCCGCTGCCCGCCGCTGAACGGGCCCCGGTTGGGCGAGATGCCCAGGAGGCCGTGCTCGTCCGGCGGGGGCAGGGGCTCGCCGACGGCTCGGGGCTCCGGCCCCTCTTGGACCAGACCCAGACCGTCGTTCGACGGCTCTGGACCCGGCGGCTCGGGCGGCGCGTAGCCGCTTTCGCCGCACCCGCCGAGCAGCAGCGACGAGGCGGACGCGCTCAGCACGAGCGCCGCGGCGAGCCAGCACCTCGAGCGCAGGTCACCGCCCGGGCGCCGGCCCCCGCCGACTCGGCGCGCGGCCACGCCGCGCCGCCCAGCCTCCGCGCCTTTCGACCGCCGGCCTGCGTGAGTAGATCGATACTTGGCCACTTGGCTGGAGCGTACGGCGGGGCCCGACCGAGCGCAACCGAGCGCCGCGGGCGCGGCGCGTTTGGGTGCTTTACCCCGGTAGGCCGACCCTCAACAGCTCCATGGCGGCCGCCTTACGCTCGCTCTGCACGGTTGCGGCGCCAATGCACGCCGGGCAGCCCGACGCGCACGCGCACATTTCGATCAGCCGTGCGGCGGCGCTCATCAGCTCGTCGCAGCGCTCGAAGATGCGCCGCGCCAAGCCCACGCCGCCGGGCAGCGCATCGAATAGGAACAGCGTCGGCCGGTAACTCTCCGCCGGCTCGTCCGCGTCCGGGTCGTCGTCGGAGCCGAGCGTTCTGCCGATGTCTTGCGGCTCGCACATCAGCGACACGCTGGCGATGGTTTCCAGGGCCACCCCTGCGGCCCGCAGGGCGTCGACCAACAGGGCAGCAGACCACCGCCGCCGCAGCGCCTCGAGCGCGGGCGTCTCTTCGAGGCGCCACCAAAACCCCGTGGTGTGCATCTCCATGTCGGGCAGGTGCACGTCTCCGTAGCCCGCGTTCTCGTGTGTGAAGAACTTGATCTTCTTGTAGCCCGTGATCCGCTCCACGGCCTTGATGTCTCCGTAGCCGACGCTTCCTCGCGCCAGCTGCCGCTCGGCGTCTGCGTCGAGCACCGTGACGCGGCTGTGGGTGAGCGCGGTGGTGAAGTAATCCGGTTCGACGTAGCGGACGAAGGCCTTGTGGTTTTCGTAGTCGAGCCGCTCGACCTGGTATTGCGAAGCGTCGTGTTGGTAGATGGCTTGCTCGTGGAGCATCGTGTGAGCCGAGCGCCAGTCGAGCTCGGCCAGGGTCTCTTCGCTCTCCGCGTCGATGATCACGAAGTTGTCCCAGCTGATGCTGCGCAGCGACACGTGCGCTGCGGGCCCCGTTTCCCCCATCCAGGTGTACTGGCTGCGGCCTTTGTGCAGGAGCCCGCGCTCCGCCAGGTAATCCAGGGCGTCTGCTGTGCTCGCGGCGTCCAGCCCCGCGTAGCGCTCCTCGCCGCCGGCCGCGCCCGACACGCGGAATGGCGCTTCGAACGCCGCGCACTTGAGGTGCTGCACGAGAATTTCCACGTTGCCCGGGTCGATTCGGGCCTCCTCCGCGCCGGCTTCCAACACGTAGCGGGGCTGGCCCGCCATGAACTGATCGGTGGCGCGGCTGTTGCAAACCAGAACCGCGATGCTCTTCGAGCCTCGTCGGCCGGCACGGCCGAAACGCTGCCAGGTCGCCGCCACGGACCCGGGGTAGCCCACGCAGACGACGGCATCCAAATCGCCGATGTCGATGCCGAGCTCGAGCGCGTTCGTGGCCACCACGCAGCGCACCGAGCCGTCGCGAAGGCCGCGCTCGATGGCGCGCCTGCGCTCGGGAAGGTACCCGCCCCGATAGCCGAAAATAGTGTCCGAGGCCCCGCAGCGCTGGCGCAGGTACTTGAGGATCATCTCGACCGAGTTGCGCGAGCCGGCGAAGACGATCGTCGGCACACGCGCGTCGACCAGGTCGCTGGCCAGGCGAACGCCGTGCTTCAGTGCGCTGCCGCGCAGGCCGAGCTCGGCGTTGACGATCGGCGGGTTGTAGAGAAACACCCGCCGCTCGGAGGTCGGCGCGCCCGAGAAGCCGATCACCTCCACGCGGTCGGCCTCGCCTCGGACGCCCGCGGCCGCGCCGATCAGCCGCTCGGCGTGCTCTCCAGGGTTGCCGATGGTTGCGGTGGCCATCACGAAGCGGGGGTCGGAGCCGTGAAACCGGGCCAGCCGACGGAGCCGCGCCACCACGTGGGCCATGTGCGAGCCGAACACGCCGCGATAGGTGTGCAGCTCGTCGACCACGACGTACTTGAGGTTTTGAAAGATGCGCGCCCAGCGCGCGTGGCTCGGCAAGATGCTGGCATGCAGCATGTCCGGGTTCGTCAGCAGCAGGCGGCACTGATCCCGGATGCTTCGGCGTGCGTCGGCGGGGGTGTCCCCGTCGAAGACGAGCGCGGGAAAGCCCAGCTCCGAGTCGGCGACGAGCTGCTGCAACCCTTGCTCCTGATCTCGGCTCAGTGCCTTCGTGGGGTAGAGGTACAGGGCGCTCGCCTCCGGCTCCCGGCACAGCGCGTCGAGCACCGGCAGGTGCAGACAGAGGCTTTTTCCGCTGGCCGTGGGCGTTGCTACGACGACGTGCTTGCCCTCGAGCGAAGCGCGAACCGAGCGGGCTTGGTGGCTGTAGAGCTGCTCGATCCCGCGCCGCTTCAACCCTCCGACGAGGCGCCCGTCGAGCTCGCCCGGGATCGGCTCGAACTGGCTGCCCGCGGCGGGAAAGCGGCGATCGGCCGTGAAGCACTCGGTCACGGCTCGCTGTGCGGACCACTTCTCCAGGACACTCTCGACGCCCGTCGCGCGCGCCCAGGGGGGCGGGCGCGCGGGAGGGGAGGGAGCATCCGAGGGCATCGCCATACTAAACGCATTATCAGACTCTGGGGCGCCGGAGAAGGGCCTCGGCGCCCGGCCCACCGCAGGGGAGGGCGCCACCGGGGCAGGACACTGGTTCTGGGCCCGAGAGTGGCGTAGGTACCGCCCCATGGCGCAAGCGACGCGAGACGAGATGTCCGAGGCCGCCGGAGAGACGGAGGCCGACGAGCATCCGAGCCACCGGTATCTCTTCTTTGGTTGTCTGGCATCGTTCGCCCTCTTGGCCGACGTGCTGACCAAGGCCTGGGCAGAGATGACGCTGATCCTCCACTCCGCTGGTCAGCCCATCGTGCTCCTCGACGGCACGCTCAACTTTGCCTTGGCCTACAACCGGGGCGGCGCGTGGGGCTTGCTCCAGAACGCCGACGAGATGGTGCGCAGGCCGTTTTTCCTAGCCGTGAGCGGAGCGGCGGTAGCTTTCATCGTATCGCTGTATTCGCAGTTGCAGCCGAGGCAGCGAGCGCTGCGCGTCGGGCTGCCGCTGGTGCTCGGGGGGGCGCTGGGCAATCTCGCCGATCGCGTCACCCGCGGCAGTGTGGTCGACTTCATCGATTACCGCGCCGACTGGGTGCGAGTGATGAACGAGCTCATTGAGGCGGTCGTTTCCGGCTGGCACGTCACCGACCACTGGCCCACGTTCAACGTCGCCGACGTTTGCATCTGCGTGGGCGTCGGGCTGATGGCCCTCGACATGCTGGGGCGGGGCCGGCCGCGCGCCGCCGCCTCGGGCTGAGCGGCGCCCCTCCGTCCATTTTCGACGCCTCTCCGGTGCCCCGCCATGACGGGGCCTGGCACTTCTCTCCGAGCAAACGCATGCACCCGCGGTTATTTTCGCTCTTCGGCTACCCCGTCTCGGGGTACATGCTGTTCATCGCCCTGGGCTTCGTGTTCGCCACGGCGATGGGGGCGATCTGGGTGCGGCGTGTGGGGCACGACCCCGACACGATCGTCGATTTGGGTTTGTCCTCCGTCGTCTTCGGCCTGATCGGTGCGCGCTTGCTGCACGTGCTCGCCGACGGATACTTCTGGGACTACGTGCACCTGTGCACGGACCCGTCCCTCGTCGAATGGCGCGTCCCGCGGGCCGAGTGCCTCGGGCCACTTCGCGGCGTTTGGGACGAGGCTCAGTCGGTGTGCCGTCCGCGGGAGGCGGACTGCTGGGCGTGGGCTCAGATCTGGGGGGGCGGGCTGACCTTCTACGGGGGCCTGGCCTGCGCCACCGCCTCGGGGCTGTGGCTATTTCGGCGCGATCGCTTCCCGCTTTGGAAGGGCGTCGACATGGGCGGCATGATGGTGCCGATCGGGCTGGGCTTGGGGAGGCTCGGTTGCTTGCTCGTGGGGTGCTGCTTCGGCAGCCACTGCGACCGGCCCTGGTCGCTGGTCTTTCCGGGCGGCAGCCCCGCCAGCGAGTGGCAGTTTCGCGAGAGGTTGCTGGCGAGCCCCCACAATCCCTCGTTGCCGGTGCACCCCACGCAGATCTACGAATCGCTCGCGGCGCTCTCGATCGCGGCGGTGTGCATTCTCTGGGTTTCCCGGCGAAAGCGCTACGACGGTCAGGTCTTCGTCGCGTTCCTCGCGCTGTACGCGGCGGCGCGCTTCGGCATCGAGTTCTTCCGCAGCGACGACCGGGGCGGGCTCTGGCTGCTGTCCACCTCGCAGTGGATCGGGCTCCTGCTGCTCGTCGTGGCCGTCGCGATCCACGTTCGCCGCGGCGCCCGGTCGCGGGCGTCCGGCCCGGCGGCGTCTACTGGCCCGGCGCAGTAGCCCGACGCGCCGCGCGCCCACGGCTCGGCCTCGGCGGGCGGTTTTTCGCTTCGACTTCGCCTGGCGCTCCGGGGACCACTTTTTTGGCGCCGGCGCGCGGCCGCTACGAAGTATGCATGGACCGTCGTCCCCCCTACCTCGCCCCGTTCGTCCGCCGCGCTGCGGTCGCGTGCGCGGCGCTGCCGCTTCTCGTCCCGGGCTGCGCTGGCGACGGCTCTCGACCCGCCCCGGCCGAAGACTGCGTCGGCGCGGGCTGCGTCGCGACCGGCATCGGAGATCGCCCGAGCGGCGCTATCGCCCGGGGGGGGCGTGGCGGGCAGGGCGGCGGCGGGAGCTTTGCCGGCGCCGGAGGCGGAAGTCTCGGAGGCGCCGGAGGCGGCACGGGGGGCCTGCCTCCGGTGCCGCTGCAGGGGATCGTGTCGGCGGTCGCCGACTTGGAGCTGGCGGCGAGCACAGCCCCGCCGAGCGGTGCCATCCAGGTGCTCGCCCCGACCCCGGGTCAGGGCGTCACCCAGGGGCCGATGGGCGCCACGGGCAGCTACTTCCTGCAGGACGCCGACGGCAGGCGCCCGATCTGGGTGGGCGCTGGCCCGTTCGGCAACGGCAACACCCGATACCTCGACACGCTGCAACGAGTCGACGGCGCGACCGCTCGGCTTCGGTGTGTCCCGAGGACGCTTTTGGACGACATCGTGGCGCTGTACGCGGTATCGACCGTTCAGTTCGACCCCGAATCGGGCCACGCGATCATCACGCTCCTCGTCCGCTCTTCCCAGGCGCCCCTCGAGCGCTTTCGGGTGCTGGGTACGACGGCGGCCATCGCCTACGACGTCGGCTCCGAGTACAGCGACGCGCAGACGGAGTCCGGTCCGCGCGGCACCGCGGTGCTGCTGAACCTGCCGGGCGACGAGTTCCCCGGTCAGGACAACGCCATCCGCATCGACCTGGGGGCCAACGAGGAGACCTTTCACGTTCCCGTCGTTCCCGGCGGCCTCACCCTGGCGACCTTCGAGGTGTCGCCGTAGCTCGGCTGGTCGTGGACGGTGCGTCGCGATCCGGCCCGAGCCCACGATCGGTGCCGGGCCTGGGGGCGCTAGTGCCTCGGCGCCTTCAAGCCGAAGTGCGCCAGCACCTCGGCGAGCACCGCGCTGGCCCGAGCGAGGGTAGAAGGCAGGTCGCCGCTGGCGTCGATGTAGAAATCGGCTCGTCGAAGCTTCTCCTCGAGCGGCAGCTGGGCTTCGATCCGGCGCTGGGCCTCCTCGGGCGAACAGCCATCGCGCTCGCACGCGCGCTGCCGCTGCGTGGCTCGGTCGACGCCCACCACCACCACGGGTCGAAGCCCATCCTCCAGCGATTTCTCGAAGATCAGGGGCGCCTCGTAGCACACCAGATCGCAGCCTCGAGCGGCCAGCTCGGCCACCCGCTGCTCGCGGAGCGCTTGGATGCGCGGATGCGTGATCGCCTCCAGGGCCGCGCGCGCCCCGGGATCTCGGAACACCAAGCGGGCCATGGCGGCGCGGTCGAGCGCCCCGTCCGCCGCGATCACCTCCGAGCCGAAGCGCTCTTCGATCGCACGCAGCGCCGGGCTGCCCGGGGCCACCACTTCCCGGGCCAGGCGATCGGCATCCACGACTCCGACGCCCAGGCGGGCGAAATGACGAGCCACGGTGCTCTTGCCCGACGCCAGGCCGCCGGTGAGGCCGAATACGTGAGGACGGCTGGACATCCGTGGCCAGGGTAGGCCCAAAGCGAGTGGCCTCGCCAGGCGGTCGTGGCCGCCCGGCTTCCGCGGTGACGGGGCCCTGCGCGCATTTCCTTCCCCCGGGCAAATGCGATAGGAATGCGTCTGAACCGATGTCAAGGTCTCGCCCCCGCTGCCGTGCCGCGTGCGAGGTGGCCCACGCATCCGCTGGGTTCGGGCCCCCCGCCGGGCCCGCGCGGTGCTCGAGCAGGCCGCTCGACGGGCCGAGATCCCCCGCGGCTGGTCCGAGCACGCTCCGGCGAAGCGCATCGAGCGCCGTGTGGGCCGCCCTGTGGGCCGCCTGGTGGTCGTCCGCGGTCGGGCTCGGGTGTGGGCTCTCGAGCGATGCCGGGTCGGAGGCGTCCAGCCAGGCCTCGGCGGCCGCGCCGGCGTTGGGCGGGCTGTGGCGGGATGCCGGGGCCGAGCCCGTTTCGCCCGAGGTGCGACGCGGGGCGCGCTCGCTCGGAGCGCCGCCGCTGAAGTGGCGATTTCGCGCATCGGCTCCGTCGTCGGGTCCGGCCGCCGTGGGGCCCGATGGCAGTGTTTATCTGTCGACCGTGGAGGGCTACGTGCACGCGGTCGATCGCAGCGGTCGCTTTCAGTGGAGCTACACCGTCAGTGGGATGCCCGTCGGCGGTCCCCACGTCGGCCCCGACGGCACCGTGTACGTGGCGACCGCGAGCAAGCGGCTCTACGCCCTCACGCCCCAGGGGCGGCTCGGCTGGGCGCGGAAGGTCGGCTCGCGACCCGCCAGCGAGCTGTTCGTGCTGAGCGGCGGGTGCAGGGGCGACGGAGCGGGGAGCGGGGTCGCGTTCGGCTCGACCAATGGCCGCGTCTACTGCCTCGGGGCCGCCGGTCGCACCGGCTGGAATCGCTACGTCGGGCAGGTCGAGGCGTTGGCCGTGGGCGAGGGCGGGTTGCTCGGCGTGGCCACGCGGGGCCGGAAGCTCGTTTGGATCCGAGGGGGCCGCCTGGCCTCTGCGCTCCTGCCAGCGCCGCCGGCGCAGGGCGGGGTGGGCGCCTTGGAGAGCACCTGGCTCGTCGCGGCCCAGGGCGAGCTGCTGGCCTACGCGCGCGGCCGCCGCCAGGCGCGCTGGCGAGCGCAGGCCCGCTGGTTCGGCGTCGACGAGGAGAGCGGAGAAGTCGTCGTGGAGCGGGCGGGCGAGCTGGTTTGGCTGAACGCTTCGGACGGCCGGTTGCTCGGTGGCTTGGCGCTGCCGGAGCCGTTGAGCGAGGCGCCGGTCGGGGTGGGGCAGGGCGTCGTGCTCGCTCCCTTGGTCTCCGGCAGCCTTTTCGTGGCCCAGCGCGATACACTGCGCAGCGCGGTGCTCGCGCTCGGCCATTCTCCTCTGCGGCGCCCCACCCTCGGGCGCGGCGCCCTGGCGGCGGTCGCCAGCGGCGGCGGGGAGCTGTTCCAGATCGATCTGTCGCGTTGGCTCGGGGCCTCCGGCGGCGCGGCTCCCGCAGACGGGGCGCGCGGGGAGGAGCCCTCCCCGTGAGCCTACAGCGTCGCCTGCGGCGCCTTCGCCAGTCGAGCGCCGGGCCGGTGCCTCCCGGGGCCGCCGAGGCTCGTGGGGTGGTTGCCACCTCGGGCGCGGAGCGGCCCGTCGCGGGCCCGGCGCGCGGCGGCTGGGGGCGCGCTGGCGTGGGCCCGGGGGCGCGATGGGTCGAGCCGCTCGGCGGCGAGGTCGCGGGCGGCGAGGTCGCGGGCGGCGGTACCGCCTTCGCCGAGGCCGGTTGCGCGCTCGCCCTCGAAAACCTGCGCGCCGAGCTACATCGAGCGCTCGGGCGGGAGCTGCCTCGCGCCGCGCCCGCCGCGCGCCTGCGCGTGGGCGAGCTTCCCCTCGCGATCGAGCAGACGGCGCACGGCCCTTTGCGAGCGCGCCGTCAGGTTCTTCCCGAGTCCACGTGCGTCGGGCGCGTGCGGCTCGGCGAGGCGCGCTTCGCGTGCCCGGCGAGCCTGGCTCGGGTCGCCCTCGATCCGGCCCTGCGCGCTTCCCCCGCTCGCGATTGGCTCTATTTCGACACGGAGACGACCGGCCTCTGGGGCAGCGGCGCGCTGGCATTCCTGGTCGGGTTGGCCTTCTTCGACGAGCGCGGCCAGCTGACGCTCGAGCAGTTGCTGCTCGCCGAGCCGGAGCAGGAGCGCGCGCTGCTCGAGCGCGTCGCGCAGCGCTTTGCGAGCGCACCGGTCGTGGTCAGCTTCAACGGCAAGGCCTATGATCGCCCCCTGCTCGATGGCCGCGTGATCATGCAGAGGGCCTCCAAGCTCCCAGCCCGCCCGCACTTGGATCTCCTGCACGCTGCCAGGCGCCTGCACCGGGCGCGCGTCGGCTCTTGCTCGCTCGCCGCGATGGAGCGGCGCGTGCTCGGCTTCGATCGGGGGCCGGACATCGAAGGCAGTGAAATCCCCGCCATCTATGCGCGCTTTCTCCGCACTGGGGACGCCGCGGGCGTGGCGCGCGTAATCGAGCACAACACCTGGGACTTGCTCTCGATGGTGGCGCTGGTCGGCCTGTACGGGCAACCGGAGCCGGAGCTCGAGGCCGCCGATCTCGTCGGCCTCGCGCTGACGCAGCAGCGTGCGGGGGCTCGTCTCGAGGCGCGAGCCACCATCGACAGGGCGTGTCGGCTCGGCGCGGGCCCTGCCGCCAGGAGGGTCCGAGCTCAGCTGGCCAAGGCCAGCGGGGACACGGCGACGGCCGCCGCGGACTACGCGCATCTCAGCGAGCGCGAGGGGGATCGGCAGGCGCGGCTGGAGCTGGCCAAGCTGTGCGAGCACAAGCTGGGCAATCCCGTGCAGGCGCTGCACTGGGTTCAGCGGGGAACCTCCGAGAGCCCCGACGAAACGGCCCATCGAACGCGGCGGTTGCACCGGAAGATCGCGCAGGCCCTGGCCGCCTGCTCACCGGCCTCCGCGGCGCCCACTTCGGGTTCGACCGCGCCGGCCTCCGAGGAAACCTCGCCCTGAGGCGCGCTGAGGCGGCAGGCCACGCCGTCGGCGGGTTTGCGTGGCCGCGGGGGTCGGGATGGGCAACTATCGGCCCGTGAGCGACGCCGCCATGGACTGGGACTTGAGCGCCTATTTTCCCGCGTTCGGCGGCGAGCCGTACGCGGCGTTCGTCGCCGAGCTCGAACTCGAGCTGGCCACGGCCCTGCAGCGCGCCGCGGAGTTGCCCCCGCTCGACGCGTCGACGGGGTCGATCTGGGAAGGGGCCGTGCTCGGCTACGAGAGCCTGTCGGGGCGGCTGCACCACCTGAGCTCCTACGTCCGAGCGCTGCGCGCCGCCGACGGAAATGACCCGCGCTACCGCGCGGCCACGGCCCGGGTGGACGGGATCGGCGGCGAGCTGAGAAAGCTTCGCGCCCGCCTGCGCCGTGGCTGCGGCGAGGCGGAAGCGAGCCCCTTCGAGCGCTGGATCGAGCGCCCGGCGCTCGCCTCGGCGAGGGATTGCTTGTGCCGCTTGCGCGAGGAAGCGCGACGCAGCATGAGCCTTGCCCAGGAGGAGCTGGCCGCCGATCTGGAGCTCGACGGGCTCACCGCGTGGGGGCGGCTCTACGACGCGCTGACCTCCACCCTCGAGTTCGACCTCGTCGAGGCTTCGGGGGAAAGTCGGCGGCTGCCGCTCTCTGCGCGTCGAGCCCTGCTCGAAGATCGCGATCGCGGCGTGCGGCTGTCCGCCTTCGAAGGAGGCAACCGCGCGCTCGAGCCTTTGCTGTCCACGCTATGCGCCGCCCTCAACCACATCGCCGGCGCTCGGCTCACCCTGTGGCGCCGGCGGGGCTATGGGCACTTCCTCGAGCCCGCGCTGCGCGAGGCGCGCATCGGCGAGGATACGCTGCAGGCGATGCTCGAGGGCGTCGGCCGAGAGCGACCCCTCATCCAGCGCATCCTGCGCGAGAAAGCCCGCCGGATGGGCCTGCAGCGCCTGCACTGGGTGGATCTCGGCGCGCCGATGCCGCCGCCTCCCGGCGCGAGCGGCGCCGCCGAGGTGGGCGCTTCGCCGCTGAGCTGGCAGGAGGGCTGCGCGCTGGCCCAGCGCGCGCTCGACGCGACCTATCCGGCGCTCGGCGCCTTCTTCGAGAAGGTGATCGCTCTGCGCTGGGTCGACCATACGCCCCGTCGCGGCAAGCGCCCCGGGGCCTTTTGCACGTCTTCCCCCCTGATCGGCGAGAGCCGGGTCTTCATGACCTTCCAGGGCACGTCGGGCAACGTCTCGACCCTCGTGCACGAGGTCGGTCACGCCTTCCACAGCTCCCTGTTGAGCTCCGAGCGGGTCCTCTCGCGCGCCTACCCGAACACGCTTGCAGAGTCGGCGTCCACGTTCGCCGAGCTGCTCCTCGCCGAGGGCCTGATGCGCGATGCGCGCGCCGGCGAGCCCACCCGGCGCGCCGGGCGGGATCAGACGCTCGTGGACGCTTGCCTCTTCACGACCGACCTCGTGGCGCGCTTCGAGTTCGAGCGTGCCTTCTACGAGCGCCGGCAGCGGGGCCTCGTGCCCGTCGAAGAGCTGTGCGAGATGATGTCGCGGGCCCAGCTCGAGGCCGTGGGGCCCAGCCTCGATCCGGAGGCTGCCGACCCGTATTACTGGGCCTCGAAGCTGCACTTCTTCATCACTCGTGTCAGCTTCTACAACTTTCCCTACACCTTCGGCCACCTCCTCAGCCGCAGCTTACATGCGGAGCTGCAGCGGCGCGGTCCCGAGTTCCTGCCCGCCTACGAGGAGCTGCTGCGGGGGTCGGGGCGCGCGCCCGTGGAGGAGCTGTGCGAGCGCACGCTCGGGGTGAGCCTCCGCGAGCCCGAGTTTTGGCAGCGGGCGATTGCCTCCCTCGGCGACCCGGTGCTGCAGCTGGAGCAGGAGGCGCGCTAGCCCGGATTTCTCACGACCTGGTCCCGAGGGTGCGATGAGTCGTGTCTTTTCTGGACTGAAAGTCCACTTCTTCCCGTCGCACCCTCGGTGCCGCGGTCGTGACAATTCCGGGCTGGAGACAACCAGTCTCGAGGCGGCGCGCGGGGAGCGGCGCGCGAGCGACCCTCCGGGCCGCCCGGTGGATCGCGAACCTTCCGGCGCACCGTGTGGTTCCCGCGCCCCGTCGCTGCCCCGGGCGGCAGCGGACGCCGGGCGCCCCGCGCCGGCGGCTCGCGCCGGACGCCGGCCGGGGGCGGCGCTCGTCGCCGGCCGTCGTGACGAGTCGGTCCGGGGTGGCGTCCGACGCCGGCTCGGAGTGCCGGGGCGGGCAAGTCGGGGCGTGGCCCCGCCGATTCGACCGACGGCGTCGTCACCCCCGTCCGGGGGCCCCAGGGCCGTCACCGCGAGCCCGGGCTGCGGCGAATTGGCCCCCGCGCGAGCCCCGGGCCCTATCGAAACCGGACCCCCGATCTGCTAGGAGCACCTGATGGCGTACGACCACCGGTCAGTCGAGACGCGCTGGCAGCGCTTCTGGGAAGAAAACGACAGCTTCGCTACAGTCCGCCGACCCGGGGCGAAAAAGGCCTACGTCCTTTCGATGTTCCCCTACCCGTCCGGCTCGGGGCTGCACGTCGGCCACGCGGAAGGCTACACGGCGGCCGACATCGTCGCCCGCTACAAGCGGCTGTGCGACTACGACGTCCTGCATCCGATGGGCTGGGATGCGTTCGGTTTGCCGGCGGAGCAGCATGCGCTCAACACCGGAACGCACCCGCGCACCACGACGAACGAAAACATCGCCACGTTCGAGTCTCAGCTGCGGCGTCTCGGCCTCTCGTACGACTGGTCTCGCGCCGTCAACACGACCAGCCCCGACTACGTGCGCTGGACGCAGTGGATCTTTCTCAAGCTGTTTCACCGAGGGCTGGCGTTTCAGAGCGAGATCCCGGTCAACTGGTGCGAGGCGCTCGGCACCGTGCTGGCAAACGAGGAGGTGGTCGACGGAGTCAGCGAGCGCGGCGGCCATCCCGTCGTGCGCAAGCCGCTGCGCCAGTGGCAGCTCCGAATCACCGCCTACGCCGATCGGCTCGCCCAGGACTTGGAGGGCTTGGATTGGCCGGAGACTCGGCAAAAGCAGCGCGATTGGATTGGGCGAAGCGAGGGCGCCGAGGTCGACTTCCCGGTCGAGGGCCGCGGTGAAGTTCTCACTGTGTACACGACGCGACCCGACACCCTGTTCGGTGCCAGCTACGTGGTCGTGGCGCCCGACCACGACCTGACGCGCTCGTTGGCCAGCGAGGCGCGGCGGCAAGAGGTGTCGCGGTACAGCGAAGCGGCGGCGCGAAAGAGCGACCTGGACCGAACCTCCGGCAAGGAGAAGACGGGTGTGTTCACGGGGGCGTACGCAAAGAACCCGGTGAACGGCGCGCGGCTCCCCATCTACACCGCGGATTACGTGCTCGGTTCGTACGGCACCGGCGCGATCATGGCCGTGCCGGGCCACGACGAGCGCGATTTCGAGTTCGCCCGCGCGTTCGAGCTGCCGATCGTCGAGGTCGTCAGCCCCGACGGCGAGCTGCACGAGTCGCTCGCCGGCGCCTACACCGGCAGCGGCATCGCCGTTCGCTCGGGAAGGTTCGACGGGCTGACGACGGAGGCGTGCAAGCAGGCCGTCATCGAGCACCTCGAGGCGCAGGGGGCAGGCCGCCGACGTGTGAACTACAAGCTGCGCGACTGGGTCTTTTCCCGCCAGCGATACTGGGGTGAGCCCATCCCCATCTACTTTCCGGTCGAGACGGACGGCGATCCCAGCGCAGGCGACCCGCACCGAATCGACTTCGACCAGCCCATCGCGTGCGACGAGAGCGAGCTGCCGCTGCGCTTGCCCGAGCTGGACGACTACCGTCCCGGGGACGTGCAGGGGCCTCTGGCCAAAGCGCTGAAGTGGCGCTTCTTCCAGAAAGACGGGCGCTGGTACGCGCGCGAGACGAACACCATGCCGCAGTGGGCCGGTTCCTGCTGGTACTACCTTCGCTACGCCGACCCGCACAACGACCGCGAGCTCATCTCGGAGCAGGCCGAGAAGGATTGGCTCCCCGTGGACCTGTACATCGGTGGGCCCGAGCACGCCGTATTGCACCTGCTCTACGCGCGCTTCTGGCACAAGGCGCTGCACGACGCCGGCGTGCTGCATCACCCCGAGCCCTTCACCAAGCTCGTGCATCAAGGGATGATCCTCGGGCGCGTTTTCCGATTCTACGAGGTGCGCGGCGAGCAAGGGGAGCTCGTGCGAGCGATCGACGGGGACGCCGACGTACGGCGCAACTCCGAGGGGCAGCTCTCGCTGTCGAGCTCTGGAGAGGTCGTCGTCTCCGCCACGTGCATGGATGCCCGCTGGGAGGGCACGACCGCCCTGCACCCCACGCACGGTGTCAGGCTCGCGGTGGTCAACGAGAAGATGAGCAAGTCGCGGGGCAACGTCGTCAACCCCGACGAGGTCATCGACGCGTACGGGGCCGACTCCCTGCGTGTCTACGAGATGTTCATGGGACCGCTGCAGGCGGACAAGCCTTGGCAAACCTCCGGCATCCAAGGCGTCGCTCGCTTCCTGGATCGGGTGCACGCCGTCGCGACTCGCTCGCCCTCGGAGGCTCTCGACACCGAGTCGGCCAAGCTCATGCACCGGACGGTGAAGAAGGTGGGCGAGGATCTGGATGCCATGCGCTTCAACACGGCCGTCAGCGCGCTGATGATCTTCACCAACCACCTGTTCGGCATCGAAAGCCCGCCCCGCGAGGCGCTCGAGAAGCTGGTCGTGTGCATGTCGCCCTTCGCCCCGCACCTGGCCGAGGAGCTCTGGGCCGGCCTCGGCAACGAGGGAGGGCTGGGGCGGGCGCGTTGGCCCAGCTACGACGAAGCGGCCTGCATCGACGACGTGATCGAGATGCCCGTGCAGGTCAACGGACGAGTTCGCGGGCGAGTCCAGCTCCCGCGCGAGGCCACCCAGCAGGACGCGGAGCGGGCCGCGCTGGCGGACGAAGCCGTTCGGGCGAACGTCGAGGGCAAGCAGATCCGCAAAGTGATTTTCGTGCCCGGGCGAATCCTGAACATCGTGGCGAAGTAGGGGCGAGAGCGGGCGACCACGCCCGCTCGGCCGTCGGCGGCGCGGCTCTGCCCGGGGGCGCCGCGGGGCGCGGGCGGCGCGAAGGGCGGGCCGGGGCTCGTGTCCAGGTGCCGGCCCCAAAACGCGACCGACGGGCTCGCCCGTTCGCCGGGCGCCGGCACGGGTGCGAACCGGGGCGTTCCGAGTGGGTGGCGACCCCACGACTGAGCGAACGCTCCGGTGTGAATAAGCTGTGGTTTCCCGTGAAAACCACAGCGCATGGGCCCGGGCTCACCGAGCGTACCGGTTTTCGCTCGAACCGGGCAATATTCCAGCAGCGCCCGGCGGGGCGGGCCTCGCCATCCTCAGCGGGTGTGATACGGTCACACCCTAGTATGATCACCGTCGGCTGCTCCGGCTTTGCCGTGCCCGCGACACGATATTTTCGCGAGTACGACTTCGTCGAGATTCAAGAGACACACCGGGCGATTCCCGGGCCGGGAACGATCCGTCGATGGCGGCGGGAAGCGCCCGACGGATTTCGTTTCGCGCTGCTCGGGCCGCGCGAGATTGGGCAGGAGAGCTTCCGCGCGGGCAAAGTCATCGAGACGGCGCTCGACTCGCTCGAGGGGGTGCGAGAGGAGCTCTCGGCTCGGATCGCGATCTTCCTCGCGCCGGCAGATTTTCCCAGCAGTCGCCCCAATCGCGCGGCGTTGAAGGAGTTCCTGGAGCTCGTGGGGAGCCGCTTCGGCACCGTCGTGTTCGACGCCGGGTCGGGCTGGAACCCGGAAGAAGCGGACGAGGTGGCCGACGAAACGGACGCATTGGCGGTTCGAGATCCTCTCCAGGCCGGTCTCTCTTCCCGTCGAAACGCGTATTACAGGCTTCCCGGGCCGGCTGGCCACAAGTCACGCTACGAAGATCCGGCCATCGAGAAGCTCGCGGAGCTTGCCAAGAGTGCCGACCACGCCCACGCGCACTACGTGTTCACCAACGTGGATATGTTTGCGGACGGGCGGCGCTTCAAGCGAGCCGTCGGGCTCTGAGGGCTGCCGCCGGCGTCCGCTTCGAGCGCCGGAGCCATTTGGCCTAATAACCGGTTGGCCGGCTGCAAGTCGTGCCCTGAGCAAGCTGGGCGGCCCGCGCATAGTCTCACCGGACTGCGGGCCACAATCCCCGACGGGTCCGGAGACGGAAAGGCTGCCCGGGCCTTGCACACAGCCACGGCCGCGGGGCTTGGGGGCTGCCGCGGTCGCCTCGGCGTCCCCGCGCGCCTCCCCGGTGGGCGCCCGGCCGGGCGCGAAGGGGCCGCCGGACCTCCTTTGGGCGGCGAGCGTCGGGCTCGCCGAGCTCCGCGGGAGGATCCCCGCCGGGCCGGTCGTCGATCCCGCGAGGCCCGGCTGCGCCGCGCGCGACCCGACCCTTGAGCGCTGCCGCGGGGAGGCCACGACTCCCTACAGGAATAGAATGTCCGCGCCGAAGCACACCTGGCCGCAAAGCGTCAGGCCGGCTCCTGCGTCGGGGGAGGACTCGGTGTTGATGCACTCGAGCACGCCGAGCGTGTTCATCGCGGGTAGGCCGCCCATCGCGTTGTCGGAGACACACTGCTGGTAGTCGTCCTCGTCGGGGTCTTCGACGGCCAGCGTACAGCTGGCGACCGAGCTCCACTCCTCGTCGCAAAGCGCATCGTCGCACTGCAGCCACGCGTCGCAACAGCTGGCCTTCAGGCAAGCGATGCAGTCGTCGTCCCCAGCGGCCGCCTCACAGGTGGGGGCGGGGAATAGGCCCGCGTCCGGCTCGCTCATGCCCCCCGTGCCGCCGCTCGCCGAGCCGCCGCTGCCCGCCATGGCGCCGCCGCCCGAGCCGCCCCCGGCCGTGCTGCCCGCGGTGCCGCCATCCCCTCCGAAGCCGCCGAATCCTCCGAAGCCGCCGACGTCGCCAACGGGGCCGTCGCTCACCTCTACCGTGCACGCGGTGGCCATCGCCGCCAAGAGAGCTGCCAGCTGGATTGTGAAGTTCTTCATTGTTTCGTCCTGGATCTTGCCCGGCGACACCGAGCGTGCTTCCTCCACAGCTACGGCGATCGCTGGAGTTTTCTTCCCAGGCGGCAAGGCGGCCAGTGTGGGGAAATCTGTAGTCGGGCCGGCGCGTCGCCGGCGACCGCCGCCCGATCCGCGCGCGAGCCCCCCGCCGCGGCTCGCTACTTTTCGCCTCTCGCATCTTGCGGGGCCCGCCGCGGAAGGCCCATGATGGCACGGCGTGGCCAGGATTCTGCATATCGAGGACGACCCAGCCAATCGGCTCCTGGTTAGAAAGATACTGAGCCCCGCGGGGTTTACCGTCATCGACGCGGCGGACGGCCTCGAGGGGATCCGCAAGGCCATCAGCGAGAGTCCCGATCTGGTCCTGGTGGACATCGCCATTCCCGGGCTCAACGGGTACGAGGTCACGTTGCGGCTGCGAGGCGAGGCGCACTTGCAACACGTTCCGATCGTTGCGATCACCGCCGAGGGCAACCGCGATTCGAGTCTCGCCGTCGGCTGTGACGGATTTTTGCAGAAGCCGATCGACGCACGCACCTTCGTCGAAACGATTCGGGGCTATCTCAAGGGCCTCAAGGACAAGGGGGACGACACGAGCGAGCACCTGCGTCTGCAGGGGCAGCGCATCGTCAGCCATCTCGAAAAGAACCTCGCGCAGCTGAAAGATGCCAACGCCAGCTTGCGTCAGGCCACTGAAGCGCGGAAGGAATTCTACCGCAACATCTCCCACGAGCTCGCGACGCCCATGACGCCCATCGTCGGCTACGTGCGGCTGCTGCTGGACGATGAACTCGGCGAGCTGAACGTCCCTCAGCGCAAGGCCATCACGGCCATCAGCGATTGCGCCGATCGCCTGCGCGGGCTGATCGACAACTTGCTCGACGTGACCGCGCTCGAGACGGACCGCATGCGCTTCGCCTTCAACGACTACGACCTCGCGAAGCTCGTCCGCGAGGCCGTTTCGCGCGTGCAGCCCAAGCTCCGGGAGAAGAATCAGCGCCTGGTGCACGAGATCGCCGCCGAGCAAATGCCCGGTGTCGGGGACGCGGTGCGCTTGACGAAGGGGTTGGAGCAGCTGCTCGACAACGCGGCGAAGTTCACCCCGCCCGGCGGGTCCGTGGGCGTGCGCGCCCACTTCCACGACGATCGCCAGTTCGAGCTCAGCGTGGTGGACACTGGCCCCGGCGTTCCCCCGGAAGTCGCCAAGCGAGTGTTCGAGCCGTTTTTCCAGGTGGACGGCTCGGAGACGCGGTCTTTCGGCGGCGCCGGCATCGGGCTGGCCATCGTCCGGGGGGTCGCGCGGGGTCACGGCGGATACGTGAGCGCCTCCTCTCCGGCGGCCGATCGCATCGACGGCGTGGAGTTCGGTGGGGCCGGCTTCACCATGATATTCGCCCAGCAGGCGCACACGGCGGCCTAGCGGCGCGACTGCGACCCGTGCTCGCCGCCCCGCTCTACTGGGACTGGAACGCCACGACGCCCTGCCACGCGGACGTGCTGGCCGCCGTGGCCAAGGCCCAGGGGGAAGCGTGGGCCAACCCGGCGAGCCCGCACGCCCTCGGGCGAAGGGCCAAGGCCGTGGTCGAGGAGGCCCGCGAGCTGGTCGGGGCCGCCTTGAGCGTGTCGCCCCGCGACGTGCTGTTCACGGCCAGCGGCACCGAGGCCAACAACCTCGCGCTCCGCGACGCCTCGGCGATCGTCACCAGCCGGCTCGAGCACCCTTCCGTGGTGCGATGCGCCGAGCTCGCAGCCGACTCCGGCGTCGCGGTCCGATGGCTTGCGGTTCCGCAGAGCGGCGAGCTGGAGCCCGAGGGCGTCGAGGCGGCGCTGCGCGAGCTGCCCGCCAGTGTGTGCGAACGGGCGGTCGTGGCCGTGGCCGCGGCGAACCACGAGACGGGCGTCGTGCAGCCCATCGAGGCGATCAGCGAGCGGTGCGCCGCGCGGTCCGTGCGGCTTCACGTGGACGCCGCGCAGTCGCTGGGAAAGCTAGCGCTCGGTTCGCTCCCTGGCGTCGTGAGCATCGCCATTGCGGGTCACAAGATCCGTGCGCCGAAGGGGGTCGCGGCCCTCGCCTGGCGCGGCCCGTACGTGCCGACACCGCTGCTGGTCGGGGGAAGTCAGCAGCGCGGGCTGCGGCCGAGCACGGTGAGCGCGCCGCTCGTGGCAGGTCTCGGGGCGGCCGTCCGCCGCATCTCCCCCGGGCGCTACCAGCGACTCGCCGCCCACCGAGACGCGCTCGAACGAGAGCTCGGTCGGCTCGTCGTCGTGAATGGGGCGGGCGGCCCGAGGCTGCCGCACGTGTCCAGCCTCAGCGCGCTCGGATGGACGGGGGAGCGGCTGGTGGCGGCTCTCGACGTGGCGGGGCTGTGTGTCTCGACCGGCAGCGCTTGCAGCGTCGGAACCCAGCAGCCTTCGGCGAGCGTCGAAGCCATGCTGGGGGAGGAGCGGGCGAGGTCCGCGATTCGCATCAGCCTCGGCGAGGACACCACGGCCGCGGAAGTCGCAGCCGGCGTCGCTATCTTGCAGCGTGTGCTTCGCCGGCGGCGGCCGTCCGAGCCGCCCCGTTCAGATGCCTGAGCGCCGGCCGCGCCGCCGGGCTAGAGCTGGGCTAGAGCCACGCTCGGCCGGGCGCAGGGGGCGTTGGGCCCGGGGGGGCATCGGGCGCGTGCGGACCCCCGGGATCGCGTGTGCCATTCGATCGCTCGGCCTGCGCGGGCCGAGCGCGCCGAACCCCTTCCGAGCCGACACGATGCGTGCTCGCATCGTGTCCGCGCCGACGGCGAGACGGTGCCCGCGCGGCGGGTCGGCTTCCTCAGGCGAATTCTGAGCTCGTGGCGTTCCCTGAGTGCGCCACCTGCAAAGGAGGCCTCCAAGTTACGGAATTCAAACGCCGTTGGGTACGGGTACAACCCCCTGCAGCGAATCCACTGAATGGATCGGCGGCAGCGTGAGTGTTCCGAATCGGAGCGGTGCCGCCGCCTCGAGCCCGGCTCTTGGGCTCCCCGCCGCGAGGAGCTCGAACCCACCTTCTGGGTAGTCTCTCAAGTTGTTGATTTGGAACGCTGTTTTTGCGCCTCGTAGAGCGCGATGGCGGCGGCGACCGAGGCGTTCAGGGAATCCAGCGCTCGCGGCCGCAAGATGGAGGCGAGCTCGCCGCAGGCGCGCTTCACCGCGGGCTGCAAGCCAGCCCCCTCGCTGCCGAGCACCAGCACGGTGGGCAGGGTCAGGTCCACGTCCGAGAGCAGTCGCTCGCCGTGGGCGGACAGCCCCACCACCTGGACGCCCGCTGCCCGCGCCTCTTGCAGTGCAGCCGGAAGGGAGGGGACGCGACACAGCACGGCGTGCTCGATGGCGCCGGCGGAGGCTCGAAAGGTGGCGGGGGACAGGGGCGCCGAGTGATTCTCACCCCAGACGACGGGGGCTTCGCAGGTTGCGACCGCCGAGCGGACCACGGCGCCGAAGTTTTGCGGGTCCTGGATGCGATCCAGCGCCACGGCGATCAAGTCGGGCCGATCCACCAGCGACTCCCACGCGGCGAGCGAGAGCGCAGGGCAGTGTGCGATGACTCCCTGGTGCTGACCGCCGCGTGCCTCGGAGTCCAGCGTGGCGCGATCCACCCGCGTGATCTCCGGCACGCCCTGATCCTGGGCGAAGCGCTCCAGCGCAGCCAGTTTGGGGTTGTCACCGGACGCAATCCGCACGCGATGAATCGCCGGGCCGAGCTTCCGAATGCACTCGCGCACGGGCTGAAGGCCCATCACGAGCCGCTCATCTTCCGCGAGCGTGGTCGCTTTGGGGAGCCGCCGGCTGAAGCGCCGCGGACGCCCTTCGGTGGGGGGCGAGGAGCGACTCACGACCCGGCGACCGCGCCGGCAGGCGAGCTGTGGGAAGGCATCGAAGCTCGACTACAGACAGGAGCACAGCGGATCACCCGGCGGGCAATCGCATTTGGCACGTTGCGTGGTCTTTCGCTTCCGCGTCGTCGTGGTGCGCGGGGCGCGGGCGCGTTGACGGCCCACCTGGGCCTCCTGCTGCTTCTGGAGTGCGGCCTGCTTCGCATCGTTGGCTTCCTTCAGCAGACGCAGCTTCTCCGCTTCCGCGTCGCTCTTGGCCTCTTTGAGGGCCGCCTCGATCTGCCGGCGCTCGCGCTCCAGGCTCCCCATTTGCTCCTCGAACTTGCGCTGCTCCTCTTCGAGGCGCCGTTCGAGCGCAATCCGGGCTTGCTCGGCGCGCTTTTGGTCATCGATGTACTTGAAGCCCAGACCGCCCATCGCGACCACCAACAGCCCGATACTCACCCCCGCGAATATCTTCACTTTTTTGGCAGAAGACTGCTGGCGAATCTGAATCAGCTGCGCCTCGTGCTTCTGCTGCGCCGCCAGGGCCTCCAGGTGGGCCTTGTGCTCGGCCTCGGCCTTTGCCTTTTCCAGCTCCGCCTGCCGGATCGCCTCGAGCCGTGCCTCGTCTTCCCGCTTGCGCTGCTCTTCTGCCCGCAGGTTCTGCTCGATTTCCTTCAGACGCAGTTCTTCTGCTTCGCGCGCGGCCCGCTCGGCCGCCTCCTGCGCCTCACGTGCCTCCCGGGCGCGCTTCTCCTCGGCGGCGCGCTCCTGCGCGATCCGATCCTGCTCGAGGTCCATCAGCTCCTTGAGGGAAAAGAGAACTGAGCTTTCCTTCTGTTCGGCCATTGTCGGCAGGTCTCCTGGACTAGGTTGAGGCGCTTGCCTACTTACTACGGGCTTGGGGCGACGGTGTTGCGGATTGCGCTCCCGCACCCAAGTATCTGACAACAATCGATATCTACCGGTCGTACCGGCCCGCTCCCGCCGCTCGACGCGTCTGAACGCCCGGTCTCGCAGGAGTCGTGAAGGCGGGGTTGGGCACTTGCGGTTCGCGGCATTGCAGCGGGGTCGGGGCACTCCGGCACCGGGAGTACAGAACGGCGCATCGCTCCGAACCGAGAGGGATAAGGGGGGCGCCCCGACTGGCTCGGGTTTGCCATGAAACGGCCCTGGCGACGAGCCCACCCAAAGCTTTTCCTTTGGGGTGAAGCCGGCGCATACACTCGGGCCATGGCAACTGAGGTCGAAGCGCACATCACCGGTACCGTGTGGGAGATTCGCGTACAAGTAGGGGATACGGTGGAGGAGGAGGACGTACTGATCGTCCTGGAGTCGATGAAGATGGAGATGCCGGTCGAGGCCCCCGAAGCCGGGCGCGTCGCCAGTATTGCGGTCGAGAAGGGGCAAGCCGTTGAAGAGGGGGAGGTTTTGCTGACGCTCGAGTGACCGTTGTGTCGGCAGGCCCTTTCCCCGAGGTAGTGGGCCGAGGGCGGCGCCGAGGCGCGCCAAAATCGGAGGAGCTCACGACGAATGAAGGCGGCGCGGCGGCTTGGTTGGTTCTCTCTCATCATCGGCTGCGGCGGGCCAGCGACGCAGGCGCTAGCCGGCGAGACTTGCTTTCGCGCCAAGGATTGCCAGCCCGGCCTGGTATGCCTGCAGTGGCGCTGCAGCGCGGACCTCGACCCCCTGGTCCCCGAAGGTGCGGGCACTCCGATCGACGCCGGAGCAGCCACGGGCCAGTGACCGCTCCGCGGCGGCGATGCGGCATGTCGGGAGCACGCGGGGGGGCGCTCACTGCCCCGCCCGGGATGTGGCCGGCCCCAGCGGTCGACGCGAGCGACGCCACAGCGCAATCAGCAGGGCAACCATCGAGGCGTTCAGCGTCCCCACGGCCACCAAGAGCCAGCGGAGATAGGGCAGGGAGCTTCGCGTGGTCGTCAGCGGCCCGACGCGGACCAGATCGGTGGGGGCCTGCTTGGTGGGCAGCGTCACTCCCTTGCTGACGACTTCGACACGGGTCGACTGAAGACCCGGTACGGCACCGGCGACGAGATCTCGCACCTCTTCGGCGCTGACGGGGCTTTTGGGCGCTGCGAACTTGAGCAGGACGGACGCGCTCGGGTGGCCAGGCACCTCGCCCAGCAGCGATGGCCGAGGGACCGCCAGGTGAACCCGTACGGAGATGATCCCGTCGAGGCCGAGCAGGCTTCTCTCCAGCTCGGCGGCGGTTCCGAGCAGCCACCGGGCGTGCTCCTCGTCTTGTGTGGGAATGAGCGACCTCTGATCCAGACTGTCCCGCAGCCCCGGGTCGAGCCGCCGCGGCAGCTCCTCTGCCGCCAGCACGGCCAGCGCGAAGCTCGAATCCGCTCGACTCACATCGACGACGAAGCGGCCTTCGTGCTCCGGGTCGCGCTTCTTCTCGGCGGCGATGCCGCTGCGGGCGAGGCTTGCCGCCAGCTGGTTGGCCGCCGTCTCCTCCAAATCGTTGGCCAGCGGCACGGTGCAGCACAGGCCCATGAGGCAGAGCAGGACGAGCGCACCGGGCGGGGCATTCGAGACCCCAGTCCGAGCGGCCAATTGGCGCCACCGGCCCATCCTATGAAATCGCCACATCGGGATGTCGCTCCCCAGGCGCGCACGCCGTGCGCTGCCTCTTTCTATTGCGCCGCGAAATGCGTCCGGGTGATGTCGAGCTTCGGATGGCTCGGGAACCTCAGCCTGCGGACGGCCTTTGAGATGCACTGCTGCTTCCTGCGGTTGTTGGGTCGGACCCGCACCGTGACGCCCACGGCAGAGCCATTCTGGACTGCAGCACAGATGTTTACCTCCATGCTGTTGGGAATGCCGCAATGCGAGAAATACGCGCCGCTGTTGAGTACCGCGGCGTACTGCCCGCCCGTGATGTCGGCCTGGCCTCCCTTTTGGCCGACGACCATCATTTCGTTGTACGCGTCGCGGGCCGCCTCGCAGCTCTTACCCCCCGAGATGATCGGCGCCGAAGAGGAGTCGCGCGATCGCCGCTTGCGGCGGGACTTCTTGCGGCCTCGGATGGAGCCGTCCGTTTCGACGCTGGTGGCTTGATCTTCAGCCACGGCCACCGCGTCCGAGCGCTCGCCGCGTTTGGTCACGTACCACAGGGTGCCCGACGCGATCAGCACCAGCAGCCCGGCGACGCCGACGAGAGCCTTGCTCCGAGTGCTCTTCTTCTCCTGAGCGGCGACGACCCCGATGGCGTCTTTTCTCTCGCGCAAGCTGCGCTCACGCTTGGCTTGCTCGGCGAAGGGGACGAACTGCGGATACTCTTTGATCGGCGCCGTCTTCCCGGCGACGTTGTCCGTGATCGAGTCCGTTTCCTCGAACGAATGGTTGAGCAAGTGGTGCGCCAGCTCCACGGCCGTGAACGGGCCGTGATCCATTCCCTGCTTGACGACGAAGTAGCGGGGCCGGGGATCGCTCTCCAGCCGCGCTTTGAGCTCTGCAACGGTGGCCGCCTCGCTGGCGGCGACCCGGGCCGCGGACGGAGGAGGCGCCGAAGAGGGGGCCGCTTGAATCGTCACGCCGAACGGGTTGAGGGCCGCGTTTGCAACGAGCATGGGCGCTTGGGCCGCAGGGGTCGGCGGCAGCAGCGAGAGGGACACGTCGATGGCGATGGGCCCCGAGGTGGGCGGAATGGGAATGCTCGGGTTCGGTGGGGGCACCGTGCCGGGGCGGCAGAGCACGTGCAGGGAGTTTGCGAGCTCGCTGAGGGCCCCAGGCCGGGCCGCGGGCTCGGTGATCAGCGCGGCTGTGAGGATCGACTCCAGCGCATTCGGCAGCGTGGGGACCACTTCCGTGGGGCGCGCCATGCCGGGCCCCACGCTTTGGCCGGTGACCATCTCGTAGAGAATTGCGCCCACGGAGTACACGCAGGCCCGCGCATCGTTGAGCTGCGCGGGGCTCGTCTCCGGCGGCAGGCAGGCCCGATCCTTGGGCAGGGATGCAAGCTGCGTCGCCCGCTCGCGCAACAGCGCCAGGGTTCCGTCGGCTACCTGAACGATGTTGGACGGGTGCAAGTAGCATCCGTATCCCTGGGCGTTCAGCTCGGCGACTTCGATACACAGGGGGATGAGCTGCGCGACGGCCGCCTCGAGGGGCAGAATCTGGCCCTGTCGAGCCCGGCGGTCCAAAGTCTCACGGAGGGTTGGGGAGGCGACGCTCGGGGCGGCGGCGCCGTGGGAAGAGTGGTCAGCAGCGTTCATCGATCGGGCCCGGCGGTCCGCCGCGGTCGGCGTCCTTGGTCAATACTTACGGCCAGGGCCGGGACAGTACACTCAAGGAGCCGAGAAATGAGAACTGATTGTGCCGCGCCCGGGAGGGCGGTGCGGCCGAAGCGGCCAGCGCCGCGCTCGGCTCAAATGCTCGTCTCGTCTACTCTTTGGCCGCCGCGCCACGGAAAGCGACGTTGGCTGCGCCGGCCCCGCGCAAAGCGCCCGAGGATTGGGGCCATCAGCTCCGGTCGCTCGTCGTCCCACTCGCCGCTGTGCAGGTAGTCCGTGGGCTCGCCGCTCTCGTTCAGCCGGCTGAGCCCGGGCAGGCGCGCCGTCGGAATTCCCAAATCTCCAAGCTCGGCGGCGAATTGCCGCGCGTCGAGCCGCAGCAGCACCGTGTCGCGCAAGGCCGCCTGCATCCGAGGAGAGGCGAGAGATACTGTCATCGCATCACAGGGCTCACACTGGGGCACCACCAACCACGCAATCGCCGCCCGCCCTGTGCGCGCCGCCAAGCGCGCCTGGTGGGCGAGCGTCATCTGCAGGGAAGGCACGCTCGGGCTCACGTCCGCGATGATGAGCCCGCCCGGCGCCGAGCGAAAGGAAACCTCGGGTCCGGTGCCGTCGATGTCGGTGCTCTGCAGCGTCTCGAGATCGGGGTAGTCGAAAAACGATGGCTGCGAGGCGGAGTGCCCCGCGAGCAGCCCGCTGGTGAAGGCCGACGGGGAAGTGCCCACGGGCGAATCTTCGAGGCTGAGCCACATCCAGGTGCCCAGCCAGAGCGACGTGTTGAGGATCCCTGCCGCGAGGGCGGCGTTGGCCCAGCGCAGGCCCCGCTGCGGACGCGGTAGGTTGCGGAGGCGCTGCCGACTCAGCCACGCCAGGCAAGCGCCCACCAGCGAGAGAGGGCCGAAGCCACAGGCGGAGAGGGCGAGGGAGGTGCCGAGCAGACGCACCAGCTTCTTCTTGGGCGTCGTGCAGCACTTGGCCGCGTGCCGATCCGCCAGGCCGCGACAGAAGGGATTCGCCCCGGGCTCTCCGACGGTGGCTCGCGGGGCAGGTTCGTGGTCCATACGCCGGGTGGCGAGATTTTTCCTGTCCACATGAAAAGTATACCCCGGACCCGGCTTCCACGCCCGTCCGAAACCCTGGATTTGGCCAGGGTCTTCGCGTTGCGGCGGCCAGAATCCGCGTGCTAGCGTACGCGCCTCATGGAGACCCAGGACGAGATCGAGAGCCTTGTTGGGAGTTTGGTTAAGGATCCCCACGACCAGGCCGCCATCAGCCGGGCCCACGCCCTCGGGCAGGCCGATCCGGCGGTATATGCAACACTGCTGGAACGTGTGGGGGAGCAGACGCCCGAGCCTACGCTAGCTAGTCACTGGTACACCGAAGCCGCCAAGGTTTGGTCCGCCAGTCTCCAGGACGATCACCAAGCAGCCCGCGCGCTGATGAGTGCCGTCGATAGCGACCCCACCGACCCCGTGCCCGCGGAGCGGCTTGCCGCGATGTATCGGGAGAAGGGCCAGAGCGAAGGCTTGGCCCGCCTCCTCGAGCGGCGTGCCCGGAAGCTTGCTCCATTGGTGAGACAAGATCCAGAGTATCGTACGAGCCTCGTGGAGATTCACGAGGAGCTCGGGCGGCTCTGGTCCGAGCCTCCGCTCGCGGATATGGACAAGGCACTCGAGAACTTCGAAAGGGCGCTCGAGCACGATCCGAAGAGCCAGTATTCCATCTACGCAACACGGGAGCTGCTCAAGGCCGCCGGGCGCTACGGTGAGGCGATACGCTATTTCGACATGGAGCGGGTTCTTTCGAACGACCCGACGCGGCGCCTCGCGCTGTACATGGACGAAGTGGAGGTCTGCCTGGCCGCGGGCGAAGACGAGCTGGCCATCGAAGCCCTGCGGCAGGCTCTGAGCCTGGACCCGGCGAGCGCCGAGCTGAGGCAGCGCCTCGCCACGACCGTGCTCGAGCAGGTCCGCGGCGGCCGCCCGATTCCCGTCCCGCATCGGCACGAGGCCGCCGCCGCGTTCGTCTCTCTGGCCGAAGAGTATCCCGAGCACGGTCTCGGGTACTGCCTGTGCGCCCTCGAGCTCGATCCGGGCCACGATCGGGCCATGCAGCTGGCGGCTCATTTCGGGCGTGAGGCGGGTGACGCAACGCAAGTGATTCCCTTTGCGGTCGCGTACTTGCAAGCGAATCCGAACGGGGCGATCGCCGCCGAGGCGCGCGCCTTGGCGCCCTCCCTCCCCGACACGTCGGTCAGCGGGGTGCGATCCCTTCCGCCAGACGACCAAGAGCTGAGCCCGGTCGGTGCAGCGCCTCCCAGTCCCCCTGGAGTTTTCCAAGAATCCGTGGGTGCGCCCGCGGGGCCGCCGCCGGAGTCTCTAGAAGAAGAGGAATCCGACCCGGCCGGTGCGCCCGACTCCGATTCGATGGAGGGATCATCCCCCGCTCCGCCGGAGAATGGCCCCGTCCAGGAGGGTCCGCTCGGCGAGCTTCTGAAAGAGGCGGCGGCGCTGATTCGTAAGAACCGGCGCAACGAAGCGGCACAGAAGTACAAGGAGGTGCTGGTGATCGAAGCGGCGCAGCCGACGGCCGTCGAGTATCTCCAGACCTTCTTGCGTCGCACCCGGCGCTTCAACGAGCTGCGATCCGTGCTTTCCAATGCGGCGGACGTGGAGAGTGTGACCTATCAGCAGCGGGCGAGCTGGCTGCGCGAGGTCGCGAGTCTCTCCGAGGGGCAACTGCAGGATCTCGAGGGGGCTCTGACCGCCTGGCGCCGCCTGGCCGACATCGGGTCGGGCGACGAGTCTGCCAACCAGCTGCGCCGGCTCCTCGAGCGAGCCGGCCGCTGGAACGAGGTGGCCGAGCTCCTTCGGACGCAGGCCGATCAACAGTCGGATCTAGAGGCACGGATCGCGATCGAGAAGGATCTGAGCCGACTGCACCAGTCCAAGCTCGATGATCCGGTCGCGGCCGGCGAGGCCTGGGGCCGGATTGCGGGCCTCGCGCCCGGTGACGACGTGGCGATCGACAACGCCGTCAAGCTGTTCGAGTCCGGAGATCGACACGACCTCGCGATCCAGGTCATCACGGACAACATCCACAGCGTCGAGGACTCGACGGCGAAGGTGGAGCTGTTGACTCGGCTCGGCACGCTACGGCTAGATTCGGGGGATGCCAGCGGGGCAGCACAAGCGTACTCGGATGCCGCCTCCGTCAGCGCAGACTTGGATCTGTGGGAGCTGGCGGAGACGAGCTACATCACCGCCGGGGAGCTCGAGCAAGCGGTCAACGCCAACGCCGAGCGCGTGAGGCTGCTCACCGACGCGCCCACCAAGCAGGCGGCCCTCTTGGTCAAGGCGGCGGAGTACCTCGTCGAGGCGGGCGATCACGCTCGCGCTCTCAAGTCCCTGTTCCGGGCGACGGAGCTCGAGCCGGAAAACGATCAGTATGCCGAGTCCGTGGAGCGGCACCTGCAGTCGAGCCGTCGGGGCAACGAGTTGCCGACCTTCCTGCTGGAGCGAGCCGCGCGTGTCTCTTCGAAGAACAAGCGCGTCGAGCTTCGCAAACGCGCTGCGAAGTACCAGAGCCACGACCTCGGGGATTTCGAGGCCGCTCGGCGTTCGTACGAGCTGGTGCTGCGAGAGGCGGACGACGCGGAGGCCCTCAGCCTCTTGGCGGACGACGCGGAGGGCCGTGGCGAGGCGGCCACGGCGGTGGGGTACCTGCAGCGCTTGATCAAGCTTCGCGAGGAGGGCCGCCGCGTGCCCCTGCTGCTCCGCGAGGCGCACCTGCGTCACAAGGGCCTCAAGGATCTCGACGGGGCAGTCAAGAACTACGAGACGATTCTCAACGAGCTGGACCCGAAGAACCTCGATGCGCTCTCCGCGCTCGGCGAGCTGGAGATCCAGCGCGGCCGCCCCGAGCGCGCCGCCGAGGCGCTGGAGCGTCAGCTCGAGCTCGCCGAAAGCGGCGAGGCCAAGATGGAGCTCGGATCGCGCTTGGCCGAGCTCTACGAGGCGGACCTGGACGACGTGGAGGGCGCGCTGCGTGTTCTGCAAATCGTTCACGCCGCCGATCCCTCGGACTTCGATGCGGTTCAGCGCATCTGCGAGCTCTCCGAGCGGTCCGAGAACTGGGGCCTGCTCGCCCGCCACCTCGAGACGTTGATCGGCATCGAGGGGGACGAGGAGGAAGTCAGCGTGATGACGCGGCGGCTGGCTGCTGTGTTGCACGAGCGTCTCGAGCGAAGCGACGAAGCGTTGAGGTATCTAGAAGGCATCGCCGATCGCGGCGACGAAAGCTGCCGTCAGCAGTTCATCTCGCTCGCCGATGACCTGGGCAAGCCCGTGATCGCGGCGGAGAAGCTCGTCGAATGGTACGCTCCGGAAACGGGCAGCCCGCGCCGAGCCCATGCGTTGCACGGGGCGTTCACGCGCCTCGTCGCCGCGGGCGAGGACGAGAAGGTCGTGCAGGTGGCTCGCGAGCTCGCGCGCACTCGCTCGGCGGACGTGGACATCGCCGAGCCGCTCGAACGCGTGGCGACCAAGCTGGGGGATCTCGACGTCCTCAACATGGCGCTGGAGCTCAAGGTGCGGGATCTCAGCGGCGTTTCACGCGCCGAGGAGATGGTCCGCCAAGCGGAGGTGTTGGCCGTCGCGGGGCTGGAGGCCTCCCAGGCGCTGATGCACGGCGAGCGGGCGCTTGGAAGCGTTTCTCCAGACCGAGCCGAGCCGATGTTGACTCGCCTCGCGGCGCTGACGTCCAACGTCGAGCACAAAGTCGACGTGTACGAGCGGCAGATCGACCGCTGCAAGGGTGCCGATGAGCGCCTCATGGGCTGCAGCCGCGCCGCGCAGGTCGCCGCCGATTTGGGCGATCTCAAGCGGGCGCGCCGCTTCTTCGATCAGGCTCTCAACGAGGGCGTGTCCGACGATGGGATCGAGCTGCTCGAGAAGGCCGCGCGCAGCTCCGACGCACGACGCGGCAACCGGGACACCACACTTCGCGTCGTTTTGGCGGACGCTCTCGCGGCGGGCGGGCAGGGGGCCGGCGTCGCTTCCAGCGTGCGTGCCGATCTCCTCTGCCGCGCGGCGCAGCTCGCGCACCGCGACCTCGGGGCCCACGAGAAAGCGTTCGCCTGGCTCGCCGACGCGCTCGTCACCGATGTAAACACGCGAATCCTGGAGAGCTTGAACGAGCTGGCGCTCGACCTCGGCGACCACCGGCACGCCGAGGGGGTTCTCACGGCGGCTCTCGAAGAGGTGTTCGACACGACGTCCGTTCGCCAACTGCTGCAGGCGCGCTCGATGATTCGTCGTTCCCACCTCAGCAATGCCGCCGGTGCCGCAGACGACCTCAAGCGGTTGCACGAGTTGGCGCCGGGGGACGAGCAAGTGCTGCAGCAGCTCGAGGCTCTGTATCGAGACCTCGGCGACCATCGCGGGCTCGTTCAGCTGTACGAAAATCAGATCCTTCGCGGTCGGGACCCCAACGCGCGGGCGGAGCTGGCTCGGCGCGTGGCGCTCTTGTGGCGCGATCAGCTCAAGGATGCCCGCGAGACGGCGGACGCTTGGCGCCGGGTTCTGCGCATGCTGCCGGGAGACAAGGAGGCCAAAGAGGGGCTCACCGCGGCGAAGAAGGCGATGCCGTATCGCCGGTCGCCGGTCACGGGGAGCCGTCGCAAGAGCGGGCAACCCCCTGCGCGGTCGACACCTCCGCCGGGCCGAGTGAAGGCCGGTGCCAACGGGGTCGACGGCGCCGCCCCGCACGATACGGATGCCGCTCCGGACACGGCGGGCGCCTCGAGCGGCGTGGTGGACTCCTCGGCACTCGAGGGAGATGACGACGAGGAAGTGCGCGACGAGGACTTGGCCCTCGATGACGATGTCGATGCGGCGTTTGCAGCCGCTCAAGCGCCGGACGACGGGGGCACGGGCTTGGACGTGGACGTCGACCTCGACGGGGACGAGGACGAGGACGAGCCGCTGACGACCGTCAACGAGGAGTTGCAGTACGCGGGAGGCTCGGCCGGCCCGCTGCGTCCCCCCCCGTTGACGCCCGGCGGGTCCGGGCCGCAACCCGCGCGGCGCAAGCGCCCGCGAAAGCGCTCACGAGGCACCGCCGATACCGGGGTGCACCGCAAGCCGAACGTCTCGCGGCGCTCCAAGAAGTACTGAGCCCGTCGAGCGCGATTGTCGGGTCTTGCCCTCGGCCTCGTCCCGGGGGGGAGGGCGGCGGGAGGGCCGCCCTCGTGCGCGCGAGGAATGGGCCCGGCCGGGGTCCAGCCGGTTTCTCTCGGCCGCGCGTCGGCACCGCGAGGCACGCCTCCGGTGGCCCCGGGGACGGGTCTGGCCTGGCGGCGTTCGAGCGCGCAGCCGCGACGGTCGACCGTTGGCCGGTGGTCGTCAACCACCGTAGCGGATCGAGAGCCGGCCCACGCGGGCGTCGAGCTCGGCCGGGGCACCGAGCAGCACGCTTCGATTCGGTGACGCGTGCCCCGCCGGGACCCCGCGCACCACGGGAACCCCGAGCGGAAGCAGACACCGGAGCAGTGTCTGCTCGAGCGAGCGGGGTCCGGCAGTCGGGCGGCACCCGCTCATGTCACCGATGCAGATGCCCACCGCTCCCGCCAAATGCCCCCCGACGAGGAGTGCGTTGAGCATGCGATCGATCCGGTAGGTCGCTTCGTCGACTTCCTCGAAGAAGAGAACGAAGCGGTCTGGCAACGACAAGCGACCGCAAGCGGCATAGTCGTGCAGCAAGCTCAGGTTTCCTCCGACGAGTGGTCCCCGCGCGACCCCTCGGGCCATGATGCTCAGCCGAGTTAGCGGCGCCATCGTTGCGGGGCTTTCGAGCGCCGCTGTCCAATGCGCACGTGCCTCGCAGTCGCCGCGACCGAGTGAGGAAGCGTTGGGCGCGTGCATCGAAGCGACGCCGACCCGCAGCGCCTCCAGGTGCAGGGCCGTGATGTCGGAGAAGCCAACAATCCACTTCGGCTTGGTGGCGAAGTGTCGGAAGTCGAGGCGATGTGCGATCCGGGAGGCGCCATAGCCGCCGCGTGTTGCCACGATGGCTCTGATGTCGGGGTCGTCGAGCGCAGCCTGCAGCTGCTTCAGCCGGGACGCGTCCTCACCGGCGAGGTAGCCTTTGCGAGCAAAGATGTCATGGCTGAAGCGCACGCGGTAGCGCGTCCGCAGAAAACCCAGCCCGCGGTACGTCAGCGTGCGGTCGCACGGGCCGGCGGGGCTCACGACGGCAATCGCGTCTCCCGGCGAAAGTGGCGGCGGCACGGTGAGCGACAAGGGAACGAGAAATACACCAACCACGATCGCCATGCGCAGGGCATCGCCGCCTTTTTTCTGGCCGGTTCCGGCCCCGAGGCGCTCCGAGTCATGAGCTGAATAGTGAATCGGACGCGGCGCGAGGCGGGAGCTCCGGGCGCTCGACTCCCAGCTTTGGGGACGGTTTGCGTGGCGTGTCGGAGCGAAGCCCGCTAGACCGGGGTGAAAATGTCGGAGCCATCTTCAGACTCCTTCGCGGGGCCGTGGTTTCGGGCAGTCTCCGAGGTGCGTAGAATCGCGGGAGGTCTGGCCGAGTCTACGCTCGGGCGCGACTTCGAAGAGCGGGCCCAGGCCGTTCGCGACTACTACGGCGGCCGCGACGAAGATCCGTTCGGCCTCGACCCCGAGGTAGCGCGCCTTGCCGTGATGGCTACAGCCTTCGTGTATCGGCGCTATTTCCGGACCCAGGTGTTCGGCATCGAGAACCTACCGAAGGGCAGGGGGCTGCTGGTCGCGAACCACTCCGGTCAGATTCCGATTGACGGGGTGCTCTTGTGCCTCGCGGCGTTCCTGGAGCCCAACCCTCCACGCGTGGTTCGGGCGATGGTCGACAAGTGGATGCAGACGCTTCCCTTCATTGCCCCGCTGATCGCTCGGCTCGGGCAGGTCGTGGGGGTGCCGGACAACTGCCGCCGGCTGCTGCTTCGCGACGAGCTAATCCTCGTCTTCCCCGAGGGGGTTCGCGGCATCGTGAAACCCTACACGCGCCGCTATCGACTCGAAGAGTTCGGCCTCGGCTTCATGCGGCTCGCGCTCGAGACCAAGACGCCCGTCGTTCCGGTGGCCGTCATTGGAGCCGAGGAGCAGTACGTCAGCGTGGGCAACCTCGAGTGGGCAGCCAAGGCGATCGGCCTGCCGGCTCTGCCCGTCGTCCCGCAACTCGTCATTCCCGGGGGTGCGCTCCCGCTTCCCACGAAGTACAGAATTCACTTCGGCGAGCCGTTGCGCTTCGAGGGGGACCCGGAAGACGATCAGAAGGTCGCCGAGAACGTGTGGGTCGTGCGGCAAACGGTACAGCACATGTTGCGGCGCGGTTTGGCAGAGCGGAAGAATGTCTTCTTCTGACGCCGGCCCCTCCGTCGTCGTGACGGGCATCTGCGGCAATTTGGGGCGCCGGGTGGCACGCGCCCTGCACAGAAGTCGTCACGTGGTCGGGATCGACCGCCGCCCATTTCCCGAGAAGCCAAAGGATGTCGAGCACTTCACTCTGGATCTGAGGCGCCAGCGCGTGGAGGAGATATTTCGCCGCTTCCACGTCGAAGCGCTGGTGCATCTGGGCGTCATGCACAACCCCCGGGAAAGCGGCGGGAACCAGCACGCCTGGAACCTGGAAGGCCTTTCTCGTCTTCTCGACTACGCCACCCGCCACGGCGTCAAGAAGGTCGTCCTGCTGTCGAGTGGAAACGTCTACGGTCCGCGCGCGGCGAATGCCCAGTTCTTGACCGAGGACGCGCCGTTGTTGGGCTCGGGCGCCTTCAGCGCGATGCGCGATCTGGTCGCGCTCGACATGCTCGTTCAGTCCTTCTTCTGGAAGTATCCCGAGATCGAGACGGTGATTCTGCGGCCGGCGAACATCCTGGGAACGGTCGCCAATGCTCCGAGCAATTACCTGCGGCTGCGCGTCGCCCCGACGCTCCTGGGCTTCGACCCGATGGTACAAATGGTGCATCAGGAGGATGTGGTTCGAGCGCTGGAGCTGACGCTGAAACCCGGGATCCGTGGAATCTTCAACATGGCCGGCCCGCCTCCCATCAGCCTGTCGAGGGCGCTGAAGCGCCTCGGGCGTGCCACCGTACCGATTCCCTACCCGCTTGCCAGGTTCGGGCTCGACCGGCTGTGGCGCTTGCGCATGTCCTCTTTTCCCGCCCCCGAGCTGGATTTCGTGCGTTTCGTGTGCATGGTCGACGACCGTCGCGCCCGGGAGGTATTGGGGTACGAGCCCCGATTCGGGATCGATGAAACCCTGCGCTCCGTGGACGAAGAGCGATGGGTGGTAGATTTGGGATGACTAATTCAGTAAGCTTTGTGAGCAGAGGTATTGCGTCGCTATTGGGACTGTTCTTGATTGGATCTCCGCTTGCCGGTTGTGGCCGCAGTCCGGTCACCCCCCGTGGTCCCGCGCCACAGTACGAGCCGCTGCGCCTTCCCCCGTGGGATGCCGGGGCTCCGAGCGGAAGCGAGCCGTTCGAGGGTGAGATTCTCGAAGGCAGTCGGCGCGACGATCCGTCGGGTGAGTGTAGCGCTGTCTTGGATGGGCCCGAAGCGCAGGCGCTCCGGCGGGGTTGCCTGGAAATTCGTCTGGCGACCGGTGGCTTGGTCCCACCCACCCTGGAGTCGCAATTCACCACATGAGCCGGCAGAGCGCCTTGGGGGTGAACGGGAGCGCAAGCGTCCAGCGCCGGTGCCATGTCGTCCCCTCGGCCCTCGCGTGCGATCCGGATTTCCTCGGATGCCCGGAGCGCAGTCACTGCCGCTACACCGTCGCCCGCAGGTGCGGCGCTGGCCGTCGACCTGCCAAGCGGTGGCGTGCTTTGCATTCCCCCGCAGCGCACGCCTCTGCAGTGCATTCCCGTGCAGGGGATTGGCGTGGCTCTCCTCGGCATCGGCGTTCGCTGTCTTGCCTCCGTCGCAAAGGGAGCCCGTGAGGCCAGCTCTGCGAGGCTCCGCGCTTCCCGGGCGGTTTTTCGTGCGCTCGGTTGCCCGCGAGCCCCGCTGGAGCCGAGGGGAGAGTCGCGCGAGGTGCGTCGAGCTTGAAAGGTCCGCCACCGTGCCCCACAGGCGCCCCGATTGTTGGCCGGCTAGGCGGACTACAGTGTGTGCTGCTGACATCTGACGAGAGGAGCTAGATGCAAACGCCCGATAGTGAGACTGGAGAGTTGCGAATGGTTTCGAAGCGTCCGCCGATACCTGCTGCCCTGTCGAGAGCTGCGCCGCGCGCCCCGGATCCGGCGCGCTCGCTGCGGATCGCTCGCTTGGCGGCGCAGGCAGGCCTCGACAAGAAGGCTTCGGACCCCCGAATCATCGAGATCGCGGGCCGAGTCGATTACGCCGACTACTTGGTCGTGATGACCGGGGCGAGCGACCGCAACGTGGCGGCGATTGCCCACGGGGTGGAAAGCGATCTCGCCCAGCGCGGGGTGCGCGCGATCTCCGTGGAAGGGCTGCCGGAGGCTCGCTGGGTGCTGATCGATCTGGTCGACGTGGTCGTGCACGTATTCCAGGAGGAAGCTCGCCAGGAATACGACATCGACGGGCTTTGGTTGGACGCCAAGCGGGTTGATCTCGCCGAGCCGCCCGCGCCAGCCGGCAAGCCGCTGGAGCGCCTCTCGTAGAGCCAGCCGCCTTTCGACTCCGGTGCGAAGGCGCCTGGAGCATACGGCCGGAGGGAGATGACTCTCCTGCCGGAGGCGCCGGCTCGGTTCTCGAGGCAGCTCCGGCGGACGCCGAAGAACTACCTCGTGCCGTTTCGACCTGTCCGCAGCGCCGCTGCGGACTTCAGGGGATTGACTGTTGCGGGGGCTGTTTGCCGCGCAGGCGCGTCATGATCCACGCGATGCCTATCGACACCAGATACAGAGCGCACAGCGGGGCGGCCAACAGCAGCTGGCTGGTTATGTCGGGCGGCGTGAAGATGGCCGCCACCAGGAAAGCAACCACGATGAAGTAGCGCGCAAACTTGATCAGGTGCGTGTGATCGATGATCCGAGCGGCACACAGAAAGAAGACGACGACGGGCAACTCGAACACCGTCCCGAAAGCGAGCAGCATTCTCGCGATGAAGTCGATGTACGAATCGATGGTCACCGTCGGCTGAACGGTCAATCCCTCCCCGACGGCTCCACCTTGCTGAAGCAAGTATTCGAAGGCGATAGGAAAGGCGATGCGCCAGCCAAAGTAGCCGCCCCCGATGAACAGGAGGCAGGAGCAGAGGACGAATGGAATGGCGAAGCGCCGCTCCCGGCTGTAGAGGCCGGGCGCGACGAACGCCCAGCCCTGATACAGGATGATCGGCATCGCGAAGAGGCATCCGGCGATGATGGAGAGCTTCAGGTAGGCGAAGAAGGCCATGTGCACTCCCGTGAAGTGCAGCTCTGGCTCTTGGCCCGGGACGGAGTGGCTCCACCCTTCGCGGAACGGCTCGACGAGCCAGGAGAGAACGGGTCGGCGCTGCGTCCAGGCGACTCCTCCGCCGATCACGAGGGCCACGAGGGCTTTGAGCATCCGGCTGCGAAGCTCGTCCAGATGTTCCCAAAAGGTCATCTGCACATCGTCGTCCACGCTCACTTCTCACTCTCCGCGACTGCCGAGGGGGAGGCTGCGGGCGGCACCTGCTCCTCGGAGACCTCTCGAGATTGTCCCGCATGACCCTCTTCGATCGAGGTCGGCTGAGCGTTCGCCTGCGTGGACGCAACCTCTTCAGCCTCATCGGACTCTTCGAAGAGGTCCTCCGGCAGAGCGTCGTAGATATCCGGGCCTTCGCAGGGGTACTCGCGGCTGATGTCTGCCACGAATCTCGGTTTTTCGGGCCGTGTCCGCGGAGCGAGCGCGCGTGACGGCAGGCTTGTGCCTCCGCGGATTACCGAGCGCAGCTCGTTGAGGCCCCCCTCGAACCCCTCGGCGCGCAACACGTCGTCGATCCCGCTCTGGTGACGAACCTCGTTCGTGAGCTTGCGCAGCTTGCGAATCCACTGGCCCACACTGCGAAGGGCTCCCGGGAGCTTTCCCGGGCCGAGGACGAGCAGAGCAATCACGGCGACCGCCATAAGCTCATAAAATGAGACGCCCAGCACGGCGCGAAGCTATCGCTTGAAAGTCCCCCCCGCAATAGACAGGGCGCCGGCAAGGGCTTTCTGTTTCGGCGCCCGCAGCCGCCTTCGGGGCGAGCCGCCGGGGAGCGACGCGGGGCGGTACACGCCGCCTACAGCGGCCTACTGGCGGGCCTTGCGCCTCAGGCGTGCCATTTCGCGGCGCACCGCGCGGGCCCCCAGGGTGTAGCCGAAGGTCATGCCAACGAGCAGTGCGGCTGGAATGTAGATGATGTGCTCAAACGTCACGGTTGCGAGTCCTCCCGCTGGCGTGCCCTCAGTAGAGCAGGAAATGCCGCAACCGACCACGGCTCAGCGCCGCCGCAGCCCGGCTCCCCCCCGGCAGCGCCGAACCGGCTGCCAGCCCCTCGGCGCTCCGGAGAGCGCCCGCTGACCTCGTTCGACCGGCGTTTCCGGGCGCCTGCCCGGCGCGTGCTGCCCTTTCGAGGCCGTCGCCCGCTGATATTTCGCGGCAATCAACCGGATCGCCGCGTTACGATTTCGATGCCTTCGCGATGGCGCTCTCGAGCTCCTGCACCTTGCTGTACAGGTTGCGGCTCTTGCGCCACGTGATGAATACGAAGACGAGGGTGCATACCCACATCAAAACGTAGGCCGCCACCATGTACGTGGCGGCGTCCGTGGTTTCCGCCCCCCCTTCGACCGGTACGAACTCCGTGGATCGGCTTTCGACGGATGGTTTCTGGTAGGCGGCGTTGCTGTTGCTGTTCATTGTCGGTACCTCAGGCGCGGCGAGGGGCTATTGCTCGTCGTCCCAATCGATGAGCCCGGCCGTCAGCGCCTGCTCTTGCAGCCGGCCGTAGGCGGCTTGCAGCAGGGCCAGGCGCGTTCGAATCCAAACCATGATGATGGGGAGCATCAGGCCGAGCGCGAGCATTCCAATTCCGAATGCCAGCTTCATGGCAGGGTCCGCGAGGCCGCCACCGCCCTCCCGGGTTACGTTCGGGTGGTTTCCGCCCCACAGCTTGACCGCGTAGTAGATGACGGGGAGGTTCAGCGAGCCCATCACACCGAGGGCTGCGCCGAAGCGCCGCTCCGAGGGGCTGTCTCCACCGAAGGCGCGGAGCACCGTCATGGCCATGTAGACCAGCACACTGAGCAGCAGCGAGGTGAGCTGCGGATCCCACAGCCAGTACACGCCCCAGGCCTTTTTTGCCCACAGCGGGCCGCTCACCAGCACCATCGCGCCGTGGTAGGTGCAGGCTTCGGCGCCCCCTCTGGCCAGACCGTTGGACCACTCCGAGGGGCGCGCTAGATAGGCGGCACTGCCGACGAAACAGGCGCCGCCCGTGATGTAGATCCCCGTGGCGACGGGCGCGTGGAAATAGAAGATCTTCTGAGCCAAGCCACCGGCCGCGGCCTGCGCCGTGGGCACCTTCAAGAACACGAAGGGGATCAGATAGACCAGTAGGCCGGCAAGCAGCACCAGCAGGCCGGTGAAGACGTAGTTCGAGACTTCTTTTTTCGCCATGACGATTCGGCCTTTAGCGTTGACGCGGCAACGTAGGCCGCGGCCTACACTAGCCGCATGTGTTTGGTGCGACAAGGCCGTGGCCGGGTCCCGGCATCCGCTACAGCGTGCAATTGGAAAGAGCCAGTAGGGCGGTGATTTCCGCGCGTATCACCTCGAATTCCTTGATGGTCAAGTCGATCTCGGCGAGCCGCATGCGGCGGGCCGACTCGACCAGGTCGAAGCTCGTGCCGGTGCCGTGCACGAAGGCGATGCGCGCCAAACGCGCGCTTTCGCGCGCGATGTCTCGAGCCTTTTGGCTCACTTCGAAGTTGGCCCGGGCCACGGTGATCGCGCGCTGGGATTGCGTCGCCTCGAGCTGGGCGCGACGCTGCGTCTCCGTCAGCCGCTGGATGGAGGCCTCGGCTTGGGCGTGCGCCGACACCCGTGTGGCGGCCGTCGCCCCTCCGTCATAGAGCGGCACGGTCAGCACGGCGCCGACCTGCCACGAGGAAGGGCGGGCGAGCCCGATCGACGTGTTGTAGTTGTAGTCCGAGGTGAGGTCGAGCGTTGGGGAGTAGCCGAGGTCCACGCTCTTGACGGCGCGCTCGCTCACGGCGAGCTGCGCGCGAGCCGCTCGCACGTCGCTGCGATCGTCGGTCGAATCGACGGGGCTGCAGACCGCTCTTGCATCGGCGGCGAGTTGGTCGATCTGGATGTCCGGCGAAATGCCCCAGGGCATCGGAAACCCCAGCGCCATCCCCAGCGCCTCCCGCGCCCGGCGCAGCCCTTCGTCGGCCTGCACGACGTCGGCCCGATTGGAAACGACCTCCTGCTCGGAGCGGAGCACGTCCACCGCGCTGGCGGCGCCCAAACGGGCTCGGCGGCGCGTGAGATCCAGCGTGGAGAGATTGGAGCGGAGCGATACGCGGCTCACGTCCGTCAATCGCCCCGCGGTGATGACGGTGACCAACGTGTCCGCCAAGGCGCCCATCGCCACGCGTTGGGTGTCTTGGACGAGCGCGAGGTTCGCGTCCACCGCCAAGCTCGCCGTGTCCTGGTCGTACCACGACTGCACGTCCAATAGCCGCTGCCGAAATGAGAGCCCCGCGGACCAGATGGTGGCTTGCTGCGGCTGACGAGCGTTGGGAATGAACCTGTCTGCGGTTCGCCCGATGCCTCGCCCGAACAGCAGGCTGCGCTGTACGACACCGTTTGCGACCAGCGATGGGAGACTCTGAGCGAGCGCCAAGCGGGCTTGGGCTTGGGCCGTGAGCACTTGGGCGCGCGCCGTGGCCAGCGACGTATTGCGCGTCCGCACGAGCTCGAGGGCCTCCTGCCAGCTCTTCAGAACGCGTGCTGGCGGGGGCACCGGCTCGAGCATCTGGTCCGTGATTTCGGGCAGATCCGGCCGATCTTCGGCGCCGCGCGGGCGCGCTGGCTCGGCCCCGACCGGGGCAGCGGGCGGGGCGGAAACCTCCGGCTCAGACTGCGCGAGCGCCCGGGAGGAAACTTCTAGCGCCAGGCACCCTACCGCCAAGCAAATCCTGAGCCGCATCGCCCGAATCGATAGTGTGCAGCCGAAAACATGCAAGGCAGAAATGCACGATGGTCGCAATTCATCGAGGGAATGCCGGCGCATTGGCGCCGCCCGGCGGCCCGCTCGATATTGTGTCGACGCGTGTCGCGCCAACGACTCTCAGGCGGCGTGGTCGCCGCCTCGCGCGCCCTCGCGCACGCGCGACCCTTCGCGCCGTCGCGACTGCCTCGAGTGACTTGCCTCGAGCGACTCGCCGAGCGACTCGCCTCGAGGGACCCAGCGGGGTCCTCGGTCCGGGCCGCGCGTCTTTCGGGCGAGGCGCGAGGCAATGCGGGCGACGGTACCGAGAGCACCGAACAGGTTGCCTCCAGCCCCCGCTCGACGCCTGCTGCTCGTTCGGTGCTCTAGCCCGGATTTCTCACGACCTGGTCTCGAGGGCGGGATGAGTCGTGTCTGTTCGCCCAGCGGCCCGCCAGCGCGTGCGGGGCAGACAGCCAGTCTGCCTGCGCGCGCCCGGCGGGCATCAGGACTGAAAATCCACTTCCTCCTCGCACCCTCGGTCGTGCGGTCGTGAGAAATCCGGGCTGGGTCGTCGATTGGTCGCGGCAATCATCCTGATTGCCGCTCGTCGGCGCGTCCGGCCGCCGACCGAGGGCGGGGGAGCAAGGCGGGGGAGGGCACGAGGTACGCCGCGACCGCTCGAGGACGCGAAGCGCCGGCCCCCGTCCGGCGCAGATGGGTGGGGGATGGCACTGCGAGTCGGGCGAGTACTCCGTGGGGTCGCCAAGCGGTGACGAGCGCAAGGGCCGGGAGCCGATCCGACGGCGGCCATCGCCGCTGCCGCCCGGGGTGTCCGGCGCGAGCGAAGCCAAGCATCGGCAGGCGGGGGGGGGCGCTGCCCCGGTTTGCCGGGGCGCGTGCGGCTGAAGCCGTGCGGGGCTCGCCGCCGAGGAGCCGGTCACCGCGGGGAGCGGCGCTCCCGCCGTCGCGGGGGCCCGCCGCGCCCGTTTGCCGCTCCGCGCCTGCGGAGAGTCGGCGCCGCCACGGGGGGGCAGAGCACGGGCCGAGGGCGGGCCAGGGCGTGACGCCACTGTGCGTCCAGCCGCGCCCAAGGCCATGGGCGGCACGCCGAGTGACGCGCCCAAGCGAAGAAGGCCGCGCCTCGAGGAAGGCCCACGGCGGGCGCCTGCGTGGGGCGCCCTTCCGCGCAGCGATTGCGGCCAGCCAACGTTCGAAACGCGGGGCGCGGGCGAGAGCCTGCGACGCCGTGGTCTGCGGAGCGTTGCGGCGCCGCGCCGAGCGGGACGCGCCGCGGTGCAGGTCGGACCGTTGTGGAGCCGCGCCGCGGCCCGGGCGACAGAGCGCGGAGCGGCCGCGCGTCGAAGCGCCGGTTCGAAGATCCCGAGGCTTCCGAGACCGGCGCTTCCCGCGGCGGCCGCGCTCAGGACGGCGCGCGAGAGGCAGGGAGCCGGGCGCGGTCGAGCCTTCGAGGACCGGGCCTTGCAAGGGGCCAGCCCTGCAACGTCCGCGCCTTGCACGAGGTGAGTCTTGCGACCGCCGCGCCCTGCAACCCGCCGCGCGTCGCCGCTGCGCGGAGTCTCGCGACCCGCCGCGCCCCGCAAACCGCCGCGCGTCGTGAGGGGCGGGGCTTCGTAACGTCGCGCCTCGCGCGGGGCGCGCCTTCCGGCAAGCAGGGCTTCGCGACTCGGCACGGCCCTCGAGAGGCCGCTCTGCCTCGGAGGGGACGCTAGAGCGCGGAGGCGCGACGCGCGGCCGCTCGCCGGGACGCCCAGCGACGCAGCAGACGCCACGCCTCGGTGCGACAACCCAAAGCCTGCTCCAACACGTCGACAGCGGCCTTCGGCTCCCCGATGCGGGCCAGCGCGTGCGCGTAGGAGGCGGCGATCTCCCGCTCGCGAGGAGCGGCGAGGTGGGCCTGGCGAAGTAGTGGCAAGCCCCGCCGCGGCTGCTCGAAGACCACGTCCAGCATGTGGCCGAGATTGTGGGCATAGGAGGGGCAGCGGGGCTCCCGCGCCAACGCCCGCCGGTAGGCCTTGCGAGCGCAACGATGGTTGCCAAGCAAAGTATGGGCCAACGCGTACAGCGCCCAGGCCCGATCGTCATCCTCATGACGCAGAACCGCGCGTGTCAGCACTGCCGCTCGCCACGGACGCTGCTCCACGATGAGCTCTGCAAGCTGCCGCTGGGCAGTGACTTTGCAGTCGCTCCCCTCGGGTGCGTGCTGTACGAGCCTCTCCAACATGGGAATGAGATCGCGCGCGCCGAGCCCATGTGCCACAGCCCACGCAATGTTGCTTTGCAAGCGCTCGACGTTGATTGGCTGCGGCATCGGTAACGATGTCCTAGCCCCGGACTGAGGCGTGCGCAACGATTTTGACAGGCCTGCGGGGAGCGCTTTTTACGCTCCGACACGCGCCGCGCGGGCGCCGCTGGGTGGTACACGAGGGCGACGAATTGTCGCTGCTCGTCGCCAAAAAAACTGGCGCGAAAAAAAATCTACTTGCGGGCTTGACGGGGCCGAGCTTGTTCGGCCGCGACCGTCCGACCCCCAATCGTCTTGCCCGTCAGACCGTTGACTGCGAGCTCGAGCGCTCCGGGGCGCACGCCGACGAAGGAGTGGCGCTGCCGAATTCGGACGTACGCGATGTCGTCTGCCGCGACTTCCGTTCCTTCCAGCGCCTTCTTGATGTCCTCCGTCTTGACGTGGTCGTCGCGGCCGACGTTGACGAACACCTCGTCCACCGGGCCATCCCAGGACGCCCCGGTGATCCCGTCGGACTCCGCGGCTACATCCAACGGAGCCTCGAAATCCTCCGACTCGACGCTTCGCACTTCGTAGGTGATGCCGGCTTCGTTGCGGACGCTCGACCGCCGACGAGCCTCCGGCCTGCTCCGAGTGGCGCGGTCCTCGCGCGGCCGCCGGGGCTCGCGCTCCGAGCGGCCTCTCCGCTCTCGCGCCACGCGGATATCCTCCACCTCATCCGACGGGGCCTCGGCGTCGCCCTCCTTGGGGGGGAGCGCCACCGCGGTAGCCCTGCGGGGGCTCTCACGGCGGAGCGGTTCGCCATTGATCGGCTTGCGTGCGAGCTTGACCGCTCGGGGTGAGTCGCCTCGATTGGGGCGCGCCGGCTTCGCCCCTTCGGCTGCGGTTCCGGCTCCGGCTTCCAGCACCTGACCGAGCATGGCCGCCAGCACTCGCTCACCGTGGTCGTGGGTGAGCAGCCTTCGCAGGAGCGAGAGGTCGGCGGGGCGTGCGCTCGGAAACTGCTCGACCAGCGTACGGACTTGGTCGGTTTCCGCTCTCGTGCGCAGCTCCTGCTCGCTGGGCAGCCTGCGCTCCACCGGATGAATCTTGTACTCGAGGCGTAGGTAGTAGAGGTTGCCGATGGAGGCTGGGCTGACCAGCGAGATCGCCGTCCCCATGCGCCCCGCGCGGCCGGTTCGCCCGGTGCGGTGCACGTACTGCTCGTTGGACTCGGGAAAGTCGAAGTTGATCACGTGGGTCAGGTGAGAGATGTCGATGCCCCGGGCCGCGACGTCGGTGCACACCAGGAAGGGCAAGCGCTCTTCACGGGTGGCCGCCATGACGGCCTCGCGCTCGTTCTGCGAGAGATCTGCGTTGAGCCAGTCCGCCTCGTAGCCCGCCTTTTGTAGCGCTGTCGCCACGCGCTGCGTGTCGTCCCGGGTGTTGCAGAAGATGATCGCGCTCTCCGGGGCTTCCGCCTGCAGGATGCGCTTCAACTCCTGAATCTTGTCCCCCTCGCTCAGGTACACGAAATGCTCGATCTCGAGGGCGCCCACCTGATCGCCGCTGAGCGTGACGAACTCCGGCTCGCGCAACCGCGACTCGGCGACCCTCAAGACCGCCCGCGGTACCGTGGCACTGAAGAGCAGGACTTGAAGCTGCTTTGGCAGCTGATTCCAGATGTCGACGATCTGAGGGAGAAAACCCATGGAGAGCATCTCGTCGCACTCGTCGAGCGTGAAAACACGAACCTTGCTCGGGTCGAACGTTCCCCGGCGAAGGTGATCGAGCACGCGGCCTGGCGTTCCCACCAGGATTTGCGCACCCGCCTTCAGCCCCTCGATTTGTTTCATCATCGGAGCGCCGCCGTACACCGGCAACACCGCGAGGCCGCTGTTCTTGCCGAGCGCGCCGAGCTCGCGCGTCACCTGCAGGGCCAGCTCACGGGTGGGGCAAAGCACCACCGCTTGCACGGCGAGAACGCGCCGCTTGACCAAGCGATCCACGATGGGGAGCCCGAAGGCGGCTGTCTTGCCGGTACCCGTGCGGGCCTGGACGACGAGGTCTCGCCCGCGCACGGCGGACTCGAAGACCGCTCGTTGGACCGGCGTGGGGTGCTTGTAGCCGAGCTCGGCGATGGCGGAGCGAACCTCTTCCGAGAGCGGGAGGACGTCGAAGGTAGGCTTTTCTTCGCCGGTCGTATCGGCTTGGGATGCTGTGGGCATTTTTTGGAAATCTCTTTACTGTAGAGAGGGCGGCTTCGAGCTCGAGGCGGCGCCCGGGAGAGGAGTATCAGACTTGTCGCGCTTTGTTCCGCCGGCGCGGCTGGCGTCGCCCCCCGCCGAAGAGCGGAGTGTGTCCGTCAGCGCGGCCACCGACTGCCGGCGCCGAGCGAGATCGGCGGCCCGGTAGCGCACCGCGTGCTCTTCGGCATAGCGCAAGCGCGCGACTTCGCGCAGGCGGGCAAGCCCCTCTTCCGTCAATCGACAACCATTCTCAACGGCCGGATACTGCGACCAAGAAGCGGCCACCGTACTGCGAAACGCAGACAGCGCGGCTCGCTCCGTAGACTCGCGAGCCGCGCGCTGGCGCGCAACGGAGACCCCGTCGACCAACCGAAGGATGCCGGCCGAACAGTCAACGGTTTCTTGCGCCGGTTCACGTGCCCAGACTTGTAGGCAAATTTGGAGAGACCAGGTGGCGACACAAGCACTCACGACGATGCCGAAGACGATGAGCCCTGCGGCCCGGCCTCGCCTTCGCAGTCGCTTCTGTTGCTCCGCGCCCCGAGTCACGGCCGTGTAGTGCACCGAGGATGCCCCCGGGGTCAAATGACGATGCACCCGCTGGTCGACAAAGCGAAATTGTAAGCGCTCCGGGGAGGCCGTTTCTGTTAAGACTCCCCGCCGGACCCGCGAAAAGATGAATCAACACCTACATGCGGCGCTCGGCAGTCTCGCCGAGTCCGCCGCTTCCGCCAAGGCTGGGCCGGCGGTCGAGGCACGGCTGGAGTCCGTGGGGGAGCTGCTGGGCGACGACCTCCGCTGGGTGGAAGACGAGCTACGGCAGTCCGCCGCGCAGGGGCCCTCGCCCGGCAGTGATGCGTCGCGTCAACTGGTCAGCCTCGGGGGAAAGAGGATTCGGCCGACGGCCGTCCTTCTCAGCGCGGCCTGTTTCGGTCCGATTCGGCAGGCGGCGCGGGAGGTCGCCGTGTGTGTGGAGCTGGTGCACTCCGCGACGCTCCTGCACGACGACGTGATCGACGAGGGCACGGAGCGGCGCGGCGAAGCCGCCGCGCGGTTGGTCTGGGGCAACGCGGTCAGCGTGCTCGGCGGCGATCTTCTGTTGACTCACGCGCTGCTGCGCGTCGAGCAGCACGCTCCGGAGTTGCTTCGGGAGATGCTCGGTACCCTGCGAAGCCTCGTCGAGGGGGAGGTCGTCCAGCTTCGAGGGCGTCGCCAGATCGACGTGAGCGAGCAGACGTACGAGACCATCCTGCGAGACAAGACCGCTTCGTTGTTCCGCTTTGCGACCCGCGCGGGGGCGGCGCTCGGCGGCGCGTCGCAACCTCACGCGTCGCGGTTCGCCACGTTCGGCGAGTGCGTGGGCATGGCGTTCCAGCTCGTCGACGATTTGCTGGACTACACGGCCGAGGACACCGGCAAGACGATGTTTGCCGATCTTCGCCAGGGAAAGTTGACCCTACCGCTGGTCTTGGCGGTCCAGCGGCAGCCCGCGCTGCTCGAGGTGCTGGGCGATATCCGAGCCGGAGACGACTCGAAGGTGGAGTCGCTCCGCCGGGCGGTGGTGGAGAGCGGCGTGTGCGCCGAGGTCTCCCGGCGCGCGGCGCGCTTCACGCAGCGAGCCCTCGCGGAGCTTCGGCACGTGCCCACGTCTCGGGCTTCGTTGCTGTTGGAGGGCATCGCCGAAAGGCTCGCCAGTCGCAGCAACTGAAGTTGCCGCGGCGGTTCGCTCGGAGCCGGCCCATCCGAGCCGGGCGGAGGGTCCTCGACGGAAGGGCCTGGCCCGCCGTCGAGGTTCGGCGTCTGCTCAGACCTTTTCCGTGCGCCGACGGGGGCGCAGGGCGACGCCGTGTGCCCCGAGGGCCTTGTGTCCCGGGGGATACCTTGCGGCGATGGCAGGGCCGTTGGCTCCGCGCTCACGAGTCGGCGAGGCGCGCCGTATCTCGACGGCAGCGGCTCGGTCGACTCGGTGCGCCGCCCCCTCGGTGCCCCTCAGTTGAGCAGGCGAGGGTCCGAGCTGCCCGCCGCGGGGGCGAAGCCCTCTTCCTCGAACATCAGCGCGATCTCACGCGTCAAAGCCTCCAGCAGCTCTTCTTCGAGGCTTTCCAGCGCGCCCGCCGCACGTTCGACGTTCCGTTGGTATACGAAAAGGCGTGCCGTCGGGTGCCCGGCGTGGGTCGGGGCGATGTCGTCGACCAGCAGAAGAGCGCGCGGATCGACCCCATCGATGACCAACTCCAGGCCGGGCATGTCGGATGTGTACACCTCACCGGGGCGGACTGCCGCTCGGTGCTCCGGGCTCAGCTGCTCGACGACACGCTGCACGAGCTGCTGAAATGCGGCCACGGAGAGGGACCACTCCGGGGGCGGTGTCTGCAGCTCGAGTGCTCGAGCGAGGGCGAACGCGTGCGTCGCTTCGCTTCGGTCGCCCTGCTCGTCCCGCAGCAAGCCCAGGTAGTAGTGCGCCTCGCCGTTGTCCGGCGACTCCTTGGCGGCGCTCTCGATGAGCGGCGCGCTCTTTTCCACCTCGCCGACCTCGTACAGCGCCCGACCCACGAGGAAGGAATGCGCCGGGTTGTCGAAAGGCCCGGCGGGGAAACGGCGGCAGAGCGCCTTTGCTTCGTCCGTGCGCTCGCCACCCATGAGGGCGTCGAACTTCAACAGCAGCGCGTCCACTCGTTCGTCGTCCGATTCGGCCAAGTCCAGGGCTCTGTCGCACAGCTCCACGGCCTCCGCGAAGTCGCCCAGCGGGTGGATGAACACTTCCGCGGCGTTCAGCATGGCTTCGAAGTACGTATCGTCCAGCGTCAGGGCCTGGCTGTAGTGCGCGATGGCCTCTTCGAACTCCCCCCGAAGGGCCGCGGCGTAGCCGAGCAGATTGTACGCTTCCGGAGCCTCGCCATTGATCTGCAGGGCGCGCCGGGCCGAGGCCTCCGCGCCGCGGCTGTCGCCCTGTTGAACCAGGTCCCAACCCCTGTCCAGATGCGCCGAGAAGCGGTCCATGCTCTCGTGTGGATCACTGGCGCCTTGCTCCAGGTTCTCGAGGCGTTCAACGGGGGGAGGGGGCTCGGAGCGACGTTTCATGGGGTAGGATCTCGAATGATGATGCGGCTGCCCGGATCGGCATTGCTCGCCCAAGCCCCGTGCCAACCGGCGCGAGGATGGGGGCCGGTGAAGAAGAACAAGTACTTGGCATCCAGAGGAGCGAGGTTGACGCAGCCGTGGCTCATGCGAGCGCCGTAGTTGCCGTGCCAGAAGGCCCCATGTAGCGCGTAGGAGCCATGAAAGTACATGGCGTAGGGCACGTCCTCAATGCTGTAGGGGAGGTCTCCGGCGGCCGTGCCATCTCCATCCATGGTCGTCGTCAGGTGCTTTTCGCGAATTCGCCACTGCCCGGTGGGCGTCCGGTGATCTTTGCTTTTTTCCTTCGACTCCCGCCCACTGGAAACCAAGGTGGCGTACACCGGACGCCGGCCCACGAGCGCAACGAGCGTCTGCGTATCCAGGTTCACGTCGACCCAACGCTCGTCTTCGCGAAGGTCATCCGGCAAGGGGGGCAGCCCGGCGATCCGCACGTGCGCGGTTCTCACCCAGCTTCCGTCCGCGGTTTCGACGTACCCGCGCCCGTCCATCTCCAGCCGGCGACCGGTCAGCGCCAGCTGCGTCAGGCGGGGCACCGAACCGGCGACCTCCACTTTCTTGGCCTCTTCGTCGATTCGGTACGTCGGTCGCGACTTCCGGTAGCCGTAGGTCCACGCGATGGGCAAATGCCGCTCGTCGGACAGCTGAACCCCGTGGAATGGCGACCCTTCGACCGTCAGGAACCGATCCTGAGGCCCGACCATCCCCTTGGTCGTCTTGTACCAGGTTCGGCCGCTCCAATCGAACTGCCGATCGACCGCCACGTAGAAGCCCTTGACCATTCGTCGCTCGATCACGCCGTCACTCTCGGCACTCAGGTGCTCCAGCTGGACGGAGTTGAGCGAAGCGTTATCCAGCATCCACCACGGGGCCCCTGCGTCGGGTTTGGCGCTTTTGGGGTCGAGATAAGGCTCATACTGCTTCATCTGCTCGGCCGACGGCACGGAACGGTAAAGGGGAGTGCCGTTTTTGGTGTTGCGCGCGTACGGATAAGGCAGGATCGCATCCAGGTCGGGAGCCGTCGTGGTCAAGCGCGCTCGTCGACTGTCTTCATCGGTGGTTCCGAACTGGCTGCAGATGAAAGCCTCGTCGCCGGCCAGGCGATACCACCCCTCGGCACATCCCTCGCCGGAGACTTTCTCCGGCAGGACGGGAACCCTTCCGCCGTTTCGCGCGTAACCTATCTTGAGAGGGCGGTGGAGAGAGGGTGCGCTGTAGATTCCTGCAGAACTGTACGTAACGGTGAGATATGGGCCAGGCCAGTCGGTAGTGGGCGGGGGGGCGTCGAAAGGCAGCAGCGGGGCGGGCGCCGCGTCGGGGCGGGCCCCCGCGTCGACCGGCCCGCGATCCGTGTCGTGTCGGCCTGCTGGCTGGGCTGTTTCGTCCCCTGTGGCCCGTTTGCTGCCGGAGGTTTGCTCCGTGGGGCCCGCCGTCGAGTCGGCGGGTTCCTTCGACTTTCTGCAACCCGGGCTCAGCGCGAGGGCCAGCGCGGCCGCAGGCAACCACGCCGCGCTCGATCTCGGGCGCCGCGCAGAGCACTGCCGGGGCTGCATCGGGGGACCGGCACCATGCATATCGTCCGTTTTCTTATCCACAACCGCCTCATTTGACTACGCCTTTGGGGGCGCCTTGCAGAGCCGTACACTACGCAACGCTTCGGCTCTGGACCAAGATGCGACGGATGCCCCGCCCGCCTAGCGTGACCCCAGCGCGTGGCCTGTTGCCGCTTGCCCTGATTCTTTCCCTGGTTGCGCACCTCGGGCTCACCCCGGTCGCCTCGCTGGTGGGGCTGCTTTCGTGGCTGCGTCCGCCCTCTCGCGCGACGCCCACGGAGTCGCTGGAGCCCATCGAGATCGATCTTTCTTGGCTCGAGGCAGGCCCCTCCCAGCCCGTGGCAGAGCCGCCCAGCGCCTCAGCGGAGGCTTCGGACTCCGCGGCCCTGCTGCCGGACGGGCCGCAATCACCCCCCGCTGCCCCGCGCGCGCCCGAGGTTCCCGACGCGGGTCGCGACGAGCAGATGGCGAAGCAGGAGCGGAAAACGAGCCGCCCGCCGAAGAGCCAGCCCAAAGCCGAAGCGAAGCGCGACGAGGCGCGTCGGCGCCCGAGCGAGGACGCGCACCCGGTAGAGCTGGCCGGGGTCTCCTCGAAAGCGATTCCACGCGAGGCGAACGTGAATCTACTCGTTTCGCTGAGCCGCGTGCGCAACCACCCCCTCGGGGCCCGGATCGGAAAGCTCGTCTCGAACATGCCGCAGTGGAGGAGCTTCCTCGCCTCCGAGTCGGTCGACCCGGTTCGGGATCTCGACCGGATCTTGATGGTGGGCCCGCAGTTTCGGCGCTCCGATCACGTGGTGGCGGTCGTAGTGCATCGGCTCGGATTGAAGCGGGCTCGCTCGGCCGTCGATGCTTTGGTGAAACGCCCCCCGAAGGGTCGCTGGCTGAGCCGCAAACCCCTGATGGCGCTCGCTCACGCCGACCGGGCCGAGCGTTTGTTGATGCTGCCGGGCCCCCGCGTTTTGGTCGTGGCGCCCCCCGTCATGCAGCAGAAGCTGCTGGAGTCCCCGGTTGGTGAGTTCCCGGAGCCGCCCGAGGGGATCGCGCTCGTGCTGTACGTGCACGAGCCCCGGCGCGCCCTTCTGGGGCTGCCGCTCGCATTGCCTCAGTCCCTGGCCTGGATCCGCCTCGAGGCGGAGCCCACCGCAGATGGAGGCGCCCTGGTCGAGGTGCAGGCCATGGATGAGAGCCCCAAAGCTGCGCGGAGGCACGCGCGGGAGCTGACGATCGCCATCAACGCCGCCACTCACCCGGACCTCGGGGCGCTCGGCGCACTGCTCGGAGTGCGCTCGCTGGCGCTGCTCGATGAGACCCAGCTCGCGGCCCGGGGCAAACGCATCATCGGCGAGCTGAAGGTACGACCCAGCCAGCTGGCGAGGCTGCTGAGCTATGCCGAGGGCTGGTTCGCTCCGCGCGTGCGTCCGGGGCCGGGCGCGCCGCGCAAGGGGCGCCCGCCGAGGTCGCTTCCCGCTCCCCCCGCGCCGAGAAATGAGCCTGGCTCGCCCCCCCGAGCGGGTGACGATCGCGGTCAGAAGTTGGCCCCTCGCGGCCGGGATGGCTAAAGGGAAGTCATCCACTCAGGGAGGAGCCAGCCATGAACGGTCGGTTGAAGAAGGAGCTCATCGAGAACTTGCGCGAGTTGCTGGGGGAGGCATTCAGCATGCACCGCCGGGGAGCGGCCCAGACTCGGCTCGGAAGATCGTACGGCTACGTCGACGGCTACATGCGAGTGCTGCTCGACACGGGCGTGGTCACGAAGACGGAGCTGCTCCGCATCGTCGCCGAGGTTCGCCTGCGCCACTGCGGCCCAGCCACCAAGACCCTGGGTGGCCCGTCCACCGAGACCCTGGCGGCCTGAGCCGCCTTGCTGCCCGAGGGTCGTATCGCCTTCGGGCGGGCGCGACCCGCGGGCGGCCGTCAGAGCATGCCAGTGAGCTCGGACAATCGCGTCTTCGGGCGAGCCCCGAAGTGGGAAATCACTTCTGCGGCGGCGAGCGCTCCGCGCCGACCCGCGACGCGCAACGGAGCCCCTCGGGCTAGCCCGTGCAGCACGCCCGCGGCGTACTGATCGCCGGCGCCCGTCGTATCCACGACGGCCGAAACCGGCGCTGCTTCGATTTCGATCTCTTCGGCGCCGTTGAAGAGCACGCTTCCCGCAGGGCCGCGTGTGAGCGCAACCACATCGGCCTGACCGCGCACGTGACGGGCGGCTTCGTCGAAGCTGGATGTGTGGTAGAGGGCCTTGATTTCCGCCTCGTTGCCGAAGAGCACGTCGACGTGACCGTGCACCAGCTCGAGGAAAGACTCCCGATGACGTTCCACGCAAAACCCATCGGAGAGGGATAGCGCGACCTTGCGCCCAGAGCCCCTCGCCACTTGGGCCGCCTTCAGGAAGGCCTCCTTGGCGAGCGGGCGATCCCAAAGGTAGCCCTCGAGGTAGGTGTACTTGCTGCGCTGGACGAGATCCTCGTCCACCTCGTTGGGGCCGAACTCGACGCATGCCCCGAGGAACGTGTTCATGGTTCGCTGAGCATCGGGCGTGACGAAGATCAGGCATCGAGCGGTGGAAGGGCCTTGTTCCGCAGGGGGCGTTCGAAACACGATTCCCTCGGCGCGCATGTCGTGCGTGAACACATCGCCGAGCGCGTCCGAACGCACCAGCCCGAGGTAGCCGCAGTGAGCGCCGAGCGATGCGAGCCCCGCCATGGTGTTGGCGGCCGACCCGCCGGAGACGCACTCCGTGTCGGGCCCCATCTCCGCATACAGCTCGGTCGCGCGCTGCTCGTCGATCAGCGACATGCCACCCTTGGCGATTCCCCGCGACTCCAAGAAGGCGTCGTTGGTCTTCGCCAAAACGTCCACGATGGCGTTGCCCACGCCCAACACATCCAATTCTTCGTCACTCATAGCTACGCGGACCCATCAACCCCACAATTCGCCGAGAGCGAGGCGCCGACCCGGGGAGCCTCGGGCTTCCCGGCGGCAGAAGCCTCCCGGCAGCTCTGGTGCTGCCCTTCTTCCTCATACCGTAATTCGTCGTGTTTCCCCGGGTGATGCGCTGCAAATTCACCGCCGGGCGACCCCTGTCATAACCATGAAATGCCGGGGCAAGCAAAGGCGACTCGGACTTTTTCTGTCGGATCGAGACGGAGAGGCACCCGGTGCGCGCCGGCGAGGCGTGTGACGAACACGGCCACGCTGACCCCCTGGTGGGCCCCTCACCGAAACGACGGCACGCCGGCGGTGCTCCGCGGCGCAGGACCAGCGGCGGTGTGGTCATCGGTCCGGCCGTTGCTGGATGTGGCCCTGTCGCCCACGCGCCGGTCACGCTTCACTGAATTCGCGCAGCTCCCGCAGAAAATCCTCGGCGCGGGCGGCGTTTCGCTGACGCCGGCATTCCTCCGCGAGAAAAATCGCGATGAGCCGCTCGATCGCCTTCGTCAGGTCGTCGTTTACCAGCAGGTAGTCGAAAAAACCGTAGTGCTCGATCTCGTGCTTGGCCGCCTGGAAGCGTCGCTGAATCGTCGCTTCGTCTTCGCTCGCGCGTCCGCGCAGCCTGGATTCCAGCGTTGCCATGTCCGGCGGTAGGATGAAAACGGTGGCTGCGTCGGGCGCTGCGCATTTGATCTGACGCGCCCCCTGATAGTCAACGTCGAACAGCAAGGCGCGCGCCCCCCGCGCTTTGGCCACCTCCCCGCGGCTGGTGCCGTAGTAGTTCTCGTGCACGCTCGCCCACTCGAGAAATTGGCCCTCCTTGATGAGCTCGCGAAAATGTTGAGTGCTCACGAAGTGGTATTCGCGCCCGTCCTCCTCGGCGGCGCGAGGCTTCCGCGTCGTGTGCGAAACGCTGAAACGCACGCCCTCCACGCGCTGCCTCAGGGCGCTCGTGAGCGTGGTCTTGCCGGCCCCCGAAGGGGAGGAGACGATCAGCAGAAGCGGGGAAAGGTTGGGTGGCGCAGGCATCGATCAGTGCTCATTCATTCCACGTTTTGAACTTGCTCGCGAATGCGCTCCAGCTCCGCCTTCAGACCCACCACGTCGAGGGAGATGTCCGCGTCTTGGCACTTGGCCCCGACCGTATTGGCCTCCCGGGCCATCTCCTGAAGCAAGAAATCGAGGCGGCGCCCCACGGGCTCGGTCGCGGGCAAAAGCTTCTCGAATTGATCCATGTGACTTTCCAGCCGCGCGAGCTCTTCCGCGATGTCGGAGCGCTCAGCCAGCAGGGCGACTTCGCAAAGAATACGCCCTTCGTCGATTCCGTGCATCGTCTCCGTGAGCCGCTCGACCCGGGCGCGTAGGCGCCTCTCGTAGCGGTGCTGGAGCGTTGGGACGTGGTGGCTGATGGAGTGCGTTCGCGCGCGGGCCGCTTCGAGGCGCTTCTCCAGCTCGAGCCGCAGTGCACTGCCCTCTTCGGCCCGCATCTCGTCGAGGGCGGTGAGCGCCGAGGTCAGGCAAAGTGTGAGCGCGTCTCGCTCGGGCCGTGAATTGGTGGCCGAGGGAGACGTGAACAGGTCGGGCAGGGTGGTGAGGGCGGCGACCGGGACCTCGATTCCAGGCGTCAGCTCGTCTCGCAGAGCAACCAGCGCCGCGTAAGCCGCCCGGGCCTTTCGCTCGTCGAGCACGGGGGGCGGAAGCGCGGCCCCGTCCATCCGAACGCTCACGTCGTAGCGACCGCGCTGTAGCCGAGTGCGGCACATCTGCTCGACGAAGAAGGTGTGCTCCGACATTTCGTTCGGAATCCGCACCCGCAGCTCCAGGAATCGGTGGTTCAGCGACCGAACTTCCGCGAAAATCGAGCCGGACCGCAAGCTTGCGGTTCCGACGCCAAATCCCGTCATGCTCCGCATCGCTACGAAGGCTTCCGCCCGGCCACCGTGCCCCTCCGCATGACCAAGTCGGTCGGCGCCCAGATGCTTCGCGGCGAGCCGGCCTCGGGCCGCGCCGCTCGACCGCCGGTCGCCCGAGGCGACCTCGCCCAACCGGGGCCCATCGAGCCGGGGCCCATCGAGCCTGGGCCCATCGAGCCGGGGCCCATCGAGCCGGGGCCACAGCCCCGTGGGCTCCCAACTACCGGGCTCACGCTCGCCGGGCTCACCTCCGCCGGGCTCACGCTTGCCGGGCTCACGCTTGCCGGGCTCACCTCCGCCGGGCTCACAGCCGCCGGCGGGCTACCTCTTCCCGCATGCGCTGATACTCGATCTCCCACTGCGAGGTGCCCTCTTGAAGGTGCTTCATGCGTTTTCGCACGACCTCGTCCAGCTGATCTTCTGCCTGGAACTGAGCCCGCAAAGGCCCTCGCATCGCAAGCTTCAGCTGGTGATCTTCGCCGAAGATCTCCTCTACGCTGCCGGAGTGCATGAGCATCTCCAGCAACTGGGCGAGGAGGTAGTCGATGGCTTCTTCTCCGAGGCCGAGGCCGCGCTGGCGGGCGAGGTCGCGCTTGATGCGCCCCGCTTCGTTCGGGGCGCCCCGCCGCTCGGCGATTTGCCGGCTCTCGGTCGATACGGCCAGGTCGTCGCGCAAGTACTGCTCGAACACCGCCGAGATGTCCCGAGTAACCTCGTTGGGCGATTCGGTTTCGATCAGCTGCCGCTCGACCAGGGAGCGTACCACCGCCGTCGACAACTGGGGAATGCTACCGCTAGTGAGCCACATGGGCGCGGATTTTTACCTGCCGGTAGGGCGGGCGTAAAGCAGATAGCCAAGGAAAGCGCACCGGCGCCGCAGCGAAGCCCGTACGTTGCGCAAACCTCGGGGCGGATGGCGACCCACGCCTTCGAGCTCGCTGGCGCTGCGCGCGCTCGGCGATTCGTCCGGCGCGCAAAGAGCGGAGCCATTTCTCGACGATTTGGGCGTCGGAAGGCGTGGTGCGTCGGCAGGGAAGGCTCTAGCGCTTGGACGAGCTCGGCTCCCGCGGGCCCCGGGCGCCCAGCCGGATGCGGCGGTGGACCGCCTCGCGTTGCCGCTGCTTGTACGCTTCGTGGTTGGCGGTGCCCCGTTCGTTGGCTTCCTCGGTCTCCGCGTCCAGGAGCTGCACCTCGCACAGCATGTACACGATTGGACCGAGATTTTCGGAGCCCGGGGGGGCGAGCTCCATGATGTGCGCCGGCACCCGCACGGGCACGTCGGCCACGAACTGAATGGTGCGGTAGGAGGGCGAGCTGAAGCGGTTGTCTCCCGGGGTCAGGTCGTCCTCGGACGGCCCCTGGAATTCGGAGACGTATTTCTTCAGCGAGGGGTGCGCCTGACAGAAGCTCCGAAAGTGGAACATCGTGTTGGTGCTCTGCTTGGGCACCACGTAGTTGAACGGGAACAACTGCCCGGAGAGATACAGCAAGATGGGCAGCAGGTCGTCGCACTGCCGCGTCACGATGCGAAAGCGCAGCTTGTCGTAGACGGCCACGGCGGACGACTCCGGCTTCGACAGGAGCTTGGTGTACGTCGAATCGAGGTTCTTGCGCCCGCCGACGAACTCGGTGATGGGGAACCCGTCGCTGAGCATCGTCCCGACGACCCGGTAGACCTTTTCCTCCACGAGGTGAAACAGGTCCTTGTCGCTGACGGGGAGCCGAAAGAGCAGCTCGCGCCCGTTGGTGTGGTTGATGATCTGCATCACCTTCAGGACGGTGCAGGCCGCCTGTTGCCGGTGCCCGGAGCCCGAGGCGAGCAGCAGCAGCTCCTCCGCACTGGCCTGCGCGATGGGCTTGGGGAACGCCAGGGCGAAGTTGCGCCGAAGGTAGGCGATGGCTTGTTCCTTGACGGCTTGAATGTACCCAGCGTCGTCCGAGTCGTCCGGATCGAGCTCGTGGTCCCGAATGAATTTTCGCGCTTGCTCGCTGTCCGTCAGGTTGAGCCGATGCCAGTCGATGACGGACCCACCCCGCAGGATGAGACGGAGCGCGTCCACGTCGTGCAGCAGGAAGTCGTCGAGGCCCTTGAGCCCCGTGGGGCGCGTCACCTTGCCCGTGAGCACCGGCGCATCGGTGCTCACCGGCCGCAGCTCCCGCGCGGCGGCCGTGCGCATCGAAGGGCGAAAGCCCGCTGCGGATCGCTTGCCATGTTCATCTGCCGCTCTCTAGCGCCCCCCCCCTCGTTCCCCGAGAGTGGGGCCTCGCGCAGCGTGGGGGCTGGGCGTACTCTACAGCCCCGGGTGGGTGGAAGTCGCGTCCTGAGCTTTCGGGCTGCGGATCGATACGGTACCGATGAATATTCCCAGCGCCACGCACAGGACCAGGAACTGTAGCCCGTACTGGCGAAGCTCGCCCGCGAACAGGAACCCAAGGGCCGGGCCGAGCAACCACCACATCGCTTTCTTCATCACTTTTTCCACCTGACTACTGCGCTGTCGATTGGGTTTCGGCTCCGCCTCACGAGGCAACCGGGGCCCACGCGAAACCCCCGCTGGGGGGCCGCCCCGCGCGCCACTCGGCGGTCGTCCTAAGCGGCCGGTGAGGCGCGCACTTGAGGGTGTGTTGAACATTTCGAGCCGAAAATCACTGGCTTTTGGGATTTCTCCCGAATTCCCTGCAGACCGGCCCGATGGTTTGCCAAACGAGCTGGGGTGTGTTCGGCAGAGCCAGGCCGCTGGCCTCCACGGCGACAGCAAGCCAGGACGGTCGCGCGAAGGCAAATTGTGGGTGAAGAGCTTGCTCTTCGGGGTCGGTCGGTGGCGGCGCTCGCCAGTGCTCGAGGGCCGGCCTGCCAGCGCTCCTGGTCGATCCGCTTGCGCGCGCCGCGCTGCAGCAGCGCGCGCGGCCGTCGTCGGCCGAGCACGAGGTGCGGGGCGGCCCGGCGTTGCTCCCGAGCCGGGCTTTCGCGTCTCGCGCCGCCAGGCCGCGGCGGGGAGACGCTCGGCGTTCGGGCGGCGGGGGTTGCGGGGGCCGGCGGTCCTTAGGCGAGCCGGCGAAATGTCCGCATAGGGCAGTAGGACCGTGGCCATCCGCCCCCGGGGCGCCCCCCCACCGAGGGACCGAGGGAAGGTCGCTCGCGGCAAGCGCCATGCAACAGCCCTCCGTTTTGATCGCGTCCATCTGGCTTTTGTTCGGGGCAGGGGCTTCTTGCACACTCGATGTCGGACGGAATTTCCAGGTCGCCGAGGTGGTCTACGACGAGGGTTTCTACTTTTGTGAGGTCGAGCCGATGCTCTTCGCCCGTGGATGCGGCAGTGGGGACGAGAGCCTGGGAGAATCGGGTCAGGGGTGCCACTTCAGCCGACAGGGATTGCGGCTGACCGATTACGAGCCGCTCGTCGGAGACGACTGCGAAGGCAACCAGCCCTCGGCTCCCGCACCCGAGGCCGCTCGGCAAAACTACCAGGCGGCGCAGGTGCACATGGATCTCGACCCCGAGCGGGCTCCGCTGCTCCGACGCCCGACGAGCGCGGCGGGCCATCCGCGGGTCGTGTTCGAAGCGGACTCGGAAGAGGCGGAAATCATCCGAGCCTGGGCCACGAGGTATTCGAGCCAATGACGCGCGGGCGTGTCCGAGGTGGGCTGGAGCGGCTGCGGGCGCGGGCGGTCGGGCTGGGCGTTGCCGCCTGGCTGCTGGCCAGCGCCGGGGTGAGCCGCGCGGCAGACGAGCTCGAGGACGTGGCGGCCGTCGCCCTCGTCACCGCCGCGACAAGCGACTTGCGCGCCGGGCCAGGGCTCTCGTACCGGGTCATCCATCGCGCCGAGCGAGGCGAGAGCTTTCCCATCCAGGGCCGCGAGGGGGCGGGTTTCTGGCTGCGGGTCTACCTTTCCGACGGCAGAACGGCGTACCTGCTGGGCGACACCGCCGATCCGGTCGCCGTGGGGCAGGACGGCGGCGCCACCTCCGCCAACAGCGTGTTCTCCCCCCCGCTTCTCTCCTCGGCGTGGGGTGGCATGTCGATGAGTGGCGGGGTTTTCGATGGGAGCGGCTACGCCGAAATCCGACCGGCTTTCGTGATCAATTCCTCGCTTTCGATCGAGCCGTACGTCGGCCTGGTGCTCGCCAGCGCCGGTCGCAGCCTCCTGTACGGCGGGGCCGCTACGATCAACCTCACACCCGATTGGGCGATCTCACCCTTCGTGAGCCTGGGGGGGGGAGGCTACAGCGCTCGACCCAACGACGACGCGTTCGTGCTGAAAGAGGAAGATCTGCTGCACGCGAAAGCCGGGGGCGGGCTTCTCGTCTCGCTGCGCTGGCGAATCTCGCTGCGGCTGGAGGCCTCTCACACGATCTTGTTCGACGCGGAAACCTACCGCACGGCCGTCAGCTATGTTGGCGGGCTGGGCAGCTACTTCTGAGGATCGGCCATGGAAAAAGCACGAGCAGCTGCGCTCCGCACCCTCGAGGGGCAGCGCGGGGGGCGTCGACTCCGCCGGGTAGGGGCCCTCGACCAAGCTCTCCTGAAATGCGCGGTCTTGTTGCTGTCGAACGCGGCGTGCGTGCTCGTGCGGCCCGAGCAGCGTGCCGTACTCGCCGATCCAATCATGCAATTCCGGCAGGGTGCGCGCAGTCGAGTGGCACTCGAGCATGCGCTCGAGAATCGAGAAGGGTCCGCGGGCGGCGGCCCCGTCGAAGGGGGAGGGTGCGGGTGCAATTGAAGCTTCTCGCACTCGGCCGCCGGCTCGGGCGCCTCGCCGGGGTTCGGCGCGCTCGCCCGCGCAGTGCGTCGCGCGCGCTCGGGGGGCTGCGCGCGCTTTCGATCGCCTCGCTTTGGCTTTTCGGCGGGACCTCTGCAGCGCAGGTGGTCGAGGCCGACATCGCCGCGCAAGTGTTCCACGAGCCGTCCAAATCCAGCAAGATGACGGTCTACACGCCGGAGGTCTCGCTCTCCGCCAAGCCGCACGGCGGGCTCCGTGTCGCGGCCTCCTACAAGGCCGACATCGTCACGGGCGCGAGCGAGGCCGTCAAGGCAGGTCCTCTCCTCGCGGATCGACCCGACATCGTCAGTCGGGCCTCGGTCAGAGATCACCGGCACATCGCCAGCGGATCGGCCGCCCTGGAGCAGCGACACTCTCGGCTCTCCGTCGGCTATGCCTACGGCACGGAAAACGACTACCGTTCCAACGCCATCTCCGTCACGGCTGGAACGGATTTTCTCCAACGCAACACCGACGTCGAGATCGGATACTCGCACGGGTTCGACGAGGTTTGCACTCTGGCACAGCGAAACCTTCCGGCAACGCTGCGACGGGGGCTCGAGTCTTCAAAACGGTGCTTCACGGCTGACGAGAGCGTCGAGGCTCTCCCGATCAGCCTCGACAACTTTCGCGTCGCGTGGACTCAAGCATGGTCGCCCGTCTTCACCACGCAGCTGGTCGCCACGTTCGCCATCCAGCACGGCTTCCTCGGCAACCCGTATCGGCAGGTCGTTCTGGGCCCCACGGGGCAGTCGGCGCAGGAGAACCATCCGGAGGAGCGGCGCCGGGCCGCCATCGGTCTGCGGGGCAAGTATTACTCGCGGCTGCTGGAGACCGCGATCGGTCTCAGCGCCCGCGGGTACCGCGACTCCTGGGAGGTCTCGAGCGCGACCGCCGAGCTCACGGCGGAGCGCTACCTCGCCGAAGGCATCCGGCTCGAGGCGCACGGGCGAGCCTACGTCCAGTCGGCGGCCAGCTTCTGGAGCGACGACTACACCGGGGGCGAGCCGCGCTGGGGGCCGCGCGGGCAGTACTGGTCGGGGGACCGCGAGCTGTCTCCGTTGCGGACCCTCCTCGTGGGCCTGCGCGTCCACGCCCAGTGGCAGGGCACGGCAGCCCAGCCCGTGGCAGGTCTCTTCGAAACTTTTTCGCTGGGCTTGACCGCCGATCTGCTCCAGACGCAGCTCTCGGACTTCACGTGGGCGGGGGAATTGCCCGATGACACGGTGGTTCTGCTGCCGTCGCTGTCGCTGACGGGCGGATTGTGAAGGCGGCTGGGCCGTGGGCTCGCCCCGCGTACGGGGCTCGGGGCGCGCATTTCACTACGTCTACGCCGCCCAAGGCCGCCGCCCGAGTCCGCCGAGCCGGGCGGCGTTCGTCCGAGAGTCGCGTCGAGCCAATTGCCGCCCGCTTTGCGTGGTCGCCCATTTCGTGGTTATGAATTGGCCTTGGCTGCGCTATAGCGTGCCACGATGCGCCGGCGGGCCGCATCCAGATCATCAAACGGGAAGGAACGACCTACATGCAATCTACCGAGTCCTCTTTGACCGAAGCCACGGCTCCCCAGGGGCGCCGTGCGGCTCCCTTCAAGGTGGCGGACCTTTCGCTACACGAGTTGGGCCGCAAAGAGATTCGACTCGCCGAAAAGGAGATGCCGGGGCTGATGGCGCTCCGCGAGCAGCACGCGGGTCAGAAGCCGCTGGCCGGTGCCAAGGTTGCCGGTTCGCTCCACATGACGGTGCAGACGGCCGTCTTGATCGAGACCCTGGTCGCGCTCGGCGCCGACGTCCGGTGGGCCTCTTGCAACATCTTCAGCACCCAGGATTCGGCCGCAGCGGCCGTGGTGGTCGGCCCCGAGGGGAGCCCGCAGGACATCCGGGGGGTACCCGTGTTCGCCTGGAAGGGCGAGACGCTCGAGGAGTACTGGTGGTGTACCAACGAGATGCTGACCTGGCCGGACGGCACGGGCCCCGACCTCATCGTCGACGACGGCGGGGACGCCACCATGCTGATCGTGCGCGGCGCCGAGTTCAACCGAAAGGGTGAGGTCCCCAAGCCCGCCGCGGACGAATCGGAAGAGGGCATCGTCTTTCTCGATTTGTTGCGTCGCCTCCAGAAAGAGGTGCCCAACAAGTGGATCGGCTTCGCCGACACGTGCAAGGGCGTCAGCGAAGAGACGACCACCGGGGTCCACCGCCTCTACGAGATGCAGCAGAAGGGGCAGTTGCCCTTTGCTGCCATCAACGTCAACGACTCGGTCACCAAGAGCAAGTTCGACAACCTCTACGGCTGCCGCCATTCTCTGATCGACGGGATCAACCGAGCCAGCGACGTGATGATGGGCGGCAAGGTCGCGGTCGTCTGCGGCTACGGAGACGTAGGCAAGGGCTGTGCGCAGTCGCTGAAGGGCCAGGGCTGCCGCGTCATCGTCACCGAAATCGATCCGATCTGCGCGCTGCAGGCGGCCATGGAGGGTTACGAGGTCAAGACGCTCGAGGACGTGGTGGGCTTCGGGGACATCTTCGTCACGACCACGGGCAACAAGGACGTGATCATGGCGAGCCACATGGCGGCCATGAAAGACAAGGCCATCGTCGGCAACATTGGCCATTTCGACAACGAAATCGACATGGCGGGGCTGGCGAAGACGTCCGGCATCGAGCGGATCAACATCAAGCCGCAATACGACGAGTGGGTCTTCCCCGACGGTCACAGTGTGTTGGTGCTCGCCGAGGGGCGCCTGCTGAACCTGGGATGTGCCACGGGACATCCGAGCTTCGTCATGAGCGCCTCGTTCACGAACCAGACTCTGGCGCAGCTCGAGCTGTGGCAGAATCAGGCGAAGTACGAGAAGAAGGTCTACGTCCTGCCCAAGAAGCTCGACGAGATGGTCGCTCGGCTGCACCTCGAGAAGCTCGGCGTCAAGCTGACGCAGCTGACCGAGGCGCAGGCGGGCTACCTCGGGATCCCCGTCGAGGGGCCCTACAAGCCAGAGCACTACCGCTACTGAAGCACGAGGGCGCAGGAGAGGTCCGGCCCGAGGGCTGGGTGAGCCCTCGGGGCGCCGCTTCGAGGCGGGCCGGCGCGGGTGCCCGTGGGCGACGCGCTCGCTGCGCCGGCGGGCGGTCGCCCGGGGGGGGGCCAATTTTGCTCGGCCCGCCCGGGGACGATCCGGACCGAGCCGCGAGCGCGGGCCCGCTAGCCGTCGATCCGGCGCAAGCGCTGGGCGTCGGCCTAGCCTTTCTTCCCGGCGGCTTTCGCAAAGCCCCCTCAGCCCCGGCCGTGATTCCGGGGCTTTCACCCCCGAAACGGTCGCCTTCGGCTCTACTAGCCCACCAAAACAAGCGCTGGCGCGAGGTTAGCGCTCGTTTGGGAGCTCAGCGCGCCTCGGCGACCGCGTGCAGCACCACGGGGGCACCGAGCGGCGCGGCCTGCCCAGGCGGTTGATCGGTGACGATCCAGGACGCGTTTGACGGGGAGGCGGCGAGGTCGAAGGTGCAGCTGGACCGGAGCAGTCTGAACTGGCTGAAAACGTTCAGGCCTACCGCGTCGGACGGCTCCCGGTTGTAGACGATGGTGTCCGTGGCGTCGGTCGCTCCGGTCACTCCGTCCATCAGCCCGGCGGCCGCGACGAACTCGTGCATCCCCGCCGCCCCGTCGCTCGACATCGAAACGACCACCACGCCCCCGCTGACCGTGAAGTTCGAAAGCAGGTCGCGCCACTCGCTGCCGAGCTGTGCCAGCGCGCCGCCGGGGGCCAGGGCCTGGTCGTAAACGAAGAGCACGTCCTGGCTGCGGCGGGAGAGCGCCTCTCGTACCGGCTCGGAAGAAGTCACCTGCGTCAGGAGGATCCCTCGGCCGTTTTCATCGTCACTCCAGGCCATCGCTCGCTCCACGCCCGCGATCACGCGGCTGCGAGCGTACTGCGCGAAACCCATCACGCGCACCTGCTGACGCGAGGAGAGAAACACGGCGTTGGACAGTAGCGTCGTCTGCGCGGAGAAGCTCTGCCCGCTCTCGTAGTTCATGCAGAGCAGCACCACGTGTCCCGCCGTGGCCCCGACGCATGCTCCGTCGATGCAGATCGCCGTCGGGCACTGCTCCCCGCAGTCCCCGCAGTGGTCGACGTCCGTCTCCAAGTCGACGCACTCGGCTCCGCAGAGCGAGAGCTCGTCGCTGCAGGCCGCCACGCACTGGTTGCCGCTGCTCGTGCGGGCGCAATAGGGGGTCGGTCCCTCGCAGGGGACGTTGCAGGCGCTGCAGTGCTCGGCGGTTCCGAGCAGCGAGCCGCACTCGTCGCCTCCCGGCCCCGAGCCTCCGCTCCCCGGGGGCAGGATGCGACCATCGGGCAGCTCGGTGACCCCCCCATCGAGGGGATCGAGGCCCGCGTCCGAGCCGGTGAGAACGCCGGGCGTTCGCACGCAGGCGCCCACGAGGCATCGCTCGTCGGCCTCGCACTGGTTGCCACAGCCTCCGCAGTGCGCGGCGTCGGACGTGGTGTCCACGCACTGGTGGTCGCAAGCCGTGAGCTCCGGGAGGCAGCTGCCTCCCACGATGCCCCCCGAGCCGCAGTGGAGGGCCGGTAGCATCGCCACCAGACCCAGCGCCATCGACCCGAGCGCCGCCCGTGCTTTGCGCGCCGCCCGGTCGCGCCATCGCCGCCGACGCGACCTCACCACGGACCCCGCTTGACCCGCTCGCGCGTGATGTGGAACTCGACCCGGCGATTCAGAAAGTGGTCGTACTCGTCCGTCCCCAGCGTGCGGGGGCGGGTCGAGCCGAAACCCTTGGACTCGAGCCGGGTCGGATCGACGCCTCCCCGCTCTACGAGGAAGTGCAGCACGGCGGCCGCACGCTTGCGCGAGAGTTGCTCGTTGAGCGCCTCGTCGCCCCGGGAATCGGTGTGCCCCTGGATCTCGACGTGCACGTACTCCGGGTGCTCGTTGAGGAGCCGCGAGAGCTTGCCCAAGACCAAATGGCTCCTGGCGCGAATGTTGGAGCTGTTCTTCCAGAAGTGGATCCGATCGTCGAGCACGATCTTGTCTCCGACGACTCGCACCTCTTTGGTATCCGGGCAGCCGTCCTCGTCTGCATAGCCGTTCTTCGTCTCCGGCTCGAGCGGGCATTGGTCCACCACGTCGAGGAAGCCGTCGCCGTCGTTGTCCGGGTCGGGGCAGCCGTCTTCGTCGAGGTGGCCGTCGGCGTCTTCCATCTCGAGAGGACACTGATCGACCGCGTCCGGCACGCCGTCCTGGTCGTTGTCGGGATCCGGGCAGCCGTCCTCGTCCTCGAAGGCGTCTCGGTCCTCGGCTTGCATCGGGCAGCGGTCGGCCGCGTCTTCGATTCGATCGGCATCGTTGTCGGGATCCGGGCAGCCATCGGCGTCTTGGAATTCGTCTCGGTCTTCCGGGGCGTCCGGGCAGCGATCATCGCGGTCCGCCACGCCGTCGCCATCTCGATCTGCCGGCTTTTCCTCGGCCTTCGGCGCGGGAGGTCGCAACGGCGGCTTCGCCGCGGGCGCTGCGCCGAAAGAAGCGTGGAAGCCGACACTCAGGACGTTGGCGTCTGCGGGGCGCAGCTCGCTGTCCGGCTGAAAGACGTGGAGCCACCCGACGCTCGGCCCGGCCGCCACCTGGCGCGCTAGCTGCAAGAAGTCGTAGCCGAAGCTGACCTCGCTCATCAGGCGATAGGCGCCGTCGCTGCGCATCACCCCGACCCTCGTCCCGCCCCACAGGCCGCGTGGCGAATAGCTCGGATCGTCCGTGCTCGAGGCGGAGGGGCGCAGGTGCAGCGAGAGGCCGCCGGAGAGCCCGCTGGCGCCGTCCTCGTCGACGAGCGCCGCGTCTTCGGGAGGCTCGCCGTCGGAGAGCGTGACCGCCCCGATGCCGAGGCCGAACCCGAGCTGAGGGATGACTGGCCACTCGACGGTTGCGCCGGCCGCCACGCCCAGACCCTGCTCCTTTCGCTGGGGGCCGGTTGCGGGAACCGCCGCTTCGAAGCGGCCGTGCACACGCACGGGCTCTGCGCGAGCAACACCGGGGGCGAGCAAGAGTGCGGTAGCGGCGGCGGCTAGGCGGCCGCCGATCGAGAAGGGGAAGGGCATCGATGCGAAGGAGGTCTTCCCTGTTGGAGAGCGGCCGGTTTCCGCGCGGATTGAGATGGATCCCGAGCACCTACAGACGGACCGCGCCCACGTCGTGCTCCGGTTGCCCCGGGGCGGCGCCCCGGGGAGCCGGGGTGGGGTGAAGCAGGGGGCCGGCGTTGACAACCTCCGGTCGCCCGCTCATGGTTGCGCCGTGGACGCGCAGAAGCTCGAGCGAATCACCCCGGACACGAAGCTGATTGTCGGCGGGAATCGGCTGATATCCGTCCCGCCCGACATCGCCGAGCAGTTCTGTCCCGGAGACGCGCTGGCCTATGTCGAGGAGGCCAGCGAGCTCTTGTTGATTCCGGCCGAGCAGTGCCGGTTGGCCGGCGAGGCCGTCGACGCGGCGGCCGAAGCGTTCGGTCAGATGCGCTCCGTGTCCTCGGCGCAGGTAGACGATTTCTACCGCGGGTTTGCTCGGCGCCTGCGAGACGACGAGATTTGGGGGCGGATTCGCGGCGTCAACGAGCGAGACGTGCAGGAAGCAAAACGCCGCGGGCGTTCCACCACGCGCCTCGTGGCCAGCGAGAAGCTTCGCCAGGGCATGATCGAGGGTTTGCTCGGCTGGCTCGAGGCGGCGCCCGGCCGCGGTCGTGTCGTGGAAACGGTTCGCCACGAGGGGTGGCGGGTGGAGTTGCTCACGGCCGAGCTAGGTATCGTGGCGTTCGTCTTCGAGGGGCGCCCGAACGTGATCAGCGACGCCACCGGTGTGCTGAAAGGGGGCAACACCGTCGTGTTCCGGATCGGAAGAGACGCCCTGCGCACGGCCGAGAGCATTTTGGAGTTCGCGCTCGCGCCGGCGCTCGAGGAAGCGGGGCTGCCGCGCGGGGCCGTATCTTTGGTGCGGAGCCGCGAGCACGCGTCCGGCTGGGCTCTGTTCCGGGATCGGCGTATTTCTCTGGCCGTTGCCCGCGGATCGGGTCGGGCGGTTTCGACCCTCGGCAGCCTGGCCCGCCAGAGCGGGGTCCCCGTCAGTGTCCACGGCACGGGGGGCGCGTGGCTGGTGGCGTCGGAGTCGGCGGGCGAGGCGGAGCTCGAGGAGGTCGTGTACCAGTCGCTCGACCGAAAGGTCTGCAACACGCTCAACGTGTGCTGTTTGCCGAGGAGTCGCGCGCAGAGCCTGGTGCCGGCCTTCGTGCGCGGCCTGCAGCGTGCCGCCCAGGGCCGGGGCGCCGAGTACAAGCTGCACGTCGCCCGAGAAGACCGCGCGGCCGTCGGCGCCGAGGCCTTCGAGCGCGAGGTGGAGGTCGTGCGGGCCGGTGGCCCTCGCCGCGAGCGGCAAGCCGAGTCGATCGAGCGCGAGCGGCTCGGAACCGAGTGGGAGTGGGAGGAGAGTCCGGAGGTGAGCTTGGTGCTGATCGAGGATCTGCAGGAGGGCGTCGCGCTCTTCAACCGCCACAGCCCCCAGTTCGTGGCGTGCCTGCTCAGCTCACGGCCGAGCGAGCACGATTGGTTCTACGAGCACGTGAACGCGCCCTTCGTGGGGGATGGTTTCACTCGTTGGGTGGACGGGCAATACGCTCTGCGCCGCCCGGAGCTGGGCCTCTCGAACTGGCAGGCGGGGCGGCTGTTGGCGCGCGCGGGCGTGCTCAGCGGCGACGGAATCCACACCCTGCGAACTCGCGTGCGCGGCGGGGGGCACCAGTCCCGCTAGCCTCGGGACCAGGTCGTGAGAAATCCGGGCTAGCCCGAACTCGTCGATTCGGCTCGAAGAAGGCGTCGGAGCTCGGCGCGGGGGCAGCCGCGGCGCCACCGCGCCGGCTACTTCAGGCTGGCGATGTCCAGCTCCCAAAACGGAGGCGCCAGGTCGCGTGTCCAGTGCAAGCCGCCACCCACGGCGATGAGGTGTTTGGCGAAGATGCCCCGGTAGTAGGAGCCGTTGCGCACGTAGACATCGGTGTCCGTCAGCTCCTTGTCGACGCGCTCCCGCAGGTCGGCTCGGGTCAGCGCTTCGAAGTAGACGAGCCCCCCGGCCATGGCGGCGATGTTGGCGATCGCCGGGGCGATGTCCGGGTCGGCGAGGTACTGCAGGACCCCTTGGCAGATGATGAGATCGTATTTCTTTCGATCGCGCCAGCGCGCGATGTCCCGGTGCTGGTAGCCATGCCGACGACACATCGCGTGGCTGACCTCCGTGCCGGTGTACTTCACCTCGGGAGCGTTCTCCTCGATCCAGCGTTTCCACAGCCCAACGCCGGCCCCGATGTCGAGTACGGTGTTGATTTCGATGGCGTTCCAACGCGCGAACGAAAAGACGTACTGGGCGAGGTTGGCGTGCTCTTCCGGTCCGTAAATCTTCGTTTCGGGGTTTTCGTAGAAGCGCTCGTAGTACGCCTCGTCAAAACGCCGGTACTGATCCATCCCCATAGCTTAGCTCGGCGCGGGTGAAAAGTGCGGCCGCTCGCCGTCCGCCGCGGCGGGCGCGTGCCGCCGGCGAGCAGTTTTGGGGCCCGTCTCGCTACCTCCCGCAGTTCGGGGTCGGGTCGGGGTGCGGCGCTCGTCGCCCGCGGGCTCGTCGTGCGCGGGCTCGCCGCCGGCCCGAAGAGGCTCGGTCGCAAGCGCGAGTTGGCAGCCGAGCAAGGCCCTCGAAGCCGCGCCGCGCGCCCGGCGCGTCGCGCTGCCGGGCCCCGCGCGCGAGGGGAGGGGACGAGGCTTCACCCCGAGCGTACCCGAGCCTGGCGTGGGGGCGGCCGCTCGCCCCGCGCCCGTCGGCTCCTCGCGGAGCGAGCGCTCAGGCACACCGGGCCGGGACGTTCGGCACATTCTGCCACTGTAGCGCGCATCGGGGCTATTGGCCAATTGGCCTGCAAGAAACTAGGGGGAGAGGCGGGTGCGCTGCCAGCGACCGCCCGGCGCCGCCGAATAGCTCAGCCGGTCGTGAAGCCGATTGTCTCGGCCTTGCCAGAACTCCACGGTCTCGGCGACCACTCGGTAGCCGCCCCAAGCCTTCGGGAGGGGCACGGCGGCACCTCCCAGCAGCCGTTCGGCTGCTGCCATCGCCTCCTCGAGCTCGCTGCGGCCGCCCCAGTGCGAACGGCTGCAGGAAACCGCCGCCGCGATTTGGCTGCTTCGCGGTCGGGACGCGAAGTAGGCCTGATTCTCGGCCCGCGAGAGCCGGCCGACGCGACCGCGGATCTGTACCTGGCGACTGTGCTCGCGCCAGTGAAAGAGCAGGGCCGCGTGCGGATTAGTCTGCAAATCCAGGCCCTTGCGGGAGTTGTAGCGGGTGTAGAATACGAACCCCGTTTCGTCCCACTGCTTGAGCAGCACGGTGCGCACGCTCACCTTGCCGGCCGCATCGGCCGTGGCGACGCTCATCGCCGTGGCGTCGAGCAGCTCGGCGGCGAGCGCTTCGTCCAGCCACCGCTCGAACAGCGCGAACGGCGCGGCAGGCGCCTGCTCTTCGAGGAGCTCGACGCCGCCGTACTCGCGACGCTGTCGTTCGATTTTCGATTTTCGCTCGCTCATCGGTCGGGCTCGGCGATCGTCTCGACGATCCACGCGTGATGGGCGGGCGAGTACACCGGCACGCTTCCGAAGGGAAGCGAAAGATCGGTTGGGTGCGCGTTCTGGATCACCCCGACGAGCAGGTGGCCCCGGGGCGACGAACCGGGGCCGCATCGAGCTTCTTGCATCGGCAGCAGCACGCCGGAACCCGAGTCTCCGGGGCGCACGCCGTCGGACTCCGCCGCCAGCAGCGTGCCGGCGACGTCGTCGCCGAGCAAGCTTTCGGCGGGCACCTCTCCGAGCAGGCGGGCCCAGGCCGTTTCGGGGCCCAGCCCCGGCACGCAGCGAGCGAAACAGGCCTCGCCGGACATGGAGAGCTCGCGGTCGGGGCCCGCAACCGGTGCGGCCTGTGGCGTGGGCGCGCCTCCCGGGACCGGAACGAGCGCGAGGTCGTGCGCCGCTTGGAACCCCGAGCGGGGCCAGCGCTGGCGGCGCATCGTGTCTCCGCTTTCGTGCGCCAAGGGGTGGAATCGGACCTCGTCCAATGGAAACGCGCGGCGCCAGTCGTCGAATGTGCCGACGCCTCCGACCGGAGCATCGGCAAAACAGTGCGCGGCGGTGAGCGCCCACCGCTCGGCAACGAGGGTGGCCTGGCACACCTTGGCGCGGCCTCCACCGAGTGGCACCGTCATGCGGGAAGACTCGGAGCCCAGCCCGGCCGTGGCCGGCGGCAGCGGCTCGACGGCGCCGCCACCGGCGGATCCGCAGCCGAGCCGCGAGGCGGCGACGCCCAGCGCCAGCGCCCGGCTCGCCAGAGCCGTGCTCCGGGCGATCGACAGCCGCCTCCGGGGGCCGAGGCTTCTCTCGGGGCCGCGACACCCGTCGGCCGCGTGGGGTGCACCCAGCAGCGGGCGGCCCCCCGCCGCCGAGCGACGGCGCAGCCCGAGGGAGCGGAAGGCTCGATTCGTGACGGCGACCAAGTCTTGCTAGGTGTACCACCTTCGCCGGGCCTCTGCCGCCGTGACAGCCCGCCTCGCCCGTGGCATGTCTGGGCCCATGCGCAGCCTGGCAGATCGTCGGCGGCAGGAGCAGCTCGCCGACCAGGACGACCGGGTCCTGGAGTCCCGCTCCGACCGAAAAAAAGTACGCGTCGCCCGCGAGCAGCACCTCAAGCAGCTCGCCGAACAGCTCGTTTCCCTGAGCGGCAAGCAGCTCGCGCGACTGCCTCTGACCGAGGAGCTGCGAGCCAGCGTCGAAGTGGCCAAGACGATCAAGAGCGCCAACGCGCGAAATCGCCAAGTCGGGATGATTCGCCAGCACCTGCGGGAGGGTGACCACGCCGCGCTGGGCGAGCGCGTCGAACGGCTCCTCACGCACCGCTCTGGCCCAGCCGTCGACACGCTGCGGGAGCGGGTGCTGTCGTGGCGCCGTGAGCTTCTCGAGCACCGCGACGAAGCCCTGGCTCGCTTGCTGAGCGAGTTTCCCCATGCAGACCGGCAGCGGCTGCGCCAGAGCTTGCGCGCCGCCCTCCGGAGCGACCCCGTTGAGTTGGCCAATGAGCCGGCCGGGCGCGCCCTCGATTCGCTGGACGGGGCGCTGCGCGCTGCCCTGGGGGCAGTTCCCGACGATTCGTCCGGGTCAGCGAGCTGAGGAGCGGCTCGCGGCTCGCGAAGGCTCAGAACGGGGTCGCGGAGAATGGCAAATCGCCCTCTTCTGGTGCCGCGGGAGGTTGGGGGGCGCTGGGCCGCGGGGGAGCCTCCGTACGCACGGCCACCTTGCCCGGGACGACTTTCGGCTTCAAGTCCGCCATCGAGGGGGGGGGCGCTCGGCGTCGAGGCGCCGGCGGGGGTTTCGCTTCGGTCGGGAGCGCAACGGCTGCCGGGTCGTGCTCGACCGGCTCGGGCCGCGTGTCGTCCCCCGGCGGCTCGGCACCAACGGCCGCAGCTTCGGGAGCGCCGGCCCCGATGGAGGCCTCGGACTTGCCGTCGACGGGCTCGGCGGGCTCCGCTCCGGACGTTTCCTCAGCCGCCGCGGACGACGACTCCCCCGCCCTCGGGGCGGACGTCACGGCCGCCGAGAGGTGGGACCGGGGGGGGGCCGGGATGCCCCCCGCGGGTGCACCCATCGCGCTAGAAGGTGGGTAGGACACGGGTACGCTGGGCGGCCGAAGAGCCGAAACGGCCCAGAACGCGACGGCTGCGCCGACGCCGAAGAAGGCCAGCGCCGCCAGCGTCACCAACCCCCAGGGGAAGCTCGGCGGCGCGACGGGACCGGAGAGCAGGAATGGCAGCGAGGCGTCCGCTCGCGCGCCGCTCGAATCCGTCTCGGACGGCGGCTGCGAGGTGGGGAGGGGGGATGGCTCGGCCGCCGTGGGTTCGACCGCGGTGGGCTCGGGTGGGGTCGGCTCGGGTCCGGGCCCCCACGGCGCCGTCGCAGTGGCCTGTGCGCGGCGTTCGCGCTCCAGCGCCGGGGCGCCCGCGGGGCTCCCGAAAGCTGTGGCCTCGGGTCGTTTCCGCAGGCGCTTGCCACTGGCGGGCCTTTTCACTGCGCGCGGCGCCGAGGGACGCGTCGAAGCCCGTCGAGACTCGGGGGACCCCGGGCTCATTACGCGATCGAAGGTGCTCGGCTCGGGGCGAATGGAGTAGCGCGCCTGGGGCGGAGAGCTCAGCTGCCCGGGTATCAGCGAGCGCACGTCCGAGGTCGTGGGCCGCAGGGATCGTATCGGGCTCGGTGGCACCCAGTACGGGGGCTCATCGCGGATCTGATCGGTCAGGCGCAGCCGCAACAGCCCCTGGATGGCAGCCGACAGCTCCGCCATGGTCTCGTCTCGCGGCGGCACGTGCCGCCGCAGCTCGCGCCACATGGCGGTCGCATCGGCGTAGCGCTCCTCCGGGTCCAAGCTCAGCGCGCGCATGGCGATCTGTACGAGAGGCAGCGCCCACTCCTCGGCGATGCGCGGCCGAGGCAGCGCGCGACGCTCGATGAGCCGGAGCATCGACTTGGTCTGGCGGTGGGGAAACAGGCGCCCGTTGTCGAGCGCCTCCCAGAGCAGCACGCCGGCGCCGAACACGTCGGAGGCCATGCTTGCCGCGCTCGCGCCTCGAAGCAGCTCCGGCGCGAGATAGCCCAAATCCGGCTGTGGAGGCAGCAGCTTGCCGAACGGCTCCTTGACGTGGACCAGGCTCGCCGTTCCGTCGAACCCGACGAACACGTGGCGCGGCGTGACTCGCCCGTGCTGGCGCCGCTCCTTCGGCGTGCCTTCGTTCGCATGGATTTGCGTGAGCGCTCCCACCACGTCGGCGACGACCGCGACCCGCACACGTGGCTCCGGAGCGGGGGAAGTGCCGGGATGGAACATGTCCAACCATGTAGGCCCTACCGCGGCCGGCCGGGTCACCACGCGGTGATGATGTCCGCGCGGAGGCGGAGACGCGGAGAGACGACTCGCGTCATCGAGGCTCCAGCGGCGGCTGGCCTTGGCGGACGACATGCTGAAGATCTCGAACGGCAATCGGCCCAAGCTATTGAGCGGATCCTCCCTTCGCCCCTCGCCGCGGCATCGCACGCGATTGCCCCTCCGCGGCGCGGTCGCCGCCCCAACATGGCCGAAACGGGCGAGATCGTGGCAGAACACCGCGCCAACCAGGGGTTTCTGTCGTCCACTCGAGGGGGCGCGGCGCGGGGCGTCGACGCCGCTCGAGCCCGGGGGGGTGGCCCTTTGGGGTGAGGGGGTGCGGCTCCGAATGGCTTCGACCGCTGGCGCTCCCGCCGGTCGCGAATCGCCCCGTAGGAGCGACCGCCCCCCCGAGGTATCTCGCGCCGAAGCGCGCGCCTTCGAGGCGCCGAGCGCGCCGCTCGACGCCGACCGTTCGCCTTGGAACGCGGGGCCCTGGCCCTTCGCGCTCTCAGAGCATGCGTCGTTCAGAACATGCGTCGTTCAGAACATCGCGCCCAGGAAGAGGCGAAGCGCCTGGGCCGCCGACGTTTCGGCGGCGATACCCCCGAGGTGATTCATTCCGTCGAACGGGAAGACCACGGCGTATTGGAGCTTTCCGAAGAACCCCCCGCGCTCCAGCGGGTCATCGTTGAGCGCGCCGTCCTTGCTCTGAAAGTACAGCGAGGCGCCGAGCTCGACGCCCAGGTCCGCGGCATGCCCCGGCGACTGGACTTCCTCGCTGCTGCGAGTCCACGTGAATCCCAGCCCGCCGCCAAAGCGTTGGCCGTTGGGCTGCGCGGTGAAGTCGTACTCCAGGCTCGGGTTGAAATAGTAGACCCCCTGCACCCGCTGCAGAATGTAGCGGTTGAGGATCAGGTCTACGCGGTAGCTGGGGTGGAAGCGAAAGGTCGAGATCGTGTCATCCGCCACCTGCTCCTCGTTCGAGCCCGGGATCAAGTCGCCCGCCGTATTGACGTCGAACGCGTCCGGGTCGCCCGACGCCCAGCCGGTGTTGAAGTTGAGCCGCAGCCGATCTTCCACGAGCTTCTGTTGAAGCTCGAAGGCAAAACCATACTGCCGAAACTTGCGCCGGGCGCGCTCGGCCTGGTCGAAGTCGTCGCCGTTGTTGGCCAAGACGGAGGTGCTCTCCACGGAGCCGAGCACGGCGGCCACCTCGAGCTCCACGCGCAGCTTCTCGTACAGCAGTTGGAGCCACACGTCCGGGCGCCACATCGACAGGCCGCGCCGCGAGAAGCCGTTGTCCGTCAGGTCCGCATCCGTTGCCCCGGGCACGTTCGCCCCCGTGTTGCCGGGCTGATCGTTGGCCAGCACCTGGCTCCGGTAGTTCAAGTAGAGGCCCGCGTTGAACACCACCTCCTGGCGAGCCAGCCTCAGCTTGGTGAGCTCGGGATCGGTCGCCCTGAGCAAGATCAGACCGTATTGATTGACGTCGTCGAGCTGTGCTCGATCGATGGGCTCGCTGCCGGTGACCGGGGAACGGTACGTCGGCCCTTCGTTGGGAAAATCGAGCATTCCGGCGATCGTGAGATCGAGCAGCTTGACTCCGCTGGCGAACATGATGCGGTCGACCGTAGATTGTGCGTCGTCGTCCACTCCGTCGCCGGCGTTGGCCACCATGCCGAGGCCCCAGTGGTTCGGCATTCGACCGAAGCGCAGCTCGCCGACCGGCGTGGTGAACTCGGCCCAGGCGCGCTTGACTCGGATGCTGTCTTCGAGGCCGTTGACGCCCGAGGTTGGCGGCACCTGCGTGCTATCCAAGTACCCCCCCGGCAGGTACCCGTTGCGGGCCACGACCTCGTAGCCACCCCCTTCGCCCGCGGGGCGCAGCCCGTAGCCCTCGGGCGTGGTGCCGAAGGAGACGTTGTCGAGAATGTCGATTTGACTGTTGACGCGCAGGTTATCCGAGATGTGCAGGGTCGGCTCGAGGCGGAAGCGCATGTTGGCGCCGCGTTGGGTCTTGTTGTTGCAGGGCCTCAGATCGCCCGGCGTTCCGGGCAGAGCCGCCTCGTCCGACTCCGTGTCGTCGCAAAGCGAGGGCCCGGAAGTGGAACCGACGCCCGTCGCGCTGACGGCCGTGTACTGATAGTCGCTCGGAGGCGGGTACACGCCCTGGCCCGGCGCGTCGATGCGGCCCAGGAAGAAGTTGTGAAAGAGGGTGGCTCGGGTCCGAAAGTAGCCGTGGAACTCGAACACCGGGCGGGCGTGGGACCACCAATCTTCTGCGAAGATTTCCGGGCTGCCGCTGACCGCGGGGGCGTCGCTCTTGGGTCGCTCATCGCCCTGGGCCTGCAGTGCCTGGGCATCTTGCGTGGCCTGAGGGAAGAGCGTTCCTTCGCTCGTCGAAGAGCTCGGCAGGGGCGGGCCCGCCGCGGGCTCGGGATCGATGGGCTGCGGCTCCGGCGTCGTCGGCTCGGTGGGCTCCGGCTCGATCGGATCCGACGGCTCGGAGGGGGGCTCCGTCGGTTCGGGGCTCGGCGACGGGGCGGACGGTGCGTCCTGGGCGAGCGCCTCTTGGATACCGACGATGCTCGCGAGACCGAGGGTCACCGCGGCAATTACAGTGGGCTTATTCATGCTGGTTGAGTCTTTTCTTGCCCTCGCCGAAGCGGCCGGCGGGTGGTTTCGCACGGGCCGCCGAAAGCTGTCAACGGCTCCGCCGAATTTTGCCGGTGCTCAGCGCTTGCGTAGAGCGGCCAGAAAATCTCGCTCCAACACCGTTCGCCGGCCCTCGGCGCCGGCTTCAATGGCTGCCAGCCGGCTGATTGCCCGCAAATGCTCGGAGAGGGGGCCGACGACGCCGTCGGACGTGTTCATGCCCGTCTCTTCTTTGATGTACTTCTTTAGCTTGGAGACGACGACCAACACCTCCTTCTTCTCCGGGGGCGCGGGCTGCCCGACGACTCGCCGGTTGGCGCGGGCGGGCTCCGGGCCACCGCTCTCCGCGGGCTCTGCTGCCAGCCGGTTGCGCTCGGCCTCGTCGCGCGTGGGAGCCAGCTCCTCTTCCGCCCACGCGTCTCGGTGCCGAGCCTCTGGCAGGTGCGCCTCGAAGCAGCCGAGCGAGCAGAAGAACAGGCCCGTGCGAGGTCGCCGGCAGGTGGAGACGCTGCAGAGGAAGTGCTTGGCGCCGAATTCGATGGGGGTCTTGCAGATACTGCAGACACGCCAGCGGTCGGGCGAGGGGGGAGGTGAGGTCACGGTGTGGCCAGCGGTGCGGGGTTTGGCGAGTCGGGTTCGGCTTCGCGTTGGTTCGCCTCGCCCGACCGAAGCCGCGCGAAGCGCAGCAGGACGGGCGAGACTAGCTGGTCCATTCCGGCGATGTTCGACATCAGGGCTGCGGCCTGCGGCCCGAACGTCGGAAGGGAGCGCTTGATCAACACGGCCAGTGCGAGCGCTAGCCCAGCCTGCGGCAGAAGTCCAACCCAGGCCAATCCAGCCAGGCCACGTGGCAACTTTTCCCCGCGCGCCGCCAGGCGAGCGGCGCCGAACGACGACAGCCCTCGCGGCAGGGCTAGCCCGACGGCGGGGCCCAGCACGGCGGGCAAACAGGACCGGCCGCTCGATGCCACCGAGCACCTCGCCGAGCCGCGCGCGCTGCCGGAGGGGCCGGTTGACGACCAGTGCTCCCGCGACGAAGCAGAAGCAGACGCGCGCGGGGGCAGGTGAAGATGCCCGGCCATGCCGGAGCAGAGCGCGGTGCGGCCGAGGCTGAAGGTCAGAAACTCGGACCTCGCGCCCCGAGCTCGACCGCACAGTCGATGACGCCACGCCCATACCGAGTAGGATGAACGGCCACACCGCGCCGGGCAGCGCCCAGGCCAGCTCGGCGCCCGCGGGGCGAGCGGAGCGCGCGAGCCGCGACAGCCCGACCCCCGCGACGCTCTCGTCGGGCTGGTGAACTCGCTCCGAAAGGCCGGCGGCTGAGCGCAGGGAAGGGCGAAACCGAGCGAAGCGAGAGGTGGCGACCGGGCTCGCGATGCCCAGCGCGCTCGCCGACAGCCCCGCCGACGAGGCATCGAGGCCGCCCGCCAGCGCGCCGCCGGCGGCCGCTCCCCGGGCGGCGGTCCACCGAGGCGCACCGGCGACAGAACGACGGCCGGCGCGGCACCCCGAGGAAGCCGATCCGGCAGCCGCACGTCGAAGCGAAACCCGGAGAGGAAGCCGATGCAGGTCAAACCGAATCGCAGAACCGGCGTGAGGTGACGATCACCGTGGGGGTGAGCGCGACCATTTCTCGCGCCAGCAGCCCCATCAACCGGAAGGCGAAGCACGCCGTGGACGGCGGGCGGCGACCATCGCCGCACCTCGGACGCATCGGTAGCTCGCCTGCCCAGCGAGGCCAAGAGCGGCCCGAGTCATGCGCCTCCCGGGGGGACCGGTGGCCCCGACGCGGCGTCGCGCCCCGAGCCCTCAGCCCCGAGCTTCCGCTCGCCGAGGCCTTGACACCCCGAATTTCGTGACGATGGTGCCGGGCCTGAACCCTTCTCCCCTAGGTTTGCCCCATCATGAGCGATTCAAACGTCCGGCCATTCAAGGCCGAGGTCAACCAACTCCTCAAGCTGCTCGTCAACTCCCTGTACAGTAATCAGGAGGTTTTTCTCAGGGAGCTCATCTCCAATGCCTCCGACGCGCTAGACAAGCTTCGCTTCGAGTCGCTGAGCCACGCCGATTGGATGCCGGAGGGCAAGGAGCTCAAGGTGCGGCTCGTTCCGAACGAGGAGGCGGGGACGCTGACGATCTGGGACAACGGCATCGGGATGTCGGAGCAGGAGCTCGAGGAGAATCTCGGGACGCTCGCGCGCTCGGGCACGCGGCAATTCGTGGAGGCGCTCGAGGCCGCGCAGAAAACCAAAGAGCAACCCCAGCTGATCGGTCAGTTCGGCGTGGGCTTCTACAGCTCGTTTCTGGTCGCCGAACGGGTGGAGGTGATCAGTCGCGCCGCCGGCTCCGAGCAGGCTCACCGCTGGGAGTCCGACGCCAAGGAGTCGTTCCGCATCGAACCGGCGGAACGGGAGGAAGTCGGCACCTCGATCGTTCTGCACCTCAAGGACGACTGCAAGGAGTACGCCAAGGACTACCGGATTCGTCAGCTCATCGAGCGCTACTCGGATTACGTACCCCACGCCATCGAGCTGCCCAAGCGGCCCCCGCCGAAGAAGGAAGGCGAAGAGGAGGCGAAGGCCAGCGATACGCCGGAGTTCGAGCGGGTGAATCAGGCCAGCGCCCTGTGGCGCCGATCTCCCAAGGAGGTCACCGACGAACAGTACGAGGGCTTCTACAAGCATCTCAGCCACGATTGGGAAGGTCCGCTCGCTCGGCGTCACTTCCACGTCGAAGGCACCCAGATGTTCTACGCCCTGCTGTTCGTTCCGAAGCGGCCGCCCTTCGATCTGTTCGATGCGGAGGCCAAGCATGGCGTGCGGCTGCACGTGCGCCGTGTGTTCGTCATGGATGACTGCAGCGATCTCATCCCGCGCTACCTGCGCTTCATGCGCGGCGTGGTGGATTCAGAGGATCTTCCTCTGAACGTCTCCCGAGAGATGTTGCAGGATTCCGCGGCGGTTCGTGTGATCAAGAAGCAGCTCACCAACCACAGCCTCAGCCTGCTCGAGGAGCTGCAGAAGGAAGACGCCAAAGAGTACGACCGGTTCTGGGCCTCGTACGGCACGGTGCTGAAAGAGGGGCTGCATTTCGGCGAGAGCGAACGCGAACGGGTCTCGAAGCTGGTCCAGTACGAGTCTTCTCACGCAGAGGGCTGGACGCGCCTCGACCAGTACGTGGGCCGCATGAAGGAAGACCAGAAGGCGATCTACTACGCGGCGGGCTCCTCGCGGCAGCAGCTCGAGAGCAGCCCGCACCTCGAAGAGCTGCGCAAGCGCGGCTACGAAGTCCTGTACATGACGGACCCGATCGACCCGTTCGCCGCCAGCGCGCTTTCGACGTTCGACGACAAGCCGCTCGTCAACGCCATGACCGATGACCTCAAGCTCTCGGAGTCGTCGACCGACGAAGCCAAGAGCGAAGAGGAGAAGGAAAAGGAAAAGGAAAAGGAAAAGGCGAGCTCGGAGCGCAAGCCCCTGCTCGAGCACATGCAGTCGGTGCTCGGAGACAAGGTTGCAGAGGTGCGCGCCTCGAAGCGGCTCACCGACTCGCCGGTGTGCCTCGTGATTCCCGAGGGGGGCATGGCCCCCCACATTCAGCGAATGCTCCGCGCCCGCAACATGGATGTGCCGGACACGAAACGGATCCTCGAGGTCAACGCCGAGCATCCGGTGGTCGTGAACCTGGCCGCGGCCTTTGCCGCCGAGAAGGGCTCGGACAGCGTGCGGTCGTGGATTCGCACGCTGTACGACCAGGCGCTCATCGCCGAGGGCAGCCCCGTGGAGGATCCCGCCGACTTCGCCCGCCGGCTCACGGCGCTGGTGCAGCAAGCCAGCACGCGGCAAGCGACGGCGTAGACCCGCTGGCGCCCCCCGCCGGCCCCGGGCGTCTTTTCGGGGGTGTGCCAGCTCTGCGAAAACACTCGCCCCGGGGTGGACCGGTGGCCGGTCCGGCGTTTTTGAAGCTTGTCGAAACGCTGGGCCGTGGCTACCGTCGCCTTCCAACAATTCCGGCCCTTTCGTGGGTGGTTGGAACCGTCTCGGACAGGAGCATATGGCCAAGCCGAAGATCGATTTGAAGGCCCGCCTTGGGCGCAAGAGTGCGGCTGCGCAATCGCCGGCCACCGGTGGGTCGATCCCGCCGCCGGTGAGCATGCACAACCCGCTCAGTGGCGCGCCGGCCCCGGCGGGCTCGCCGTTCGCGAGCGCTCCGCCGCAGGGTCACGTCGCGTCCGCGCCTGTGGCGAGCTTCGATGCGATGGGGGTTCCCGCCGTTCAGGCGGCCCCGGCCCCGCAGATGGGGGTCGGCGGCGGGGGTGCTTTCGAGATGGATGCCGACTTCGCGGCGGCGCAGCGCGGCAGCGGGGTCAAGAAGGCCGTCGCCGTGGCTCTGGCCGCTGCGGCCGTGGGGTTGGGCCTGGGCTGGGCCATGGGGAGCGGCTCGGAGCGGGACAAGAGCGCCCAGCTCGCGCTTTCCGGCTCTCGGGCGATCGCCAAGGACGTGGGGGCGGCCAACGCCGAGGCCCAGAAGTTGTCGGATGTCCTCACTGAGGCGATGAAGGCGCTCAAGGAGGGCAAGTTCCCCGAAGAGCAGGTGCAGGCTCTGGGCGGGATCAACATTCCCTTCGACGGAACGAACCTCGCCAACCGCGGAATGGGGCGGTTCAAGCCCCGCCTGACCACCATGCTGATCGCGTACGCCAGCGGGGTGTCCAAGGCGAACACCCAGAAAGACAAGATTCGAAGCCTGCTCAGCTTCGCCAAGGACGGCGTCACCGAGCTGCTGCAGCAGAAGGAAAACCCCACCGTTCAGTGGGGCGTGTACATCCAGGACGGCCCCGGTGGCCCGTGGGGGAACATGGCCAGGCTCCCCGAGCCGTTCTCCGCCAAAGGTCGCTGGCCGGGTGACATTCAGGTTCGCGAGGGCAAGACGACGGCGGAGCTTTCCCGCTATACGGGAGGCGATCCGACTCGGCGGGGTGCCAAGTTGATTCCGATTGCTCCGCAGACACAGGCCACGGTTTGCTCGACGGACACGATCGTGCGGCTGCGCCGGGAGCTGAGCTCCATGGGGAAGATCCTGTCCGGCGACGACACGCCGGGCCGCGAGGAGCAGGGTTTGGTCGATCTGGGAGAGGCCATTCGGAGAGAGCTCGCCAAGATCGGTCAGGGCAACAGCTGAGCCTGCCCCGGGGCGGGAGGACCGCCCGGCGGCGGATGTCGCCCCGCGCGGGCAGGAGTCTCGAGGTGGTGGAAAGAAAGGGCGCGCCGAGCCCCGTCGCGTGACGTCGCGGCGAGCCAGGCGCCGGAGTACGACGAGCTCTGGAGCGCGGCTGGGGTGTCGAGCTTCGCCTGCGCGGCGGGTTCGCCGCGATTCGGCCCGTGCCTCGGAGCGCAGGGAAGTAGAGCCACCCGGCGCGTCGCGGTCGAGCAAAGCGAGCCCGCCAGGCCTCGCACGCGGCTACTCCAGTCGGAACACGCTCTGGGTCTCGAGGGGTTGCCCGCTCTCGAGGTCGACGCCGAGCCGCTCGAACATCGGCGCGCAGGCCTCCCCCGAGGAGTGGCACGGGCTGGCGGTGGTCAGATCGGTGCCGGAGAACAGCGCCCCGATGTCGGCGACGATGACGCTTTGCTCGGTGTCGAAACCGCTCAGGCGGACCTCGCTGCGGTTGGGGTTCGCGCAGGTGACGGTGCCGTCCTGCGGGCTGCCCGTGCAGGCGGAACTGCCCGCGTGGAGTAGGCCCAGGCCGGCTCCCGCGTCCTGGCTCGGGCCCGCCAGCTCGGCTCGCATGAACCGAAAGCCCAGCAGCCAGCCCCACGTCATGCCGCCAGCCTGTAGCGGCGCCGGGAGCGTGGCGGGGTCCGCGTGGTTGAGCGATTCGGGCACGCCGCTCTTGAAGGCGACGCCCGTGTACTCGCCCGGTGGCACGGTGCCCGTCACTACGGCGTTGGTGGCGGCGTCGCCGTTGAAGCAGAGCCCCGCAGGGGTCTCGAAGTCCAGTAGAGCTACGTCGGTAGTTTGCCAGGGCGTGCGCTCGTCGAGCGCCAGGGGGACCTCCTCCCCCGCCGTCGTGACGAGGCGCACGTCGTGGATGAAGAACCGAAAATCCTGGGGCTGCACGGTGGCCGGCGGAGAGCCGACGCCTTCGTAGCTCTGACCGCAGGCGAAGTCCTCTTCGCCTACCTTCGCCGCGAAGGTCAAGGTGACGGGGACGGCCCTGGCCTCGTGAGCCGCCGTGCACAAATCGTAGCACTCGCGGCCGCCCTCGAAGCAGGCCTGAGCGTCTCCCGCGTGTCCCAGCTCGTGACACTCGTGCAGCGGCCCGCTGCCGGGGTCGACCTCGTGGCAGAGTGACCCGAGCATCTGGCAGAGCGCTTCGCCGCAGCCTTGGATGCACTCCGCGCGCTGCTCGGCGCACTGCGCCTGGTCCCCCGAATGGCCGACTTCGTGGCACTCGTGCAACGGGCCGTCGCCCGGGTCGACGGGGTGGCAGGTGCTCCCGAGCCCTTCGCAGGCGTCGGCAGTGTCGCTGGTTTCGACGCAGGTCACCTCGACGCTGCGGGACTGGTCGCAGCCCTCGCCCGTCGAGGTGAGCGTGAGCGTCACGGGCCCCGGCTCGGTGCACGTGAACAGGGCCTCTGCGGCGTCGGGATCGTCGATGCTGCCCGAGCTGGCGCTCCAGCGCACTGCGTGCTCGTGGCCCGCCGAAATCTGCAGCGCGATCGAATTGCCGACGCTGGCCTGCAGGGGGCCCGAGACGATCTCGAGATTGGGGCAGGAGGCCACGGGACCCAGGGTCGCCGTCACTCGCGCGCTGCCGACGCCTGCTGCGGAGCCCCCGGGGCATTCCAGCTCGAGCTCCACCTCCGTGGTCGCCCCGGCGCTCACGTCGAAGGCTTGCTCTGCCGAGCAAGAACGATCGCCCGCCTCGGCGCTCATCGAGATCACGTAGCCGCCGGCCGCGGGGAGGTCGAGAAAAAGGGATATGGTCGAGCTATCGTCGCCCAGGTCGACGTGGCCATCCACCACGCTCTTCCCGGCGGCGTCGACGACGGCGTAATCGACTCGGTCCACTTCCGCGCCTCCGCTCGTGATCGCCAGAGCGACTCGTCCGGACTGCTCTTGGGGAGCAGGGGGCAATGCGAGCCGAAGTTCCGTGGTGTCGGAGCTCGAGCAGCCGCTCGCGACCACGGCCGGTAGCGCGGCAGGCAGCGCGGTGCACAGCAGATGAAGGGCCTGCGTAGAGCGGCGGGCGGCGCGCGCACGCGTCCCGAGCCTTGCGGTGTGTTTCATCGATGGTCTTTCGGGGGGACGGTTTTCTGGGGCTCACTCGAGCCAGGGGTCGGCGAAGCGAGGGTCTTCGAGAAATGCTCGATCCGTGAGGCTCTCCAGGAAGGCGATCACGTCGGCGCGCTCCTGCTCGGTGGCCTCGAAGCCTCGGATCAGGTTGCTCTTGAGCCGGCTGCGGCTGCCCGCGCCCGCGTTGGGTCCTTCTTCGATCGTGCGCCCGCCGGCGGCGTAGTGATCGAGAACTCCGGAGAGCGTCGCGATGCTCCCGTCGTGCATGTAGGGCGCGGTGACCGCCACGTTGCGCAGAGTGGGCGCCTTGAAGTGCCCCATGTCGGCGGCGTTGCCCGTGACGTCGAAAATTCCCGTGTTCGGCTCCGGGTAGCGCCCCAGCCCGCCGATGTTGTACAGCCCCGTGTTGTGGAAGGGCGCGGCGGGAAACAGCTGATCCTCGTAGCTCACGTGGTCCGAGAGGTTGAAGCCCACGTGGCAGTGAAAGCACTCGAAGCGCTCGGTGTTGAAGAGCTCGAAGCCCCGCTTGGCCGAATCACTGATGGCGCTCTCGTCGCCTTCCAGCAGCCACCGATCGAACGGTGAACGGCCGGAGATGAGGGTGCGCTGGAAGCAGGCCAGCGCCTTGGCGACGTTTTCGTAGCGGATCGGCCGTGCTTCTTCCGGGAACGCAGCGGAAAATAGCGGCTGGTACTCGGCAATCCCGCGCAGCCGTTCTTCCAGCTCGGCCTGCGACCGTTGCCCGAGCTCGATGGGGTTGTCTCCGAAGATCGGCACTGCGGCTTGACGCTCGAGCTCGACCTGCAGCGGATTGCTCCAGGTCAGCGTCGCGGCGTACGCCACGTTCGCGAGTGACATGGAGTTGCGGGGGGTGAGGTGCCCCGTCGAGCCTTCGGAGGTGGTGCGCCCGTCCGTGAAGGCGAGGCGTTGCTCGTGGCAGCTGGCGCAGCTCTGGGTTTCGTTCTCGGAGAGGCGCTCGTCGTAGAACAGGTGGCGGCCTAGCTCGACCTTTTCGGCGGTGATCGCGTTGCCCGGCGGAATTCGGGGTCGAGGAAACCCGGCGGGAAGGTCCCAGTCGAAGGAGGGTGTCGTGTCGGCAGCGCGGTCGTCTTCGTTGGGTTGGTCAGCTTCTGCCGGAGGGGTGCTCGCGGCGGGGGCTTGCTCGGCTCCGGTCGGCGCCGCGTCGGGGTCGGCCGGGGGCTCGCGGTTCCAGCGCTCTCGGTATCGATCGAGCTCCGTCGCCGGCTCGGCATCCGCGGTCGAGGCCGGGCGGGGCCGCGCGCCCCGATCGGCCTCGAGCTCGGTGGTCGAGCCCCCGCCACACGCGAGCGTTGCCCAGAGCGGGGCGGTCAACGAGACGAGATGACACGCGCTCCGCGCGCGCCGCCCGCAGCTCTCACTCGGCACGGAAGACCCTTTGCCCTGCCGCACCGCGGCCTGTGTCGAAGTCGAGCCCGAACGCTTCGAACAGCGGAGGACAAGCCGCGCCGCTCGAATGGCACTGCGCGTCTCCGCCGAGATCCGTTTCGCCGAAGAGGGCCCCCACGTCGACGACGACCGTCTGCGTCGCCAGGTCGAACGACTCGAAGCGAACCTCGCTTCGGTTGGGCCGGGCGCAGGTGATGTCGCCCGCGGCGGGGCTGCCCACGCAGGAGGTACTGCCGAGGTGGAGCAGCCCGATGCCCAAAGCAGGCGTTGCTGGCGCGCCGGCGTCGCTCGACGGGGGGCCCGCATCGGAGCCTGCGTCGGACCCGGCGGGCGACGGTCCGATCCCGTCCGCGTCCCCGGCGGCGACTACCTCACCCAGCTCGGCGACGAAGAACTTGTACCCCAGCAGCCAGCCCCAGCTCATGCTGCCGGCCTGCAGGGGGCCTCTCGCCGTCGCGGGGTCCAGGTGGTTCGAGGATTCGTCGACCCCCACCACCAGGACGAGCCCGGTGTAGTCTCCGGGTGGCACACGGCCCGTGATCTCGCCATTTTGCGCGGCGTTTCCAGCGGCGCACAGCCCGCTGCCGTCCTCGAAATCCAGCAGGGCCACGCCTTCGGCCTGCCAGGGCAGCCGCTCGTCGAACGACAGCGGCACTTCCTCGCCGTCCCCGGCGATCAGCCGCACCTCTTGCACGAAGAAGCGAAGGTCTCGCGGTTGCACCGCGCTGCCCGCCGCTCCCTGGCCCGAGTAGGTTCGCCCGCAGGCAAAGGGCTCCTCGCCGACGCGCGCCGCGAAGCGCAGGGTTGCTTCGAGGGTCGCCTCGCCGCTTTCCTCGATCGGTTCGCCTGGCGAGCCTCCCCCGGGCGAGCCATCGGCGCTGGTGCGCTCGGCGCGCCCGCCTCCTTGCCCTGGCCGGGCCGCGGCGCTCGTCGCCGCCCCGCCGCCTGCGCTGCCGGCTCGGCCTGGGTCCGCCTCGATCACTCGCTCCGTGCCGGACGAGCACGCGAGCGCGGCCAGAGCGAGGCATCCGGTGTCCCAACGCAAGACTGTGGTGAGAAACTTCACGAGACCGTTTGTGGCGAGCCGACGCGGCCAGGTTGCAGGCGCTCTGGGCGGAAGGGACCAGGATCCGTGTCACACGAGCGCTGCGAACCGCGTGCGCGCGGCGGCCCGTACCAAACGGGGGATAATGACGGACGGGCGATTGGAGAAGCGGCGAATTGTCGCACCCGAGAGGTCGGTCGTTTTCACGGCCTGCCGCAGTCGCGGCGAGTCGGCAGGGGCGGTCGCGCTCTTCGAGTGCAGGCGGCGCTTCCTGCGCCTGGATGAGTCGTGTTTTTTCGCCCAGCGCTGCCCTCCGGTCGTGCTCGGCGGCCGGCAAGTCTGCCCGCGCGCGCCCGACTGGCATCTGGACTGAAAGTCCACTTCCCCCTCGCACCCTCGGTCCTGCGGTCGGGAGAAATCCGGGCTAGAGCGAAGGACCGTCCCTACCGCGATCCTCCGAGCGGCAAGCAAGCGCCGCTTCCGCCGCCTCCAGGCCGCCGACGGGGGAGGCGGGCGCCCAACGGCGAACCCGCGCGCGCCTCAGGCGGCAGGTCGAGGGCGCGTCGGGCGAGTCGAGGCGCGCACCGAGGGGCAGCGGTCGGAGTCGCCATCCGCGCACGGTTTCACTTCCACCTGCGCGATGTGCCGCTCGTCCGCTTCGCGCACGATGAACTCGAAACCGAAGCGCTTCAGGACCGCCCCCGGGGCGGGGACCTTGCCCATCGCTTCGACGATGAACCCGCCGAGCGAGTAGTAGTCTCCGTCCTCGGGCAGGTCGACGCCGAGGTGGCGGCTCAACTCGCCCACCGTCACGCGCGCGTCTGCGAGCACCCGGCCGTCTTCCAGGTCGACGAGGGACGAGGCCTTTTCCGGGTCGTCGTGCTCGTCTCGGATGTCGCCGACGATCTTCTCGATGATGTCCTCGAGCGTGATGATGCCCGCCATGCCACCGAACTCGTCGATCACGATCGCGATGTGGTGCTTGTGGCCCGAGCGCATGTCCTTGAGCACGCTCGAAGCCGACTGCGTCTCGGGAACGTAGACGACCGGCGTGCGCATCAAATCGACGATTCGGGCCGGCTCGGCGCCGCCCTTGGCTGCGTGCGTCACCAAATCCTTGATGTGCAGGAAGCCGACGACGTTGTCGATCCGATCGCGATACACGGGGTAGCGGGAGTAGCCCTTCTCCTGGGCGAGCCGCAGCACCTCGGCGGGCTCCGTATCGACGGAGATGGCGGCCACCTGCATCCGCGGCAGCATCACGTCGCCGGCCTGAAGGTCCCCGAAATCGAGCACGTTGCGGATCATCTCGGACTGATCGTGGTGCAGTGCCCCACTCATCTCGCCCTCGTTGACCAACAGCTCCACTTCCGTTTCCGTCAGCGTGGTGTTCGGGTCGTGCATGCGCGGGCCCGCGCCGCGGCTCGCCAACCGCCCGATCAGCGACAGAGGCGCGGCCAGCGGGGCCGCGACCAGTTCCAGGGGGCGCAGAAACGTGAGCAAGCCGAGCGCCGCCCGCTCGGCGCGCGCGCGCGACAGCGCGCTCATCACCTGGCTGGGAATCGCGTAGGCGATCAGCAAGAGACCGATCGTCCACGCCCAGCGGGGCTCGGGGGCAATCGGCTCGAGCAGCATGGTGCTGGCGCTGACCCCCAGCACCCGCAACAACAGCCACCGGGCTTCGATGGCGTCGCCATGGTCGACGTAGCGCTGCAGCGCCGCCCGGTGGTGCCCCTGCAGGGAATCCAGCAAGGCGACTTGGCGAGTGTGCGGGATCGAGCCGAACACCGCCCCCGCCGCCGAGTAGAGAGAGGCAGCCAGCGCCGGCAGGGTGCGGATGGCTAGCTGCGTGAACTGTTCTGGAGGGTCCAATGCGTGTACCGGTTTACGCTACGCAACGACGGCTTCAAGAAAAGAGTACGGGCCAACGTCGGGTGGCGCAAGCCCGCGAGCCGCTCGAGGACGGGTAGATCCGCCGGCCTGCGAGTGAAACGTACCAAACTTAATCAGATATCCTGTTCCGCCAAGCATTCCAGAAAGCCGCGATGCAGCCGAAAGGAGCCCTGCGACGCGCAGCCGAGCGCGACGGGGTAGCCCGCCTCGGCCAGCCACGCGGTGACTTGCCCTTCGCCTGCGTCAGCCGGCCAGGAGGCAAAGTGTCGCAATTCCAGGCTCTGTCCCTTGCGGGCTCTGTCCACGCCCTCGGCCGTCAGTGAGGCGCAGGGCAGTAGGCGTCGAATCGCGCTCGCCAGGGCGATCGGCCGCGTATCCTCGGGGGGCGGCCACGGCGCAGCCTGCGCGAGATCCAGCCCTCCGCTGCGGCTCCGCCGCAGCGCCGACAGGTGAGCGGGGATCGCGAGCCGCTCCCCCAAATCGCGCGCGAGGGACCGCACGTAGTACCCCTTGGAGACGGTCATCGACAGCTCCACGCTCGCGCCCTGGAAGCTCTCGAGCCGCAACCGGTGCACGCACACGGCGCGGGGCGCCAGCTGCGGGGCCTGCCCCGCCCGCTGCAGCGCGTGCGCGCGGCGGCCGCCGACCTTGATCGCGCTGACGCTGGGAGGCACTTGCTCGCGCCGTGCAGCCTCTTCGGCCAGGGCCTGCCGCAGGCGAGCCTCCGTCAGCTCGTCCGGCTCGAGCGGCCTCTGCTGCGTGGTCGCCCCCTGGGCGTCGTGGCTGTCCGTCGCCACGCCCAGGCTCACCCGTGCCCGATAGCTCTTGAGCTCGGCGCTCAGGTGGGCGGAGAGCTTCGTCGCCTCCCCGAAGAGCAACACGAGCACGCCCGTCGCCATGGGGTCGAGGGTGCCGGCGTGTCCCACGCGTCGCGTGGAGAATCGTCGCCGGGCTTGCGCGACGATGTCGTGGCTCGTCGGCCCCTCGGGTTTGTCCACGACGAGCACGCCGTGCGGACCTCGGCAGGGATCGCGGCGCGTCACTCGACCGGGGGCGACTGCCGGCTCACGGCCGAGCCGGGGCAGGGGGGGAGCGCGGAAGGATTCGCTCGCTCCCAGGCGGCCGCCGCCGCAAATAGCGTTTCTTCCTGGCCCACGTCGGCCATCAGCTGCAGGCCCAACGGAAGCGCTGGCTGCTCGGGGCGCGCCCGGGTGGTGCCGATGGGAAGAGAAAGGCCCGCGACGCCCGCCAGGCTCGCCGGCAGCGTCAGCACGTCGCTCAGGTACATCGCGAGCGGGTCGTTCAGTCTTTCCCCGAGCCTGAACGCCGGCCCCGTCGCGATGGGCCCCGCCAGCAGATCGACCCGCTCGAAGGCCCGCGCGAAATCGCGGCGGACGAGCGTGCGGACCTTCTGCGCTTTCGCGTAATACGCGTCGTAGTAGCCGGCGCTCAGCGCATACGTGCCCAGCATGATGCGGCGCTTGACCTCGGGCCCGAAGCCGGCGCCGCGCGTGGCGGCGTACATCTCGTGGATGTCGGCTCGGTCGGGGTCGCGGCGCAGCCCGAAGCGAACCCCATCGTAGCGCGAGAGGTTGCTCGAGGCTTCGGCCGTGGCGAGCAGGTAGTAGGTGCTGACGCCGTACTTGGTGTGGGGCAGCTCCACGGGTTCGAGCTTGGCCCCGAGCTGCTCGAAGCGCCGAATGGCCGCTTCGGTGGCGGCCCCGACTTCGGGATCGAGCCCGGCGCCGAAAAATTCTTTGGGGATTCCCACGACCAGGTCGCGCACGCCCCGATCGCAGGCTCGCTCGTAGGCGCCGACGGGCTCTGTCGTGCAGGTCGAGTCGCGATCGTCGGGTCCGGCGATGACCTCGAGCAGACGGGCGGCTCCCCGCACGTCCGTCGCCAACGGGCCTATCTGATCGAGGCTGGAGGCGAAAGCCAGGGCGCCGAAGCGCGAGACGCGCCCGTAGCTCGGTTTTACGCCGACCACGCCACACAGGGCGGCGGGCAGGCGGATCGAGCCTCCCGTGTCGGTCCCCAACGAGCCGATCACCGCACGACAGGCGACGGCGGCGGCGCTCCCGCCGCTCGAGCCCCCGGCGATGCGCTCCGGGTCCCAGGGGTTGAGGCACGGCCCGAACGCGCTGTTTTCGCACGACGATCCCATCGCGAACTCGTCCAGGTTCAGCTTGCCGATCAACACGGCGTCGGCGCGCCGCAACCGCTCGACGACGGTCGCGTCGTAGGGAGGCCGCCAACCTTCGGAGGCGCTGCTGCCGTCGCGCGTGAGGATTCTCGAGGCGCCCGTGGTGGGCGCGTCGACGGTGCAGAGCAAATCCTTCAGGCCGATCGGGACTCCGGCCAAAGGACCTAGCGATTCGCCGCTGGCTCGGCGCTCGTCGAGGCGCCGGGCCGCGGCGACGGCGGCCTCTTCCGCCAGGTGGAGGAAGGCGCCGTAGCGAGCCGTATCACGCGCTCGCTGCAGGCTTTCGAGGGCGACGTGCTCGGCGGAAAGCGTTCCGTTTCGAACCGCTTCGGCGAGCTCGGTGAGGTGCAGTGAAAGCGGGTTGGGCGGGGTGGCTGCCATTCGCTCAGCCCTCGTCCACGAAGGTGGGAACGGCGAAAGCCCCGTCGCGGCTCTGGGGCGCTGCCGCGATGACCGCTCGTTGGGAGAGCCCCTCCCGCGGGCGATCCTCGGCCAGCGGCATCGTGGAAACCGTCATGAACGTGGTCGGCTCGACGCCCTCGGTATCCACCTCGCCGAGCTGCTGCACGTAGTCGACGATGGCCCCCAGCTGGACCGCCAGGCTCTCGACCTCGTCCGGCCGCAGCTCGAGGTTGGCCAGCTTCGCAACGTGCTCGACTTCGCTTCGGGGTAGAGCCATGGCGGGGCTCATACTGCAGGAGTTGCCGGCCTGGCGAGACACTACGTCGCGGCGAGGCCGAAAAAGCCGCCCGCTGCCGCGACGTCGCGGCGCGTGCGGCCGCGCGACCCCCCGACCGCTCGACGCCGCGGGGGAGGGGCACGTCCGGCGGCGGGCGAATCGCGCTGGCTCCCGCTCGCGGCGCTCAGTTGGCTGAACGGCCAAAGGGGGAAATGGGGGTGGATTTCGCCCCGCCGGGCTCTTGTCCGGGGGCCGATCCTGGCGTAAGCAACCGCACCTCGAAAACGCACGCCTCACGAGCGCAAACGCTGGGTTCGGTGCTCTGCCCCACGGGTCAGAGCTTGCCCCGCGGTGTGGCGGAAGAATCAACCGAAAGGAGAGCGCATGACCGACGTAGTAGAACAGGCCCCTGCGGCCCAGGCAGACACCACCCAGGCCGCCATGGCCGAGCTTCGCGATCCCACCCGCCCCCTCGGCGTCCGGGAGATGTTCGAAGCCGGCGTGCATTTCGGCCACCAAACGCGCCGCTGGAACCCGAAGATGCGGCCCTTCCTGTACGGCTCGCGCAACGGAACGCACATCATCGATCTCGATCAGACCGTGCAGCTGTTTCGGCGTGCGTTCAACTTTCTCGCCGATACGATCGCGCGGGGAGGTCACGTGATGTTCGTGGGCACGAAGCGCCAGGCGCAGGATATCGTGCGCGAAGAAGCGATCCGAGCGGGGCAATATTACGTGGTCAATCGCTGGCTGGGTGGAACGCTGACCAACTTCCGCACCATCAAGGGCGGCCTCGAGCGCCTGCGCACGCTGGAGCGCATGGCCGAAGACGGCACCTATCAGAACATCTCGAAGAAAGAAGTGTCGCAGCTCGAGAAGGAGCGCACTCGCTTCGAAAAGTACATCGGGGGCGTCAAGGGCATGGGCTCTCTGCCCTCGGCCATCTTCATCGTCGACCCGGCGCAGGAGACCATTGCGGTCGCCGAGGCGCGCAAGCTGCGTGTTCCACTCGTGGCGATCACGGATTCCAACTGCGATCCGAGCTGCATCGATTATCCGATCCCCGGCAACGACGATGCGATTCGATCGATTCGCCTGTTGACGGGCGCGCTGGCGGACGCATGCCTGTTCGGCGCGTCGCGCCGTCGGGATCAGCCGCAAGGCCGTGACGGGGGAGGGCGCAACGGCGGCCCCGACACCTCGGTGGTGTATCGCCGCTAGGGGCCCGGGGCGGTGCTCTTTCGGGCCCCGCCCCTCGCAGTGATTCGGGCGCTGTCGAAGCCCCGAACGGACTCGCCCACAAGACTACGGAAGGCAAAGTAATGACTCAGGTAAGCATGGCTCAGGTCAAGGAGCTGCGCGATCGCACCCAGGCTGGTTTGAACGACTGTCGCGGCGCTCTCAAGGAAGCCGAGGGCGACATGGAAGCCGCCGTGCAGATCATCCTCAAGAAGGGGCTCGCCAAGAGCGCGAAGCGCGCCGGGGCCGTGGCCACCGAGGGAATCGTGGCCGCTCGCGTGGCGGAGAATGGCCAGAGCGGCGTCATCGTGGAGGTCAACATCCAGACCGATTTCGCGGCCCGCAACGAGGACTTCTTGAAGTTCGTCGACGACGTGGTGGCGGTCGCCTCCCAGGCCGATGCCGGCGCCGATATCGGCGCTCTGCCTTCGCCCCGGGGCGAGGGCTCGCTGGAGGATCAGCGCAAGGCGCTGGTCGGGCGCCTCGGCGAAAACGTCACCATTCGGCGTTGGGATCGCGTGGCCGTCGGCTCTGGGCGAGTCCACTCCTACGTACACATGGGTGGCAAGATTGGCGTCGTCCTGGCGGTGGAAACGGCCGCTGCCCAGAGCGACGTGCTGAAGGGCTTCTTGGAGGACACCGCGATGCAGGTCGCCGCCATGTCGCCCCAGTTCGTCGACGCCTCCGGGGTGCCGGAGAGCGCCAAGGCGCAGCAGCGCAAGCTCTTCGACGCGCAGCTGGAGGAGGAGGGCAAGCCCGAGAAGGTGCGGCCCAAGATCATCGAAGGCAAGATCGCCAAGTGGCTCAAGGAGATCTGCCTCGTCGATCAGCCGAGCGTGCTCGACGGGGACAAGACGGTGGACAAGGTGCGCGCAGCGGTCGAGAAGGAAATCGGATCGGCGCTGAAGATCACCGGCTTCGTCCGCTACGAGCGCGGCGAAGGCATCGAGGCCCCGAGCGGCGAAGATTTCGCCGACGAGGCCCGTCGCATGGCCGAGCAGGCCTGAGGGCTCCGGGTGCGGGGCGCTTCCGGCGGCCCCGCGCCCGCCCACGGCTGGGCGACGGCCAGGGGCTCGGGCGTTCGGCGATGAGCCGGCTCTGCGCGCTATCGGTCGATCTCGACGAGATCCACCACTACTTCTCGATTCACGCGGAGCGCCCGCCGGCCACCGAATCCCTGCGGGCCGTCTATGAGGTCGCGCTTCCGCGCTTCGGCGCGTTCGCGCGCGGCGAGGCCCTGCCGCTGACGCTGTTCGCCGTCGGCAGCGACGTGGCCGACGATGAAAACGCCGCGCACCTGGCCCAGATGGCCCGCGAGGGTCACGAGATCGCCAACCACACGCTCAGCCATCGCTACGATTTTTCCCGCCTGCCCTATCCCGAGCTGAAGCGGGAGATCGCGCAGTGCAATGAGCTGCTCGAGCGGCGCGTCGGTGTCAGGCCGACGGGTTTTCGCGCCCCCGGCTACGTCGTGACGGACGCCGTGTACCGGGCTCTCGCCGAATGCGAGATGCTCTACGGTTCCTCCGTCTTTCCCTGTCCGACGTACTATTTCGCCAAGCTGGCAGCGCTCGGGTTGATCCGGTTGCGGGGGGGCCATTCTGCCTCCGTCGTGGATCGGCCCTGGGTGCTGGGCGCCCCGACGCGCCCGTACCGAGTCGGGAGGCCCTACTGGCGGCGCGGGGGCGGCCTCGTCGAGCTCCCGATCCAGGTCACGTCGACGCTGCGGCTACCCATCATCGGCACCACGCTCTCGATGCTGGGTCCGCGGATGGCGGCGCGCCTCGCGGCGGGCGTCGTCGGGCAGCCCCTGGTCAACCTGGAGCTACACGGCGTGGATCTGCTCGACGCTCGCGACGGCCTGACCGCGCTCGCCGCGCGTCAGAAGGACCTGCGCATTCCGAAGGAGCGCAAGCTGGGTGCCCTGCGCGCATTCACCTCCACGCTGCGCGAGGCGGGCTACCGCTTCGTGCTCCTGCGGGACGCCGCCACGCAATGCGCTGGCGGCGCGCTGAGAGGTAGCGGGGGGAGGTAGCGCCGCCCCTCCGCGAGCGGGCAGGCCAACGCGGCGCGGATATCGACAGATGCGGCTCCCTCCCGGAGCCGGCCGGTAGACTGATCGAACGATGAGAAGAGCTCCGTCGGACCCGCCGGCGTGGCGACGGAGCGCCGCCGTTGGGGCTCACTGGGGCCAAGCGCAAGACGGCCTGCGGGGGGGAGGGAGTCTCAGCTCACCGGCTCGCGTTGCGCTCGTGCACGGCACGCACGTCGACGCCGCTGGCGGAAATGAAGCGCAGGGCCAGCTCGCTCTTGCCCTCCACCAGCTCGGCGGGCGTTCCCGTCGCCATCACGCGGCCCTCGCCGAGCAGGCAGATGCGGTCGGCAATTCGCAGGGCGCTGGCCATGTCGTGGGAAATCACGATGCTCGTGACGCCGTGCCGATCTCGGGTGGTTCGGATCAGATCGTCGACGAGCTCCGTGGTGAACGGGTCGAGCCCGCTGGTGGGCTCGTCGTAGACCAGGATCTCCGGTTCCAGCATCAGCGCGCGCGCCAGGCCGACGCGCTTGCGCATGCCGCCCGAGAGCTGGCTCGGAAAGCGGTCCTCGATCCCGGCGAGCCCCAGATCCGAAAGCTTTTCTCCCACTCGCCGGCGCAACTCTTGCTCGCTCAGCTTGGTGTGCTCGCGCAGCGGGAACGCGATGTTCTCGAACACGGTCATCGAATCGAGCAGCGCCGCGTACTGAAACACCATGCCGAACTTCCGGCGCACGCGGTTCAGCTCTCGCTCGCCCAGCGGCGCGATGTCTTCGCCATCGACGAGGATTTCGCCGCTGGAGGGCTTCTCGAGGCCGATGAGCAGGCGCAGGAGAGTGGTCTTGCCGGTGCCCGAGCCACCGATGATGACGGTGATCTCGCCGCGGACGAACTCGAGATTGATGTCTTCGAGAACCCTCGTGCTGCCGAAGCTCTTGCTCACGTGTCGTACGCGAATGTGGGTCTCGGGCGCCGTCACGTCCGCACCATAGCTCGTTCCCGGCGAGAAATGTCGCTGCGAGCCCGAGCCCCCAAGAGGTGAGGGTCTCGGGCTCGCGCTTTTTGCGGCACTCTTCGGTCGCAGCCTTTCTCTACCTTGGTTCCCATCCCCTTTCGTGGATGGGAACTAGCCCGGATTTCTCACGACCTGGCCCCGAGGGTGCGAGAAGGAAGTGGATTTTCAGTCCAGATGCCCGCCGGGCGCGCGCAGGCAGACTGGCTGTCTGCCCCGCACGCGCTGGCGGGCCGCTGGGCGAAAAGACACGACTCATC